>JAKLEZ010000009.1 GCA_022711465.1 Planctomycetota bacterium | reverse complement strand
GACTTGATTACCTGCTTGAGGTTGCCACGGTAATCAACGACCAGAATCATGTCGACATTGTGGTTTCCCGGGCGCATGCCCGGAAAATCGGCGATTCTTACCTTAATCACGATGTTTCACTCCATCGTTAGAACAGGTCCCACCAGGGCTACACCCTGGCGTGGAGCTGACCCGCTCGTTCATCACGCGCTCCCCCGACGACCCTTGGGGTCATCGAGGCAACGGGTAATGCCGCTCCGATAAGTCTCGCCCTTCGTCGGGGACCTCATGCCCGACACACAAACCGTCAGTTTTGACCCATGACGGTGGGGGGGGAAAAAATCACGTTCGACGGGTCGCATCCGGGGGCAGCCTCGTTGCCCCGACACGGATACTCCCTTTCTGTATTGTATCCACCCGCCGACCACGGTTCACGACCCCACCAGAGGTGGCCTGAGCCGGCAAGCAACGCCCCAATGCGACCCTACGGCCCCACCCGTCCCGATGTCCGCCGGGTGGCGGTCACGGCGGTGTGCCTATTTACACACGATCAGGTCCGTGTTTCCCCGCCTGACGTGCAGGAGTGCCTGGGCGGTCGCGCCGGTGGCAACGGCGTTCAAGACATCTTCGAGCTTCGCTTCGGTCCAGTAGTCGCACCGGATCGGGTGCCCGTTGAAGCTCTCGATCACGTCGCCCACCTGAAGGCCGGCGGCGGCCGCAGGTGAACCACTGCGGATATAAGTGACCTGCAGCCGCTCCTTGACCACCCTGTAGTGAAGGCCAAAGTCAGGTGCGTCCC
Organism: Planctomycetota bacterium; assembly: GCA_022711465.1. Taxonomy (GTDB): domain Bacteria; phylum Planctomycetota; class Phycisphaerae; order UBA1845; family PWPN01; genus JAGNEZ01. Next base: position 256,358 of record JAKLEZ010000009.1, on the reverse strand, counting down.
CGAGCTTGAGCCGCTTGGCCGTGACGGTCGAATAGATTGTCCCCTCTTCCATCTCGTGCAGCTTCAAAGAAGACAGCGGAAAGCCAACTGATACGGCCATCTTCAAGTAATCCTCGCCCCGCGCCTTGTCTCCCGTGGCGACCAGGGCTCGCCCTTTATGCTCCATGAAGTAACCGCGTCCGTAATCGTTCCTCAGGAACTGGGCGTAGGCCTTGTCGAATTTGGCCACTTCCAGGGCCCGGGACGCCAAAGGGCTGATCTCGGCTTGCTTGCCCTGAGCGTAGTAGGCCCGGATGACGCAGTAGTAGGGTCCCGGGTCACGCGGCTGGAGGCACAAGGCGATCTTGCCATACATCTCGGCCTTGACGAAGTTTCTGGTCGGTTTCTCCGCCCAGTGTGCATCATGAACGGTGGACGCGAAGGCCCAGTAGACCCAGTCGTTCGAGTCATAGAAGATCGCCCGGACAACGGCATCCAACGCCTCTGCGGGTTGTCGTTGATCCCAGGCCATATGGTAGATCTTCTCGTACATCTCTGCCCGCGTCTCGTTGTATCCACCGGTCACGGCCAGGTGCAGCGTGGATTGGCCCGTATCGAGCACGGACTTGTAGTCCTTGTCGATGACAGGGGCGATCGCCTCAAAGTCCTTCACGCTCCCCGTCAGGGCGAAACGCAGCACCTTGACCGTGAAGTCCTTCTGCTGCTGGCTGGCAAGTGAGTCGAGCACGCGTTCGTAGGGCATGTTCGATGCATCCAGGAGCGCGCCCTGCTCGGCTACCGGTGTTGGTTTATCCTCCGCCAAGGCAGTGATCGGCAGCATCAGGCTGGCCAGAACCAGCACCCGTCGAAGCCATCGTGGTTTCGCTGGCAAGGTTGCACCTCCTCCATAACAGATTTGCGCGGATCGATTCGATATCAGTTCTCCTTGACTGCATCGCTTTCGGGGGCTGATGCCGGGCGGACGTTTGACGTGAGCAGCCCGGGGACCCGGGCTGCTGGCAACCGGCCATGGTCCACGCCCGGTTATCAGCGGCACCATGTTACCGCGCAGCCGGTCCGTCGAGGAGCCCTCGGGCTCGGGACCGTACCGGCAGAGGGGCAGGGATGCTTAACCGGTCTGCGGACCGGTTCTGCCGCCGGCCCGTCGCCCTCGGGTCCCGAAGGCCTGGCGGCCCTTCTGGGTGAGGACCCGAGGGCGACGGCCGTAGACGGCAGGGGATGCAGGCCACCCACCTGCGGCGGGTGGGCGGGAGCACCCCCGGCGAAAGGTCTCGCATCCTGAGGGTGATTGGCCGACCACGGGTAGCGGAACGAAAACCGCTCGCCGGCCACCCCCCGGCTGTGATAAGCAGCAGAGATGCCGGTATGCGCAAGCGTCGGGGGTCAGGCAGCCCGGTGGAGTCTGGCAACACCGTCAACCACGGAGAAATCACATGATCAAAACCATTCACATGTTCTGGTCAGGACAGGTGACCGCCGAAGTGCTGGAGGTCGCTTCCGACCACGGGCTCGGCTACTCGCTCGCCATCCACCGCAGTTGCCCGGAAACCACCCGCGTGGAGACCCTCTTTGTGGCCAAGGGCCAGGAACTCCACGACATTCGGGCGGTCGTGGATTCCGCCCTGGGACTCATCGAACACCTGCTGGATGGTGGGTCGCACGAGGCTTGGTGCAACCGGCGGGGCTACAGCATCGGGTCGGTCGCCAACTGGGGCGGTCCATTGAAGAAGGAGCCCGCCGACACGTCATGAGCGTCCGGATTCCCCGCCGCGGCCGGCGTGGTTCAATGGCCCCTCTGGTTGAATGGTCACCGCCCAGTCTGTTCCGACACCCTGGCCGGCGACGCCCGGACCTCTCCCCGGAGGCCTTCGATCTCCGCGCGAACCGCCCGGATCTCCGGCAAGGCCAGCTCGCGGACGGCACGCCGCATATTCATGCGGTGGGTGGGCAAAGCGCGATCAGCGCGGCGGGCGTGACATTCTTGGCGGAATGTGGCATATAAGCGATCATGGACGCAGGCTTCACTCTGGTGCTGATGTTGGGCGCCTTCGCGTTTGCCCACCCCGACGCCGCGACCGTCGCCCTCCTTGGCTATCTCGCGATACTCTTTGCGCGCCGTCGTTGACCGCAACGCCTACACGGGCCGTCTGGGGCGTTTCCGCATGGTCAGCACCTCCCATGATCCCCAGGGCGATTCTGCTTTCGGCCGGAAGAGTTTTCAACGTCTTCGTGACTCCTACGGGTGTCGTGCCCATACCGGCCAGGCCCCGTCTTCTGCCGGGCGGCGTGGTCCCACGTCACATTCCCCCGCGGCGAGAGCATAACCCACGTGTCAGGTGGGAGACGATGACCTTGCCAAAGTTATGAAGGAGGTGCTTTATGTCCAAGCCAGTCAATCGACCCGTTCAGGAAGTCCGCCACGGCCACATCAAGGCCTTGGTATGGGCCAACGAGACGAGCAACGGGACGCGTTTCAACGTGACCCTCGTCCGCATCTACAAGGATGGCGAGGAGTGGAAGGAAACGTCCAGCTTCGGCCGCGACGACCTGCTGCTCCTGGCCAAGACCATCGACCAGGTCCACACGTGGATTCTGGACCAGCAGGCGATTGCATCCGAGGCAAGCTGACCGACGGTTACCATTGGGCCGGCGTCGGCCCACACGCAGAGGTTTTATACGCGGGTCATGTCTCCACCTGGCCCCTTGAAGTGAGGATGCCCAGATGACCCATGTCATTACCCAACCCTGCCGGGGACCCCGCTGCGCCGCGTGCCTGGCGGTCTGTCCGGTAGATTGCATCGGCCCCACGCCGGCGGAACCCGCCTGGTCGCGAGCGGCCATGCTCTACATCGACCCCGAATTGTGCATCGACTGCGGGCTGTGCGTGAGTGAATGCCCGGCCAAGGCGATTTTTCCCGAGTATCGTTTGCCCTCGCGGTGGCGGATGTTCATGCTCATCAACGCCATGTTCTTCTGCCTGACCAAGAATCGGCGGTAGCGGGCAAGTCCAGAAGTTTCTCGCTTCTCCACGTCACGCTTCACGCCGGCCGTCGCATAACCCTGATCGAGAGGATCGGCATTTCCATTGTGCTGACGGCCTGGTCCTCCCCATGAGAGACCGGTGGTGCAACACAGGTTACTCGGCAGGCGGAAACGCTTGTCCTCATTGAATGCAAGGAGACATCCATGCCCAATCTCACACGCGCAAGCGAAGAAATGTTCCGGCGGACGGAAGATGAACGATTCGGCACGCTCGTGGAACTCTGGCAGCACTGCCAGGAAGACCGCGAGCGGTCGGTCGAACACTGGCCCGCCACCCAGCGGCTTCGGCCGCTTTCTCAACCCGGCACCGTGGTGCTGGGATTCGACGATCAGGAATTCTTCATGAACGACTGGTCGTTCTCGCAGTTGTGCCGTCTGGCCAACGTCAGCAAGGATACGCTGAATCGACTGTCGCCGGAGACGGCGGCCCGGGCGCTCCAGGAGACCATGCCCGGCGGCGACAAGCCGGCCCAGGTGCTCACGTCCGGCTCGACGATTCGGTCGATTCACGGTACCAGCTACACCCGGCTGCACAACGTGGACCTGCTGAACATCGTCCGCGAGTTCGCCACGGACTTCCGGCCACCGCAGGAAGCTGCCGCCCCGCCGACGGAGCTGGCCAGCCCGGAGGACACCGCGCCCTGGGAAGAGCCGGAGCAGCCGGCCCGGCCCAGGGGAGGAACGGGGCTCTACTGCGGCGAGCAGGACATGTTCTGCTTCCTCATCGACCCGATGGGCTGGACGGACATCGACGGCGAGCCCTTCGCTCCGGGTTTCTTCCTCTGGAACTCGGAGGTGGGCCGGCGAACGGTGGGTATCCAGACGTTCTGGTTCCAGGCGATCTGCCAGAACCACATCGTCTGGGACGCGGTGGACATCGTCGAGTTCACCCGCAAGCACACCGCCAACGTCCACGATTCGCTCGGGGAGATCCGGCGGATCATCGAAGGCCTGGTCGAGAAGCGCGATCAGCGTCGCGACGGATTCGTTCAGACCATCCGCAAGGCTATGGTCACCAAGATCGGAGACGAAGCCGACGAGGTGCTGAAAGTCCTGAGCCAGCACGGCATCCGCCGCAAGGTGGCCGACGAGGCCCTGGAGATCGCCCGCCAGCAGGGAAGATTCACTGTCTTCGCTCTGGTCGATGCGCTCACCCGGCTCGCCGGCAAGCTGCCCAACGCCGGCGACCGCACGGAAGCCGACGAGCGGGCATCGTCACTGCTGGCCCTGGCGGTATAGCTGCCACGGCCGGATATTGGATTGTGAACGGTTTTTCGAGAGGCACTCATGCACCACCGGCCTCTCGCCTTCGGTAAGAAGAGTCACCCCGGCAGTCGAATGCGTTACTTGCCCGGGGTGTCGAGCCCTGAGGCAGGTTCGATCCAGAAGACTAGGACTGCACCCCATTGTTCCTCGAAGTGCTCAATGCGAACGGGATGCTGGCCGGAGGGCAGGTCCAGTTCCACGCTGATGAGGTTCGCAGCCTGCGGGACCCATTTGTCGATCACGAGCTGGTCATCTATCCACACACGCACGCCGTCATCGGCACGAGCGCAGATACGGTACCGGCCGGCGTCCTTCATCTCCAGCAAGGCGGTCGCTACGGTCCCAAAGTAATCAGCAGGGACATTCGCGCAGGGTGATTCGTAGCCGGGGCTCAGGCATAGGCATTCGGCCTCCATTTCCGCCACGGGGGCGGTCGCGAGGACCGTCTTCCAGTTATCCTCGTGCATGACCGGTCGCTGCTTGTCCCACACAAAGAATCTGATATGCCAGTCGCCCTGTGTCAGTCCGGGCCATGATTTCTCTGAAGGCTGGCCCAGCTCGTCAAGGGCCTGATCGTAGAAAGCCTTCACATCAGAGCGGCACAACCACTGTGGATACAGCATGAGTTTGCGCAGACGCTTCATGGCGGCATCAGCCTCAGCCGGCTGATTCAGGCGGTGATAGCACATCGCAAGAAATGACGTTGTGCTGGGAAGCCCACCGGTCATGCGATTCGATTCCTCCAGGGCTTCAACCGCTTCGGCATATCGGCCAAAACGATATAAGCCGATGCCCTCTGTTCTCAGATAGTATGGATTGTCTGGGGCCATACGATGAGCCGCGGCTGCCTGCTCAAAGGCCTTGCGATACTCCTCTTCGCTGTGGCCGGGCGCGGTAACCGTCTCAAAGCTCAGCCCTCCAAACTCAGTCGCGTCTGCCAATTGGGCCGGCTCGCGATTGGGCTGCATCGCAGGCTTGGACGACGCCGGCTGGGTGGATTCCACAGGAACCAGTGGCTCCGCAGCCCCCGAAGCAGACGGGGAGATTGTTCCCGTCAGAATTCCCAGTCGATACGCCGACCAGTTGTGGATGAAGTGGGCGTCCGGGAGCTTGCCCAGTTCGACCGACGTACGGTATGCTGCGATAGCTTCCTCCCGCCTGCCTTCAATCTCCATCCGCTGGCCAATATAGAACCATGGATAACAGGCATAAGCCTCTTTCAGCCCCACGTGGTTGCGGTAGTTGCTTGCGTACTGTTCAGCACTGACCAGCCCAAGGAAGTACGCGGCCTTCCAGTGCCCGACATATGCCTTCTTTGGCGGCATCGGCGACCAGGGCCCGAGTGCGGCGACTGTCTTTTCGAGTACCGCTTTCGCCTCGTCTGGCCGACCGCTGTGGAGCAAAGCCCAGCCCACGACAAGCTGCCGTTCTACGTTTTCCTCCGGTTCGCGCTGACAGGCTTCCCGCAAGGCGTCGATGGCACCGTTTGCGTTATCGCCCAGCAGCCGGTACTCGGCAGCTGGGAGGAGATCCTCGGATTCACAGCGATCAAGGTCGAGCGCACGGGCCATAGCAACAGCCTTGCTCACGCCCTCCGCAGACTTGCGGCCGAGCAGCGAGATCGCGGATTCTTTCACGGGAAGTGACGCAAGGGCGCTCCCGGGACGCTGCACCGGTCTGATGAAAGGTTGTGTGTCCGGTGGCTCGCCGAGTACCACCAGCATTTCCTTGTAGAGACTTTGTGCTCTCCAGTCTTCAGCCCAACACGGATTCTGCAGCAGTGCACGGGTCATCGCAAATCCGTTCTTGGCCTCACTTCCTTGTCCCAAGTGAACCAAGGTCATCGTCTTAATGGCAACGATGAATGGGTTGCTGGGATCGATCGCCATTGCTTGGTTTATACTGTTGAGGGCTTTGTCCCATTCATTCATCCGATACTGCGCAAATGCCAAAGCCGTGAAAACGACACTTGATGGAGCAGACTCTCTGAAAGCGCGTTCGGCGTACCGAAGGCTTTGCTGATACTCGTCTGGTTGTCTGCCGGCGGCTGAAGCGGTATCCATGCTCCGGTGGCAATACCAGAACACGTCTTCGCGATCCGCCTCTTGGGGTGTCGCAGAGCGCCAGACAGTGACATTACCCCCTCCTGTTGCAGCGGCAAGCGTGGTGCCATCGGGAGAAAAAGCCACTTGGTTGACCGCTCCGCCCGGCACCCGGAAGACGGCACGCTCCTGATAGACCGCCGTATCCCACAGGCGGATGCTGCCATCCATGCTAGCTGTAGCCAGTACTCTCCCGTCCGGGGTGAATGCCACAGAGAACACTGCCGCATCGTGCCCGGCGAGAACAACTCGTTGTTGATCAGTTGCTAAGTCCCAAAGTATGGTCTGGCCTGGAGAGTTGTTGTAGACGCCGCTCCCTGCAACGACTGTCTGACCGTCCGGGGAGAAGGCGACGCACTGAAGTTCTTGTTGGCTGCCTTGCAACACGGACCGGGCCTTGCCTGTGCTGGGGTGCCAAAGCCGCACGGTCTTGTCGTAGCTCGCGGTAGCCAGGAGTTTGCCGTCAGGTGAGAACGCCACGGCCGTTACCGAGTTTGCATGGCCTGTCAGGACCAGCGGTTCACGAATCTTCAGCGGGTCTTGGAGCCTGACCGTGCCGTCCTTGCCGCACGAAGCGAGAACCCTGCCGTCTGGTGAGAACGCGACGGCGGATACGGTTACGCTACCGCGGTCCGTGTCGAAATACAGATCGGAAGGCTGCGCAGTCTGATTCGGGTGCCCGCGAAAGATCGCGACCTCGCGGGCGGTGTGCGCTTCCAGGATTCTCACAGTGCCGTCCGCACAGGCAATTGCTAGGGACTCCCCATCGGGAGAGAAAGCGATGTTGTGGATTCGACCGGCATGCGGCGCGGCGCTTCTGAGTCGGCGACCGTCGATGAAATCCCCGAACGCCACCTCGCCATCAACGCCGCCTGACGCCAGAACGCGGCCGCTTGGCGCGAACGCAATGGAAAGTACGGGTGCGTCGTCGGGGGTCTTGGACAAGACTGGGGCCTCAGCGTTCGAGCGCCAATGCCACAGTTTTGTTACTTGATCGCCGCCAGCGGTGGCAAGTGTTGCACCATCTGGCGAAAAGGTCATTCCTCGAATATACGAAGAATGCCCATGAATCATGCCGATCGGCTGTCTTGTCGCCACATCCCAGAATCTCACGGTGCCGCCGCGACTTCCACTGGCCAACGTCCGCCCGTCAGGACCGAACGCCAACGCGTATACCCGGTCCGTGTGGCCTCGCAGGTCCCCGATGATCTCCCATGTAGAGGTGTCCCAAAGGCGCACACTCATTTCTTGATCCACTCCGGAGGCCAGCACCTTGCCGTCCGGGGAGAAGGCCACACACCACACCTCACCCAATCCCGACCCTATCGTCCTTTTCTCCAGGCCCGAAGCCAGGTCCCAGAGCTTAACGTTCCCATCAAAGCTCGCAGAAACCAGCGTCTCGCCGGCGGGCGAAAACGCCACACCATGCACCAAGCGTTCATGGCCCCGGAGGCTTGCCTTCTCGCGACGCGTGGCAGTGTCCAGCAGCCCCACGCTTCCATCATCTTTGGCTGCGGCTAAAGTCCGGCCATTGGAGCTTGCAGCTAGGGCATAGGCCCAAGTGCCGTTGAGGTAAGTTGTAGCCGCTAGCTCACCCGTTGCGGCATCCCAGAACCTGACCGTCGCATCGGACCCGCACGTTGCGACCGTTGCGCCGCCGTTCAGAAAGACTACATCGTAAACCATCTGGGCCGTGTGCCCTCGCAATACCCTCAGCTCGCGCCCCGTGACGGGGTCCCAGAGCCGCGCCGTGTAGTCAATACCGCTGGTTGCAAGCACATTGCCGTCCGGCGAAAACCGGGTCCCGTAGAAGCACCCCCCGTGTAGCTTGCGCTGCTCTCGATGACACAGCCGCCACAAATAGTACCATTCAAATCCTCGCAGGTCTTCCCTGCCGTCAGCAGGGCGATTAGCCTGCAGGAGGTCCAGCACACGGCGGATTTGGCCTGAGTTCCAAGCCACTTGAGCTATGTTCATGTTGGCCACGTATAGGTTTCGTCGTGCGACCACTTCCCGTTGTTCGGCCAAGATTCGTTGTTCGTCGGCTGCTTGTTTCTCGCGTAGGGCTTTGCGCGCGTTCTGGTCCGCACTAAGCCGCGCTTGAGCTTCGGCCCGCTGGGCGCGATCTGCACGGAAATACAGGCTTGATGTGATCGCGAGCCCTATGACGAGGAGCCCCACAAACCCAGCCGCCAGCGCGACCGGCAACCTGTACCGGCGGAACTGCTTCTGCAGCATGTACCCGAACGAATCGCGTTTCGCATCGATCGGTTCGCCGACCAGATAGCGGCCGACATCCCGGGCCAGTTCGCCGGCAGTCTGATAGCGACGCTCGCGCTCCTTACTCAGGCACTTCAGGACAATCGTCTCGACCTCGTCGTTGATCTGTTTGCGGATCGTGCTTGGCCGGGCCGGCTCAGCGCGGATGATGTTGTCGAGCACATCGCGCATGTTCCCTACCACCTGGTAGGGGAACTGGCTGGTAAGCATCTGGTAGAGGATCACCCCAAGAGCATACACGTCGGTCCTCGTGTCGATCTTGGTTGGGATGCCCTCGGCCTGTTCCGGCGAAGCCCATGGTAGGCTGCCCACGAATTGGCCGGTGATGGTCATGACCTGCGGCCGGCTCTCATCGGTGACCTGGCCAGTCGCCATTTTGGCCAGGCCGAAGTCGAGAATGTAAGGGTTGTCCTCTGCGTCGATGCGGATATTGCCCGGCTTGAGATCCCGGTGAATCACGCCTCGCAGGTGGGCCGCGTTCACCGCTTCGCAGATCCGGGCGAACATGCGGAGGATCTCATCGACGCTCCGTTGGCGGCTGGCCATCCAGACATCCAGCGGCTGGCCTGAGATGTAGTCCATCACATAGTAAAAGCTGCCGGCCGCCGTTCCGCTGTCGTGGATGGACACAATGTGTGGGTGGTTCAGAGCACCGAGAACCTGCACTTCGCGTTCGAAGCGAATCTGGTCATGACGGCCGGCAAACGGACCTTCCCGCATCACCTTGATGGCGACACGCCGCTTCGTGCTCTTCTGGATGGCCTGATACACGACCCCCTGGCCGCCACGGTGGATCTCGCGAAGGATCTCGTAACCCGGGATACTGTCGGTCAACGGCTTGTCTGGAGACGATTGGGCGTCGAGCGAATCCTGCAATGCCGACGTGTGAATCTGAAGGTCTTCTGTGGGCAGGGATGGAAAGAGAGGATCCCCTGAACCACGAACTCCCGAGACTTGTTCAAACGCCGCATCAATCAACTCGTTCTCGCGGTCACTTGATGGCTTTGGTTCAGTCGACATGACCGAAACTCACTTGACCGACTTTATTACGGGCTGCGGACTCAGCCTTTATACGTCAGAAAATCCGACGCGCTGCCCATGAGTCTGGCTAGCTCCCTGTGCGCTCGGGCCCGAAGCATGTACACGGCGCCGGGCGAACGTTTGAGTTGCTCGCCGACCTCCTGCACCTCGCGTCCTTCGATATCATACATCCGCACGACCGTCGCGTAGAAACTTGGAAGCTGATCGAGGGCTTTCAAGACCGCCGACTTCGCCTCTTCCCGGGCTACTTGGCGACTCGGGGTTGCCCCACCGGCCGTGACCGACAGGTAGAGCTCGACGCAAGACTCATCCGAGCCTCCCAGTTCCATCCGTCGCCGGTCGCCGCCGCGCTTGGCGGTTTCCAGCATCCCGATCGCGGCCAGAAGGTTGTTCCGGGCCAGCTTGGCCAGCCAAGTGGAGAAGGCCCCCGGCTCGTCTGACCGGAACTGTCGGATACCGACGATCGCGTCGGCGTAGGTTTGCTGGATGACGTCATCCTCAGAGAGCATGGACCGCCACTTGGCGGGGATGTTGCCCCGAACAGCCGCCCGGGCGGCCGGGCCGTGCTCCCGCAGGAGCGCAGATAGGGCATTGCGATCACCCTGGCGGGCCTTGTCGATAACATGCTCTGCGTCGTTCATTGCCTTGAGCCCATAGGCCGCAACCTGCCACAAGCCAGCCTATAGCATAAGCTTCGGCACCTTGGGCTCCAACGGTTTGATGTGATCGCGTGGGTTTCTCAGGCTCGCCGTGCTGGCGACCTGCTTTATCGTACTAATTCGGTCCTAATCCATTCTGTGACCGACATCACAGCTTCCTCGGCGGATCGAAGCGACAGAAATTCCGAAGGCTCCCCGTGACTGCAGAACCTGTTTCCCATCTGAATCATTGGAGGCCATCGTACCCGGGGCATCCACGACGAGGCGAGGAGATACCTCGGTTTATCGGGCCTTCAACCGCGGCCAGGAGGCCGGCAGCCAGACCGTTTGGAGAGGCTCCTAGCGGGTAATCGGCATTCTCTTGGCCGGTCGCCGGAAGTACAATGATGGCTCAGCATCTCGATAAGACAAGTAGGAGGTGGAAATGATACCCCATCGATCAGTTCGACGACCGCCGTTTGCCCTGCCGGCCATAATGCTCATCGTGATAGCCTTGCCCACTCTTCCCGCCAACGCCCAGATCTACAATTGGCAGACCGGCGAGGTGATCCCTGGAACGGAGACCATCACGCCGGGACCGGGGGTATATCTTTCGTACTGGAACACGGACCCGCACAACCTGCGGTGCGCCGACCTGTCCGGCGGATTGGATCTTCACGGGAGTTACTTCAGTTCCAGTTGGCTCGACAGCGCCCAGTTTACCAGTGCCAACCTCAGCGAAGCGTCGTTCTCGGCCGCTACCCTAACCGACGCGACTTTCACAGGGGCAAACCTCACCTCGGCGTACCTGGAGTCCTCCACGTTGACCAACGCCGATCTGAGCGGGGCAAACCTCACGTCGGCGGAGATGCGGTACTCCACGCTCGCCAACGCGAACTTCACAGGGGCAACGATCGTCGGGGCGAGCTTCGGTTCCACCACGTCCAAGGGTTTCACCAAGGAGCAGCTTTACTCGACGGCCAGCTACCAGGCCCATGATCTGCACGGCATCGCGCTCTGGGGCAATGACCTGACCGGCTGGAACCTGGCCGGCCAGAACCTCACGTCGGCGGAAATGGGGTCCTCCACGCTCACCAACGCGGACTTCACAGGGGCAACGATCGTCGGGGTGCGCTTCGGTTCCGCCACGTCCCTAGGCTTCACGAAACAGCAACTCTATTCCACGGCCAGCTATCAGGCCGGAGACCTCCATGGCATCGATCTAAACGGCAGTGACCTGACCGGCTGGAATCTGGCTGGCCAGAACCTCACGTCGGTGGCCATGCAGTCCTCCACGCTCACCAACGCGGACTTCACAGGGGCAACGATCGTCGGGGCGAGCTTCGGTTCCACCACGTCCAAGGGTTTCATCAAGGAGCAGCTTTACTCGACGGCCAGCTACCAGGCCCATGATCTGCACGGCATCGCGCTCTGGGGCAATGACCTGACCGGCTGGAACCTGGCCGGCCAGAACCTCACGTCGGCGGCCATGCAGTCCTCCACGCTCACCAACGCGGACTTCACAGGGGCAACGATCGTCGGGGCGAGCTTCGGTTCCACCACGTCCAAGGGTTTCATCAAGGAGCAGCTTTACTCGACGGCCAGCTACCAGGCCCATGATCTGCACGGCATCGCGCTCTGGGGCAATGACCTGACCGGCTGGAATCTGGCTGGCCAGAACCTCACGTCGGCGGACATGGGGTCCTCCACGCTCACCAACGCGGACTTCACAGGGGCAACGATCGTCGGGGCGAGCTTCGATTTCACCACGTCCAAGGGTTTCACCAAGGAGCAGCTTTACTCGACGGCCAGCTACCAGGCCCATGATCTGCACGGCATCGCGCTCTGGGGCAATGACCTGACCGGTTGGAACTTCGCAGGGCAGAATCTGTCCGGAGCAGGGCTTGGATATGGCCTGCCATCCGGGGGACCTCCGGCTGCCGTCTTGGCCAACGCCGATCTGAGCGGGGCGACAGTGGCGGGGGCGAATTTCCGCGGCAGCACGCGTAAGGGCTTTACGAAGGAGCAGCTCTACTCGACGGCCAGCTACCAGGCCCATGATCTGCACGACATCGAACTCTCCTATAACGACCTGACCGGCTGGAATCTGGCTGGCCAGAACCTCACGTCGGCAGGTATAGCGTACTCCACGCTGACCAACGCCGATCTGAGCGGGGCGAACCTCACAGAAGCTACGTTTCTCAACACGACACTGACCGGCGCGGACTTGAGAAGAGCGGACGCACGTAGAGCAAATGCTTATCAACTCGACACGGCTATCACGGACAATCTCATCCGACCGGACGGCCACGTCCAAGGCCTCAACCTTCTGTCTGCCGATATCATGCCCATCCGCGACTACGGTGGCGGGATTGCCATCACCATCGACGATGCTATGACGCTGGCCGAAGGCTCGATCCTCGACATCATCTTCGCCGACGCCGCGTGGGGCTCGACGATCACGCTGGCCGGCGGCTTTACGCCGGACTTGGGCGGCACGCTACGGCTCGGTTTTGCCCCGGGCACCGACCCGCTGGCCTTGGTCGGAACCACTTTCGACGTCTTCAACTGGAACGGCCTGCTGGCCTCCGGCGACCAGTTCAGCCAGGTGCTGTCGCTGCCGGGCTATCAATGGGATCTGGCCAACCTCTACACCACCGGCGAGGTCACGTTCACCGCCGTCCCGGAACCGGCGACAGTGGGCCTCATGCTGCTTGCCGGTGTTATTGTCGTGCGGCCCAGAAGGATGGGAAAACGTGTTCGGTGAGGTGACATTTGCTCGTCCAATGGCGATTTCCGGACAGCGGACGTGCAAACGGACAAGAGGAGGAAGAACATGATGGCTTCCGCTGATACTCCGCCGGTACGCACATCAAGCGTGTTCTGGATGACGATGCTCGCGGGCATCGGGCTGACCGTCTGCAGCAGTTGGTCTTTTGCTCAGTGTTCAGGACAGTGGACGTTTCCCACGGACATCCCTGGCGTGAACGTAGACGGTATCGTCTATGCCGGCGTGCTCTGGGACCGCGACGGCACGGGTCCGCATTCGGAGCGGCTGGTGATCGGTGGCAACTTCTTCACCGCCGGGGGTGTTGGGATGACAGATATCGCCGAATGGAACGGGATGTCATGGATGCCGGTGGGCCCCGGATTCACGGCCGCCAGCGACAGGGTCTACGCCCTCACGGTTTACAATGGAGAGTTGATTGCCGCAGGCAGTTTCGCCAGCGTAGGGGGGATCACGGTCAACAATATCGCCAGGTGGAACGGGTTCTCCTGGGAGCCATTGGACACCGGCTTGACGGGCGGAACGAGCCCCACTGTCAGCACGGTCGCCGTCCACAACGGCGAACTGATCGCCGGAGGTTCATTCACCACCGGCAGTGGGATTGCCGTGAACAACATTGCCAGGTGGAACGGTTCCGCCTGGACGCCTTTCGACACCGGTTTGACGGGTGGCGCAGCGCCCGCCGTCAGGGCGCTGACGATCCACGGCGGCGAACTGATTGCCGGAGGCAAATTCACCACCGGCAGTGGGATTGCCGTGAACAACATCGCCAGGTGGCACGGCTCCGCGTGGACGCCCGTGGGCGACGGTTTGACCAGCACAAACGCCAGAGTCGAATCGTTGGCTGTGTACAACGGCGAGCTGGTCGCCGGCGGCAGCTTTTCGGAGGCCGGTGGTGTTGAAGTCAGCAACATTGCGCGGTGGGACGGTACTTCATGGGCCGCCCTCGGTTCCGGCTTGAACAACATCGTCTTCGCTCTGGCGGTTTACGATAACGAACTGATCGCGGGTGGAACATTCACCGCCGCCGGAGTGATCACAGCCACGAGAACTGCCACGTGGAATGGCACCGAATGGAACCCCATGGGCGAAGGACTGCGCAACGGCTACGGTATTCTGGCTGTTCATGACTTTGTCGTCCTTGGCGGCGAAGTCGTTGCCTGCGGCAACTTCCATCTCGCCGGCGATGTGTCCGCCTACAGTATTGCCAAATGGGATGGCGTTTCCTGGGCGCCGCTGCTGGCGGGGATGAATGGGCCGATCCAGTCTTTCACCGTTTATGGCGGGGAACTGATCGCCGCCGGCATGTTCACGGAAGCCAGCGGAAGGCCAGTCAACAGCATCGCCAGGTGGAACGGGATCGCCTGGTCTGCGCTCGGCTCGGGATTGCTGAGCGGCGGCTATCCTGGGTTCATGTATGCCCTCACGGTCTACAACGGCGACCTGATCGCGGGAGGCGATTTCACGGAAGCCGGGGGTGTGCCAGCCAACGGCATCGCCAGATGGAACGGGACATCCTGGTCCTCGCTTGGGTCTGGAATGGCCGGCGAATACCCCAGCGCCAACTCTTTGGCCGTCTACAACGGTGACCTGATCGTCGGCGGCTCGTTCACAGAAACCGGGGGAGTACCGGCCAACAACATTGCGAGGTGGAACGGGACATCCTGGTCACCGCTCGGCTCCGGCCTGCCGAATGGCTCGGTTAGCGCGTTGAACGTCTACAATGGTGACCTGATCGTCGGGGGCACATTCACAGATGCCGGGGGAGTTGCCGTCAACAACGTCGCCAGATGGGATGGAACATCCTGGTCTTCGCTTGGGTCTGGAGTGACCGGCGCCGTCTACGCTTTGGGTGTCTACAAAGGTGACCTGATCGTCGGAGGAGTGTTCACAGAGGCCGGGGGAGTACCAGCCAACAACATTGCGAGGTGGAACGGGACATCCTGGTCACCGCTCGGGTCTGGAGTGAGTGGTTTTTATGGGTACTCCGGCGCCTACGCTTTGGCCGTCTACAACAACAACCTGATCGTGGGAGGCGATTTCACGGAAGCCGGGGGCGTTGCCGCAGACGGCATTGCCAGATGGGACGGAACAGCCTGGTCCGCGCTCGGCTCCGGCCTTGGGGTGGGCGAGTTCGTTTCTGCTCTGACTGTCCTCGGAGGCGAACTCGTAGTGGGAGGTTATGTTCACATGACTTACCCGGATTACGGCGGATGGGCGCGATGGCGTGATCCCGGTCCGACTGCCGACTTTGACTGTGATTTTGACGTCGATGGCGACGACCTGATGATCTTCGAAGCCTGCGCGACCGGCCCGGCGATTCCGTACAACCCGGCCGCGCTGCCCGAGCCCGAACCGGGTTGCACGCTGACGCCCGACGCCAACGGCCATATCGCCGCTGATTTTAATGAGGATAACGACGTAGATCAATCCGACTTCGGTGCCTTTCAGCGCTGCTACAGCGGTCAAGGCAGCCCTGCGGAGGCCGGCTGTGGGGACTGATCATCGTGTGGACTGCACTGAGGAGAAAGAAGATGCGACCTGTCATTTCTGCCGTGATGATCGTGCTGGGTGTAAGTGTCTGTGGGGCACTGGGAGTACCCGTCGCCGGTGACGCCCCGGCATCATTGCTGAAAGAGGTGCCCCGCGAACAGGTGGAGGCGCTGGCGGCGTCCATCGCCGGCCGCACGCTGATCGTCGACTGGCACGGGACGTGGGATCACGCCACGATTCAGGCCGCCCTCGACGCGGCCGAGTCCGGCGACACCATCATTGTGTTGCCCTCGACCGGTTCACCCAATGGCGCCTACGTTGAGAACATCACCATTCCTGCCATCCCACTCACGCTGCGGAGTATCAACCCCGACGATCCCGGCATCGTGGCCGCCACCATCATCGACGGCAACCACAATGGTCGGGTGATACTGATCACGCCAGGCGCGACTGAAGCTACGCGCGTCGACGGTTTCACGATTCGTAACGGTCTTCCAGTGAGCCTGCCGTCAAAGGGTGGAGGGGTATATTGTGATCATTCCTCGCCGACTATTGCGAATAACACGATTGCTAGCAACCGAGCCATTGCTGGCGGCGGTATCTATTGCGATTACGGATCGCCGACAATCGTCAACAACACCATTATTAGCAACGTGGCCTACGAGGACTCGACGGCGGGGGGAGGGATCTCCGGTTGGCAGTCCTCGCCGATAATCTCCGGGAACACGATTACCCATAACAGCGCGGGCGGCAGTTGGATCAGGGGTGTTGGTAGCGGGATCTACTTTTCCGGTGGCTCCCCGACAGTGATCGGCAACACGGTGACAGAGAACAACGACGGTGGAATCCACTGCTTTTCTTCGTCGGGAACAGTAGCAAATAACCTTATTAGTGACAATCACGGGAGCGGGATTACTTGGGAGCTTGGCTCGCCAACTATCGCCAATAATAGGGTCAGAGATAATAGCAACGGCGGGATTTGCTGTTATAGCAGTTCCACAACGCTGCTGAGCAACGTGATCACCGGCAACAGATCCGCCACATACGGCGGAGTCTATCTTCACGCATGTTCGGGAATGAGCACGAACAACACGATTGTCGGAAACCACGGTCCCGGAATTCACTGTGCCAGCGGCGGCGTGCCAACGATCGTAAACACACTTGTGGTCTTCAACTCATCCGGCATCCGAGCTTCGCAAAGCGAGCCACTCCTGGCATACAACTGCCTGTATGGGAACGCCGAGGGGGACTACGTTGGTACTACAGATCCAACGGGTGTCGATGGCAACATCTCCGTCGATCCAGAGTTTGCGGGTGCCGGGTATGGGAACGTGCACATTCAGCCAGATTCGCCTTGCAGAGATGCTGGCGATGACACAGTTGTGCCGGCGGGTAGGCTGGACATGGACGGCGAGCCCCGCATCCAGAATGGCCGAGTGGACATCGGGGCCGATGAATCGGATGGCACTGTCTGGACTGAAGGTCCGCCATCAGTGGTTCGCGTGCGCCCGGATGGCCACGACGCCAATGACGGTTCGGACTGGATGCTCGCAAAGAGAACGGTTCAGGCCGGCATCGATGCCGTATCTGGTCAAGGCGGGGACGTCTGGGTGGCTGCCGGCATCTATCTGGAGCGACTCACCTTGAGGCCGTATGTCCATGTCTACGGCGGCTTTGCAGGTGCGGAGACAGTGCGAGATGATCGCGACTCGAAATTGAACATCACTATTCTTGATGGCCAGGCAGGTGGTTCGGTGGTGACATGTCTGAACCTGCCTCAGCGCGCTAACACCATCGACGGTTTCACCATCCGTAACGGCAGCGGGACCAGTGTCTACCACGACTCGTGGGGTGACGCCATGTGCGGTGCTGGAGTCTACTGTTCCTATGCGTCTCCAGCGATCACCAACAACACCATCATCGACAACAATCTGCAGAGCAGCGATCTGGATCATCCCGGCTTGGGCGCGGGTATCTACTGCTATTTCGCGTCGCCGGTGATCGCCAACAACGCAATTATCAATAACATCGCGGCTGGTGAGTATACATTAGGAGGGGGAGTCTATTGCGAAACGTCTAGTCCAGCAATTGTCAAGAACAGGGTGGAAGGTAATCACGCTCTCGGTGGAGGCGGAATATGGTGTCAGTACGAGTCTTCTCCGCCAATCACGAGCAACGTGGTGGTGGGTAACACCGCAGGAGTAGGAGCAGGAATCGGCTGCTTCTACGACTCAAGCGCAACGATTGTCAACACAGTGATTGCCAGGAACGCTGCCTCGGGATACCTCTTTGACGGTGTGTACTATGACGGCGTTGGCGGCGGACTCTATTCCGCTTCATCCTGGAGCCCCCCCCAGATGGCCAATTCCACAGTCGTGGGGAACTCTGCTTCGCAAGGGGGTGCAGTCTATACTGCCGTGGGTGACCACGGCGGCAGCTATGTCATCGCCAACACGATCGTGGCCTTCAACTCCTCCGGCATATACGACGAAGCTGGAGCGGTGCTTGACCACAGTTGCGTCTTTGGCAACACGGATTACAACTTCTCCGGTATCAGTGATCCTACCGGGAGTGGCGGCAATATCTCAGCCGATCCTCTGTTTCGCGCCGCCAACCCGGGACCGGACTGTATCTGGGGGACCACGGACGACGTTCTTGGCGACCTGCGTCTGGAGGCTGACTCGCCCTGCCTCGATGCCGCGAACAACGCTCGTGTGCCAGCCGATTCCGACGACCTCGACGACGACGGTGACTTAGGCGAGCCGTTGCCGTTTGACTTGGCTGGCTGGGCTCGGTTCTTTGACGATCCAGACACGATTGACACCGGTGCGGGCACGCCGCCGATCGTGGATATGGGGGCGTATGAATTCTTCCCCACCGCCAAGGCGGACTTCGATGCCGACGGCGACGTGGACGGCGATGACCTGACGGTCTTCGAAGCCTGTGCGACCGGCCCGGCGATTCCGTACAACCTGGCCGAACTGCCCGAATCTGATCCGGGCTGCACGCTGACGCCCGACGGCAACGGCCATATCGCCGCCGATTTTGACGAGGACAACGACGTAGATCAATCAGATTTCGGCTCGTTCCAGCGCTGCTACAGCGGTGCAGGAAGCACGGCTGATTCGGCCTGCGCGGACTGAGTTGGGCAGGCAAGCGTGTAAAACAGGATGAAGAAGTGATAAGAATGACGGCGGCAAGAAGCCTGGAAGAGAACCTGGTCTATCGCCGCCCGCCCCAAAGAGTCAGGAGCAGGGACATGACGGTCAAATCAACCATCAGACTATCGTTAGTCGTCGTCGGATTGTGTATGGCCGTCGGAAACAGGCATGCGACCGGGCAGCCGTTCACGGATGGCTACGCCACTATACCCGGAGCGCAGGTTGCCTGGGGCGACTACGACAATGACGGATACCTGGACGTAGCCGCCGGGGGAAAGGTGACGCGGAACATGCCCGGCGTGACATTCACGGATATCGGAGCCGGATTGTTGGGCCTGCAATACTGCTCCATTGCATGGGCGGATTTTGACGCTGACGGAGACCTCGATCTGGCTGTGGCCGGCGGGTCCACGCCGACCACCATCATCTACCGCAACGATGACGGTGTATTCACGGATATCAATGCAGGCCTGCCCGGAGTGCATTACTGCGCCTTGGCGTGGGGCGATTATGACAAGGATAACGACCCAGACCTTGTTTTGGCCGGCAGTACCGGGAGTACGCGAATCAGTCGTGTTTACCGAAACGACGCGGGCGTCTTCACGGATATCAACGCGGGGTTGACGGGCGTCAGCTACTGCGCCGTCGCCTGGGGCGATTACGACAAGGACGACGACCTGGACCTCCTTCTGGCAGGCTACACGGGAAGCGTCAGGATAACCGCCCTCTATCGTAACGACGGAGGCACCTTCACCGACATCGGAGCAGGTCTGCTTGGTGTCAGCGAGTGCGCGGTCGCCTGGGGTGATTACGACAAAGACAACGACCCGGACCTCATCGTTGCTGGCATCGCCATTGGCGGCAGGCTGAGCACAATCTATCGCAACGACGGGGGCACATTCACCGACATCGGAGCAGGTCTACCTGGCGTCAGTGACTGCGCCGCTGCCTGGGGTGATTATGACGATGATGGTGATCCGGACCTGGTTCTGACCGGACATACCGGAAGCGTCAAAATGGCTGCGATCTATCGTAACGATGCGGGCATCTTCGCGGACATCGGGGCGGGGCTGACCGGGGTGTATGGCTGCGCGGTTGGCTGGGGTGACTACGACAGCGACGGCGACCTGGACCTCGCTCTCGCGGGTGCCACAGGAAGCAGCAGCCAAACCAGTATCGTCTATCGAAATGACGGCCCCTCATTCACCGACATTCGCGCGGGACTGACCGGAGTGCGTGACTGCTCACTCGCCTGGGCAGATTACGACAAGGACGGTGATCTTGATCTCGCTGTTGCCGGTCACGGCTATACTAGGATCTACCACAATGAGCGCGGAGGGCCGTTTCAGGGGACACCATACTCGCAGGTGGTGCTTGACGTATTCGCAGGCGAGGCGAGCGCCTGGGGCGATTACGACGCTGACGGAGACTTGGACCTCATTGTCAGCGGGCAGTCTTCAATATCATATGATGCGGTTTGCGGTCTCTTGAGAAACGATTCGGGCACGTTCGTCAATACTGGAGCCAACCTGACTAACGTAATGTATGGCTCACTGGCCTGGGGCGATTACGACAATGATGGAGATCTGGACCTAGCCATATCGGGCTCTGATGGTGCCAGCGGCGTTACCAAGATTTACCGTAACGACCAGGGGAGCTTTGTGGAGGTTGGCGCGACTCTCGCCGGCGTAAGATTCTCCAGTCTCGGCTGGGCTGATTACGACAATGACGGCGATCTGGATCTGGCTCTGGCAGGGATTAGCGGCAGCGGACGGGTGACCACGATCTATCGCAACAACGGAGGGAACTTTACCGATATTGCCGCCGCGCTTCCGGGGGTGGATCACTGTTCGCTGGCCTGGGGGGATTACGATAACGACGGTGATCCCGATCTGGCCCTTGCCGGTTCCGACGGCACTACCCGCTTGACGCGCATCTACCGCAATGACGCAGGTCTGCTCGTTGACATTGCCGCCAGCTTGACCGGCGTGAGCGATTGCTCGGTTGGGTGGGGCGACTTTGACAATGACGGCGATCTGGATCTCGCAGTAGCCGGCAGCGATGGGGCAACGACGATCGCACATATCTACCGCAACGAAGCAGGCACGTTCATCGACATTGCGGCGGGACTTTTGGGCGCCAACTGGCTGGCCTGGGGGGACTACGATAACGACGGCGATCTGGATCTGGCGTTGACCGGGGGCAGCAGTGGAAACACCGTGTTTCGCAACGATGGTGGGGTCTTCAACGCTCCACCTTCAGCTCCGACGGGCCTCGCTGCCTCCGCAGTCATGAACCTGACGACGCTGACTTGGCAGGCCGCCACCGATGGCCAGACACCGGCCGGCGGTCTTTCGTACAACGTCAGAGTCGGCACCAGCCCGGGGGCGGCGGATGTGCTCTCCGGCATGGCGGACCGGTCTTCAGGTGTGCGTCTGATTCCGGCGACCGGCAATGCACAAGCCCGTCTCGCTTTGGAGCTGAAGAACCTTGCGGGAGACTACTACTGGAGCGTACAGGCGGTGGACACCGCTTTCATGGGATCTCCCTGGGCGGAGGAAGGAAGCTTTACGGCGATTGGTTTCCGTGAAACCGGTGCCAGCCTTGCAGGCGTTATGGGCGCCACCGCATGGGGAGACTACGACAACGACGGTGATCTGGATCTCGCGTTGGCGGGCAACACCGGCACAACGCGCGTGAGTATCATCTACCGGAATGATGGAGGCGCGTTTGTTGACATCGGAGCCGGCTTGCCGGGAGTGGACGGCTGCCGATTGGCCTGGGGTGACTACGACGGTGACGGCGACCTTGATCTGGCGTTGGCAGGCAACACGGGCACCACGCGAATCAGCGGCGTATACCGCAATGATGAGGGTGTGTTTGCTGACATCCATGCGGGCCTCACCGGAGTAAGCAGTTGCAGCCTGGCCTGGGGAGACTGCGACAACGACGGTGATCTTGACTTGGCGCTGGCTGGTAATACTGGTACCGCTCGAATCAGCATTGTTTACCGAAATGAAGGAGATGCATTCACAGACATCAACGCCGGTTTGCCAGGAATAGATGGCTGCAGTCTGGTATGGGGCGACTATGACAATGACGGCGACCTCGATTTGGCCCTGGCTGGAAGCACCGGGGCCACCCGAGTCAGCAGCATCTACCGTAATGGCGGCGGTGCTTTTGTCGATGCCGGCGCGGGGTTAACCGGGGTCAGTCCGTGCAGTTTGGCCTGGGGAGACTACGACAGTGACGGTGATCTGGATTTAGCCTTGGCCGGCTCCTCGGGAACCTATACCCAAATCAGCCGCATCTATCGGAATGATGATGGCGTTTTCATCAACATCGGTGCGGCTCTGACCGGGGTGTATGGGTCCATCAGTTGGGGCGACTGTGACAACGACGGAGACCTGGATCTCGCAGTGGCCGGAACGGGCTATGTTCCGCCCTTCATTAGCACCCACAGCAGTCGCATCTACCGGAACGACGAAGGCACATTTGTGAACAGCGCAACACCTCTTGCCATCGTAACATCACCTTCCCTGGCCTGGGGCGACTACGACAATGACGGCGATCTGGACCTGCTGCTTTGCGGTGGCATTGCTGGGGCCACGCCGATATCGAAGCTATACCGGAACGAAGGCACGCCGGCGAACACGCTCCCGTCGACTCCGGGAGGGCTCCTGGCGACGTTTCAGGAGGACTCCCTCGCTTTTGAATGGGATGCGGCGGAAGATGTCGAAACCCCTGTCGCCGGGCTGAGCTACAACCTTCGCGTGGGCACTGCAACCGGAATAGATGACGTGTTTTCGGGAATGTCGGACCCGATCACAGGTGAGCGGCGCCTCCCCGCTACCGGCAACGCCCAGAAACGTCTGTCGTGGGTGCTGAATGGTTTACCCCCCGGCGTGTACTATTGGAGTGTGCAGGCTATCGACCCTGCATACGCCGGCTCGGCATGGGCGCCTGAACAAAGGCTGATCACCGTGTTCGTGCGGGCAGACTTCAACCACGACGGCCATGTAGACGGGGATGATCTCAATGTGTTCGAGGCTTGTGCGACAGGCCCGGCGATTCCGTACAACCAGGCAGAACTGCCCGAACCCGAGCCTGGCTGCACCCTGACGCCAGATGGCAATGGCCATATCGCTGCCGACTTTGACGAGGACAACGACGTAGATCAGTCAGATTTCGGTTCGTTCCAGCGCTGCTACAGCGGTGAAGGCAGCCCGGGGGAGCCGAGCTGCGCGAACTGATGCCGTCTGATGCCGCGCATGTGCTGGAGTCGGCAAGGCGAGGTCGGTGGCCAGAGGATAGGACAACAAGAGGATCAACGCCGAGGTTTAATGTGGAGGTGCGACGGATGCGACAGTACCTGAAACCCACGATGCTGGTATGGGTAATCCCTGCGATGTGCAGCACAGTTGGTTGGGGTGCGACAACCGTTCTCAAGGATCATGTGACTGACCCCGCCGCGTGGGATGACGATGGCGGCGGCATTCTGGACCACTTCGTCGATCCGGATCCCGGCTGGAGCGGCGTGGCCGGCATCGCCATCACGGGCAACGGCCAGCAACTGTCGAAGGTCGGCGTCATCTGGGCTCACGCCTCGGTCATGGGGGAGCCCAATGGCGGCGACATCCAGGAGCTTCGCTGGCGGTTCCGGTTCTTCCTCGATACGGCGAGCTTCTCCCTGGCCGACATGTACAGCCCGGCCCCGAACCCGAACTGGGAAGCGGTGTTCGACGTTCCGTCCAACGCCGGCTGGACCAACGTCATCGGCAGCTTTCTGAGCAGTTTCAACCTTCGCTACGCGGAGGTAGATGTGAGCAGTCTGCACATCGCGACAGTGCCCGGCCAGACGCATCTGGTGGTGCTGGTACCCGAGAGCCGGTTGGCCTCGCCCGCGACGATCAGCTCAATCGCCATGAGTGCCGGCGGCGGCACAACCATCGGCACAGAATTCGACTGGTACGAGCGCGGCGAGTATCTGGGCGCCGAGGGCCCCGGCAGCCTCGCCAGCATGGGCGAGAACTGGTCTTACGTCGCTGGTAAAGTCACGACGCGCACGTACGCACGGGCAGATTTCGATCAGGACGGTGATGTGGATGCGGACGATCTGGAAATGTTCGAGGATTGTGCAACCGGTCCGGCGGTTCCCTACAACCCGGCGGTACTGCCGGAGCCTGAGCCTGGGTGTACACTGACTCCCGACGGCAATGGCCAAATCGCCGCCGACTTCGACGCTGATATCGATGTGGATCAGTCCGATTTCGGCATATTCCAGCGATGTTTCAGCGGCGCAAACAACCCGGCCGATCTGGATTGTGGTGACCCGCTCCAGTCAAGCCTGCAATCGGCGGCGGATGAGGCTGCCCGGACGGCGGTCGACAGCCTGAACTGCTCAGGTAGCGGCTGGGCGCTCTCGCTGCAGGCAAGCCTGGGCGTTCTGGCTTCCCGCAGTGCACCGAATACGTCCGGGCTTAGCACAAGCCTGGCGGTGAACCCCGCGCTGGCGGAGGTGGTCGACGATGCAAGTACGCTGGACAACACCTGGGACAAGCTGCTTGCCTGGAACTACGCCACCAGCGGCCGCACCGGCCAAGATGCGGATAAAAACCTGATCGTGCGGATTCAACGAGGGCGGTGCTACCGGGATGATGCAGGCGAAGTCGTCTTCGAGTCGCTGGAGCATGACCCGGCCACGTATACCGGCTGGGTGACGGCCAATCCGAACATTCCGCCGTTCGTGGCGGCCAACGCGATGCTGGTGGAACTGGAGCGGCCAGCCGTTCCAGCTTGGCCGCCCGGCTCTGGCACGGTGCCAGTGAAGGCAACGGCCCTGGCCATAGCCGGACCGGTGGAAGAGGTCATGGTCGCCCCGTTCGCCATCCCGGTCTGTTCGCTGTTGGACGAGTACGGTGAGTTCCAGGGGCCACGAATGGCTGTGACCGAACGCATCTTCACCCAAGCCGCCCGATACTGTGGCGGCGAAGGCCCTAACTGCAACAATATGCCCACCTTTCCGTACACGCCCTGCAGCGAGGTGTACAAGGATCTGGACGATGAGTACCTCTGGGAGGAAGGAGATGAACAACTCCGCGTGGGGCAGTTCGGAGATAATTACTTCCGGAACTTCTTCACGGGTACGTTCGATGATCCGAATGCTCCGGGTTATTTTGCCTATCATCGCATGATGATGGGTCCGTATTGGCGAGGGGAGGGATCGTACCCTCTGCATCACGACGATGAGGTCTATGACGGCGGTCTGGATAGGAAGCTGCCGCTCGCGGGGTGGTTTCCGCCCCACACCATCGAAGAACCTTACGGTGAATACATCGACGGATTGTTTGGAAAAACCGAAGTCATGGCCAGCGATCACGCAGCCCTCGTCGGGCTACCTGCCGGTTCTGCAGGCGGCGGCGTCGACCAGGCCGCGGTGCTGAGCATCCTTGGCGGTGGCGGCCCTGGAACGGTGGCAGCACGGATTGGCGAGGTTTTCCATCCGTTGGGCTCCGGTCTAACTTCTGGCGAGGATGAGGTCTGGAATCGAATCGTCGGAGCCTTCGGCCCAGGAGCCCAGGCTTCGAATCCCGAATACGGTTCCACGGAACTTGGCACGATCGAGAACAACTACATTGAGCTTACCGTGCGTTCGTACTCGACCCAGGAACTCTGGGGCCATGCAAGAACGCATACCGGAATCGACGCTGATCGGGATGGAGTCATCGGTGGCCCACCGGACCAGCCGACGAATGATTGGGCTTCAGGACGGTACATCTGGGATCGTGGTCTGTGCAGCTCGCGTCGGGTCA
This sequence comes from Planctomycetota bacterium, assembly GCA_022711465.1. Taxonomy (GTDB): domain Bacteria; phylum Planctomycetota; class Phycisphaerae; order UBA1845; family PWPN01; genus JAGNEZ01. Next base: position 230,735 of record JAKLEZ010000009.1, on the reverse strand, counting down.
AGCTGCAATGCGCCACCACCGGCGTGGATCACATGTGTTCGTCTTCCGGCGCGCGGGCCGACGTAGTTTATGGTCAGTCTGCCCTGGATACAGGTGATTTGGTTCAATGGTGGTACGACAACGAACTGGCCGGGTATTGGGTCGATATAGACGGCAACGATGTCGAGGCACCCGATGCGGTAGAGCGGTTGTCAACATGGTGGGACTTGGAGCCAACGAATCAATGCCCGGAATGCGTGGAACCCGAGTGCTGGGACTTCGATGATCCTGAGTGTTACGATGAGTGGATGACTTACTTCGAATGTCTTGACGCTTGTGTTCCCGCCGATCCACACTTGTTTGACAAAATAGACTATGCGGACACGATCAAGGCCTTCTGGGACAGCAAGGGCGTATTGGGACGGTTGTTCGTCGTGCCGGCCGAAGGCGTCGATGACGAGACGCCGGTGTGGAAGGTGAAGGTGCCGGTCATCGGAGTGCGAGGGCCTGCTGGGACCTGCTGCCAGGATGTTGATGGCGCGTTCGATGCCGATCCCGGCCCGATGTCAGACTGGGATCCCGTGGTCGATCCGTCCGCGGCCTGGGAAATCATCGGCTTTGTCGACATGCTGATCTACGACGTTGCTATCCGGGACATGTCCGCCTGGCTGCCGCCGTTCGAGCAGAAGACCCACTTTGGAAAACTCCCTGTCTCGGGAGCCATCATCGGCAAAGACGACGGCACTGGTCGTACCTATGGGCCGGGAGCGTTCTACTTCATCCGTGGCACGGATTCAGCCGGCAATCCGGTCCAAGGCAGGGAGGCCCGAGCAGCCAGCCTGGACTGGTCGGAAAGCAACCAGCACATCCGATCGGCCAATCTGGTCCGGGCCCGGATCACCACTGCAACGGACTTCATCCCGACCTCGGCCAACGAAGGCCCACGCGGGTCTCAACTCGTGAGGAGCTGGGAACGTAGGTAAGCTGCCAGGAGGCCGAGTCTGCCGAAGTGAAGCTGGCCTCCCTCTGATTGTCGCCGCAGCGCTCGGCAACGCGGGCGCGATGCGTGCTGGGTGTGTGCTGATAGCATGTCATAATGTACCTTATGACACGCGACATGGCCGTCTGGACACGGGAAACGGGGGCAAATCGCGGCTGAAAACGAAAGGGTTTGCGTGACATAAGAAGCTGGGTTATGATCCGCCCATGGTTGGAACCCAGATCATGCCCCGGCGAGCGGCCACGGAGCACCCCGTCTGCCCCGGAAAGCGGGACAGCCTCATCGCGTGGTTCAACCTGTACATGGGTCTGGAGGCCGGGGCGAACGCCGAGAATACCATCCAGGCCAAGACCCGGGACCTGAACGCATTCCTCGATTTCTTCGGCCAGGCGACCGGCAGCGACCACCCCGACCAGTGGACCCGGTCCATCACCGGCGACTTCGTCAAGAAGCTCCAGCACGAAAAACGCAGCCCCACCACGATCAACCGGATTCTCGCCACCCTGCGGCACTGTGCCCGGTGGGTTCACCACCGCCGAGCGTTCCTGGCCGGCAACCCGACCGAGCGGATCGCTGACATCAGCGTGGATGACCCCGAATGGAAGGGGCTCACAGACATCGAGGTCACCCGGCTCAAGGCCGCCGCCGAGCAGCTCGTGCACCTGAAGCGGCGGAAGAACCAGCACCCCATCCGGGATTGGGCCATCTTCCAGGTGCTGCTGCGGACGGGGATGCGGGTTTCCGAGTTGCTTCGGCTGGATCTCGACCAATATCAGGACAAGCACTTCCTCAACGTGAAGCGTAAGGGCCGCAAGGTCACCCGTTCGGTGTTCGTCGCCGGCGAGGCCCGGGAAGCCCTCGACACGTATCTGGATGACGTACGCGGCCGGCGGCCGGGTCCGCTGTTCTGCTCCAGGGCCGGCAAGCGCCTGGCACGTCAGAACGTTGATGCCGCCCTGCGGGCCATCGCCGCCCAGGCCAACGCACGATTCCCCGATGACCAGAAGATCAATCTCCATGCCCACGCCCTGCGGCACACGTGTCTTCGCCGCGCGGCCGAGAAGCATGGTGTTCAGTACGCAATGGAGCTATCCGGCCAAAGCTCCGAGCGATACATTTGGCGTTACGTTCAGCCGTCCCAGGCCCAGAAGGAGGCCGCGCTCGAAGACCTGTTCTGAATTGATCGGATAATCGTAGTATGGCAAACCGAGGTGATAGGAGCAGGATTATGAAGTTCCGAGAGCTCACGCAAGACGATGCAGTGAATGAGCAGAAGAACGTACATGTTGTTTGCTCGCGTCGTGGAAACGGATGCTACATGCCCAATCAGGTCATTAACAACACGATGACCGACGAAGAGCGAGAGCAGTCGGTCGCGGCGCTGAACCGGGTGGGATGGCGGATCGGCGAGGACGGGAGGGTCTACTGTCCATCGTGCGTACTGGCCATCGGCGCGAATTGACAATCGCACCGCTTCTGTCCCCCGAGTCCCTCAAGACGCCTGGGCTACCGAATCCGCTCAAATCACCGCGCTCACCTTGAGAAAAAGCCAATGGACCGACCGAAGCCGTTCGCACATCTTTCGTAAGTTATTGCTTGCGATGAGGTTACGACTTCTCTCCCGCCGGTTAGGCTCGCTGTCATGCCGGCTCGCAGCTATTTCAGAAATCCGGGGCGGGCTGACTTAACAGAATACAAGCCGCCGGCTATAATCGCCTGGATGAGACACCCCGAATCCATCCAGTCGATAAGCTTCTCGGGTCACGAGAGCTTCCCTTTGCGATTCGCTTGGCTCACGAAAGCGGTCCGGGGGGTAACATCGGATCCAACGCTTTTCGGAAGCGATGATGCCGTCGTACGCCTCGGCGTCGGAAAGAACATGGTACGCGCTATCAGGCATTGGGCAAGTCGTGCCGATGTGATCCGCCCCGACGCGAGTGATAGGCGCGGCGGCCGATACTCACCGACTCCATTCGGCGATTACCTTTTCGCGGGAAACGGCGTCGATCCCTTTCTGGAAGATCCCGCAACTATCTGGCTTGTTCATTGGAACCTAGCGTCGCGAAGACAACCCTCTAAGACGTCTGATCCGAGCCATGGCACAGAGATTCTCTCTCCCACCACATGGTTCTACTTGTTCAATGAGCTGCGCGAGTCGTGGTTTACCCTTGAATCAGCAACCCATGAACTCCTTGACTTCGCCGAGCGCCACAGTAGCAAGCAGCCGTCTCCAGGAACAATCGAAAGAGATTTGTCGTGTTTTGTGCGGAGCTACACGCACGCCGAACCAGACAAACGGTTGTCGCGTGAGGACACTTACGACTCACCCTTGTGCGAATTGGCTTTACTGATGCGTGAAGCAACCACCGGAAGAATACTGCTTGAACGCAGTTCACGGCCGACGCTTCCCTCCTTAGTGTTTGCTTACGCTGTCGTCGATTTCTGGCGGCGCGAGTCGCCCGACTCGGATACCCTGAGCTTCCATCGGATGGCATACGCGCCCGGGAGCCCCGGGCAAGTATTCAAGCTCTCTGAGAACGCTTGTGTAGAATACATGGACAGACTAGGTGCACATACGCATGATGCTATCACTTACGACTCAACCGCCGGCCTCAGGCAGGCGATCCGTCACGAAGAGCTAAGCGACCCTCTAGACCTGTTGCGATGCTCATCGGGTCGTCGCACAAAGGGGGTACAACATGTTACCTAAGTCCCCCAAGAAAGCGTTCGCTGGATCTGGGCTGTTTCTTCGATCCGTACGAATCGATCACGACTATGGTCTTGCGGCTGTCACCGAAAACTACGTTGTTACGCAGAATGCATTGCGCGCGACGACACGGATACTCGACACGCTTGATCGAGGCCAAGGTGGTGCATGGTCACTTGTGGGGCCATTTGGGACCGGGAAGTCGGCATTCTGCCTTTATGTAGCCCATCTTCTTTCTGCCGATGACACTGCGGCATCAAGAGCTGCGATACGGCGTCTGAGCCACAGTGATTCACGGCTAGCCAAGCGGCTCTCTTCGAGGATCAAGGAACGTGCGGCGCTGGACTTCCTCATGGTGTCCGGTTCTGCCGAACCCATCTCAAACGCCGTTCTGCGCGTAATCGCGACTTCTCCCGCTCTTTGCCGACAAAGGAAGGCAGCACCGTTTCAGACAAAGGCAAAGCGACTTCTACGCGGTAGCTCTAGCTCGAACGGCTCATCATCAACCACTGTTCTAGAGGTGGTTCAGGGGGTCGTTGAAGCCACGAAGAGGTCATCCTCAAGGCGTGGGCTATTGCTCGTCCTCGATGAACTGGGCAAGTTTCTTGAGTTTGCAGCCAGCCACCCCGAATCCTCAGACGTGTTCCTGCTCCAGCAGCTCGCGGAGTACGCAGTAAGGAGCGAAGGACACTTCTCAGTGATCGGCGTTCTCCACCAAGATTTCCGCGAGTACGCCTCTATGCTGCCGGGCGTTGAACGGGCAGAATGGGAGAAGATTCGTGGGCGCTTTGAGGACATTGCATTCGAAGAGCCGCCGAGTCAACTGCTTCGCTTTGTTGCTCAGGCCTCCGAACAGAGCCGCAAATCCGATAAGACCCCTTTATCTGAGCGTGCTTGCCGAGAGGTTGCAGAGCTTGCCGGGAACCTCTGGAGGCTGCATATTGCCCCCCCGGGTCTTGCAGAAGCCGAAGGTCGGGAGTTGCTCCAGTCCTGTGCTCCACTCCACCCACTTACTGCAGCCCTCCTGGGACCAGTGTTTCGGCGTGTTGGCCAGAATGAAAGGTCAGCATTCAGTTTTCTGGCGTCCGAGGAGCCCAGTGCACTGAAAGCATGGGTGCGAGCCAACGGTGATGGCAAGCATCACCTGTTTGATGTTGTGCATCTATACGACCATTTGCGCGGCTCCCTTGGCAATGCGTTACTGCATACCAGCGATGGTAAGCGGTGGGCAGAAGCCTTCGACGCGGAATCAAGACATAACTCACTGTCCGCTAATGCGGTGGTACTGCTACGAGCGATTGCCATGTTGGCCATCGCCGCGCGCTGGTATGACGTTCGCGCCTCTCGTGATGTCCTCAAATATGCACTATTTAACCGATTGAGTGCCGACGCCATCGATAACGCCATCGACGAACTTGAATCTGCATCAGTTGTCGTCTATCGGAAGTACAACGAAAGCCTAGCTATATGGGAGGGCAGTGACGTCGACGTGGAGGCGCGCCTTTCCGAAGGGCGTACTCGTTTGCGGGATACCGTTGGGGCTGCGGCACTGCTGGAGAAGCACTATCGAATTCGGCCAATTCTAGCCCGACGCCATTCGTACGAGACCGGTACACTGCGATTCTTCGAGGTCCGGTTTGCTGAGCACTCGCAGCTCCATCACATCGCTACACAGGAATATGACCACGATGGCCGTATTGTCGTGCTACTGCTTACTCGCGGGCAGACTTCCGAGCCGAGCAAGAGTGATCTGAAACAACTCGATGTGCGATCCCTGGTGTTGGTCGTTCCTCCGGCAGAGCGCCTGACAAGCCTAGCACTCGAAATGGCAGCTATCGATTGGGTCGAACGAAATACCCCTGAACTAGGCCATGATAAGACTGCGCGCCGTGAGCTGTATGCCAGAAGGTCGGACGTGGACCGCCATGTCCGGCTACTTGTCGACGGACTCTTATCCTCAGCTGGGGAGGAGCGGACATGGTATCACAAAGGAAGAAAGATACGAATACAGGACCACCGCCAACTCAACGAACAGCTCTCCCGTATTTCCGATGAGGTATTCTGCAGTGCTCCGGCAATCGACAACGAAATCATTAATCGGCAAGAGTTGTCTAGCTCGGCGGCGGCAGCTCGGAGGAATCTCATCGAGCGCATGATCGAGAGCAGAAGTACCCCGTATCTTGGGTTAGAGGGGAATCCGCCTGAGCGAAGCATCTACAGGTCGCTTCTCTCCAGCGAAGGCCTTGGTGTACACGGCGAACACAAGGGTGTCTGGGGCTTTCGGCAGCCGTCTGCATCTCACAGGAAGCGGCCGAGGTCGGCGTATGAACTTTTCCAGGAGATCGATGATTTCTTCTCCAAGTCGGAGCAATCGGCAAAGTCCGTCGAAGATCTTTTCGGCCAGCTTCGTCGTCCTCCCTTTGGCCTTCGTGACGGCCCGATTCCGGTGTTGGTGTGCGCTGCACTGCTGGCTCGCGAATCAGACGTAGCTCTATACAAGAACGGTGAGTTTCAGCCGTCACTGACTTGCGCTCTCTTCGAAGATTTAATCAAGAGGCCGGTTGACTTCTCGGTGCGGCAGTTGCGCATCACCGGCGTAAGGTCAGAAGTATTCGGGAGACTAGCCACACTCCTGGGTCAGACTGACATTTCAGAACGTGACAGTAAGCAGCAGGTAGTGACTATTGCCCGTCTGCTCATACGGTTCATGCGGTCGTTGCCGGAGTATACACAGAAGACCGAAGGACTTTCGACTCGCACTCGCGATACTCGTACCACCTTGATGACTGCGAAGGAACCAGAGACCATGCTCCTGGAGGACCTTCCGAATGCTGTGGGCGTTCTGCCGTTCCAGCCCGGGGATCGACGCCGACGATCAAAGGACGTAGACCTTTACATTACCCGGCTCAAGGAAGCGATTATCGAGCTAAGGGATTGCTTCCCGAAGCTCGTCGCTAGCTTGTGGCGATCGCTCGGAGAAGCCTTCGGAACGGGAGTCGAAACGGCGCACGTTCGAGCCCGCCTGCATGAACGGGCGTCGGCGCTTTCCGAGTTCGCGGTTGAGCGCGATATGCGGATGTTTATTGAGCGAGTCGCGGACGAGTCCGGCTCTGAACAAGACTGGCTAGAGGGTGTGACGTCGCTGCTCGCAGAACGATTGCCAACGAAGTGGCGGGATGAGGACCTCGCCCACTTTGGCATCCGTCTGCAGCAATTCGTGCGCCGTTTCAATCTACTGGAGGCTACGGTAGCCACTCGTCCGCCCAATAGTGGTCAATCCAATGGTCTTGAATCAATCCGATTCGCAGTGACGAGCACGCGTTTCGGCCAGATTGACCACACGTTTCACGTTGACCCCAGTAAGGAGCTCTCGGTGCAAGCCATTGCGAAGCAGCTGGCCAGAATCCTTGACAAGCAGGATTCTGCGGCAGCCATGGTTGCTCTGTGCCGTGTGCTGCACCATCGCGCAGTTGGCCGCCTTGATTCGTGCGAACCATCCAAGGAAGGAGCTAAGTTGTGACCACGCCACTTATACGACACATTGTGTCATTGTCGGGGGGGAAAGACAGCACGGCACTGGCAATTTACCTGCGCGATCGCATTCGTGGGCTGGAATACGTGTTTTCTGACACGGATAAGGAACTTTCGGAAACGTACGAGTATCTCGACAAGCTTGAGGCATACCTTGGCAAAGAGATTGTACGATTGCGCGATGACCGGGGTTTCGATTTCTGGCTTAGGCAGTACGGGGGCTACCTCCCGTCCTCACGCATGCGGTGGTGCACAAAGATGTTGAAGATTAAACCCTTTGAGAAGTACATTGGAGACGACTCAGTAAAGATGTACGTCGGCATCCGCGCTGATGAGGATCGAGAAGGTTATAGGCCGACTAAGCCCAATATCACACCGGTGTATCCCTTTGTGGAGGCCGGTTTCGACCTGGAGGCCATCCACCGCATACTCGCAGAGAGTGGTATCCAGTTTCCCAAGTACTACTCGTGGCGCACCCGCTCCGGCTGCTACTTCTGCTTTTATCAACGCAAGCACGAGTGGCTGGGGCTGAGGGAGAATCATCCAGACCTGTTTGAGAAGGCAAAAAGCTACGAGAAGATCGACCCCGAGACCGGCCAGCGCTACACTTGGAGCGAGCGGGAATCTCTCGATGAGTTGGAGCATCCCGGCCGTGTCGCTGAGATCAAGGAGAAGCGGACTATAGAACTGAGAAAGGCTCAAAAGCAAAACGCCGGCCAACCACTGCTGCACGTTCTCGGCGACATTGACGACGCTGACGGCACCTCGATGCCGTGCTCCTTCTGCCATATTTGAGGTCATCCTTGTATGAAGGTCTTCATTGCATCCCATTCTCAAGAGCTCGCATCGAAACTGCGCGACCTCATTCTCGGTCGGGGGCACGAATGCACAGCTAGATGGATTGTCGAAGATACGAGATTCCACGCTGGACACGGCGCGTACTCAGACGAAGAGAGGGCACGGCTCGCACTCATGGATGCTGAGGACGTCGCAGCGGCCGACGTACTCGTTCTCATTGCTGAAGAAGAGGGGCGCACGGTACCCGGCGGAAAGCATGTTGAGACCGGCATGGCCTTAGCTGCAGGACGGCCCGTTGTTGTCTGGGGGCGCCGAGAGAACGTATTTCACTGGCATCCCTTGGTAACTGTGGTTAAGTCGCCGCATGAGGTGATCGCGCTTATAGACCGAATTGCCCAGAACGGCGCCACGCATTCTCCTGAGTAAGGTATTCTGTGGCTCTCATCATCCGCCTGTTGTTACCGGAGGAGAACCTGTGCGCGACATCGCGTAATAGACCCCCAAAGCGAAAGCAAGAAGGATCAGCAGCTGCATTCCGCGAATCCAGTACTTGTGATCGAAAAGCCTTGCCCTGAAGGTCAGCCAACACGATTTCGCGCCGTGCCGCTGATCAGCTTCTCGCCGCATTAGCCCCAGCTGATTCGATACGGACGGAAAGCCATCACAAAACAGGACACTACGCTCCAAGTGCTCAAGAATATCAACGGCCATCCGCACAAACCGGAGCGTGCGAACATCGAAGGCCATGAACACCAGACAAGATAATATACCGAAAACGCATACGAAGACGGCCACCGCGATCAGTCCTTCTCTGATGGCTAATACGTATCCGTTCACCAGAATGCCCATGACTATGAGATAGTAGTTGAAGAACAGCATGCGCTGGCGTGCGGCCGACTCGAAGTATCGCCATGCATAATCGAGTCGGTGCCTTAGCAATTCAGACTCTTCCGGACGCATACACTTATCTCCATGAGACCCACACGTCTTGTCACGCGCTGGTAGCAAGACCAAGTCGTGCTCTTGTCCTCCGCTCTGCCAGCCGCGTTTGGCGAAGTGAGGCACACACTGATCCCGCGGTCAATCCGCCAGCGCCTCGATAAGCGAGGTCATGTTGAACCTCATCAGGAAGTCCGCATAACAGCTCTGAAACACATCCTTGAGATAATCCTCGATACCTACTTGCTCAGGATCACCATCGCGCCGTTCCCGCTGAATCTGATAGCCGCGTGTTTTCATGATAATATAGAGAAACAACGTGTGAAAGTAGACCGAAGCGATGTACTTTCGCTGTCCCACCTGCAGTTGTTCGGGTGTCGGAGATGACCCGAGACTCGAGCGGTAATTCAGCCAGACCGAGCTGTCCATGTTGATCAGAATGGTCCTTAGAGTGTCGCCTTCAGCGACAGGGTGCATGACAACGGTGTGATCCATCTCTGCCCCAAGCTCCGATGCATTGTCCCATGACAGCCACCCTTCTTCCGTCGGGGCACTCGCTACAAGTTTATAGGCTGGCAGGCCAAGATCGCGATTGGTCTCGTCTTTCGTGTCCGGACGGTCCTTGGGGGGTTTTTTCGGGTCGCGGACTTTCACCCAGAAGCCTTGCTCGAAGTCGCCGTTAGGGCTGGTCAACGTCACCTTCACCCTAACGGCATCACCAACGTTGACGGCCTCCGTCGGAGAGAGATGCAGCTTGATGGTCCCGTTGTCCGGGCTGGACCTCCTAATGTTTAAGACTGATGATACAGTCTCGCCCTTGCCACCGGCCTTGCCACCACCGGCTGAGCTGTTGTCCTGGTAGTCCAAGAGGCCGACTTCCAGGTCTCCGGGCTCTTCGATCCGGTCAAAATACATGTTCTCAACGTCGGTTGAGAACAGCACCTTACGTTCGCTCCCGTAGGGAATACTGATGGCCGGCGTCTCGCCAGCTTCCGCTCCCTGCATTCGGAAAAAGGACGGGAATCGTTTGGGCTCGAAACGACGGTCATTCTCCGTCGCCTGCTGCTTCTGACGCTTTGTGCGATGGTAGCCATCCTTCTTCGCTTGTGGATCCGAGCGATGCAACTGGAACACCTGGTCCAGGAGCTTGGTCATCTCCGAATCCAGGGGCAGGTTATCAGCGAAAGACCGCACCAACTCGTCGGCCTGGCTGCTGTCAAGGTCCAGAACGTCCTTCCGTCGTTTGTTGATCTCGCTAAGCCTGCTCTTGCGAAGTATCTTACCCAGTTCATCACGAATGCGACGAGACTCTACTCCGCCCTTGAGCCGGTCGCGAGAAGCCATGGTCAATTCGTTGCGGAAGTCTGGTTCTAACTGCGTGCAGTCCACATGTATCAGAAGATAGTTTCGCAGGAGATTCATCTTCAATGTCCGAGTAATGAACTCGGAGGTGTAGTGCCCGTGCACCTGCCCGTTGACCGAGAAGAGGACTGACATGTTGTTCTTAAAAAACTCTCGCGAGATGCTCTCTCGCGTTTCCTTTGCATTCTTGCCCTTGGCCCGAGACCGGAATACATAACAGGTCGCCCTTAATGTCCCAATGCCTGACAATGTAGCCTCTTCCGAGAAATAGTCCTCAATGTACTCGCTGTCCTCCTGCTCTAAACGGCGTTTTAGGCCATACAGGTGTCGTTCTCGCTGGACGTTGTGGGGATAGCGTGATTCACTTTCTATGATGTACATCGGCAAGGCCGGCTCGAACAGGTACTCATTGATGCTTTGGTTTAAATCGCGAGAGATGTCCGAAATGCCGCTGGGCAAATCATACGAGTAGAGCTTGATGATTGTGCCTGTCGTGAATCTGCGTTGATGAAGCCCGAGGTCCAATTCTGAGCACGCGAACGCGGGTATTGCGCCATTGACAACTAAAAACTCGTACCACGTGTTCTTGTACTTCGTTCGCTCTTCATTGGAAAGTGGGTGTTTCCGAATCAGCGTGAAACCAAACCTGCCAGTGCCGTCAAAACGTCTAGATCCGATTAGCTGGTAGCGATTGCGACCACAGAACACGATGGCGCCGCTACCCCCCATATTGTATTTGCCTTGAACGAAGTGGATGTCGTTCTTGTTACCGCGCAGCAAGGATAGAAATGTGTCTTCGAAAGCTTCGGGGTGTTGCCCTTCTCCATCATCAAAAATGATGAGCGACGTGTCTCCTCGCGGACCATCGGCAAGCACCTGAATGTGCTCCGCTTGCTGCCGGCGCACCTCCGCCTTCGGGTAATCCCAGAGCTTGTGGTGGGGAAAGAATCGTTCAATAGCCTCGTGCATGCTTCTGGGTGCGAGTTCGGATTGTGGGTCAACACCCTGTTCGAGGCATCTCCGCATTAGGATAGCATCAATCGAGTTGGTCAGTTTCTCGATGAGGGCAGCAATTGGCGAGGCCTGTTGGTTCTCAATGACGCCGAAGTTGTTGTCAATCCCGCCTAGACGACGCCAGTTGTCTGCAGTCTCGAGAAAAGGTGAGTAGCGAGCCATCACATCATCAATCTCACTCTCGTTTCCCGCGGTGTAGAAAGCCTTGAACAAGGAGCGCGGATCAATCTTATCAGTTGTCATGACGGTGTTTCCTGGAGGTTCCGGTCGGCACTCGGACGGCGCTGTACCCTCACAATCTCATGGGGTCGTATCTGTCAGGAGAAGGAGGTGGAACGCACTGGCGCGTTCCACCTCCCCCAAGGTTCCTTACTGGTTCTTCCTCCAGTGTTGAATGAGGCTTCGGACCTCTAGGCCCCAATTGGTGCGCAGCTCGTCGGCATCGATTGCCGTCAGATCCTCGAAACCACCCTCGCCGCGGGCGTAGCCGGCGATGAGCAGGTCGATCCCAAGTCGCGTGGTCTTTGCGAGCCGACCGAGATCCCCATCGTCTTCTCTCTTCTCGGCTGATAACAGCTTCGCGTAAACCTCTGTGTAAAAGGGATGCTGCATGTTGAGCTTGACGATCATTGTCGAGCCGAGATGCTCAACAACAAACATCTCCTTTCCAGGCCAGCTCTCAGGGACCACGGTGTATGGCTGAGTCTTGATCCGAGCCTTCACCTGCTCCTTCTTGTTGGCCTTCTGCTCCTCGGGCAACTCCTTGACGAGTGATTCAGCAGCCTCCTCAATCTTCTGCTCAACCACGGCCTGCGGTGTATCCTTCCCCGCTTTGGGTTTTCTAGCGGTGCGCTGGGTCTCGGCGGCAATCTTTTCAGCTTCAGCATGTACACCTTGCTCAAGCTGAACCTGCTTCTCAACCTCGTCGAAGTGACGCCGCACCTCATCGCGAAGGGTCTTGATGGAGTTAAACAGCCTTTCCCTCAGTTTGTCGCGGAGTCCTTCGATAGGTTCAGCGCCTTTCTTGACATTTCGAACGTGGAAGCACTCGTCGAGCTCGGGCTCGAAGCGAATCTCCTTCCCAATGAACCGATCGATTGGACGACCGTCAAGGGAAGGTTGAACGCCTGATATAAAGCCGTTGAATATCTCACGGTCCGCACGGAGGATTGAAATGCCTTCATTCTCCGAAATTCGTCGATCTCTGGCGAACTCGTTTCCGCCGGCACCTCGATCACGGCGGAAATCCTTGGGGAGGAGCGTAAGTGTGATTTGGACGGTGGACTTGCGCGCAGGATCGCTGGGGATAGGGAAATCAATTGCCTCACTGACCTTGATTTCCGCAACTGGATCCTGTACTCCGTCCTGATGAAACTGAGTGGAAGTCATCAAGAACAGTGGATCGTGTGAGAAGACCGGCTTACCGTCGAACTGAATGCCGATGCCCTTATCCAAAAACTTCCGAAAAGTCCTCGCGATGTAACGCACAATATCTGTCCGCACCGTATCGGCGCGGCGCCCGCCCCCGGATTCGTTCTCCTCCAGCCGGTCCGTCTTCGACCAGACCACGAGGGTTCCCTTTGGGCCTGGGAGGTCCTCGCACCCGTTAGGCAACTCAGCCGGCTCCGGGGCTGGAATGTGCTCCATCTTCTTGGCCTCGATCTCATCGAGGTCAATATAGGTGCGCAACCACGGGTCATCTGTACTCTGTCGACTGTAGATCTCGATCCGCTTGGCCTGGGAGATCCCGCCCATCTTGGCACCAACACCGAAGCGGCCCATGCCCGTGCGATCGTTGTAACGTGTCGAGTAGCCGAGCTTCAGTGAGTTGTGCAGCACCTCGACATCCATCCCATCACCGTCATCCCCGACGGCCAAGCGTTCCACGACCTCCGTTGCGCGTTTGTTCTTACCGATCGTCTTCTTAGCCGTGAAGACACGAGCGCGAATGGTGTTGGCGTTCGCCTGTAGGCTGTTGTCAATCACCTCACCTACGGCACTGCAGTAGTCGTGCCCGGATGATCTCAGCGAAATCAGGGCCTTGTCTGCTGCAATGAGTGGGACCTGGTTGGTCGACACCTTCTGTTGGACTGCGGTAGCCATTGCTGGCCTCCTTTCTCCCGGCGCTATGGCCGAGAAGAGAGCCTGGAGCGCACTGGACTTTCGACATCGACGATGCGTGCGCGAACGACCGCCGACGTAGACATTCTCAGCGAATTTTCAATGGATTGGAATCGATATCGAGAGGAGTCGTTGGCTCGCCTCGCCTTGCCCAAGCCGCCACACCGGTCAGCCTAGGACGATGAACCAATCCGCTGATAAGTATGCGTAGGAATAGCCCGGCGTCAAGGGGTAAGCCAGATTTTTTTTCTGGCTTACTTCTTGAACGCGGCCAGGACTCCACCAGTGCCTCTTGCAAGTATCTGCCAATCATGAGGTTGCGGCGGTATTGGCGTTTTCCTTTGGACATGCGGCGAACCCAAAGGCAGACCCGGTATCGCGAAGGTCCGTGGGCCTGTTAACCTGCTGACTCGGAAACGGGTGGAAGCCCAAAGGGCTGAACGGGCTTTCTTCGGAGGCCCAGACAAGCAACGGGAATCGCGTCTAGGCCTGCAACGCGACGCACGCGATTGACCGCGCGGAATAGGTTTAGTAGTTGTCGACGTACCGGAGCATATGGTTCCAAGTGCAGCAGCCGAAACTCTGCTGCCATGTGTTCGGCCGACCTTTGCGGAGCCAAGAAGAGGAAATACGCCTTCAGCCGATTGTACGTCTCCTGGTCGATGCGGACCGACGCATGGCCATTGCGGAAGCTGACGCTGTAGCCGCCCAGCTTGAAGGGGACGCGGCGGATATCGCGGATCGCTTTGGCTTCCGCCTCGAAGAACCAGTGCTGGCCGTGCGTGGCGATCAGAACGAACGTTCGTCCGAAGCGCAGGTAATGCAGGTTGGCCAGACCAGCTCGTTTCCGGCGGGCTCGCTCCCATTTGGATACGTCGATGCCATAGCGGTCGATCAGCTTGCGGTCAATGGCTTCAGGGTCCTTGTCGATGGGAATCCAGCCCCGGGCGTAGAACCAGTACCCGTGCGCCACGTAGGCGACGGCCAACTGCTGAATGAACCCGGCGAGCGAAACCGCCCGACAACGATACACGTCTCCCCCCACGGCCAAACCCGAGATGAAGGGGATTGTTTAACGGCACAATCCCCGAAAGCCGCAACGAACACGTGCAACCACGTTGTGCATGGGTAATTGTTCGCGTACGTGCAAGGGCGCTGCTCTCGACAAGGCCCCGGGCCCCCTCTCGACAACAGCCACCCTCATGCTGTTATGCACTCGAAAGGTACACCCGTTGCCTCGGAAAACCGACCTGAACGTCACGTCCCTCCAGGCACACGATACCACCAGCCATGCCCATCGCTGCACAGAACCTTCGCCGCGGGGGCGGACCCCGCCCCCGCAACCTGATGACAATCCTCTCGTACATGACAAACCTCCACTGGCCCGCCAGGGCATGGTCGAACTCGTTTCCAGAGTTGACCATGCCCAATTCATAGCGGTAGCCCAAAAGAAACCTCGACAAAAACTGCCGCGTGGACCACACGCGACCGCTTCGCCGTCGCAACGCCGGCGTGCAACCCCTGCCCGCCAGGGCAGATCTTACACCCATTCGTCGCTCTCTTGCCCAGAACCGGCCAGGGCACACCCCTGGCCGGCACGTCATCGAGACGGGTTGAACCCGTCGCCGCTTTCGTCGTCGTATTGCGGTCGGCACCACCCGGTCCCGCACGAACGGCCCCGCCACTGCCTTGCAGCGGCTGCCGCTCTGCCTACGGCGGACTCCTACTTGCGGCACACTCCCACACTGCGGCTTTTCAAGCATCCGCCTGACCATGGCGGACACCGGCCACCACGCCGGCCGCCGCAGTGCTTCCCGGATTAGTGATGATCTGCAGCCAATCGGTCACGTCGCTAGAGGGCGTTACCCCTCGGGTCATCGCCGTATGTCCCAGGCTCCCGCCCGGGCATAGTCCCCACCTCATGAGCATGAGGCGGTTTCAGCCGGCCGAAACGAGAAGCGCCAGCTTACCCCTCAGCGATGATTCTTTGCGGTGCGGCACCGTCTCCGACTGGCCTCACTGGCAAGCCCTTGCGGGCCTTTCATGGTTGAGCTTTTCGTCGTCCGCTGTTTGAGCGGATCGCCGAACCCGGTCAAGGGTCCGGTCGCGCGTGTCACCACGTCGCGAACTCCCCACGCCAGCCGAGGTTGAACGAGCCTGACGAGCTTTGCACCCGATTAGGTCCGCCGCATGGGCGGACTTTGGCCCGAGCCCCCTGGACAGGATTTGCACCTGCTTCGACCATCACGGCCCCGACGCGACCGCCCAACGGGCGGCACCGGCGGGGTGTTTCTCCGTCGCCCCGATTCGAGGAAGTGTTGAAAGAACCCCATCGGATAGAACGTCGAGATTACTCCCCGCTGGTGAGACGGGGGATTACTTCGACGAGCCTCCGTCGATCCGGACAAGCCTGTCTCCAGGCATCCGGCTCTACGGGTGGATACCGCGACGGCTGGTGAGGCCATCCCCTTGGCCGAGCTGGTGAGGCTCGGTTGAACGGGAAATATCCCCCGTCTCGATGACGCCAGCGGCATCTTGTGCGACTGACGATTGGGCCAAAGGCCCAGAAGTCTATGCTAGCACGTGAGTTCCGTGAACGCATCTGAAGGTGGCCAAATCGGGGGGCGGCTTTTCCACGGTCCCGTCGGGCACGGTATTTTTTGCCGCCGGGGGGTTGACTCCGGCCTGTTTATGTGTTAGCATATAGGTGAACAGTGTATGGAGATCAGCATGGCACTTCGCAGATCACAGAACCCCGAGCCATCCATCGGCGACATCATCCGTCGCCGGCGCGTCGAGGTCCTGAAGAAGGGACTCCGCGAGATGGCAAGGGAGTTGACCATAGCGCCGGCGCACCTCACGGATATCGAGAAGGGTCGACGGACACCTTCCGAAGGGCTCCTGAAAAGGATCAGCGCGGCGTATGGAATCGGTGAGGCTGAGCTTCGTGCGGCGTGGAGCAAGGCGGACGAAGTGGTTCAGGAGGTGGCGACACAGGACACCATGAGTGCGGAGAAGGTGCCGCAATTCTTGCGGACAGCTCGCAAGCTCAATGCCGAGCAGTGGGACCAGCTTATCCGTCAGGCCGAGCAAATGGCCGCGGGGAAAACGCGGAAGGAACGCAGGTAGGATGAGCGTTAAGCTGCCAACCCGAGTATTCGACCCGTCCTATGGCCGGCGGGTGATTGAACGCCGGGCGTGGAGCTGCCTGCAACGATGCCGAAAGTCGCTCGGGCTTGATCAGATACCGCTTCCGATTCCCGTCGAGCAATGGATCGAATCACCACTCGAGTTCCATTTCGGCTTCGCGGATCTCTCCTATCTGGGCGATGGCGTGCTCGGTGCGACGTTCATCCGCGAGCGAGAGATCCTCATCCACGAGGGAGTGACGGACCACGAGGGACGGTGCCGATTTACGTGCGCTCACGAGCTTGGCCACATGCTGCTGCACAGTAGCGTACGCACCGAGTTCCATGAGACCAACGATCTGGGGCCCGGGTCGAACGATGTGGTCGAACGTGAAGCGGATCGCTTCGCCGCCGCGTTTCTGATGCCGTTGCCCTTGGTCGAGGCCGAAATCGTCAAGGTATTCGATGACTGTCGCATGGACAGGGTCCAGTGCACGTGGGAACTGATGCAGACAACGCGTGAATCGGAATGGATGTGGCGAAAGCTGCTCCTTCCCGTGCTGACGCGACGATTCGGCGTGTCGCTTTCGACTGCTATCAATCGCTGCAACGATATCGAGCCGCGAATCCCGAGTCCACGGCCACTGTTGCCGGCGGAGTTTGTGGAGGCTCTTCTGCACCGTTCGGCACGAGGCGATGAATTGGAGGCTATCCGACTGAGGAACGGAGTTCCGCAGTATGCGGATTTGTTCACAGAGCAGGCGAGTTGACCAAGGTGTTGTTTTTTTGCCGTCGATGTTCGCATGTACGCGAACATCTAACAGCGATAGGAGAACAGTGATGTCAGCAACTGTGCGGTCGACGCACTCCATTCGCATTCCAAAGCGGTATCGAGGTTCACGGTCCAGCGAATGGAAAAGTGAGCACGAGCATCTGCAGAACCACGGTTCGGACCCCGCACCCGCATTAGCCGAATCAGAAGCGGCGAACGAGAACAAGACGCCGGCAGCGGCTCGGGACGCCGAATTCAGGAGCCAGGGCCGGCCCTGCCCGGAATGCGGCAGCGCCATGATGAAACAAAGCGGCTGTTGGGTTTGCATGAGTTGCGGATGGAGTAGGTGCGGTTGACCACTGAAGACCAACAGGGCAATCCACAACGTGCCTGCGGCCCGAGGATCTGCCCAAGGTGAACCTCGTGGCGAACCGGATCTGCGAGAAATCGCTGTTGCGAACCAGGGAGACGGACAAGACGCAGTGATGCCAGGGGCTTCAACAGGGGCTAAGCGATGCTTGCGTTTGACCTGACAAACACGCCACTCGCCGCCAGCACTGAGCTGGTAGTCGCCCCGAAGGATCATGAACTCTGTGGGATCCTCAATGCACTTCTCATGGTTGAACGCTGTTCGTTCTCCCGGCTTGCAGGCCGGCAGCTGCGCCTGCACGACGGAAACCTGGATGAAGTTGCGAGGGTTCTCCATCGCCATTTCCCGCTGCTGTATCAGCGAGCTGCAGGTGAATACGGGGTTCGCGATAGCCTGGCATGGCTTTGCGGCCTCAGTGTGGCGAGGTTCCCCCTCGAAGACGAGCCAGAACACGCGAGCATTGGCGCCGGCTGTCGGCAGCCCGTAGAACGAGGGTCGTAGCCGTGTTCGAGAGGACGACAGCACGAACTGATGATGCCACGAGCCCCAACCGGCTGGCCCTCTCCGCCGAGGAGGTGGCCGAGGCCCTGGGGATCAGCCGTGCCCACGTCTTCAAACTGCTGAGCAGCGGCCGGCTGCCCAGGCCGATTAAGCTTGGCCGGGCTGTCCGCTGGCCAAGGAAAGACCTGGAGGAATGGCTTGCATCCGGAGCCCCTTCCAGCGATCGTTGGGAGTTGATCAGGAAGCAAGGGTAACGGGCGTGGTGCCTGAACTGTAAGGAGTGTGAGCAATGAACGTCTTCAAGCCTACCTACCACGACCAGAAGGGTAACTTGCGCAAGACCGCCAAGTGGTATGTCGAGTTCTTCGACCACCGGGACAAGCGGCACCGCATCGCTGCATTCACGAGCAAATCCGCCACCGAGGAGTTTGGTCGCACGCTGGAGAAGCTGGTGTGCTACCACAAGGCGAGTGGTGGGCAGATCGACCCGGCGTTGCACGGCTGGCTGACTCAACTTCCGCGCAGTATCCAGGAGCGACTCTTTGAGTATGGGCTGATCGACGGGCGACGCGCGGCTGTGAGCTTGCTGCTCATCGAGGATCTGGAGCCGTTCGCCCGTGCCCTGAAGGCCAAAGGCACGACGGCCAAGCACGCCGAGTTGCTGAAATCTCGGATCACGCGGCTGCTCAAGAAGTGTGGCTTCCAGCATTGGGGCGATATCACCGGGACCAAGCTGATCACCACGCTCGAAGCGATGCGGCAGGGCCAAGAAGGCAAGGATGGCCGAACCATCAAAGGAATCGGCGCCCAAACGTTCAACTTCTACCTCCAGGCGATAAAACAATTCTGCCGATGGGGCGTTCGCGAACGAAGGATCGCAGAATCACCGGTCGCCTACCTGACTGGGCTGAACCCGAAGATGGACCGCCGATTCGATCGGCGTGCCTTGACTGCCGCCGAACTTACGGCACTGCTCGACGCAGCCGCCGTCGGAAGAATCCACCACGGGATGTCCGGACCGGAGCGGGCGTTGCTTTATCGCCTGGCGGTTGAGACGGGCCTGCGCGTGGCGGAACTTCAGAGTCTGACCCCGGTGTCATTCGATCTTTCCTCCGACGAGCCGACCGTCACCGTGGCGGCCGCGTACAGCAAGCGCCGGCGCCAGGACATAATTCCGCTGCTGCCGGAGTTGACCGACCTCTTGACCAAGCATGTCGCCACAATCCCGGAAGGCACGCCTGTGTTCCGTGTTCCGGACAAACCGGCCGAGATGCTTCGCGACGACCTCGCGGATGCTCGCAAGGCCTGGCTGGAACAGGTGGAAGACCCCGAGGAACGCCAGCGGCGGGAGAAGTCTGATCACCTGCGGTACCGTACGGCCGCCGGCGTCATCGACTTCCATGCCCTCAGACACACGTTCATCACCAACCTGGCGCGTGGCGGCGTGCATCCCAAGCTTGCCCAGGACCTCGCCCGCCACAGCGACATCAACCTCACCATGTCGCGGTATTCGCATACTGAGCTGGCCGAGCGAGCCAAAGCGCTGGCCAGTCTGCCCGGCACAAAAACCGCAGGGAACCAACCTCCTGCGGTGTTGGATGAGGCGTCGAGTTTGGGGCGGCGCTTGCGCATAAAGCAGAGAATTCAGGCGACTTCGGTAGACTCTGGTGGACCGGACGGCGAAAAACCCGACCGCGCGCAAGTCCTTGCTGCGCTTGAAGAAGTGCTGTGTTTGATGGGGTTTACGGAACAGCCACCGGCCGGATTCGAACCGGCGACCTGCGGTTTACAAAACCGCTGCTCTGCCAGCTGAGCTACGGTGGCAAGTAATTCTAGATCATGAACTTACATCTCAAGGCTCGCCCCAGGCCTGGCGTTTTCATCGCCCATCGTGTCCCACCGTGTCCCATCGTGTCCCTGACTTACGGCACGTGAAAACGCGGTTTCACATGAACCCAGTCTACATGTGGGCGCTCGGTGATTCAACATTTTCCTCTGGGGCCTCTGACGGGGAGCAAGGACCCGGCGTCCGTACCGTGGTTGCGAGAAGCACCAGATTGTTGCGATGACCGGTGTCAGTGGAACGGATTGCCGCGACCGCCAATAGAATAGAAAAATAGATAGGGCTTTTCGCGTCGCGCAGCCGACGCGATAAGCCTCTTGGACGAAGCGCCTTCGCCGCAGGATGGGTGGCCGCGGGCGTGGTTGGTGTGGTTGGTGTCGGGGAATCTGGTTTTCGGGGCGGCGAGTGGGCCGGGCGAGCGGTTTTCGGGGACTCACGGCGCAGCGGCGACCGGCGGCGTGCTGGCCCGGTGCAAGCACGCGCTGGATGGATCCATGTTTGACGCCGTCATGCGACGTGCGGGCCAGTCGGTCCGTGCCCCCGCGGGCCGGAGTCGGGCCAGGGAGTCAGGACCGGCTGGCTACCGGCCCTACGGACCGGGGCCACGGCGACGTTCCTGCAGGTGGGCCACGCGACGGCTCCCGCAGTGGGGACAGGCCGGTGAGCACTCCTCGCTGGCGGCGGCTCCTGGATCCTGGGGAGTGCGGTCGGCTTCCCCAGCCAGGTCCGCGATCAGGACGAGGTCAGCCAGCCGGAGGTATCCGAGCAACGCCAGCAGCAGCCGAGCCCGTTGCTGAAGATCACGCTTGGAGGGATGCCAGAGCCCGTAGTAGCGCAGCTTGTGGAACCCCTTGGGCAACACATGCATCAGGAATTGGCGCAGGAACTCAACACCGGTCAGGCGACACGTCCTGCACTCTCCCGTTTCCCGCTGCTTGTATTTGAAGGTGACATGGGTATCGTCCATGTCCACGATGCGGGCGTTGGTAAGGGCGATGCGGAAGGCATAGCGGGTCAGGTAATCCACGACCGCCTGCCGGCCCCGGCCGTAGTGCTTGCAGAAGGTGCACCAGGGCTGCTTCCAGGTCTTGCGTGGCAAGCGGGCGAAGGCGTCCGGCCTGGCCTTCTGGAGGGCGTCCCGGAACCGGGCGGCGATCAGCCTGGAGAGGGCCTTGACCGGCAGCAGGAATGCCCCCGGCGGCTCGCACCAGGACTGGCCGTCGTCGGAGACGCCGCCGCCGGTGACCAGCAGATGGACGTGGGGATGGTAGCCCATCTGGCCGGTCCAGGTGTGCAGGACCATCAGGATGCCGGGTGCGGCCCCAAGATACCTGCGATCGCTGGTGAGGTCGATGACCGCGCCGGCGACGGTTTTCATAAACAGGGTGTACATGAACTTCTGATCGGACAGGAAGAGATGGCGAGTCTCTTCCGGGACCGTGGCGACGATGTGATAGTAGTCGCACGGCAAGAGTTCCGCCTGCCGGGCCGCCAGCCAGTCCCGGATCTGGCGGCCATGACAGGCGGGGCAGGCGCGATTGCGGCAGCCGTGGTTCACCCAGAACGACTGCCCGCAATCGCGGCATTGATACTGATGGCCGCCCATCTGGGCGGTCCTGCAGGCGGCGATGTCGGCCAGGGCCTTCTTCTGGGAGGGCATCATCAGGTGCCCGAACTGAGTGACGTACTCATCCTGGAACCGGCGGACCACATCCGCCAGTTCGATGCGGTTGTCCTTCATGGCCGGTTCCCCCATCAGAAGAGGCCGGCGAAGAAGTCGCCGAGCAACTGGCGCAGGTCGCGGCACAGGGGCTCGCTCAGGTGCGTGTAGATCTGGGTGGAGCGGATGCTGGCGTGCCCCAGCAGGATCTGCACGACGCGGATGTCCTTGACCTTTTCGAGGGGCCGGGTGGCGAAGCAGTGGCGCAGCGTGTGCGGTGTGAAGGACTCATCGAAGCCGCAGGCGGCCCGCGCGGCGTTGAAGGCCTGCCGGGCGCTGGAGCGGGACAGATGCGAAGACTCCGCCTTCGGCAACGCCTCGCTCACAACGGAGAAGATCTACACGCTGGAACCGGTGCGGGGGCTGATGCCTGAACAGGCGAAGCTCGTTCTCGGCACACAGGCGCAACTCTGGACGGAGCTGGTCACGGATGATCGCGTGTTCGAAAAGACCTTCCCCCGCATCCTGGCGCTCGCCGAAGTCGGCTGGACACCGCAGGACAAGCGAGACGGCAAGGAGTTCGCCCGGCGGGTGGGAGCGTTCCTTCCGAGGCTCGCGGCCCTGGGCGTACCGTACTTCAAGCCGGGGGTGCCGCTCGGAACCTGGAAGCCGGAGCAGATGTCGGAGACGTGGAAGGACCTCGAGTGGACCATCACCGAGCAAGTCAACAAGCCGGGCCCGCTGACGGTGGTGTTGCTGTACCAGCGCGGGCTGCATGCCCTCGAGATCGAGTCGGTGGCGTTGTTCGAAGACGGCCGGGAGATCAGACGTGACAACCACAAGGGACGCACCGGCGCGGCCCACGTGGAGAACACTTACCGCCTGAATGTGCCGGCGCCGAAAGCCGGCGCGGCCTATACGCTTCGCGCACGCATTCGCAGCGACGGCGGCACGGATTCATACGGCGTCGTCCTGTTGCACTGACATCGACGCGCTTTGGGCTGCGACGGAACCGGTCTCGACGTGTAACCTCGCGGTTACGCTCTTTGTTCTCCGCTTCAGCGTCTTTTGTGCGCGCCGAGCCATTTCACAACCACATCGGGGAAATCCGTGAGAAGCCCGTCTTTCAGAATGCCGTAGGGCAATGCCACCGACGCCATGTAGACCGGGTTCTGCCGCGCCTGTCCATTCGGGCCATACACTTCCCAAGGCGCACCGCCGCCACGGCGAAAGTCCTGGTCGCGCAGGTGGGTCATCATCTCGGTGAATACCTGCAGGGCCAGCGCCCGGTCCTCGTTCCACAGCGCCTCGATCAGCCAGCCCGAAGCCGTATGCCAGTAGCCGCCGTTCTGGTAGGTGTTCAGCGGGCACAACGAGCGCTCCCAGGCGGTCGTCGGGCTGAAGTCCATATCGGTCGGCACCTGGCGCACGCCGCCTTCGAGCCTAATAGTGCCGCGTCGCACTGCTGCGGCCACCGTCTTGCGGGCCGCCGCCGCTGAGTTCCGGTCCAGCGCGCCCAGGTGAAGCGCAAACAGCGTTCCCCAGACATCGGCCTGCTGGCTCAGGCCGGTCGAAGCTCGCAGCCAGCCACCGATCGCCTTGGGGTCCGCGAAGTTCGGAACCAGGTTCGCCCGTATCAGTCTCTGGGCCTGTTGGTAGTCCCCGATACGTTCCGGACACCCGAGCGCACGGGCCAACCCGGCCATCTCGCCCGCCGCCCGGTATCGCAGCAGCGAGGCGAACAACAGCCTGCCCGTGTGGCTCTCGCCGTCGCAAAAGCCGAAGCCCACGGCACGGTCCGCTTCCGTCGTCTCGGCCAGGCCAGTCGTGCGGTCGATGACGGGGCAGTCAAACGCCTTGGTCAGCCGCTCAAATACCGTCAGGCCGCGGATCTTCTTCTCGAATACCTCGCGGTCGCGGGTTGTGGTCCAATACGCATGGGCGATGTGAACCGCCTCGTAATGGTCGTCGATGGGCGGAACCCGGCCACAAGCTCCGCTGCCTTGATCGCGGCCCGATGAGTAGGTGCCCGGATAGTAAACCGGTCGCCCGTCGTAATTGATGTGGTCAGGGATGGACCAGGGCGGGACGTGCAATCCGTTGGCGAGTTTGAGGTCGGAGGCGTCGTTCTGGGCCTGGCAGGTCAGCAGCAGGTGGTTGCGCAATTCCTCCGAGGTGATGAATCCGGAATCCAGCGACATCGAGAAATCGCGCGGCCAGTAGGCGGTGTAAGAATCCTTGCCCGGGGTGACGAGGGTGAACCCGCACGTGTTGGTGATCGGCCAGCGGCCCCCGCCGTTCGATCCCGGCCGGACACGCGAGGCTTCGATCACATCGCGGGTCATGTCGCGCAGAAATTCGAGGTCCGCCCTGGGCAAGCCCCGGCCACAGCCGGCACTTGCGGCCAGCGACATTGTAACAACTGCGATGCGTGTGGTCATGACCGTCATGCGAGCACCTCGATTCAAGACCCGATCAACCCCCGCTTACAGGACTCGCTTTCCTGGGCTTGATGAACAGCACCTCCGCCTGCTGGATCCACCCCGTTCTCAAGTCCACGCGGAACCAGCCCTCGCTGTTCTTCCCGTGGAAGCGGGTGGGCGATCGCTTGCCGAGCTCCTTGAGATCGTATTGCGCCCAGGTCTTGCCCATGTCCGCGGAAACGATGAATCCCGTGTTCATGGGCGATGCCGGGCAGCAGCGCGACGCCAGGATGAAGCCGTCCTGAATGATCATGTTGCCGGACTCAACCTGCGGGTTGAACAGCAGGGTGTGCTTCGCGGGATCGGTGATGTCCGCGGGAGCGCAGCGGAATATGCCCCGATCGTAGCCCAGGGGACCGTAGGCGTCGTTCCTCTCCCCGTTGGCGTCGCTGATCCAGTATGCCAGGCCGTCGACGAAGCTGAGGCCGCCGCATTTGTATCGCGAGTTTGAATTCGTGGACACCAGCACCTTCCAATCCCAACGGTCGCGCTTCGCGTCATAGGTGCCTCTGAGCCAGTGGCACTCGTGACCCAAGCCGCGATCGTGATCGCCGGTGCAGGCATAGAAAGTATTTTCGACGGGGTTGTAGGCGACGGTGTGGACGTGGCGGGCGAGCACCGGGTTGTCGGGGTTGCCCAGCAGCGTGCCGGTCGCGCCGCCGCCGGGAGAGCCGTCATCCCGGAAATGGGGGTTCCGGCCGAAGGCGTACGCGATCTTCACCGTACGGCCGCTGTCCGTCGAGTAGTAGATGTTGACGGGCGTGGCACCGCCCAGAACGTTGCAGTAATTCCCCCAAACCATCATTTCCCGTCCTTTCACCTCCCACGAGACCTCGCCCGGAAGCGTGTGAAAATACCAGCCGGGGTTCTCTGGCTTCTGCGGCGTATGCGGGAGGTAATCCGACCCGTCCTGGGCCTTGACCGTAATCTCCCGGCAGCTCTTGAGGCGGTCGGTGCTGAGGAACAG
This sequence comes from Planctomycetota bacterium, assembly GCA_022711465.1. GTDB lineage: Bacteria > Planctomycetota > Phycisphaerae > UBA1845 > PWPN01 > JAGNEZ01. The sequence continues at coordinate 205,560 of JAKLEZ010000009.1, read as the reverse complement.
CTTCGAGTTCGTGGCGAACACGATGTTGCCGTTCTTGAGGATGTGGCTGAACGTGATGCGACGGGCGTCGGGAAACGCGAGGCTGCACGGCCATGTGCGGCCGTTGTCTTCCGACAGAAACAGCTTCCCGTCCTCGTGGGCAAACGCTTTGCCACCGCGTTGCGAGTCGATGTACCGCCCCGACGGTTGAAGGCGATACTAGAAGTGATCCGTTGAGGGATACTCTGACGGGGCCGCGTTGACCGAGTGAACCTCGCGAGCCCGGAACAGCACTCCGCCGCCCGGCGGCAGGGCGAGGGTTACCCGGGTGCCGTCGGTCCGCTTCCATGCTCGCCGCAACGGGTCGAACACCTCCAGCGGACCCGGGCCGGTCACCGCCGTACGGACCTCGCTCCTGTAATTCAGGTTCACCACCAGGGTGTGGGTCGGCCGCCCGGGCTTTCCGTTTTCGCCCGGCTTCCCGAAACAGCCCAGGAGCATCCCATCCGCAGGCGCGAGATCCTGCCCCGGTGCCTCGGCGTCGAGCCGGAACGGCGACGATGCGGGAAGCGGTTCCGCACCGCGGTACGGCTTGCCGACGTGGTAGGCGCCCAGGGATTGCAGCGACAGCAACTGGGCGGCGATCGCAACGAACTCCCGGTTCAGAACCCGCGCCGCCTCGTACTGGGGTGTGATTGTGCCGTCGGCGCGGGCCATGCCGCCCTCGTGGCCCGCGTGACTGTACACGTAGTATGAAAGGCCCTGCGCGCCGTAGGCCAGCGAGGTGTAGTTCAGCCAGCGCATTTCGTCGCCATTGGGCACCCGCATGCCCGGATCCCACGTACATCCCTGAACGATGTTGAGAAACGGGATCCCGGCATCCAGCGCGGCCCGCCGGATCATGCCCAGGTTGAGGAAATACTGGTCGGTATCGTGCCCGACCGCGAAATGGTAATGGTCGTAACTCAACAGGTCCGGCTTCACGGTTTCGATGAACTGGCGCAGGTATTCCCGGTAGGCGGTTTCGGTGTCGCCTTTCACGCCGAGCTGGTCGTTGTTGGCGTAGGTCGGGAACAGGTTGATATCGGCCATGTGCGCCGGATCGCGCGCACGCAGGTGGGCCACCAGCCGGCCCAGCCCCGGGAAGAGGGCGGCCCCCGGCTGGTCGATGATCCAGTATGCGTACAGCGACGGATGGTTCTTCACCCGCTCGATGAGGGCGTCAAGCTTGGCCACTTGGGCCGGGTCGTCCAGCGTTTGCGGACACAGGAGCGCATCCCGCAGCAGGACGCGCAGGCCGTGCCGCCGGGCTGTGTCCATCTCCTGCTCGCTGCACCAGACGAGGTTAAAACCGCCCTCCTTCATCTGCCGGGCCACGGGATCGGTGACGGCCGGACCTGCGTAGTAGGTGGCGATGGGCTCGCCGACCTGCCATCGCAGAGGGCGCTTGACCACGCTGGCGCAGCCGGCGTTCAAGAGCAGCGATCCGAGAATGACACCGGTGATCGTGGTTTGCGTATGCGTCATTGTATCCTCGCAGTCTGTGAACGCCCTTCCCAGAAGGGAACGACGTCGTTCAGTAAGTTGTTCCGGTACAGGCTTGCCAACACAGCGAAATCTGTGGGGCAAGCATCGCCATCTGCATTTCCTGATTCTGTCATAGCACGTTACTCCAATCCACACACTACTTCCTTCGCCGCGATCCGCCAACGCATAATCCGGTTTCATACGGACATTGCGTCATCGGAGGTCCAGCGGGGAGTCAGGCGGAAGTTCGAGGTACTTCACCGAGTCGTCCCGCCAGTAGTGCACTTTGACTTTTAGAGTCTTTTCCGCGCCAGGTGCAGGATCGCCGAAAAGTTCGGCATAGGCGCCCAGCGGCGTCACGAGGCGGTTGTGATACTTCGCCTGCACTTTCTCCGTCACGTCGGTTTGGGCATAGGTCCGCGAGACGTTGGTGAAGGCAGTGATTTGCAGCGCGGTCGCGTCGCAGATGTGGCTGCCGGCGTTGTGCAGGACGAAGTCGAGGTGCCGGCCTGCCTCGCCAGGTGGCAACCGCAGGACAAACTCGGCGGTGCCGCAAGCGCCCACCTTGAGGTCTTTGGTGTTGAACGTGCCGAGAACCTCGTGCCGCGTGGCATCGCGCCAGCGGATGACGCGCAGTGCGACGCCGTTGCCCAGATTCGAAAACAGCTTGCCGCACAGTGTGACCTCCTTGCTCCGCAGGCTGTCGGCGGGCGTCCACCGGAAGACGTTGTAGCGCGCCGTGTCCGCCACCGGGTGGGTGTAGAGGAAACGCGACCGCACGGCGGCGGAGAGCACGCGGTCGAACATCTGTTCGGTGAAGTGCGCGCGCCAGGCGTCCTCCTGCCGGTCGCTGGGAGCGTAGTTCGACACGAAACCGAGTTCATCGCCCTGTTCTTCCAGGCCGTAGGCGTAACCCAGCGGCGAACCGAATGCCTTGAATTGCGAGTTCAACGGCGTCACGTCGCCGGGCGCGGCGGTAGAGAGCAACCCGCCGTTTGCGCAGTTGTAACAGGCCCAGCGTCCGTCGGTGTTGTCGGGAAACTCTGCGGGCAGGTCGGTGCGACCGCGCGGGCTGACGTAATTCGCTGCCAGGTCCGCGACGACGTCGCCGCGGATTTCAAACGCCCCTTCGATGTCACCCTTCGCCTTTGGGCCGTAGAGCGCCTTCAGCACATGCGCGTTGACGAACTCGTTCGGCCACGAAACGATTTCGTCGTCCATGAGCCGCACCGGTGAGGTGTCCGCGACGTTCGGCACCCGGAAATAGACATCCAGACCGCTCGGATCAATGAACTCGGTGAGGGTGACGTCCGCTTTCTCGCCGGTGGCATCCGGTTTTAGCCAGGCTTTGGCGGCAACCTTCAAGCCGTCCGGACGAATCGATTCGTCGCGCACCGGTCCGGCGAGCGAAGCGGGGTCAATCACCAGGTCGCGCGGCTCGGAGCACCTCTTGAGCAGCTCGGCATTCTGGTCCTTGCCGACACAGTACACGACGGGGCCGCGCAGCAACGCCACCCGGCTGTGCTGCACGGCGCGGCCGCGCAGGAAGCGCCACTGCATCGGCATCGAGATTCGCACCACGTCGCCGTCCTTCCAGGTCCGGTCGAGCGTGTGGCCGCCGAGTGTCTGGCGTTGCGGGTCCAGCGTCAGCGGCGGTTCGCTGTTCACGCTCAGCGTGACGGCCTCGCACCACGCCGGCGTCCGGAACCGGAACGCAAACGCAACCGGCTTGGCTGTGGAAAACGTCAGCTTCACCTCACCGTCGTTCGGATACGCGGTCTCCTGCAGCAGCGTGACCGTCTGCCCTTTCACGTCGAACGCCTTCTTCGACGGCGTGAACAGGTTTAGCGCAATGCCGTCGTCCGGCGTGCGGTAGTAGATCTTCTGCGGCAACTCCGCCACCGCACGGCGGAAGTTCCCGTTGCAGCAGAAGGTGTCGATGCTTTGAAAACTCCTCCTCCCCGTAAAGGGCGTGAAGTAGCAGATGTGGCGTCCGTCCGGAGACTGCGCCCCGAAGAGGGCGTTGTAGATCGTCCGTTCCATCACATCCCCATACCGCAGATCGCCCTCCAGCCGCATGAGGCTGTCGATCCAGCGGAGCAGATAGGCTGTAACGCAGGATTCTTGGATGCTGCCGGAGCCTTTCTGATCGTAAGTGAAATGCTCCCCTTCGGAGGTGGAGCCCGTCACCAGCAAGCCGCCGCGCCCTCTTTCGAGCAATTCCTGTTTCATCCAGAGGCTCTTCTTGAGGTAATCGTCGCCGCCGATCAAACGATACAACTCCGTGTCGGGGTACAGGTGCGAGAGCATCACGTAGACGTGGTAGTACGCTTTGGAGGTGTTCCTCTGCCACGCCTCGAACGGTTTCAGGTAGTACCAGTGCGGCTCGTACTGCAAGTTCCGGGCAAAGGCCAGGTACTTCGCGTCGCCGGTGACCCGATACAGCTCCACGAACCCTTCGGTGATGCCGGCGATGGACGTCCCGGCGGGAATTACGTGCTCCCCCTGAGGATTCGCGGGGAACGACCGCATGATGTAGTCGGCCATGACTCTCGCATCCGCCAGGGACTGGGGATTCCCCGTCGTGCGATAGTTCCGCACCAGCGCCAGATTGAAGTATTCCTGCTCGTGGAGGATCCAGTTGACAATGTTCTGGTAGTTGTTCGTCTCGACCTTCCAGAAGCCCACGTATCCGTCCGGATCGCGAGAGGCACGCATTTGATCCATGATGTACTGTGTGCGTTGGGCCACTTTCGGGTCGCCGGTGTATTGGGCAAACAGGCTGCCCGCGTCCAAGACCTTGCCGATCCCGTAGTACACATTGCGGGTATCACCCCGGGCCGTGCGGTTGCTGAACTTGTCCAGCCAATCCCGGTCCAGGTCGAGCACCATGTAGTTGCTGTAAATCAACGCCATGATGCGTCGGTCGATTTCGCCACCCGTCATCTCCTGGTGAGTAAGCCTTGCCGGGATCAGCTTGTCCTCAATAAGCGGCTTGACCACGTCGAGCGTGGTTCGGAGACTTTCGCCAGCCTCACTGGAGATCGCGAGAAGCAGGCCGCACGTTAGCATCGCGGCGAGAAGTGTGAGGACGCCCAGGATTGTTGGTATTCGGTTCATTTCACACTCACTCCTTGCGACTGACACTCTGATAGCTGATCCAGGCCGTTTGCGGGTGGTCGGGCAGTTTCACCAGCAACCCATCTTCCAGCAACTGTCCGCCGCTCATCCGCAGATCGTCTTCTCCAAGCACGGGTGCCGCGCCTGGCAAGGCTTGAACTCCAGCCAGGGTATCCGGCTCCCCCCGTTCAAGCGAGCCCAACCACACCTTGAATGTGTACGTCACGGCCGCGTCCAGGCCGCGCAGTGTGAGCCGCGCCGACTCATCCTCGCTTCCGGCCCGGCGAAAAACCGTGACTACTCCCGCCCCCGATTTGGGGAGGTGGAACTGGTAAGCGGCCCACACGTTGGCAGCCGGATTGTGTTGTGTGAGTGGATAGTAATTGCAGGCGGGCGACTCGGTTTTCAGGAGCGCACGGCGGTAAGCCGGCGTAAGCCCCGCATAGGCCTGCATCGCCTCGATGAACTCCGGAGGCGGCGTGCCGCTTTTCTGAAACAGGTTATCCCGCCACGTCACCTGCCCGCGCCCGTTCACGAAGAGGGCCGAGGTGGCCCGGCACACGACATTGCCCTCGTAACCACACCCGGAGTTCGAACCGTCCAGATAAATGCCGGTAGCGCTGTAGGGCCCGACCGCCCGGCTGTTGAAGCGATTGGGAACGATGTCGTGGAGCAGATTGCCCCGGATGAGGCCGCCGCGATCCACCTGCGCAAAGGTCACATACATTCCCGCTCCGTCCACCGTCACCTGCATGGCATTGTAGATGTGGTTGTATTCGATGGTATTGTTCCGGGCGAACGGCGCCTTCGGATCCTGGCTGCCGGCGAAGCCGATGCCAAAGTACGCCGTGTCGTGGATCAGGTTGTGGGCGACGACAGAATCCTGCGATGAGAACAGACAGATTCCGACCGCCCCGTAGTCCACCATGCCACAGTGATGGACATAGTTGTTTGCGATCCTGTAGTTCAGGTACTCATTCGTCTCCGGAGGCGGCGCTGCCTCCAGATAGCCGTAAGCCACGTTGGCGTAACCCGCGCCGATCCCGCCCCCGCCCAAGTCGGAGATATGGTTGCCCTCGATGACGTTGTTTGCGGTGCCGTTTCGGAGACACAAGCCCATGGCGCCAACGTGGGCTATCCCGCCATCGACGAAATGGCAGGCGCGGGGATATTCCCCGTGGTAACGCGAGTGTGGGACACGGAAGCTTCCGCAGCTTCTCCGGCAATTCATTCATGTCGCCGGGGCGATGAATCAGCACAAAACTGTACTCCATGTCCGAATCCTTGACCACTGCTTCGGCGGGGGCGTCGAGATCGTCAAGAACAGTCCGCGTGGCAGAAACCGCAGGCGATGTCATCGCGCTGCGAGACTGCGTTGTTGTCGGGCGGGCAAGCCGGAAATCGCAGCCATAATAGGTGACGTGGTCCTCCATCACGGAGCAGTGCAGGACGGTCTCGAGCATGAACCGCACCCTGGTGGCGCCGGGACCGACGGTGATGGTCTGGGTCACGGCAGCGCCCTCGGCCTCTGTCGTTCGCAATGTCCTGCCCGAGGCTTCCGTCTTCTCGTGCGTGGTCCAGGCACCGTCAAACGTCAAAGCCGAACCGTCAAGGACCCGCTGAGGGTCCTCGCCGCGCACTCGTATCCTCGTTGCGCCATCGTGGCGAACGTGAACGATGGCGTCGCCGTTGGACAGCTTCTTGACAGTGTAGCCGTTGGCCGAAAGATCCTGACGTTCGCGGAGCGCGCGTTCATCTGCCGTGATCTCCTGGGGCACAAAGGCCAGCCGCAGCACATCCACCGTCTCCGGTGGGGCGTCGAAAGTCGAATACGTGATGTCTCCGTCGCCGTAGCAAACCGATTTCACCACCGCACAGGAGCGGACGATGTGGTTTTCACGGCCGGCGCCCAGTTCCTCCGGCAACCAGCCGCTGGCCATCTGGACCCAGTACAGCGGCAGCGGATGAGCGATGTTGAACCAGGCGCCGTTCACGATGATGCCGCCGTCGATGTTGTCCTCGGTGACCCCGGTTTCATGGGCGTCGTAGGTTTGGAGAATCAACTGGCGCACGGCCATCTCACGCATCCAGGGATCGCCGGACACGAAGGCATATTGCCCCAGAATGCTCCCGACGAGCAGAGGCGAGTACCACAGCGATCGCCCACAGCAGGAACTGGATTCCGGGTAGGCCCAGGCACCGCTGAACACGTCGCCGCCCGATTCCGGGGCGGAACTGGTGCGGTTGTAGAAGACGGTCACGATGTTGCGGGCGTCGCAGCGCCAGTTTGGGAACAGTTGCCTTTGGGCGATGAGGTAAGCGGGGCACCGGGGGCGAGCATGAAACCGAGTGTCATCGTGAAGCCCGACGACTTCAATCGCCTGGACAGGTGAGCAGCGGCTGGTTGAACCGCAGGCCACCGGATGGGAGAGCAGCGGTTCAACTGACCGCCGGTGTCTCAATGGCCGGCAGCATCAGGGCCCTTCGTCATGTTGGCACTTTCTGAGAGTAAAGTTGGCACCTGCTCGGAAAACCGCGTTTTTATTGGCTTTTCTTGATGAGACCAAGCGGTTACAAAACCGCTGCTCTGCCAACTGAGCTACGGTGGCAGTACGATAAGCATAGCATACGCAGTAGCTTACGCAATACCCTGAGCCCCCCTGAGGAGAGAAAATACAGACCGCTGCTGTGCCATTTGACCTGTTGCGCCAATTCGGGCAAGTCTTGTTTCCAAGATCGGTGCGGCCTCGCTCGCCAGAGAAAAAGTGAACCGCTGTCCCACGGTTGCCTGCTGCTGCACTCCAGGTCGGCGTAGCTCCAACCCAGCGTGTCAGGTTCGTCCTCCGCGACGATGCGCCAGCGCCCTGAGAACGGTGTCAAGGACGTCATTCAATCGCTTGCCGACATCCTCGGCCAGGAATCGAAGCACGAAGTAGCCGTTTTCCTGGAGCAACGTGTCCTTTCGCCTGTCACGGCGGTAGGCATCGATATCCAGATGTTGTGGTCCATCCAGTTCGACGACTACCCGCGCGTCCGCGCAGAGCAAGTCAACCTCCATACGCCCCCGGCCGTCAAAGGGGATTGGCAGTTCAACATTCAGACGAAACCGTCCCGCCGTCTCCGGCAGGGTTTCCAGGCGATGATAGAGAAACGCCTCCGTCGAACTCCGCGCCCGGCTCGCTCCCTCCGCATCGGGAGTTACAGTCCGTGCCACGCAGACAAACAGATTCGCCAGCGAGGTGTCCACGCCATCGCGAACCAGTCGCTGAACGCTGGCCGCGTAGTTCTGTTTCCATTGTGGATCGATCGGCAACGGCACGTCGGCCGGCCAGCCGGGAACCGCACTAGCCGGCAGCAGGATCGTGTAACCCACGGCCTCATATCCCCGACAACGCCGATCGAACATCCGTGCCAACATGGGCACATTGAGGTCGGCGTAGTCGAACACACGAACCTCTTTCTTACCATCGTGCAGCCGATGTAACCGGCCGACGTACTGGGCAACCGTTCCTCGCCAGGATATCGGCAGCGTCAGGAACAACGTGTCCAGACGGGCGTCGTCAAAGCCTTCTCCGATGTACTTGCCCGTTGCCAGCAGGACGCGCCCGTCGTTGTCTGGGATGGCCTTCAGTTGAGCGGTGATGGCATCGTGCTGCCTTTTGCCCATGCCGCCACGAAGCACGATCAGATGCGGCACTTGCGACAACAGGGCAGCGGCCAACAGATCGACATGGTCATTGCGCTCCGTCAACACGATTGGCGATCGCCCGTCCCGCGTGGCCTGCAGAATATCATCGCAGATCAACCTGTTTCGCGCCTCGTCGGCGATCAGTTCGTCGTACAGGTCGTGGAATTGACGTCGAACATCCGGGTCGGCGGCTCGCGCTGGACGAAACGCAGTCGGGCGGACATGCACCGTATGCTCGAAGGGACGGGCTCGGGCCTGCTGCCTTGCGTCGACGCGATGGCGAATGGGGCCACACTGCATGAAAATGATCGGATGATGACCGTCTTTACGGGTGACGGTGGCAGAAAGGCCGGTGATGAATCTTGTTTTCGCCCGGCGGGCCACCTGCTCGAAGCTGTGGGCCGACAAATGGTGACATTCGTCCACGATGAGATAACCGTATTGACCAACAATGTCATCCACAACGCCTTTGCGCACCAGGCTCTGGATCACTCCCACATCGAGCAGGCCGGTCGGCTTCTTGCGGCCACCGCCGATGCGGCCGATGGCTGTGGCCGGTAGACCAAGAAAAGTGGACAAGCGCTCAATCCATTGTTCCAGCAATTGGCGACGATGCACCAGAACCAGTGTGTTCACGCCCCGCTGCGCAATCAACCAGGCGGCAATCACGGTTTTCCCGAACGCAGTGGTCGCAGACAGCACCCCGGTGTCCTCGGCCAGCATGGCTTCTGCGGCTGCTCTTTGTTCCGGGCGCAGATCACCTCTGAACACAACATCCAGAGGCTTGCCCTTGAACCGTTCATCTCGGATCACGACCTTGATCTTCAGATCCGACAGTATCTCTTGCACATCATCCAGGCATCCGCGCGGCAGGCTGATGTGATGGGAATGATCCTCGGCGCAAGCGATCACTCGAGGCCTGGTGTAGGTGGGCAGGCGCATCGCCTGGGCCTTGTAGAATTCCGGGTTTTGAAATGCAGCGAGACGGACCAACCGATTACGAAGGCCCGGAGACAAACCGTCCTTGGCGATGTAGATCTCATTTCCGAGCACGAGTTCCAGAGCCTCGGGTTGCTGACCGGCGATCGGCGGTTCCTTGCAGCGACGCGACGGTGGCGAGTTCCACGGCGCGGCCTCGTCATCATCCCCCAGGGCGAGGCGCACTCCGAGTACACGCCCCTTTCCTTCAGCCTCACGCACAATCTCCTCGGCCCGGGAGCGGCCAATCCTTTCAACTGTTGCCAGATACGCCCATTGGTCTGGGTGGGGGACAAGATTCTCGTCGAGAAACACGCTGTTGCCTCGTTCTCGAGGTTGCTTCTACAGAGGCAAGGCGATCAGGTTGCCGAACCCGCCATGGGGAAGCGTATCCTGATTCGGGAAGAAGCGATCGTATGAGTCCAGACCGATGTCGGACCGGCGTTCCATCGTTTCGGTGAGAATGTTTGCCCCCAGCTTGCGAGCTATCGTGGCCGGGACGGCCTCTTCAAAGAATAGCCACAGGTGTGCGCCGTTGCCGCTGCGCGATCGCTCGACGACGACCGGCAGGTTCATTTCCTGGCATGTTTTCAGAACCGCGGCCGCGTCCTCACGCCACTGCGCCTTGTCAAAATCGGCAGCCAGGAAAAGGCAGGTCTCGTCCTGCAGCATGGGATAGACACCCATGACAAAGTCGCGGCCGTCGTCATCGTGGCCGGAGAGATGCCAGCGGATCACGTCATCCGTGACCGGCAGGAAGTGTCGGTTCGGGCACACCATGCACTTGATCTTCGGCTTTTCGCACAGGACTCGGGCCCATTCGTTGGCGCAGGCGGGCTGGTAGCCGGATTTGCCGGTCCGGCGACTCTCGAACCGGCGCGCGTAGACGTCGTCCCGCCCGCGGAAGAGTGATCTGAACAGGGAGATCTTGTCCTCAGGAGGGGACCGGTGATTGACGAGACTGCTGTCGTTACCCATTGCAGCCACCAACTGGTTCCAGCACGCCTTTCAGGGCATCTGTGGGATTGTCTTCCCGCACGGTGAGCGCGTCCATCAAAGAAGGTCCCAGCCGTAATGGGTCCCAGGCGGCGATTCCCCCGGCGGGATCGGCGCGGCCGGGATGCCGTTCCGGAACGGGCAATCCGTCAGGCCCCCGACTCGGTAGCGGAAACCGCGACTCGGCAAGGAGTGGTTGACCCCGGGCGAAATGCCGATATAACAGTCTGCATAAAGGGATACTTTTCGACCCGTTCTGCAGAACTTTATTGGGGGCCCGGTTTTGGCCGTTACCCTAAAGAAGTGGATCGATGACCAACAGGCACGGGGGAAGTACACCTTCGTGCGTGCCGAGGCCATCCAGGGCAGCGGCCTGTCTCCCGAGGCGATCAAGAAAGCCCTGCAGCGGCTGGAGCGCCGCCGACGGGTCATGAAGGCCAAGAACTACTTCTACGTGGTCGTGCCCCTGGAGTACCTTAGCGCGGGAGCGCCGCCCGCTTCGTGGTTCATCCATGACCTGATGACCGCCATGAGGCTGCCCTACTACGTGGGTCTGCTCAGCGCCGCCGGGCTCCACGGCGCATCCCTGCAACAGCCTCAGGAGTTCCAGGTGGTCACCGACAGGTCGGTCCGTACGATCCTGGCAGGCCGGCAGCGACTTCGCTTCATTGCCAGCAAGTACATCCGGCAGGCGTCCACCGTGAACGTCAAGACGCCCACGGGGTCGATGCGGGTGTCGACTCCGGAAACGACGGTGGTGGACCTGGTGCGTTTCGCCAAGGTAGCCGGCCATTTGGATCACGTGGCGGCGGTCATCGCGGAGTTGTCCCCGTCGCTCAATCCCAGGAAGTTGTTGGCCGCCCTGCGCCTGGTTGGGGACCTGCCGAATGCCCAGCGCACCGGGTACATCCTCGATCTCGTCAGAGCCCGACAACTCTCGGATCCGATCCATGCCTGGCTTGAACGCCAGGGACCGCGCCCGGTGCCTTTGCGAACGGGACACCCTGTAGCACGTGCTCGCGAAAACCGACGTTGGCGAGTGCTTGTCAACGGTGAGCTGGATGTGGAGCGTTGATTTCCCAAGCCGGCATCACGGCGTGGCGGGGTATTGCGCCGGTGTGCTCATTCGGCAGGGTGCCGCGAATCAAGCCGAGTGTTCGGGATCGGTGCGGACCGTTTCAGGCATAAGTCACGTATAAAAAACGACTTATGGATAGTTCTCCGTTTTGCAGCTTTTCTTGCGCAAGAAAACCATCATGAATTGGGGGAAACAGGCTTGCACGCCGATAGAATTCCTACATAATACGCTTTTCTTGCGCAAGAAAACGAGCTGAATTATGACGATGTTGACCGAGACGGCCATCCTGAGGGAGCTCTGCCAGCGATCCGACATTCTGCCGCCGCTCCGCATCGACGTCGTCGAGCGGGCAGCGTCGAACGAGGGTCCTGACGCGGTGCTGCAAATCTCCTGGAGCGGACGTTCCTGGCGGTTCGTGGCCGAGTTTAAACGTCTGAGCACACCCCGATTGTTCCAGGATGCGATGGGCCAGGCGCGGCGGTACGGGGAGAAGCTGGGCTTGCGACCGCTGGTGGTAATGCCGTATCTGTCGGCCAAGCAGTTGGACACGCTGGCCGCCGAGGGCATGAGTGGCTTCGACCTGAGTGGCAACGGCATCATCCAGGTGTCTGGCGAACTGCTGGTGTATCGCAAAGGGGAGCCGAACGCGTATCCAGCGTCGATGCCGATCAGGAAGGTCTATCAAGGGGCAAGTTCGATGGTCGCCCGGGTATTTCTGGCCCGGCCCGGATATGACTCGGTCAGCGATGTGCGCGCTGAGATCGAGAGGCGCGGCGGCAACGTATCCCTCTCGACGGTCTCGAAGGTGCTCAGCGCGCTGGAGGACGAGTTGATCATCCGCAGAGAAGGCCGGTCGAGTCGGCTGATCCAGGCGGAGGAGTTGCTCGACAAGCTCGCAGAGAACTACACGCGACCGCGAGCGACCAGGGTGGAGCAGTTCAGTTGGCGGGTCCGCGATACGGATATCGATCGCCAGGTATGTGCGGCCGGGAAACAAGCGCGCGTCCAAGTGACGGTGACCGGGGGAGCATCGGTTAACCAGTATGCGGTCATGGCCCGGGAGAAGACCATGCGCTTCTACTGTTCGGACCTGAGCGCCCTGACAGGCATTCTCGGCGGCAGGATGGAGCCGACCCAGCGTTTCGCCGACGTCGAGTTGTTCGAAACCGAGGAACCGCAGGTCTACTTTGATCGACGAGAGGAAAGTGGAGTCGCATTTGCGTCGCCGGTGCAATGCTGGCTGGAGTTGCAGGCCGGCGACAAGCGCGAACAGGAGGCCGCGCAGCAGGTGAAGGAGCGCATCCTGAATGCGCTCGCCAGCGCCGGCCGAGGAGAGACGCGATGAGCATGGACATGTTGACCACGTGCCTGCTCGACCTCGCCGGCCAACTGAAGGGCGTCGTGGAGCCGCTGACGCTGGGTGGAGGTTTTGGTCTGTACCTCAAGCAGCGGCACCTGGAAACGCAGAAGGACCTGCGCACGCTGATCCCCGGTGAACTGTGGCCGCCGGCCAGGGCCACCGAGGACATCGATCTGCTGCTCGGTACAGAGGTGGTCGTCAGCGTTCACGAAATGCGATCCCTGCGCCAGGCCCTCGACGACCTGGGTTTCGCGCCGGTGGTGGAGTTCATGCAATTCGAGAAGCAGGCCCCGCAGGGGCGTGTGAAGGTCGATCTGCTGACTGGGCCGATTACGCCCGCGGAGCGGAAGGCGGAGGCCCGGATCAAGCCCCCGCGCGTCCGGCCGAGGCAGGAAGTTGAGCTGCACGCCTACCTGACGCCCGAGGCGATCGGCGTCGAGCAGGGCGCCACCCTGCTACCCGTATCTGGGTGCACGTCGACCGGCGAGCAGGTGACCGCTGAAGTCCTGCTCCCCGGCGCGTTCACCCTGTTGCTCATGAAGCTGCACGCCTTCAGAGATCGAATCGACGACGAACGCAAGCAGCTCGCCCAGCACCACGCCCTGGACCTCTACCGCATCGTGGCCATGCTGACGAAGGAGGAATTCGATGAGGTCCGGCGATTGGTGGCCGAGTTTGAGAAGGAACCGGTCGTGCAGGGGGCTCGCGATGTCGCGATTCAGCACTTCACGACGGCCGACGCGCTGGGCGTATTGCGGCTTCAAGCCTATGTGCGCGATCGTCTGGCGGGCCGGTTCGTGCCCGACGTGGGCGCTTTCACCGCGGCCATGAAGGACCTGTTCGGCACGTCCAGCGGGGAACCGTGACCCGGCGCTGCTTGAGATACCGCCGACCAAGCGGCCACGAGGCTCGGCGGAAGGGAATGGTGCGGGGCGAATTTCAAGCGACCGAAAGCGGGGCGAGAAATAGTGGGAAAATAGATGGGAAAATAGACTTTTGAAAACCGCGCTCTCGATGGCGCGGCGCAATTAAAGCTGAGATTACAAAACCGCTGCTCTGCCAACTGAGCTACGGTGGCTAAACGCTACCCCAATAGCGGCAGTGTCGCTTCTCTATCTGTGGCTCTCCAAATTGGGGCTGCTCCCCCTGAATTGGCTGCTCAGGACGACAGGGACAAGGACCATTGGTCCATAATAATCCGGCCGTCCCGCCTTGTCGATGCCCGCTCCCTGCCCTCACCGGCTGACCGGTCGATATCGCAGGCCCCACTTCGGCCGGGGAGTTCAAGGACCGCACGAGCGAGGTCAAGTGCCTCAGGGTGTGACCTCAGGCCGCGAACTGCATCGACCGCCGAACTGCATCGGACAGCGCCCTTCCACCAATCACAAGGCTTCACCGCACGCAAAAGCCGCTTGACGCACCACCTACTGGTGGCGACCTCCTGCTCGGCTGTCAGGGGAATCGCAGATCGTCCTGCAGGAACGCGGTGCCCGGCGCGGACCACGGGAGGTAGTGCCCAACCACTCCAACAAGGAAGCCGAGCGATGGCGAGGTGTCCATCGCCCGGCTTGGCGTGCGGATCGAAAGCTCGGTCCGCGGATCAGCCTGCAGAACGTCGCGATCCGAATCGGCCTTGTACCATCAACCGGTTCATTGGGGACTGCAGCGGCCGTCCTCTGCGCTCCCCACCACGCCGAGCGCTTCTACACCCATCCTTGGGCAAGGCCATAGACCGCTCGACCGGCCGTAGTCCGAGCCTCTCAGCCCCCTCTCGCTCCCCGGCGGCACCCTCAGCACCGGCCACTCATTCAGTGTACCCGATCTCCTTTGCGGACTCCATGGCGCTTTTGCGTAATTCAATTCTTTCTTTGCGACACGCATGCTCCACCGATGCCCCCCTTGGCAGACCAGGAGCCGCACCCGCCGAGCAGCCTGCGTACGCTGGCCGAGCCGGCAGAGACCGCATCAAGGACAGGACGGCCGGAGTTCTTCATGTCATGACGAAGGTTGGGACGCCCTCGATGGAGACGGTGAAGGTTGGACATAGAAGTCGTCCGCATCAACGTCGCCCAGCGTTTCAAGCTTGGGTGGCAACATGCCGATCGCCTCAGGCCCTCCGTTGTATGCCGCGGGCAAACGCCTCGACACCATGCGTCGGCCCGGCCTCCTGTCCAGCTTCTCGCGCGAATGAAGGTCCGCCTCCTTGATCGTGATTCGGCCGTCGACGTTCCAGTCGGCTTCAGGGTCCGTCATGGCCTGCCAGAACGGTGTCAAGCCTGAACGAAACGCGGCGCTCCGATAGTCCCTCGAGGCCAGCACCACCGCGCTGCAGGGCCCCCGAAGCCCCTCGATCAACCCCTCGCCGGAGGGACAGTCAAAGATCACGAAAGTCCGGTTTGTCTGAGTCGTCGAGATCCAGTACCTGAGCTTCTGAACAGCCAACCGGCCATTGGCGACCTGGATGGCCCCCCTTCCGCCTTCCACTTGCATCGCGTTGAGGTAGACGATGAAGCGATCCCCTTTGCGGATCCTGCTGCCCAGTTGCTCAAAGGCTTGTTCTATGGCCCCCACCGTGGCCCCTTGCCCGGTCAACACCACCGATGTCTGGGAAGAAGCACCGAGCCGGCTGACGATTGAAAGAACAAGCTGCTCGTCGCCCCCGGAAATGCAGTCCACCACCAGGGCATAGGTCCGGGGGACAACGGCCGGCGTGCTGAGCGCCGTCTGGCCCAGGGCATTCGGACCGCCCGGCTTCGTGACAACCCGGACGAAGGCTGTGGCAGAATTCACTTGCTGCAGCGCCCACAGACAGGCGGTCATCTGGTATGCGGCGATGAAGAAGACAATCACCAGGGCCGCAATCCGCAAGCCTGGGAAAGATACGTGTCCACTCTCGCCCACGCTGCTCCACAGCCAAGATGCCCAGGCGACTACTCCAAACAAAGCCGCCAACGACATCACCACGGCTCGATCATCCCATCGGGGATCTGCCGCAAAGAACGCAGCGAACAGCAGCATGAACAGGGCGATCGGCAACCACCAGGCCGCCGAATAGTGAATCGACGCTGGCACGAAACACAGTCCGCGGCGCCAAGTGCCCTGCAAAGTCAGGCGCATCGCCCAGATCACCACCCGGAGCAGTCCGTAACCAAGGACGCTGCCCAACAGAATCTCCGCGGCAAACAGCGCAATCGGTGGCTCTCCGGAGCTTGAACCGCCATTCAGAACCACCGTAAAGACGATCGCCAGGATGACTGCGGAGACCAAGGCACAAAGACTCGCGAACCGTGCCGACTCCGGCGTGATCGGAACCAGCGCCGTCCTCACCCGCGTGCGACGATCCCACCGCCAGACATCCAGGGCGGTCAGCAACAGGTGGCGGCTGTTCGGCTGGAAGCTCCAGCAGGTGGGGTCATGGAGCAGTGACGCCCAGAGCAAGCCGCACTCCGGGCATCGATCGACCCGCTGGCCCTCCTGGATATACCCGCAGTTGATGCACTTGACCCGCTCCTCCGCCACCTTGACGGGAACCGCCTGTCCGCAATCCCCTCGCCGGTCAGGTCCCTTCACCACGTCGACCAGGTGTCGGAGCGTCGAACCACTGTCCTCGTGAGATACCCGATCCATGACTGATCCCCGTCACGCAGCCCGATTGACACCCACAGCCGGGCATCGCACAAGCGGTATCGGTCAGATCACCTCTGAGGCGTAGCATAGTACTTCGCGGCTACAGGCACAAGCATACGCCGGTGGATTGTCGCGAGGATTTCGAGCACTTGCACGAGTGCGGCACAAGACTGACAATGCTCGCGCGACCTGACCTGCGAGGTGTATCGTCCCTTTGGGTTCCCTGCCGGATCCAGACTGGGAGAATGGAGAGTCTCGCCATGACACGTGGCTGCCGACACATCGCGTGCGTCACTCTGCTTGCTGGAATCGCCCTCACCTGGTGCAATCCGAGCCAGGGTCAGAGCCCCGGGCAACGACCAGCACCGGAGGCGGACAACTCCGAGCCTGCGACCAAAACCCCGACACAGCCGGCGGCCCGATTCGAGCGGGGCTGGCCGGAGCGGCCCGATTTCTTCCCCATTGCGGTCTGGTTGCAGGCACCGGCGAACGCGGCCAAGTACAAGGCGATCGGCATCAATCTCTTCTGCGGGTTGTGGAAAGGACCCACGGAGCAGCAACTGCAGGAACTGGAAAAAGCCGCAATGCCGGTCATCTGCGAACAGAACGAGTTCGCCAGGAAACACCTGGAACGACGCATCATCGTGGGGTGGATGCACGGCGACGAACCGGACAACGCCCAGGAGAAACCATCCGGCGCTGGGTACGACCCACCCGTTTTGCCGGAGAAGATCCTCGATGACTACCGGCGGATCCGCAAGCTCGATCCGACGCGGCCCGTGGTCCTCAATCTGGGCCAGGGGGTTGCCTGGGACGACTGGTACGGCCGAGGCGTGCGAACGCGGCACCCCGAGGACTATACCGAGTACGTCAAAGGCGCCGACATCCTGTCGTTCGACATTTACCCGGTGACGCACAATCGCAGGGAGGTGCGCGGCAACCTGTGGTACGTCGGTCAGGGAGTTGAACGGCTGCGTAAATGGTCGCAGGACCGCAAACCGGTGTGGGCCTGCATCGAAACCACGCACATCGGCGATCCGGACACCCGGCCCACGCCGGAACAGATTCGCTCAATCGTGTGGATGGCTCTGATCCACGGAGCGAAAGGTGTGCTCTACTTCGCTCACGAGTTCAAGCCCAAGTTCATTGAGGCCGGGATCCTGGCATACCCCGATGTGCGTGAGTCGGTGGGCCGGCTCAATCGTCAGATTCAGCAGCTGGCCCCAGTACTCAACAGCCCGACGCAGCCCGGCTTGGCAACCGTCGTCAGTTCGAATCCCGAGGTCCCGATTCGTCTGCTCAACAAGCGCTCCGCAGGGGCCACGTACGTGTTCGCCATTGCGATGCGAGACGGCCAGACCACCGGGACGTTCACGCTGGGCACCGAGGACCGAAAGATGACCGTGACCGTCCTGGGCGAAAAGCGTACGCTCGACGCCGCCGACGGACGCTGGACCGACACGTTCAACGGCTACGAGGCACATCTCTACCGTGTGGCCCCGTAGCGCTCCACAGGAAAACAAAGAAGTTTTGGATGTTACAAAGAGGTATTTACGCTGAACGGCACACCGGCTGTAAGGCGACGGCCGTGAAACGACGGGCTGTCCGGAAGAGACGGCACATGCCTGCGAGGTTCCAGGTGATGTTGCGGAACACGACCAGCGTCGGCGTGACGTTGGCCTTTCGTCCGGCCAAGGCCGCGTTCAGGTCCTGAGCCGTCGGGTTGTGCAGGTCGAGATTGGCCCGGTGGCCCGGCTGCCCGACCACCTCAGCCGGAATAACGTCGTTGAAAAGAGACCAGATGTGCTCCAGCCCGTCAATGCCGTCGGGCACCGCGTCCGGAGCCGAGTAGGCCCCGAGATGCGCTGTCACGCTCAGGCCCGTGCGGTGGCCCTCCCTGATCGCTTCGCGGCGGATAGACCTCGGGCTGCCCGTGTAGCTCTTCGAGGTGGTAACATTCCACTTGGGCATGTCGTCGACAAACACGGATACCTTGGTCGGATCGGTCAGCGCGTATCCGGCATCGCGATGCAGAGGCGGGTCCGTGTCGATCAGAGGGCTGGCCAGGAAAACCGGCGGTCACTTCGCCCTCACCGCCGAAATCAACACCGGGCGCAACATCGGCCAGGCATTCCTGGCGTGGGAGATCTCGACGAGTTCCTCGTATGCCTTGCGGAACACCTCGTCTCGCCCCTGCCCCTTACTGTTTCTGTAAAGCTCCTGGTCGATCGCCGCCCGAATGCGGAACAGTCGCCACCGCCAGGCTCTGCGAGCCTCCGGCGTCATCCGAGCCTCGATCCGCTCCGTCAGCTCGTAGGCCTTGACCGCACTCTCGCCAATCCCGGCCCGCACGTGATTGGCCTCGAAGATCTTGACCACGTCGGCAATATCATCGGCCGCCGCAGGCGAGAATTCATACGCGGCATAGTCCCGGACCGTCTCGATGGCTGGCCGCTCGGGCGACCAATACAACTGGACGCAGATCACCTTGTTGAGATCCTCGTAGATACCCTCGGAGTACGGAACCCCTCCGGACAGCTTGGCCCGGGTCTCATCCCATCGCTTCTGGAGCCGCTCAGGATGCGGATTGGCCCCATACCCACCCCACGGATCCTGCCCGTACATGCTGATGTCCGGGAAGTTCAGAAGCGGGAAGTCGCCTGGCACGCCTTTCTCCAGCGGATAGCGCGGATACTCCTCGAAGTTGTCGGCCAGGATGTAGTCCACCCAGTCCGGCTTCTTCGCCTTGAACTTGGCCGTCATCCCCTCCCACTCGCCATCCGCCCAGCGATCGAAATACCAGGTCCCCAGCACCACCTTCCCCTTGCCATAGTCGCGGCGATAGGCCCTGGCCAGCATCTCGGCCATGCGCAGATACCCGTTGGCCCCCCAGGGGGCACACTGCGCACAGGTACACCCCCCGTTGTCGTACGGGGTGATGAACCAGTAGTCGATGCCAATACCCCTGAACGCGTCAAACCGCTCCTTGCAGAAGCCCAGCTCCATCTCCGGAACCCCCGGCTTGCTGGGGCATAACTCATTGCCGAGATTGTAGATACGGTTGCCCCTGTGGGTGTGGTATCCCGCGTGCCCGACCGTGCTGTCGTCCGCTCGCAGGTCGGCCGGGCCATTCGCATACCCGTCGTTGCAGATGCAGCCCAGGCTCACATCCAGCCCCAGATCCTTGACCACCTGCAACACGGCACGCAACCGGGCAATCATCGCCTGGGCCTTGGGATCGTTGATTCCGGTGAACTCCTCCATGCCGAACCAGACCAGGAAGTTGTTCACGCCCCACAGCGAAAGCTCTTCCACGTACCGGGCGACCTCCTCGATCGGAGCGGCCTGGTAGTAGTTCTGAAAGTGAGTCGCGAAGTAGATCCCCCGAACCGGCATCTTGGGCGAAGAGACGCCGCGCCAGGCGCCGGCCGTGAATCCCCGCTCATCGTACGCGCAGCTGTGCAGGAACCGACCTACCCCGTAGAGCAACCCGCGAGCCTCGTTGCCGCTGATGCGGATCTGCCCGGCGCCGCCATCGGCAATGCGGTAGCCCTCTGGCCCGATACCCGGCTCGATGGCCAGTTCCAGCACCAGCGGCGCCTCACCCTTGGTCACCGTCTTCGCCGAACACCGACGCTCGATCTGGCGAGCCAGGATCCGCCCGATGTTCTCCACCGCCGCGTCCGCCTGCGACGGCAGCATCAACCGAACCGTCTGTACCGCCTCAGTCCGCACCTCGGCGACAGTACAAACCAGAACCAGGGCAACAGCCGGCAGTCTCCCCATGGCGTCCTCCCGATCGTGCCGGCAGCCGCGCCCCGAAATCAACCTCGGGCCATCCACGCCGGTAACCGCTTATATCATACCTGCCCCGCGGCTCTTCCGCATTTACGCTCACCATACGCCCCTGCCCAGCCATACTTTCCCCCCTGCGTCGTACCAGACTGCTCGGCGTTCAACCTAGGCAATGAGCAGCCGGCGACGGCGGATGTAATCCCAGACCACGTACCGGTCCAGGTCGCGGCCGCCGGTGAAGAAGACCCGTCCGCGGGTGGATTCGGCCACTCGATGGGCGAACTGAATGTCTTCGCTGGACTGGGACCAGTTGGGCAACAGAAAGATGTTGATGGTGATACCCTGGCGGGCGCATAGCCGGGCCTCGCGCAGCGTGGCCTCTTCCGTGAGTGGATGCGGCGGATAAAGCAGGTAAAGGAACCTGCCTTCGAAGTGAGCGGTGGGCAGGCCGTCGGTCAGCAGGATGATCTGGCGGTTCGGCGTATCCTGCACGGTGAGAAACTGCCGCGCAAGCTGTAGGCCGTGCTGGATGTTGGTGAAGTGCGGCGGAATGTCGAACTCAGTGAGATCCGTGCGGCTCATGTCCGCCTTCAGGGCGACGGAAGGCTCGTTCAGGGTCACCGGCATGGGCATCAGGCCGGGTAACTCGGAGATGTGCCGCGGCTTCGCGAACGTGTACATCTCGATGAACTGCAGGAAGTCGCCTGGATACTCGTTGCAGATCAGCCCGTGTAGGGCCAGGCCCATGCGCTTGGCATTGATGTACTGGCCGCCGTAACGCATCGAGCCGCTCATGTCGATCAACACGGCAGTGGCACATTTCGGGTTGTTTCGGGTCCTGTGAATCTCGATGTCCTCCGGCCTCATTCGCACCGGAACGCTCGGACCGTCGCGGATCATGGCATTGACCATCGAAGCGGGAATGTCCATGTGCGTCAGCGAGTCGCCGAACTCGTAGGCCTTGGTCTGCTGGGTCTCGATGGCCCCCTCGCCGAGGATCGGGCCGGTGTGCCTGCCGGATCGGGCGGCCTGCAGATCGCTGAAGATCTCCCGCAGGAGCCGCGATTGGAATAGACGGAAAGCCCTCGGGGTCAGGCGGTAGCCGCCTCTCGTCCTCTCGAGCCCTTGTCGTTCCGCCAGTTCGCGGAGGTAGTCCTGAAGGTACTGCTGCAGGGCATTCAGCCGCTCGATGTCGCCCGGCTCGGCGAACTCCGACAGGCCCTGCATGTCGATGATCCCGATCTGCCCGGTCTCCGACGCCTTCTTGAGCTGTTCCAAAAGCCGGTCAATCCTCTCCAGCTCCTCCTTGACCGCCAGGGCTTTGGGGATGTCCATCGAGGTCAGGCCGGTGAACTCGTACTTGGCCGCCAGTTCGTCCACCTGGTACTTCTCCCCGAGCAACTCCATGAGCGAGACCAGCCGGCCGGCAAGCTCCGGCGATCGGCGCTCGACTCGATACCAGAGCCGCTCGAGGTCGTAAAGCTGCTCGCCGCGAGCAGCGCAGCGAAACGACTCGGCCAGCCATTTGGGTGCGCCGACGCGCCGGTATTCCTCTTGCCAGCGCCGGCGGATCTCCTCCTGAACCGTGTCGGTTTCATACGTCGTGAGGATCTTGCGCTTCCGCTCCAGCAGCATGGTAATGAGCGATCCAAGGCTCGGCCCCAGCAAGGCAATCTGGCTGGGATCGATCCGGACCGCCCGGGCCAATTCTTCTTCGGTCAGCTCCCGCAGGCTGCCATACGCCAGCAGGTGGTCAAACGCCGGGGCGACCACGTCCGGCATCGGCGCGGTCGGGCTCGGGAAGTTTTTCGGGTCATACTTCTGGTAGGTGTGGATGATTCCACCGAGACGTTGCCGGTCGGCCGGGCTCGGTGGTTGGTCAGAACTCATAGGTGATCCTGCCATGACGCTGGCTGCGGGAAATCTGGTCCTTGGCGTGGAGCCCGGCGAGCACAAACTCGACGCACGAAGCCCGCACCGCGGGGCTGTCCGCCGGGTTCACCTCAAAGGCCTTCTCCCAGATCTTCGGTATCCGCTGCACCCGTTCGGCATAGTGCGACGACGGCAACATGTCGCCCACCTCGATCTTCACTCCCTTGGAGAACACACCGGTGATCTCCTCCAGTCCATGCCGATCGACATATTCATCGAACACCGTGCGGATCGCCTCGGCCAGGATGGCGTCCAGCACCTGCCGCTCAGACATCTGCTGTGAACCCATCATGTCCAGTTCAAGCTTGCCGAGCGACGAGGCCTGGAGATGGGCGAGATCGGAAATCCGAGGGACGGCCGGCCGCTCCCCGAGCCGCACCGCCCGTTGGCGGGCGCTGGCGACCATCGTGCGGTAGTTGGCAATACTCAGCCGGGCACTGACCCCCGACTGCTGATCCACGTACTTGGATCGCCGGGCGCAGATGCTCATCTGCTCGACGATCTCCTTCATGAACGGCGGAACCTGCACCGGGAACTCGCCGTCCAGGCTGATACCCGCTTCCTGCTCCATGATCCGGATGCCCGCTTCGCGCTGCCGCGGATAGTGGGTATGAATGACCGTACCAATCCGATCCTTGAGCTGCGGAATGACCTTGCCGCTGCGGTTGTACGTCGCTGGATTCGCGGAGAACAGGATCAGCACATCGATATCGAACTTGACTGGAAAACCACGAATCTGCACGTCCCGCTCTTCCAGGATGTTGAACAGGCCGACCTGCACCAGCTCGTCGAGCTCGGGCAGCTCGTTCATCGCGAAGATCCCACGGTGCATACGCGGGATGAGGCCGAAGTGCAGGGCTTCCTCGGCCGACAGGCTGGTCCCCGCGGCCAGCTTGGCGGGATCGATCTCGCCGATGATGTCGGCGAACTTCGTGCCCGGGCTGAGCCGTTCGGCGTATCGCTGCTCCCGCGGCCACCACGCGATCGGCACCTCGTTCTCGGCGTGCTCAGCCAGTAATCGTCTGCCGACCGCAGTGACCGGCTTGAGCGGATCCTCGTGAACCGGGCAGTCGGGAATGTCCAGATAGGGTAGCTCCGGGTCAAGGAATCGAACCAGCAACCGCATGAGCCGGCTCTTCGCCTGGCCCTTCTCGCCCAGAAAAAGCATGTCGTGCCCAGCGAGCAAGCCGATGTTGATCTCCGGGATCACCGTGTCTTCGTATCCCACAATGCCGGGAAACAGCTCGTCACCCTCGCGCAGCATACGCAGAAAATTGTCGTGCAATTCCCCCTTGACCGACTTGGATTCCCACCCGCTGCCGCGCAACTCCTTGAGTGTGATTGGTTTATGGCTCATCCGCGTCGGTCCCGCTACTGGGCGGACAAACGGCCGTCAAGCTGCATGATCTCACGCCACATACACGGCCACTTTCGGGGCATCCGCCATCGCACAATGATAGGTCCCAGCCAAAGGATCGGCCAAAACGGCGCTTTCAGCGATGCTCCACGCGATCCGATGATCCAGGGTCTCGCGTCAACCGGCCGCGCACGTGCCAGGCGCCGCCTTGACGCCCCCGCCCTCTGAAGGTACCCTATGGGATTCCCGGCAAGGGCCGCGAACCGGCCCCCGGGGGTAGTCTGTCCTTCATGCGGACCCTGAGACGGGGACAGGAAACCTATGGCCCAGACGCTTGACCCAGAGCTCATGGAGATCCTCGTTTGTCCGGAAAGCCACGCCCGGCTGGAACAGGTGGGTGAATGGCTGTACAGCACCGACCCGGCCACCCGGCGGCGGTACCCGATCCGGGAAGGGATTCCGATCATGTTGATCGATGAGTCCGAGGTCGTCGATGAGGCGGAGTTCAAGCGGATCATGCAACAGGTTCAGGAGAAACGTGCGAATGGCTAACGATTCACAGAAGAAGTCCGGCGGCCGCCGGCAAGAAAAACGCCGCTTCGCGGACCGGGGCGGCGAAGGCTGGAAAGGCCCGATTATCGACTACAAGGAGGTCGAACTGCTCCGCAAGTTCATGACCGCCAGCAGCAAGACCATGTCCCGCAAGCGGGCCGGCACCAGTGCCCGCGAGCAGCGCGATCTGCGCCGGGCCATCAAACGAGCCCGGTTCCTCGCCCTGCTGCCCTACACCGGGACTTGATCAGGCCGGACACCGGGCAGGCGCCCGTAGCTCAATTGGACAGAGCATCTGGCTTCGGACCAGAGGGTTGGAGGTTCGAGTCCCCCCGGGCGCGTTCGTGAGTGACTCATCCCCTTTGCATAGAGCGGACCTTGCTGCATGATCGACCCGAAACTCATCCGCCAGGACCCCGAACGGTTCAAGAACGCCGTCAAGCTCAAACGGATGAACTGTGATATCGACGCGTTCTGCACTCTAGACGATCGTCGACGCGCACTGCAAGTCAAGCTTGACGAACTAAAACACCAGCAGAACGAAACCGGCAGCCAAATCGCCCTCTACCGCAACCCCAAGAGCAAGTGGTATCAGCACGCGGTGGCCGCCGGCCGGTCCGTCGATCAGCTCAATGCCGAGGCCCAGAAGCTCGTCGACCAGATGGCCGGCCTCAAGAACAAGACCAAGGACCTCGAAGCCGAGTTCAAGGAGGTCAGCGACCGGTTCGATACCCTGCTGCTGACCATCCCCCAGCCTCCCGCCCCCGAGGTCCCCGTCGGACAGGACGATACCCAGAACGTCGAGATCCGCCGGGTCGGCCAGGTGCCGCAGCCCGGCTTCAAGCTCAAAGACCACGTTACCCTGCTGACCGACTTGGGGATGCTCGATGTCGAACGCGGGGTCAAGCTGGCCGGTGCCCGCAACTACGTGCTCCGCGGGCTAGGCGTGGCCTTGCACCGAGCGGTGCTGCAGCTCGCCGTGGACCTGATGAACGAGCGTGGCTTCGTTCAGCTCGGCGTGCCCGTCCTCGTCCGGGACGCCATGATGGTCGGCACCGGTTACTTCCCGGGTGGTGAGGAGCAGGCCTACCGCTGCGAGCGCGACCAGATGAGCCTGGTGGGCACGGCCGAGGTGCCGTTGACCGCCTATCACTGCGACGAGATTCTCGACGACGAGGAACTCCCCAAGAAATACTTCGCGTTGAGCTCGTGCTTCCGCCGCGAGGCTGGAGCGGCCGGCAAAGACACTTATGGACTGTACCGAATCCACACGTTTGACAAGGTCGAGCAGGTCATCATTTGCCGGAACGACGAGCAGACCTCGATCCAGCACCACGCGGAGATCCTCCAGAACGCCGAGGACGTCCTGGCCAAGCTGGAACTGCCCTACCGGGTGGTCAACGTGTGCAGCGGCGACCTCGGGCAGGGACAGGTGCAGAAATTCGACATCGAAACGTGGATGCCCTCACGCGGCAACTACGGCGAGACCCACTCGGCCTCGCGCTTCTATGAGTTCCAGGCCCGACGGCTCAAGCTGCGATATCGCGACAAGGACCGAAACCTCAAGTTCTGCCACACGCTGAACAACACGGTCATCGCCAGCCCCCGGGTCCTGATCGCGGTAGTCGAGAATCACCAGAACGAAGACGGAACCATCCGTCTGCCCAAGGCCCTGCGACCCTACCTCGGTGGGCGCGAAGTGCTGGGGAAATCCTGATATGCTCAAGCGCCGACGCCAACAAATCGGCCGATGCACGTTCCTGTTTCGCTAGCCGTCGTTCGGCTGCTGGGCGGCCCTTCGACGGCACCCTCACGGCGTCATACACTCAGAGAACCTGTAACGGAAGGACAATCAGCGTATCATATCGAGAAAGAACCTCGCGCCCTGCGCCACGCGCGGGCGAATGACCATGTGGGCCTACCCTGGTAGGTGGGGGACCGGTATCTTGCCGGTCAACCGACAGGCTGGAAGCCTGTCCGCCTATCGAGATGGGCCGGAAGGGAGTCTCAGCCATGATCGTCGTTATGCAGGAAGGATGTCCGAGGGAAAACGTGGACCACGTCTGCCACTTGATCCGCGAGATGAGCCTGATCGATCACGTCATCGTCGGGACGGAACGGACAGTCGTCGCGGTGATCGGCGACGACCGCCTCAAGGACCGCAGCGTGCTGGAGAGCTGCCCGGGGGTCGATCGGGTCGTGCCGATTCTGGCCCCCTACAAAGTCGCCAGTCGGGTAGCCAAGCCGGAGCCAACGGTCATTCCGCTCGGCGGGCGGCTCGGGGCATCCGTCGGCGGGAGGAGAGTCTGCGTGATGGCCGGCCCGTGCAGCGTCGAGGACCGCTCCATGCTGCTGGAAATCGCCCATGCGGTGAAGGATGCGGGCGCAACCGGACTGCGCGGCGGAGCCTTCAAGCCACGAACCAGCCCCTACCAGTTCCAGGGTTTGGGCGAGAAGGGCCTGAAGTACCTGGCCGAGGCCCGCGAGCAGACCGGCCTGGCCGTGGTCACCGAGGTCATGAGCATCGACCAGGTAGATCTGGTCTGCGAGTACGCCGACGTGCTCCAGATTGGCACACGGAACATGCACAACTTCAACCTGCTGACCGCGGTGGGCAAGACCGGCAAACCGGTACTGCTCAAGCGAGGATGGATCGCCACCCTGGAGGAGTTCCTCCTGGCCGCCGAGTACATCATGGATGCGGGCAATCAACGGGTCATTCTGTGCGAGCGCGGCATCCGCACACACGAGCAATACGTGCGCAACACCCTCACCCTGGCCATCATCCCGGCGGTCAAGCGCGAATCGCACTTGCCCATCGTCATCGATCCGTCGCAAGGAACCGGCCACGCCTATATGGTGCCGGCCATGTGCCGGGCATCGGTGGCGGCGGGCGCGGATGGACTGCTGATCGAGGTACACCACGATCCCGAGCACGCCATGACCGATGGAGGACAATCGGTGACCCTGCAGACCTTCGCGAGAATCATGAAGGAGATCAAGGCAATCGCGACGGCAGTGGAGAGGGAAGCGTAGCTCCAACGTGACGGGTAATGAGCGATGAGTGACGGCTTTGCCGGCGACGAGGCTCTTGTGGGCGCCGCACGGTTCGACGTCCGCGGCGCTTGCCGGTGGGTGATCGAGCGGGCAGACTGTGTTCAGATCGACGCCGGGGCCATCGAGCGGTGGGCCAAGCAGGTGTCACTGGACGAGATCCGGCCTGCGCCTCGCCCCGCAGCGCTGCGCTTTCTGGGCCGGCCGGCAGACGTCGCCCGCTGGATTCTGCTCATCGACTGCCTCAACTTCTACTTCTGGTCGCAGGCCGGCCCGCTCTGGACGGTCGAGTACGAAGGCCGACGCTGGCAGCGGTACTTCGCACTGGTCGCCGCACTGCGACGAGCAGTGGCGTGTCACCCGGGCTGGCTGACCGCCGAACGATGGGCCTCGGCCACTGCGACAGACTGCGAGGCCGTGTTCGCCGGCGACAGTCACATTCCCCTGCTCGAGGAGCGGATGAGGATCTTGAACGAAACCGGCCGCGTACTGCTGAACCGGTTCGACGGCGAGGCCATCCACTTGGCCGAGCAAGCGAGGTTCGATGCCGTCCGTGTCGCGGGGGCCGTGAGCGAGGCGTTTCCGAGTTTCCGTGATGTCCACGGCTACAAGGGCCGACAGATCCCGATCCTGAAGCGGGCCCAGATTTTCGCATCGGATCTGGCCGCCGGCTTCGAGGAGAACCAGACCACACCGATCACCAATCTGGCGGGCTTGACCGCGTTCGCCGATTACCGGCTGCCCCAGACTCTTCGCCACTTAGGCGTCATGGTCCTGGCGGGCGAGTTCGAGGCGAGGATCGAGTCCGAACAACTGATCGAATCCGGAAGCCCGGAAGAAATCGAACTGCGGGCGGGAACCGTCCGAGCGGTTGATCTCATGGTCGAGGCCTTGCGCCGGATGCGGCGAGCGGACCTGCCCTGCTGGTTGGTGGATGAGTACCTGTGGGATCATAGCCACGACGACGATGTGATCGTCCGGCACCACCGGACGGTAACGCATGATTACTGAAAACGGGAGATGAACCTTGAGAAGTGAGCCCTCCGCCCCAAACCGATCACCACACTCTGGACCGGCCGGCCTGTGGCATCGTGCCGCAACCGGCCAAGTCCTCACGGCGGCCGCCATCGCCATCATGACCATCCTCGGCGGCTGCGGTGCACCCGGCGCGAAGATCGAGAGTCGTGTCGAAACACCGCAGGAACAGTACGCTCGTGAAGGGCAACGAATCGCGGCCGATCCCGTGGCCTGCCTGCGCAGGTTGAAGACCCGCTGCGACGCAATGGAACAGTATCAGCTCACCTTCTATCGCCAGGAACGGCTGGGAGTTGTGCCGCAACTCACCGACATGGAGATAATCCGGGCCCGATTCCGCAAGACACCCTTCAGCGTCAAGTTCGAGTGGGACGACGAGAGGATGCCGTTCTTCGAATCCGTGTATGTGGCCGGGCAAAACGACGGGAAACTGCTCATCCGCGAACGGCATGGATTGCTGTTCATGCCGCCGCAGGTCCGCATCCTGGATGCAGATCTTCCGACCAGGATCGGCAAGGCGAAAAACCCGATCACCTCGTTCGGCCTGGCCCAGGTTACCAGCCGATCGCTCGATGCGTTCGACGACCCGAAGACGGCCAAGGTCATGACCATCAAGTATGAGGGGGTGGTCGATCTCGATCCCATGCACCGCCCGGCCCACCATCTGGTGGTTCAGCGCCCGCCGATGCCAGGCTACCAGTACACCCGCCAGGACTTCTACATCGATGCCGAGACCCTGCTGCCGTCCGGCACGGATCTCTGGCTCAAAGACGGGACACTCGACGCCCGGTACCGATACACGGATGTCAGGGAGCGGACAGACTTCACTGACGCGGATTTCCGGCTGGACAAGGACCATCCGGATGGGAAAAGGAACACCCGGTAGCCTTCGAGGATCGGGAGGACGAAAGGGGAAAGCCCTGCCGACGAGGCCGCCCTCGCTACGCCGATCTCTTCAAAGGGTCGCTCTCCACCTGGACCCCGCGGGAATGCGCCGAAGCCCCTGGAGCGATCACGGTCCCATCGCCGAGTATGTGCTTGCCCAGCCGGTGACCGAACCAGGTCGTGAGTGGAACATACAGGTATCCCACCATGAACAGACAGATGAACGGGACACCGATGGTGATGCGGTGGTTCGAAAGGCACAGCCCGAGGCAGGCGAGCAGGTAGAGGCCGATCGCCAGTTCGACGAAGGGCTGGATGCGGATCTTGCGGCCCTTCCGTCGGGCAACCTGGGCCTGCTGCTGGAACTTGCCGTCACCGGCGGTCACCCCGAACTTCGGCGTTCGAACGAACTCTCCCGGCTTGCCGAAGAAGCCGGCAAAGACCGCCCGGGCGTTGTTCAGCGAGATACCGATCCCCAGCGACATCAGGAAGGGTATGTATTTGAGGCTCTCCGACCACGTCTTGAACTGAGCCCGCTGGCTGGCAATGTAGAAGGTGCTCGCCCCGCATGTAGCCAGGAGCAGCACGGACGCATCAAACAGGTATCGGCCCCAGCCCTCCTCGAACACGTGCAGCTTGAGGTACACCACCGGGTAGAGCATGAGAGTCAGAATGACCACGTACACGTAGACAGTGCAGGAAGTCAGGTGGAAGAACGCCTCGAGTTTGATTCGCTTGGGCAGCCGGGAACGGAGGATCATCGGGAGCAGCTTCCGGCAAGTCTGGGCGCCACCCTTGGCCCAGCGGTACTGCTGCTGCTTGAAGGCTTCCATGTCCGGGGGCAGTTCGGCAGGGGAGGTCAGATCGGGCAGGAATTGGAACTTCCAGCCTTTCATCTGGGCCCGGTAAGACAAGTCGAGGTCCTCGGTCAGAGTGTCATGCTGCCAGCCACCGGCGTCCTCGATGCACGTTCGGCGCCACAGGCCGGCAGTGCCGTTGAAACTCATGAACCGGCCAGAACGGTTCCGGGCCGCGTGCTCAATCACGAAGTGACCATCGAGGAGAATGGCCTGTCCCTTGGTCAGTAGCGACTGCTCACGATTCAGGTGCTCCCAGCGGGCCTGGACCATGCCGACACGCGGATCCGTGAAGTAGTGGATGGTCTCGCGGATGATCTCGGGCGGCGGAATGAAGTCCGCATCGAAGATGAGAATGAACTCTCCGGTGGCGGTCTTCATGCCGTGGGTCAGGGCCCCGGCCTTGAAGCCTTCCCGGTTGGCGCGGTGCACGTAGTCAATGTCGACACCACGTCCGCGCCAGTATTCCACAGCAGCCCGGGCGATCTCCACCGTCTCGTCGGTTGAATCGTCAAGCACCTGAATCTGGAGCCGATCCCTGGGATAGTCGATCCGGCAGGTGTGATCAATGATCCGCCGGGCAACCACGTTCTCGTTGAACATCGGGAGCTGAATGGTGACTCGGGGAAGCGTCAGAAAACAGGCCCGAGCCTTCGGCGTGTTGCGGCGATACTTGTAGTAGAGATGCACCAGCTGGTAACGATGCATGCCGTACACGCACACCACCAGGAGAATAACCAGGTAGGCGAAGAGAAAAGCGCTGACCACCGTTTCGCTCTCAAGCAGCCGCTCAATCATAACAGGGCATCCTTGACCAACTGCTGCACGACCTCGCCGCGACCGGTCGCGTACTTGGTTGGTTTCCACCGAAACCCCAGGCCGTCGGCCGCGCTGCGGGGAATCACGTGCCAGTGAACATGGGGCACCTCTTGCCCGGCCACACGCTCGTTGTTGAGAAGCAGATTGCAGCCTTCGGCGGACGTGACCCTCGTCACCGCACGCACAAACCGGGGAAAGTGCCTGGCCAGCGCGGCCATCCTGTCGGGCGGCATGTCCTCGACACGGGCGTAATGCTCCTTGGGGACGACGAGCATGTGCCCCTCAGCCAGGGGACCGATATCCAAGAAGGCAAGCGTGCCATCATCCTCGAACACCCGCAATGCAGGGATCTGCCCTGCGACGATCTTGCAGAATATGCAGTTGGGATCGGCACTCATCAAAGAGACCCGGCCGGCGTATCCGGCTCGGGGAGCGGCCCTGAACCGGGACTACGCCTTGTCGCCGCCCGAGGCCTCACTCGAAGCACCCGCTTCCGGCGCCTGCGCCGGCGCAGCCTCGGCATCGGCGGAACCGCGCTTGCGGCTCATTTTACCCGCT
This sequence comes from Planctomycetota bacterium, assembly GCA_022711465.1. Lineage (GTDB taxonomy): Bacteria > Planctomycetota > Phycisphaerae > UBA1845 > PWPN01 > JAGNEZ01. Next base: position 174,363 of record JAKLEZ010000009.1, on the reverse strand, counting down.
TTGGCGGCCGCTGCATAGCGCCGCTCGGTGCGGCGCTGGCGAGCGGTTTTTTCCGGACGGGTGACCGTGCCGGGAGACTCCTCCCGGCCAACCAGCTGGAGCACGGCCCGGGGAGCACTATCCCCCTTGCTCACCTTGCCAAGGGGAATAACCCGGGTGTATCCGCCCGGCCGATCCTCGAACCCGGAGGCGACATTCTGAATCAAGTGGTTGACGATCGAGACGGCCGTGAACTTCTGGCCACCCCGCGCGGCACCCAGACGGTACCGCCGCCCGCTGCGGGATCGCATCACCCGCTGCCGGGCCGCATCCGACATCCCTCCATACTCCTCACGGTTCTCGGCCGGAATCACCGCCCGATCGCCGAGCAGCGAGGTCAGTCGCTGGCGGGCAGCCAGACGGGCGGCGGGGGCCCCGGTGCGAGCCTTGCGAGCCAGGGTAATCAGTCGCTCGACAAAGGGACGAACATCCTTGGCCTTGGTCAACGTGGTGCGGATCTGCCCGTGCTCGAACAGGTTCTGGGCCATGTTCCGCCGCAGGGCCAGGCGGTGCTCCTTCGTTCGATTCAGTTTTCGTCTTGCGACGAGATGCCTCATGACAACACTCCACGCTAGTTCGAACTCACACCGGCTGGGACGGTGTCGCCGCCATCACCGGGATTGCCGGCCGACGCGGGAGACACCGGGTTCTGACCAGCGGCATCACCCGCATTCGCCGCCCCCGGCTCCGACGACGCACCGGTGGCTCCAAAAGTCATTCCCAGGCTCAGGCCCAGGTCCGCCAGCTTGCGCTTGACCTCGCGAAGCGACGTCCGGCCGAAGCTCCTCACCTTCAACAGGTCGGTCTCGGTCATGCGGGCCAGCTCACCTACCGTGCTGACCTTCGCCGACTGCAGGCAGTTGCCCGCCCGAACGGACAAATCCAGCTGAGCGATGGGCATGGACAGCCGCTCCTGCAGATCGCGGTCCACGGCGGTCGCGGCGACCGCTTCGGCGGCCGGAACCTCCGCCGCGGCCGTCTCGTCGCCAAGTTCCTGGTAGCCAACGAACGGATTGAGGTGCTTGCGGAGAATCTTGGCCGCCTCGACCATGGCGTCCTCGGGCCGAATCGTGCCCTTGGTCCAGATCTCCATGATCAGGCGATCGTAATTGGTCCGCTGACCCACGCGGGTCTCCTCGGTCTTGTAGCGCACCCGGGTGACCGGCGAAAAAACCGAGTCAACCGCGATAACGCCCAATTCGTCGCTGCCCGTCTGGTTCTCTTCCGAGGTCCGGTACCCGCGGCCCGGACTGACCCAGAACTCGATGGACAGCTCGACCGGCTCGGTCAGCGTGGCGATCAGCTGCCCCTGGTTGATGATCTGGATGCTCGCATCCGGCTCAATGTCCCGGGCAAAAACCTCACCAGGTCCCTTGCGGGCCAGCTTCATGGTCTTCTCGCCCTCGCTCTCCATTCGAAGAACGAGGTTTTTGATGTTCAGAATGATGTCAGTCACGTCCTCCATCACACCCGGGAGGCTCATGAACTCGTGGCTGGCGCCTGCAATCCGTACTTTGGTGACCGCCGCGCCCTCCAGACTGGAGAGCAGAATCCGGCGCAGGCTGTTACCGACCGTCGTGCCAAAACCGCGCTCGAACGGTTCGATGAGCAGCCGGGCATAGGTGTCCGTGCTGATAGACTCATCACGAATGACCTGCGTCGGCAGTTCGAGGCCACGCCACCTTGTTCGCATCGGGGATTCCTCCAAAATCGGTCAAGGGTTAGACGCGACGCTTCTTGGCCGGCCGGCATCCGTTGTGCGGCAACGGCGTCACATCCTCAATGGACTGGATCCGCATGCCCGCCGCCTGGAGTGCGGTGATGGCCGACTCGCGACCGGGACCGGGCCCCTTGACGCGGATCTCGAGCTCGTTCAGCCCGAACTTCTTGGCCGCCTGAGCCGCAGCTTCGGCAGCCCGGGTGGCGGCGAACGGCGTGCTCTTCCGCGTGCCTTTGAAGCCGACCGTTCCGGCCGACGCCCAGGCCAGCACTTCGCCCGCCGTGTCGGTAATCGTGATCATCGTGTTGTTGAACGTCGCCTTGATGTGAGCGATCCCCCGGGATACGCTCCGGCGAGCTTTCTTCTTGCCACCTTTAGCCACGATGCATCTCCTTCACGCCCTTCTTCCCTGCGACGGTTTTCTTGGGCCCCTTGCGCGTCCGGGCATTGGAGCGGGTCCGCTGCCCGCGCACCGGAAGGCCTCGCCGGTGCCGCATCCCTCGGTAGCAGCCAATGTCCCGCAGCCGGGCAATGTTCTGCTGCACCTGGCGACGGAGCTGGCCCTCGGCCACGTAGTTCCGGTCGATCACGCCCGCAATGCGGGCCACCTCGTCCTCGGTCAGGTTCTTCGCCCGGACTCCGGGATCGATACCCGCCTCCTTGAGGACAGCGCGGGCCAGGGTCGGACCGATCCCGTAAATGTAACGCAACGAGATCTCGACTCTCTTGTCACTCGGTATGTCAACGCCTGCAATACGCGGCACGTTGACCCTCCTCTCTTAGCACCGGTCCCCGGATCCCGGGCGACCTGTCCACTGTCATCCCTGCCGCTGCTTGTGCCGTGGGTTCGTGCAGATCACCCGCACCACGCCACGCCGGCGAATAATCTTGCAGTTCTCACAAATACGACGAACGCTGCTTCGGACTTTCATGGCTCGATTCCCAACTGCGGCCTCTGACCTCAATGCCCGTCAGTGAGCACCTCCACCCCCCGGTCCGTCACCGCGAGGGTGTGCTCAAAATGGGCGGCATACCGCCCGTCCTTGGTGACGACCGGCCAGCCGGTCTTGTCCGCATAACCCACCGACGCGGTTCCCATGTTCACCATGGGCTCAACCGCAATGACCAGACCCGGAAGCAGCATGAAATCCATCCGCCGCTCCCGGGCGTCGGCGTAGTTCGGCACCTTCGGCTCCTCGTGCATCTCCTTGCCGATGCCGTGCCCAACGAAATCCCTGACCACCGAGAAACCCGCGGCCTCCACGTGCCGCTGCATCTGGCTGGCCACTTCGCTCCACCATCGCTTCGGCCGGACCTCGTGGATCGCGATGTCCAGGGCCTCCTCAGTCACCCTCAACAACCGCTCGACCTCCGCCGAGACCTTCCCAATCGGGATCGTGGTCGCCGCATCGCCGCAATAGCCGCCCAACCGCACACCGCAGTCAATGCTGACTACATCACCTTCGTTCAGCACCCGCTCCGACGGAATCCCGTGCACCACCTCGTCGTTTACACTGGTGCACAACGCCGCCGGAAACGGGAAACGCGCGTGTTTCATCCGCTGCCCGCGAAACAGAGGCTCGCCCCCCGCTTCCGCGATCAACCGATCCGCTTCCGCGTTCAGTTCCGCAGTCGTCAGGCCCGGTCGGGCCATCTCCCGCATCCGAACCAGCACGCCATGGACCAGCCTTCCCGCCTTTCGCATCAGCTCAAGCTCCTCGCGGCTCTTGAGCTTGGCGGTCTCAGATCGTCGCAGGATGCCCCTCATCGAGAGCACCTATCGTGCAAAAGCACGCACCAAGTCGCTCATCTGCCGAGCGACCACCTCGATGTCCTGGGTGCCGTCTACCTGCTTCAGCACACCCTTCGCGCAGTAGTAGCTCTCCAGGACTTCGGTCTGAGCGTGGTAAGCATCGAGACGCTGCTTGACCACGGCTTCGGTGTCGTCCGGCCGCTGAACCAGCTTCTCCCCGGTCTCGTCACACACGCCCGGGACCTTGGGGGGATTGTACTTCACGTGGTACACCTTCCCACTCGGCGAAATGCGCCGCCCGGTGATCCGCTCAACGATCAGCCCGTCCGGCACAACCAGCGAGAGCACCACATCCACCGCGGTTCCGGCTTTGGCCAGAGCCTCATCCAGTTTGCGGGCCTGAACCAGGGTCCGCGGGAAACCGTCCAACAGCACGCTGCGCTTCTCCGCCGACGCCTTCAATACCCGGGCCAGAATCACCTCGATGATAATGTCGTCCGGAACCAAAGCTCCGGAGTCCATGTAACCGGCCACCTTGGCGCCCAGGGCCGTCCCGCTCTTGCGCTCCGCCCGGAGCACATCCCCGCTGGAGAGGTGCTCGAAGCCAAACGTCGAAACCAGCCGCTCGGCTTGGGTGCCCTTGCCAGCGCCCGGAGGTCCAAACAGAATCACGTTCATGCCCAAGTCCGCCTTTCCCTGTCAGTCGCTGCTCAGGAAGCCCTTGTAGTTGCGCATCACCAGGTTGGCCTCGATCCGCTGAACCATGTCCAGGGCAACGCTGACCACGATCAAGAGGCCAGTACCTCCCAGGAACGAGGACACAGTGTACGGAATCTGCATCCAACTGGCCACCAGGGTGGGAATGATGGCAATGATCGACAGGAACGCCGCACCCACGTATGTGATGCGACCCATGACCCGCTCGAGGTAGTCGGCGGTACGCTTGCCCGGCCGCAGGCCGGGGATGAAACTGCCGTAGTCGCGGAGGTTGTTGGCCATCTCCTTCGGCTGGAACTGAACCGCAGTCCAGAAGTACGCGAAGAAGTACACCAGGGCGATATAGCAGAGCACGTAGATGTAGCCGTCGTGCTGCAGGGAATCCCGCATAAAGCGGAAGAACGCCCAGTTGGTCGCGTCGGCCAGATATCCGAAGATCACCCCCGGAAAGATCATCAGCGAGCTGGCAAAAATGATCGGCATCACGCCGCCGTGGTTCACCCGCAGAGGCAAATACTGACGCTGCCCGCCAAGAACCCGGCGGCCACGCGTGTGCTTGGCCTGCTGGATCGGAATTCTCCGCTGGGCCTGGGTGATCAGGATCGTCCCCGCGACCACACAGATGAACGCGACAATCAGGACCGCAATGCTGATCGGGCTCAGACTGCCGGCCGTGCCGGCGGAACCACCAAACGAGGTGTTCTCCGCGACGTACATCACCGCGTTCGGAATGCGGGCGATGATGCCGGCCATGATGATGAGGCTGATGCCGTTGCCGATGCCGTACTCGTCGATCTGCTCACCGAGCCACATCAGGAAGATGGTCCCGCAGGTCAGGCCAAACACGCCGATCAGCCAGAACTGCAGCCCACCCGCGAAATCCGCGTACACGTAGCCGCGAGCCTGCATGTAGTTGATCCAGAAGACCGCCTGGATCAGGCACAAACCTACCGTCGAATAGCGGGTGTACTCCTGAATCTTCTTGCGCCCGGTGTCCCCTTCGCGCTGGAGTTTCTCCAGCGCCGGAACAACCGTGGCCAGGAGCTGGAAAATGATCGCAGCGGAGATGTAGGGCATGATTCCCAGTCCGAACACGGTACTCTGCTGCAGATCACCCCCGGTGAACAGAGCGAAAGCAGCGGCCAGCTGACCGAAACCGCCCTGGTCGCCAGCCTGCTTCTTGAGGGCTTCGGCCATCGAGCTCTGGTCAATACCTGGCAGGGGCACGTGAAAACCGAGGCGGTAGATCATCAGCAAGCCTAGCGTGAATAACAGCTTGCGCCGCAACTCGGGAATCCGGAAGATGTTGAGGATCGTGCTGAACATACTGGTGTTCCCTGGCCGCTTCCTCTGCCAATGCCTACTTGCCGATCACCGTGGTCTGGCCGCCGGCCTCGGTAATCTTCTTGACCGCCGAGGCGCTGAAGCAGGTGGCCTCAACCCGCAGCTTCTTGCCAATCTGACCATCACCCAGAATCTTCACCGGTGCCTTGGGGTCGTGAATGAGCCCGACCGACTTGAGCAGGTCCGGGGTGACATGGGTGTTGGCCTCGAAACGATCCTCGAGGGTGCCCACGTTCACCACCTGGTACTCGGTCCGAAAACTGAAGTTGCTGAAGCCGCGCTTGGGCAACCGACGAAAGAGCTGCGTCTGGCCACCCTCGCTCAGGGGCTTGGCCCCGTGAGAAGAGTGAGCCCCGGCGCCTTTGGTGCCGCGCCCCGCAGTCTTGCCGCGACCCGAACCGACACCGCGCCCCAACCGCTTGGCGCGATGCTTGGCTCCGGCCTTGGAGGTCACGTCCGTAATCATCATGACAGTATCACTCCCGACTCGCCACCGGCCCCTCAAAACCATGCCGGCACTCAAGCCAGCGTCACCTCGCGCAACCGCGCGACATCCGCCTTGACCCGCAGAGCCAGCAGGCCCCCAAACGTGGCCTTGACCAAATTCTTCGGATTGGTCGAGCCGTACACCTTGGTGAGCACGTCCTTCACGCCCGCCAACTCGAGCACCGACCGGACTGCAGCCCCGGCGATGATACCCGTTCCCTTGCTGGCCGGCAGCATGACCACCTCGCTCGCCCGATACTTGGAGCGAATCCGATGCGGGATGGTCGTGCCGTCAAGCTTCACCGGAACCATGGCCCGGCGGGCGGCCTTGCTGGCCTTGTCCACCGCGCTGGGCACTTCGTTGGCCTTGCCGTAGCCGACGCCCAGCTTGCCCTGACGATCGCCGCAGACCACCAGAGCGGCAAAGCTGAATCTCCGGCCACCCTTGACCACGGTGGCACAGCGATAAACCTTGACCACCGCTTCCTCGATCCCGCCGTCGTCGATCTCCCCGCCGTCCCGGCGATCACGGCCACCACGCTCGCCGCGGCCACCACGACCAGCCGGACCGCCGCGACCACCGCCGCCGTGCCCGCCACGGCCGCCGCCGCCATGTCCGCCCCGACCACCGTGTCCACCGCGTCCGCCAGCGACTTCCCCTTCGCCGTCCGCGCCATGCGGACCACTGGTCTGGGCTTCGCCGGTCGGCTCCTGGTTCTGCGCCTGGTTCGTCAACTCGTCAGCCATGCCTGCCTCGACTCTAAATCTTCAGCCCCGCCTCGCGAGCCGCCTTGGCCAAGGCCTCGACGCGCCCGTGGTATCTGTAGCCGTTCCGATCGAGTACCGCTTGCTTGATGCCCTGGGCCACGGCCCGCTCGCCGAGGGTCTTGCCGATCGCGGCCGCTGCCTTCTTGTTGCCGCCGTAGCCGACCGCCGCGCGGAGGTCCTTGGCCTTGGTGCTGGCCGACAGCAGCGTCCGACCCGCGACATCGTCAATCAACTGAGCGTAAATGTGCTGAAGGCTGCGGAACACGGTCAGCCTGGGCCGCTCCGTGGTGCCGAAAACTGTCTTCCGCACCCGCATCTTGCGGCGTAACCGGCGGATCTTCTTCTGTTCGGTTCTATTCATGACCTTACCCGGATCAACAAGCGGAAGCGGATCAACCACCGCTACCCGCAAACGCCTTGCCCTGCTTGCGCCGGACGTGCTCGCCGACGTAACGGATTCCCTTGCCCTTGTAGGGCTCCGGTGGCCGGATCTTGCGGATCTCGGCCGCGAACTGACCGACCGCCTGCTTGTCCGGCCCCTCGATCGAGAGCTTGGCCGGCTCGTTGTCGCCACGGGCGGCAGCAACCTCGACGGTGACTTTGATCCCCGCGGGGATCTCCAGTGAGAACTGAGCGTCCTTCGGCTTGCCCGCCGCGTCCACACCCCGTCCCATGTAGCCGCAGTTCAACAGCAGCTTGCCGCCCTGAAGCTTGCAGCCGTAACCGGTGCCGTAGATCTCCAGAGCCTTGCGATACCCGCTCTGAACCCCGAGAACCATGTTCGCGATGAGGGCCCGCGTCAGTCCGTGAAGGGCCCGGCCCTGGGCCGTATCCTGCTCCCGGCCCACGCGAATCTCAGCCGCCTTATTGTCAAACTCAATGCTCACCCCAGACGGGCATTCCCAGGCCAGGTTGCCCTTCGGCCCGGACGTCTTCACCGTCCGGCCGGCAACCTCGACCTTCACGCCCGCGGGCACCGGAACTGGTTTCTTGCCGATACGAGACATCGCCTGACGTCCTCTTCTTGCCGCTCGTTCACCCGACGCCGATAGACTCTACGCCGATCAGCTGACGATACAGACCAACTCACCGCCGATTCCGCGTTCCCGGCACTGCCGATCACTCAACATGCCCTGGCTCGTGGATACCACACCGATCCCCATCCCATTGAGCACTCGGGGAAGGTCATCCACCCCGCGATAGTCCCGGCAACCGTTCTTGGACACCCGCTTGATCTCATTCAAGACCGGTTCGCCCAGCGGACCGTACTTCAACTGGATCCTGAGCACACCCTGGTGGGCATCCTCGATCCGGTCGTACCCGAGGATGTAACCCTCCTGCTTGAGAACCTCGGCGATACCGGCCTTGACGTTCGACAAGGGCACCTTGACCTCCCGAGATCGCACCCGAACGGCATTGCGAATCCGGGTCAGCATGTCAGCAATCGGGTCGCTCCACATCCTCAGCATCCTCGTTCAAACGGGGCGGCACCCGCGAACCGGCGTCCCTCGGCCCCTCGGCCTCATGAACGCCACCCGCCCGATGCCCGCTCCCGCGATTCACCAACTCGCCTTCTTCACGCCCGGGATCAGGCCCTGATTGGCCATGTTCCGGAAACACACCCGGCACAGCCGAAACTTGCGGTACACCGCGTGCGACCGCCCGCAGACCTGGCAGCGCCTCACCGAGCGGCACTTGAACTTCGGGGGCTGGTTCGCCTTGTACATCCAAGCTGTTGTCGCCATGCATTACATCCATTCTCGCGGCCACCGGCCACCGCCGGTGGCTGCATCATCTCGATCTCCCGCTCAATCCTTCGCGTGGGCATCCGTCCGGAACGGCATACCCATCATCCGCAGCAACTCGCGGCTCTGCCGATCATCCCGGGCCGTGGTCACCAGGGTGATGTTCATCCCCTGGGGAAACTCGACCGCGGTCACGTCGATCTCAGGAAAAATCGTCTGCTCGCTCACCCCCATCGAGTAGTTGCCTCGCCCGTCGAACCCCTGGGGATTGAGACCCCGGAAGTCGCGGATACGCGGAATGGCAATGTTGATCAGCCGATCCAGAAACTCGTACATCCGCAGGCCCCGCAGCGTCACTTTCACCCCGATCGGGTTCTCTTCGCGAAGCTTGAAGTTCGACACGCTCTTGCGGGCCTTGCAGACCTGGGCCTTCTGCCCGGTGATGGTGGCCAAGTCCTTGGCCGCCACCTCGATCCGCTTCTTCTCCTGCGTCGCCTTGCCCACCCCCATGGACACCACGATCTTGGCCAGCCGCGGAATGGCCATGGGATTGCGGGTCTTCAACGATTCGAAGAAGGCCGGCATGATTTCCTGTTTGTACTTGTCCAACAAGCGAGCCATGATTAGCTTTCCGTCTTCCTGCGAGTCAGCGTACTCAGCCGCGTCCCGCTCACCGACACCCGATGCTTGGCCAGAACCTTGCCCTTGTCGCCGCGTTCCACCTCAAAGCGGACCCGGGCCCCACGCCCGCCTTTGGCCCCCTTCTCGTCCACCGGCAGCACATTCGAAATGTGCATCGGGGCTTCCTTCTGGAGCCGGCCGCCCTGCGGGTTGCGGCGGCTCGGACGCACGTGCCGGAACACCATGTTCACGCCCTGGACGATGACCAGACCGCGCTTGGGATTGACCCGAAGCACCTTGCCGCGCTCACCTCGGTGATCGCCGGCAATCACTTCCACCAGATCGTCTTTTCGAATGTGAAACGCCATGGCAACCTTCCATCGGCCCTTCCGGCAGCGCCGGACGCCCGTCAACCCTCAAACCACCTCGTCCGCCAGCGACACGATCTTCATGTACCCCTTCTCGCGAAGCTCGCGAGCCACCGCCCCGAAGATCCGCGTCCCCTTGGGCTCGTTCTTGTCGTCCACCAGCACGACGGCGTTGCGATCAAAGCGGACATAGCTGCCGTCCGGACGCCGGGTCGGATGGTTGGTCCGCACCACCACGCCGCGAACCACGCGGGCCTTGTGGTTGCCGGGCTTCATGAAATCGCTGTTGGCCAGAGCCTTCTTGACCGCCAGGATCACGATGTCACCCACCCCCGCCGTCTTCCGTCGGGGTTTGCCCACCCGACCGGTACTGCCGCCCAGGACGCGAATCACCATGGCCAGCTTGGCACCCGTGTTGTCCGCCACATCTACTACCGTTTGAAGCTGAATCATCGCCGTCTCTCACTCATGCCTTGCCGCCGGCCGAGTCAGCCCGCGTGTCGACGCCAATCTGCTTTTCACCCTGGACGGACCGCTCCAGCACCTTGACCAGACGCCATTTCTTGGTCTTGGAAATCGGCCGGCACTCCATGATCTGGACGCGATCGCCCTGCCGCGCCTCCTGGCGGGCGTCATGCGCGTGCAGCACCATTCGATGGCGGACGTACTTGTTGTACTGCGGGTGGCGGGACTGATACTCGACCTCAACCCGAAGGGTCTGCGGCGTCCTGTTCGCCTTGGTCACCACCCCAATCACGGTCCGCCGCGCCCGCCGCGCCTTCTTGTCCTGAACCATTTCGGCCATGCCCGTTACCTACCTCTACTTGGTACGCTTGTGCGTAGCCAGAGCCTCCAGATGGTATTGCTTCTGCTCGACACCCTCCTCGCCGCGTTCGCGGAGCACCGTGAACAGCCGGGCAATGTCCCTCTTGGCCCGAGTCAGCAGGGAGGGGTCATGGAGCTTCTCGGTCACCGCCTGGCTGCGGAGATCGAAGGTGTAACGGCGCAGCCGGTCCAGCTCGCCGTGCAGCTCCTCGGTCTTCATCTGCCGCATTTCCGAAATCTTCATCAGATCGTCTCCGCCTCGGCTATACCTCGTGGCGACGGGTCACAAACCGGCAGCGGAAGGGCATCTTGTGGGCCACCCGGGAAAAGGCCCGCCGGGCTACGTCCTCGGCCACCCCACCAATCTCGAACAGCATCGAACCCTTCTTCACCACCGCCACATAGTACTCCGGCTCGCCCTTGCCCTTGCCCATACGCGTTTCCAGCGGCTTGCGCGACACCGGCTTGTGCGGGAACACCCGGATGTAAACCCGCCCCTCACGATGGAGAAAGTGGGTCGCGGCCATACGGCCGGCTTCGATCTGCCGGGCGGTCATCCACCCATGCTCCAGCGACTGCAACCCGAACTCGCCAAACGATACCCGGTTGCCCCGGGTCGCGATCGTCGGCTGCCTTCCGCCACGCTGCGCCTTTCGGTACTTGAGCCGTTTCGGCATTAACGCCATGGCCGTCTCTTCTCCTTAACTCCAGATTCTCACAGCCGCGCTCGCCGGCGCGGACCCCGGCTGCTCTCAATGGCGATCGGCTCGATCTCCTCGCCGAACTTGCCCAGGTAAATCCACACCTTGACCCCGATGGCTCCATACGTCGTCCGGGCAATAGCGTAGCCGTAACCCACATTCGACTGGAGAGTCTGCAGGGGAATCGAACCCCGCATCTGCGTCTCGACCCGGGCCATCTCCGCACCCCCGAGCCGACCGCTGCACCGCACACGTATCCCCTTCGCTCCGGAAGCCATGGTCGCATCACACCGCATCTTCATCGCCCGCCGGAAACTCACCCGCTTCTTGAGCTGCTCCGCAATGCCTTCCGCCACCAACTGGGCGTCCAGGTCCGGGTGCTTGATCTCCACGATGTTGACGGTGATCTTCCGGTCAACCAGATCCTCCAGCTCCTCGCGGAGCTTGTCCACCTCCGCCCCCTTGGGGCCGATCACCAGGCCGGGACGGGCCGTGTGCAGAACCACCCGCACATCGCTCCGCGTCCGCTCGATTTCGACCTTGGACACGGCCGCATACGGCTCACGCCGATTGAAGCGATCATCGACAAACCGGCGGATCTTGTGATCCTCGATCAGAAACTCACCGTAGGCCGCCTTCGGGGCATACCAACGACTTTTCCAGTCCAGCGTGACGCCGGTTCGAAATCCGATCGGGTTGACTTTCTGTCCCACAGTACGCTCCTACGACTTCCGTTCCCCGACGACAACCACCAGATGACTGGTCCGCTTCAGAATCGGGTGAGCCCGACCGCGATCCTTGGGCCGGAACCGGTTGAAGAACGGACCACCGTCCACCCGGGCCTCGACCACGTAGAGCGACCGGACGTCCGCCTCCTGCTCATTCGCGTTCGCAATCGCTGACCGCAGCACCATGTCAATCAGCCGGCTGCCCTTCTTGCGGGTGAAACGAAGAATGTCCTGGGCGTCGTTCACCTTCTGCCCGCGAATCAGGGCCATGACCAGCCCGGCCTTGCGCGAACTGATCCGAGCGAACCGGTGCGTCGCCCGCCATTGTCTCGCTTCCGTTGCTTGCTCTGCCACGATCTCACCTTCTGCTCAATAAGTCCGGCCGGCCATGCCCCCCGGCCCTGCTCCCCGGCCTCCGCTCCCCCAGAGATCAGACCGCCGCCGCCTTCTTCGCCCCGGTGTGCCCGCGGAACATTCGGGTCGGGCTGAACTCGCCCAGCTTGTGCCCGACCATGTCCTCGGACACCACGACCTTGTGGAACATCTTGCCGTTGTGAACCTCAAAGGCCACCCCGATGAACTCCGGCACGATCGTGCAACGCCGCGCCCAAGTCCGGATCGGAACGTGCGAGCCGGTCTGCTTGGACTTCTGGACCTTGAGGAACAACTTCTCGTCGACGAACGGACCTTTTTTCAGGCTCCTGGACATAGGTCAACACTCTCGCTCGCTTGAGGCCAGGCCTCGCGGCCGGGCGAACCTCCACTTTCTGCCTACTACTTCTTCGGCAGCACCAGCTGCCCGTACCGGACGCTCCGCCGACGACGGAGAATACGCTTGTTCGAATTCTTGCGGCGACTCCGCGTTCGGCCACCCTTGGCCAGCTTGCCCCAGGCGCTGCACGGATGGCGGCCGCCGCCGCTCCTGCCTTCACCGCCGCCCAGCGGGTGGGCAACCGGGTTCATCGACGTACCACGATTGTGCGGCCGGCGACCCATGTGCCGCTTGCGGCCGGCCTTGCCGACCCGCACGTGCTGATGATCCGCGTTGCCGATCGCCCCCAGGGTCACCCGGCATTCAACCCGCACCTGCCGCATCTCGCCCGACGGCATCAGCAGCGTGGCCCATTCACCCTCCCGGGCAACCACCCGGGCAGAGAGCCCCGCCGATCGGACCAGCTTGCCACCCTGACCGGCGGTCAGCTCAATGTTGTGAACGTCCATGCCGACCGGGACATTCTTCAGCGGCATGCAGTTGCCTACCTTGGGCTCGGCGTTCTTGCCGCTCTCCACCCAGTCGCCAGCCTTCAGTCCGGCGGGGGCGAGAATGTAGTTCAGGGTCTTGTCCGGGTATTCAATCAGGGCGATGTGGCACGAACGGTTGGGATCATACTCGATGGCAACGACCGTGGCACGCTCATCGTCGCGGCGACGCTTGAAGTCGATAACCCGGTACATGCGCTTGTGCCCGCCACCTCGCCACCACGACGTGATCACCCCATGGTGGTTGCGCCCCGCCGTCTTGTGCAATGGCTCAAGCAGAGCCTTGGTCGGCGGCCGCCGCTTGTCGGTGATCTCCACACGCTCATTCACCGAGGACTGGCGCCGTCCTGCCGAAGTCGGTCTGTAGATCTTGACACCCATATCCTGACACTTCCTGCCTTAGAACAGGTCAATGTGATAATTCGGATCCAGCACCACGACCGCCTTCTTCCAGTTCCGGGTCACGCCGGTCGTCATCCGCACGCGACGCGGCTTGCCCTTGCGGTTGGCTGTCCGAACAGATACCACCTTCACGTTGTAGATCTTCTCGATCGCCTGGCGAATCTGAGCCTTGCGAGCCTCGGGATGCACCTCGAACGCGTATGCCCCGCCGCGAGCCTTCCGACTGTGAGTCCCCTGGTGCGTCACCTGACTCTGGTGAGTCCCCTTCTCGGTGACCAGCGGCCTGATAATCGTATGGTATATGTCCATCGCCGATCGTCCTTCCTGCAGTCCCGGTTACGCTCCCGCCACCAGAGACTCATCCGCCTGACGATAAGTCGCCGGATGGGCCATCACCACTTCAAACGCCGGACGGGTAAAAAGCACCTTCCGCCGGCGAAGAATCTCGTACGCATTCAACTCACTCACCGGGCGGATTTCCGTCTTAGGCACATTCCGACCCGACTTGTACACCGCCTGATTGACCGCCTCGGTCACGAACACGCAGCCCTTGTCCGCACCAACCGCCTTGAGCATCCGGGCAAACGGCTTGGTCTTGGGCTCACTCATGTTGACCGGGTCAATCACCGCCACCTGGCCCGCCTTCAGCTTCGCCAGGAGCGCACTGTTCCGGGCAAGCTGACGCATCTTCTTGGGCATCTCCCGCCGATGATTCTGCTCCAGCTTGGCAAAGGCACGACCCCCACCCCGCCGCGAGGGACTCCGCACCGTACCCATACGGGCGTTCCCCGTCCCCTTCTGACGGTAGATCTTGCGGCTCGATCCCTCGACCCGGGCTCGATTCTTGAGCCGGGCAGAACCCTGCCGCTGATTGAATTGCCAAGTCACGACCGCCTGCTTGAGCAGGTCAATCCGGACCCGGCGACCCAGCACCGACTCGTCAATCTGCATCGAGCCGGTCTGCTCGCCACTCATGTTGTATACGGGCACGTCGATCATCGCGAATGCTTCCGTTACGCTTTCGTCTTGGCCTGCCGGACCACTACGTACCCGCCGTTCGGACCGGGGATCGCACCCCGAACGAGCAACAGGTTGTTCTCCTTGTCCACCTTCACCAGACGCTGATTCTTGACCGTCCGGCGGTTGTGACCCATGTGGCCGGCCATGCGCTTGCCTTTCTTCACACAGCGGCCCAGGCCACGACCGGCACTGGCGCCGATACCACCTGGGCTGCGATGCTTGCGCTCGGTACCGTGCGAGGCCGGCTGACCGCCGAAGCCGTGACGCTTCATCACCCCCGCAAAACCCCGGCCCTTGGTCGTGCCCACCACGTCCACGTAACGCGTCTTGGCGTTCTCAAAAACCTCCACCGTCCAGACATCGCCCAGGGCCGCTTCAGGCACCTCCTTGAACCGGATCTCCCGGACGTACTTCTTCGGCCCCGTCCCGGCCTTGGCCGCGTGACCGATCATCGGGACCGAGGATCGGTGAGCCTTGACGTCCTCAAACCCGAGCTGCACGGCGTGATAGCCGTCTTTCGACTCGCCGCTCCTGGCGGCACCCGCCTTCTTGACCTGCAGCACAGAACACGGACCCGCCTGAATCACGGTGACCGGCACGACCGTGCCGTCCTCCGTGTAAACCCGGGTCATACCGATCTTCCTACCCAGCAGCGCCGCCAACATGTGGACAGAATTCCCTTCAAGCCTTATCAGGCTCTTCCTGACTCTTTGCCTTGCCTCGCGATGATGCTCACGCGGCCGATTTGTCGTTGAAAAGCCGACGAATGAGGCCGACTACCGCTGGCAACACTCCAACAACATCATCCGGTCCGATCGGCGAGCCCCTTGTCCGGCCCAGCCGCCCGCTCGCTTACGGCGCCCGAGCGTCAGGCCTTGATCTTCACGAAAACGCCGGCCGGTACCACCAAGCGGTTGAGGGCTTCCACAGTCCTCGCGGTCGGTTCGTAGATATCGATGAGTCGCTTGTGCGTCCGCATTTCGAACTGCTCACGCGACTTCTTGTCTATGTGCGGGGAACGCAAAACCGTGTAACGTTCAATCCTGGTCGGCAAGGGAACGGGACCGCAAACCCGCGCGTTGGTGCGCTTGGCATGATCAACGATCTCCCGGGCCGACGCGTCCAGAGCCCGCGGGTCGTAGGCTTCCATTCGGATACGAATTCGTTCGCCTTGCATCGCGTGCCTCAAAACACTTCTTCCGGACTCGCTCGCTCGGTCCGGCACTCTCCACGCCAACAGCCACCAAGGCTGCCGCTTTCTCGCCCGCCCCGGCCTCCCACCGCCGGACAAGGGCGCACGATAGCCCCCTCTCGCTCGGCAGAGATTCGTTAGTGTACTCACACCAGGTCTGGTGTCAAGAGCCGGTCCTGACCCAAAAAAGATTCAGCCCGTCTTTTCACCCCCACGTCCGATAACAGCGCCCCTACACCTACCTTCAACCTCTCCCGAAACCACCCCTCGCCAAGCCCGGCCCCGCCACAACCTCATACCACAGCAAGAATTGTATCAGCAATCGCCGGCGGCACGACCGCGTAATGCGAGGGCTCCATCGTCCAGCTCCCCCGGCCCTGAGTCAGACTCCGCAAATCACTGGCGTATCCGAACATCTCCCGCAAGGGCACCACCGCATCGATTACCCGATGGTCGCCCCGCAACCGGGCATCCTGCACAACACCCCGACGCCGAGACAAATCGTTGCTCACCACCCCGAAATACGCCTCCGGCGTGGCGATCTGCAACTTCATGATCGGCTCCATCAACGCCGGACTCGCGGCGGCCGCCACCTTGTCGAAACAACGCCGGCTGGCAGCATCGAACGCCACCTCCGAGCTGTCCGTCTCGTGCTCCTGGGCATCCACCAGCGTGACCTTGATGTTCATCATCGGGTTGCCCGCCAAAACGCCGGTTTGGGCGGTGTCACGGACCGCCGCCTCCGCAGATTCCAGGAAGGACCGCTGGATCTTCGCCCCGCTCACCTGGCTCACAAACAGAATGTGCTCCTGCCCCGGCTCCGGAACGTACGGCTCCACACGCAAACGAACCCTCGCAAAATGCCCCCGCCCGCCGATCTGACGATTGAACTCCTCCTCGACCTCCGCAGCGGCGCAAACCGTCTCCCGATAAGACACCCGCGGCTTGCCCACCCGCACATCCACGTGGTAGTCGCGCTTCAACCGGTTCACCAGAACCTCGAGATGCAGCTCACCCATCCCGCTGATCAGCGTCTGGCCGGTCTCTTCATTGAGTCGGTACTTGAACGTCGGATTCTCGCGGGCCAGCATGGTCAGAGCTTCAATCAGCTTCTCGCGCTCGGCCGAGGACTGCGGCTCGATGGACATGCTCACCACCGTCTCCGGAAACTCGATGGTCTCCAGCACAACCAGGTGCTTCTGGTCGCATAGCGTGTCACCCGTCAGCGAGTCCTTGAGGCCGATCACCGCAACAATGTCGCCCGCCTCGGCCACCTCGATCTGCTCGCGGCGCTTGGCGAAAACGCGGAAGATCCGGCTGATGTTCTCCTTGCAGTCACGGCTCGGATTCACCACCCGGGAGCCGGATCTCAACGTGCCCGAGTACACCCGGAGGAAATAAAGATCCATCGGCTTCGACGCCAAAACCTTGAACACGTACGCCACCAGCGGGGCCCTGAGATCACACGGACACAAGATCTTGTCATCCGTAGGCAACCCACCCTTGGCATGGGCCAGCCCAGCCTTGTGGCGACCCTTCAGCTTGCCGCCCCCCTCGGCAACCCTGAGCCCGACCACCGGCGGCAGATCCAGAGGACACGGCAGATAGTCGATCACACCATCCATCAGCAGCGGCACACCCACAAAATGCAGCGACGATCCACAGAACACCGGGTGCAGCCGATCAGCAAGCGTGGCCACCCGCAAACCCGCCTTCAGTTCCCCCGCGGTCAGCGGCTGATCGTGAATGAACTTCTCCATGAGGGCATCGCTGGTCTCGGCCACCTGCTCCTCGAGCCGGTGCCGGGCCCGCTTGGCTGCCTCCTCCAGCTCAACCGGGATCCGCTTGCGAACCGGCGGGGCGTCCACATCGTCGGCGTGGAAGTAGACCGCCTCCATCGCCACCAGGTCGATGATGCCCTCAAAGAAACCCTCCGCCCCGATCGGAAGCTGTACCGCCGCCGGATTGGCGTCCAGCCGCTCGCGGATCGAGCTGAAAGAGGCCGCGAAATCCGCCCCGACCTTGTCCATCTTGTTGATGAAGCAGATCCGCGGTACGCGATACTTGGTCGCCTGCCGCCAGACCGTCTCAGACTGGGCCTCAACCCCCTCCTTCGCGTCGAAAACCGCCACCGCCCCATCTAGAACCCGCAGCGACCGCTCCACCTCGGCCGTAAAGTCCACGTGACCGGGCGTGTCAATCAAATTGATCGTGTTCTCCTTCCAGGGAAGACTGACGGCCGCCGAGTAGATCGTGATCCCCCGCTGCTGCTCTTCCTGGTCAAAGTCCGTGATCGTCGTCCCGTCGTCGACCTCGCCGACCTTGTGCGTCCGCCCCGAATAATAGAGCATTCGTTCCGTAGTGGTGGTCTTGCCGGCATCGATATGAGCGGCGATCCCAATGTTGCGCACTCTGCGAAGGTCCACGGCCAAGGGCGACACTCCATCTCGTCAAGCGATAATCGAACGGAACAGGATATCGGATACGACCCGGACGTTCCAGACCCGACTGAGACGTCTTCTGCCGACCGCCTCTCACGCTGCTCCCCACGCGCCGATTGACGGAGCCCGGGCCACCCATGAGAATGACCTCCCGCGGCCACTGCCCCGCCTGACGGGCTTGGCGCGAAATCGCAGCCCGGCGCCGAGGATGACATGACGAACCTGCTCGCCCGGATCCTGTTGGCCATCATGCTCTTGCCCCTGGCGGCCACAATCTACTTGCTTGTGTGCTTTGTCATGATGGGGCTCTTGGGCTGGGGCCGATCCGGCGAGGCTTTCGGCTTCCTCATGGCTACGCTCCTGACCGGGCTCTTCGTCACCGCCTACTGGCTGGCACTCTGGCGCAACTCTGTCAACTGGACAGGGGCGAGGATCGGAAAGACAACCCTTGCGGGACTGGGCTGTGTATCCGCGGGTGTTGTTCTCGGCGCGACCATGTCCGCCCTGTCTCGCATCAACGATCCGTCCTTCGGCATCTTCATCGGCGGACTCGTCGCGATCGTCTCCTGGCTGCCGCTCACGGTCGTCGTCTGGAAGGAGACCGCCCAGGAGCGCACCGACCGCCTCCGTCAGGCGGCCACCGACGTCCTGTTCTGCCCTCGATGCGGCTACAACATGACCGGCCTGTACGAAGCCCGCTGCCCGGAATGCGGCGCCCGCTTCACGATCAACCAGCTCTACGCCGCCCAGCAGAAACACGAAATCGCCGACGCCGCCGCCCCACGCGAAGAGAACGCCTAGCCCCCCTCCCGGCCGAGGCACGCCCCATGCCCTCTTCCGCCCAATAGCTCCTCCCCCTTTCGGCGTTTCAACTTTCGGCGTTTCCTCTTCTTCTTCCGGCTGATAGCTGATAGCTGACAACTTCTCCTCTTTTTGACGTTTCGACGTTTCCCGGTTGACTCCCGCCCTACCGTGCCTCATCATCGTGCACGTCTTCTCGGAGTTGTCGCCACACGGCACCAACGGGCTTTTCCGGCCATGGAGGTCATGCGATGTCCGCCGTAGCGATCACGTTCCTGAGCCTCTGGCTCACCGGCCTCTCTGCCTCCCCGGCCACAAGCACCGCCCCAGCGGACGAGGCTTCACCCCAAACCCCGGCGAACCAGCTGACGGCCGGGGAAAAGGCCGCCGGCTTCAAGCTGCTGTTCAACGGTACAGACCTGACCGGCTGGGAGCCCAACGGCAAACCCGGCTCGTTCACGGTCAAGGACGGCGTCCTCGTCGGCGACCGGTCGGGCAAGCCGCAAACGGCCTACTGGCTCGGCACGGTCCGCGAATACGGCGATTTCGAACTCCGCCTGCAGTACAAACTCAGCCCTCGCGGCAACAGCGGCATCTTCATCCGCGCTCCACACGAGGGGCGAACATCCAGAATGGGCATGGAAATCCAACTTCTCGATGACGGAGCTCGCACCGGCAAGCCGGGCGTCGGCGACACCGGCGCGATCTACCAAGTCGTCGCACCGAAGGCGTTCGTCTCCAGACCCGCCGGCCAGTGGAACGACCTGTCCATCCTCTGCCTCGGCCCCCGCGTTAAGGTCACCCTGAACGGCCACATCATCAACGACACGCTCATGACCGACCACGCCGCGCTCAGCAACCGGCCACGCAAAGGCTTCATCGGCCTGTCCGCCCACACCAAGCCAGTGCAGTTCCGCAGCATCCGCCTCCGCGAGATCTCCTCTGGAACAGCCGGGCCCCGCAGCCCGGCCACCCAACCGATGAAGTAGATACCACTTCCCCTCCGTCCATTTCCGACGTGTCACCTCACGTCCATTTCCCCTCGATTCATCGACTTCCAGCCAACCCGGGTGGTACGGTACAATCAGAGGAATAGGAGGACAGCCCCTCCGGCTTGCGTCCAGGGAAAGGAGCAGTCCCCTCTGGTCAGTGGTTCTTCCATCTTGACCGAGGCTGCGCACATGAATATCTTCCGTACGAGTGCGGTGATCGGCATCCTGTCGACCGGCTTCCTGGGCCTCGGTTCGTCGGCGCCTGCGAGTACAACCCGCGCGACTTCGACGGCGACGCAGACATCGACGCGGACGATCTGCGAATCTTCGTCGCGTGCGTCTCGGGGCCGGCCGTAGTCTACTCCGGCGATTGCAGCAAGGCCGACCTCGACAAGGACGACGACGTCGGCCAAACCGACTTCGGCATCCTCCAACGGTGCTTCTTCGGGGCAAACAGCCCGCCAGCCTGTGGCAGCTGAGCGCGACCCGTCCGCCATCAGCTTTCACCAGGAACTCCGGCTCCCGCGATGCACACCTCGCGCAAAACCAAAAATGCTCTTGATTGCACGCCTTGCCGAACCCCAAGACCTCGATCAGCCTGCCCGACCATTGCCTGCCAACCGTCGACTTGTGACGGCGTAGGTTCTTCTGTTCACCTCCCTTGGCCCACGGCCACCGGCCTGCTTCTCGTCTGCCATTACCCCGCTCCGCACCACGCTCCGCATGACACTCGGCTCCACCGCTTGCCGTGCGAGCCCCCACCGGAGACCCGCCCGGAGAGCCGCACCCAATCGCTCCACAAGATTCACGAACCTACCGTTGACAGACGCCGCGGGAGTCGCAACAATGCACCCCGACGGCCGGTCCCCGGCCTGAAATGGCGGTCCTAAACCTACCCGAGGTGCATGGAGTCGGGACTATGGCAGCAATGAGCAACAAGAGCGGCGCATCAGGCGAAGGTGCCACCGGCATCAAGATCGCGCTCATCGTCTTCGTCGTGCTCACCGTCGCTTCGCTGACCGGCACGATCATCCTCTATACCTATCAGTCAGACCTTCAGGCCCAGGCAGCCTCGGCCAATGCCCAGTCCCAGGATGCCCAGCAGCGAGCTACTGACGCGGAAAACCGTCTGCAGAACGCGGCCAAATCTATCGCCGGCGACGGCGACCCCGCCAAGATGGCTCAGGCCCTCAAGACCGCTCAGCAGAACCTGGTCAACAGCATCGAGCGACCCGAAGCCAGGGCAGCAGCCACCGAACCGGCCACCGACGGTGACAGCACCAAGCCGCGCCCACCCCTGCTCACCCTCGTCAACACGCTGAACACCAGGTATGCCGAGTCCCTGGGCGCCCTGGACACAGCCAAGAAGGACATCCAGAACCTCCAGGACCAGCTCAAGAAGGCCACCGATGACCTGAAGGCCACACAAGATCGGTACGCGGAGAAGACCAAGAAGCTGGAAGATGACTACCAAGCCCTCGAGCAGCAGGCGGCCAAGAACCGTGAGGATTGGCAGAAACAGGTCCAGGACCTGACCGCCCAGCTGGAAACCCGCTCCGAGGCCGCCGGCCAGCAACTCACCGGCGAGCGCCAGCAGCGCCGAGCCGTCGAACAGCAGCTGGCCGACGCCCAGAAACGTAGCAAGGAATTGGTCGATACCCTCTCCCAGTTCCGCCCCAAGGGCGACACTATGTCGGCCCTTCAAATCGCCGATGGCTATGTCGTCCGGGCGGTCGCCGGCGAGAAGATCGCCTACATCAGCCTCGGAGCCAAGGACGGCATCAAGCGAGGAATGAGTTTCTCAGTCTACTCGCGAACCAAGGGCATCCCCGACGAAGGCAAGGGCAAAGGAGCCGTCGAGGTAACCCAGGTCTTCGACGACACCGCCGAATGCAGGGTCAGCCGGGCGGCGAACGGCGAGCCTCTGGTCGAGGGCGACCTGATCGCCAATCCTTTCTTCGATCGGTCCCGCAAGCTGAACTTCATGGTGGCCGGCGATTTCGACCTGAACTTCGACGGCGAAGCCGAGGATCCCGGCGGCGAGCAAGTCAGCAAGATGATCGTCCAGGCGGGCGGCAACGTCGTCAAACAGTTGGACACCCGCACCGACTTCGTCGTCCTGGGTGGACCACCTCCGCAACCGTCCGCCGCCGCGAACGGTGAATCGCCCGAGGCCCAGCAGCGCTCCGCCCAACGACTGGCGGCCCGCAAGGTTTTCGATGAGGTCGCCAACGAGGCCAAGGCGCTTTCGATCCCCGTGCTCACGCGCACCCGGTTGCTCCACTACTTGGGCATGGGCGTGCCAAAGAACACCCCCAACGACCGACTTCCCTGGTGAGCCTGCCATTCCAACAACTTGTCGCTGACCGACAACGCCGCCGGTGTTCCCAGAGCGAATCATGGCTTATACTGAGCGATGCGCCACCGTCAGGCGGTGACGCTCCGTCACTCTCGCCGTCGGCGTTGTCCATCCGACGGCACATCGAGGGCCATCGGATGTCTTTGATCGTCGCACTCAATCCGGCGCCAGCCTCTGGCAGGCCGACGGTCTTCGACCACGAAGACTGCATCGGATCCTCGCACCATTGAACGACGGCTGCTCGCCCCGGTCCAACGAAGGGAGAATGAGAATGACTCGCCGATTATCCTGGGGGATCTGTGCCGCCGGACTGGGCTTGACACTGGCCACGACCAACGCCGAAGAGGCCACCGATCCGGGGCAGGCCGCGGACTCCCGGCCTCTCCACCACACCGATACCGTCTACACGCCAACCGAATATAAACACCTCTCCAGCTGGGAGGCCCGCCGGGCATGGCTGGTCAACCAGGTCCGTTTCGCGGCCGGACTCATCCCCGAACCCAAACGATGCCCGATCCACGCCCACCTCTCTGGCAAGCTGGTCCGCGACGGCTATACCATCGAGAAGGTCTGTTTCGAGAGCTACCCCGGATTCTACGTCACCGGCAACCTCTACCGTCCTGCGGAGGTGAAGGACAGGGTGCCGGCCGTGGCCAATCCGCACGGCCACTGGGGCCGCGGCCGTCTGGCCCACGAGGAACTCGGTTCGATCGCCGCCCGCTGCATCACCCTGGCCAGGCTCGGGGCGGTGGCGTTCATGTACGACATGGTCGGCTACAACGACAGCAAGCGACAGTTCGAGCACTCCGACCACCGGTTCGCGGCCGCAGACTGCGCCTTGTGGGGCATCAGCCAGTTCCACCTGCAGACGTGGGACAGCGTGCGCGTGCTCGACTTCCTGCAGTCGCTACCCGACGTGGACCCGGCCAGGATCGGTGTCACCGGAGAATCCGGCGGCGGAACGCAGACGTTCATCCTCTATTCGGTCGATGAACGAGTGAAGGTGGCCGCCCCGGTCAACATGATCTCCAGCACCATGCAGGGCGGTTGCATCTGCGAAAACGCCCCCCTCCTGCGCATCGACACCAACAACATGGAGATCGGGGCCCTCATGGCCCCTAGACCACTCCTGCTGATCAGCGCCACCGGCGACTGGACGAAGAAAACGCCTCAGGTCGAATACCCGTTCATCAAGAGTATCTTCGAGCTATACGGCCGCGGAGATCTGGTCGAGAACGTCCACATCGACGCTCCACATAACTACAACAAGGCCAGCCGGGAGGCGATGTACCGGTTCTTCGGGCGGCGGCTGCTCAACCAACCCGATGCGGACAAGATCACTGAGGGTGAAATCAAGATCGAAACCGACAAGGACATGCTGGTCTTCGCTGATGCCGAACCGCCGGTTAATATGCTCAAGGGTGAATCCCTGATCGCGAGCCTCAAGACCGCCTGCCGGGAACGAATGGAGGCCTACAAGCCCACCAGCCCCGAAACGCTGACCGACTTGCAGGCCCTCGTGCGCCTCGGGCTGGGTCAGAGCGTCGGCTCAGATTGGCCGGTCGTGGGCACCGTCCGCCCAAAGGGCCGTTCGGCCCTCGCCCGGATCGCCTGGGAGCGAGGCGGACGCCTGGTGTGGACGGCGAACGAGTGGCGCGACACCAGGACCAATCGAGAAGGCGACGCCGCGGTGATCGTCCTGCCGGACGGACTCGCGAAGACCGGCGAACACAGGGAACTGCTGACCGAGGGCGACCACGGTATCTTCGTGCAACCGTTCGGCACCGGCGATATGAAGCGAACACCAGCCACAACCCGGGCAGCCAACGAGGGCAAATACTACACAACCTTCAACCGCAGCGATGCGGCCGAGACAGTCTACGACATCCTCTCGGTGATCGGTGTCGAGACTCCCAGCCAGAGTGGAACCCGAATGAAACTCGTCGGTCTCGGTCGTATGGGCCCGCACACGCTGGTGGCCCGGGCTATGATCCCCCCCGAGGTCGTTCGTCGCACCGGCGTATGCACGGCGATCGATATGAACCAGATGAACGTCGACGACGACCAGACCTACATCAGGGATCTGTTCCTGCCCGGCATCCGGAAGATTGGCGGCCTGACGGCGGTAGCGGCCGCTGCGGCCGGTGGCGGGCCGCTCTGGCTGTACAACGTGGGCGAGCATTTCGACGAGCAGTGGGTCCGGGCCGCAGCCAACCTCGGCGGCCACGAACTGCGAATCACCCGGGAGCCGGCCGACGACAAGGCCATCGCCGAGTGGCTGCGGCGTACATCAAAATAACCCCCGATACCCCCGCGGCGGCGAAGCACCGCCATCGGCAGTCTGACCGCGGGCCAAGAAGCACGCGGTCCTCCAGATCGCCTCACCAGGACTCCGTCATCGCCCCGCCGCAGCCATACAAGGCGAGATACCACAGCAACAACGATCCTTGCCAGCAACGTGGGTCCATCCTCAGGAACACGGCACCCACAACGAGCAGGACCGCGATCCATGAATCGCGCCCCTGCACTTCCTACTTCAGATCAAACTGCGGCGTGCCCGGCTTCAGCGCCGCCTGATGCCGCTGAACCTCGGCCAGAAGGTCAGCTACCACGTCCGCGTGGTCCTTGGCAACATCGAACTTCTCAGACGGGTCGTGGCCAAGATGGTAGAGCAACGGAGGATCGTGCTTGTTGATCTTCGGGCGATCCGGGCCGTAGCTGGCCCGTGTCACCAGGCAAGCCTTCCAGGGACCCTTGCGAACGGCCATCAACATGGCGTTGTCGTAGTAGAAGAACGACGCATCTTCACGCTTGCCCCCGCGCAGGACTTTCACCAGACTCCGGCCGTCGTAC
Source organism: Planctomycetota bacterium (assembly GCA_022711465.1). GTDB lineage: Bacteria > Planctomycetota > Phycisphaerae > UBA1845 > PWPN01 > JAGNEZ01. The sequence goes on along the minus strand of JAKLEZ010000009.1, from coordinate 149,228 downwards.
TCACGGTCGCTGGGCATGCCGACGCCGGCCAGTTCCATCAGCGTCGGAAACACGTCCATGGTCGAGGCCATCGAGCGGTTGACCGAGGGCTTGATCTGGCCGGGCCACCAGAAGATCCCCGGCTCGCGCATGCCGCCCTCGAAGGTCGAACCCTTGCCGTCGCGGAGCAGCCCGGCCGATCCGCCGTTCAGTCCCCGAATCAGCCAGGGGCCGTTGTCGCTGCTGAACATGACCAGCGTTCGCTCGGCCAGCCCCTGCTCGCGCAGCGTCTTGAGCACCTGCCCCACGCTCCAGTCCACTTCCTCGACGACATCACCAAACAGGCCGCGCGGACTCTTGCCGGCGAAACGCGGATTGGCCTTCAGCGGGGTGTGGGGGAAAGTGTGGGCCAGGTAAAGGAAGAACGGCTTGTCGCGCTGGGCGATGATGAACTCGACAGCTTCCTTGGTGTATCGCTCAGTCAGAGTCTCCAGCATGGCCGGCTCCTCCAGCGTCTGCTCGCCGCGGATCAGCGGCGTCGGCTTCATGTCGTTGCTGTAGGGCAGACCGAAGAAAGAGTCGAACCCGCGCTTGGTGGGCAGATACCGGGGGAGATGGCCGAGGTGCCACTTCCCGACGCAGGCCGTGGCGTAGCCCTTGGCTTTCAGCGCCTCGGCGATGGTGATCTCGCTGTCGGGCAGTCCGCCGGTCGAGTTCGAAGCCAGGACCCGGCGCTCGGCACCGACCATGCCGCTGCGGATCGGCAGCCGGCCGGTGAGCAGCGCGGTCCGGCTGGGCGTACACACCGGGGCCGCGGAGTAGAACTCGGTGAACCGCATGCCTTCCGCCGCCATCCCGTCGAGGCACGGCGTGCGGATCGTGGGATGTCCGTAGCAGCCGAGGTCGCCGTAACCCAGATCGTCGGCGAAGATGATGACGAAGTTCGGCGGCCGCTCGGCCCCGAGCACGCCACTCGCAACCGACACAGCCATCACGACCGCCGCGAGCCAGACACGCGGCCCTGACCACGAAATCAGACCGGAATGGCACACTCTCGATTGGGTCATTGTCGGAATCCTCCGGGCCACCGGCTCGATCCTGCAAAATGTGGCGAGTGGCGGCTGCACCATGTATGATGCCCGCTGGCAGAATAGGAGCAGGCCGCGTCGCAGTCCAGGTCTCACAGTCGTCACGCGTTACCTGAAACGGAGCAAGCCCCGATGGCAAGACCGCAACGCTGTTGTCACTACATGTTACCACTGATCCTGACGGCCGTCTGCCTCGGCTGCGCGGAGCGGCAAACCGGCCCCTGGAATCTCCGCCAGTTGAATCAGCCGCCGGCGCTGCAATGGGTGGATACAAGCGGCTCGGTCCGACAACTGTACTACACCAGCGAACCCTACAACGGACACGCCACCCGAGTGTTCGCTTACTACGCCGTCCCGGAAAACCCCGCAGACAGGGTGCCGGCCATGGTGCTGGTCCACGGCGGCGGGGGCAAGGCGTTCCGAGAGTGGGCCGAGATGTGGGCAAAGCGAGGCTACGCCGCCATCGCCATGGATCTGGCAGGCTGCGGCCCGGACGCCAAACCGCTCCCCGACGGCGGACCGGGCCAGGGCCACGAGGACAAGTTCACGGCCATGAAACAGGGCGTTCACGCGGTCTGGTCCTACCACGCCGTGGCCGCGGTAATCCGAGCTCACTCGCTGCTGCGGAAACTGCCCGAGGTGGACCCGGAGCGCATCGGAATCACCGGCATCTCCTGGGGAGGCTATCTCACCTGCATCGTCGCCGGCTTGGATCGCCGCTTCAAGGTCGCCGTGCCCGTCTACGGCTGCGGCTTCATCTACCAGGATCCGACCTGGACCGATCCGATGAGCAAGCTGACGGCCGCCGAGCGTCAGCAGTGGATCGACAACTTCGACCCATCGAAGTACCTTGCGGGCTGCCGGACCCCGATCATGTTCATCAACGGCACCAACGACGTCTACCGACTGGACTGCTTCGAGAAGACCTACCGGCTGGTCTCCGGCCCGCGGGCCCTGCGGATCGGCATTCGCATGCCCCACAGCCATCCGGACGGCTGGGCTCCCAAGGAAATCGGCCTCTACGTCGACTCGGTACTTCGCAACGGACAGGCCCTACCCCGGATCGAGCGGATCACTCGCCAGGGAGCACAGGTGCAGGCAACGGTCAAAAGTGCCGTCCCGATCAAGGCGGCAACGCTCAACTACACCACCGATACGGGCGGATGGAAGGAACGTAAGTGGATAAGTCGGCCGGCCCAGTTGGATCGGAACGGCCGGTCGGTCAACGCCCGGCTTCCAACTGAGGAGGCGATCACCTACTTCGTCAATGTGGCCGACGAACGCGGAGCGATCGTGTCGTCGGACATTCACACCGTTCCAGCTTCAGCGAACACCAAGTGATGGAGTGATGGTCATGACAGCATACGCCTCGGCAAGGCCGACGGGCTTCTGGGAGGTGCGGGGCTGCCGGCTCTTGGGGCCAGGATTGACTTCGCCAACAACCGTCAGATTCTGCGGCCCAAGGATGTCCCGGCAGACGCGGTTGCCGTTCCTTTGGTGACGGCAAAGGGCTTCGGACGCTCCCTGGAAGTTCAGATCAACGGGCAGAAAGTACTGTTCATGGTTGATACGGGCGCTGATGCCATCCAACTGGACCCGGCGTTCGCAAGCCGAACCGGTACGTTGCCGGGGCCGTGGGGAACCGTTACGACCTTGGGTGAAAATGGGAGCGCGGACCACCCGATGGCCGTCCGCAGGCTTCCTGAGATGGTCATCGACTCCAGGTGTTTTCGCGGTATTCGCGTTGAAGTCAGCGAAGTGTCGTACGACGAGGAGACCAAGACTGCTGGGCCAACGGTCGTCGCCTGGCCATGCCCCCTCACACCGTCTCGGGCACAATCCATGAATCGCGGCCGGCCCGCTTCAAGAGAGCGTTAGCCTCGGCATCGCCCTCGAACGTCTCGGTCTTGGCATCGAACCGCAGTTGGCGCCCCCCGACTCGGTAGGAGATGTTGCCCATCTGACTGAGCAAAGTCGAACGGTGGCCCTCCTCGATATCCGCGTTGGGACGCTCGCGAGTCTCGACGCACTTGAAGAAGTTGTCCAGGTGGGCCACGTGCGGGTGGTGCCCGTTCTGCTGGGCGATCACCTTCTCGCTATCGTCGTAGACCTGCCAGCCGCCACCGTGCCGCTCGGCGAACATGAGCCCCTTCGTGCCGTGCACTTCCACCCGCATGCCGTCGAAAGGCCAGTTGGGATAAGTGTCGCCGTCGCGGAGTTCCCAGGGCATCTTCTTCATGTACGGCACGCGCAGGGTCAGCTCGAACACCATGGTCAGCCCCCCGTAATCCCAGGTCACCACCTGCGTATCCGGAGCCTCGCCGTCATGGTCGTACGCCCGCGAACCGGTGGCCCAGACCGACTTGGGGTAGTCCTTGCCGATCAGCCAGCGGGCGAAGTCGATCTGGTGAATGCCGTCGTTGATGATGTCGCCCCCCGAGTAGTCCCAGAACCAGTGCCATGAGTAGTGAAACCGGCTCGCGTTAAACGCCCGCCTGGGTGCCGGGCCGAGCCACGCCTCATAGTCCACGCCGGACGGCACCGGCCCGTCCGCCTTGCGGCCGATCGGCGGCCACAACTTCATGTTCAGCACCCGCACCAGGTGGACGTCGCCGAGTCTGCCGGATCGCAGGTACTCAACCGCGGCGGCCGCATAGTCGCCGCTTCGCGTCTGGGTGCCGTGCTGAACCACTCGGTTGTACTTGCGAGCGGCCTCAACCATCTTGCGGCCTTCCCAGGGGTTGTGCGAAGCAGGCTTCTCGACGTAGACGTCCTTGCCCGCCTGGCAGGCCAGAATCGTCCCAAGGGCGTGCCAGTGATCCGGCGTCACGTTGAAGACAACGTTCACGTCCCGGTCATCAAGAATGCGGCGGAAATCGCTGACCGTCTTGGGGCGCTTCCCCGTCGCCTTCGCAACAAGATCGGCCGCACTCTTGAGCCGGCCCTCGTCAACATCACACAGGTAGGCGATCTCGATCCCCTTGCGTTTGATGAGTTCCTGCTCCAGCAGCCACACCCCGCGCCCACCGGTACCCATCATCCCCATCACGATCTTGCCCGAGGATGAGGCCGCTCGCACTCTCGGCGAGACAAGCGAAGCCGCGGCGAGCCCCGCGGTTGCGGCAGCCGTGCCCTGCAGAAACTGACGACGAGAAGGCTTGGATCGACACATGGTAGGCTCCCGTTGAAGAAAGGACGGCGCCATTCAACGCGGAGGACATTATACGTCGCCCTGGCACGGGTTTCGACGTTGCGTCTTGCGGCTTTGACGCCATGGGGACCGCTGGCCAGCAGACCTGTTCGCCCAGATCGCCCCGCCGCCCCCAAACAACGTACCGCAGCAGCAAGATCACGGCCAATCCTGCCTGCCGCGGAAATCAGCACCTGCCATCGGCACAGGCGCCGCCCGGCCTCCCGGCAACCGGCGACCAAACCCACACCCGGACTCAAGCCAGTTCGGTTCAAGCATTGCGAGCCATTCTCCCGATACTCCGATAGGCGGACGATGTCCAAACGTCCACCCGGCGCTTTGAGCGAGGACGACAGTCCAGTGATCAAACCGGGTTTCTTGTGCCCGTTCGTTGACCGGCGCGATGCGCGCTGCGCCAACCTGCTGACCATGACGAACCTCAAAGAGGCTTTTCGCCTCTGCGCGGGAAACCATGAAGCCTGTAGAGTCTACCATCAGATCAGACTGGCCGAGCTCCGACGCGACACCCAGCTTCTCGTCGCCTGCTCGGCCTGAATCGAGTTGCGGCCTGGCCGAACCCCCGCCCATCGAGCCGTCCGAAACACCGGCGGAAGAACCCCCCATACGCACCTTGCTCGAGCAGTTTCTCGCCCGGCTCTGGTCTGAGGCGGGACTCGCCGAGAACACCCTGGCAGCCTATCGCCGCGATCTCGAATCCCTGGCCGCCTTCTGCCAGCAAGCCGGCCTCAGGCTTCGACACATCTCGCCGCGTGACGTCCAGACGTTCCTCGTATCACTCCGCGAGGAAGACAACCTGGCCGTCAGTTCGATCGCTCGACGCCTCGTGGCGGTCAAGCTCTTCTGCCGGTTCTGCTATGCCAACGGGCACCTCGCCCGCGACATCGCCGCCCTCATCGAAACACCCAAAAAGTGGAACTACCTGCCCCAGGTCCTCAATGAAAAGCAGGTCGATGCCCTGCTCACCCTGCCCGACGACGGCGACTCCCTCGCCTCACGCGACCGAGCCATCCTCGAGCTGTTCTACGCCACCGGTCTGCGAGTCAGTGAACTGGTCGGCCTGCGCCTCGGCGACGTCCAACTGGAGATCGGATACCTTCGCTGCCTGGGCAAGGGCAGCAAAGAACGAGTCGTGCCCATCGGCAGCCACGCTATCAAGGCCCTCACCGAGTACCTGCGCGATCTTCGCCCCCAACTGGCCGACGGAAGGCCAACGGACCGCGTCTTCCTCTCACGCACCGGCAAATCGCTCGATCGGACCAACTGCTGGCGCATGGTGGCTAAGTACGCTCGCCGCATGGGCGTGCCCGGCAAGCTGTCGCCACATACCCTGCGCCACTCCTTCGCTACCCACATGCTCGCCGGCGGCGCCGACCTCCGCGTCGTGCAGGAAATACTTGGCCACGCCGATATCACCACCACCCAAATCTACACCCACGTGGACTCCTCCCGGCTCAAAGCCATCCACCAGAAGTTCCACCCGCGCCAGTAGAGCAAACCCCCAGCAAGCCGCGCGAACGTCAACACGCCGAAACACAAACCTGCGAACACCGTCGCTTGAAGGCCGGCACCACCTACGTATGATACGGAGGGGAATGAAGGGTACCCGGATGCCTGCGAGGATACTCGCGACCCGTGGCCCAGAACTGGACGATGAGCGATACGGAGACGAGCACGGTCGGCAGGCATTTCCACTTCCGCTGCATGCGCTGCGGATCGGTGTTGGAGGGGCACTCCAGCCAGTCGAATCGGCACGGCCGATGCCCGAGTTGCGACGCCGTCTTCACCGTGCCCCAGGTGGATCCGCGAACCGGCCTGGCCATTCAGCACGCCGACCCGGGCGACGACGGCGAACTGCCCGCCCCGGTACATGCTTACGCCGCGGCGGGCAACAAGGCGCCACGCATCGTCCGCTGCGAAGATGATCACCTCGAGATCGAATGCCCACGCTGCGAGCGACACTCTCCCGTGCATTCCGACAGCTGCCCGGGGTGCGGCCTGCCTTTCACCATGGAAGCCGCCAACTACAGCGTCCCAACCGCAAGCACCGAGATCGGCAGCCTGGCCGCGATGAGCGGCGTCATCGCATTGCTGGCCTCTCTCTGCCCAGGCATAGGCCTGGTCTGCGGATTGATCGCTCTTGGGCTCGGGTGGACCGCACTGGCTCGAAGCAAGCACACCACGTCGACCGGCGGCCTGGTGGGCGCAATCCTCGGCCTGATCAGCCTGCTGCTCCAGACGCTCGCCCTCCTGGCGTCCGTGTAGACCCGCCGGACCTCAGACCGACGCGGCCACGTCTACGTGACAGAGCCTTCCAAGGCTCGCGACACATGCAGAATCACGGACGCAATCAGTCTGTCTCGGCTGATCGGCTTGGTGAGATAGTCATCACATCCTGCCGCCAAGCACTTGCCGCGGTCACCCGTCATCGCGTGAGCGGTCAGGGCAATGATCCGACCGGAATAGTCGTGCTTGCGCAACAGCCCGGTCGCTTCATAACCGTCCATCTCCGGCATCTGCATGTCCATCAGGATCAGGTCAAAAGGCCCACCCCCCCGCCAAGCGGCGAGTGCTGCATCCACGGCCCGCTTTCCATTGCCGACTCGCAATCAGCTCGGCTCGCTGCTTCTCAGATATCGGATACGCCAGACGGTACAGCCAGTCGCTACGGTTGCTTGCGAGAATAACCCCATTGTTCGATATGAGCGCGATCGGCTCCTGGTGCTTGGCCAGCAGTTGGTCAATCTCGTCGAAGTGCCCCTTGAACACCAGAACACCCATGAGCTCGGTGGTGATGCCGTCACGAACCGGCGAACTGGAATACAACCCGCGGGCCCCAGTGGTAACCCCGACGGCTGTGTAGACCGAGTCCTTGCCGGCCATTGCATCGACAAAGTAAGGCCGAAACCGGTAATTCTCACCGGTCAGCGTCTTCGTCCCTTCGTAGGGCGTGCAGGCAACAACCAGGCCCTCACGGTTCAAAACGTAGGCCAGGGAAGCGTCGAAAGCCCGTTTGGCCGTTTCCAGCACCGTCAGCACTTCGGGATTGTCCGGCTTGGCCGACCCCAAAGCGACATCCAGGACATTCCCCATGTCAGCCAGGCGCTGTTTCACCCTTCGAGAACGCGTCGCGATGGCCGACTCAATGTGATTGGCGATCTCCCGCGTTCGCCCTCTCTGAGCAGTCAGGGCGTTATCCTGACCCAGAGACTCCAGCCCACGCTGGGCCATGTGAAGCACCAACGCGACACCAGTCAGCGCCAAACCGACAAGAAGCACAACCAGCCCGTTCAGCCTGGCTCGTCTCAAATCCCGAACACGTCCCATGAACACGCTGTTCCGCAAAACCGACTCGCACGGCCGTCCGCGCGCGAAGACACCAGGTCTATCAACTGTTTGAGGCTGCCCTTGCGGCTGAATCGATACGGGAGAGCGAAACCCGGCCCGCCCCAACCCGCACCGGGAGAAACAGAACACGAGCCTCAATCACCTCCCCGAACAGGGTGATGGAAGAGGAAAACCGGGCCGGTGTGGCCGGAACTGCCATATTCCCTTGGTATTATCACACGTTCGACTTGACTTCGGCCAAAGTTGGAGTATACTTCTCTCTCCAAGTGTTCGGGCGCTCGGAATGGTCCCTTTTCGGACTTGAAGATGATTGCCACGCGACAACCCGATTTGACCAAGTGGACAGCGGAGACGCCGTGCAACGGTTCGGCTGTCCGGCTTGTAGTCGCCGGTGCCGGTCGCGACATGCGTGTCGGCGGTGTCTATACCGGAGGTGGCCCGTAGGGTAGTTTGAGTCTCGTCGAGTACCTCAAGCCCTGCGGCCAGGCGAAGCCGCGGGGCTTTTTTGTTGGACACGGCTGCCGTGTCGACGCATGCGCGCCCAGGTTCGCGGGGAGACTCCCCGCGCCCCGACTCAGGAAGGACGGTGAAACATGACTCACTTGCAGGCGCCCTTGTTGAAGCCCAAACTGCCGAACCGCAAGTCTTCACCCGGCGGCGAGACCGCCACCGTGGTCTACTACGAGGGTCGGCGAATCTACTACCGGCCGGTGGAGGTCGGCGACGAGCCCCTGCTCCGCAAGTGGATCAACGATCCATCAATCTGGCAGGGCCTTCCGCTCCGCCCGCCCATCAACGCCAATCGCGAACGCGAGTGGATCGAGTCACAGGGCAACAGCACCAGCGACTACGTCTTCGCAATCGTGGTTCGGGACGGAGATCGCTTGATCGGAACCGCGGGTCTGCACACCATCAGTCCCGTGGCCAGAAGCGCTACCCTGGGGATCTCGATCGGCGATCGGGATTTCCACAGCAAGGGCTATGGCACCGAGGCTGTTCAGTTGCTGCTCCGATTCGCATTCGAGGAACTCAACCTCAACCGCGTAGCCTTGGCAGTCTACGCGAACAATCCGCGAGCCATCCGGTGCTACCAGAAGGCAGGCTTCGTTCAGGAAGGCTGCTTCCGGCAAGCCCACTACCGAGGCGGCAAGTTCCATGACGAGTACCGCTTCGCGGTCCTCCGCGAGGAATGGCAGACAGCCTCCGCACACCAAGGCGAGCGGCGCGGCACATGACGCGATCGAGCGACCTACCGCCGAACGATGGGCCGCTCGCTTCGGAGTCCACCACCGGGTGAGCACGGGAATAACACCGAACGCAGCACGCTTTCAGGCCACCAGCCGCTACCGGCTGCGGCTGCACGGGCAATCGTCCGGTACCTCGATGCAAGGTTCGAGGCTGGCCAGGTCACGACGTCGATCACGCTCGGCAAGGGCAAACTCGGCCGCTTCCTCACGCGTGGCGAACCGCCCGATCTCCTCGCGACGATCAGGCCCATGACAGAGCGTCACCGTCCACGCGTCGCTGTCGAGCGACCGCATGATGCAGATACCCAACGACGGCTTCGCATCCATGACTCTGTCCTCGCTGGCACGACTACGGCCGGAAACGCCACAGGCATCCCGGCCAGATCAGGACCCCACGCCTGCTCTCATTTATTCTACGACCGATGCGACGGGCGGACTAGACAACAAAAAATCACCCCGGCGTCACCGGCGAGCCTGACTCGCCGATGACGACGGGGTGGATCGCTTACATAAGGCCAACAACACCCTCCCTTGTTCGGGCCGGAGAGGGGGATTGCAGCGGAAGGGCTTGCTTGTTGTTGGCCCGGTACAGACCATTGCGGCCTGTGACGGTATCGTGTTGACAGACCTTCATCCGCCCACAAGACACTAACCTTCATTTGGCAACCTGCGTGCCGGACTTCGATCGGCCAGGGGCCGCCTGATCGGAATACCGGCAACATCCGCCCAAATCGATCGCCGTGGCCCGCCGCGGGCCCTCAGCCAAAAAACCCAACCCTTCCCCGACGGCAAGCCAGGTAGCCCAACCCGACCACCCGTACGCCGAATCAACCCATCAGAATGCGCCATTTCACCCAGTAAGTGCGCCGAATAACCCAGCTTTCGGTGCCATTCTGACGGGACGCTCGGCGATCAAGAGCCAGTCCGGCCGCCGGCGGCTGGGTCCTGCTCCCTTCATGCCCACCCGCCAGCGTTGCAGTCACCCGACCTCTCTCCTACCATACGAGCATGGCAAACCCCAAGGACGAGATGCAGGAACGTACCTGTCGGTCTTGCCGACAGCCCTACCGCTATCCCGGACGGGGCAGCCTGGCCACGCGATTCCACTGCGAGGCCTGCGCCGAGCTTCCGGCCCCTGTCCGGGCCGCATTCGAGCGGTTCCACCGGCAAATCGCGTTGCTCACCAGCAGGATCGAGCAGCTCGAGCGACAGGTGTCTGTCAGGTAAACCTGGGGTGGCTCTTCATGGCCGACGATCCCAAAATGCCGCCCTGTGGTCGCCGATCCGTCTTCCGGCTCGGCCTGCAGAGACTCATCGAACCGCTGGCCGCCTACGTGACGGACCGGCTTGACGTCCAACTTCCTATCGTACGTTCCGTTCTGCGTCCCCCTGGCGCCCTGCCGGAAACGGCCTTCCTGAAAACCTGTTACCGATGCGGCAACTGCGTCGACGTCTGTCCGGCCAAAGCTATTCGGACCCTCTCCGCGGCCGAGCCGGATTGCACCGGAACACCCTATATCGACCCCGATCTGGCCGCCTGTGTCATCTGTGACCAACTGGCCTGCATCAAGGCCTGCCCCAGCGGGGCCTTGAAGACCGTTCAATCTCCAGGCCACATCCGCCTGGGCACGGCCAGCTGGAAAGAGGAAGCCTGCCTCCGTTCGACCGGCGAGGCGTGCACCGCCTGCGTCGACCGCTGCCCGATCGGCCCCTCAGCCATCTCGTTGAACCAACGGGGACGCATCGAGATCCGAGCCGGGACTTGTGTGGGCTGCGGTACATGTCAGTTTTACTGCCCCGCTTCGCCCAAGGCCATCCAAACGGAGCCCTGATCGACCCTCTCTGAGCAAACGTAACCACATTTCAAGTATTAAGTTACAGCTGACTACGACGCAGGAGTGAATTGTGCAGAAGCCGCTTGCAATCAGGGCCTGACTCGGTAGAATTAAGTGTAGTCGTCGTGTGTCCTTGGCGGGGACGGAAAGCACCGTGTCGCGGAACGTTCCCCAGGACAGAAGGACCCAAGCCTATCGGACACGCTTGGGCGCCTGGCGTCTGTTTCTACAGCGCATCGGCTGCCTTGGGCGTCGTGGGGGTGGGGTGCCGTTACGACCCAGGGTGGTAAGAAGTAAACTCAGGGGTCTTTCAATCGGGAGGTTCACAATGGGAATGGCAAGGTTGTTCAGTGTGGTGCTGATGCTGGCTGCCGCGCCGGCCTTCGCCGCTAGCGTGGTGAGCTACGAACTGCAGCTCGGGGGCGACAACCATGCCGCGGACGTTATCGCTCTTCAACGTCCCATGTACACCCCCGGCAACCCCGCAGATGGCCTGACCTTCAGCAAGGGCGTGCTGAACTGGGCCGCATCGATCGCCGTCACGGGTCTCCACAGCCAGACCGGCCATGCCTCAGATGGCAAGCCTACCTGGGGCGTCGCGAACTTCGTGGTCAGTATTGAACTGCACCAAGGGACCGCCGATGGCCCCCTGGTGACCACGGCTGATTTCTACAGCAGCATTCACGACGGCGGCGCAGTACCCTGCACCACCTGCAAGGGAGGCGGCGGCTTCTGCGCCGGCTCTGCGTTCGCCCTCAGCTACAAGCGAGTCCCCGCCTGGACCGGCTATGCCCGCGTGACCGAGGCGGCATCCTCCGGCGTGTATTACGGGCCGTTCATGGAAGTGTGCATGTGGCCCACCGTGCCCGCTGCCGCAGGCAAGATCCTCGGCACCGGAGCAGGCTACGCCCAGTGGTGCCGTGGATGCGGCCTGGGCACCACCACCACCCCAGGAATCGGCATCCCCGCCGGAACACCCGTCCCCGTGGGTAGCGGTACCTTCGGCCTGGGCATCGTTCCGGTGATCGAAGGCCAGATCGACACCTCAGCCCTGGAATTGGGCACTTACGTGCTGCGTCTGGTGCCCGGAACCGGCACCAACGTCCTCCGCGGCGACGTCGATCTCATGACCGCCCCGACCAGCGGACCCCAGGTTCAGGCCTTCGCCGTGGCGGCCAACGAAGCCGTCGAAGATACCATCACTTTCACCCTCACCGAAGCCGATCCGTGCGCCGATGATACCGTCGCCCCCGCCATCGTCTCTACATTGTCCCGCAAGACCCACGGCACCAAGGGAGAATTCGACGTCGATCTCACCGCAGGGAATGTGGTCGAGGGACGTACCGGTGGCCTCACCAAGCTCATCGTCACCTTCAGCGAGCCCATCCAGGCAGCCGGCGGAACGGCGGGTCCGGATAGCGTCAGCGTCACCAGCGGAACGGTCAGCAACGTGGCTATTAACGGCGATGCATTGACCGTCGATCTGGCCGGTGTCACCAACGCGGACCGGTTCATCATCGCTTTCCCGGGCATTCAGGACGCGTGCGGAAACGCCGTCACCGAAACCAAGTGCGCCAGAGTCCTGTTCGGAGACATCAACGGAGACGGCAAAGTCAATACCATGGACATGACCCTCCTCCGCAACAACGTGGGTATGGAGATCACCGCCGCCAACTGCAGAGCTGACCTGAATACCAGCGGCACGTTCAACACGCAGGACATGACCCTCGTGCGCAACAACGTAGGCACGATCATGGCAAACCCCTGCCCGTAAACGACGCTCAATTCGCTTCCTGATGCAGCGGGCCCGGCGCATCAACGCTGGGCCCGCTGCTTTGCGCCAGATGCCTCGCACGGTCGCTGATGCTTGTGCACCGCCACAAGTCGCCGGATAATTCACGCCATGAACAGCAGTCCAAGAGCCCGTATTGTCGTCGCGGAGAAGGTCAACGAATCCGCCATGGCCCGGCTCCAGGCCGCCGGAGAGGTCATCAGCCTCGACAACCACGACGAGACCACGCTGATCAACGCGGTGCGAGAGGCGGACGCCTTGGTCGTCCGTACCTACGCCCTGGTCAACGCCAATGTCATCACCGCAGCTCGACAGACCGGGCGACTCAAAGTCATCGGACGAGCCGGTGTCGGCGTGGACAACATCGACGTCCCCGCAGCTCTCCAGGCGGGCATCCAGGTCGTCAACACCCCGGCGGCTTCAACCTGCGCCGTTACCGAACTGGTGGTCGGACTCATCGTGGCCGTCCAGCGACACATCGCCGCTTTCGACGCCCGCATCCGCCAGGGCGAATTCGCCACCTTGCGAGCCGGTCCGGCACCAACCCCAGAGCTCCAGCACCAGACACTGGGCATCATCGGCATGGGAAGAATCGGCCGAGCGGTGGGATACCGGATGCGCAACGGGATGGGCATGCGCGTGATGTACTACGACATCCGCGAGATCGGCTACCTCCCATTCGCGACCACACCAGCCAGCAGCGCCGAGGAGGTCTATGCCGCCTGCGACGTCGTCACCTTCCACGTGCCCCTGACCGCCAAAACGAGAAACATGGTCAACGCCGCAGCCCTCCGCCATTTCAAGCCCGGTGCCTATCTCATCAACACTTCCCGAGGACCAGTCGTCAACGCCGCCGACCTGGCTTCCGCCTTGACGGAAAACCGCCTCGGCGGAGCGGCTGTCGATGTCTTCGACCCCGAACCGCCTCCGCCCGACCACCCACTCCTGTCCGCTCCCAATTGCCTGCTCACACCCCACATCGGGGCACGGAGCCGGGAAGGACTCGCGGCGATGAACGATGTGGTCGATGATGTGATAGCGGTTCTTGCCGGCAGGACGCCACAGTATCCGGTTGAACCGGAGCCGTGCTGAACGTGAATCAGCCCGGACAGCATCATCGGGTCTGTCAGGTTCGTGGAGAAGGCTGAATGGCAACGTATCTCGTGACGGGTGGAGCGGGATTCATCGGTTCCCATCTGGTCGAGCGACTGGTCAAGGACGGCCAGACCGTGCGCGTGCTGGACAACTTCTCGTCGGGCAGACGCCAGAACCTCGCACCCTTCGCCGCCAGGATCGAGGTCATCGAAGGCGATATCCGAAAAACCGATGACTGCGCCATTGCCTGCAAGGGCGTCGATGTCATCTTCCACGAAGCCGCAGTACCGTCGGTCCCCAAATCCGTCGCCGATCCGCGCACCTCACATGAGGCTAACATCGACGGAACCTTCAATCTGCTCATGGCCGCTCGCGACGCTAAGTGCCGGCGCGTCATCTACGCCGCGAGCAGCAGCGCCTACGGCGATCTGCCCGATCTCCCCAAGCGCGAGTCCGCTTGCCCATCACCCCTGAGCCCCTACGCCGTTAACAAGCTCGTGGGCGAGCACTACCTGCGAACCTTCTACTGCTGCTACGGCCTCGAAACCATCTCGCTCCGCTACTTCAACGTCTTCGGACCCAGACAGGATCCCAAGAGCCAATACGCCGCCGCCATTCCGGCATTCGTCTCCGCCATCCTCAAGAACCAGCCGCCAACGATCTATGGCGACGGCGAACAGAGCCGCGATTTCACCTACATCGACAATGTGGTCCACGCCAATGTGCTCGCCGCCCGGGCAGCCAAAACCGAAGGGCAGGTCGTTAACGTCGCCTGTGGCGAACGCGTCACCGTGAACCAGATCATCGCCCAGATCAACAGCCTCCTCGGCCTTAACATCAGGCCGGACTACGTCGACACCCGGCCGGGAGATGTGAAGCACTCGCTGGCAGACATCACTCTGGCGGGAAGGATCCTCGGCTACAAGCCCGTGGTTGACTTCGAGGAGGGCCTTCGCCGAGCCATCGAATGGTACAAGAACAACCTCTAGGGCCCTGCGTTCGAACGCCCAACCTCGTCGGCCGTGAGCCCCCTTCCTATCGCTCCACCAGCCCCAGACCCGGACGATCATTGAGCGTCAGCCGCCCGCCTCGCCCGCCGATGCCCTCGAAGGGGTCATTGGCCAGCAGAAGGTGACCATCCAGATCGACCCAGTCGACCAATGGCCCAAGGTGAGCAGCAGCGGCAATACCCACCGAGGATTCAATCATGCAACCAAGCATGATCTTCAGGCCCGCCGAACGCGCGGTGTGAATCATCTGGATCGCTCGACGTATGCCGCCGCACTTGCTCAGCTTGATGTTGATCCCGTCAAAAACACCGGCACACGCGAGCACGCCCTGCACACCAACACAACTCTCGTCGGCCACGATCGGACAGAGACCGGCCGCTCGCACTTCGGGCAGAGCATCATGCGCTCCCGCCGCTGTCGGCTGCTCGATAAACTCAATGCGGTATTTCTTCGACAGCGTCCGGCACCGTTCGAGGACGTTGGCCGAGTTCCACCCGCAATTGGCGTCAACTCGAACAACCTTGTTCGGAGCTTCCTCTCGAATCACCGACAGGATGGCGTCGTCCTGCGGCGTACCAACCTTGACCTTGAGAATAGGATACTCCGCCGCTTCGCGCGTCTTCTGCCGAATGACCTCCAGATCGTCAATCCCAATCGTGAAGGAGGTCAGGGGCATCCGGGCGCGGTCCAGGCCCAAAAACCTCCACAGAGGCACGCCCAGCAACTTGCCCGCTAGATCGTGCATCGCTCCGTCGATCGCTGCGATGGTGGCGGTCTCATTCCCATACTGCTCCCAAAGCGAACCCAGCACCGCATCGAACGCCAGAGGATCCTGGCCCAGCATGCCCGCGATCCGAGCCAGAGCGGCCTCGGCCGAATCCAGACTCTGGTGGTAGTAGGACGTCGGTGCCGATTCACCCCAGCCGACCAGACCGTCATGCTCGATCTGGATCAGGAGGATCTCCTTGTCGACTTTGTCCTCTCGCTCCCGGCGAGCGATGTTGAACGGATGGCGAAGACGCAGCGAACGCCGATGCCAGGTCAGTTTCACGTTCGGGCACCCCTTTCAGGTTGGACGATCGGCCTCGTTCCGAACAGGATGATCCGAAGCTAACTCGTTGTAAATACGAAGGTAAGCTGCGTAGGCAGCCCCATCAAACAGCACAAACACCACTCGCTCGGGGAGGTCGTTTTTCTGCAGATTTTCGGACGTTTCGCCGATGGCGATACGTGCGGCCTCGGCCAGAGGATAGCCGTACACGCCGCAGCTGATGGCTGGAAACGCAATCGACCGAATACCGTGCTCGGCGGCCAGCCGCAACGCGGTTCGATAGCAGCCGGCCAGTAGCTCCGGCTCGCCAGAACGGCCGTCTCGATAAACCGGGCCAACGGCGTGGATGACATACTTGGCAGGTAGTCGATAGCCATGTGTCAGCTTGGCGGAACCAGTGGGACATCCACCCAAGGTGCGGCATTCGGCCAGCAGGTCCGGACCCGCCGCCCGATGAATCGCCCCATCAACGCCTCCACCACCAAGCAGGGAGGTATTCGCCGCGTTGACGATGGCATCAGTGGCTTTCCGAGTGATGTCGCCGCGCTCGAGGGTGACACGTTGACTCCATGGGGCGGCCATGCGTCGCAGTCTAGCAACGCCCACCAGCGTGTCAACCAAGTTGCCGCCGCCGCCAAACCGAGGTATCATAATGTGTTTTTGAGGCCGCTCCGCCGCGTGCCCGGCCGCCGACAAGGATAGAGACCATGCCCCGGTATTCGAAGCAGCCCCCCGCTGAGCCAGCTCAGGACCAGAAGCCTGCCCGCCGGCCGCCTCTGCGCGTCGCCCGCGAGCTCATGCTCGGGACCACGGCCGTACTGGCCACCCTGTTCACCAGCGGATGCGGAGTCTCCGAACTACGCACCCCGACACGCATGGACAAGGGCCTCATCATCATCCTTCCGGGCATCGAAGGCAGGAGCCCACTCAACTCCAGCATCGCCAAAGGCTTGGCTGAAGGTGGCGTACCCGCGGCAATCACCATCCACGACTGGAGCCTCGCCCCGACCTTCCTGGCGGGCGTGGTCAACCTCCGGGCCCAGTCCCATAACCTCAGCGAGGCTCGGAGGGTGGCCGCCAACATCGTCGCCTACCAGAACAAGTACCCCGGTCGACCCGTGCACGTCATCGGACACTCGGGCGGTGGCGGCGTGGCCGTCTACGTCCTCGAAGCCCTCCCGCCCAGGCATGAGATCACCAGCGCCGTGCTGCTGGCCCCGGCGATCTCGCCGGACTACGACCTTCGCCGGGCTCTCAAGAAGACGCAAGAGGGGATCTGGAACTTCTATTCACCCTACGACGTTGGCTTCCTGAAGCTCGGAACCAGCGTCGCTGGGACAATCGACGGGCGCATGACCCAGGCCGCCGGAGCGGTCGGGTTCTCGATCCCGTGGGGCCTGAGCCGAGAAGAGCGACAGTTGTATGGCGAGCGCCTCCATCAGCAGAGGTATACCCCCAAGATGGCGGAAAGCGGCAACACCGGAAGCCATTTCGGATGGGCCGGCCGCAGCTTCGTGGCCGAGTGGCTCGCGCCGTTGATCAACTCTCAGGCAGAGGCGCCCACCCGGTACGCCGCAGACCGTGAAAGCAGCCAATGACCATGGTCCGGCGACAAGACAGGGGCAATCGGCCCTCCCGGTCTCGTACCCGCCGCCAGCCGGCACTCCGCTGCCCGGCGAAGACCGAGAATCCGCGAACTAAGGGGTTTTCACCCCTTCCGGTGGAATGGACGAACCGGAAACCTAACAATAAAGAAGGGTTGCCGATCAGGAAGGTGGCTTCCGGATCGGCGGATGGGAGCCCGCATGGGTGACATTGGTACGTCCTGCAAGAAATTCCTGTTGCTCGAATCGGCGGCGGCCGAGATCCCCGAACTGCGCGAGATCCTGGCCCAGATCGGGCAGGTGCGAACCGAACCCACCATGGAAGCCGCGCTCATCGCCCTCCAAAGGGACACCAAGAGCCTCTTCGTGTCCCCGGCCGGCGAAATCCTGGCCGCCGAACAGAATGGCCTCGGCTTCCAGCTCAGCAGCGTGCTGGACACCATCGGCCAGGGCGTGTGCCTGCTGGATATCCAGGGACGCACCCTCTGGTCGAACGCCCGCATCCGAGAACTGCCCTGGGAGGTTCGTGATCGCATCCAACGCCACTGCCGCGACGGTTACAGCCGCCAGGAGGGCCGCTCCATCCTTGGCCGCTCCCGCTCGTTGAGCCTCATCACCGACGGCGAACAGTACTTCGAAGCCAGGATTACCCCCATTCTCGATCAGCACGGGCTCACCCGCCTGGTGGTGTCCGTTTCCGATGTGACCCGACCACGCCGGCTACAGAAGAAAGTGGACGCGATCGACAACGCCGGACGCGAAATCGTCCAGGTGGACGCCGAGCAACTCGCAGGAATGAACGCCGGCGACCGACTCCAGTTGCTGGAGCGAAAGATCATCCGCTATACCCGAGAACTCCTGCATTTCGACAACTTCGCGATTCGCCTGGTCGACAAACGCAACAACCGCCTCGAACTCGCGCTCTGCGCCGGGCTGCCCCCCGAGGCCCAGACCATCGACCTCTACGTGTCCCCGGAAGGCAGCGGCATCAGCGGCTACGTGGCCTCGACCGGCCGCAGCTACATCTGCCCCGACGTCGGCCAGGACGCCCGCTATCTCCCGGGCATCAACAACGCCCGCTCATCACTCACCGTGCCGCTTAAACTGCACGACAAGGTCATCGGGGTCTTCAACATCGAGAGCGACCGGGTGGCCGCCTTCAGCGAGGAAGACCGCCAATTCACCGAGATCTTCGCCCGATACATCGCCATCGCCCTGCACATCCTCGACCTGCTCGTCGTCGAGCGCTTCGCGACCACCGGCCGGCTGGCAGACAACGTGTCAGCCGAGATCGCCGGCCCGCTCGGCGATATTCTCGCGGACGCGACCACCCTGACCGAGGACTACATCGGACACGATGACCTCCGCCATCGTCTGCAGGGCATCATCGACAACGTGGCCCGCATCCGCGAGTGCATCAAGCAGGTGACCAAGCCGGTCCAGAGCATCCTCGAGGCCAAAGGCGCCCCGCCCGAGAAGGACCCGGTCCTGGCCGGCAAGACCGTCCTGGTCATCGACGACGAGGAAATCATCCGCACGACGGTCCGCGACGTGCTCGCCCGCAGCGGCTGCGACGTCGAACTGGCCGCCGAGGGCAAAGAGGCGATGGCCATGATCAACCAGCGGTTCTACGACCTGGTGATCAGCGACATCCGCATGCCAAACGCGAGTGGCTACGAGATTTTCAGGCTGGTCAAGGAAAACAAGCCTCACTGCCCGGTCATGTTCATGACCGGCTTCGGCTACGACCCAAGCCATTCGATCATCCGGGCCACCCCCGAAGGCCTGGCCGCCGTCCTCTACAAGCCCTTCAAGGTCAATGAGCTCCTCGAGGCGGTCCGCTCGGCCATCAGCTCGGCCACCCCCAAGTGAGTGCCTGTCTCCATGGGACACCCGAGGCAGACTTCCATCTCCTCAGCGGATCGGCAGCATCACCACCCTCCCGCCGACCGTGGCAACCCGATTCCCCCGGTTCAAGGGGCCGGCTCGGACTCCAGTCCGTAACGCTTCATCTTCTTGTAGAGCGTGGTGCGGTTGATCTCCAGAACCTGGGCGGTGACCTGCCGGTTCCAGTTGTTGGCCTTCAGAGCCTGCTCGATGATCCGCTTTTCCGGCTCCTCCAGGGCCTTCTTGAGCGACTGCGGGCGATAGATGTCCCCCCCGGAGGGCAGCACCTCAGCCTGCTCGACGACGTGTTCCGGCAGATCATCCACCTCCACGTGTCGCCGCTTGCCCAGAACCACCGCCCGCTGCACGATGTTCTCCAGCTCGCGAACGTTGCCCGGCCACGGGTAACGCTGCAGAAGCTGCAGGCAGCCGTCGGTGAAGCCCGCGATGTCCTTGCGCAGCTCCCCGCAATACCGCTTCAGAAAATGCCCGGCCAGTAGCGGAATGTCCGCAATCCTCGATCGCAACGGCGGCAACTGGATGGTGACCACGTTGACCCGGTAGAACAGATCCTGGCGAAAACGGCCAGCCTGCACCACCTTGGCCAGGTCTTCGTTGCTGGCCAAAATGACCCGTACGTCGACTTTCTGCGTCTTGTTCGAACCGACGGCCTCGAACTGCCGCTCCTGCAACACGCGAAGCAACTTGACTTGCAGAGCCGGCGTCGCCGAGGAAATCTCGTCAAGAAAGATCGTGCCGTCGGCGGCGACCTTGAACTTGCCCTCCTTGTCGCTCACCGCACCGGTGAACGAACCCTTCACGTGACCAAACAGCTCGCTCTCCAACAGCGATTCGGGCAACGCCCCGCAGCTCACCTCGACGAACGCACGATCGCGTCGATCACTGCGATGATGGATCGCCCGGGCAATCAGCGTCTTGCCCGTTCCAGATTCGCCCTGAATCAGCACCGTGGTCGGCGATTCGGCTACCGTCTCAATCAGGTCAAAGATCCGGAGCATCTTGTAGTCGTGGCCGATAATGTTGTCCAGGCTGTAGCGAAGGTCCAGAGCCTCCCGCAACGTCTGGTTCTCGCGGATCAACGACTGCTGCTGCAGCGCCCGCTGGATCGTGAGCTGAATCTCCTCGTCAATGATGGGCTTGGTCAGATAGTCGTAGGCCCCCATCTTGATCGCTTCGACCGCACTCTCGATCGTACCATACCCGGTGATCATGATCACCACGATGTCCGGAAAACGCTGCTTGATGAGCCGCAGCAGCTCGAAACCGTTGGCGTCCGGCATGTTGATGTCGCTGAGCACCAGGTTGAACCGCTGGCGCTCAAGGGCAGTCACCGCCTGGGCAAACCCGGCAACACCAACCGCCTCGTAACCCTCCAGCTCGAGCAGCTCGCAAAGCGACTCGGTGATGATCCTGTCGTCGTCGACAATCAGAATCCGTTTCTTGTCCTGGCTCATTCATCCTGCCTTCCCGTGGATCGGCCTGGGTCCTCGTCACCCGGCGCCGACTTTTGGCCGCCCACCCCGCCAAGCGTGACCTGCTCGCCGCCCGGCGGAACCGCCAGCGGGCTCGACGAACGCTGCGGCGAACAGCTCTCCAGGGGGATCTGGATGGTGAACACCGTCCCAGCCCCCTCCCGCCTTTCAGGAACAATCCGACCGTTGTATTTCTCGATGATGTCCTTGCAGATCGCCAGACCCAGGCCCGTACCCTTGCCGGGCTCCTTGGTGGTAAAAAAGGGCTCAAAGATCCTGCCCATCTCTTCAGGCAGCCCGATCCCGGTGTCCTCGAACCGGATGATCACGTGGCGATCGACCGTCCGGGTCGCCACGGTGAGCGTGCCCCCCTCCGGCATCGCGTCCACCGCGTTCTTGATCATGTTGCAGAAGACCTGAAAGAGGCTCGTACCGTGAATCGCTGGCAAGCCCTCCTCAAGCTGGCAGACGATCGACACCCCGCTCTGGATCGCCTTGTCCGACATGACCTTCACCGCTTCCTCAACAATGGTGTTGATGCCCGCATCATTGAAGGCGGTATACGCGCTGCGGGAAAACTCCACCAGGTCCCGGACAATGTCCGTCATCCGAACCAGACCGCCTCGGGCTCGATCCAGGTAGTCGTTTAGCTTGTCCCCGGCACCGGTCGCCGCCGCCCGCTTCGCTAAATTCAGATAACGCATGATCCCGTCCAGGGGATTGTTCAGTTCGTGAGCCACCCGAGCCGCCAGCTTGCCCACCGCGGCCATCCGCTCCGACACCGCCAGCCGCTTCTCCATGCTCACCGCCGCCGTCACATCCTCAATCACCAGCGTGCCGCCGGTGATCGGCACGTCTCCACCCTCAGTCAGCGGAATACACTGCAGGTTCAGCAGCATCTCGCTGGGCGCCCCACTCTGCCGGCTGTGGCATACCACCTGGTCGAACCGCCGCTGTCGCCCCGCGTCAATCACTTCACGCAGAACCCGAGTCCAGTCCTGATACGAAGCATCCACCGTCCCGTCCGTCAACGCCGCACTGATCGACGCGTGACCTTCAACCAGAAACGCAGCCGCTGGATTGTGCCAGACAATCCGGAGCTGAGGATCAAAAACCACCAGCCCTAACGACAGCGACTGAAACACGCGACGACTGATGTCCGTGAAGACGTCCGCCGGCAAGAGCCGCGCGTCCTTCACAGACCGGTCAGAAGACAAGGAGTCGCCCATGTTCCACCCGTGATGCCCCAGTGCATCATTGAGATCAGACCACACATATCCTATCCCTCTATCGTCACAAAAACACATCCATGTTGACTCCAGTCAACATGGATGTGGCGAAAACCGCACGAAACCGCGCTATGCGACGACAATCCGTCACTTCGTCCGCGCCGACAGCGGAATGACGAACTTCCGGTGACTCATGTGCACGCGGGTTATGACCTGTACGCCAGGTGCGTAGGCGAGCTCAACGTAGCTGGGACACAGCAGCGGATAGTACAAGCCGGCTCCGAAAGACGCCTCCAGGCAACCCTGACCTGCACAACCGCGGATCTGGCGGATGGGAATGGGCCAGGATGCATCCACACTCTCCCCTACGTTCGCCACGATGCCAACAACGATGCCTTTGGAGAAGTCGACAAAGGAAGGCGCGGCCGGAAGATCCAGACGCCGACGAACCTCCTCCCAATCGCGACTCGTCCGAATGGTCAGCAGCGAGAACTCCGGGGAAAGTTCTTGAACGAGTCGCGCAGGCAGGGGCCGGTCATAACTGAGCCGGGCCCGTCCCAGCGAAAGGTGCTCGACCGGCGGAGCATGGACCAGCTCCCAGGTGGGTATCAGCTCCGGACCCGACGTGGCGCTCGTACAGGCCCAACTACAACCGGCCGTCAACAGTGCCACCAAAGCCAGACGGAGACGAGCGTTGCGATCGCCGAATACCCTGGAAGACGCGTAGACGCCATTCGGCCGTTGGTTGTGGCTTTCCCGCGTGCCGGCTATAGTAACGGCAGATTTCATACGCGCTGGCATTGTCGTCGCCCCCCTGGCACGAATCAACGCGGAAAGGAGTTCTGGATTGTGATCGTCGGCGTCCCTCGGGAGCTCAAGCCGGACGTCCTGCATTACTGCGTCGCAAACATGCCGGGAGCGGTCGGCCGAACCAGCACCTTCGCCTTGGGCAACGCTTCGCTGCCGTATGCCCTGCGACTGGCCGATCTCGAGCATAAAAAGGCCGCCGCCGATCCAGGCCTCGCCGCCGGCATCAACGTCCAGGACGGCAAAGTGACTCACCCAGCCGTGGCTGAGGCATACGGTATGAAATGCCACCCGGCAAGACCGACCGGAGAAGAATGACCATCGAGCCCGGAACAGTCCCGGGCCTTTGAAAGCTCCAGCACATGAAGAAGCTCATCTTTGCGATTGTTGTCGCCGCCGCACTGGTGGCCGGCTACTACGCCCTCCAGCACGCCCGGGTGTCAATCGGATTCCTCGAAGGAAAGACGGCCGAAAGCCATCGCGGCGACCTGGTCGTACCCATCACCGCCAGCGGCAAGATCGAACCGGCCAAGGTCATCCAGATCAAGGGCGAGGCCAGCGGCGAAGTGATCGAGACGCCATTCAAGGACGGCGCCATGGTCAAGAAAGGCGACGTCATTCTGAAGCTCGACCCCCAGGACGAGGAACGCAACGTCTTCCGCGCCCAGTCAGAGTACAACCGGGCGAAGATCACCGTCGACAAGGCGGAACTGGCAGCCCGTGAACGCGAGGCGGTCGGCGTGCCCCTCGCCGAGGCTAAACTAGTCCAGGCCAAGGCCCAGGAGGCACTGGCCCTGAACGAATTCAAGAACCAGGAGAAACTCCGCCAGCTGAGCGGCGCAGGAGCAGGCTTCGACGCCGCATCGCCCCGCGAGTACGACGACGCCAAGGCCCGCTGGGAAGTGCAGAAGGCAGCCGTACTCGCCGCTGAGTCCGAAGTCGACCAGGCCAAGATCGGACTCGACAGCGCCAGGCTCGAGATCAGAGCCGCCAGGGAAGCCATGGACACCGCCAAGAAAGCCCTCGAGGATTCCGAAGAACGCCTCCGGGAAACCACCGTCCTGTCACCCATCGAC
The DNA here is from genome assembly GCA_022711465.1 of Planctomycetota bacterium. Classification (GTDB taxonomy): domain Bacteria; phylum Planctomycetota; class Phycisphaerae; order UBA1845; family PWPN01; genus JAGNEZ01. The sequence continues at coordinate 125,479 of JAKLEZ010000009.1, read as the reverse complement.
GGCATGGTCCTCACCCGCCACGTCCAGATCGGCGAAGTCGTCCAGAGCGGCAAGACGTCGCTGACCGGCGGCACCGTGCTCATGGAACTCGCCGACGTCGACGAAATCTACGCCGTGGTCAACGTCGACGAGGCAGACATCGGCCAGGTCCGCGAGCTGGCCCCCGCCTCCGCACGACCGGGCCCCAGGACCACCCAGACGCCTCCGCCGGCACCCGACCAATCGGCCTCCCAGCCGGACGGCCCCTTGGCCACACTGCCCGAGGGCACGATCGAACTCGGCCAGAAGGTCGAGGTCACCGTCGAAACCTTCCGCGACGAGAAGTTCTACGGCGTGATCGAACGCATCGCTCCCCAGTCTCAACTCGTCCAGGCCATCGCCACCTTCAAGGTCCGGATTCGGATCACCAGCGCAAACCGGGATAGACTCATCGGCCTGCTCAACACCCAGGCCGAGGCCCACTTCAAGGTCAACTCGGTCCGAAACGCCGTGCTGGTCAGCTACGACGCCATCATGAAGGATCCCAATGGCGAGCACTTCGGCGTGTATCTCCAGGTCACCGACCCCGTAACCGGAAAACCCAAAGCCGAGTTCCGCAAGTGCCGCTTCGGCATGGACAACGGAATCGACGCCGAGGTCATCGAGGGACTCGAGCCGGGCGTCAAAGTGTACACCGTGCTGCCGCAACAGACACGCAAGGAAAAGGAAGCCGAGGGCGAGAGCGGCGATTGAGCATGATCCGCATCGAACAACTCACCAAGCACTACCGCATGGGCGATTCCGACGTCCATGCCCTGGCCGGCGTCGACCTACAAATCGGCAAGGGCGAATTCGTCAGCCTCACCGGCGCTTCCGGCAGCGGCAAGAGCACCATGATGCACCTCATCGGCTGCCTCGATCGCCCGACCAGCGGCCACTACTACCTCGACAACCAGCAGGTCGACAGGCTCAGCGACCGCAAACTGGCCAGAATCCGCAACACCAGCATCGGCTTCGTCTTCCAGACGTTCAATCTCATCAACCGCACCAGCGCCCTGGACAACGTGGCCGTGCCGCTCATCTACGCCCGCCAACGCGGGGCCCGGGCAAAGGCCCTCACCGCCCTCGAACGCGTCGGCCTGGTCCACCGCGCCCATCACCGGCCCAACGAACTGTCCGGCGGCGAACGCCAACGGGTCGCCATCGCCAGAGCCCTGGTCAACAACCCGCCGCTCATCCTGGCCGACGAACCCACCGGCAACCTGGACTCCCATACTGGCGAGCAGATCCTGGAGCTGTTCCGTGAACTGCACCGCCAGGCCGTGACCATCGTCCTGGTCACCCACGAGATGGCCATCGCCGCTCGTGCCCAGCGCGTGGTGCGAATGATGGACGGCAAGATCGTTGAAGACCGCAAAGTGGACGACGCTTACCGCAAGGAGCTGCTCGCCCTGCGCATCCAGGCGTGAACGAAAGGGTCCGGCCGATGTTCTTCCTCCAGATCTTCACGATGGCCATCCGCGGGTTGCGAGCCAACCTGCTCCGCTCGTTGCTGGCCACCTTGGGCGTCATCATCGGCGTCGGGGCCGTCATCTCCGCCATGTCCATCCTCGAAGGTTCACAGCGCGATATCGTCCAACGCTTCGAGTCCATGGGCAGCGAGACCATCACCGTCTACCCCGCCACCGCCAGGAGCGAAGGTCGATCCATGGGCGTATACCAGACCCTCACCGTCGAGGACGCCGATGCCCTCGGCGATAAGTCCAGTTGCCCCAGCATCAACGCCGCCGCCGCCGAAATCTCCAGCATGGCCCAGGTCAAAAACCTCAGCCGAAACAAGGAGGCGACCATCCTCGGCACCAGCCAGGCCTACGCCGACATGTTCAACTACCGCGTGGTCGAGGGCCGCTTCCTCCTCCGCGAGGACGTCGCCAGCGAACAGAAGGTCGCCGTGCTCGGCCACAAAACCGCCCAGGAGCTCTTCGGAAACGCGCCGGCCATCAACCGGCCCATCAAGATCATGTCCGTGCCTTTCCGAGTCGTCGGCGTCATGGAGAAAAAGGGCAACATCGGCTTCCGCAACGTCGACTCCCAGGTCATGATCCCCGTGACTACGGCCATGAACCGCCTGTTCGGCAGCAAGTACGTGCACGCCATCTCCGTGCAGGCCATCGCTTCAGACAAGGTGCTCGACGCCACCGCCGAGATCAAACGCGAGCTCCGCCGCCGACACAACATCAACATCCGCGGTGGCAAAAAAGACGACTTCCAGATCTTCAGCCAGGAGGAGGCCCGAAGACAGATCAGCGATGTCACCAAGATCTTCTCCGTCGTGCTCTACAGCATCGCGGGAATCAGCCTCTTCGTGGGTGGCATCGGCATCATGAACATCATGCTGGTCTCCGTCACCGAACGCACCCGCGAGATCGGCGTACGCATGGCCGTCGGCGCCCAACGATGGGATATCCTCCGCCAGTTCCTCATCGAGGCCGGCATCATCAGCCTGCTGGGCGGCGCCTTCGGCGTCCTGGTCGGCTACCTGATGACCACCACCCTCGAGAACGTCACCCGAGTCATCGAAACCTATACCGCGCCACGCGTCATCGTCTATGCCCTCATCATGGCCATCCTGACAGGCGTCTTCAGCGGCCTCTACCCGGCCTACAAGGCGTCGCGACTCGATCCGGTCGAGGCCCTGAGATACGAGTGAAACCCATCGCTCAATGCTGACTGCTATCCCAGCCCCTTCCCATACACCCGGAACACCCGATGAATCACCGCCCCGATCCGCTTGGCGTAGAAGCCGACCGGACCAACCCAGGCAATCTCCGCCCGGGGGTAGCTGAAGTCCTTCATGTCGCGAAAGCACTTCTTCAGCAGCACGTCGCCGATACCCTTGCCGCGGAGCGAGGGATCCGTCCCCATCGGCCCAAACGTCCCGCGAAACATGACCGCATCGTAGGCCGCGAAGGCCACAACCTCGCCGTCGCGGATGGCGTGGAACATGGACACCGGGTCGTTGGCCAAGGTCAGCACAGTCTCATCACACCACGGCCGCCAGTAACGGCCGACAAAGGCGTTGACGGCCGGCAGACTCGTAGCGTCGGAGCGGTGAAAGGCGAAGCCCTCCCGCGCCAGCCGCAGCTCGTCGGCAGCCGTATCGAACGTCTGACCCGCCAGATCGACGATCATGTTGACGGTATATCGCTGCTCCTTGAAGCCCAGCCGCTCGAACAGGCAGCAGGCCGGCGTGCGGCAAACTTCGACGCCCGGCCAGAAGTAGTAGGGGGCGCCTAGGGTCGTGAAATCGACGGCTTGCCGGGCACGAAAGCGATCCTCCAACTCACCGAGCATCCCTTTGGCCAGCCCCCGGCCACGGTAGGCGGGATCGACCGCCAGCAGCTTCAGCCAACCCTGCCGCCCGTCCTCGGGCACCGTGCGAATCACGCTCACCGCCACGGCCGCCAGACACCCGTCGCGCTCGACAACTACGGCCAACTCCGGCTCGAATCGCGGATCGCCGAAGATGTGCCCGGAGAGCAGCTCCTCGTTGAACGGGTCCTCCGGAAAACAGGCTTCACACAGACCTCGCAGTCGCGGTAGGTGCGCGGGCGTCAGACTGAGGAGCGCCGTGGCCATGGCTACCTCTTCTTCAGGCCCAGCACGTCGGCCATGTCGTACCGGCCGGCGGATCTGCCCGCCAGCCACGAAGCCGCCCGGAGAGCCCCTTTGGCAAAAGTGTCCCGGGTGTGGGCGCTGTGCTTGAGAACCAGCGTCTCGCCCAGTGTGCCGAAGTAGACCTCATGCTCGCCGACCGTATCGCCGACCCGAACCGCGTGCACGCCGATCTGACGCCGCGGACGCTGGCCGGTCTGCCCGCGACGCCCGTAGATGACGTCCTTCTCGCTGTCCCGGCCGGTGGCCTCCACGATCGCGTCACGGAGTGAAACCGCCGTGCCGCTGGGGGCATCGGCCTTGAAGCGGTGGTGGGCCTCGACAATCTCAATGTCGTAGTCGTCGCCCAGCGCGGCGGCCATCTGGGCCACGAGCTGAAACATGAGGTTCACACCGACGCTCATGTTGGTCGCCTTGAGAACCGGAATCGTGGCGGCAGCCTTCTCGATCACTCTGAGCTGCTCGGGAGCATGGCCGGTGGTGCCGATGACGATGCCTCGCTTGCAGGTCAGGCAGTAGTCCAGCCAATGCATCGTACCGGCCGGCAGGGTGAAGTCGATGAGCACATCGAACTCGGTCTCGGATCGATCCTGCACCGGCAGCCCGATCCGGCCGAGCCCCGCCAGTTCGCCCGCGTCACGGCCAACGTTCGGGTTCCCGGTCTTCTCCAGAACGCTGACCACGTCAAACGTCTTGTCGACCGCCGCCAGGGCCAGAATCCTCGATCCCATCCTGCCGGCTACACCGGCGATCGCCAGACGAACCATCGCGCACTCCTCGTGATCACAGTGACGGGAGCATTATGTCGCTGCCGGCCATTGGCGTCCATACGGCGATCCTGGAGGCACCCTTGGACTGCTCGTGGAGTAGCTGCTACGATGAACGGCACCCATTCACGGAACGGCAACTGCACAGACCGACGACCAGAGGACATCGGGTGACAGAGAACTCGGTATTGCGACAGCCACCAGCCGGCGGTCCGGGTAAGTTCCGCTGGGGAATCCTCTGCTGCCTCCTCCTGCTCGGCGCGGCAGTCTTCTGCACCGGCATCCATTGGGGTCTGCCGTCCAGAGCTGCCGATCCGTTCCTCTTTGGCAACCGGACACCCTGGACCGGTCAGGAGATCATCGCCCTGGCCGGCGGATGGGAGACCGATGGCGGGCGCGGCGCAGACGTCGATCCCGATGCCATCAGCGACCGCCGGCAGTCGATTGTCCTGAACGAGACCGACGCCCAGAGAGCGGCCATCGTGCGCCGATACCGCCTGTACAGCTACCAGCCCGACGAGATGGTCACCTTCCGGGCCCTGGCCTCGATGCGCCCCGGCGAGGGCAAACTCGATCCGCACCTCTACCAATACGGCGGCCTCTGGGTCTACCCGGTCGGGGCTTGCCTCAAGGTGGCTTCGCTCGCAGGCTTCGTCACCGTCAAATCCGACCTGGCCCACTACCTCGACCACCCCGAGCAGTTCGGCCGGTTCTACGTGGTCACCCGCCTCTATACCGTGTCCTGGGCCCTGGTCGGTACGGCCGTCGTGTTCGAGTTGGCTCGCCGACTGAGCGGGGCGAGCCCGGCCTCGGCGACCCTCGCAACCTTGTGTTACATCTGCATGCCTGTGGTCGTGAACACGGCCCATGAAGCCAAGCCGCACCTGCCGGGCGCCGTGCTCATGCTGGCATCCATCCTCGCGGCCGCGCGATACGTCGATACCGGCCGGCGGCGCTGGTGGCTCGCAAGCGCGGTACTCTGCGGAACCGCCCTCGGCATGGTCCTGACCGCTTGGCCGATCCTCGCGATCCCCCCCCTCATGGCCTGGCTTCGGCGGAACAACTGGCGATCCGCCCTCGACCTCAAGTTGGCCGGGCTGGTAATCACCCTCCTCGTGTTTCTCATCACCAACCCCTACGTGGGCATCAACCTCATCTGCGATCGCGAGGTCATTCGCTCGAATCTCGGCAATACCGCCGCAATGTTCAAGGTGACACTGAGCGGAATGGGCCTCCTGAACGCGGCACAACTGGTGCGAGAAGGTGCCTCCACCGTCGTGGCCATCGTAGGCTGCATCGCCGCGATCGGATTCCTGTGGCGGCACATCCCGGTCAACCAGCGCGGAGGCAAGCCCCATTGCCCGCCCCAGACCATGCCTCATCCTGGCGTGGGCTGGCTTCTGGTGGTCCCCGCGGCCATTTCCCTGATTCAGTTCGCCCTGGCCGCCGAGGGCATGCCCGGCGAGTACGGCCGCTTCGCGGTCTTCCCCGACGTGTGCCTCGGCGTCGCGGCCGGCGCTGCGTTCGGCTGCCTGGCCAGATGCCGCACCGCGCGCGGCGCTTTCGCGGCGGCGATGATCCTCGGCGCGGCTCTGCCCGGCGCCGGCTACCTGCGCGCCTTCGTCCGAGACTGCAGGGAAAACAACTCTCGGTTCGTGGCCGCCGAGGAACTCCAGCGACATCAGCGAGAAGGAGGACAAGTGCTCGGCATGCTCGTCGAACCCGCACCATACGTCTGCCCACCTATGGATGTGTTCTCCTGGAGCATCCGCCTGCTTCCCCTGAAAGAACCGATCGAGAAGCCTGTCAGCTGTGACGTCTTGATCCGAGCGTGGCAGACACCGGATTTTCCTGACCGCGGGAGCCTATCGCCCGAGCGGTTCGCGCGCTATGATGTCCCTACACCAGCGTGGCCCTGGGACGCGACCCCCATGAGTTGGGCAGACAAGACCTTCGAACTGGTCGCACCGCCACAGCGCCCGCCGGAGAACGGAGCAACAAGCTCAAATGCTGATTAGTTGCGCAGTCAAGCCGCCGACAGCTCCACCGTCGCCCGCCAGCCTGGCACTCTACCGAGACGCCGGCTGCGACGCAGTCCATCTGGCCTGGTCCCGCCTTGAGCCAAGCGAGATCCTAACCTGGCTCCAATCCGCCAACCTGCGCCTGTCCGGCGTGGACGTCGGAGCCTTCGAAGCTGCCGCTAACGCGGACGCCGCGGCCACCATCGCGCGAATCCGGACCCGAATGGAGTGGGCCAGGGCCGTGGGCAGTACCAGTATCTGCCTGGCCACCGGCCAGCGCCGGGGCCAACCCTGGACGATCCTGTCGGAGGGCATTCAGGAACTCCTGCCCGCGGCCGACGACCATGGTCTCGACGTCCATGTCTTGAACGCCCGTGACACCACGATCGAGCAGATCGAGGATCTTCGGCGCCTCTTCGCCGATATCCCGCATCCAAGCCTGCGACTCGCCCTCGACATCGGCGCATTCCATGCCTCGGCCGTGAACCCACGCGACGTCCTGGCAGAATTCGCCGACCTGGTAGGCTGCATTCGCGTCTCCGACCGCATCGGCAAGCGACCGGTCCCTCTCGGCCAAGGCAAGGTCAACCTGCAGCGAATCATCCGCCAGGCGGCAGAGTGCAGCTACCGCGGCTGGTTCGTGCTCGATCCCTGCGAGAACCGCGACAGCGAGACCGCCGCCTCCCCCGCCAACGCAGTGGCCTACCTCAGAAAACTGGGTTAGTCTGTAACCATGCATTCAACCGACTTGCAGGATATCGCCGCGAAGGTCCACGCGGGTGAGCGACTCGGTGTCGAGGACGGGGTGCGACTCTACAGCTCGCCGGATATCCATACCCTCGGCGAGCTGGCAAACATCGCTCGGGAGCGATTCCACGGAAGGAAAACCTTCTACAACATCAATCGCCACATCAATTACACTAACTACTGCGTGCTCCGCTGCCGATTCTGCTCGTTCTGCCGGCCGTACCCAACAGGAAAAGCGGGAACGCCGAACCCGCCAACCTCCAGCTGCGAGAACTCGGGCGGATATGAGCTCTCCGTCGACGAGATCGTCCAACGAGCGACCCAGGCCGCCCAAACCGGAGCCACCGAGGTCCACATCGTCGGCGGCCTGCACCCCAGACTCCCCTTCTCGTACTACCTCGAAATGTGCCGACGAATCCGCGAGGCCGCGCCCCAACTGCACATCAAGGCCTTCACCGCCATCGAGATCATCCACTTCAGCCGGATCACGAAACCCCACCTGTCAATCCGAGAGGTCCTCGAACAACTCCACGAAGCGGGTCTCGGCAGCCTGCCCGGCGGCGGCGCCGAGATCTTCGACGATCGCGTGCACAGCGAGGCATTCAAGACCAAGGTCGGCCAAGAAGGCTGGTTCGACGTCCACCGAACAGCTCACGAACTCGGCCTGTTCAGCAATGCGACCATGCTCTACGGACACATCGAGACCATCGAGGAACGGGTGCGGCACCTGGTCAAGCTACGCAGCCACCAGGATGACTCACTCGCCGCCCGAGCAGCCCATTTCAACTGCATCGTACCCCTCTCGTTCATCCCCCATAACACAGAACTCCAGCACTTGGCCGGCCCCACAGGCCTCGACGACCTTCGCACCCTGGCGGTATGCCGTCTCATGCTCGACAACTTCTCCCACGTCAAGGCGTTCTGGATTATGCAGACCCCCAAACTTGCCCAAGTTAGCCTGAACTGGGGGGTGGACGACTTCGACGGCACCGTAGTCTACTACGATATCACCAAACACGCTTCCCACGATACCGCGACCCGTCAGGAACTCACCGTCGATCAGATCCAGCGGTTCATCTACGAGGCGGGGGGAATCCCGACAGAACGAGACTCGCTTTATGGGATAATCCAGCGATAAGGACGCCAATAGGACCCGAAGATGAGGCCACCGGAGCGTAGAAACACCGCCCCGAGGCCGCGGCCAACGATGTTCGAGCCGGGCCAAGACTGAAAGCCGCCTCTTTCCTCGCCCGCCCCCCGAACCTCCCCTCACGGACACATCACTACCCAACGGTGACCGCGCCCTCCCCAGCGGCGGAAACCAGGGAGGGGCGGCGCGGTCGACACGCCCGTCGCAGGCGCTTCCCCCTCCATGGCTCGCCACGACGGTCATCGTACAAGACGCGGCTTTCCCCTACCGGAAAGCGCCGACACCATCATCCCCCAGCCGGAAAGCGGTTCCGGGACGTGCCCTTCTGTCAGGCACATCGCCCGAGTGCTTCGCCTGGCCGGACTAGAGATTCACGACATCTGAACCCTGGACAGCGGGGGGGAGAGGACTGGACCGCCGTCAATGGGACTATGAGCACAACACACGTATGGCAGCATTCGCCGCCCACTCTATTATTGGCTCCCCCCGCGCGAAGGCAAGCCCTTTCATGCCAAAAACGTCCCTATCTAAGCTGACGCAACCCCGTCGGAGGCGTCTGATCCTGCCGCCCCCGAGGTGCATTGACCTTGCTGCCTTCCGCCTCAATCTGGCGGGTCTTCAGGTTCCACTTGACAGTGAGGCCGTGCCAGTAGCCGGTTGACCTCCCTGTCCGAACCTCGGCTTCCTCAATCACTGCCTCCTGGAGCGTAGTCCCGCTTATTTCCGCCAGACCTGTGACCGCGTCATACAGGATCGCCAAGCCGGATGCCGACCGCCGCAAATCAGCCTCGGAGCTCGTGAAGAAGACGTTCCCACGAGCCTGGAAACCCTTCAGTGCCGTCGCTCCGGACAACGACCCCCCGGGTGACTTGGTCTTGCCGTCCTTGTCACGCTGGAATTGGACTACCAGATTGCCGCACGTCAGGGTCGCTGCCCGGCTCGTAATACGCTTGCGGGTCTCCTCATCCAGCTTGAGCGCCGATTCGATCCGGTCCGCCAGAGCCATCTGCGCCCCGGCCGCATGACGCATCACCACCTGATTGTCAAGCACGGCAATGAACTTGCGGTTGAGGAAGGTGAAGGAGTTGGCCCACGTAAACAGCGTCTGGCTGGGCCCCACACTCTCAGCCCCAGGCAGTGAGGACGGCGCAAGCACCGTGCGCCGCTCTTGAGGCCCTTCGCGACCCGCGCCACGACCCGCCTTCGGCAGCCGATAGTCCTCCACCAGCAGGTTGCCTTGCCCTTCAATTAGAAACTGCTGTTCCTCCAGGTCAATACGTATCTGCGGACCCGCCGCTCGGACCCGGCTGAGCAGTCGCCGGTCAGACGCACGCGACGGCCGGCTGGCCGGAACCCTCAAGATATCCGGCAGCATGCTCTTGATAGCCGCCGCCACGCGAGTCTCATTCACGTTCGTGGCCTGTTCATATGCCGAAGACAAAACCACCGCATTCCCGGATGCGTCCACCCGAACCAGCTTCTTCTTGACCCGCTCCTCGAGCGCGTTGCGGGGCCGCTTCTGCTGCCTCGGCCACAGGGCGGCCCCAAGCCCCCGGGCGACGGTCGCAGAGGGTCGAACACTCGCCGGCCTTTTGGCCACATCCGCAAATCGCAGGCGCAGCTCGCTGCTTTCCAGAACGTTGTTCTCGGACGAGCCCCGAACACGACCAGTGAAAGTGCCGGCGTTCTCCTTCCCACGCAGCCACATCTGGTTGTTCCAGGTCACCTCGATAGGGATCCGCTTCTCCAGGGGACGCCCGTCGAGATCCTGGTCACTGTAGAATCGCAGCAGCCCGGTCCCGGGAACCTCCACCGACTGCAGCTCCATGTTCAGGCTGATCTGCTGGCCGCGAATGTAGAACGTGTTGTGATCGATCCTCGCAGGCGCACCCGATCGGCCCACCACCAGGGCGGTACTGATCTTGCCCGCAGCGTCAAAGAGGAACTCGACCGAATCGCCTGCCAGATCGTTCAGGTCCTGCTTCTCGTCTCGCGCGGTCACGTTGCCGCGAGCCATCATTCTCTTCAGCACGATCTGTCGGCGATTCTTGATCTTCTGCTCCCACCGCTGCCATTCCGGCGATTCCTCCGTGTAGCCCCGCTCGCGGGCATACGCCTCAAACTGCTGGCGCTGGGCGTCAGCGATCGGCCTGGGAACGGAGGCCAGCTCAATGACGATCTGGTCGTCGGCTCGGATATCACGCACCTGCGGAACTCCGACCGGAATCGGGCCGACAAAGGGCTGCGCGGTCTGCTCGGCAGAGACCTTCCCGAACGCCTTGGCTATCCGCGGAACGTTGCGGCCGGTATCGTCCGTGCCCATCTCGATCTCGAGCCGCTTGCAGGTCACCAGGTCCGTGGTCCGCTCGCCTCCCTGACGAGCCGCAGTGAGATCGGATCGCTGGCTCATGCGGACGTTGCCCGTCGCGACCACCTGGAGAGCCTGGGTCGTGTCGATCGGGCTGCTGGATTCGCCCTTGTCCGCCCGAGATTGCCTGGCCTTCTGACGGAGCTCCAGCTTCGCCTCCGGAGGAGCGAACACCACGTCGATCTCGTCCGCGGCAACACGCTGATTGGACAGACCGGTGTCGACCCCACCCTGGAACGCGGCGTGCTTGAGGTACACGACCTGCTTCGTGATCGGCGGTTCCCCCGCCGTGGGATGGGGCGCCTCCACCGCGGCTCGGTCAAAGTCGATCTGCCCACCCTTCTGCCATGCCAGCTCGAACTCGACCGCAGGCTCCTCAGGCCCACCTTGACCAAGCCTCAGGCCGGCCGGGCGGGTGTCCGGGCCGCTGGGCTGCGCCTCACGCCGGATCATCATGCCCGGTCCGGTGATTCGGGCCATTCCCGCCTGACGATCGACGAAAAGGGTGTCGTAGACCAAAACCCGACTGTCCGCCCCGGCGCTCATCACCGCAGGACATTCCTTCGAACCCGTGAGCCAGATCTGCTTCGTCTCGTTATGAACCTCCAGCTTGCGGCAGATGATCGTGCCTTGCTTCGAGTCCTGAAGCTCCATCCGCTCGCCTTCAACGATGAGGTGGGTCCGCTTCTGGGGAAGAGGGGCACTGGCCGTCGCCGGACCACTGGAGGGCTGGGTTTCCGAGCTCTCTATCGGCATCAGCGTAACCTCACCCGTCCAAACCAGCTCCAGCGCGGACTCGGGCGGCCCAGGCTGCGTCGCGGCCGGCGTGGATCCGGGGGGCCCCGAGTCCGGAGGCCGGCTCGCAGGCTGGCTCTTCGCACCCGGCTGACCTCGCTTGCCCCCGGCTTTCCTGCCCTTCGATGTGAACTCGACCGCTGCCCGCTCCTCGCGACCCAGGTCGGTGATCAACGTCACCGTCTGGGCACCCTTCAAACCACCGGTCACCTTGTCGCCTTGTCGCTGCGTCGCAACGATGTTGTCCCGGAAAACAACCTGGTAGGTGTCAATCCGGTCCTTCCTCACCTGCCTGGCGGCAGCGTCCGGGTCAAGGAAGCTGATCTCCCGATTCTCGCCATCTTCCTCCGCTTCTGCATCCACCACCGCATCCGGGAAAGCCTCCTGTGTGGCAACGGCACCACCCGCCTGATCGGTCGCACCCGAGCCCGACTCCGCCTCCACCAATCCCCCATCTCCGGAGAGATCGCCGAACTGGGCCAGCTCCTGCCCACGAACCGTGGCTCTGCCGCCCTGCCTGATCTTGGCGAGCTTGACCCGCCGGGTCACCTCATTCCACACCATCTCAAAACCCAGACCCTCCAGCGAGCCCCGCTCGCTCTCCACCCGAATGGGGCCGTCTGTCTCCAGCCGGGCCAAGTCCAGGTCAAACCGGGCATCATCCAAGAAGATCCGGTCAATCGTCTCCGGGTGAGTCTCGGGGGCCGCCTTGTCCGGATTGTCACGCCGCCAGTCAGGCTTCGTTCGATCAACGATGATCCGAACATTGCCCTTGAACCAGCCGCTCGTCGGGTCGATCTTCTGCCGCTCCGCCTGGCGAACCTTCACCTGACCCTCGTCCGCCTGAACGTACGCGAGCTGGCCGTCCGGCAGCAGAACACGAGCCGACGGCTTGGTCATGTGGTATTCCGTATCGCTGACCGGCTCCCACTGGGCAGCCTCGAAAATGTACTTGGCCTCCCCGCCCCGGTCGTAGACGTGGATCTTCGAACCCCCACCCGGCAGCACGTTCTGCCAACCGCCAATCAAGGCGCCCTTCTGATCTCCAACCAACGGTTGAGCCGCCCCCGGCTGGGTCACCGCCGCTCGAACCGGCGGACGAGGAACCTCCGGCTGAGTGGCCGCAAATCGGTCCTCATCCCGCGATTGATAGATGAGGAAGGCAACACAGACTAGGGCAAACGAGGCAACAGCGAGAATGATCTTCCTGAACACCAGTTATCTCTCCGGGCAGCATTCTACCCGGCACCGCGATCCGCGCCGATAGCCCTCAGGGCAGCCTCCCAAAGCCCCTCGCGGCACAGCAGGTGCTCGATCGCCTCGCGAACCGCCCCCTGCCCCCCCGATCGCTGCGTGACGTGACGGGCCACCGCCTTGACCGCCTCCGCACCATCCGCCACCGTGATGGGATACCCGACCCCTCTCATGACGGCCAAGTCCAGCAAGTCATCGCCCATGTACGCCGTATCTGAAGCAGCCACCCCCGTCGCTCCAAGAATACGCTCCAAAGCCGGCAGCTTGTCCTCTGCCCCTTGCTCTATGAGGTCGATGCCGAGCATCTTCGCCCGGGCCAAGACCGCCTCAGACCGTTTCGAGGTCAGGATGGCCACCGTCCGCCCAACCGCCCGCCACATCGCAATCCCGAGCCCATCCCGTATGTGAAAACGACGGTACTGCCCCCCAGCGTCGTCAAACAGGATCGTGCCGTCGGTGAGAACACCGTCCACGTCCAGAATCAGAAGTCGTATCTCGCCACTGACCACAGGGACACCTTCAGCCGCCCCCTACACCATGCCGGCCCTAAAAACCCGCAGGAGACGAGGCAACAGGCGGCACCGCCGCCCCCGCCCTCCAATATCAGAATGGAACCTACGCGAGAATCCGGATCGCGAGAGCCTACTTCTCCCGCCGACGCTCCAGTTCGCGGCTCACGGCATGCTTCGCCCGATCGGCAGCTAGACTCACCGCCGCGTACATGTCATCCTGTAATTCCTCAACAATCAGTGTACCACGCGGCTTGAGGTGTACGACAGCGTGGCATCGCATGTCCACGCCGCCCTTGGGACCGTTTTCGTCCGACAGCGTCACGGCAATCTCACCAACCCGCTGATCGTGCTGGCTCAACGCGGCGTAAAACCGATCCTCGACGTGCGAGGCCAGGGCCTCGGTGATCTCCAGGTTGCGTCCGTGAATCTTGAACTCCATCCGGGTCTCCTTCTTAGCAGGCTGCCGCCGATTATATCGGCCACCTCAATCATCGGCTATCCCGACGGCACATTGAAGGACGCCGGCCGGCTGGTCTCGGCGGCACCGCTCGGCGAGGACCTCGCCCGCGTGCTGATGCAACTGCATGGTTGATTCTGGGCGGAATCTCCCCCACCCGTGCCGATCCCTCCCGCTCGGGAAACCGGCCGTGCTCACGTTCCCGGATAAACCCACGGCGAACGGTACGGACGAAACAGGAGCTTGTTGGCCGCTTCGTCGCCGACGATGGTCTCCTTCTCACCATCCCACTGAATGCTCTTGCCGTGCTTGAGCGACAGCATGCCCAGGAGAGCCATGGTCGTCGACCGGTGACCGATCTCGATGTCACACACCGGCCGCTTGCCACTCTTGATGCAGGCCAGGAAATTCGCCCACAACTCCTTGATGTTCTGCTGATCCGGCTCGTGAAGCTGGGCGTCCTGGTGGAGGGTCGGCTTGCGCATGTCAGCCGGGTAGAACGTCCAGCCGTCCAGCCAACCCATGTGGAAAGTGCCCTCCGTCCCGTAGAAAAAACACCCCACCGGCTGACCGGGATGCGTCTTCTCCGCGTTGTTGCCGGCGAATTGGCGGTGCTCCCAGACGAGGGTCAGGTCACCGAAATCAAAAGTGGAAACCTGGTGATCCGGAGCATCGCTGGTCTGAGCCTCGGGCGTGTTGACCACCGGGCCCTTGATCGGCCGTCCGCCCGCGCTGAACACCCGCCGGGGATACTGGCGATCCATGACCCACAGGACCTGATCCAGCCAGTGGATGCCCCAGTCACCCAACTGACCGTTGGCGAAGTCGAGAAAGCTGCGGAAACCGCGGGGGTGCATGAGGGGGTTGAACGGCCGCAACGGCGCCGGGCCGCAGTAGAGATCCCAGTCCATCCCTTTGGGCGGCTCGGCGTTCGGCTCGGGCTTCTCCGGACCCCCACCATAGAACACGAACGAGCGGATCATGCCGATCTTGCCGGCCTTGCCGCTCTGGATAAACTCCCGGCCGGCAATGTTGTGCGGCGACATCCGACGGTGGGTGCCAACCTGAACCACGCGATCGGCCGCCCGGGCGGCGTTGACCATCGCCCGGCCTTCCTTGATCGTGTGACTGATCGGCTTCTCAACATAGACGTGGGCGCCGGCCTTGAGAGCCTCCATGGTAATCAGGGCGTGCCAGTGGTCGGGCGTGGCATTGATGACGATCTCCGGTTTCTCCCGGGCCAGCAACTCCCGGAAGTCGACGTACGGCTTGGGCGTGTCGGCCGTGAGCTGCTCGATCTTCCTGCGAGTCCTGTCCATCTGGTTCGTGTCGCAGTCGCAGATGGCTGCAAGCCTGCACTCGCCGGACGCCAGAGCCTCGCGGAGAATGTTGCCCCCCCACCAGCCACTGCCGATCAAGGCTAGGCTGTACTTCTTGCCCGGCTCGGCCGCCCGAAGAGCCGGACCGGCAACCATGGCCATGCCCGCTGCGGCTGACGCTTTGAGAAAGTCCCGACGATTGGTGTTCATGACGAATCGCTTCCCTTCAAATGAGGCCCGCCGGGCGCGGTCGCCCCGTGCCACGACCACCGGCCGAAGCAGCCTGCCTGACAGCCACCGGGGCTGCCCCAACGGCACCAAGCCATTCTACTGTGCTCCCCGGCAGCGCCTACCCCCCCCCTGACAAGCCCAGCTAACAACAGCCCCGCTGGAGTCTGAAAGGACCGAGGCTTGGTCGCTGCTGAAGTTGGAGCGAACACTGCGGCCCACGACCAGGCTGACTCCCTGGGTACCCACACCGCCCAAGCGCGGAACACTCAGCCCTCGATGGCAAACCGTGTTGAATGCCCGATCATCCAGGCACGATCCGACCACCATCAGGATCCGCCCTCTCTGCCCCCTCCAGATCCGGTTACATCGACTTGCACAGTCCGCGGTTCCCTCCGCAGGCTACTGGACAAAACCGCGCTGGGCAAGTAATGGTTGAGGGCTGACCTGTTCGCTCGATCCAACATTCTTCCGTTCGCACCCGAGGTGCTCAGATGCCCAGTCGCCATTGTCTCCGTCTCGCTGAGTACGCCGCCCTCCTTCTGGCCGGCGCTGCCTCGAACACACTCGCCCAGGATCGCCCTCGCCTCAACCTCGCTGAATGCGGCCGGCTGACCGCTTGGCCCGATGAACGCGCCGCACAAGGTACCACCGTCGAGTCGATCACCGCCTTGCCCGCAGAGAGCCGATGGATCGGCGTGGTCTGGGACGAGGAGCGCGATATCTGCGAGCTCCAACTGCAACTGAAAGACCCGGCGATCGCCGTCGACGCCGAGGTTCAGTACTGGAACCGCTCTTGGCCGCCGGAGCCGCCGCACATGCCCACCATCGAGGACCCCATCGACGATCCGTGGCAGGGCCAATGGCTGACCGCCGCCGCGGTGCACGCCGTGACCGACGGAGCGGTCACCTGGACCTTCAAGCCGCTGGCGGAAGACGCCAACGACAAGGCAGAACACCTGCCCGATGTGACCTACCGGCGAACACTCAAGATCCGACTCGTCCTGCCGGAGAAGGCCCCGAGAATCGAGTCCCTCCGGGTCTTCTCGCCGTCTGCCCTCAAGCCGATGTCGATCAGAATCGAGCTGGGCTGCGGCGACAAGCACCCGGTCTCGCTGAGCGGGTGGCTGGAGATCTACAACGGGCAGCTCTTGTCCGCTGCACCCTGGCAGTTCGGCGAGGACGACGCCTTCGAAGCCCCCGGCTCGTGGAAGAACCTCCGCACCGGATCACCCAAAGGCATCATCGCGAACATCCTGGCCACGGAACCCGCCCCACCCGGCTCGAACGACATCACCGTCGTCACCGTGCGGACAACGGCCAAAACGAGCGATGGGGACACGCCCCGCACCTTCTCGTTCAGCACCCTCGATCTCGAGCAGGGCCCCATCCATGTGCCCGCCATGCACGCCTACGTCGCCCAGGCGAGCGACACGGCCACCTCCGCGGCCACCCGCCCCAGCGGCGAGGGCAAAATCCGTGATCGTATCCCCCGGGAAGCCGAACAAAGCCGCGATCGAGCCAGCCGGGAAATCCCCCCCCTCGACCCCTGGCACCGCCAGGGCGGCGATCGGGTCTACCTGCCAATCGCCGCCGACGCCAGCTGGCAGAAATTCGCGGTCGAATACGGCGGGGAAATCTTCATCAGCAAGAGCGGAACCAAGGCCAAGGGAGCCGAACTCAAGCGACTGCAATGGGACACGGATCGAATCCACTACCGAATCGGTACAGGCGAGAAGCCCTACTTCCGCGATGACCACCAAGCCCAGGTCTCGATCGCCGAAAACTGCCTGCCGATCATCATCAACCGCTGGGAACACCAGGGACTTCAGTTTGAGCAAGAGGCTTTCGCCACCCTGCTTTCAGGACCACTGGACCCGAACGATGTGGCGCGCAGCGAACAGACACCGGCCATCTGCATGGTGCGGCTCCAGGTCACCAATCCCGGCTCACAACCGAAAAAGGCAACCGTCTGGCTCACCCTCAGTCCCGAAGAGCACTTCTCACTCCACCAGGGGGGCATGCTCGCGACCGGCACGAACGACAAGTCCTACCAGCCCCACAGGCTGCGCGCCGTGATCCCGCCCCTCCAGGCCCCCGCCGCCCGCATCCGAGTCGCCAGCCCAGATAACCTCGACCGCGGGCAGAACAGCATCCTCGCCCAGTTCGACGTCGCACCCGGCAAGACCGAGCAGCTCCACGTCCGCATCCCGTTCGTATCCGACATCCCCACCCAGCAAGTCGATCGACTCGCGGCCATGGACTACACCCGCGAACGTGAACGCGTGGCCACCTACTGGCGAACGATCGTCGACCGCACCACCCGCTTCACCACCCCGGAGCCCGAATTCAACTCCATGGCCCGCTCCGTCATCCCCCACATCCACATCAGCACCACCAAGGACCCCAAAAGCGGCCTGTTCATGGTCCCGGCGGCCAGCTACCACTACCAGGTCTTCGCGAATGAAGCCTGCTTCCAGATCCTCCTGCTCGACGCCCTCGGCGACACCGAGCGGGCAACCCAGTACCTTCGAACACTCACCCAGCTCCAGGGCACTCGGCCGTTCCCAGGCAACTACACCAAACCCTACGACGCCGTGTACCACGGGGCCTGGGTCAGCCGGGAATACGACTACACCGCCAGCAGCTACGGCCTCGACCACGGAACCGTGCTCTGGACCCTCGCCCGGCACTTCTTCTTCACCCGCGACACCCGCTGGCTCGACGCCACCTTGCCAGGCATGATGCGGGCCGTCGATTGGATCGAAAGTCAGCGAGCCACCACCCGCCTGAAAAACGCCCGAGGCGAGAAAGCCCTCGAGTACGGCCTGCTGCCCGCTGGCCACCTCGAGGACAACAGCGATTGGGGGTACTGGTTCGCGGTCAACGCTTACTGCGCGGCCGGCATGACCGAGATGGCCGCCGCCATGAGGGCCGTTCAACACCCCCAGGCCGACCAGCTGAATCGCCAGGCCAACGAGTACCTCAACGACTTCCGCACGGCCATCCTCAGGGCAACCGAGCTTGCACCCGTAACCCGGATGCGCGACAGGACATACTCGCCCTACGTCCCCACCAAGCTGTACCAGCGGTTCCGCGGCTTCGGCCCGTTGCGGGTGCAGTACTACAGCCGCTATCGCAGGCCCGACCTGCCTTGCTACCGCCTCTCCGCCACCCGCGAGGTACTCTACGGCCCGATGATCCTGCTCAACCTCGGCATCTTCAACCCACACCAGCCGATCGCCGACTGGATCCTCGACGATTGGGAAGACAACCTCACCCTGTCCAGTTCGGGCGGCTTCAACGTCCACGGCTTCACCGACGACAAGTACTGGTTCAGCCAGGGCGGCATGGTCTTCCAGTCGAATCTCCAGAACCCCATCCTGGTCTATCTGATGCGCCAGGAGGTCCCAGCCGCGATCCGCGGACTGTACAACGGCATGGTCTCCTGCCTGTACCCGGAAGTCCATGCGTTCACCGAGGAGTACCGCATGTGGAGCCACGCCAGCGGCCCGTTCTACAAGAGCCCAGACGAGGCTCGCTTCGTCAACCGGGTGCGCGATTCCCTGGTCCTCGAGTGCGGAGAGGACCTCTGGCTGGCAAACGGAGCCCCCCGGCGATGGCTGACCTCCAAGGACGGCATCCAGGTCGAGCGCATCAACTCCTGCTTCGGCCCGGTATCGTTTACCCTCAGAGCTGGTGACCAGGCGAACACCGTGGTCGCGAATGTGACCCCGCCAACCAAAGCACGACCCAAAAACCTCTGGCTCTTTGCCCGCCTGCCCGCCGGGACCAAGATCAAGAGTGTCCAGATCGACGGGAGACCCTGGATGGAGTTCGACCCCGCCCGAGAGAGAATCCTCATCCCCGACGGAAATCAGCCCATGAAAGTACTCATTCAGTACTGACTGGATCCTGCCGCCCGGCTTGACGCGAGACTCCGATCCGTGACTTCAACGGTCGCGGGACGGGATGCGACTCAAAACCGGCCCAGAAACCCGGCGCCGGGCAACACCCACCGAGCAGCCAAGCCCCCGCTCGACCCCGTCAGCCAGGACCCTCCGCCCAATGTCGCCCGACCGGCGCTTCCCCGACCAGCAGGGAATCCACAACTCAGCCCGCGCACCCCGCGTCGCCAGGCTTGTTCCGCCCGCTGTAGCACCGCTGGAAGACGCCAAAGTCCGATTGGTCAACATCATCGTCATCGTCGAAGTCGGAACCGCCGCACGCGCTCGCCCGCGGAATAACCGGACCCAGCCAGCAACTCCTGAAAACCGTGAAGTCGGCGCCATCCACATCGCCGTCGCGGTCGAAATCGCCCGGGATCAGCGGCGGGCAGCCGTGCTGATCCACCGCTATGCCCGGAATCGTGCTCGGACAGTCATCGCAGACATTACCCACGTCATCCAAATCGCTGTCGGCTTGATCAGGGTTGGACGACGCCGGACAGTTGTCACACGTGTCCAGCCAGCCGTCCCCGTCGCCGTCCAGGGCAAGTTCGCATTCGTCCGGAACGCCGTTGGCGTTGCAGTCGCGACTCAGCGGCGGACCGGAAGCGTTGAGCAGCACCGACACCGCGCCGCCCAGGATGCTGCCTCGCACCACCACCATATCCGGATAGGAATCGGTGTTCATGTATGCCGCGGCTAAGCCCCTGGCCAGACTGCCCGCGGTGAACGCCATCGGAGACATGAAGGTGCCGTCATCGTTGTTGCGAATCACCAGCAGCTTGCCGATTGACGTAGCGACAGTGGCCACGTCAAGATCGCCGTCGCGATCCAGATCGACCGCGACGAGCCCCTTCGGAGTGCCCGGAGCGATCAGCTTCACACGCCCGCCAAACGTGCCGTCACCGTTGTTGAGCAGAACCAGAATCCTCGACGATCCGGTGCAGGTCACCACAAGGTCCGGCCTGCGATCGCGGTTCACGTCGGCGATCGCCAGGGCGCTCGGATTCGTTCCCACCAGGTAGTCGACCGGTGGGGCGAGCCCGAGGCCGCCACTGAGCAGAACCGAAACCGTGCCGCTGTTGGAGTTGGCGACCGCGATGTCCACCCTCCTGTCACCATTCAGATCCCCGGCCACCACCGCCACCGGTTCGTCGCCGACCGGTTTGACCACCGCAGTCCCGAAACCGCTTGAGCCCAGATTCTGAAGGAGAGCCACCGAATCCGACGAGGCGTTGGCAACAATGAGATCCTCATCCTCGTCCCCGTCCAAATCCGCGGCGGTCACGTCCGACGGACCGTGGCTGGTCCCCCCCGGACCAACGGCATACTGAGCCTTCATCGCAAAAACACCGCTGCCGTTGTTCTTCAGGATCGAAACGTAATCCTTGGCGAAACTCGTGACCACCAGATCGGGCAACGTGCTGCCGCTGCGGCTGACGAGCAGGACCGCCGATGGCCCGACCCCGGCCGCATAGGAAGCCCCCGCTCCAAACTTGCCATTGCCGAGCCCCTTCCGCACCGTGACCGTGTCGTCGCTGGAGTCGGCAGAGACGAGATCAACGTCCAGATCCCCATCCACATCGCCGGCCACCACGTCGCAAGCACCCTTCCCAACCGGATAGTCGACCACGTCCGCAAAAGCCAACGTCGGGGCAACGTCACAGGCGTCGGCGATGCCGTTGCCGTTGCAGTCATCCTCGCACTCGTCGGGAACACCGTTGCCCGTGCAATCCTGGCTGGTACCCTCGGCAATGTCACAGGCATCCGCGATGCCGTTGGCGTTGCAGTCCGGCTGGCATTCGTCGGGCACGCCGTTGGCATCGCAGTCGGTGCTCGTGCCAGCCGTCATATCGCAATCGTCGGCCACCCCGTTCGCGTTGCAGTCCGGCTCGCAAATGTCGGGCACCCCGTTCGCGTTACAGTCCGGACTGACCGGGAAGATCGTCGTGTTTAGCACCATCTGCACACCGTTGGGATTGGACTGCCCCACCGCGAGATCAGGCACACCATCCGCATTGAAATCCCGGGCCACCAGCGCCCGCGGCCCGCCGCCGGTCGCGTAGTCGGCGACGGGAGCAAGAATGCCACTCCCGTTGTTCAGCACCAGCGTGACACTGTCGGCACCCTGGCTCGCGGTCGCGACGTCCACGTCGCCGTCCTTGTCGAAGTCGGCGACGGCTACATCCTGAGGCAAGGCCGCGACGCTGACCGGCCGCCGAGTGCCGAAACCACCGGCCCCGTCATTGATCAACACGGAAATGCCACCCACCGAAGGGTTGGCCACGACCAGGTCGATGTCCCCGTCGGCGTCAAAATCGGCCGCCCGGATGGCACGCGGCTGCAAACCCGCAGCCCATGTGCCCGACGTCACGAAAGTCCCATCGCCGAGATTCTGCAGAATGGTGACGTTCGCAGATATCGAATTGGCCACCGCCAAGTCCACACCGGCAAACCCGTCCAGGGAAGCAGCAACCACCGCAACCGGGTAGCTGCCTACCGTGTAAGTGCCCGCGGCACTGAACACCCCGGATCCGTTGTTCGAGAGCACCGTGACTTGGTTGCTCGTGGTCTTGGTCACCACCAGGTCAGAGTCGCCGTCGGCATCCAGCTTGCCAATCGCCAGACCGTAAGGACCCGAACTGATCGCATACGACACCGGAGGCGCAAAGGCCCCCGTGCCGTTGTTGATCAGAACCCGGACGGTATTGGAGCTGGTCGCCGCGACGGCCACATCGGCCCGGTGATCGCCGTTCAGATCGCCGGTGACAACAGTCGCGAGAGACGAGTCGAACGAGAAGCTCGTGCTCGAGGCAAAAGTCCCGTCTCCCGAACCCCTCAGAATCGTCATGCTGTTCGCGGGATCGTTGGTCGTGACCAGATCGTGCTTGCCGTCGCTGTTGAAATCCCCGACGGCCATGCTGATCGGTGAGGCCTCGGCCGCATACAGCCCGCCCAAACCCATCCCGAAGTGCATGACCAGATCGCAGGAATCAGGCACGTTGTTGTGGTTGCAGTCGGGCTGGCTTCCGTCGGCCACCTCACATTCGTCCGGTATGGCATTTCTGTTGCAGTCGCCGCTGGTACCGCCCGAGATGTCGACCGCATCGGGCACGTGGTTGGCGTTGCAGTCCAGCGACCGGCGCCCGACGTCCGAGTCGCTGTAAGCACTGGCGTGATAGCCAGTGGCGGAAGCCGCCGCCTTCACCCAGTAGTAGTAAGCCTCATCAGGCACCGGCTCGGCGTCCTCGAAGCTCCTGCCCTCAATCCAGTCAGTCACCGGCACCGCAGTCAGAACGTCGCTCGCGCCGCTGCGGAAGAGCCGGTAGTGGGTCGCCCCCAGCGACCTGTCCCATGTGATCCGAATATAGTCCGTGTAGGTTCTGCTGGTGGCGTCAAGATCCTCCGGCGGCAGAATGATCCGCCACCCCGTGTCCAAGACGCTGTAAGCACTCATGTATTCGCCGCCGGCACCCATCGACGCCTGAACCCAGTAGTAGTAGTCGCTGCCCGGCACCGCGGTGGTGTCGTAGTGACTGGTGCCCGTCTGCCACGAACTGATCGGCGTCGGAGTGCCGGTCGACGAGGTGGCCCGGGAGACCCGGTAGTGGGTCACGCCCTCCACCGCCGTCCAGGTGACGCGGACATCAGTCGTTCGCGTCCCGTCAGTGGCAACCACGTCCGTCGGAGCAGGAGTGCCCCGGAACCCTGAATTGCCTCCGCAGCGAGCGGAGTAGCTGTTGCATTCGTCGTTCCAGGCCACGATCCAGTAGTAGTACCGCGTGCCGAGCTCGGCGCTCGTGTCATCGTAGGATGTGCCCGTCACCGAGGAAGCCAAACGCGTGGCCGCTGCCGGATCCGACGTGGTCCCTCGGTAGACTTCGTACCGGGTGGTATTCGTGGATCCGATCCAGGCCACGTGCACGTGATGGGTCGAGGTCCCGTCGCTTGCGGTCACACCGCTCGGATTGCCCGGCGCCGGGCAGGTCACGTTGATCGTGCTGTAAAGATAGGTGCGATTGTTGAAGCTGTAGTCGTCGGAGTCATAGTCAGCACCGTTGACGGTCACGATCGCTCCCACGTAGTAGGTCCCCGTCGGAATCGTGGGAATCCACATGCCGTAATCGTTGACCGTGTAGCTCTCCTTGTCAAAGCTCCACCACGACACGTAGCCTCCCAGGGCATAGTCCGATTCCGTGATGTGGGTGTCCTCGGACAACCAGAACCGCAGCCGCACCTCTGAGGTGTCCGTACTCGACATGTTCTCCACTGAGAAGTTGCTGATGGTGATCGGGTCGCCGATCACATAGTCGGTCTTGTCCGTGGTCGAGTTGGTCAGGCTTCCGTCAGCGGCCGCATAGTACGACTCGACCCCCACGTCCGTGATCGCGATGACCGAGGTCTGATCGTCGTAGATGTCGCGGATGGCGGCGGAGTCGTAGGGATGAATCCCCCAGCCGTCCTCGACAATGTCGTCGTAGTACGCGTGCATGACACTGGGATCAGGATAGAGATACGTCTCGTCACAGTCCCCGCGCTCCAGCCCCCAACTGTGACCCAGCTCGTGCATGACGTTGGGGCGATACAGAACGCGGTCGCTGTGGCCGATTGTGTCGCTCGCATCCTCCCACCACGAATACGCCGGATTGAACATGATGTCCGACTCGATGATGGCCAAACAGGGCGCCCCCGTGGAAACACACATCCCGACGTAACTGCCCCAATGGAAGCAGTAGGCCGTGTTCACCGTGTCATCGTCAAGGAAGCCGCAGAACTCACTGTAGCCGTTCAGGTAGACAGTCCCGTCGCTGGCAGAACATCGGTAGATGTCCATGAACCGGTTGTACGTCCACAACGCGTAGTTGTCGTGCGCCCAGCACCAGAAGGACTCCGGCACCATCTCCATGTCCGCATGCAGGTTCTTGTGGCCGCAGTGGCACAGTTCCACCACCCCGCTCGCGGCAGCCGTCCGGGCGATACCCGGACTCGTCGCGGCAACCAACGGCTTGCTCCTGCCCAGCGAAGCCAGCCCCGGCGGTGCGAGAGGTATGCCGCCGGCGGTTGGAGCCATGCGCACGCCGGGCGACGGCGGCTGACGCCCCAACGAGGCCAGCCCTCCAGTAGCCAGAGTCAGTCGAGGCCGCACGGGCGCCGGCCCCGCTACCGCCGCCCGAATGCCGGTGATGAACTCCGAAAGCGTTAAAAACCCGGCAGGCTCCACCATCTGACTCGCCTTCACCGAGTGAGCCGCATCCATCGGCTGAACCGACCACGTCTTCCGCAGAACACCCGGACGGCGAACCGGCTGACCGTTCTCCATGCGATCAACCCGCTGGAGCAGACTCATCCGCCCCCCTTCCACCGACGCCACCACCGCGCTTCCGTTGGTGAACGGGTAATCGACACCCGTGACCACGTCACGCTTCACCCGGAACAGCCCTTGCACGCCGGCCACCAGAGGGTTCGCGTATACCGTCCCGTCCATCCGCGAAAACAGAACCGCCCGGTCACCCACCGCAAACTTCGGCACTTCACTCACACTGACAGACAGACCGCCCGCTTCACCGCCCGCAAAAGCAAGCGTGATCCCCTCAGAAAGATCCGCCGGCACATGATCCTTCCTGTGGATGACCTGCACATCCCCAAAATGAACGTCGGTCATCACCATCCGGCCATCCCCAACGACCCGGGACGATACTCCCTGCACCGTGCCCATGAAGATGATGTCGGCGGCCTGGGCAAGCTCGGTAAACTCCACCTTCGGGTGCAGCCCAACTGCCGGCCGCGTCACCAGGGTCAGAACGGTCATGACGACTAGCACGATGGCACGCCTGATACGAAAGGCAAACAGCGACATGGGGGCTCCTTTCTCCACTTGCCCAGGGGTGGTGAGCGACTTGGGGGCGTCTGGACGGTGAACGGAAATGGCTTGCGTCCGATGCCAGAAGAAACGGGTAACTTCTTTCCACCCGGTCAAATGGCCTATCGCCCCGCTCAGCGGCGTCGGGCCGGCCTCACTCCGCCTCGGATGGACTCCCGCAGGCGCTCGTTCAACTCGACCGTCCCGGCAATGGTCACCGGGACACGAGGCGGCCTTGCAGCCCCTCTGTCACTATCCTATCAGGCTCGATTCTCCCTCGGCCGCGGAACCTCGCATCCACCGGCCACTGACGGCCTGCACGCAGGGCTAGCCCAGCCCGAACCACGATCCAACAGAGCGGAACAACCACCGGAGGAGGGCGGCCCGACCTTCCTGAAAGCCTGCGGCGCATGCGCAACCCTCACTCCCTCTCCTGCACCACAGGATACCACTCTATCCTACTCCCACCATCGCTTCGTTTCAAGCTACACTGGCTAGATTCTGTCATGGCCAACACGCCTCGCTTTCATCATCGCAGCTGGCGAACCCATCATCGGACAACCCCGTATCTGGTAAGCCAACGTGCGATTTGACCGGCCACCCACCCAGCCGACATCAGACGAGCCCTCCCCATCCAAGCCGCTGGCCTCGCCCCCTTCGGACCACAACAGCATGCTCCGTCGCTGTGAAAACACCCAGCGCCGATAAGCCCACCCGCCCGTTCGCTGCGTCCAACACCTCCAAAACCCGCTTATACTCGCAAAAAACTCCTTCCGCCCGGGGACCTCGCCCAGCCTCCTCGCGCCGCCGCAGCCCCGGCCATTCGATTCCAGCGCCCAGACCCGTCACCCGGCAAAAGCGAGTCCATCAAACGCCCAGCATCCACTCACCCAGCCGCGACGCCTACTGTGAGCAACCAGCTTGTTCACGGAATCTCACAGCTCAATTGTGGATAACTTACAGGCCCAGAGGGAGATCATTCCATCCATAACCTATTGTTTATCATAATCTTAGTGTCAACGGGATGCCCTGTGAGTGCCTGTCGGCCACCCCAGTCCCAATCTCGAGTTGAAAGATTTTGATTGCATTCGATCAGAATATGGCGATAATACGAGTAGATCCTGGCAGCAAAGGATGCGAACATGACCGCGGATGAGCGACGACAGCAGTTATCGGAGGTACTCGCTCGTCGCGGATTCGCCGATCTGTCCCTGCTGGCAACCGAATTGGACGTGTCCGAATCCACCGTGCGACGCGACCTCACCCAGCTGGAAGAGGAGGGGCTCGTTCGGCGAACCCACGGCGGAGCCGTGTTCGTCAGCGATCGGTTCAGCGCCCTGAATTACGCCGCCCGCGAGTCGGCGGCCGTGGCAGAGAAGGTCGCCATCGGGCGGGCAACCGCCGCACTCATCGAAGACGGCGAAACCATCCTCCTCGACGGGGGGACAACAACCTTCCAGGTCGCTCGCCATCTGTTGACCCGGTCACTGCAAGTGGTTACGAATTCGCTGCCCATCGCGAACCTGCTGAGCAGCGCGACCAACATCGAGCTGATTCTCGTGGGCGGTTATATTTACCCGCGAACGGGCGTCGCCCTCGGACCCCTCACCCGCCAGGCGTTGGCTTCGCTCAACGTGGGCAAGGCGATCGTTGGACTCGCGGGCGTGACCGAGGAAGGACTCTACAACGCCAACGTACTCATGGCCGAGGCCGAGCAACAAATGGTGCAGTCGGCTGACGAGGTCATCGTGACCGTGGACCATGACAAGTTCGGCCGGCGGGCATTGGCCAGGTTGGGTGGCTGGGATATGGTAGACCGGCTGGTAACCGACGACGGCCTCGACCCCGCATGGTGCGACAGAGTCAAGGGCTTCGATGTGGAACTGATCGTGGCCCCCGTGGCAGCGACACCGGGAGGTAAGGGATGAGTCTGATCACCCAGGATCGCGGCATGGATCGTGCCGCGGTCGAGCAAGTGGTGCGAGAAGTCGTACGCCAGCGATTGGGCCGACCCCGCCCGGCCGCATCACCGAGTGGAGCTCCCGCCGGTGCCAGGCCCGAATTGCGGGTCAACATATCCGCACGACACATGCATATTACCCAGCACGACCTGGAGACTCTCTTCGGGCCCGGGGCCAAACTGACCGTCTTCCGCCCGCTGTATCAGGACGGCTATTTCGCCAGCGAACAGATGGTAACCATCATCGGACCCCGACACCGAACCATCACCAACCTGCGCATCCTCGGCCCCTGCCGGCCGGAAAACCAAATCGAGCTCGCCTTCACCGACGGCGTGGCAATGGGCATCGACCTGCCGGTGCGAATGAGCGGCAACATCAAGGATACGCCGGGCTGCATCGTGCTCGGCCCCAAAGGCTATATCGAGATGAAGGAAGGTGTGATCCGGGCAATGCGGCATGTGCATCTGAACCCGGACGAGGCCGCCTACTACAACGTCGGGGACGGCGACCTGATGAAGCTCCACGTCGAAGGCGACTGCGGCATGACGATTGAGGGCGTGATCGCCCGCATCGCCAAGGGACTCAAGCTCGAAGTCCATCTGGATACCGACGAGGGCAACGCCTGCAATCTGACCGGGGCGAAACGGGTGGAACTCATCAAGTGACGAACGACCAGAACAGCAGTGAACTCAAAGTGCCGAGCGAGAGAACCCACTCCCCTCTCCTCAATACAAGGACGAGAAGAGTGGCGGATCGCGGATAGCTTCTTCTTTTCAGGAGTGCCGATCGATGGCAACACTTGAGGCGTTGGGAATGATCGAGACCAAGGGCCTGGTTACGCTGATCGAGGCGTCCGATGCGATGCTGAAGTCGGCAAACGTCCGGCTCATCGGGTACGAGAAGGTCGGGCGCGGCTATGTGACCGCCTATGTGAAGGGCGACGTGGCCGCCGTCAAGCAGGCCACCGACGCTGGTTCGGCGGCCGCCAGCAAGGTCGGCGAGGTCATCAGCGTGCACGTGATACCACGACCGCACGACGACCTGGCCAACATGCTGCCCGGCGGCCCCGGCAAGAAGGTGGGTAAGTAGTAGCCTTCCGCCGAGATGCGGCAGGAGTCGAAACCAGGGTGACATTCGCCGGCCGCGGCGGCCCGTTGCGGCCCCGCGGGTTCGGCGGGATGAGTTTGGAGTGATGCAATGAGCGATGCATTGGGATTTGTGGAGACCATGGGCTTCACCGGCCTGGTCGAGGCGACGGATGCAATGTGCAAGGCGGCCAACGTCGAACTGGTCAAGAGCGTCCAGATCGGCGGCGGCATGGTCACAACCATCGTGCGCGGTGACGTCGGCAGCGTGAAGGCCGCCGTCGACTCCGGTGCCGAGGCCGCCAACCGCGTCGGCGAACTGGTCAGCGCCCACGTGATCGCCCGGCCCCACGAAGGCCTGGCCGGCGTGTTCTTCTGATCACCAGCCCGGCTGCAAACCGGCACGGTGTGACATCCACCCCGCCGGTGGCATCCACGCAACATGGACCAGACACCCGTGCCCCACGGCACCGTCAGAGGATGAAGCAGACGAGGACCTGATCGCATGATCGTGTTGGTGGCCAACATCGGCAGCACGTCGTTCAAGTTCCGCTTGTTCGACATGACCGGCGAGCGAGAGCTCGCTCGCGGAGGCGCCGAACGCATCGGCAGCGACAACGCCTCGGTCAAGGTCAGCCCGCAATCCTGGACCGGCCGGGTGGCCGACCACGGCGAAGCGATCGACCGCTGCCTGAAAATGCTGCCGGATCCGAATGTGAAACTCAACGCGATCGGCTTCAAGGCGGTACTGGGCGGACCGATCTCCGGCGCCGTCCGGGTCGACCCCAAGGTCATCCAGACCATGACCGACTTCGCCGACATCGCCCCGGCCCACAACCCGCCCTACGTCGCCGCGATGAAAGCCTTCGCCGCCAGGCTGCCGGACGTGCCCCAGGTGGCCGCGTTCGAAACCGCCTTCCACGCAACCATCCCTGCATCACGGACCACCTACGGCATTCCGTGGCCCTGGACCGAGGCCGGCGTGCGACGCTATGGCTACCACGGCGCAAGCCACAAGTACATCGCCGTCCGTACCGCCGAGCTGCTCAAACGCGATGACCTGCGGATCAT
Source organism: Planctomycetota bacterium (assembly GCA_022711465.1). Taxonomy (GTDB): domain Bacteria; phylum Planctomycetota; class Phycisphaerae; order UBA1845; family PWPN01; genus JAGNEZ01. Next base: position 96,283 of record JAKLEZ010000009.1, on the reverse strand, counting down.
CTCCTGCCACATCGGCGGAAGCAGCTCGATCTGTGCCATCGACCACGGCTCCAGCGTGGCCAACAGCTTCGGCACAACCCCTCAGTCCGGGCTCCCGCATAACAACCGCGTCGGCGACTTCGATCCGTACGCCCTGCCCAAGGTCCTGCCCAGATTCGGACTGACCTTCGACCAGGCCCTCGGCGAAATGGCCCGAAACGGCGGCCTCCTCGGAATCAGCGGAATCAGCAACGACCTGCGCGACATCGAGAGAGCCGCCACCGAAGGTCATCCCCGCGCCGCCCTGGCCACCCAGGTGCTTGTCGAGGCGGTTCGGCACTACATCGGAGCGTACCTCGCGGTACTCAACGGCGCAGATGTACTGGTCTTTACCGGCGGCATCGGCGAGAACGGCTGCACGTTCCGGTCCATGGTCTGCGACCGCATGGACTACGCCGGCATCAAGCTGGACAAGGAACGGAACAAGGCTCAAGGCCGGGAAATGACAGTCTCAACCGATGATTCGCGGGTGCGGATCATGACCATCCCAACCAACGAGGAACTGATCGTCGCCCGGCAGACGTGCGAGGTGTTGAGCAAACGGTAGAACAGAAGGTGCGACCCCAGGGCGGCAACACCGGCCGTGGGGCATCAAGAGGGTGATACCAACAGCGGGACACCGACGTCTCGCCGGCGGCCGGAAAAGAACACCGGCCAGACCCCCGTACCCATGGAAACGACTTGTACACAGGAGCAACGACAATGGCCCAGGAAGCATTGGGATTGATCGAAACGCGAGGCATGGTCGCACTGGTCGAGGCCACGGACGCAGCCCTCAAGGCCGCCAACGTGGCCTACAAGGGCTGGAAGCAGGTCGGCTCCGGCCTGGTGACCGTGATCCTCGCCGGCGATGTGGCCGCGGTCAAGGCCGCCGTCGATGCCGGGGCCGCCGCCGCCGCCAAGATCGGCGAGGTCGTCAGCGTCGATGTCATCGCTCGACCACACGGCGAGGTCGAAAAGGTGCTACCCAAGGCCTGAGTGGCCCCCCCAGCCCCCAAACGCGATCGGCCAACAGCCGGTCCAGAACCGGGGCTGGATCCCGGGCGGTGAAGCCGGACACCCCATCAGCCAGGACACCCGGCGAACGCGGCCCACCGTCGCAAGCACCGCCCTCGGACCAACGGAGAAACAGGCATGTTCATCGGCAAGGTGACCGGAAGCGTCGTATCAACCCAGAAGATCGCCAGCGTAACCGGAAAGAAGCTCCTGCTGGTCGAGGCGATGAACGTCAAGGGATCGCCGGGCGAGCTGACCCCGACCGGCCGCGTGGCCGTCACCATCGACACGCTCGGAGCCGGCGAAGGCGAACTGGTCCTGGTAACCCAGGGCAGCTCCGCCCGGCTGACCGACGAGACCAAGAGCGTTCCAACCGACGCGGTCGTGGTTGGAATCATCGACGCTATCCAGGTCGGATCACATGAGCTCTACAAGAAGGATCGGTAAGCGATGAGCACCGCAATCAACGAGACACTGATTCGTGACGTGGTCAGCGAAGTCCTGAGCCGCCTCCAGGCGAACGGATCGGGAACCACCACAACGCCGACCGTCCGCACCGGCGGCACCGACGGCATCTTCCAGTGCGTGAACAGCGCCACCGCCGCCGCCAAGGCCGCTTTCGAGCGACTCTCCGCCGCCAAGATCGCCGCCCGTGCCGAGGCCATCAAGTGCATTCGCGAAACCTGCATCAGCCAGGCCGAGGAACTCGCCAGGTTCGAACTGCAGGAAACCGGAATCGGCCGACTCGACCACAAAATCGCCAAACTCATCGGCGTGGGCAAGAGCGTCCCGGGCATCGAGATGCTCGAGACCGACGCCTACAGCGGCGACTACGGGATCACCCTCGTCGAACACGCCCCCTACGGCGTGCTCGGGGTGATCACGCCGGTAACCCACTCTATCCCCACCCTGGCATGCAACGCGATCATGATGATCGCCGCCGGTAACACGCTCGTGGTCAACCCCCACCCGTCCGGCACCAAGTCGGCCGTGCTCGGCTCCCAGCGATTCAACCGGCTGATCAAGGAACGGACCGGTCTCGAAAACCTGATCTGCGTCATCGAGCATCCCACGCTCGAAACCGCCAACGACATCTTCAGACATCCCGACATCAAGGTCCTGTGCGTAACCGGCGGCCCGGGCGTCGTGGCCGCGGCCATGGCCAGCTCCAAGAAAGCCATTGTCGCCGGACCGGGCAACCCACCCGTCGTCGTCGACGAAACCGCCGACATCGATAAGGCCGCCACAGGAATCATCTACGGCTGCGCGTTCGACAACAACGTGCTCTGCATCGGCGAAAAGGAAGTGTTCGTGGTCGACGCCGTGGCCGACAAGCTGCTCGAAGCCTTCAGCCGCCACGGTGGATATCGCCTCAACAGCCAGCAGATCGACGCCCTGACCAGGGCGGCCATACACCAGGACAGGAAGAGCGGTCACTGGCTTGCCAGGAAGGACTTCGTGGGCAAGGATCCCCAGGTGCTCGCCCAGGCGATCGGCCTGTCCGTGCCCGCCGGTACGCAGATACTGTATGGCGAGGTCGACGTCAGCAGCCCGTGGCTGCCCTGCGAGCAGATGATGCCGTTCCTGCCGGTCACCCGCTGCCGAAACGTGGACGAGGCGATCGCCCTGGCGGTCAAGTTCGAGCACGGTTTCGGCCACACCGCCCTGATCTGGTCCAAGAACGTCGACCACATGACCAAGATGGGCAAGGCGGTGAACACCACGATCTTCATCAAGAACGGGCATTGTATGACCGGCTTGGGTTCCGGCGGCGAAGGCTACGGCAGCTACAGCATCGCCTCCCCCACCGGCGAAGGCATCACCAGCCCCTTGACCTACACCCGTCAACGCCGATGCGTCATGGTCGAAAACCTCCGCATTGTCTGACGAGGAGTCGAGGATGAAGAACAGCCGTGAAGAAGCTGAGACGCTGAAATGAGCTATTCTCGATTCTTCATTCTCTACTCTCAACTCGCTCCGAAGGAGCCGCAGCCATGATCCTCGCTCGCATCGTCGGAAAAGCCGTCTCAACCGTGAAGCACAAATCGCTTCACGGCACCCGGCTGCTCGTGGCCGATCCGCTGGGAGCGGCTTCACCCGATCCGGTGCTGGCCATGGACACCCTGGGCGCCCGGGCGGGTGACGTCGTTGTGCTCAGCAGCGACGGCATCTATGGCCGGGAAATGGTCAACGACCCGACCTCGCCCGCCCGCTGGTGGGTCATGTGCATCTGCGACCATCCCAAAGAGGTGTTGACCTTGGCGGGTAAGAAGGGCTAACACATGCGACGGCCGGTGGTCACCGCAACGACGCTTAGCGACCTCCTCAAAGAGGGAACGGCAATCACGCTGCAAAAAGGGTCGCTTCTCACCCCGGCGGCCAGAGACTGGCTCAAGGACCACGCCGTCCCGGTGACCTGGACCGATTGTCCGGTCGAAAAACACAGCCTGGGCGTGGTCATGGAACCTAAGCTGCCCGAAATCCGGGCCGTGCGAACCATGCTCGATCGCGCCGGCGGCCTGTCCGAAATCATCGAACCGGCGGCCGGACGCGGCGGACTGAGTGCCGCCACGCGACGATTGTGCGGCATGGTGTCCCGCAAACAGGTGGCCAAGGGCGTCGTCCTCGCCCAGGACGGGGCCGTACCCGTGTGCGTGGCCAACAAGCACACCGGTATCCGCGCCGCCCTCGGTGTGAACGTGCCTATGGTCGAGGAGGCCTGCCGCGAACTGGGGATCAACGTGCTGGTGCTCGAATACCCGGCCCAGACCCCCTACCAGATGCGGCAGATGATCGAGCGGTTCCTGGCCGGCCCAACGGCCGCCCAGGTCGAAATCGGCGCCATCATCTCCGACCTTGAACAAGGAGGCGGCCGTGCGGATTGGTGAGGTCATCGGCAAGGTCACCCTCAGCGTGGCCGACAAGAAGCTGATCGGCGGCCGACTGCTGATCATCGAGCCCTATGATCCCGAGGTACTCCCCACCGGGGCACCCAGCAGGGCCGAGCCCGTGGTCGTCTACGATCAACTCGGCGCCGGCCTGGGACAGAAAGTCGGTTTCAGCGAGGGCCGCGAGGCAGCCATGCCGTTCCACCCCGATCCCGTGGCCATCGACTCCTACTTGGCGTGCCTGCTGGACGAAATCACGTATGAGGGAAACCAGAGTTGAGATCAGAGAAGTAAGATAGAATTGGGCCCCCGGGGCAAGCAGGCCCGGAGGATACTGGCTCAAAGCCAACAGCTGATAGCGGATCGCCGATCGCTTTTTCGAGGTGTCAATCATGGTCAACGAGTTCAAACTGAAACAGGAAATCTGCGAGGTCGGACGCAAGATCTACGCCAAGGGCTTCGCCGCGGCCAACGACGGCAACATCTCCTGCCGAATCGACAAGAACACCGTCCTCTGCACGCCAACCATGGTCTCCAAGGGCTTCCTCAAGCCGGACGACATCTGCACAGTCCAGATAGACGGCAAACAGATCGCCGGACGCAAGAAGCGAACCAGCGAGGTACTCCTCCACCTGGAAATCTATAAGCAGGTCCCCGAGGTCAACGCCGTCGTCCACTGCCACCCCCCCCACGCAACCGCCTTCTCGGTGGCCGGCGAGACCATTCCAACATGCATCCTCCCGGAGGTCGAGGTCTTCCTGGGCACCATCCCGACCACCGCCTACGAAACACCCGGCGCCCAGGACTTCGCCAACACCATCCTCCCCTTCGTCCAGAAATCCAAGATCGCTGTCCTCAAGAACCACGGCACGGTATCCTGGGGCGAGACCGTCGACCGGGCCTACTGGTGGACCGAAATCCTTGACGCCTACTGCCGAATCCTCCTCCTGGCCAAACAGATCGGCCGGGTCGAGCGAATCAGCGAACCCAAGGTCGAAGAACTTCTCGACCTCAAAGAACGGTTCGGCATCGGCGTCGATCCCCGTCGGCTGCAAAACGCCGACCTGTGCGTGAATACCGAGTTTGGCCGGGGTTACGACCAGGCGAGCTGCTGCTCGAAATCGCCCGACGCCACGATCGAAGCGGCCGCCTCCGGCCCTTGGTCCGATGCAGACATGGAACGGGTCGTCCAGGAGATCACCGATCGGATCATGGCCGCCGCAAAGTGAGAGCCATCCTCCGGCAATCGTCGAGGAGACACGCCATGTATACCAGAGAATCGAGAACGGCCCCTGATCGAAGCGAGACAACCTGGCCCCGGCTCCTGGCCGGCATGGCGGCCGGAATCCTGGCCGCGACCGTCCTCCTGACCACCGGATGCCAGGACCCCAACGACTGGTGGGAGTTCCGCGTGGTTCACGACGTGCAGGTCGACATGCCCCCAATCACCGGCCAGGAACGGATCGGCCTGAACCGATCCGGCCCCGCTCAGCCCCTCCAGGTCCGATCCGGCGGCAGCCAGGTCATGTTCGTCGGCTCGCGGGTGCACGACGACCCCAAGGAGTACAACGACGAGTGGTTCCGTACCTTCGTGATCATCCTCGACCAGCCACTCAAAACAGGCAAGTTCAAGGTCACGCCGGAAAACGGCCGGTTCATCGCCTCAACCGCCTGGTCGCCCGCTCGGCAGCCGTTCATTGGCCTCGACGGCACGATCCACATCTATTCAATCGAAGAGGACGGCGACGTCTCCGCCTGGGTGGAGGTCCGCAACATGAGCGCCCGGTACGGCGACCGGGCCCGCTGGATGGAGGGACCCTGGGAGTTCAAGACGACCGGCCCCAGCCATCTGTACGGCATCTCCCTGGACGGCGGGCCGGCTCTCGTCCCGAAAACGAGGAAACAGTGATGATGCCGCGACATCCTACGGTCGCGAACTGCCGACCAACAACCAATCACGGACCACTCCAGCCATGACTCAGAAAAGCCTCGACGTCAAACTCGCCAAGATCAAGACCGACCCTTCATGCCGCGAATTCATCATCGCGGACGCCAAGGACGCCGATATGGCCTGGGGCATCGCCGCACCCGGCAAGTCACCCGAACACTATGCCCAGGAAGGCAAGTTCCGCACCCTGGACGAGTTCCGCCAGTGCATTCGCGACGTGGTTCGCCAGGGACTCGTCGATATCATGCTCATGTCCGCTCATACCAGCGGCATCCTGACCATCCAGGAGCGGTTGTTCGATCACTCGCACGTCACCCCCGCCGCCCGGGCCAACGACACCACCGATATCCACGTCATGCGCGAAGGCATCTTCATCCACCAGCCCTCACGCCCGTTCCGCACCGCAACCATCGACCAGCTCCAGTGCGGCAAGGTCGAGTGCACCGAGGCCGAGCGCGTCCACGGCGCCAACCTCGGTCTCTACAGCGTCACCTTCAACAACGATACCGAACTCGATCACCAGACCATCGAGGCCTACAAGGCCTTCCGGATCGAGGCCGAACAGAAGGGCTTCCGCCATTTCCTCGAGGTCTTCGACCCCAACGCCCCGGTCAACACCATCCCCTCGGAGAAACTGGGCGGCTTCATCAACGATATGATCGTTCGCACGCTCGCCGGCGTTCCCGACCGCGGCCGGCCCCTGTTCCTGAAGATGGTCTACCATGGTCCTAAGTATACCGAGGAGTTGGCCCGCTACGATCCAAACCTCGTGGTCGGCATCCTCGGCGGCTCGTCAGGAACAACCTACGATGCCTTCAAACTCATCGCCGAGGCCCAGAAGCACGGAGCCAAAGTCGCTCTCTACGGCCGCAAGATCAACAACGCCGAGCACCAGCTCGCCTTCATCGAGATGCTGAGGAGAATCGTCGACCAGCAGATCGGCCCGGAGGAGGCGGTCCGCGCCTACCACGGCGTGCTCCAGGGACTCGGAATCAAGCCCCTCCGACCCCTCGACGAGGACATGACGCTCACCACCCAGGTCATGAGCTACGGCACCACAGCCCAGGTCACAGTCCCCGCCTCGATCGGCAGACCCCCACCCGCCGCCCGAGCCGCCGCTCGACCGGACACGCCCAAGCAGGCCACCAAGACCGACCACACCCCCCCAAAGCCAACCGAGGCGACGCCCACAGTCAAGCCCGGACCGGACTTCAAGCGAATGACCCCCCAGGAACGGCTGGCATACTACCGGAGCCGCCTCAATGGCTTTTGATGGCCCAGGTATTCCTGTACAGGCCACCGGCCCCTGATATAATGGCCACACGACGGGCAACCATCACAAAGGAGCTGCGATCATGCGATTCCTTCGGAACAGACTCTTCAGCTTCACCCTTCCGACGGCGATCTTCATCCTGCCGCTGATGGAAGCCAGCCTGGACCAGATTCCGGCCTATCTCAAGGGCGACGAGTTCAGGCAGATCATCGGGGAAATCATCATTCAGATCGTCTCCGGCGTCCTCGACGCCTTCATCATGGCCGTCGTCGCCTTGTTCTACGGCCTCGCCGGCGTCTTCTGATCATGGCCCGAACCCGCGTCGTCAGGCATCCTCACACGGCGTGCCCACCCGCCAGATGTAGAGCGGGTCCTCGTCAACTCCGCGAAGCCTGCCCCGTGGCCCCAGGTGGATCGGCGCCCAATCCCGCCATGAACGACTCCAGCAAGACCTGGGCCGCCACGGCATCCTGCCGGGCCTTCTTCCGCTTGCGGGTCAGCTCACGCCCCGCCAACCGCTGATCGGCCGCATGCGAGGTCAGCCGTTCGTCGTACAGACGGACCGGCAGTGACCCAGCCCGCTCGAGCGCGGCGGCCACCTCTCGCGACAGCCTGGCCTGAGGCCCTTCCGTGTCGTCCATGTTCAGGGGCAGCCCCAGGACGATCGCGTCCGCCGCGTATTCGTCGGCCACCGCCAGGATGGCGCTGACATCCCCGGCAATGTCCGCCCGAGCGTCGATCGTACGAAGCGGAGACGCAACTCCTGACTCAGACTCACCCAGGGCGAGCCCGATTCGCTTGCCACCCAGATCGACACCCAGGAACCGCATTCCGTGACCACCTGTCCGAAACCAACCGCCTGCCCGGATTCACCGTCCGCCTCCCTCCTCTTCGGTCGTCACAGCGTCCTCCGGGGGACTCGTCGCATCAGCACACCGCTCAGAATGTCGCCGCCCCGACCTCTGGCGAAGGCCCGGTGCGCATAGAGAGGCGGGGTTGGTGACAGACCAACCCCGCCTTCGTTGTGCTTACCTCATCGACCGGTGTTGTCCATCGGTCAGCGACGCGTCACGCCCTGATCAGGCATGACGACGACGGAGGAACAGACCACCGAGAGCCAAGAGCAGCAAGCTGGCCGGTTCGGGGGTGACCGTGACGGTCACAGCGCCGAGCTTGCCGGCCTCGATCAGGTCGCCGTTCGGGTCGCTGGCGCCGAGGCTGCCATCCGACATCGCGGTGACCGAAATCGTGTACACATCGCCAACCTTCAGATCAGTCGCGCTGATCGTCAGAACATCGAACACCGCAGGCAGATTGGTGTCATCCAGCTGACCGCTGTTGGCGAAGTACCCGATATCCTTGGTCGGAGCCGGGCCGAGCACGGCGTTCAGGATATTCGCGTTCGCTGCCCCTGAGACGGTGGCGACGATCGGGCCAGCCACGCGGCCGGTAATCGTGAACACACCGGCAGCCCCAGCACTCGACTCCATCTTGAGGGCGGCATCATATCCGAACATCGCCGCTCCGCCGGTGGCCCTTGACAGGCCGCTCTTCAGCTCAAAAGTCCCGGTCGTTGCGCCGGGCGCAAGCTGGATCAACACGGCGTCACTATCATCGGCCGCCGTCAACGTAATGTCGACGGTTGCCAACGCCGGCGTCACCAGCGCCACACTGAGAATCGCTGCCAACATCCACTTCATGTCTGATTCCTCCTCTCTCGCCTCCCGGGACATTGGAAGTGGAACACCCTCTTCTCTCCCCGGTCGGCCTTTGGCCTTCGGTATTAACAATTTCTAGTCCAGAGGCACTGGGACAACACCCAAGTACCTCATTATACGCACTCGCTATTCACTTGTCACGCCCGCTGGGGTGGATTATTACCCCGGCCCCAGCGGGGCTACCCTAAAAACCACGCCACCGACATCACGGGCACTTGGTGCCCGGGTTGCCGATGTTGTTGCGGACGCGGGTCATGTCCAGCGTGTTGATCTTGCCATCGCTGTTGATGTCCGCCCGGAAATTGGTCGTGGGCAGATTCATGTCCGCACCCGTGTTGTTGCGAACCACGGTCATGTCCAGCGTGTTGACGGTGCCGTTGTTGCCAACATCACCTTCCTGGACGCCGATGCACAGCGAGCTGGCGCTCACAGCAGAACCAACGCAGGCCGTCCCATCAGCCACGCCGGGGAAGGTCATGGTCAGCAACTGAGCGTTCGCCGCACCACTCATGGTCACGGTCAGCTTGTTGCCGGCAGCGGCCACCGCACTCACCGCACCCGAGCTGACGGCCACATCGGCGGCGGTCCCGGTCACAAGCTTGATGTCACGATCGAACGTCACAACAACCTTCGTCGGGCCATTCCGACGGCACTCGTTCTGCTTGGTCGGGAACAGGCTGACCACGAAGTCGCCGATCCCGGTGTGGGTCTTGACGCTCTCCGCAGCGGTCATCACCGGGGCCTGGCACGGCTCGCCGCCACCGGTCACGCTGAAGGTAATGGTGTCTTCGTTGACCGTGGGAGCGGCAACCGCGAAGCTGCCTTCGATCTCAGAATCGCAAATCGGGAACTCGGTGCTCGAGGTGCGGGCCACGTTGTTGCCCACGCCAGCCTTCAGAACGAGCACGTAGGTGCCATTCAGACCCTTCAGGTTGATCTGGCCTTCGAACAGGGCCTTGACACCCAGAGCGGTGCAGAAGCCCGCAAACGGCTCGCCCTCGGGGATCGCAACGCCAGCAACGCCGAGGCCGGCGACCGGATCCAGTTCCTCATAGCCGGCACCCATGCCAACCAGCTTGCCCTGGGGAGCAGTCGAAGCGGCCGGGTGGCCGGCATCCGACGGGTAGGTCTTGAAGGTCATCCCAGGACCACCGCTGGCGGCCACGTCAAACAGACGGCCACCGCTGGCACCCGCACCGTCAACGTCGAAGACTGACGGGAAGGCGGCATCCTGCACCGGGTTGACGCGATCCGGCGGATCCGTCGTGCCATCGTTGATCGTGCTGAAGAAGCCGGCCATGGTCGGGCCGCCGTGGCCGATCGCTACCAGCGGACCATCCGCGGTGCCTTCATGCAGTTCCAGGTCGAACACCAGGTTGGCCGCACCGGCAGCATACGTGCCAGTGACGTCGTCCAGACCCGGCATCGCGACAACCACGGCCCAGTCGGCCACCGCGCCATCGGGATACGCGGCGTTGTCAAAGGTCTTCCCGTCGGCATCCGAACCTCGCTCATACGCCGGGAACGTCCCGTTGGTATGGTAGTCGGTCGCGAAGTTCTTTCCGCCAAGCTCCAGCTTGTAGTCGATGGAGATGGCGCCGTAGGCCTGGCTGCCGACGAGCACGGCCAGGGCCGCCGCTACTGTGATCAGAGTTCTCATTCCGACCTCCTCTTGAAAAAGAGTATTGGGACATGCCCCCATTGCACGTCACACGCCGATTTCCCCCATAGAAACCGACACCGGCTCATCGACTGCCGGTCACGAACGGCTCGTAGGCAACGTACACAGGGACCGTTACGACGCTATTTCATTATTGCTGCAGGCGGGAGGCGAATCAAGATGCCTCCTCTCCTCGCTCCGCTGGGCCCATCAATACCCTCAGACCCGCGGTCTCTCTCACTCCTCTACCGGCACTCCTCTACCGGCCCTTCGCCCCGAATACCCGGCGCCCTCGCTCAACACACACTGACACCGGCGGCCGTACATTCCAAGACAGGAGCCGCTTCCGCCGAGATTGAGGCGACTTAACACCCTCATTGTATCTCCACCGCCTTTGGCTGCAAGAGTTTTTTTGAGATTTACGGGCTTTTTTCGGGCGGCTCGCCACGCCCCTCCCCCCACATGTCAGAACCTGTGTTAACCAATTGCGCCAAAAGAAGTTACGCATACCCGAAAAACCGACACATCCGCGCCCAACTCCACCCCTGCCTCCATCAACACCACCCCCCCCCGCTGACCGCCAGTCAACTGCTCCGGCAGCCCCGCGATCAGCACATCCCCCTCGAGACCGGCGGCACACAGATCAGACCCATCAGCGCCGGCCCCCGAGCCCCGGTCACACCCGGCAGGTTCGCGGGGACACCGTCCACCCGCGCCGCGGCCAGCATGGCGAAGCTTATACCTTCTTTTGACTGACTGGGGATTCCATAGGAGTCAATAGGGTGAACAACACATCCACGAAGCTCCTCCGCCAGAAAGCCCATCAATACAGGGTTTTTCGCGCCTCCGCCGCCCACGATCACCTCCAGGCCGCATTGCTCGACGTCGGCGGCGGTCGGCCGAGTACCCCGACCCCTCAGCCAGCACCGAACACAGCCCCGGCAGGCCTCGGCGATGGTCCGGGCGGTCAACGCCGTCGCCGTCGCCACCCAGTCCTCGGGTAGCGAGCTCGCCCGGCGTAACCGACCCAGCTCAGCCTCCACAAACGGACGACCAAACTCCTCCCGGCCGGTCGTCTTCGGCGGCCGCCGAGCCAGGAACGGATGCTCCAGCCAACGCTCCAACACCACCCCCAAGACCCGCCCGCGAGCTGCCCGCCGGCCGTCCCGATCCATCCGCTCCCGCCCACCTGTCACATGGGCCACCAGGCCATCCACGATCATGTTGCCCGGCCCAGTGTCAAACGCCACTACATCCTCCGCCCTCGCCCCGGGCGGGAGCCAGGTCAGGTTGGCCACGCCTCCGATGTTCTGGATGATCCGGGGCCTGTCGCGATTTCGAAACAACACCCAGTCAGTCCAAGGCACCAGCGGCGCCCCCTGGCCGCCGGCCGCCTCATCGCCCTGCCGGAAGTCCGATACTGTCACCACCCCGCTCCGAGCCGCCACCCGGGATGCGTCACCCAACTGCAGCGTGACCGTCCTGCCCGGCCGCGATCCGGGAAGATGACATACCGTCTGGCCGGCCAGCCCGATGAGCGTCGGACGCTGCTTCCGATCACACGCCTCGATCGCCAGGTGAGCGGCCACACCAAAAGCCTCACCCAACTCCGCATGGAGACGAGCAATCTCCTCGGTACGCGTGACGGCTGGAGCCATGACCGCCATCAACCGCCGCCGAAGGGCCGCCGCGAACGGCCGGTGATCATGTCGCACCAGGCGCACCCGCATGTCCTCGCCACGTCCGTCGATTCGAACGCACACCGCATCAATGCCGTCCCCACTGGTCCCGGCCATGAGTCCGAGCACATAGCGAGGTCGCCGCCGCCCGCCACAACCGACACGCTTCTCCGATTTCGCTTGCCTCATGGCCGACATGATCCCTTCCTGGCAACTCGGAAACAAGCAGCTGGAACGCCGCGAATGCCCCACCACGCCAGGGCCATTCGCGGCCAACCATCCCCGTGCGGGGCAGGAAAGACATGCTCCAGGCTTCCACCACCCTCGCAAGTCTCTACCTCTTCATCCTCGGCGCCCGCCCGGCTTGAGTCTGCCGCCCGCCCTCCCTATAGTAACCCCCTTCCGTCAACCAAGCGGCCCCTTCAGGAGCGGCCCATCGAAACACAGGACGAGGAGCGAACGGAATGACCGAGATCAAGGCAACCAACATCACTTGGCACGAGGGACACGTCGGCCGCGAGGATCGCCACAAGCTCCTGGGCCAGAAGGGGGCCACCATCTGGTTCACCGGCCTGAGTGGGTGCGGCAAGAGCACCATCGCCTTCACCGTCGAGCACGCCCTGATCGCTTCCGGCCGGCTGGCCTACGTCCTCGACGGGGACAACATCCGCCACGGACTCAACAAGAATCTGGGCTTTTCCGCCTCCGACCGCGAAGAGAACATCCGCCGGATCGGCGAGGTCACCAAGCTGTTCGCCGACGCCGGATTGTTCTCCCTGACCAGTTTCATCAGCCCTTACCGCAAGGACCGCGACCTGGCCCGCAAGATCCACGAGGAAGCCGGCCTGCCTTTCATCGAGGTCTTCGTCGACGTCCCCATCGAGATCTGTGAGCAACGCGACCCCAAGGGCCTGTACAAGAAAGCCCGCGCCGCCCTGGCCGCCGGCAAGGGCATGGGCTTCACCGGCGTGGACGACCCCTACGAGGCTCCACTCAAGCCGGAACTGGTCCTGGCCAACGACAGGGTCACTCCCCAGGAAGCGGCCGCAACCGTGCTTGCTCACCTCCAAGACAGGGGATTGCTCCCCCGCTGAGGTGGGCGGCACAAGTTGCGGTCGGCGGTTGGCAGTGCGGGATCAGCGGGCGGGGATGAGCGGTCGGCGATTCGCCAGAGGGGTGGGTGCCAACCCGGTCGGATGGGGGCGCGGCGCGTTGGGCGGGGGGTGTGGTCAGGATCTCGAAGCGCCAAACGAAGCCAACCGTTCCGGGCTGGACCGGCGTTGGCGACCCCGCCAGGGGCCTGGTGTGGCGGTTCTGGAGTGAAGGGTCAGCGCCAAACGAACCCAAGGTTTGCCCAGATTGCCAGGGTACAACGTTCTGTCTGATGGCTGACGGCAGCGGTCTGTGCAGATGTCAAAGATCTGACGGGATGGTGACCGAAGGCCGCTTCCCGCGCTGACATCACGTTGGGTGTTCCGGAGATGGAGGGATGGACGGGGCGCGAGCGGTGTTTGAGGAGCAGAGCGCCGACGCGTGGGGCGGTCTATCCTTTTCAAGCTCGGTTTCTCTCCGCTTCAAGCTCAGCCTCTCTCCTTTTCAAGCTCAGCCTCGGCTTCATTATCCTGGTCGGGTGTGCAGCTGGTGAGCCGGAGTGGTTTGTGCAGAACCGGGTTGTGCGATGCGAGATCGGATCGTGAGGATGGTGACGGCCCGGGCGTGATTGTGCGGATGGCACGCCGGACCGGGCGGTGCGGACACGTTCAAGCCGCTGACGGCCGCCGACGTGGCCCCGCCGCCGGTCATGGCCTATCGAGTCGTTTCGCCAGACGGTTTTCAGCCGCCAAGCCCTGGCAGACACTCGGCCAGGCAGTCAACCACGAACTCCGCGTCGTCGCGAGTGAGGCACAGGGGCGGCGTCAGACGCAGCACATTGCCGGATAGGCCGCTCTTGCCGACCAGCAGACCGCGATCCCTGGCCCGCTCGCACACCTCGGCCGCCACCTCGCCCGCCGGCTCCTTGGTGACTCGATTCTTGACCAGTTCGATCCCGATGAGCAAGCCCATGCCGCGAACCTCGCCGATCAGCTCGCATCGCTCCTGCAGGGCCAGCAGGCCGGTCTTCAAGTAGGCGCCCACCCGCTCGGCGTTGTCACGCAGCCGCTCCTCCTCGATGGTCCGGAGCACCGCCAGCGCCTGGGCAGCCGAAACCGGGTTGCCCGCAAAGGTGTTGAAGTGCAGCCGCCGTGTCATGCTCGCGGCCACCTCCTGCCGGGTCACGCAGGCGGATAGTGGAGCCCCGTTGGCGATGCCCTTGGCTACGGTCACCATGTCGGGTACCACGCCCCAGTTCTCGAACGCCCAGAAGTGCCGCCCGGTGCGACCCAGTCCGGCCTGGACTTCGTCGGCGATGCACAGCCCGCCGTGCCGGCGAACGATGTCATACACGATCTGGAAGTAACCCGGCGGCGGCACGACCACGCCGCCGACGCCCTGGACTGCCTCGGCGATGAAGCAGGCCACCTCGCCACAGGTCTCGTAGCGGATCGTGTTTTCGACGCTGCGGGCGCACTTCAGATCGCAGCCGGGATGGCTCAGGCCAAACGGGCAGCGGTAACAATAGCCCGGCGGGCAGAAGGCAACATCCTGCGGCGTTGGAAGCGGAAACCGCCAGGTTCCCAAGGCGGTGAACGCCATCGTGGTCTGCGTCCCGCCGTGGTAGCCATTCTGCAGGGCGAGCACCTGGGAACGCCCGGTGTGCAGCCGAGCCATCATGGTGGCCAGATCGTTGGCCTCGCTGCCGGAATTCGCGAAGGTGGCCGCCTGCAGACCGGAGCCGTGGGGCATGTGAGCGGCCAGCACCCGGGCCAGGGCGACAACCGTCGGGTGGAGGTAAAGCGTGGTTGTGTGAACCAGCCGGTTAAGCTGCTCGCAGGCGGCGGCAGTGACCTTCGGGTGGCAATGCCCTACGCTGATGCTGGCAATCCCACCTACCGCGTCGAGATAGCGACGGCCGGCGTGGTCCCACACGTACTGCAGCCGGCCCTCGAGGATGCACAGCGGCCGGCGGTAGTAGGTGAACGCGCCCGGCCCGAGATAGTCGCGACGCAGCGCGAGAATCTCCTCCGGACCCGGCCCCGTGTATCGGGCCGGAGCATGATCGCAAGGAGGCAGCATTGGCCGTGAGTCGGACGGCTCGCCGGTGTTCACCATGACGGCAGGGCTCCTCGCCGGGCGCCCCCCCTCGGCTGGGTGCCGCGGGGCCGCCCGCAAGCCCATCATATCATGCCCGGGCCTCAGGTCACCTGGGCAAGAAGGAGAGCGAGGCGTCGCCAGCCCGCGGCATTCCGCCGACCGACCGCCGATCGCAATCCCGTCACGTTCCCAGGTTCGACAGGTTCGTGACTGTCGTGGTTGGAGTGAATAGCGTCGTACGAGTAGTGCACGATCGCAGCGCTGGCCGGATCGGTGGTCTGCGCGCCATAGTCGATGGCCGTGATGTAGCAATTCACCGTTCTGCCGCACGCGGAGCCGGGAATCTGGACGCCGTACTCGCTGTCACCGGCAGTGCCGTCGTGGTGGGCACCGTCGTCGTCCATGCCAAGGGTCCCGGCCCCGTCGCCCGCGTCGTAGGTCAGGACCACAGCCACGGCGCCGCGGTCGTCGGTCACCGTGGCCGTCACCCACACGGGGCAGGCGGCCATCACCGTCGCCGGCGACTGCGTGGCCCCGCCGATCACGGGCGGCTGGTTGTTGTTGCTTGCCCCAAGCGACGATCGGTCACCGGGCCGGATGCCCGGATGGCCAGGCCGGAGGTCCCATATCGATGGGCAGCGCGGAGACGTAGCCGGGCGACGAGGTCAGCAGGCCGCGGCGGCCTCGGGATTCTGAGGAGCCGGATTCTCCGGCAGGAACAGGGCGATCGCCCCGGCGGGGATGAACAGGAACGCGGCGTACCACAGGGCAAGGCGGTAGTCGCCGACCCTGGCAAACAGGCCGAAGAAGACCGTGCCGAAGGCGGCCACGATGCGGCCGATGTTGAAGCAGAACCCCGCGCCGGTCGTCCGCAGCAGCGTCGGGAAGAGCGGCGGCAGGTACATGGTGAACAGGGCGAATACGCCGTGACAGACGCCGATGGCCGCCAGGAAGTACAACAGGCCGTCAGGATCGCGCGGAACACCATAGCACACGGTCAGGCAGCAGAAGTAGGCCACACACAACAGGGCGATCGCTCGGCGAAAGCCCACTCGCCGGGCGAGGGCTGCGGCCAGGAAGTTGCCGCCGATCGACACCCCGATCACCAGCATGAACGCTTCGCTCACCTGGGCCCCGACCTGTGAGGCGGGCCAGCCCTCGCGGTCCAGGAGGCTGCGCAGATGCTGCGTCGACCAGAACAGGAAAGCCCAATGACCGGTCAGCGCGGTCGCACAGACGGCCATTGCCAGCAGGGTGGTCCGGCGGATGCCGCCGCGGAACAGGCTGGCAACCCCGGGCGCCCGGCCGGCCCGCTGCGTTGTGGCCTGATGCCACTCGTCCGACTCGGGCACCGAGCGGCGAATCCACAGAACCATCAGGGCGGGCAATACGCCCACCAGGAACACACCGCGGTTGGGCAGAGCGAGGTGCGAGACCACCCAGTACGCGGAGCAGGCCAGGAGGATGCCCAGGTTGCCGCCGGTCTGCAGCACGGCCGCCATCCACGGTCGCCACCGGCGCGGCCAGGTCTCGGAGAGCAGCGACGCACCCACCGCCCACTCGCCGCCGATGCCCAGCGCGGCCAGGAAGCGGAAGATGAACAGGTGCCACCAGGTCTGGGCGAAGAAGGACAGGCCGGTGAACAACGCGTAGGTCAGAATGGTCAGTACCAGAGCCCGGGTGCGACCGAGGCGATCACCGACCCGCCCGAAGAAGCCGCCCCCCAGCGCCCAGCCGACCAGGAAGGAGGCCTGAATCCACGAGCCGTACTCCTTCACCCGCGGATCCGTCCCTTGTGTGGCCAGCAGCTCGGCCACGAACGGGAGCGCCACCAGCGTATAGAGGTGCATGTCCAGGCCGTCGAACAGCCACCCCAGCCACGCGGCCAGCCCGGACTTCCACTGGGCCCGCGACACATCACGAAGCCGGGTCACCTCGCGGGCGTGCGGAGCGGCTGATCCGGCGGATGAGAGGACTTCAGGTCCGTCCACGAAGGGCTACCTCCACGCGAACCTCTGCGTGCCGATTCGCATCCTCCCGTCCAGGCGGCTTGGCGCAAGACCCATTCCTCCGCTCCAACGGGCATGGAAAGGCGGATCAGACACCCATGTCGCAGTCCTCCTGCATTGAGGTGGACGGCGGGAACCACTTCTGGGCCGGGAAGCTCGTGAAGTTCGCCCGGGAGACACCCGGCTTGCCCACGAGCCAGAACCCGGATTCGGGATGCCGTTTGCGGAACACCGCCAGACCAGTTGGTTGGGCGTGCCGGCCGCGCTTCACTCCGGCCGTCCTTGTCACCCGCCGTATCCGGAGTTCGCGGGGGGCAAGCCCTGCCTCGGCTTTCGAACTCTGGCGAGTTCGGTCAAGCGGTGTTTCGGCTTTCGGCCCGCTACCCCAGCAGGCTCAGCATCTGCCCCATCTCGCTGGCGGCGTGCTTGTCACCAACCTTCTGAGCGGCGGCGATGCCTCGTTGCAGGACTGCCTTGGCATCCGCCTTCCGGTCGATGGCCAGGAGCGCGTTGGCCTGCTGGAAGTAGGCCGGCACGTAGGCGGGGTCGAGCTCGCTGACCCGCGCGAATTGGGCCACCGCATCCTCCTGACGACCCTCCTTGACCAGTTCCATCGCCAGGGAGAAGTTGAGGAAGACATCGGCCGGCTCGGCCGCCAGCATCTGTTTGATCCTGTCGAGTCGTGACACGTTCGCTCCGTCTCTGGCAATGGCCCAAGGTGACATCGCTCAACCCACGCCATCCGTTGGGGCGACTCGCGCACACTGTAGGAGCAGACTCGGGAGGGTGTCAAATGCCGTTAGTCGTGGCGTTTACGGCACGTCGACGGGAGGTTAAACTGGAGCCGGCGATCCCGGGGCGTCACCCGGATCGGTGGGAACTTCTGTCACTGAACCGCGCGAGGGAGGCGTCGACCATGGGCAATCAGAAATGGACAAGGCGAGAGGTGATTCGGACGGGTGTGGTCACGGCGGCCGGTCTGATGGCATCCACGGCGGCTCGTCGGACACAAGCGGCACCCCAGGCCCAGGGAACGCTCGGAGCCAACGACCGGATCCGCGTGGCGGTGGCGGGTGTGAACGGCCGGGGCCGCTCCCACATCGGGGCCTTCGTGGGCAGGAAGAACGAGTGTGAGTTGGCCTACTTGGTTGACCCGGACAGCCGGCTCTTCGCCAAGTGGGACAAGCAGCTTGAAGCGAAGGGCGCCAAGGCCCCGGTCATGGTTCAGGACGTTCGCCGCGTGCTCGAGGACAAGAGCGTGGACGTGGTGTCGATCGCCACCCCGAACCACTGGCACGCGCTGATGACGATCTGGGCCTGCCAGGCGGGCAAGGACGTCTACGTCGAGAAGCCGATGAGCCACAACGTCCACGAAGGCCGTGTGGCCGCTGATGCGGCCCGCAAGTACAATCGGATTGTCCAGCATGGCACCCAGAGCCGCAGCGACGCGGCATGGGCCAACGTGGTCGCGGTCATCAAGAGCGGCAAGCTCGGCAAGCTGCTGGTTGCCCGGGCGTTGTGCTACAAGCCGCGCGGCTCGATCGGATTCAAGGAGATTGCCCAGCCGCCGAAGGAACTCGACTTCGGCCTGTGGCTCGGGCCAGTCCGCGAGCAGCCCTACCACGAGAACCTGGTCCACTACAACTGGCACTGGTTCTGGGACTTTGGCAACGGCGACATCGGCAACCAGGGCGTCCACCAGATGGACATCGCCCGCTGGGGCATTCCGGGTGCGACCTTGCCCAAGAGTGTCATCAGCCTCGGCGGCCGATTCGGCTACAAGGACCAGGGACAGACGCCCAACACGCAGCTGGCGATCATGGATTTCGGCGACACCCAGCTCATTTTCGAGGTCCGCGGCCTGGAGACCAAGAAGTTCCACGGCTCCGGAATCGGCAACATCTTCCACCTCGAGGCGGGGATGATCGTGGACAGGAAGTTCTATCCGAAGGACAGCAACCAGCCGGCCCCGCTGCCCAAAGTGGACGAGTCCCGCGGCCCGGGCGGCGAGGATCACTTCGCCAACTTCATTGCCGCGGTCAAGAGCCGCAAGATAACCGATCTCAACGCTGAGATCCTGGAAGGTCACTACTCGAGTGCCCTATGCCACCTGGCATGCCTGTCCCAGCAACTTGGCAAGCCGGCACCGTTCAACCCGAAGACCAAGGCCTTCGGTGACAACAAGGACGCCTACGAAACGCTGGGCCGCATGGAGGAGCACCTCAAGGGCAATGGCGTCAAGCTCGAGGAGACCGAGTACGTCCTTGGCCGCAAGCTGACCGTTGATGCCAAAGCCGAGACCATCACTGGCGATGCCGAGGCGGCCAAGATGATCTTCGCGGAGTACCGCAAGCCGTTCGTCGTACCGGAGACGCTGTGACCGACACTGTACCCCACCGTCGAGCGGGGCGAGTTCCGATCGTGCTGTTGGCCGGATGCGCCCTGGGGGTGCCCGTCGGCTGGCTGTTGGCCACGCTGGCCGCTCTGCCGTTCTACCTCGGCCTGTTCTTCTGCCTTCTCTTCTGCCTGCTGGTCGGGGCGACGATGTACCGGTCTGGACGCTCGGCCCGGCCGCTCCCTCTCCCTGCACTCTGGGTGGTAGGTATCGCGGTCAGTCTGGTGATCTGGGCGACCAGCCTGTTCGGCGAGTACTGCAACGTGCGTGGGTACAACCTGTACACGTACGGAGCCGGCGGGCTTCGGCCGTATCCCATCATCGGAGACGTTCAGAAGGCAGTGCGGGGGAGCTTCAGGTACCGTTCTCTCTGTCCCGAGGAGACGATCCGGCTGCGAGAAGGTGTTCAGAAGGGCTTCCTGGATCAGCTCCGGACGCGGTACCCGCCGGGTGGTTTCCTGGGCTTCCTTCGCTGGGCGATGACCAAGCAGGAGCTACCGCTGCCTCGGGTGTTGAGCGACTCCACGGAGCCGTTCCAGGCACAGGGGGTGGTATGGACCGTCCGGGTCGGTTTATCGCTCATCTTCATCACCGGGGCGATTCTGTCCCAGGTTCTCGGACTGGCTCAGCCGCCCGCCGTCGAGAACGACAAGGTCGTCGCCGGGACTGATGCAGGTCCCCCCAGCGTGGCGTGATCTTGGGTATCCTTTGCACGAAGAGTCGGATCGCGTACACTGCCACGGCATCCCCCAAAGGCCGGCAGAGCGAACAGGCGGAACATCGATGGCGACGGTGGTCTTAAAACCTGATGCCGCAACTGGTTACTGGAATGTGATCCGGGAGGCAGCGGCGTGTCTGGCAAGTGGTGGCTTGGTGGTATTCCCGACCGAGACCGTCTACGGAATAGGCGTGTGGGCCACCGACCCGAAGGCTCTCGCCCGTCTGCGGAGTGTGAAGGGTCGGCAGGAAACGAAGCCATTCACGGTGCACATCGGCTGCCGGACGGCGCTGGAACAGTACGTTCCCGACCCCGGCGAGATGGGCCGGCGGCTTTCTCAGAAGGCCTGGCCTGGGCCGTTGACGCTGGTTTTCCGGGTGGACGATCCGACCCAGGCGCCGGTCATCCGGGAGAGCAGTATCGAACACGTTGGGGCGCTGTATTACCAGGGGACCGTTGGCATCCGGTATCCTGACGACCACACGGCCGCGGACCTCCTGACCGCGGTGCGAGGTGCGGTGGTTGCGGCGAGCGCGAATCCCGCGGGGGCCTCGCCTGCGGTTGATGCTGAACAGGCCTTGAGGGCCCTTGACGGGAAGGTGGACTTACTGATCGATGCCGGGCGGACCCGGTACGGCAAGGCTTCGACCATCGTTCGGGTGACGGACACTAGCTACGCCGTACTTCGCGAGGGGGTGCTCGACGAACGGACGGTGCGCCGTCTGGCTCGGGTGACGTTTCTTGTGGTATGCAGCGGGAACACGTGTCGGAGCGCCATGGGCGAGGGGCTGCTCCGGCGACTGTTGGCCACACGGCTGGGATGCAAGGATGCCCAGTTGGGCGACCGCGGCTACGCGGTTGAGTCGGCGGGGACGATGGCGTTTGATGGGGCTCCGGCCTCGTCGGCGGCGGTCGAGGCTCTGCGAGCCCGAGGAATCGACATTTCGGGTCATCGGTCCACCGCTTTGGCTCCGGAGCTCATTCATCGGGCGGACTACGTTTTCGCCATGACGGACGGGCATCTTCGCAGTATCATCACCATGGTTCCCTCGGCCAAGGACCGGTGTCGTCGGCTGGACGATGACAACATCGAGGATCCGATCGGCGGCGATATGGAGGTGTACAGCCGATGTGCGGATCGACTTGAAGGCGCGTTACGACGCCAACTGGAGGAGATACCACTTTGAAAGTCGCTCTTGGAGCAGACCACCGGGGATATCAAGCCAAAGAGAAGGTCAAGAGCATGCTGACCGCGCTGGGCTATGAAGTACTGGATTGTGGTACGGATTCGCCGTCCGCGTTTGACTATCCGGATGCCGCGTATCCCACGTGCGAGGCTGTTCAAGTCGCCAAAGCCGATACCGGCATTCTCTTCTGCGGCACGGGGATCGGGATGTCGATTTCCGCGAACAAAGTCCGGGGCATCCGTGCGGCCGTCTGTCATGACGAGGTCACCACGGAGCTTGCCCGGCGGCACAACAACGCCAACGTGCTCTGTCTACCCGCCGACCTGATTGGCGAGGAGCTCACCCGGAGGATTGTCGAGGTCTGGCTCAAGACCCGTTTCGAGGGTGGTCGCCACGAGCGGCGTCTGCGCAAGATCGCGGAGTTCGAGGATCGGCAGGCCGGGCTGGGACCTGAAGGCCCCGCCAACAGGTAGCCGCACCTCCTAAAAACACCTCAAAACACCTTTAAGAGGCCAGCCTTCCAAGCCGAGCTCTTGAGTCTGGAGCAGTTCACGAGTGGCTATAGCGGATAGCCTCACCGAGTGGCCGGAGGACCGGGTGTTCTCGCAGGCAGGCCGCCACACTGGATCGTGAAATGCTCTATCCGAGTAGATTTCGTGAGACAGCCGAGCCGCTCGAGCGTGCACGGCGAGGCGGTGAGCGGCGACCACGGAGGGAGCCCGAACAAGGCGTACTTGCCGGTGCCACGCCTGCCGAGACAGGCTTGTTCCGCAGGTCAGGCTCGGGGCAGATCGCCCTCTCCCTTGGTGGGGAGCAGTGACTGTCCGGTGAGGTACTGGTCAATCGATCGGGCGGCTTCGCGACCTTCGCTGATCGCCCAGACGACCAGGGACTGGCCGCGGCGCATGTCGCCGCAGGCAAAGACGCCTGGCACGCTGGTCATGAAGCTGGTTTCGTCGGCTTTGACGTTTCCGCGCGGATCCAGGTCCAGGCCGAGCTGGGCGACCAAGCCCTCGGTTTCCGGGCCCACGAAACCCAGGGCGAGCAGTACCAGATTCGCGGGCCAGGTTCTGACACTGCCCGGGACCTCGCGCATCTTCGGCCCGGAGCCATTCCCCGACGAGATCCACTCGACGTCGACGGTCTCCAGGCTGGTCACATGCCCGTTCGTCCCGATGAAGCGTTTGGTGAGGATGCCCCAGAATCGTTCGCAGCCTTCCTTGTGCGAGCTGCTGGTCCGCAGCTTGATGGGCCAATACGGCCAGGGTTGGCCCTGTGGCCGGTCCTCGGGGGGCCGAGGAAGCAGCTCGAACTGAGTCACGCTGCGGGCCCCCTGCCGGTTGGAGGTTCCCACGCAGTCGGAGCCGGTGTCGCCGCCGCCGATGACGATGACGTGCTTATCCGTGGCGAGGATGTCGCGGAGGTGACCGCTGAACCACCAGCCCTGGTCTCGCCAGGGGGTCATGTCGCCCGCGACGCGTCTGTTCTGCTGGGGGAGGAATTCCATGGCCAGATGGACGCCGCCGAGTTCGCGTCCTGGGATGGGCAGGTCGCGGGACCGGGTGGATCCGCCGCAGAGCACGACGGCATTGAAGTCCCGGCGAAGGCAGTCGCCGGTCACATCGACGCCGACGTTCACGCCGGTTTTGAAGGTGATGCCCTCGGCCTCGAGGATCCTGACGCGGCGATCGATGATCTGCTTGTCGAGTTTGAAATCGGGTATCCCGTACCGAAGCAGGCCACCGATGCGATCGGCCCGCTCGAAGACGGTTACCTGATGGCCGGCGTAGTTGAGTTGCTGGGCGGCGGCCAGGCCGGCCGGCCCGGAGCCGACGATGGCGACGGTCTTGCCGGTCCGGGTTTCGGGCGGCTGGGGTCGGATCCAGCCCTCCTTGAATGCCCGCTCGATGATCGCGAATTCGATGTTCTTGATGGTCACCGGCGGCTCGATGATTCCGAGCACGCAGGATTCCTCGCAGGGGGCCGGGCAGACCCGCCCGGTGATTTCCGGGAAACTGTTGGTCGAGTGCAGGGTGGTGATCGCTCGGTGCCAGTCATCCCGATAGACCAGGTCGTTGAAATCGGGGATCACGTTTCCCAGCGGGCACCCGGTATGGCAAAACGGCACCCCGCAGTCCATGCATCGGGCGGCCTGCTGCTTGAGCCGGACCACTGGAAGAGGCACGAGGAACTCCCGGTAGTCCCGGACCCGTTCGGCGGGCGGGCGTTCCTCGGGGACCTGGCGGTTGAACTCCCGGAAGCCAGTGGGTTTACCCATGGGACACCTCCAGCATGGCTTCGGGCCGGCTGGGCTCAGACAAGGCCGCCGGCCGGGTGGTGCGGGCCTGTTCCTCGAGCACGCGCTTGTACTCGATTGGGAGGATTTTGACGAACCGGGGCAGGCACTCCTCCCAGTGATCGAGTATTCGCCGGCCGGGTGTGCTGCCCGTGTAGTGGACGTGTCGTTCGATGAGGCTCCTCAACTCGGCGATGTCCACTTCGGCGGTCACGGCCTCGATTTCGACCATTTCCAGGTTACACCGGCAGCGGGCGAAGTCGCCGGTCTCGTCGAACACATAGGCGATGCCACCGCTCATTCCCGCGGCGAAATTGCGTCCGGTTGGACCGAGCACGACTGCCCGTCCGCCGGTCATGTACTCGCAGCCGTGATCGCCGAGGCCCTCGACGACAGCCCGCGCGCCGCTGTTGCGAACGCAGAAGCGTTCGCCAGCCAGGCCGCGGATGTAGCCTTCGCCGCCGGTGGCCCCGTAGAAAGCCACGTTGCCGATCAGCACGTTCTTTTCCGGCACGAAGCCGGCCCGCCTGGGCGGGTAGGCAATCACCCTGCCTCCGGACAAGCCCTTGCCGAATCCGTCATTCGCATCACCCTCGATCTCCATGGTCATGCCGTGGGGGATGAAGGCCGCGAAGCTCTGGCCGGCGGAGCCGGTGAACTTGAGATGCAGGGTATCCTCGGGCAGCCCTTCGCTCCCCCACCGCCGGGTGATCTCGCTTCCGGTGATTGTCCCGGCGGTGCGATCGGTGTTGTGGATCTCCAGTTCGCGATAGACTCGCTCGCCGCGCTCGATGGTGGGCCTGGCCACTTCGAGCAGGAGGGTCATATCCATCGCGTCCTCGATGCGGTGCTTCTGGGCCTTCTGGCAGTAGGTCCCGAAGCTGGCAGGGACCTCGGGCCGGTACAGCAGTTTGCCGAGGTTGAGCTCCCTGGCCTTCCAGTGATCCACATCCTTCCTGGGCTGGAGTCGATCGCAGCGCCCGACCATCTCGTTGATCGTCCGGAAGCCGAGTTCAGCCATGATCTCGCGCAGCTCCTCGGCCACGTAGAACATGAAGTTGATCACGTGCTCGGGTCTGCCGGCGAATTTTCTGCGCAATTCGGGATCTTGGGTAGCCACGCCGACCGGACAGGTGTTCAGGTGGCATTTGCGCATCATGATGCAGCCGGAAGCGATCAAGGGTGCGGTGGCGAAACCGAACTCCTCGGCCCCGAGCAGGCAGGCGATGGCCACGTCCCGACCGGTCTTGAGCTGGCCATCGGTCTCGAGAATGATGCGGCTGCGGAGATCATTGGCCAGCAGCACCTGGTGTGTCTCGGCCACGCCCAGTTCCCACGGGAGGCCGGCGTGCTTGATGGAGGTCAACGGCGATGCCCCGGTCCCGCCGTCGTGCCCGCTGATCAACACCAGATCCGCCTTACCCTTGGCCACGCCGGCGGCGACGGTTCCGACGCCGACCTCGGCCACCAGTTTGACGCTGATCCGGGCATGGTGGTTGGCGTTCTTGAGGTCGTAGATGAGCTGAGCCAGATCCTCGATGGAGTAGATGTCGTGATGCGGGGGTGGGGAGATGAGTTGCACGCCGGGGGTTGAATGGCGGGTCTTGCCGATCCAGGTGTCGACCTTGCGGCCGGGCAGCTGTCCGCCCTCGCCGGGCTTGGCTCCCTGAGCCATTTTGATCTGCAGTTCGTCGGCGTTGACCAGGTACTCGCTGGTCACCCCGAATCGTCCGGAGGCCACCTGCTTGATTGAACTCCGTATCGAGTCGCCGTTGTGGAGGTTTTGGGCGGTCCACGGCGAGAGGGGCAGCAGGGCCTTGCGGCGATCGTCCTGGCTCGGGAACTGTCGATAGCGGATCGGATCCTCGCCGCCCTCGCCGGTGTTGCTCTTGCCGCCGATGCGATTCATGGCAATGGCCAAGTTGGCGTGGGCTTCGAAGGAGATCGAGCCGAAGGACATCGCTCCGGTGTTGAATCGCTTGACGATTTGCCTGGCCGGCTCGACTTCCTCGATCGGAACGGGCTTGTCGGCGGGTTTGAACTCGAGCAGTCCGCGGAGGGTGCACAAGTGGCGGCTCTGGTCATCGATCAGCCGGGAGTACTCCTTGTAGCTCTTCCAGCTCTCTTGGCGCACGGCCTCCTGCAGCTTGGCCACGGTCATCGGGTTGGTCAGGTGGTACTCGCCGCGGCGGCGCCACTGATACTGCCCGCCGGACTCGAGATCCACATCGTCGGGCATCCATTGGCCGGGGAAGGCTTTGGCGTGACGAGCGAAGGCCTCCCGGGCGAGGACGTTCAGCCCGACGCCGCCGATTCGGGAAGGGGTCCAGGCGAAGTACTGGTCGACGACCTCGGGGGCCAGGCCCACGGCCTCGAAGATCTGGGCGCCCCGGTAGCTCTGCAGCGTCGAGATGCCCATCTTGGACATGACCTTGATCACGCCCTTGTTGAGGGCCTTGATGTAGTTTGTGCAGGCATGCTTGAGAGTCAACCCGGGATTGAGCCCTCCGTGGGCGTGCATGTCGGCCAGGGTCTGCAGGGCCAAGTACGGATTGACCGCACCCATACCGTAGGCCAGGAGCAGGGCAACATGATGGACCTCGCGCGGCTCGCCGGACTCGATGACGATTCCGCACCTGGTCCGCGTGCCCTCGCGAATCAGATGGTGATGGAGTCCTGCGCCGGCCAGCAGAGCCGGTATTGCGGCCCGCTCGCGGCACACGCCGCGGTCGGAGAGGATCAGGATGGTGCAACCACCAGCGATGGCCTTGCTGGCCGCGGCGAACAGATCGTCGAGGCTCTTCCGCAGGGCGGCCTCGCCGCCATCCGCCTGAAACAGGATGGGGAGGGTGATGGCACGAAGACCGTTCTGGTCGAGTTTGCGGATCGCGGTGAGTTCCGCGTCGGTGAGTACCGGCTGCTCGACGCGTAACTGGCGGCAGTGCGGCGGCGTTTCTTCGAACAGGTCCTGTTCGCTGCCGAGATTGGCCATGCTCGAGGTCACGAGTTCCTCGCGGATGGCGTCGAGCGGCGGGTTGGTGACCTGGGCAAAGAGCTGCTTGAAGTAGTTGTAGAGGAGTGGCGCCTTGTTGCTGAAGACCGCCAGGGGCGTGTCCGTGCCCATCGATCCGACCGGCTCGATGCCGTCGTTGGCCATGGGGGTGATGATCAGGCGGAGGTCCTCGGCGGTATACCCGAACGCGCGTTGGAGTTTCTGAAGAGACCCCCTTTCCCTGGCCGGGTGAACCGTCTCATGCCCGCTGCCGGCCTCGGACAGGCCGGGCTGATCCGTCAACCTGACCAGGTTCTCGCTCAGCCACTTGCGGTAGGGTTTGCGTGTTGCGAGTTCCTCCTTGATTTCCTCGTCCGGCACGATTCGCTCGCCGTCGGTATCGACCAGGAGCATGCGGCCGGGCTCGAGCCGTCCCTTGAGGACCACGTCGGCCGGATCGACCTTCAGCACGCCGGTTTCGGAGGACATGATCACGTAGCCGTCCCTGGTGACCATGTACCGGGATGGTCGGAGCCCGTTGCGGTCCAGGACCGCGCCGATGACCTTGCCGTCGGTGAAAGCGATGGAGGCCGGCCCGTCCCACGGCTCCATGAGACAGGAGTGATACTCGTAGAAGGCACGCTTGGCGTCGCTCATCGTCTGGTGGTTCTGCCATGCCTCGGGGATGAGCATGGCGATGCAGTGCGGCAGCGAGCGGCCGGTGTGGTAGAGCAGTTCGATGGCGTTGTCGAGAATAGCCGAATCGCTGGCTCCGGGCGTGCTGATCGGCAGGATCTTGGCCATGTCCTCGCCGAACACGGGGGACTTGAACAGCTTCTCGCGGGCGTGCATCCAGTTGATGTTTCCGCGAAGGGTGTTGATCTCGCCGTTGTGGCAAAGGAAGCGGAAGGGCTGAGCCAGGTCCCAGGTTGGGAAGGTGTTGGTGCTGTAGCGTTGATGGACGAGGGCGATACCCGAGATCACAGCCGGGTCGCTCAGGTCCTGATAGTACTTCTCGATCTGAGGGGCGAGGAGCAATCCCTTGTAATTCAGCGTGCGGTGGGACAGGCTCGGCACGTAGAAGAACCGGGCCTGGCTCAGGCCGGACGAGCGGGCCCAGGCTTCCATGAGCTTGCGGATCACGTAGAGCTTGCGTTCGAAAGCCTCGTCGCGGTGGACGCCCCGGCCGCGGCCGATGAAGATCTGCCGGACGACCGGCTCGACCGCCCGGGCGACGGGGCCGATCACCTCGTTGTTGTGCGGCACGTCGCGCCACCCGAGCAACTGCTGTTCTTCCCGGGCGATGACGGTCTCGAAGACCTGCTCGCATTTGGCCCGCTGGCGAAGATCGGAAGGCAGGAACACCAAGCCCGTGCCGTACTCATGCAGATCCGGCAGCCGAATGCCTGCGCCGCCCGCGGCGTCCTTCAAGAACTCATGAGGGGTTTGAATGAGAATGCCTGCCCCGTCGCCGGTATCCGGATCACAGCCGCAGGCACCGCGATGCTCAAGGTGGACAAGGATCTCGAGGGCACGATGAACGATGTCATGCGAGCGGACGCCGTTCAGGCTGGCGATGAAACCGACGCCGCAGGCCGCCCGCTCGGTGGACGGCTCGTAGAGACCCATCTTCGCAAGGTGCTGATACGGCTCCATAGGTCAGACCTTCTCTTTCGTTTTCAGTCGCCGCCGGCTCCGAACGGGCCGGACAGCGACAGGACTGGCTGTCCCTTCGACCTGGGCGGCAGCTGGGCTGGAGGGCGGCCCGGCCGGGCGCTCCGCGGTCTGGGGCAGGCCACCCCGGATCAGATCGATGAACACCTGGGCGGTGTGTGAAAGCAGTCGCTTGGCGTGAATGATCCCCATCGGTCGGACCATGACGGGCTCCACCAGAGGCACGGCCACCAGGACTCCTCCGGAGAGTTCAGCCTGGATGGTGGGCACCGGCAGGATCGCGATTCCTTCACCGATCTCGACTGCCCGCTTGATGGTCTCGACGTTATCGAAGGCCATGACCACGTTGAGCTCACAGCCGTGCTTGGCCAGCCGCCGGTCGATCTCTTTGCGAATCACGAGGTTGTCAGCGAAGGCGACGAACCGCTCGCCGCGCAGGTCGGCCGCCCGAGCTTCCTTGTGACCGGCCAGGCGGTGTTGGGGTCGGCAGACGACCACCATCGGCTCGTCTCGCCACGGCAGGGCCACGAGATCGCGGCCGACGGTGGGATACGACACCAAGCCCAGGTCGAAGTCGCCGGTTTCCACCCCCTCCTGGACCCGGTGAGGGTGCAGATAGGCCAGGCGCACCTTGGCCTTGGGGTACAGGTGGGCGAACTGGGCCACGTATCGGCTCATATCGCCGAGGCCGACCGAGTAGATGGCCGCCACACTGACCGTGCCGGCCACCTCGTTTCTGAGCGATCTGACACGGGCCTCGACAGCCGCGTACTCCTCGACCAGGGTCCGGCAGCCCTCGAAATACACCTTGCCCTCCGGGGTCAGCTGGAAAGGTCGCTTGGAGCGATCCAGGAGCTGTACTCCCAGTCCTTTCTCCAGTTGGAGGACGTTCTGACTCACGGCGGACTGGGAAATCCGGTTGACGGTCGCAGCTCGGGAGAAGCTGTTCAGCCGGACGACGTCGCAGAAGATTTTCACGGCTTCGAAGTACATGCCTGTGGTATCCTATCATAAATATCGCTAATGTCAAACAAAAACATGAATCAGATATACTAATACACAGAATCAGCATAGCCGATGCTGACCTGGGCGGGTCTTGGCTGGCGAGCCAGGGCTGGCCGAGTGGTGGGGGCTCGTGGTCACCCCTGACCTTGGTCTCATCGACGTTGACCTTGATCGCATCGGGGTGTGCGTTGCCGAGGGGCGACAGCAGGGAATCGAGCCCGAACCGTGGTGCTGATCGCCTCCTGCTGGCGGCTCCGTTCAATACCTGAAGCGTGCAGCGATCGGTATCCGGCGTCCGACGCCAAAGGCTCGGCTGGTGACTTTGAGACCGAGGGCGGCCTGCTTGCGCTTGTACTCATTCACGTCGATGAGTCGGATGACCCGTTGGACGGTCTGAGGCTCAAAGCCCGCGGCGACGATCTGGTCGGGGCTGTGTTCTTCGCGGATGTAGAGATCCAGAATTGCGTCAAGCGTTTCGTAGGGCGGCAGGCTGTCCTGGTCGGTCTGGTCTGGGCGCAGTTCGGCCGACGGCGGCTTGGTGATACTGCCTCGGGGGATGAGTTCCCGCCCTGCTCGCTGGTTGACATGTTCGGCCAGTCTGTAGACCATCATCTTGGGCACGTCGCTGATGACCGCGAGCCCGCCGCACATATCGCCGTAGAGCGTGCAGTAGCCGACCGCCAGTTCACTCTTGTTACCTGTGGTCAGCAGCAGCCAGCCGAACTTGTTTGAGAGAGCCATGAGGATCCCGCCGCGGACCCGGGCCTGGATGTTCTCCTCGGTGACATCGGGCGCTCGGCCGGCGAAATGCGGCGTGAGGTAGGTTTCGAATGCCTCGTGCATTGGGGCGATGGGGATCATCTTGAACTCGATCCCCAGGTTTCGGGCCAGGATCTCGGCGTCGCTCTTGCTGTGACTGCTGCTGTATCGTGAGGGCATAGCCACGCCGGTTACGCCTCCGGGGCCGAGCGCGGCGACGGCCAGTGCGGCAGTCACGGCGGAGTCGATGCCGCCGGACAGGCCGAGGAGGACATGCTTGAATCCGCACTTGAGGACGTAGTCGCGCGTGCCGAGGGCGAGGGCGTCGTGTATTGAGGCGATCTCGTCGGGATAGGTCTCGGTCCGCGCTCCGCCGGGGGCGGTCAGATCGACGACCAGTAGATCCTCCTCGAACGGGCGTGCCTGGGCCAAGATCTGGCCGTCGGGGCCGAAGACGGTCGATGCCCCATCGAAGATCAGCTCGTCGTTGCCTCCGACCTGGTTGACGAAGACCAAGGGCAGGCGGTGCTTGCGGGCCTGGCCACCGAAGAGGCGGGTTCGGAACGGGTGTTTTCCCTGCTCGAACGGTGATGCGCTGATATTGACGAGCACCTTGGCCCCGGCCGCGGCGAGTTGGGCGACCGGGTCGCGCTGGTAGAGCCGCCGAGCGATGAACTGATCGTCGTTCCAAAGGTCTTCGCAGATGCTCACGCCGACCGGTGTGCCGGCATGCTGGATGAGGGCGACTTCCGGTCCGGGCTCGAAGTAGCGTTGCTCGTCGAAGACATCGTAGGTCGGCAGGAGTGATTTGTGGCGGACGGCCTGTACTCTGCCATCGGCACAGTAAGCGGCGGCGTTCCGCAACCGGCGGCCGACCGGGTCGATGTTTGTCTCGACGAACCCGATCAGGGCGGCGATCCCGATGCAGGATTCGGCGATTCGCTGCACGGCCTCGACGTTGGCCTGCACGAAGCGAGGCCTGAGCAGCAGGTCGCGCGGCGGGTAGCCCACTACGGACAATTCGGGGAAGACCGCCAGCGACGCCCCGGCCTGCCGGGCTCGCGAGATGGCGTCGATGATCTTCTCACTGTTGCCGACGATGTCGCCGACCATCGGGTTGATCTGGGCCAGGGCGATCTTCACGTACCGTATCTCCTGTGCGGCTGCCGCGGGCACTTTTGGCACACTGAGCCTCGCCCCTCACCGCACGGGGGGCGATTGTATCCTGGCGGGCGTGTTTGGACAGTCCCCCGGGGAAGCCGCCACCTTGGCCGTCTGACCATGGAAGCATATACTCATCGGCAGAGATCACCGTGCCAGGCGGAAGGCGAATGAAGATACACGAATACCAGTCACGTCAGTTGTTGGCCGATGCAGGCGTGCCGGTTCCATCGGCCGAGTTGGCTGAGACGGTCGAGCAGGCGGTGGCGGCCTACGGTGCGATGGGTGGGCGGGTGGTGGTGAAGGCCCAGGTCTTCGCCGGGGGGCGTGGCAAGGCCGGTTTCGTGAAGTTGTGCAAGGACGCTGGGGAGGTGCGGGCGGCGGCGGAGTTCATGCTCACTCATCGCATGGTCAGCCGGCAGACAGGGCTGGAGGGCGTCGTGGTCCGTCGGCTGCTGGTCGCGGCGGCGGTGGAGATCGCCCGCGAGTATTACGTTGGCATGGTCATCGACCGCGGCCGGCGGTGCCCGGTGATCATGGCCAGCCGCGAGGGCGGCGTCGAGATCGAGGAGGTGGCCGTCCGCCATCCGGAGGCCATCGTCAAGGAGTGGCTTCATCCCCACCTGGGCATCCTGCCCTTCCAGGTGCGTCAGCTGACCGCCGGGCTTGGTCTGACCGGCAAGGACGAGGCCGAGGTGGCCGGCGAAACCGTCGAGGGCCTGGCCAGGGTGTTCTTCCAGTACGATGCGACGCTGGCCGAGATCAACCCTCTCGTGCTGACCAAGGGTGGCGAGCTGCTGGCCATCGACGCCAAGCTCAGCTTCGATGACAACGCCCTGTATCGTCATCCGGAAATCGAAGCCCTGCACGACCCGAGCGAGGAGGATCCGGCGGAGATTCGGGCCAAGGCCGCCGGACTGTCGTACATTGCCCTGGACGGCAACATCGGGTGCCTGGTCAACGGCGCGGGTCTGGCGATGGCCACCATGGATCTGGTCAAGCTGCACGGTGGAGAGCCGGCCAACTTCCTCGACGTCGGCGGCAGCGTGACGGCGGAGGGGGCGGTTGAGGCGTTCCGCATTCTGCTGGCCGATCGCAAGGTCAGAGGGGTGCTGGTGAACATCTTTGGCGGGATCGCGAAGTGCGATGTGATCGCGGAGGCGCTGGTGGCCGCCGCCCGCGAGGTCGGTTTCCACGTCCCCGTGGTCGTCCGGCTGGAAGGCACCAACGTTGATCGCGCCCGGCAGATCCTGAAAGAAGCTGAGGTCCCCCGCCTGACCGCAGCTGAGGATCTGACCGACGCGGCTCGGAAGGTGTGCGCCGTGGTGTAGGCGAGGGCCTCGGCCTCACTTGTGGCTTGGCTTCCAGGGGTGGTCCACAGCCCTCCGCGCTTTGTCGAGGCGGATCACTTCCTTGGGCGTGGCGTCGGGGTGCTATCGGCGAATGCAGGCCGTCATCGCCCCGCGGGAACGCCCAACTCCGGCCGAGCTTGCGAAATGCGTCTGCTCCCCTGTAATCTCCGGGAATCATGATCGTCCTATCTTATATGTTCCGGCTCGCCTGTTGCTCGGGGAGGAAGTGCCTCGTTGACGGAATCGATTGCGGCGCCGTCGGCTTCTTTCACACACGGGCAATACCTGGATCGACAATACGGAGTTGTTGTTTTCGCCGCCAGGACCCGGCATGAAAGCCCATACCATGGAAGAGGCACCCAAGCACGCGTCCCTTTCCAAGAAACGCCGCTGGGGTCTTTCGCTCTTCGGCCTGCCGTTTTTTGCCGTTGGATGCGTCATGGCGTTCCTCTGCGCTCGCATGATCGTCCAGCACTACGCGGCCCTGGGCTGGGCTGAGACGCCGGCCGAAATCGTGTCCGTGAAGATGGAGAGCGACGAAACCGACCGTGTCGTCTGCAGCTATGTCTACACGTTCGAGGGACGGGAGTACAGAGGCAACCGGGTAGGCCTCATCGGGGGCAGCGACAACATTGGCAAATGGCAGCGGGCCAGTTATGAGCGGCTCAAGCAGGCGTTCGACCGGCAGCAACCGGTGGTATGCTACGTCGACCCCCACAAGCCGGAGAACGCCCTGCTGGACCGCGAGATCCGCTGGCCGATGGTCCTGTTCTTCGTCGGCTTCATGGTCGTCTTTGGCGGCTTTGGAGGACTCATGCTGACGGTCGGCCTGGTGGGAACCTCCGCCGGCCGGCATGCCCGGCGGATGTCTCAGCAATATCCCGACGAGCCATGGTTGTGGAACAAGCGGTGGGCGGGCGGAGTCATTCACAGCAAGGCAAGCCATAAGGCGGCTGGAATGTGGGCAGGGGCGATTTTCTGGAACGGCATCACCATCCCGGTTTCGGCGGCCATCTGGTCGGAGCTGAGTCACGGTCCGCTGACATTGTTGTGGCTGTTTGTGATCGTCTTCCCGCTGGTCGGGCTGCTGCTCATCGGTGGCGCCATTCGGGCCACGCTCATGGCTCGCAAGTTCCGCGGCACTCGCCTGGAGTTGGACACCTTTCCCGGCGTGATTGGCGGGCACTTCAAGGGCGATCTGCTGGTTGGCGGCGGGCTGTCGCAGTTGGATGAGGTGAGCCTCACGTTGCGCTGCATCCGCACCGTCGCGTCCGGTGACGACACGCATCGCCACACGCTCTGGGAGGACAGCCGGACGGTTCATCCGCCGAGTACGACCTTCGGCCACGCGGGCGTCGTGTTGCCGGTAGACTTCCAGATCCCCTACTCGTGTGAGCCCTACGACGATTCGCTGCAGGAGCGGCCGGTGACCTGGGAGCTGCACGCCCGGGCAGAGATTCCGGGCGTGGACCTCGACCTGACCTTTGACGTCCCGGTCTTCCGAACGGAATCGAGCGACCCATCGCTGGGCGAGTCATCCGAGATGAACCGTCTTGAACGAGAGATGCTCGAGCATGACGAGTCGCCTGCGCCGAGCAAGGTCCGCGAGGAACAGGACGCCTCGGGTTATCCTTCGCTGGTCTCGTCTGCATGGCCCGGTGTGGGACTCGCGGCCGTGTTTTTGGGTGCTGCCGTTTTATGCAGTGGCGTGGCAGTTTTCTCCGCGATGCAGGTCGCTCAACATGAATGGTTCATGCTGGTTTTCCTGATCGTCTTCGGGCTCGTATCACTGCTTCTCTGGCTGATCCTGTTCAGCCTCATCGGCAGTACGCATGTCTCGTTCGAGCCCGGCCTTGTCCGAGTCGCGCGGCGGCTGGGGCCGATCATATTGAGGAAGGAGGTACCGACCGCGGAGATCGTGACGATCTCCCAATCGCAGTCGGCCAGCAGCGGCAACAGGCGTTGGTATGCGGTCAAGGCGGAGACCTGCGGTGGCCGGAAGGTGCAGCTGGCGGGTATGATCCCGGGCCAGACGGCCGCCAAGTGGTTCGCGCGGCGCGTGGAGAAGCTGGCTGGAATTAAGCGTGTGTCGCAAGCCCCACGACGGACTCGGTAACCAGGCAGGACCACTTGTGCGCACAGGGAGCCAGAGCGTATGCGTATCGGATTTCTGAGTCCTCTCGATGGTGATCGAATCGCCTTCTCTCGTGAGCATGGATTCGGCAGCGTGGAGCTGCTGGTCAAGCCCGAGGATCCGTTCATGCCCGGGCACGACGGCTGGCAGAGCCGGGTGGCGGAGGTCCGCGCAACCTACCAGGAGGCCGGACTGCGGATCAGTTGTATCGGCGGCTTCTACGTCAACCACATGGACGCCGACCCGAACGTCGCCCGAGCTCACTGCGAGCGGGTGCGGAGCTGCGTCGCCCTGGCCCGGGAGCTGGGCGTCGGGACGGTGGCGGGTTTCGCCGGGCGGGTCATGAACGCCGAACTCGACGCCTCGCTGCCTCGGTTCAGGGAGATCTGGAACGAGCACGCCAAGGCGGCGGCCGATGCCGGGGTTCGCATTGCCTTCGAGCCTTGCCCGATGGGGTCGTTCCACCTGCCGTTCGGAGGGATCAACTGCATGTGCACGCCGGCCATGTGGGAGCGGTGCTTCGACGCCGTACCGTCTGAGGCGATCGGTCTGGAATGGGATGCCTCGCACCTGGTCTGCCAGCTGATCGACCCGGTCGCCAACTTGCGGCAGTTCGGATCGAAGGTCTACCACGTCCATGCCAAGGACGCCAAGGTCTATCGGGACGTGACGGACCGTTACGGCATCTGCCACCGGGGGGCGATCGAGCACTGCTTCCCCGGTCTGGGCGATTCGGACTGGGCGGCCATCGTCAAGGAACTGCTGCGGGCTGGATACCACGGGGATCTGAATATCGAGGGCTGGCACGACGCGGTCTACTGCAACCACGAGGGTGGCCGGCAACTCGAGGACACCGGCCTGCTGGTGGCCAAGCGCTGCCTGGAGCCGCTCGTGGACGGCATTTGAGCCGCACGGAGGCACAATCATGAATCCGCCGAACGATACCATCGAGTACCGCTACGCCACGAAGGAGGACTGTCCCACGCTGGGGTTGCTCAACTGCCGGCTGATCGAGGACGAAGGCCACCGGAACACCATGACGGTCGCGGAGCTCGAACAACGGATGGCCGGCTGGCTGGAGGGTGAGTACAAGGCGATCATCTTCTCACGTGCCGGGATTGTTCTGGGCTACGGGCTGTACCGCCGTGAGCCGGAGTGGTACTACCTACGGCAGTTCTTCGTGGATCGCGACTATCGGCGACAAGGCATCGGCCGGGCGGCGGTGAAGTGGCTAACGGAACACGCCTGGCAGGATGCCCCGCGACTGCGGGTGGAAGTGCTGGTAGGCAACACCCCAGGCATCGCTTTCTGGCATGCGGTCGGCTTCACCGACTACTGCCTCACGCTGGAACAGCCGATCGTCATGTCGAACGCGAAACCGTGCTTCGCGAGCCGATTGCCAGGCTCGGCCGCGAAGCCTAAGCTTAGCTGAGTCGGCGAAGGTGATCGCTCTGATCGCTGACTGCTGAGAGCTGCTCCATGAGCATTCTTGTTGACAAGGACACCCGCGTCATCTGCCAGGGCATAACCGGCAAGGCCGGCGCGTTCCACACCGGCCAGTGCCTGGCCTACGGTACGAAGATGGTCGGCGGGGTCACCCCCGGCAAGGGCGGCACCAAGAGCGAGCATGGTCTGCCAATCTTTGACTCCTGTCACCAGGCGATCCGGGCGACCAGGGCGGACGCGACGCTCATCTTGGTGCCCGCTCGCTTTGCGTCCGACGCGGCCATGGAGGCGGCTGACGCCGGCATCGGACTGGTCGTGCTCATCACCGAGGGAGTGCCCACGCTGGACATGGTTCGGCTTCGCAAGTACCTCGATGATCGCGGCGTGAAGCTGGTTGGCCCGAATTGCCCGGGCATCATCACGCCGGGCGAGTGCAAGATCGGGATCATGCCCGGCTACATCCACAAGGCACCGGCCGACGGCTCGAAGAACGTCGGGCTCATCTCGCGAAGTGGCACGCTGACGTACGAAGCCGTCTGGCAGTGCACGACACGCGGGCTCTCGCAGTCGACCTGCATCGGTATCGGAGGCGATCCGGTCAAGGGGCTGAACTTCATCGAGCTGCTGGAGATGTTCCAGAAAGACCCTGCGACGCACGCGATCGTCCTGATCGGCGAGATCGGCGGCACCGACGAGGAGCAGGCGGCGGCGTACATCAAGGCGAACGTCACCAAGCCGGTGGTGGCTTTCATCGCCGGCCAGACCGCTCCGCCGGGCCGCCGCATGGGCCATGCCGGGGCCATCATCTCCGGCGGCGAAGGCACGGCCGCGAGCAAGATCGCCGCCCTCGACGCCGCGGGCATCATTGTGGCCAGAAGCCCGGCGGACATTGGAGAGACCGTCGCTGTCCTTCTGCGATAGCCGGAGAACCCATCGCTATGGAAGGCACAGGCCAAGCCAGTCTGTTTCAGGTCCCTGCAGGGGTCCGCGACCGAGGAGGCGGCAACGCATACCTGGGTCTGAGTCACCTTCTGCCGCTAACCACCTCTGACTGGCTGCCGTACGAGCGGCCGTCCTGCCGCGAAGTGACGATCCGCAGAGGCGCGTTCGGCCGATTCCGTGCTGCGGGCCTGGTCGCACGGGTGACAAGTGCAGCGCTGATCCTGACGGCACCGGCGCCGTTGTGGGCCTATCCCAGAGACTACGGCCCGTTCGAGCCTG
Source organism: Planctomycetota bacterium (assembly GCA_022711465.1). GTDB lineage: Bacteria > Planctomycetota > Phycisphaerae > UBA1845 > PWPN01 > JAGNEZ01. The sequence continues at coordinate 58,541 of JAKLEZ010000009.1, read as the reverse complement.
GCAAGCAGCCTCCTCAAGTGAGACTGACCGAACTCCCGGTGATGGACCGCGTGATACCACCCGCCAACCAACCAGGCCTGCAATACACGTTTGGAGAAGCCCGCTCACAAGGACCGCGGATCCATGTGCGTCAACAGGATGATGGATGCTGGCTCGCGCTCATCGGAGCCAACGGGGATACGATTCTGCCGCCCAGGCGGGTCTCGGCGTACAAGTGGTGTGCTTCCGCGGCCTATCGAGGCGACCTCAACCAGGACGGGAAGCCTGATTACGTCCTCCATTTCCCCAGCGGCGGGTGCGGCCTTGGGGCGGAGTACTACGATCGTGTGCTTCTGCTCTCAACAGCCACGCACTACGCCGTCCTGACGGAGCCGACTGTCGCCCCGGGGCCTGAAGACTTCGTCAGGATGCCGCCCGGCAAGGGATGTCAGATCGTTCACACCACATTCATGTACGGCGAGGCCGGTCAGGACGAGAAATCACACAACTACTGGGTTTATCATCTGCTCCAGATCGACGGAGACAAGATCACCCTTGCGACGCTGGACCGGAGGTTCCCGAAGTGGGTTCTCTACACGTCCAAGCCCAACCACAAGGACACCCAACAACTGACTGAGGAACAGAAGAAACGCCTTCTCCGTGGGGTGCCCGGCGGCGGCAAGTTGATCGACTGCTTCATTCGAAGAGCAGAGACGACAGGGACGCAGCCTGCCCGGTCCAAACCGAAGGAAGCGGCGTCGAGCAAGGTCCCCAAAACACAGCCCGGCTGACCCTGATCCTCGGCCGCCACCGCCTGAACGTCTCGGTTACACGCTGGCGTTGCAGCCACGCTCGTCTATAATCACGCGACAAGCGAGGGCGTTGGTACCTGCTTCGTTTTCGGGACCATCTCATGCGTAACCTAACCACTGTTGCCGGGATTCATCTTCTCCTGACACTCGCCGGCTTCGTCACCGCGGCCGAGGTCCAGCTCCAATACCGCGAGGGCGAGGTCTCGTGCCCCGGGCTCAAGCTGGGCAAGTCGCTGGACAAGCCCTTTGTGCTCGATCACCGTTTCCAGCCTCCCTACTGGCAGACCTCGATCTGCCTGCCGGACGACTGGCAGAAGACGCTCGTGGGCAAGGATGGGGCAATGCTGTACGACTATCCCGGCGAGTTTGCTCAGTTCGGGACGCGGATCACCGTCGGGCTGGACGGCGAGCCGGTCACATGGACCGAGCAGCGGCTGGACGACCCACGCGTGCCGATCGTGATCACGACCGCCAAGCAAGGGTCGCTGGAGCTGACCACGCAGGCGTTCGCGGTCACCGACCCGGTCGCCTGGCCGTCGGCGCCGACGCAGGAGTTCGCCAAACTGAACTCGGGGCGTGGTATCGAACGGCTCGGCCAATTCGCCCCCAATCTTGGCTGGGCCAGACCCAAGGCTCCGGCCGGGGCCGTTTTCGCGGACATTGACGTCGGTTTCGGAACCTCACTCCGCTATCGCTTCAAGGCCGAGGCTGGCAGAGATTACTGCGTCGTGTTCGGCCTCTGCGAGGGCTACTGGAACAAGCCCGGGAAGCGGGTACTCGAGCTTCGGGTCGAAGGCAGGATCCGGAACCAGGTTGACCCGATCGCGGACCACGGCCAGAATGCGGCGTTCGCCAAGGCGGTCGATGCCAAGGATCTGAACGGCGACGGATGGCTCGATATTGAAGTCAGCGCCGCCGCGGTCGCTTCGGATAAGAACACCATCCTCAACGCCCTCTGGGTCTTCGAGCAGCAGCCGGACCTCGACGCAGTCATCCGAGGCGAGGCCACCGCGAAGGCCTTAGGCTATCTGCCCGGCGGTCGCAATGCCGGCTCACCGCAGAGAACACCGCGGGTGGACCTCGTGCTGGCCTCGGTGCGGGCCACCGCCTCGTTGCGTCCCGAGGCCCGGCCGGTGATCCGGGTGCAGTCACGGCTCGGACTTCGCTACGACGAGCGGACGGCCACGCTCTGGGTGGGCGAGCAGCCCATGATTCGTTGCTCCGGCGAGGTCGAATCGGCGAAGGTGGCCGAACGGGAAGCGACGATCGCACTCGCGACCACAACGCTGCGATCCGGCGAAGCGTACGGCTTCGTCGTCGCGATCACCCGGGCGGCGGATCCGCAGAGCTGGACGGTTCAGCAGGCCGAACAGGCTCTGGACAAGGCACGTGAGTACTGGCAGAAAGCCGATCTCCCCTACGGGGGCATTAAGGTGCCGGACGCCGGAATACAGGCCCTGATCGACTCCTGCATTCGCAACATCTACCAGGCTCGGGAGATCAAGGACGGCCTGCCCGCATTCCAGGTCGGGCCGACCTGTTATCGAGGCTTGTGGATCGTGGACGGGGCCTTCCTGCTCGAGGCAGTGACCATACTGGACCGGGCCAAGGAGACCCGGGCTGGCGTGCAATACATGTTGAGTCAGCAGCGGCCGGATGGTTCCTTCGAGCTGCTCAACCAGCACTGGAAGGAAACGGGCATCGTGCTGTGGGTCATCGACCGCCACCAACAGTTGACCGGCGACCAGGAGTGGCTGAAGGCAACCTGGCCACGAGTCGAGAAGGCGGTCAGTTTCATCGCCGCACTCCGCAAGCGGGCCTCGGCCGATCCGAAGGCCCTGCACGCAGGGCTGGTGCCCCCCGGCTTTCCGGACGGCGGACTTGGCGGTCCGATCAGCGAGTACACCAACGTCTACTGGCTTCTCACCGGCCTGAAGTCGGCCGTCGCCATGGCCGAGCGGATGGGCAAGGCAGATGCGGCCCAGCGCTGGGCGGCCGAATACGATGACATGCAGGCGGCCTTCGCGAAGGCCGCGGCCCGCGACTTGTGCTCCGACTCGTTCGGCAACCGCATGTTGCCCATCCCCATGGATCGCCCGTTGAAGAAGGCCCCACACAAAGCTCTGTGGGCTTTCCTGCACGGCGTCTACCCCGGAGAGCTGTTCGCGTCCAGCGATCCGATCATGCTCGGCACGATGGCCAGCCTGACGGACAACGAATGCCAGGGGCTGGTCAAGGGTACCGGCTGGCTGGACGCGGGTATCTGGGGCTACGGCGGGTCGTTCTACGGGCACGCGTTCGCCTGGCTGGGGCAGGGCAGGAAAGCGGCCGAGGTGCTGTACGCCCTGGGCAATCACTCCTCTCCGCTGCTGGCCTGGCGTGAGGAGCAGAATCCCGTTGGTGCGGCGGAGGAGATCTGCGGCGACATGCCCCACAACTGGGCCAGCGCGGAGTTCATCCGACTGACGGCCCACCTGCTCTGTATCGAGCGAGGGGCCGAGCTGCATCTGCTCGAAGGCTTACCGCCGACGTGGCTGGCTCCCGGCGCGAGGACGTCGCTGAGAAGCGTGCTCACGCGATTCGGGCCGCTCACGATGACCCTGGCGATGGCCCAAGACGGCAGAACCGCAGTCCTGGAAGTCGCCATACCCGGGCGGACACCTCCGACACGAGTTGTGCTGCACACGCGCGACTGGGCAAACACGGTTCGGCTCGGCGGCAAGACCGTCAAGGCGGGCGAGGACGTGGCCCTGGTGGCAGGTGACCGACTCATCCGGTGGGATATTGAGATCCGGCGTTAGGCAGGTGGGCCATGCATCGTATCACGGAATTGGATCGCCGCGGTTTTCTCCGTCTCATGGGCGGAGCCGCCATGGCGAGCCTGATGGCCAGCCGGCCTCATCCCCGGTACGCGGTCGCAGCCGCCGAGAGCCGGCCGTCGTCGAGCCTTCCCACCTCCCGGTCCTCGCCCTCTTCCGGCCGGTTCTACGTCCCGGAGAATCCGCGTTACACGATCTTCGACAGCGCCGCCGACTCGCTCCGTTTTACGCTCACCCGGTGCATGACCACTTACCGGGGCCGAGCGTGCTCCACATCGAGTTTCGTTGGTCTCGACGGAGCGATCATGGGCTGGCACGACTTTGGCCCGCTGGAAGGCCCGGGCTGGGCGGCCAATGCCGTCGGCGGAGCTTACGAACTCATTCAATGGGCCCGGTTCACCGGCAAGACGGACGTGGAACGGACTGCCCTTTCTGTCATCGACCACGTCCTCGACGCTGGCTTCATTGACACCGGCAGCGGTTTGATCCGCGGGTACCGGCACATTCCCACGGACCGGATCGTGCTCAATTTCAAGCACACGAACGACTGGTTTTGTCCTGGCTCGACCGCCAAGGTGGCGGTGCAGATGCTGTTCTGTTCGGATCTCGACGAGCGCCGCCGGGGCCGGCTGAGGGCCGCGGCCGTCGCATACGCCCGGTGGCTCGATGCTCACCTCAAGCCGCTGGCCAACGGCTGGTTTCCCCGCCGCTGCACACCGGACGGCAGCCCGTATCCGCGGGCAGCCGAGGGTGGCGACGATGCTTTCTTTGCCACCAGTGGCGACGGCTTGTTCATTTTGCAGCTATGGGCGGAGCTGACCGACCGGAAGCTGGGTGATTACCGGGAGAAGTTGCGGACCGGAGTCCAGGCCTTCATGCGGGCGGGCGGATTCTATGCCAGCATCAACCATGACACCTACGACGCCGAGGAGAACGTGACCTGCTCGACCGCGTTCCGAGTCATCCGCCGCGCCGGCCAGGTTCTGGGTGACCCGGCCCTGGGCCGGTTCGCCCTGGAGAAGATCCTGCCGCGCCTGGAGCGGTTCAAGATGACCGAGGACCGCAACGGACTCGCGACGACCGGTCTGCTGTTCATGGAGGACAGCTGGAATACGTCGTACATGTGGGAGAACGCCGAAGCATCGCTGGCCTTCCTGGAGGCCTACTCCGACACGGGGGAGGGAAGGTACCTAGCTGACGGGCTGACCCTCCTGCGGGCTGCGGCCAAGCATCATTACGGTCCTCACGGTTTCCTCACCGAAGGCGTGGACTGGGACGATCGCGTGGGGCGGCAGCACCACATCGACGAGGCCAAGTACGGAGCTATCAAGTACACGGAACCCTTCCTGAACAACCAGCACATCGTCGAACCGACGCTGTATTTCCTGACCCGATGCGCGACCGTTCGCACCGAGGACGACGCCAAGACCTACCGGGATCCCGAAGGGATCGTGGTGGCCCACGTGAGACTGTAGATCATTTCCACGCGCTGAGACGGCCGGGGGGAGGCACAGAAACGCACGGGGCCGGTCGAAGGTGTGTGCCTTCAGCCAGCCCCGTGCCGCACCCGCCCACAGGCGGGCGATGCTTCGTTTTGATCTCAAGTGGGTCGGCGGCGGCCGGTACGCATGGTCACGAGCCCCACCGAGATGCCGAGCAGGGCCACCGGCAGGCCCATGCCGCACTGAGGCAGGGACCGCCCCAGGGTACCGGGCGGATCGGTCTCGGCCAACGTTGAGCTTGCCCCGCTCACGCTGATGAGGATGCTGGTGCTGCCGGAAGCGCCCTGGTCGTCGGTCACGGTCAGACTGACGCCGTAGGTCCCGCCCGCCACGAAGACGTGCTCCACGATCTGGCCGGAGGCGGTCGACCCGTCGCCGAAGTCCCAGTCATAGCGCACGATAAAGCCGCCGATATCCGGATCGATGCCGAAGCCCTGGAAGACGATGGGCAGCGGCGCCTGCCCGCTGGTCTTGCTCGCCACGATACTTGCCTGCGGGGGCTTGTTGGCAGCGCCGGAGACGACGATGCGTGTGCTGGCCTTGGCGGAGAGCCCGGCGGAATCCGTGACAGTCACCTGGGGGAAGTACTCGCCTGCGATGGTGTAGGTGTGATCGGGCGTCACCTCGTTACTGATTGCGGTTCCGTCACCGAAGTCCCACTGGTAGGTGAGGTTCTTCACGCCGTGGCTGGGATCGATGACGCCGGCGGCGAAGTGGGTTGTCAGCGGAGCGCGCCCGGCGATGGGCGCAGCCGAGATCGAGGCGAGGGGCATAGTGATCGTGCCGGTGGTGGTGACGGTCACGCTGCGGCCCCAGGAGTAGTAGTTCGAGCCGTTCCGGGTGAAGAACGCGAAGTCGTACTTGCCGGCCTGGAGGCCGGTCTGATCAAGCGTATCGATCAGCGAGTTGGCCACGACCACCACGCCGGGTGCGACCTGCTGGCCGACGGTGTATTCCACGCCGTCGGTCGGGGCCCACAGCAGCTTGCCGCTGAGCGCCCGGACGATGAGGACGGCTGCGGCATCGGCATCGGCGAATCCGTCCTCATCCCAGTCTGGGAACTCCCAGAAGAGGCGGACGAGAGCCTGCGAGCTGACGTTCTGAATGTTCTTGATCGGGCTCGGCCAAGTCTTGGCGGCCTGGGCGGCCTGCACGGCCCGATAGGCGTTGACCCGCCCGTGCCCGTAGCGGTCGTTGTGGCCGGTGATCGGATCCCAGTACTCGTTGGGAGCCAGAATCCGGTCGGCGGTGTGCTCGATGAGATTGCGAGCCTCCTGAGCAGTCATATTCGGATTGATGCTGAACGCGAGGGCGGCGACGCCGGTGACGACCGGGCATGCCGCCGAGGTGCCATTCATGTGCCGCGTGTAGTCCTGCTGAGGGAAGTCCACGGTCTCGTAGTTATCAGGAACTTGCGGGATGCAGAAGTTGCCGCCGGGCATAGACGGAATGCAGTTCGGCCCCGGGAAGTAGGTCCCGGAGGTAAGGAACTTCATCGGGGGGTTAAGGCCCCGGATGGGATAGCCGGGCAAGAACACCCAGGTATTGCCCACCAGATCGTAGTTGGTGATCCAGTAGCCGGGGACCTCCGAGTCGTCGGTGGTCGCGATATCGGCCTCAAAGCAGTCGCTGAGAGCGACGCCGCCGCCCATGGTGTCGCGGGGGGCCGCCGATCCGCCACCGGGGGCACAGACGGACATGTCGGGGCCGTAGTCGCTGTAGCAGGCAATCAAGCCGTTTCGCATGGTGGCACCGATGGCCATCACCTGCGGCATGCCTCCGTAGATGTTACCGAAACTGATCAGCATGCTCGAGTTGCCGGCGGAGTAGAGCACCAGCATGCCGCGTCCACCGCGCCCTGTGGTGGACACGGTCTTGATCGTGTCGCTGATCAGATCGGGCAGCATGAGACTCGTGTTGGGGATGGTTGGGAGGATGGCCTGACCGGGCCCGCCCCAGCTGTTGTTTGCCGCCATGGCGCCGTTGGTCTCGGCGAAGATGAAAGCGTCGGCCACATCCTGATCCGTGGTGTAGAGGCTGCCCAGACCGATTTTGCAGCCCACGAGGCTGGCCATCGGAGCCACGCCGCGTACTCCGACATTGTTAGCTCGGGCGCAGATGATGCCGGACACGCAAGTGCCATGAAACTCACCATACAGACCCGTGACGGTGCCGAGGTACGGGTCAGGCCCGAAATAGGGGCTGGGGTCGCCATCCGAGTCGCCCGGAACGACCCATGACGGATCGCTCCAGTCATCGTTGAATGTCGAGCCCAGCATGTCCACGCCGGTCAGGTAGTTGTCCTTCAGATCCTCGTGGTCCTTTTGAATTGAATCGTCGATGACGGCGATGACGGCGCCCTGTCCCTGGGTGATTTCCCAGGCTTCGGGGGCCTTGATGTCCTCCCCCGGCGTCGCGCCCGGCAACTGTCCGGTGTTCTGGAGGTGCCACTGATAGGGATAGAGCGGGTCGTCGATCGACTCCGCGTGTTTCTCCAGCTTGAAGAGGAGACTGGGATGGCTGAACACCACGTTGGGTTCGGCGGCAAGAGCCGCGGCGCATTGCATACCGGTGATGGTGGTATCGTTCAGGTTGAGAACGTAGACCTGGTTGAGCAAAGCGAACTGCCGTCGAACCGTGCAGCCGTGACGAGCCGCGGTGGACTGCACCTGGGCGTAGGGAGTGCCGGGCTTGAACTTGGCGATGATCTGGCCGGTTTCCAGGATCGGGTAGTCGAGGCTGGCGCAACGATGGACGTTTCGAACGGCCAGGACGCCATCCACAGCGAGGAGTTGATTCTTGGTGGTCTGATCCGCCGCGGGCACGGTAATCAGGCGATAGTGGGCGAAGCGGGGCGGCAAGCCGGGAATACGGCTGATGCTCAAATGGCCGGCACTCGCCAGGCGCTGAGTGATGGCCTCGCTCGACTGTCGAGGATCGAGGACAAGCGTGTACTCAGTACCGGACTGGGTCACCAGCCCCGTGGCCCCGCCGGCGCCATAGGCGGCCGAGCTCCATGCCGCGGCGCCAGCCATCGCGCAGGCGATGACTACCAGCGGGCCGGTCAGTGGTCGAACCTGCACACGAATACCCATCCGGTTGGATCGCATCGCTATCCTCACTCCCTTGGGGGGACCGTGGTCATCTCCAATTTCTGCGCCGCAGCATGGCCATGAACAAAGCGCTCATCAGCCCGAAGGTCAGACCGACACCGCTGCCGCAGAGCGGGACCATCCGATTGGTGGGCGAGTCCTGGCCGGTGGTGGTCGCGTCATCCTGGCCGGTCGGGTCCGGATCGGGATGCTGGGCCGATACAGGCAACACGGTCACGACGACGGAATCGGTTGTGATCCGCGATGCGGCGTCGGTGACCTGGACGGTGTAGGTCGTAGTCACCGTCGGACTGGCCACTGGGCTGGTGATGGTCGTCGAGCTCAGGCCGGTCGCGGGGCTCCACAGATAGGTGTAGGGTTCGGTTCCGCCGCTGGCCAGGCAGGTCAGCTGGGTGCTCGCGCCCTCGTTGATAGTCACGTCCGGGCCGGCGTTGACGGAGAAGGCGTTGGCTACCCGGACGGTGACGCTGTCGCTCACGGTCTGTCCGGTCTGATCGGTGACAGTCAGCGTGTAACTGGTCGTTGTCGAGGGCGACGCGACAGGCAGCAGGATGGTGGTGCTGGACAGGCCCGTAGCCGGGGCCCAGGACACGGTATACGGCGTCACCCCGCCGGTAGCGACACCCGTCAATTGAGTGCTGCCACCCACGCTGATGCTGTGGTCATTGCCCGCGTCGACGACCAGCTCGGTGGCCACGGTCACCTTCACGAAATCGGAGGCGACCAGCTGGTTGGTGTCGGTTCCCGAGTTCAAGTCAACAACCGTCAGCCGGTAGGTGGTGGTCGTCTCTGGCGAGGCGACCGGCTGGGCAATGCAGCGGTTGCTCAGGCCGGGAATGGTCACGGTGCAGTCATCCCACGCGGAGCCGGGGGGCATGGCCGTCGGCGGCTCGGTGTTCCAGACGTACTTGTAGTTGGCGGCGACGCCGGTAGCCCCGCCGGTTGCGGCACCCGCCAGGGTGACGCTGCCGTCCGGCTTGATGACCTGGTCCGCGCCTGCGGTGACGGTCAGGGTTGCGTTGGGGGCCAGTTTGGAGGCGATGTTCAGCAGGACATCGCTTCCACCGAAGCCGTCGTGGAGCACGTGGTTGGGATTGCCGGGATCGACCCCGTACCCGCCCGGAACGTTGGCGTTGGTGTTCGGAGTCGCATCGGGTACGAATCGGTAGTCGGCGTAGTTGGTTCCACCTCCGCCATCGAGGGTATCCTCGAGCACGACCCAGTGGCCGTTCTGGAAGACATCCTGGTCACCTTGTCCCAGGAGGTAGTCGTTGCCCAGGCCGCCGGTGATGACATTCGGGTACGAATCGCCGATGAGGGTGTCATTGCCAGCTCCCCCGGTCAGGTTCTCGAATCCGCTGAGGGTGTCGAAGCCCGCGGAGACGGTGTCCTGGATACCCAAGGTTCGCAGGTTGACGGTCACGGGCTGATTGGCGGCCGAGGAGGCGTAGGTCACCGTATCCGTACCGGCGTTACCGAGCAACATATCGTCACCCGCCAAGCCCTCGATGGTGTCGTTGCCGGTCCCTCCGTCGACCAGATCCGCCTTGGTGCCGCCGGTCAATGTGTCGTCACCGAAGAGGCCGTAGATCTCGGTCGGGAAATTGGCGTAGCCGCGAATGGTGTCGTTTCCGGAGCCGCCCTGGACCAGTTCGAAGCGGTCCAGGTCCTTGTTCACGGCCAGGGCGCAATCGATGGCCGCCAGAGCGACGGCGGCGCCGTTCGGGGTTGTAGCCGGGGTCAGGTTGTCGCAGGTGGGGATTGTGTCGGTGGTGTCGTTGGTACCATCGTTGTCGAAGTCACCGGTCGTCGTCCCGTTGCCCGCGCCGCTCAGGTCAATGGTGACCGTGCCGGCGAAACTGCTGTAGTCGAGGGTATCTTCGCCGGGCCCGCCGTAGAGCACATTGGTGCCGGCGCCTCCGCTGATGGTATCGTCGCCACCCTCGCCGTGCAGTTGGTCGTCGCCGGGGCCGCCGTCGAGGAGGTCGTTGCCCGCCAAGGCCGGGTTGGTGTGATCGCCCATATCGCCCCAGATCTGATCATTACCGACCACGGTGATGTCTATGGGATCATCGCCGACCAGGTAGTCGTTGCCCATTCGCCCGACAATGATATCGTTGCCGCCCATGCCGATGAGGATGTTATCCCGGTCCACCATGTTAGCGTCCGGGTTCGGCGGCATCATCATGTCGGGGAGGCGAAACGCGTTGGTTCCGTAGATGATGTCGTCGTTGACCGAACCGGTGGCGTTCTCGAAGCCGTACAGGATATCGAGGCCGCCGCTGCCGTCGTCCATGGCGAATCCGCCGGCGGCAAGCGAGCCTGCGCCCAGGTCAAGGAGGACGCTGGCCCCGCCTTCCGCCACCAGGGGGATCTGGACAAAAGTCACCGTGTCGGCGGCGCTGCCGTCATTGGTCGGGAGCCAGGTTGGGAAGTCGGTTTCAGGATCGTAGCCGACCGCTCCGCCATAGAGCGTATCGAACATTCCCGTCCCGCCTTCGATGGTATCCGCGCCGTCGCCACCGCTGACCATATCGTTTCCGGCACCGGCGTAGATGATGTCTGCCCCAGCGCAGCCCATGATTTCATCGGCGGCGCCGGCGAAGATGCCCGTTTCCGCCAGGGCGGTTCCCACTTCATCGGGGCCTCCCGGGGCATTGAGGCTGATGAGGCCGTCAGCGTTGATGTCGTAGTCGAAATCGCCGTAGATCGTATCGCCGCCGGCGTTAGCCGCGTCCTGGTGTTCGTCACCGATGATCCGGTCGCTGCCGCCGCATCCGTAGATGGAATCGGAGCCGTCGCCGCCGAAGATGTCATCATTACCGATCGAGGTGGAGGCGATCATCGCGGCCGGATCCAGCATGGCGGCCCAGGGAATCGGCCCCACGGCCGTGACCAGCGGATCGTAGTCACCCGATCCGGTCGCTCCCCAGTCGGGCGGCAAGGGGCCGTCACCCACGAGGAGATCGCCGCCCTCCCGCCCGTAGATAATGTCATTGCCGCTTCCACCGAACACGATGTCGCCGATGTTCCCGGTTCCCGCGTCGATGGTGTCGTTGCCGCTGTCACCCAGGAGCACATCCCGCTGGTTTCCACCGGTGATGGTATCGTCGCCACCGCCACCGAGGATCGTGGTTGGGCGGATGGGATCACCGGTCAGGGTGTCGTTGGTGCCTTTTCCGCGAATGGCGGCGAAGGTATCGTCCGCCAGGGCGTCGGCATCGCCCCACCCGTCGGTGGCGGTATTGGAATCCAGACTGACGACAACCGCGTAGAGCCCCGCGTCGGTGGCGTAGTCGAGGACGTCGAATCCGCCTCCGCCACCCAGTTCGTCAGCTCCCCTGTCGCCTCGAACCAGGTCGTTGCCGCCGCCACCAGCAATGGTGTCCTCATCCTCGCCGCCGTTGAGTATGTCGTCTCCACCACCGCCGTCGATGCCGTCCTTGCCCTTGCCGCCGTTGATGAGGTCGTTGCCGCCCTCGCCGTTCAGGGTATCGTCCCCGCCGCTACCGGTGATGATGTCGTCGCCTGGGCCACCCCAAACCTCTACTGGCGGGGTGTCATCACCGGCGAACATGCTGCAATCCACATCATCGGCGCCGGCCATGGCCCGGACGACGATCGAGGAGACCGCATCCAAGGTGATGGCATCCAGGTCGGCCTGGCTGGCGACGTTACCGCCGGCCACGAAGAAGGCCACCGGGGCGCCGGGCTTGACGGCATAGAGAATCTGAACGATGGCGGTGTCCTCGGCTGGGACGCCCGCGGCGACGCTGTCTGCCGCAAAGACGTCGGTGGTCAACTGGATGGTTTCATCGGCGCCGGTGGCCGTGAAGGTCAAGACGCCATCCGCGACCACGGCGGTCTGGGCCGAGGCCTGGCCGGCCAGGAATCCGCCCGCCAGGAAGAAGGTCATGACAACGGAAAGACAACCGCCGAATCGGGGATCAGTGAACCGCGAGCGCATACCGACGCCCTCCGCAGGGACGACCAAGTTTCGGGCAAACACCATGACCATCCACCTCACAAGGATCAGGGCTTGAAGCCGTAGATCAAGTATACCTCACCGGCGGCCGTCTTACCCTCGGGTGAGGCCAGAATCGAGCTGATCAGGAGATCGGCTCGGCCGTCGCCGTCGAGATCGCCCGCGGATGCAACGCCCTTGGACAGGAGGCCGTTCTGAGTGAGGCCGCCGCCCAACGCGTCACCGCCGTTGCTGCCGACGAACATGACGCCGGGCAGATTGTCACTTCCGATCTGGCCCAAGGAAATCGTCCCGGTCAGGTGGGTGCCACCAAAGACCACGTAGACGATACCGGCGCCGGTCAGGTCATCGGGGTCGCCGTCGAGGTTGCGGTCGTCGGCCACCCCGTTGCCGTCCAAGTCGACGCCGTGGGCGGTCCCGGCAGCGGCGTAGGTGCCGTCGCCGCCGGGGGTGAACGTAAACGATGGGCTGGCATCCGGTGCGGCGATGAGGATATCGGGGATGCCGTCGCCGTTGAAATCGCCGGCGTTTGCCACGGTGATACCGGCGTGATGCCCTGTGCCCGCCCCGGTCAGCAGCATGCCGTAGCCGGCGTCCCGGAGGTCGCCGAGGGTGATGCCGCCGGCCGGGTTCAACAGGTTGCGTCCGCCGAACAGGATGAACACCTCGCCCGACTGGGCGCCGCCGGCGGTAAAGGCGTCGGGGCTGCCGATCAGCAGGTCGGCGTACCCATCGTGGTTGTAGTCGTCATTGAGATCGCCGCCGCCGGCCAGCGACCGTCCGATGTTCTCGCCCGGCTGGCCGATGATCATCAGGCCGTTGAGGCGCTGCGGGTCTGAGGCGGGGTCGCGGGCCAAGTCTTCGAGCAGGTAGTCCGCCTCGATCTCGGGCTGGCGGCGGTAAAGGACATAGACCGCCCCACGGGGGAAGGTCTCGTTGGGCATTCTGGCCGCCCCCGGGGCACCGACGGCGACATCATCGACACCGTCGTTGTTGATGTCCGCCAAGCCGGTCACGTCGCCCACCTGGTCGCCGGCGGAGGCTCCGATGATGCGAATGGGGTTGGACATCTCGAAGTCCACATCGCCGGGCTTGTCGTAGCGGCGGCTATCGAGTATCTCGGCGCGAACGTAGCCGAGGTCGCCGATGATGTAGTTGTGGGGTGCGGGAACCGTCTCATTGTCGCCGTGGGCGGGGGTGGTCCAGAGGTACTGGTTGTCGGGCGCCCCCGGTCGCTTGAGCTGGAGCATATAGACTTCGCCGGCCTGGGCGCGAGTAGCCGTCGGCAGCGACGGTGTCTCGGCGCGAAGGGCGGTCCGCAGCGGGGCTCCGACCAGCAGGAAGTCGCCGGAAGTTGACACGCTGTGTCCGAAGCGGTTGGCGGTGGACAAGCAGGCGGCGGGGTCGGGGCACTGGCTGGTGGTCTGGCCGAGGATCCGGCATCCGTAGGGCTCCCGGGGCGGGGACATGACCCGCGTGTCGTGGGTGAGCCCGGTGCTGTAGAAACCCGTACCCAGCACGGCCATGGTACCGAACATTGGCCATTCGCCGAAGACTGGGCCGAGGTTGACATTCGGGGTGCACTGGTCGGTGCCGTTCGGTCCGGCCACCTGGCGGCCGCCGATGAACTCGAGCTCGCTGGGCCCGGGTGGCGGGTCGATCTGGGAGAGATTGACCATCTCGCCGCCCATGCAATAGGTCGTCTCCGGGGCGATGACCAGACCGCCTGCAGCGAGCGATGTCGCCAACCGCGGCGGACTGATGGTTCCTTCGGTACTCTGGAAGAAGCCCTCGCACGGGAACACGATCGTCTCCGCGGTTCCGTCGAGGGTGGTATTGGGGAAGTTAGGGCAGACATCGGCCACCGAAGGCGGATTGCCCCAACCGGGATCGATACCCATATCCTCGAACACCTGGCCGACCTCGTCGAGCTGAATGACGCGGTCAAAATGGCGGCTGACGGCCCGGCGGTTGGCCAGCAGGGAGTTTCGGCTGGACAGGGTGATCACCCCGCCGCGCAGGAAGTGGCCGTTGTTTTCCAGCCGGCCTAGGGCGGGCAGTGGTGCGGGGTGAATTCCATCGGCCACCTGGTTGATCAAGCTGAACGAGTTGCAGTACGGGAAGCCGAAGACGAGTTCTTGCCGGTTGTCGCCGTCCTGGTCGGGGATCAAGGTGATGGACCGAAGGCCTTCGGTGGCGTATGGCTGGGCGACGCCCCCTTCGACGGTATACGGAATCGAGGAACCGGCCCGAGCGAGGCTCACGTTGACGAGATCGTCGCCGGCGTAGGGGTTGGGCACGACGCCTGTGAGAATGGTGCCAGGGAGAGCCGCGTCGGTGGTGGTGGTGGCTCCCAGTCCAACGCTATTGGCGTAGTAGTGACCCGAATACCGCGCGGCCTGGCCGTAGATCAGATATGCCTCGCCGGCTCCTCGTCCCTCGGCGCGAGCGAAGAACGGCTTGCCGAACTGGGCGCCCATGACGATCTCGTTGCGGCCATCGCCGTCGTAGTCGTCGGCGGCGAGCAGGGCGCTGCCCAGGTTGTCACCGAAGTTGTGGCCTCGGAAGATGGCCCCGCGGGCGAAGCCGGTTTGGGCAACCACGTTGCCGGTGTTGTCCCGCTTGGTGGCGAAGTCGCCGACCCAGAAGGTCTTCGGCACAACGGTCAGGGTACCTGGGGCGTAGTCGGTCACGGGGTCGCCGGTCACCGGTGTCAAGGTCGCCCCGATGAAGAACTTGCCGATCGCGCCAGTGGTTTTGAAGTCCACGAACTGGGTCAGGGCTTCGAGGCCATCCACGATGGTCACTCGAGTCACCTCGCCATCGGGCTCGCCGTCGTCGTCGGCGTCGGGCTCGCGGAAGACCCGGACGGTGCCTTCGCTGCGCCGGAGGTTGGTTGTCCAGTTGATCCGGTAGGTATTACCTTCCAGGATGCTTGCGGCGGTGAGGGGGGAGGTCACGGAGAGTGACGCTTCACCCGTGCCGCCGCCGCCGCTGCCGACCTGAACGACGCCGGCACTGTACCGGGTCAGCGGAGGGCTCTGGCCGTTGAGCAGCTCGGCGCCGACGTAGTAATCGCCGGTGATCACCCCGGTGGTATTCCAGTTTGTCCCGCCGACCGATGCGGGGAAGGTCGCGATGGTGGTCTCGTTGCCGTTGCCGAAGGTGGTATCGGGATCGTAGAAAGTGCGTACGCTGGCGGTTGGATTTGACGGGTCGTTAGCGGCCACGAGGATCTGGACGAACTCGCCCGGCTGCACCACCAGGCCGACAGTGGGCGCGAGGATCTCCATGTAGACGCCGGTCGTCACGGTCAGTGTCGCCGGATTGTAGCTGGTGATCGGCGACCCCGTAGTCGGGGTGACGACCACGCCGATATTGTAGACGCCGGTGGCGAGCGAGGCGGTGTTGAAGGTCCGTTCCACAGTCGAGGAACCGTTGACCGTGGCCTGGTGGATCGTTGTCTCGTTGGAATTGACGGTGGTGTCGCGGTCGTAGAAGAGCCGATATTGGAACTGGGTTGTGCCAGCGTCGAACTCTATTGGAAGGCTGGCGCCAGCGGCGAGGCTGACCGGGGCGGCCGGGGAGACCCAAGTCACGGCCACGCCGGCCTGCAGAGTCACGACGCCGGGGGCGTACTCGGTCAGGGTCTGCAGGCCGATGGTCGCACGGATGCCCACGCGCAGCGTGCCCGCCGCCAGGGTGCCGGTCTGCAGCGTCACCACCTTGCCCGTGCCGGCGGCGAGGGAGGTGGCAAAAACCACCTCATCGCCGCTGCCGGCCACGCCGTCGCGGTCGTAGAAGGCGACCACGTTCGAGGCGGAGCTGCTCACGTCGTAGACCATGGTCAAGGCATCGCCGATCCGGATCGTCTGGGCGACGGACGGCGAGCGCACGATGAGAGTGGTCGTTCCGGTGAGGCTCCCGGAGATGTTGCCGGTGATGGTACTGCTGAGATCGGCGAGGTCCGGACAGCCCTGGCCGAGCAGGAGTGGCAACAGGGTGGCCACGGACAACGCGAGAATACCCAGACCCGGTCGCCACTTGCGCGTGCTTCTCATAACTCCATGCTCCAGCATGAGTTAAATCCAAAGGGGAGCTCGCCGAGAGATCGGCGAATACTCCAGTTAGGCGCGGCCGACACCAGCCTGCCTCGCCCCGCGAGTATAATCCGGGACACCAAGGTTCCTGTCAAGCTGCCCTGCGTTCAGCCCCGCGGTCGAGACAGGCGGATCGACCTCAATCTCGGGTACTTACGGTCTCGCGGATTGTCCAAGGGTAGTCGATATGTTCGTCACAGAGGATTGCAGGGGCGATACCCGTCGAAAACGCCTCGGACAAGGGGTGGAGGATGTACCGATACGCGGATGATGCCAACCTGCTCTGGGAACGCTACCTGGAGACCAGGAGCACGGAATGCCAGCGGGCGCTGCTCCAGCACTACGCCCCGGCCGTCTTGATGCAGGCCTGTTGTTGGTCGCGAAGCCCCCTGTCGACGCCGGGGGAGCCCGCGGCCGACCTGCCGAGAACCGACCGAATGACACTGCCGCCGGAAGGCCAACCATTCATTCCCTATGTTCCGCCCACGCCCGGGCCGAAACGCCAGGGATCGGGTGATGCGTCCAGCTCCTGAGCCTGCGACCCCGAGGGAAGGATGTGGCTTCTTCCGGGGGCTGCGAACGGGGTGACTGATCGCATCGGGGTTTGGGGCCGGCCGCACGGCGCCCGATTCCGAGACAGCCGGTGCGTTTACAGACTCGGCTTCTCGTCCTCGACCAGCACTTTCTGGATGGCGCTGCGAACGACGGTGATCTTGACGTTGGCGGATTCGTCGACCTTCAGTGTCACCTCATTATCGGTCACGGACACGACGGAGCCGATGATGCCTCCGATGGTCATGACCCGATCGTTCTTGTGTAGCCCTGCGAGCATCTCCTGGCGAGCCTTCTTGTCTTTCCGGCTGCCGGAGAGCATGACTCCGTAGAAGACCACCAACATCAGGATGAGGCCGATCCAGAGGAAGTTGCCGGCGTCCTGAGCCAGAATGGGAAGCGTCATATGCGTCACTCAACCCGTGCTGATCCGTGAATCCGCCCGGCCGGGCTCGCCGGCCACGGGGAATTCGGCCAGCATCGTCGCGTAATCCCCGTTCGGAATCAAGTCTCGCAGCCGGGCCATGAACCGCTGGTAGAACCACAGATTGTGGACCGAGACCAGGATCGGTCCCATCATCTCGCCGACGAGGAACAGATGCCGGATGTACCCCCGGCTGAACTGCCGACAGGCGGGGCAGGGGCAGTTCTCCTCAAGTGGTCCTGGATCGAGGCGGTGCTTCTCGTTTCGCAGTCTCAGTGTCCCGCCGGCGGTGAACGCGGAGCCATTGCGTCCGTTTCGCGTCGGCAGAACGCAGTCAAACAGATCGATCCCGACCTGGACGGCCGCGAGGATGTCCCGAGGCATGCCCACGCCCATCAGGTACCGTGGCCGGTCGGGAGGCAAGGCTGGCACGACCTCACGCAGGACCTCGACCATCTGTTCATGGGTCTCACCGACCGACAATCCTCCCACGGCGTAACCGGGGAAGTCGATCTCGATGAGCTTCTGGGCGCACGCCAGCCGGAGGTCACAGTAGACACCTCCCTGCACGATCGCGAACAGGGCCTGGTCGGAGCGCTGGTGGGCGGAGTGGCATCGCCCCGCCCAGCGGATGGTCCGATCGACCGCCGCCTGGGCGGTGGCTCGGTCGGCGTCGCCCGGCGGGCACTGGTCGAATGCCATGATGATGTCGGCGCCGAGCTGGTTTTGGATCCGGGTAGCCGAGAGCGGGTCCATGTGGATCGTCTGGCCGTCGATGTGGGAACGGAAGGTCACACCTTCATCGGTGATCTTGTTGAGGTCTGCCAGCGAGAAGACCTGGTAACCGCCGCTGTCGGTCAGGATCGGGCCGTCCCAGGCCATGAACTTGTGCAGCCCGCCGAGCCGTTCGACGAGTTCTGCTCCCGGCCGCTGCAGCAGGTGATAGGTGTTGGCGAGCAGGATATCCGTACCGCTGTCGCGCACCTGCTGGGGCCAGAGGCCTTTGACTGTGGCCCGCGTTCCCACGGGCATGAACGCCGGGGTTCGGATCTGGCCGTGCGGCGTTGTGACTGTCCCGCAACGTGCCCGCCCGCCCGGATCGGGATGCCTCACTTCGAAGCTGAGCATTCTGGTGACGTCTCCCCGCGGAGGCTGGCCGTGCGGCGCGGCCTGGGCCTTGTTCCGCTTCCAACTCGCCCTTGATCTGGCGGCATCGTCTGCAGCCATGCTGGGTTTTCTTGACCGTGCCCGGGGCCCGCTCTAGAGTACTGTTGCGCCGCGTGGTCATATTACTCGGCGCGGCGATAACCGCCAGCACGTCCTCCTCGCCGACGACGGCCGGCGGGCATATTCGAGCATCGAGAAGGAGAGATCGTCAGCCATGGGCAAGATGGCAGTCATCATTGTGGCCGCGGGCAAGAGCACCCGGTTTGGCGGCAAGGAGAAGAAGATTCTGGCCAAGCTCGACGGCCGGCCGATGTTCCTCCGCTCCGTAGAGCAGTTCATCAACCGTGAGGACGTGTGTCAGACTCTGCTGGTCATTGCTCCCGAAGACGCGGAGCACATCAAAGAGAAGTTCGGGGCCAATCTGGGCTTCATGGGCGTCAAACCGGTCATCGGCGGGCCGCTGCGCTGCGACTCGGTGGCCAACGGTCTGGCGGCGGTGATTCCCGAGGCCGAGTTTGTGGCCATCCACGATGCTGCCCGCCCGTGCGTGAGCCAGGAGATGATTGATCGCGTTTCTGCCGAGGCGAGGAAAACGAACGCCGCGATCCTAGCCGCCCCGCTGCGCGGGACGATCAAGCGGGCGGGCGAAAGCCTGGTGGTTGACGAGACGATCTCCCGCGAAGGGCTGTGGGAGGCTCAGACGCCGCAGGTGTTCAAGCGTGATCTGATCGAGCAGGCTTACGCCAGACGCGGCGAGTTCGAGGGCGAACCCACCGACGACGCCCAGTTGGTCGAACGGTTGGGCCATCCCGTCCAGATCGTCGAGTCTGATTTCAGCAACCTGAAAGTCACCGCTCCGGGCGACATCGCCCTCGCCCAGTCCATCATCAAGAACCGCCCGAAGGGACGGCCCAAGGGACCGCTGGGCGCGTTCGAGGAGGCCCAATGGTAGCCGCTGAAGCTTGACGATTCCGGCCATTCTCGCTTACGCTTGACTCGCCTAACGTTGCCAGGGAAGTCTATTTCAGCAGGATCGCGCTGGTTCGTCGTCGCAGGAGGCTGACGCAATGAGGACGCTGACGGATAGGTTCAATCGTCGGATGATCGCTGGGCTTGGTATCGTTTTGGGTACGGTCCTGGCCGGCGGCTGCAAGACCGATGAGATCGCGGGTCCGGAGCGCACCAAGGTCGCCGGCCCGACCACGGATCTGGAGACGCCCGCGGGCATCCATGTCCCCGACATCAAGACCGCGGGCCGCACGGAGCTGGACCTGGTTGAGGAGATGATCCTCCACCGCACCATGTATGCCCGGTTGCTCAGAGCGCTCGCCAACTACTACAACGAGAACGGCAACGCGGTGAAGGAGGCATGGGCTCGCACTGAACTGAATGATCTCAAGTACGTGAAGCCGTACCGTTACATCAGCGACACCGAGGCGCCGGCGACCGAGCTCAAGCCTACCCAGTCGATCGCCGAGGCCGACAAGCTCTTCAACGAGGGCCGGGCCCTGATGAAGAAAGGCGGGTCCGAGATCCCGGGCCTGTACAACCAACGGACGATGAAGCTGGCGCTGGCCAAGTTCAATGAATTGGTGGACAACTACCCCGACAGCGACAAGATCGCCGACGCCGCCTTCTACATCGCCGAGATCCACAAGGAGTATTTTGAGGAGAAGGACAACACCATCGCCGCCGAATGGTACCGTAAGGCGCTCCAGTGGAACCCCAACATCCAGCACCCGGTCCGGTTCCAGTTGGCCGTGCTCCTCGACTATCGCATGCACGAGCGCGAGAACGCCCTGGCGATGTACCAGGAGGTGGTCAAGAACGAGCGTTCCAACAAGAGCAACCTGGATTTCGCGTATCGCCGCATCGCCCAGTTGACCGACGAGAGGACGCGGCATTCACCGGGCGAGATCGTGAGCCAGCCGAAGTCCAGCTCGACAAGCACCCCCCCGCCGCCGGCCGCCGGCATCATCGAAGTGAAGCCCAAGCCCCCCGCGGCGACGTCCGCTCAGTGAGCGACTTCGCCAAGCGGCGGTCCGACGTGGCCGTCTCGAACGCCCAGCTCAAACCGGGATGATGCGGCGCGGAGGCTGTGCCTGGGCTGGTCCTCGGCAATGTCGTGAGTCGAGCCTGTACCCGACTCCCGACGTTGGCCATGCTGGCACATCGCTATGGGTGGTGACGGGCCGGTCTCGGCAGCGCGGCGGTCCGGACACTCTGTTTCCACCCTCACCGGCGGGAGGGCGAGCGGCGGCCGGAGAGGGAGCCCGGGCCAGGCGCGGTGGCGGGTGTCTCAGCTACGCGGTCAGGCATCAACCCCAGCGGACCAATCCGATGTTGTAGCGGGCAGCCATCTCCGGATGGTGCGGCACGATCCGAAGGGCGTAGCCGTAGTGGCCGCTGTACTCGCACGGGATCTCGCCGGTGTACTTGTACCGGCCGGAGGAGCCGTCGCGGCTCTGGCATTGCAGCGGAGCCGAACTACCCATGGTGATTAACCCGCGAGCGTCCAGCGGGCCGTAGTACAGCTCCACCGACACCTCGGCGGGATCGATGGAGCCCAGGCGGATCTCGGCCTGGACCGCGAGGCGATTGCCGACCGTGACGGTCTGCGGGATGTCCGCCTGCAGCGAGTCGATGCTGATCTCGTTCCAGCGCTGCAGGAGCTTCTGCCGCCAGGCGGCGATATCGCGTGAGACTCTGTACTTCTCCTGGCTGAACCGGTGCCAGCGCTCGGCGGCGGGCAGGTAGAATCGCTCGGCATACTCGCGAACCATGCGGTTGGTGTTGAACACCGGGCAGCAGGTCCGCATCGACGATTTCATCGTCGCCACCCACCGGCGCGGGAGGCCATCCGCTCCGCGGTCATAGAATCGCGGCACGATTTCCTTCTCGAGCAGTTCATAGAACGACTCGGCCTCCATATGGTCCTGGTAGTCCTGGTTGCCGTAGATGCGGCGATCGCCGATTGCCCAGCCGTTAGTGCCATCGAATCCCTCCGGCCACCAGCCGTCGAGCACCGACATGTTGATGCCGCCGTTGGGAATGACCTTCATACCGCTCGTGCCGCTGGCTTCGTGGAGCTTGACGGGCGTATTGACCCACACATCCACGCCCCAGACCAGGGACCGGGTGATGCTCATGTCGTAGTCTTCGAGGAAGACCAGCCGGTTGCGGAGCTGGGGCGTCTTGGTCATGGCCACAATCCGCTTGATGAGTTCTTTGCCGGCCTCGTCCTTGGGATGGGCCTTTCCGGCAATGATGAGTTGCACGGGGCGGTCGCCGCTGGTGAGGATTCTGGCCAGGCGATCCGAGTCGCGCATCAACAGGGTCGCCCGCTTGTACGTGGCGAACCGGCGAGCGAAACCGAGGGTGAGCGCCTCAGGATCGAGCACCTCGTCGGCCGCATCGATTTCGGCCGGAGGGGCGCCGCGAGCGATGAGCTGGAGTTTCAGACGCCGGCGAGCGAAGGCCACCAGCCGTTCCCGAAGCCGCTCATGCGAGCGCCAGAGTTCCGCGTCCGGAATCAGATCCACGCGTTGCCAGATGGCCTGATTCAGCGGATCGTCCGCCCATTGCGGGCCGAGGTACTGATCATAGAGATGAGCCACCTCGCTGGACATCCAGCTGCGGATGTGCACCCCGTTGGTGATGGAGGTGATCGGTACTTCGTTCACCGGCACACCTGGGAAGACCGCGCTGAACATTTTGCGGGAGACTTCCCCATGAAGAGCGCTGACCCCGTTGCTCAGATACGCGAGTCGCAGGGCGAGCACCGCCATACTGAACGGCTCGTTGGCGTCGGAGGCGTTCATCCGCCCCAACTCCAGCAGGCGATTCTGGTTGATGCCCAGGGCTTGGCAGTAGCCGGTCATGTACCGGGTCACCAGGGGGCTGGGGAAGGTGTCGATACCGGCCGGCACGGGCGTATGGGTGGTGAAGACTGTACCCGTCGCGACGACCTCGCGGGCCTCTTCGAAAGTGAGCCCTTCGCGTCTCATTTTCTGCTGAATACGTTCGATTGCCAGGAACGCCGAATGGCCCTCATTCATGTGGCAGACCGACGGGTCGATACCCAGAGCAGCCAAAGCCCGGACACCGCCAATACCGAGGATGATTTCCTGACGGATACGCGTCTCCTGGTCGCCACCGTACAGGCGGGCGGTGATATCGCGATCCTCCGGCCGGTTGCGAGCGACGTTGGTATCGAGCAGGTAGAGATTCACCCGCCCGCAGCGGACGAGCCAGACCTGGGCAGCCACATCGTGCCCGCCGACGTCCATGCTGACGGTCAAATGGTGTGCATTCTCGTCGCGCACGGGCACGATCGGCAGTTCGGCGAAGTTCAGTTCAGGGTAGTCCTCGAATTGATAGCCATCCTGGGTGAGGTACTGATGGAAGTAGCCCTGGCGGTAGAGAAGTCCTACGCCGACCAATGGCAATCCCAAGTCGCTGGCGCTCTTCAGATGGTCGCCGGCCAGGGTACCCAGGCCGCCGGAGTAGATGGGCAGGCATTCGTGAATACCGAACTCGGCGGAGAAATACGCGATCGTGCCCACTGGGCGGTTGCCGAAGTTCTTGTCGAACCAGGTCGGCCGCTCGAAGTAGGCCTCCATTGCCTCCAAGACCCGATGGAGCCAAGCCAAGTAGGCCGGGTCGCTTGCCAGCCGATCGAGACGCTCTTGTCGAACCTGGGCAAGCATGGCCACAGGGTTGTGTTTCAGCTCCCGCCAGAGATCGATGTCCATTCGGCGGAACAGCTCGAACGATTCCGCGCTCCAGGTCCACCACAGGTTGTAGGCCAAGTCCCGGAGGGGGCGCAAGGGCTCGGGCAAGGCGGGCAAGACCATGAAACTGCGCACTTGGGTCATAATGTCCGATATCCTCCAGCTTGAGACCCCTTTAGCATCGGCAAAAACGGACGCGGGCTGGCGGAATCATGATCGGAAGTTCACCCGACGATGAAATCGGGCTTCATGTCGAAAGACCGCCACCGCGGGCCGCACCCCGGATGACGCCCCGTCGTCACCTGCGCACCCATTGAGCACCGGGCGTGTCGAATCTCTCAACATCTGTTAGGATGGCTGCATCACCTGGGAATAGCGTGACAGGCGACTGAGCGTGAGGTACTGAGGAGAGGGATGAGCAACGCGGCACACGTGGACCGCTTCACCTACCGTAAGGAGGCTGGGCCTTGATTATCGCTGATTTGGCCAAGATTGACGGCCGGACGTACCCCGCCCGGAGGAGGACCCAGAATGTGGTCGGCGGAGCATCGCCAATCCAGTTCACCCAATTCTGCATGGGCTACGTGACGCTGGAGCCGCGTGGCGGGCAGGTCCCGTGGCACAATCAGGAACAGGAGGAGGTTTACTTCATCGTCGAGGGAACCGGGGAAGCCTGCGTCGGTTCTGAGCGGCAGACCGTTCGTTCCGGGCAGGCGGTCAAGATCCCGCCCCGCGAGTTCCATCAGCTCACCAACATCGGCGAGACCCCGCTGACGATGATCTACGTTTATGGACCGGCCGGCGACGTCGCTCACTGGCGTCAAGAGCTCAGCGGCACACTGCCTCAAGCCGGTGTCGATGCCCCCCCGCTGCCCGACGGCGCCTGGCCGCAGTGTACGGAGAAGCCGTAAGGAGCGTTCAGGGATCTGTGGTCACTCATCAGCCGACACCTGGCGCTTTTTTCAGGGAGGGCAAAGGGGGGTGGTCTGGACCTTTCGGTGTCCGGACGCTCACTCGAGGTATCCAAGCTCGGTCAGTCGTTTGGTGAGGGCCGCCTTTTCGGCCTCGGAGTAGATCTCCTCGAAGTCGCCAACGGTGGTTGCACGGGGTGTCTCGAACTCGATGGTGGGTGGTGTGGTGAACAGCTCGGCGAGGGGTTTGCCCTCCATATCCTGGGGTACGCGGAGGCCGAGTGAAGCGAGGAGCGTCGGGGCGATGTCGGCGATCTGGGCGCGGATCCTGTGGCCCTGGCGGACATTGGGACCGTTGGCGATGAAGATGCCCTCGATTCGGTGGGTGCCTTCCAGATGCCGCAACGAACTCCATCGGACTGGAGCGGAGCTGCGGATCTTGCGTACCACGGCCAGGCCCGGCTGAGGTACGAGCAGCAGGTCGGGCAGCCAGGGCTGCTCCTTGCGTGAGCACTGGTACAGTTCCTCGGTCTTGTGGACCTCGGTGTAGACCGGGATGGTTTCGCCGGACGGACGGCGAGCGCTGACCGCCAGGAACCTGCGGCGCAGCTCGTCGCGAAGCGGCTCGTAATCGGCCGGATCGACCAGTCCTCCGGGCTGACGCCCCTTGAGGCTGATATACAGGAAGCCGTAGATGCCCGCGTGAATGACGCACGCCCGGGTTTGCGACCAATCCAGGGCGAGCTCATGCTCGATGCCGAGGTTGGCCTCGAATCGCTTGCTGGTTCGACCGAGCAGCCGATCCATGACCTGCCGAGCTCGCACCGAGGCCTGGGTGATCGGGCTCTTGATCTTGAGGTAGCCCCACTGGCTGAGCAGGGCGTTGGGCTGGGCCTTGCCGTCCAGGCTGCCGTGTCCGTGGTCGGACATGATCAGGATGGTGGCCCGGTTCTGCCGGGCGTAGCGGAACAGCTCGCCCAGGGCGACGTCCAGCTTCTCAAAGCAGCCGGTCACCAGTGCGGCCCGTTTCGGGTTCCAGTTGACCTGCGATAGGACCGGGTCGAGATACTTCCAGGTCTTGTGCTGGAGGTTATCCACCAGCTTGTACAGGACCATCAGGACGTCCCAACCGTATTTCTGGCCACAGAACGTAGCGATCTCGGCACCTTGGCCGAAGCTCCTTTCGATGAACCGGATGTTCTGCTCGAAGACCTCGTCGCCGCCGATGGCCTTTCGCTTCCAGCTTGACCGGTAGCTGTAGTCCGGCCACCGTTTGAGGATCTCCGTCTTCAGCTCGGGCGGCCAGGTGAAGTCAGACTCGATGCTGGGGGTCTCGAATCCGGAGATCATGAAGCCGTTGACCCGTCGAGGGGGGTAGGTCATGGGCAGGTTGACCGAGCCGACCCGGAAGCCCTTTTCGCTGAGCATATCCCAGATGGTCTTGACCCGGATTTCCAGGGTGCTATTGAAGGTTAGCTTGTTGGTTTTGGCGTCGTAGCGCTCGAAATCGACGATCCCGTGCCGCCCGGGGCCCTTACCGGTCATGAAGGTGGTCCAGGCGGCCGGGGTGATCGGCGGCTTGGTGGAGTCGAGAATGCCGGCCGTACCGGTTCGGACCAGCTCGGCCAAGTGAGGCATCTTTCCGGCGGCCATCAGCGGATCGAGCACGTCGAATGTGGCCCCGTCCAGCCCGATCACCATAACTTTTTCTGCGACAACAGGTTGAAGCTCGCGATGTGGTGTCGAAGGGAAGGCGGCAAGGCCGGGTTCCGGCGAACGAACGGGCTTGGTTGCAGCTTGCTCGGTCGAGATCACGTCGTCTCCAGTGCAGCGACGCTGGACGGCGACCAGGGGTCAACCTGGCTGGCCGCAGCGGGTGCGGATTGTACCCGGAGAGCGGCGAGGGGGGAACGGGGCGATCCCGACCTGTTGCGGAGTGGCGGGGGTGCGGGGCGTGGAGCATCTGAGGGGCGGGTTGGGATGGGGCAATAATCAGCGCGTTTCGGCGTTTGGACAGGAGGGAAAGGGATGCCGCAAGTCCCCTGCCTCGGGAGTACGACGATGGGTTCTTCGCACCGTGGATTGAAGCTGGGGGTGGTTTTCGCCCTCGGTGCGCTGATGCTGGAGTATCCCATGGCCGGTGCCCAGGAGGCTCAGCCAGACCGGCAGGGTCAGCCGACCCAGCCGAATCAAGGGCGACGCGGGTGGGGTAGTGATCGCACTCGCGGTGGGGGCATGCGGGGACCGGGAGGCGTACGGGGGCCGGGAGTCAGCCGTGGTCCCGAAGCCGACCGAGGAACCGGCCGCGATCGTGGCCCCGAGGGTAACCGGGGTGCGGGGCGCGATCGCGGCCCAGGTGGCAACCGCGGTCCGGGCGGCGATCGCGGTTTCGGGCGCGGGGGACCGCCCGGCCCGTTCACGCCTGAGATGGCCGAGCAGTTCTACGTCCGGGTGAGCGAGGGCCACCTCCGCCGCCTGACCGACATCTACGCGTTGACCGAAAACCAGCAGGCCCAAGTGAGGGGGCACCTCGAGACGATCAAGAAGCAGCAGCGTGAGTACAGCCAGCCGATCATGAGGGATGTGCAGACGATGATGAGGGAGCGGTTCGCGCTGGAGGGCCAGCGGCGTGCGGGGCGGGCCATCGACGAGAACCGTCTTCAACAGGTTACCGACTGGCTGCGTCAGGCCCGCAGCCAGTCGCCGCTGATGAACTTCGAAAATGTCGCCGACGCGGTGGAGAAGACGCTGCCGGCCGATCAGGTCGCCCGGGCCCAGGAGCGTCGCGGCGCGTCCAAGGCCGAGGAGGATGCCCGCAATGCCGAGCGTCAGCGTCGCCGGCAGGAAATGCAGGCTCAGCGTGACGCCCAGCGTCAGTTGGAACAACAGCAACAGGCCCAGCAGCCGGTTCCACAACCGGTCCAGCCGGAGCAGAGTTCGAGCGGTGACCCGAGTCAGGCTCAGGACAGCCGGTTGCCTTCCGACAACCAGCGAGCAGAACAAGGGCCGCGACCCGACCGCCCACAGCGACGGCAGCGAGCAATCACTCAGGAGCAGAGCGTTCAGGATTCAGGCCAGGTCCAGGACGACCAGGATCGCATGCGGAGTTGGCGCGAGCGGGCGAGGGAGTCTCGCGGCACGGGCGATTCCTGGGATGATTACGTCATCGCCTTTGTCCGCCGGTACCATCTGGACGATTCGCAGCAGTCGTCGGCCCATTCCCTGCTGCGCACGTACAAAGACGAGCGGCGGCAATACCGCGACGCCCGCAAGTCGGACTACGCCGCCGCGGAGAAGATCGAGAGTGATCAGAAGCGACGCGACGAGATCGAGCGGTTGAACAAAGGGATCGACCGGCTGTTCGAGGCCCTCAAGGAGAAACTGGAGCGCATCCCCACCGACAGCCAGATCGCTCAGTACGGCAGCCGACGTCGACCGACCGGCGAGCGAGACAGCGCGACCTCCCGCCCGGCAGCGGATTCGCAGCAGGATCGTCCGGCGCAGAGCCAGCCCGCCGCAGCCCAGCCCGCGGCGTCTGCAGGGTCACAACCCGTTTGAGTGGGGCGCTTGGAGACGGTTTTCCTTGCGAGGGTGTTCCGCTCGCCGGCACGGGCCAGGCCGCAATCCCGAGACTGCGCCGACGGATCAAGAAGCCACTGCGTATCTCCGGGCTGTCGCTTTGCGGGGTGCCGGTGTTCCCCGACTATATTCCCTCTCCGTACACCCCGAAGGGGAATTGGTCGTCCTTCTCGCCGCGCTTGCGGACTCTCAGTTCTGGCGGCTTCATGCTAACGGTGGCGTTCGGCGGAATGCTGTTGGTCAGGAAGACGGAACCACCGATGATGGATGAGTCGCCCAGAACGGTCTCGCCGCCCAAAACCGTGGCGTTGGCGTAGATGGTCACGCCGGCCTGGACGGTGGGATGGCGTTTGTGGCCGCGGATGATGCGCCCACGCTCATCCTTGGGGAAGGACAGGGCACCGAGGGTGACGCCCTGGTAGAGTTTCACGTTCTCTCCGATGTCGGTGGTTTCGCCGATGACCACGCCGCTGGCGTGATCGATGAAGAAGTTCGGCCCGATGCTGGCTCCCGGGTGGATGTCGGTTCCGGTGGCGGTGTGGGCCCACTCAGTCATCATTCGCGGAATGAGCGGGACACTCAGCATGTGCAGCTCGTGGGCAAAGCGGTACACGGTCACGGCCAGGACACCCGGATAAGCGAGGATGACTTCGTCGGTGTTGATGGCCGCCGGGTCACCGTCATAGGCGGCCTGGACATCACCAGCCAGCCTCGCCCGGATGGCCGGAATACGTTCCAGGAACTCCATTGTGATCCGCCGGGCCTTGGCATCGCAGGGCTTTTTCTCCGGGCGGGTCCGGCCGTCGACTTCTTCCTTGTAGCACAAGGCGTGGTCGATCTGGCGAAAGAGTCGCTCGCCGAGCTTGGGCAGCAGTTCACCCACATGGTACTTCACGTTGTGCCGGGTCAGGTTTTGCCGACCGAAGTAGCCGGGGTAGGCCAACTCGAGCAGCATGTGGGTGATCTCGACGACCTCGGCCCGACTGGGCAGGTAGGTCTTGTCGGTGTGGCGGGTGCGATCGTCGCTCTCGTAACTCTGGACGATTCTGTCCACCAGGCCAGGCAAAGCCTCGCCAATCTGGAACGCCGCAGGCATACGCGATTCTCCGGACTACCTGGGTTGAAGATCGGACACGGAACAGGAAACGGGGCATCCACCGGACGGCGCGGGGCAGCGACCATGCGCTCAGGCGCACGCACCGGCCCCGCGGGTACACGAACAGCGGCTCGACTGGCCGCTCGGAATCAACCATGAGACGCGTGGCACAGGCCTATTATAGGCCGGGCCTGCGTTCGCCAGCAAGTGCGGCTGTTGCAAAGACTTGGACGGCAACATAGACTCGATATCGGTATGCGCATCGCCTATGTTGACTGCTTTAGCGGGGCCAGTGGGGACATGATTCTTGCGTCGGCCATTGCGGCCGGCGCGGACGTCGAGCGACTGCGGCGAGATCTGGCCGGCCTGGGCGTACCCGGTTTTCGAATCGAAGCCACGCGGGTCTGCAAACAGGGTTTCGCCGCCACGCAGTTAGACGTGGTGGTCGATCCGGCCGTCGAGAAGCCTCACCGGCACCTGAAGCACATCCTGCAGATCATCCAGGGCGGGGCGCTTCCGGAGCAGGTCCGACGGCGAGCGGAAGCGATCTTCAAGCGCCTGGCCGAGGCCGAAGCCAAGGTGCACGGCACGACCGTGGAGAAGGTCCACTTTCACGAGGTGGGTGCGATCGACTCGATCGTGGACATTGTCGGGGCGTGCCTGGTCCTGGATCAGCTCGGCGTCGAGCAGGTGCACGTGTCCCCGATACCCACGGGCAGCGGGACGATCGCATGCAGCCACGGCCGGATGCCGGTTCCGGCGCCGGCCACGGTTGAACTGCTCAAAGGCGTACCCTTGGCCGCCTGTGACGAGATCGGCGAGCTCACCACGCCGACGGGAGCGGCTATCCTGACCACGCTGGCCCACGCCTACGGTCCCATGCCGGCGATGACCGTCGGGCAAATCGGCGTTGGTGCCGGCCGGCGCGAGGGTCAGACTCGCCCGAACATTCTGCGGCTCATCCTGGGTGAGTCGGCCGAGACACCCGGCGGCGAGGAGGCGGACGAGATCCTGGTGCTGGAAACCAACCTGGACGACGTGACCGCTGAGACGATTGGTTACGTTTGCGAGCGGCTGTTGGCGGCCGGTGCGATGGACGTATTCACTTCGCCAATCACCATGAAGAAGAACCGGCCGGCGACGTTGCTGACCGTTCTGGCATCGTCCGATCTGCGGTCCGTGGTCGAGAACATCCTCTTTTCGGAGACGACCACGTTTGGCGTCCGTGTCCACCCAGTCCGGCGGAGCAAGCTGAGCCGGTCGATAACGACGGTGGAGACCGAGTTTGGCCCGATCCCGGTCAAGGTCGGGCGGCGAAGCGGACGGGTCGTGCGCGTTTCGCCGGAGTACGAGGATTGCCGCGCGGCTGCCGAACGGCTTGGTCGGTCGCTGATGGAGGTCATGGAAGCGGCACGCAGAGCATGGAAGTAGTGCACGGTACCGGCCTGGTTCCGGCCTTGCCGGTCTTGAGACGGTTGTACGGCAGGTGATCCGTTTCAGTCATGAGCCACCTCTCATCAGTCTGCCTCTCTCTGGCCAACGGTGCATTCAGCTCCGACGGCCTGATCCCGTTGGGAATTGCTCTTCTGGCCATGTTTCTACTGATGAACTCCATGCGCCGGCGGCAGCGGGATGCGGTCAAGCGGTTCGACAGGCCTGTTCCGCTCCGTCCCCCCCCGCTGACGCGGGCGGAGGAGGTGGAACTCCGCCGGAACATCGAATCGCTGCTGGCCGAGCTTCAAGAGCTGTCGCGGAGGATCAGCGCCGATATCGATACGCGATACGCCAAGCTCGAGGCGGTGATCCGCGACGCCGACCGGCGGATTGCGGTCCTCAACCGGCTGACTCGGCAGGGCGGCGAGCGCCCCAGCGAACACTCGACCGAGGACATGGGCCTCGACGTCCGGTACGACGTGGTATACGAGTTGTCCGACGCCGGTTTGTCGGCGATCGAGATCGCCAAGGACCTGGGCAAGACCACGGGCGAGATCGAGTTGATCCTCAGACTCCGTCCCAAGCCGGGGGACAAGACCGCCGGCAAGGATGAGAAGAAGAACCTGAAAGCCGAGAGCAAGGAAGGATGACCTGATGAGCAAGGTGAAAGTCGGGATCATCGGCACGGGATTCGTGGGCGACATTCACGCCGCCGCCTTCAAGACGGTTCCGGATGCCGAGGTGATCGCCGTGGCGTCGCCGACGCCCGGCAAGGCCAAGGCGTTTGCCCGTGATCACGGCATCGCCAACGGGTTCGAGGACTATCGGCAGCTACTGGCCATGAAGGACATTCAGATGGTCACGCTCTGCCTGCCGAACTACCTGCACTGCCAGGCGGCGGTCGATGCCGCCAAGGCGGGCAAGCACGTGGTGTGCGAGAAGCCGCTGTGCCGCACGCTGCAGGAGGCCGACCGGATGATCGCCGCCTGCGGTGAAGCCGACGTGCTTCTGATGTACGCCGAGGAGTTGTGCTTTGCGCCCAAGTACGTACGGGCCAAGAAGCTCGTGGATGAGGGTGCCGTTGGGCGGGCTTTTCTGGTCAAGCAGAGTGAGGAGCACTTCGGGCCGCACAGTTCCTGGTTCTGGGATGTAGACAAGTCCGGCGGCGGCGTGCTTCTGGACATGGGTTGCCATTCGATCGAGTACGCCCGCTGGGTCTTCGGCAAACCCGGGGTCCGGAGCGTCTTTGCCAACATGGGGGTCCGTGTCCACACCGGCAAGACTCGAGGCGAGGACCACAGCCTGTGCATCGTCGAGTACGAGGGCAACCGCGTTGCCCTGGCGGAAAACAGCTGGGCCAAGACCGGCGGGGTGGACGACAAGTGTGAGATCTACGGCTCGGCGGGCTTCACCCGGGCGGATCTGCTCCGGGGCAGTTCGCTGCTGACCTACAGCGAGAGCGGTTACGGCTACGCGGTGGAGAAGGCCGGCACGACCAAGGGCTACACCTTCACCATGTTCGAGGAGATCTGGAACTACGGCTTCCCGCAGGAGATGGCTCACTTCGTGCGCTGTGTTCAGGGGCTGGAGAAACCGGTCGAGACCGGCGAGGACGGCCGGGAGGTGCTGAAGATCATCCTGGCGGCCTACGAATCAGCCGGCACCGGTCGTCGCATCGAATGGCCCTACGAGCCGCGGCAGGTGGACAAGCCGATCGACCTGTGGCTGAGGAAGTAGCGAGAGCCGATCCGACGATGGACGAGTTTGACCTTTTCGTCTGGTTCCGCTGGCTGCTGGCGACGGTCTGCACGGTGTATGCCGTGGTTGTGACCGGGCGGTCGCTGTGGGGTTGGCTCACCTACTTCGGCAGCTCGCGTCAGACGGCGATTCTGGGACGTTACACCCTCGTACTGCTGCTGAGGATGAGGTCCGCGCGTTTCGCTGGAGAGCTCTTGCAGATCGCCGTTCTGTCGGCCATGCTGTTGGCACTGGTTTGCATGCACCATGGATAACGGCACGAAGAAGACCCAGGCGATCAGCGAACTGCCGGCGGACGAACTGGTCCGCTACGGAAGCGAACTCGGCCTGGAGTTGAATCCCGAGATGGGCCGCGGCGAGCTGCTCCGCCTGGTTCGAGAGCGGCAGGAACTGCTCCTGGAACTCGACCGCGAAGCGATGCTTGACATCGCGGTCTGGGCTCGTCACCCGGTGCGCAAGTCTGCCGGCAAGGAGGAACTGGCCCGCCACATCGCCACTATCAAGAAGATGGAAGTGCAGACGCTGGGCGATCGGGGGCTCGTGGCCCTGGCCAGGCTGCGCGGGCTGGTCGCTCGTGACGGTGAGCCGCGCAACGTCATCGAGGCCCGACTCCGCGACGCCGAGTGTTTCTGGGATCGCGTACGCCGTCAGCGGCGGAAGCTGGTCGGCTCACTGATCACCAAGGCGATCACCGGCTCGACCGGCGAGGAGAGCGAGGCCTACCGCTTTCTGCCGGAGGAGGCGGCGGGCGTTCCCAGCCTGAAGGAGCATATCGCCGAGGAAGGCGTGGTCGGTGGGATTGCCCGCAAGCTTCGCGGCGTGGCCGACGATTACGTCCGCGAGAAGCTCGACGAGATCGAGGCTCGTATCGATCGCAAGCTCGACGAGATCGATCAGCGGCTGGCGGAATGGCGAGACCGGGAAATGGCCAACCGGCTGAAGATCATCAAGATCACGCTTGTGGCCTCGGTCATTGTCGCTCTGCTCAGCCTGATTTACACCTACTTGCGGCCGGGGCCATCGCGGCCCGACCCGGCGTCGCAGCCGGCCGCAGAGGCCGAATGGTCCTCCCCGCCCCGTGCTTGTGAGGCGCCGCCGCTGTGGGTATAGTCATGCTCATCTACTTGCGGAAGGACGCACTCTCATGTACGAGCAGTTGAGTAACGAAGTCCATCGAGTCATCAAGCAGGCAAACGCTATTGCCCGCGAATACGAGCTGGAGTACGTCGGCACCGAGCATGTTCTCCTGGCGATCGCCGAGGGGGTCCGAGATTCCGGGGCGCAGATTCTGAAGGGCCGCGGACTGAGCAAAGACAAGATCAAGGCCGAGGTGGACAAGCTGGTGAAGGCGAGCATGGAGGACACCTGGGTCTTTGGCCGGCTGCCGGGCACGCCGCACTTCCGCAACGTCGTCGCCCTGGCCATCGAGGAGGCCCGCAAGCTCGGCAGCAAGGAGGTTTGCACAGAACACCTCCTCCTGGCCCTCCTCCTGGAGAAAGGCTGCGTCGCCCAGAAGGCCCTCAGCAGCCTGGGGCTGGCACAGGCCGCCGTCCGCCAGGAGATCCAGGCACGAACGCCGACCCCCTGATCTCCTTTTGGTGGCGAAGGCACGATCCCACTGCCTAACCCTGCCTATAATGAGGCCGGTTTGGGTTTTGCGGTTTGCAGGAGCAGGCCATTCTGTATGTCTATCGAGCCCGATTCCACGGCGGCCGCAGCAGGACGCATCGCGATCATCGGCGCGGGCTCGGTAGGTTCGACCATCGCCTACGCAACCATGCTTCGTGGCCTCGCATCGCAGATCGTCCTCATCGACCAAAACAGGGCCAAGGGCGAGGCCGAGGCCAAGGACCTCGACCACGGCCGGCGGTTCGTCCCCACTGTCCGTCTCTGGGCGGGCGATGTGGCGGACTGCGCCGAGGCTGAGATCGTCATCGTCACCGCCGGCGCGAAGCAGAAACCGGGGCAGTCCAGGCTCGATCTGATCCAAGCCAATGTCGCCGTTTTCAGTCATCTGATCCCCGCGATCTCCGAGGTTGCCCCAAACGCGATCCTGCTCATCGTCTCCAATCCGGTGGATGTCCTCACCTATCAAGCGTCCAAACTACATCACGGCGGCCCCGAACGGGTACTCGGCTCCGGGACGGTCCTGGACAGCGCCCGCCTTGTGTCTTTGCTGGCGGAACGTCTGGGCGTCGCCCCGCGGAGTGTACATGCCTATGTGGTTGGCGAGCATGGCGACAGCAAGCTGCTGCTCTGGTCCAGTGCCGACATCGGAGCCACACCGCTGCGATGCATGGCGGATGCCAAGGGTGGGCGGCTGACCGCCACCGATCGGACGGAGATCAACGCCCAGGTCGAGGGCGCGGCGGGCGAGATCATCGAAGCCAAGGGCGCGACGAACTGGGCTGTGGGCCTAGCCGTCGCCCGAATCATCGAGGCCATCCGCCGTGACGAGAGCGCGGTGCTCACCGTCTCCCGGCTGCTCGAGAACTACTTTGGCGTTTCCGATGTCTGCATGTCGGTGCCGTGCCTGGTCAACCGCCACGGCGCCCGGCGGGTGCTACCCGTGCCGATGAACGCGAAGGAACTGGCCGCCTTCCAGGCCTCGGCCCGGATCCTTCGAGAGGCCTGCCGATCGGCGGGCCTGTGACGCGATGTTTTCCGGCTCCGGGGAGCGGATCACCCGGCCCTGTTGGCGATACTTCGGTGTTCCGAAGGGTTCTAGTGGCGTGCGTGCCGTAACTCTATGATATAAAATAGGTTACACATCGTGTTGCCCGGACCGCCCTGGTCATGGTATGATCCGGATTCAAGCGCGGTCCCATGAGGCGAAACAGTGGCAGGCGACCACTCTTTGCCGGTGGGTCGAGTGCGACGGGTGGCCTTGGCGAAGGCGCCAGGCGACGGATCAGGGTGAGTTGGTCACATCACGAAAGGAAGGCCTGACGATGGCAAGACCGGTCACGCTCTTCACCGGACAGTGGGCGGATCTCAAGTTGGACGTCCTGTGCAAGAAAGCCAAGAAGTTTGGCTACGAGGGTCTGGAACTGGCCTGCT
This sequence comes from Planctomycetota bacterium, assembly GCA_022711465.1. Lineage (GTDB taxonomy): Bacteria > Planctomycetota > Phycisphaerae > UBA1845 > PWPN01 > JAGNEZ01. The sequence continues at coordinate 23,517 of JAKLEZ010000009.1, read as the reverse complement.
GGGGCGACCACTTCGAGGTGAGCAAGGCCCTGGAGGATCGCAGCTACTGCAAGCGGAAGTGGGAAGCGCTCGGCAAGAACAAGCTGGAGTGCTTCGCCATCAGCAACCACCTTGTCGGCCAGGCGGTGTGCGATCTGGTCGATGCCCGGCACAAATCGATTCTGCCGGATCACGTTTGGGGGGATGGGAAGCCGGACGGGGTGAAGAAGCGGGCCGCGGTCGAGATGATGGACAGTGCTCGTGCGGCGCGCAAGTTTTTTGATGCCGCCCCGGCCGCAGTTCGCAAGAAGACCAAGAGAGTCGTGGTCAACGGCTTCACCGGCAGCAGTATCTGGCACCTGCTGTACTCGTTCCCGCCGGTCCAGCCGGGCCAGATCGAAGCCGGATTCGACGACTTCGCCAAGCGATGGGCGCCCATCCTCGACGTTTTCGAGCAGGAGGACGTTTACTTTGCGCTGGAAGTGCATCCGACCGAGATCGCGTTCGACATCGCCAGCGCTGCTCGGGCGCTCGAGGCCATCAAGTACCACAAGCGGTTCGGCTTCAACTACGACCCCAGCCACCTGGGCTATCAGGGCGTCGACTACGTGCGCTTCATCCGCGAGTTTGGAGACCGTGTTTTCCACGTGCACATGAAGGACGTCGGTTGGTCCAAGGTTCCGACCCGGGCCGGCGTGTTCGGCGGGCACCTGGACTTCGGCCATCCCGACCGCTTCTGGGATTTCAGGTCGCTGGGTCACGGCTCCGTTGACTTTGACGCCATCATCCGGGCGTTGAACAAGGCCGGCTACCAGGGTCCCTTGTCGGTTGAATGGGAAGATGGCGGCATGGACCGCGAGTTCGGCGCCGCCGAGGCCTGCGAGTTCGTCAAGAAGGTCAACTTCGCCCCGTCGCAAGTGGCTTTCGACGCGGCGTTCAGCGAGGACTAGTGACCGCCTTTCGCCCCCGTGACTTGGATCGTCTCCGGCGTTCACCGGGTGGTGGGCATTCCTGAGGCGAGAAGCGGGATGCAGAGCAAGCCCAGGCCGGTGGGTTCCTTGGGGCCTCACCGGCCTGTGGGTATTCGTCGTTCTGTGATTCGGGGGCCTCGATCGCGCGTCGCAGCCTGGTGATCGCCTTCGATCAGGCTTTGTACACGTTTCTCTTGGGTCCCTTCACGCGGGCACACGCGTTCCGGCTATCCACGACGATCTTGCTGTTCTTGATGATCGCGGCGTAGTCGTAGCAGTCGTGGTCGGTGGACACGACCACACAGTCATACTTCCTGAGACTAGCCGGGGTGATTGGCACGGACCTCATTCTGAGATCGTGTTCGCGCTGCTTGTGGGTCGTGGGAACATAGGGGTCGTTGTAGTCGACCTTGGCCCCGCGACGCCTGAGGATCTCGATTAACTCGATCGAGGGGGATTCGCGAATGTCGTCGATGTTCTTCTTGTAGGCGAGTCCCAACACGAGCACTCTGGCGCCCTTCAAGGCCTTCTGGTGCTCGTTCAGGGCGGAGGCGCAGTGGTTGACCACGTACTCGGGCATGGCGGTGTTGATCTCACCCGCCAGTTCGATGAACCGGGTGGCCATGCCGAACTCTCTGGCCTTCCAGGTCAGGTAGAACGGATCGATGGGAATGCAATGTCCGCCCAGGCCCGGTCCGGGGTAAAACGCCTGGAAGCCGAACGGCTTGGTCTTGGCCGCCTCGATGACCTCCCAGATGTCGATGCCCATTCGCTCGAAGAGCATCTTCAGCTCGTTTACCATGGCGATGTTCACGCAACGGTAGACGTTCTCGATGATCTTGGCAGCCTCGGCCACATCGCAACTGGTCACCGGCTTGACCTTGGCGATCGCAGCCGCATACAGGGCGGCAGCCACGTTCATGCTCGGCCGGTCGTGGCCACCGACGACCTTGGTGATGGTCTCGGTGGTGAAATCTTCGCGGCCCGGGTCCTCGCGCTCCGGTGAGAAGGCCAGGAAGAAGTCCTTGCTGACCTTGAGTCCGCTGGTCTCCAGGATGGGGATGCACACTTCACGGGTCGTGCCCGGATAGGTCGTGCTCTCGAGGACCACGAGTTGCCCACGCTGGAGTTGGCCGGCGATGGTCTCGGTCGTCTTCACCACGTAGGTCATGTCCGGGTCGCGCATTTTGGACAAGGGCGTGGGAACACAGATCAGCAAGGCATCGCAGGTCCGCAGAGCCTTGGGGTCGCACGTCGCCTTGAACAGCCCCTTGCTCAGCAGGCCGCGAATGGTGCTGGCCGGGATATGCTTGATATAGCTCCGCCCGGCGGTCAGCTTCTTGACCTTGACCGGATCGATGTCGAAGCCCAAGACACGGAAGCCCGCCCCGCAGAAGGTGCGGGCGAGGGGCAGACCGACGTAGCCCATCCCCAGAATTCCTACTCGCGCCGTCTTGTTTCTGATCCTTGTGAGCAGTCTTTTTTCCAGCAACGGAGTTCTCCTTGGTTCAGAGGATTGAACGCATTAACGTGCCACTGGCGCCGTCCCACAGGCCACAAGGACCCTGCGTTCCTGCCAGTCGCCGGTTTTCGGCAACCGCGGGCCCGCGAGCATGGGCCTACTCACCCAGCTATTTCGGCGAAATTGCCGATCGGCTATAATGCTAACCCCTTGGCGCAGCCTTGATAAGGAGAGACTCGATGGAAATCTCGTTGTCCCGTCCGGACATCACCCAAGCGGAGCGCGACGCGGTGGCCGAAGCCATGCTCAGCCCGCAGTTGGCCCTGGGACCCCGGATGGTTGAGTTTGAGCGACTGGTTGCTCGGTTTGTGGGCACGCGTTTTGCGGCCGCCATGAATAGTGGTACCAGCGGCCTACACCTCTGCGTTCGGGCCATGGGTATCGGACGCGGCGATGAGGTGATCACCACACCGTTCACGTTCATTGCCTCGGTGAATTGCTTCCAGTTCGAAGGGGCCAAGCCCGTCTTTGTCGACATCGATCCGGAGACATGGAACATTGACGCGAGACGGATTTCCGCCGCCGTTACCGCCCGAACCAAGGCGATCCTGCCCGTTGACGTATTTGGACAGCCGGCCGACATGGAACCGGTCTGCGAGACGGCCAAGCGTCACAATCTCCGCGTCATCGAGGATTCCTGCGAAGCGTTGGGCGCGAGCTACAAGGGCAGGATGGCCGGCACGCTGGGTGATGTTGGCGTCTTTGGCTTTTATCCCAACAAGCAGGTGACCACGGGCGAAGGCGGGATGGTCGTCACCGACGATGAAGACATTTACCACCAGGTGATCTCCATGCGGAACCAAGGCCGTGGTGCGGGCGGCGGCTGGCTCGCCCATGTCCGCGTCGGTTTCAACTTCCGGCTGAGCGAGCTCAACTGTGCCCTGGGCGTTGCCCAGATGAAGCGTATCGATGAGATTCTGGCGAATCGTGCGCGGGTGGCAGGTTACTACATCAAGCGGCTCGGCGACATTCCCCGCGTCACCATGCAGAAAGTGCTGCCCGAGTGCAAGATCAGCCACTTCGTCATGGTGGTCCGGCTCGACGACTGTTACACCAGCAAAGACCGGGACCGGCTGCTGGTGGCGCTTCGGGAGAAGGGCGTCCAAAGCAGCAACTACTTCCCCCCGGTGCACCTGCAACCCTTCTACATGAAGGACTACGGGTTCAAGCCCGGTGACTTCCCGATCTGCGAAGCTCTCTCCGATCGGACTGTCGCGCTTCCTTTTCACGGGCAACTGACCGAGTCGGAAGTTGACCGGGTGTGCGAGGTCCTGCGCGGGCTTGTGTGAAAGCCCGTCTCGATGAGCGTAGTGCCGGCGTCTCATCGGTGATGGTTCAAGTGGAACACCTTCTTCACGGAGTCGAGTGGGCTCGGTTCCAGGGTGTGGACAACCATGGCTTCTCGATCAGCGGTTTCAGGCGATGCCATTCGTAAGAGCGGTGACCGGCTCGAAGTGCCGGATCGCCCGATCATCCCGTTCATCGCCGGTGACGGCACCGGGCCGGACATCTGGCGGGCCTCACAACGCGTCCTGGACGCCGCCGTGGAGAAGGCCTACGCGGGCAAACGCCAGATCGCCTGGCTGCCGCTGCTGGCGGGCGAGGAGGCCTTCAAGACGATCAGCAGCTGGCTGCCGGATGAGACCGTCGAGGGGTTCCGGACTTACCTGGTCGGCATCAAGGGTCCGCTGACCACGCCGGTGGGCGGCGGCATCCGCTCGCTCAACGTCGCCCTGCGCCAGCTGCTCGATCTCTACGTCTGCCTCCGCCCGGTACGCTACTTCCGGGGCGTACCCTCGCCGGTTCGCAAGCCCGAACTGGTCGATATGGTCATCTTCCGCGAGAACACGGAGGACATCTACGCGGGCATCGAGTTCGCGGCCGGCAGCGAGGACGCCCAACGATTCGCGAAGCTCTTTCAAGAGGCATTCCCTCAGCAGTCGAGCAAGATCCGGTTTCCCAAGACCTCGGCCATCGGCATCAAGCCGGTCAGTGCCGATGGAACCAAGCGCCTGGTGGCTGCCGCGATCGACTACTGCCTGGCCAACAACCGCAAGAGCGTGACCCTGGTCCACAAGGGCAACATCATGAAGTTCACCGAGGGCGGCTTCCGCGACTGGGGGTACGCGCTAGCCCGGGAGACCTACGGAGCCACGCCGATCGACGGCGGCCCCTGGTGTCAGATCCCCACGAAGAGGGGCCCGGTCGTGGTGAAGGACGTGATCGCCGACGCCTTCCTGCAGCAGATCCTGCTCCGCCCGGCCGAGTACGACGTCATTGCCACGCTGAACCTGAACGGCGACTACATCTCCGACGCCTTGGCGGCCCAGGTCGGCGGCATCGGTATCGCCCCCGGCGGCAACATCAACTACCACACCGGCCATGCGATCTTCGAGGCAACCCACGGTACCGCTCCGAAGTACGCAGGGCTCGACCAGGTCAACCCCGGTTCGGTCATCCTGTCGGGCGAGATGATGTTCCGCCATCTCGGTTGGAACGAGGCCGCCGATCTTGTGCTCAAGGGCGTGGACGGCGCCATCGCCGCCCGCACGGTGACGTACGACTTCCACCGCCTGATGGTGGCCGAGGGCGTCCCCGCCAAGCTGCTCAAGTGCAGCGAGTTTGGGGAGGCGATCGTGCAGCACATGGGCTGAGGACGCACCGGTGCACATGCTCACGCCAGGCTTGGCCGTAGCGCCGTCGCACCGGGGGCGCGGATGCCGACGGACGTGACGTCATCCTTGGTCACCTCGGCGGCGATCCGCCAAGCCTCGCGATCTGGAAAGCGGGCACGAGGATACTGAAGGCTGGCCGGGAACATGGTAGTTGGGCTCTATCCTGGCCCCCGAATCCGCGTCACATCGAGCGGGTGGATCCGGAGACGTGAGCCTATTCGGCCGTGACCAAGAACACCCGCGGGCCATTTCACCCATGAGCTACGGTGAACCGGAAGGGCCTGGCGGAGCCGAGTCACCACCCCGTTTCCGCGACCGGCGTGTCGCCTCCCCTAGAGCGGCCTTCTCCTCCGGCGACAGGCTGTCGATCCCCCTCTCGGAGATCTTGCCGAGGATCCGATCGATGGTCTCCTGGTCTGCATGCTCCTGGCTTGCTTCGAAGGGATGGTTGGCGGAACCGGTGAGACTCGGTCTGACCAGCGATTTTAGCTTGGCGGCCATCGATCCAGGGTCGCTGGTGGTGTAGTGCTTGCCGGAAATTGAAACGCCGCCGGACTCCGCCCACCAGTAGCCGAGCAGGATGCCGCCCAGGTGGCACAGATCGCCGCCGTAGTTAGAGCCCCTATGAACGATGTTGTACACGAACCAGGCGCCGTAGGCGATGGCGAAGGTCCGAATCCGCACTGGCAACAGGAAGTAGACGTAGATCTCCGCGTCGGGGAACAGTACCGACGCGGCGCCGAGCAACGCCAGGATGCTCCCGGAGGCGCCCATGCCCAAGGTCGTGGATTCGATCCACCCGATAGTGCCGGCCGCGGTGAAGAGGATGTTCCCGGCGACACCGCCAAGCGTGTAGACCAGGAAGAACTGCCGCCGTCCCCAGAGCCGTTCCAGGGCCGGGCCGAGGAAGTACAAGCCCAGCATATTGAGCAGAATGTGAGTCAGATTGACATGCAGGTAGGTGGCGGTGAACAACCGCCAGACCTGGCCGTGGAGCACGGCCTCCGGCTGCATCTGGCCAAGCGATTCCACCGGGATGTAGATCGCGGGCACGTACCTGAGGTAGAACACCACGGCGTTGGCAATGAAGATCAGGGCGGTGACACTGAGCGGCTCCATGCCCGACCCGTGGTACGATCTGTGGGGTCCTTCGGCGGAGTCCTCATGCGCATACAGTCGGTCCTGCCAGCTCATTTCACGCTCCCTGTTACGGTTGACGAGGACAAGGTTAACCTCTTTCACACTTACGCGGAACAGGCAGGCGAGTTCTGGCAGGACCGGGCATGGGTTCCTGAAACACTGAGTCCAGTTGTTTTGCCGCTGATCGCCGCTCACTGACCGCTGCCCAAAAACAGACGGGGCCCGGCCATGAGAGGTCGGGTCCCGTTGGACCGGGGAGGCGTCCGCGTCCCGGCTCGGTCAATCGTTGCCGGGGCACTCGCCGAGGATACCGTAGGACCCGTCACTGCACTGGGTGAAGAACTCCTCGCCAGTCTGGCTTGAGTAGCCCAGGTTGAACCCCTTGACGAACTCCTGCATGAAGGTGTCACACCCATTGGCCTGGAAGAGGGTGACGCCGCTGATGCCCAACACCACCAGGACTTTGCGAATCTTGCGAATCATGATAGATCTCCTTCAATCACATGCCTCTCGATTTCTCGCCTGCCCATTGCAGGCCTTTCGGAATGATCATGGGCAAGTCCCGTGCCAGACCGTGGACCGATCAGAGCAGCCGGCACAGGCACGATGTGGCCGTAATGCGGGCACTATTACCCAGTTCGGGTACTCGATTGGGCACTTTTGTCCGATGAGGGCAGGTTATTGCTCCCGCTCACTGACCAGGGTGGCCATGCGCCGGAGGGCGTCTCGGGCGTCTGAGGGAGGCAGGACCTCCAGAGCAGTGGTGGCGGTTTCGACGTACTTGCGGGCGGTCGCGAGCGCGAAGCTCACGCTGTCGGTTTCGCCGAGGATCTGGCAGACCGTGGATCGGTCCGGCTCTTCGGTGGTGAGGAGTTTGCGGAGTCTCCGCTGTGTTTCCGGCGGCGACTTGGCCAGGGAGTGAATCAGCGGCAGGGTGAGTTTGCGTTTCTGAAGATCGCGGCCCAGGCTCTTGCCCATCCGATCCTCATTCCCGGTGATGTCGAGCACATCGTCGGTGATCTGGAAGGCGATCCCGAAACTCAGACCGTACTGCTCGAGGGTCGCCGCCACCCGCTCATCGGCTCCTGCGAAATGAGCGCCCACTCGGCAACAGGTGCCGATGAGTGAAGCAGTTTTGCGGGTAATGATCTCCAGGTACTGCTCCTGGCTGAGATTGAGGTCGCCGCGGTGATGAACCTGATGGAGTTCCCCCTCGCAGACCGTGTTGGTCGTCGCCCCCAAGATCCTGGAGGCGTACTGCGAGTCCAGCGAGCTGCAGAGGTGGAATGCATGACTGAAGAGGTAATCGCCCAGAAGGACCGCCGCCTCGTTTCCTTCCAGCCGATGGATTGTCGGCCCCCGTCTACGGACGTCGGCCTCGTCAAGCACATCATCGTGGACCAGGGTAGCCATGTGAATGAGCTCGACGATCGCGGCCAGGGCCAGGTGCTCGTCGGTCACCTTGCCGCAGGCCCGGGCGGACAGGAGCAGCAGGCCGGGCCGGAGCATCTTGCCCCGATAGTGGCGAAGATGGGCGCACAACTCATTGACAATCGGCAGATCCGAGAACAGTTCGTCGTCGAACACGGCGCAGACCTTCTCGAGGTCGGTTGCGATCGGTTCGTACAATGATGAACTCGCAGGCATTCTCTGGCTCTCGGCCCCAGTTCCGGCCCTTGGGCCGGGACACCAGTGCAGTCCAATCCGTACCCGCATTGTAGCGGCGTTCGAGGTGGTTCGCGAGCCCCCGGGTTGTCGACCGGGGTCACCCCGGATATCCTCCGACGGCGATGACTCTGCCGGCTCTGGCAACCCGAGTTCGTGATTCGCTCCGCCGCGGGCTGGTCATTCCCGCGCATCCTCTGGCTCTGAGCGCGGCTCGGCGACTCGATGAGCGGCGGCAGAAGGTCCTGAGCCGATACTACCTGGCGGCCGGCGCGGGCGGGCTGGCCGTCGGAGTTCATACTACGCAATTCGCGATCCACGATCCACAGGTCGGATTGCTCCGTCCGGTACTCGAACTGGCCGTCGACGAGATGCGCCGACACGAGCGACAGAGTGGTCGGACGGTCGTCAAGATCGCGGGCCTTTGCGGACCGACCACCCAGGCGATTCGGGAAGCTGTCCAGGCCAAGGACCTGGGGTACGACATCGGCCTGCTGAGCCTGTCCGCCCTGAGGGCCGAGCCGATAGCGGGCCTCATCTCCCACGCTCGTGCCGTGGCGGAAGTCATGCCGATCATGGGCTTCTATCTGCAACCCGCCGTCGGCGGACGACAGCTACCGGTGGAGTTCTGGCGAGAGCTGGCGATGATCGACAATCTGGCGGCCATCAAGATCGCTCCGTTCAACCGCTACCAGACCCACGACGTCGTCCGGGCGGTGGCGGAAGCCGGTCGGGCGGATCAGGTTGTCCTCTACACCGGCAACGACGACCACATCGTCGCGGATCTCCTGACGCCCTTCACCTTCGTTCGCGACGGCAGACCGGTCACCCAGCGGATCGTGGGCGGGTTGCTCGGACACTGGGCGGTGTGGACGCGGAAGGCGGTGGAACAGCTCGAGGCGATCCATGCATCAGACACCCCGGGCAGCAACATTCCGGTCGAGTGGCTGCGTCTGAATGTCGAGATCACGGACGCCAACGGCGCTTTCTTCGATGTAGCCAACGGCTTTGCCGGGTGCATTGCCGGGCTTCACGAGGTGCTTCGCCGACAGGGGCTGCTGGCCGGTCGCTGGTGCCTGGATCCCCGCGAGGGGCTTTCCGAAGGGCAGATGGCCGAGATCGACCGCGTATACGCCGCCTATCCGCATCTCAACGACGACCGCTTCGTGGCGGCTCATCGCGATGAATGGCTGGCGTCACTCTGACCTCTTTTTCACTCTTCAGGAGCATTCCCTTTCTTCACACCATCGGATCTTGCCGAGGGGCTTGGCATGGTCCAGCGTTTCGGCTATAATGAACCCACGCGGCCAGGGCCGGACGGAATGACCAGGAGCGAAGGTTCTGGATCGCGCTTGACGGTTTGAGGGGCATGGCGGAACGCGAGCCATCAGGCAGCTTCCTGCTCAACGGTGCAGATCGCGAGCATGCAACTCGCGAAGGAGCGGCGGTTTATGATCGACATTTGCTCTGGTGTATCCGTCAGCGAGCACGAACTGAGCTTCTCCTTCGAGAGAAGTCCGGGGCCGGGCGGCCAGAACGTCAACAAGGTGAATACTCGTGTCACGCTCCACTTCAATGTCGGCGGCAGTATGTCCCTTTCCACGGCCCAGAAGGCCCTGGTCCGCAAGAGCCTGTCCAGCCGGATCGCCCAGGACGGCATTCTGCGGATTCACTCCAGCAAGGAACGTACCCAGTTGGCCAATCGCCGGGCGGCGGTCAACCGATTCATCGAGTTGCTCTCTGAGGCCTTCAAGGTACCTAAGACCCGGAAACCGACCACCATCCCGCCTTCAGCCCAGCGCAAGCGTCTCGACGAGAAGGTCAAACGATCCACCGTCAAGCGCTCGCGGCAAACGGAACTGGTCTACGACGACTGAGCCTTTCTGGTCCCGGGGTTCCTGTCATGCTTGACCTGTGATCCGCGGATCGTGGGGAAGTTGCGCGTCTCGGGCTCTCAGGGCGAAGCCCGACGAAGCCGGGTGCAGCCGCTGCCTTGCTGTCCGGCGACCGATCAGTCGTCGAGCAGTGGACTGCGGGGAGGTGACGGCGGGGATTCCCTGGCCGGAGGTTGAGGGGCCGGCGGGGGAGGACCCATCGGCTCCGGTGGCGCGGACGTCGCCTGGGGAGGGACGACCTCCGCGGCAGAAGGCATCTCCCGGCTCGGGGCGGCCGGTCGCCGCAATGGTTGGATGGCAGCCACGATCACCGCGTCTCCGGACGCGCTGCACCGACCCGCCGCGGTCCGCTCCGTGCCGACGTTGAGAATGCCGTTGGCCCCGCGCTCAGCGGCCGCCGCCTTCAGCGCAATCAATGCCTCTTCCGGCGCGCGATAGCCCTCGACAAAGACCGCCTCCACCTGGCGCACGATCTTGAAGCCGGCCAACCGGGCACTGGTCGAGGTCGCCACGATCTTCCTGGCCAGCTCACGCCGCTTCCGATCCAGTTCCGCATGGTCCACGCTGTACTTGGCCAGCCTCGGATTGATGATCGGCGGGCGACGGCGTCGCAGGAACCGAGCTACCCGGCCCCAAACCACGCGCAGGACCAGCAAGCTGAGGATCGCCAAGCCGCCGGGCACGACATACGGCCGGTAGGCCTCGGGAACACGCTCGAGCAAAGATGACACATCAAAGGGCATGACTCAACCGCCAGCTAATCGCATCGATCGCTCAGGATGTCTTGACCACCTTCTGCCCCTGGTAGGTCGTGCCACGCCATGTGGTCGTCCCGCGCCCCTGCAGTCTGCGCATTGCACTGATCAGCATACCGATACACATGACCGCGCCAATGATGAAGGTCGGCGCATACCAGGGATTGGCCCGGCTGATGCGGTAGAAACGGACGATGGTTGTCTGCTGGACGATCACCGCCAGAGCGGCCGCGCATCCCACCGCCCGCCAGCCGCCGCCTGCCCCCGCCCATCCCCACATCAGCAGGACGCAGGCCGCGATCAACAAGCTGGCGTAGGGGAACACGTTCATGATGGTGAGCATGCGCATGGTCACCAGCAGTTTGCGGAACGTGCCGAAGCAACCGTAGAAGATCCGGCTCCAGCCCCGCCAGATCTGCCGCAGGCCGGTGTACATCCGCACCCTGTACAGGCCGCCCCCCTGGATGACGTACAGCCGCAGGCTGCGCTCCTTGGTCAACCGGGCCATGTGCATATCCTCGTTGACCTCCGTCCGGACCGCCTCGTGCCCCCCGATGGTGTCATAGCAGCGGCGGGTCATGAGCATGAAGGCCCCGTTGGCATAAGCCTCGCTGCGCCTCGGATCGTTCACCCGGCCGGGCTGAAACCAGAAGACCATTACCGCCCCGCAGACCGGCTGGATGATCCGCTCCCAGAGACCATGCGTCTCGAGTTCCGGCAACACAGACAGCAGGTCGATGCTGTTCGCTTGGGCAAACCGGACAGCCGCCGCGAGTGTCTTGCGCGAAGTCTGACGGCAGTCGGCATCGCCAAAACACAGCCATTGTCCCCGGGCGACCTGCATGCCGGTCTGCATGGCGTTGTTCTTGCCGAACCAGCCATCGCGAAGCTCCTTGATGTGGATGACCTTCAGTCGCCCGTCCGCCTGCTCGGCCTTGAGTGACTCCAGAATCTCGGCCGTTCGATCCGTGCTGCGATCGTTGATGACTATCAGCTCGAACTGCGGGTAGTCCTGGTCGAGCATGGTGCGCACGGCCGTCTCGATGTTGGCTTCCTCATCCTTGGCGGCGATCAGCACGCTGAGAAAAGGCATCGCCGCATTGCCGTCGGCGGGGTAGTCCTCTGTCAGGGGAGGGAAGTCCCGGCGCGCGCGAGAGATGGTCAGGTGCCTCGACGCCCAGACGCAGGCCACACCGACCAAGAGAATGCACCAGACCACGAAACCGATCATGGCGACTCCATCATGCGTCTTCACCACCCGGCAGTATCCGGGTGGCCGGCCCGGCCTTGAGTTCCCGGCAGGAAACAGACGCTTCGTTCTTCTACCGAACGAGTTTGATGACCAGGAACCCGCCGACCAGCAGGACCACGAAGACGACACACAGCAGGTCGAAATACCTGTCGATGATCCGTTTCATCGGCGGGCCGAACCAGTACAGCAGGGCCGCGACCGCGAAGAAACGCAAGCCTCGCCCGACGATCGACACCAGGGAGAATCCCAGCAGGTTCATGTGGAACACGCCTGAGGCTATGGTGAAGACTTTGTACGGGATCGGGGTCAGGGCGGCAATGAAAACGATCCAGTAGTCATACCGACGATACCAGTCCATGACCCTGTCGTAATACTGTTCCGCCTGATAGAAGGCGATGATCTTCCGCCCGACTGTCTCAAAGAGGCCGTAACCGATGAGATACCCCCCCAGACCGCCGAGCGCACTGGCCACCGTACAGATCAGCGCGTAGCGGAACCACCGCTGGCGGGCCCCCAGTACGAGGGCAATCAGGAGGACGTCCGGAGGGATGGGGAAGAAGCTGGACTCGGCGAAGGAAAGACCGAACAAGGCCGGGGTACCATAGCGGGTGTCCGCCCAGTGAAGCACCCAGTCATACATCCGCCGGTGTAGATGCCACCGCGAGACCGCCTTGAACGGGCTCCCTCGGCTACCACCAGCCGCAGGTGTCGGATCGATCGTGTCACCCATTTCGTCGTGCCGGTCCTCGAACCAGGAATCCAGGCGGCCCTTCTACCCGAAAAGCCGCCCGGATGCGAGCCCCGCAGTTATCAGACGTGCACCCGCCCCTCAACGCCGCGCCCTGATCGGCGTTGAACAGCGGGGGCTTGCATTGTCCGGAGCATGGCGTATCATGAAGAGTCTGGGGTCGCTGCCGGCGGCATGGCTCTGTCAGAGGAGGCCAAGTCCCGGCCAGGCGCCCGGGGCGTAGCTCAGCCTGGCTAGAGCGCTTGGTTCGGGACCAAGAGGTCGCTGGTTCGAATCCAGTCGCCCCGAATTAGGAAGTCGTTTCGGAGACGTGAGTTACGGAATGCGGGTCGCCGGCAGGTCCTCCGCAATCCTGCCCATACGCAAGTTTTACGCAAGTCTTGCCGTCAGCACTATCCAGGAGAGCCTGGTACTTCGCGAGCGCCTCCCGCTCATTCGCGTCCGCGGTCTGGAGATAGAACTCCCTCGTCGTCGTGATTGAAGCATGCCCCATCAGTCCCTGCAGGACGTGGACGGGCGTCCCCGCGTCCGCATGGTTCTGGCCGAACGATTTGCGGAACGTGTGAATCGTCATCGGAGCGATCAGATTAAAGCCAGCCTTCCTAAAGTGACACCGCATGTCGCGGATCACGTTGTTGACCACATACCGATTCTCCCATTCGACCCACTCCAGCTCACCCGTCTTCACGTTTCTCTTCCACGGCTTGCGGGCTCGGCAGAGCCTCCATCTCTCAAGAACCTTCTGCCATCGTTGAGCCGTCAGCAGGACGCATGGAACGCCTTCGGGAGCCTCCCCCTGCCATGCGAGCAAGGCGTCTACCGTTTGCCGCGGAAGCAACAGCGTTCGGGCCTCGTGATCCTTGACGTGAAACGGTGGCGTGTCGGCTGCCCCTGGTCGATCACGAATCGTCACGGTGCACCGCTCAAAGTTGATATCTGTCCATGTCAGGTTGAAGAGCTCGCCGAATCTTGCGCCGGTCGTGTAGGCAAGCAGGTAGAACGTCCGCCAACGAAGATCGTGGACCATCTCAAGCAGCATTTCGAACTCGTCCGGTTTGAGGTGGTGCCATTTGCGGGGTACGCATCGCTCTCGTCGGATGTGACCGAACGGATTCGTCGCGAGGTAGCCCCACCGCACCGCAACATTGAACGCGATCTTCATGTTGCCAAGGTGCTGATTGCGAGACCATGAACTGTAGCCGGTGCCCGTCTGCGCCACCCGTTCTCGAGTGGCGACGAAGGTGTCGGCCACTTCAGGGGTAACCATCCTGATCAACGTTGTCGCACCAGCGAACGCTACCAGCTGCTTAAGCGTGTGGGCGTAGTTGTAGCGTGTTGCGGCCCGCCTATTGCGAACCTTCGACTCAAGGAACCGGTGAACGAACTCGCCCACGGTAATGTCTCTGGGCAGATCACGTGGCTTTCCGCGGTTCAGCTCCGCTTGCTTCGCTGCCTGAAACGCTTCGGCTTCGCGTTTCGTCGCAAACGCTTGGGAATAATGCCTCTGTTTGCCCGTGGCGGGGTCGTACCCGCCGAACCACCGCACGATCCAGGGGCGGCTCCTGTTGCGCCTTTCCCTGTATAGCCCGACCTTCGTCGTCATGTCGTCACCTCGCTTTCGCATCCCACGAATGACCGCGTGGGCGCGCGCATTCGCGATACATGTAGGGACCTGCTTCGACCTTGCCGTTTCAGTTTTCTCCGCATGGGATATACCTCCTTTAACTCGTCGTGATTCACCGTGAATCACGTTTCAAGGAGTATTCTCCCACGCGATCGCCAATCGCGCAACCCCCTGCCGTGATCATCGGCGTGGCGGTCGCCGGCATTCCTCGGTGTCCCCCACGGTTTGCAGTTCCAAGAACCGATCCAACTCGACCCGGCGATACAGCAAGTGGCGCCCAACGGGGGTCCCCCTGAGCAACCCCCTTTCGCGATAGTACTTCAACGTGCGCGAGGGGTTCTTGTTGTCGTCGAGCCGAAGGTATCGGACAGCTTCCTTCTCGGTCAGCAGCTCGGGACACGGCTGCGGCGGGTCGCCTGGCAAAACGAACATGACCGGGTAGTTCTGCATGATCATCGGCACCGCCACGTGGGTCAGATGTCACGAACTCTCAAGCTGCGAGGCACTTCGGCGGCAAACGACTGAGTAACATCTCGCGTAACACGCCTCGGAGCCCGTTGGCAGGCCGAGAACCGCATCCTGCACAGGCTCACGCATCCTGTCCGTACACGGTCCGCGCATTCTCGTTGATGTACTGTTCGAGCCACGAGCGACGCACCATCACCTTCCCGGCGACCTTCGTGGACTGGATCCTGCGCTTGCGACACAGGGCTCGGACCGCTTGAGCAGGGTGCTTTACGACACCGACTAAGCCCAGGTAGGCCGCCGCCGCCACCGCGTCCAGTAACGGGTCGGGGTTCTCTGAATCGATCTGATCTTCAGCCCTCATGCGTCGATGTCCTCGACAGGGGACCGTTGCCTGCGGCGTCGATACCTGCTTCATGTACCAGGCCCCGGCGCAACGCCCTCGTTGTTCCGCTCACGACAGTTCGCTGGCGGCGACGTCAGGCGGAGCGACCGCCTCCATCCCGTTCGTCGACGGCCGCGCCTGCTCGTAGATCCACGTATGGGCTCGATCCATCGCTTTGCAGACCAGCGGTAGATCATCTCGTCCGAAGCTGTCGCTCTGCCGCCACTCGTTCTGACCGTCCCTGTAAACGCGGCAGACCTGAACGCTATACCAGCACCCGCTTGGGCTCTGGTTTGCCCAGATCGCAGCCTTGATCCTGCCGAAGCGCACTACGTGGGCAGGTTTCTGTTTCTGCATGGTCAGTACCTCCACGATGCTGGGCTCGTGAATCTCCATCGCCTCCTCCAGCGACCGTGAGCATCTCACCAACCGCGCGTTCTAGGCAGCCTCCATCGTCTGTCTCGCACTCCGCGTCACGGGGCTGGCGCGACGCGGAGGTTGAGCTCATCCCCCCGACAGCTAAGCGGAGGAGACGCCCGGACTATTGCAGGTAACGAATACAGACCGGATCGCGCCCGCGTGCTGAAATCCGGATGGCTTTTCTCCCGCTGTACCTGTGGAGCCGGTGAGAGATGGAGATCGCGAGTGGGAGGTGTGTGGTGGCTTCGGACCTGAGCCACGACGACGAGCGGATCCTGGTTTCGATCGCCCAGCAGGGCGCCCTGACCGTGGATCAGATCACCCGGCTGCATCAACGTAATGCCAACTCTTTGCGGCGGCGGCTGAGGAGACTGCGAGACCAAGGCTTTATCGATCTGAGCAGCCGGCGATTGGGAGCCAATCGCGGCCGACCCGAGAACCTGGTGTTGCTCGGCCCCGAGGGCTTCGAACGGCTCCGGGCCGTGAAGGCCCTGCCGCCAGCTGACAGCGCGACCGGCCCGGTGAAAGCGAACTGCCTGGAGCACGAGCTGCTGGTGGCCGAGGTCCGTGTGCAGCTGGCCCAGATGGAGCGGCTGCTCCCGGAATTGAAGACCCGGTTCTTCACGGCGACCTGGCCGGCCCGAACGGATTCGGGAGAGCCCTTCAGCATCCGCGAGAAGCTCGATCTCGGTCCAGACTATGGGGCGCTGGAATTCGTACCGGACGGCGTCTTCTCCATTTTGCACAGCCGCCTGGGCAGCACCCTCCTGTTTTTCCTCGAGGTGGACATGGGCAGCCAGCCGGGCACGAGCGGCCGGGCGCCGGATCGCGATATCCGGCGCAAGATTGTCAACTACCAGCATTGCTTCGGCACCGGCAAGTACCATCGCTACGAGCGACTCCTGGACTGCCGACTCCGGGGTTTCCGGCTGCTGTTCGTCACGGAATCCGTCAACCGGTGCCGTTTTCTCTGCCGACAGGTGCGGGCCATGCCCCCGTCCGATTTCGTCTGGCTGACGGATGCTGGACGACTTCTGAAGGCGGGCCTGTGGGCGGCAATCTGGGCCCGGGGCGGCTGGGACACGCAAGCCCCGGAGTCGATTCTGGGCAGCCAACTGCCCCAGCAGCCTGCAGGTCCGGCCGGGGTGGCGGCGATCTGAAAGCCGCTCCACGGCCGCATCAATGATCGGCCCAGTTCGCGTTCAGTCCGGTCGAGGTACGTGGATGTCCGGCTGCAAGTGGACAGCTCCCATCGCAGAACGGCTGGACCGCAGGGCTACCGCAGCCACAGCCGCGGTAGCCTTTGGCGTAGGCGTAGTGCGTCTGGTACGCCACTTCAGCCGCCGTGATGATTCGGCGGCCATCGCGGGGCCGGTTCTTCTGCGCCCAGGCCGTCAGGGCCATGAGAGCGATATCCTTGGGGATGCCGGCTTTTTTGAGCTGGACGGCCAGCCAGAAGCAGGCCACCCGCTGGTTATCCACAACACCCTCGGCCAGTATGCGCCGGGCGCACGGCGGAAGCCCCCAGGTCCGCCCACTCAGGCGGTTCGGCGGCAATGGCACACCACGAGACAGCTGCTCCGGTGGCTGCAGGTCATTGATCTCGATGATCTCGTCCAGCAGCGATTCCGTCAGCAAACCGGCATCCTGCAGGATCTGCCATTGGTCGGGACAGGGCTCGAGATTTCGCGCCGGATCGACGAAGACGGTGCGGCCCAGTGGAACGAGTCGGCCGAACAGCGGTGCGTGGATGAAGCTGCCATAGCTGGCTTCCTCGGTCAGCCGGTCCCGTTTTGGAAATACCTCTAGGTTCGGTTGTTCGATGTCGCCGAGCACCGCTCGGATCACCAGTCGTGCCTTCCAGGCCGGAACGCCCGACGAATCGGCGAACAGCCACAGATGCCATCCCTTGCTTTTGGATCGCTCCACGCAGACAGGCAGGCCGTAATGCCGGGCCTGGCCCAAGAACTCCAGCACCGGACCGGGCTCCGGGCGATCGATATCCACCACCGCGGCGCGGGTCTGCTCCCCGCACAGCAGATAGACGCCGTACGGTTGTCGCCCGCTGAGATGACCAAGCAGCACTTCATCCGTGACCGGCCGCTTCACCTGGTAGGCCCGACCCGTCCACAAGTCGTACGTACCGTAGACATACGTCAAGCCGCTGAAGCGTTGGCGGAACAAAGCCAGTTTGCCAGGGGTGTTCAGGACCATGTTTTTGCCGCCGCGACCGGGAGAACCACCAGTACCCTCGCTGGGCATCCTGCCCCAACCGCCAGAGCGGACGCCGCCCCCCACCGATTGCAGCGCGGTGGACCATTCCCGGGCCGGTGGGGCTTGAAAGCGAGACCCGGTGCCTGCAACACCGCCGCCAAATCTGCCGCTTCCTGCCGGGAGGGACGTGTTCAGGAGGAGTTGCTCGTGTCCATCGAACAGGCCTTGATCGCACGTTCGAGGGCCTACATGCTGCGGGCCCGGGCCCGACAGATCGTCCAGCTGGAGTGGTCCAAGGGTTGCGACCCCCACCTTGCTGACCGGCCCGTGGCCCTGGAGCCGGTCTACGAGCCCATTATCGACTGGGATCGCCGACCTGCCGGCCGTTGTCTGGCTCCCTGGGTCGGCGAGGCACCCTGGGCCCCCGAACAACTAGCTCGGTGGCAGGTATGGATATCACCGCGACAGACCTGCGACTGGGTCCGTTCAGAACTGTTCGTCAAGGGGCTGGGGCCCCTCACCCACCGAATGGTGTTCGAGGTGTTCGGCAACCAGGCGAAGACGGTGATTCAGCTGCTGTGCCATAGACAAGATTGGACCGCGCTGAACGCGGCCTTCCGCGGCCCCTTCGAAAGGTGTGAACTGTCTTCAGCTCCGGCAGACGGCTGGTCGGGAATAAGCCCGAACCGCTGGGGCAATCTGCGCTTTTACGACTTCTACCCCTCGCCGCCGTATTCGCACCTGTTTACCTGCCCCGAGGAACTGGGGCGAGCACCGATCACCCTGCTGATCAATGTTTTTCAAACCCTCCCGGCGTCTGCCCTTGGGTTCTACCAAGTCATCTTCGCGCCGACGTCCACCGGAAACGACTGGTACGGGAACATCCAGGCCCTCCACGATAACCAGTACTTTGACCGGCTCCTGTCCTCGGCCATCGCGGATCCGCGGGCCCACCTTCAGCAGGGACCCTCCGGGGATCTGCGGCACATGGCCATGGATGTCGAGTTGAAGGCCCACAACGACCGCCGGATCTTCGCGGCGGCGCTGAGAACCGGGGTCTTGCCGGACGCGGAGGACCATGAGGGGCTGGTACGAGCCCTGTCGGTCGTGCCCAGCCTGATCCAGCACGGCGGCCAGCCGCTGAACGCCCTGATCGAGCGCGACTACCTGGAGCGTTTCGATCCGGACAGCCTGCGGGAGATGTTCCAGTACGGCCTGGTGTACCGTCCGGGATTTCTGCTCAATTCCCGGGAGCTATCCTCGCTCGTGCACCTGCCGCCGCCCGACCCCGAACAGATCCGCCGGCGGGTAACCGTCTTCGATCTGGAAACGCTCCGCCCACCCGAACAGCTGCGAGACGGCACTCTCCTCGGATACTGTGATTACGCCGGGGAACATCACCCCATCTGCATACCGTCCCCAATGCGCTGCCTGCACACCCACGCCGTCGGAAAGCCCAGCACCGGCAAGTCGACGCTGCTGCTCAACATGATTCTGCGGGACATCGACTGCCAGGAGGCCGTCATCGTTATCGACCCCCACGGCGATCTGTGCACGGAGCTGCTCTGCCGACTCGGGCCTGAGAGATGGGAACGGATCATCTACCTGGATCCGGGCGATCCGGATTGGGTGCCGCTGTGGAATCCGATGCAGTGCCTCGCCGGCCGCGACATCGGCCGGGCGGCGGACGACCTGGTGACCGCTTTCAAGAGCTACTCGACGGGATGGGGCGACCGGCTGGAGCACCTGCTGCGGAACCTCTTTTTTGTGGGTCTGTCCATGCCGGGCAGTACCCTGCTGGATGCGTATCAGCTGCTCCGCAAGACGGACCAGAACAAGCGCCGCTGGGGGCACATCCTCAACGCCCTGGACAACGAAGTGGCCCGGGAGTTCTGGCGGCACGACCTCGAGAAGTACGGCAAGGACGATCTGGGACCAGTCCGCAACAAGCTGAGCAAGCTGCTGCTGACGGGAACCGTCTCCCGGATGCTGTCGCAGCCGGATAACCGGATCGATTTTCGCCAGATCATGGACCAGGGGCAGGCCCTGATTGTGAATCTCTCAAACATCGGTTCGCAGGTGCGGGACATTCTGGGATGCCTGATCCTCTCAACGGTATGCCTGACCGCGCTGGGGCGAAGCAGCATCCCGGCCCATCAGCGGCAGCCGGCGCACGTTTACTGTGACGAGGCCCATCGTTTCACCACCGACGCGCTGGAGGACCTCATCGCCCAGATGCGCAAGTACAACCTATCGCTCAATTTGGCCCACCAGTACCTGAGGCAGTTTGACGCCAACAGGAGGGGGGCCCTCTCCAGCGTCAACTCGACCATCATCTTCAACGTGGAAATGGAGGACGCCCGGCACTTTCGGAGAGGCCTACGTGGCCGCGTGAGCGTCGGGGAGCTGATTGATCTGGAACCCTGGCAGGCCGTTGCCCGGATCGGCACCCATGTGGTGCGGTTTCGGACGGTCAAGCCGCGCGCCTCGCTGAAACCCGACCCTACGCCAGCCATCATCCAGCACTCCCGGGAGCGCTACTACTGCCCGGCTGATCAGATCCGTCGACGCCCGGGCTCGCCGGGGGATGTCACAGAACGGGAGCCAATCGATTCAGCGATGACTGCCACCTATGTGGAGGATCTCAGGGTGTATGGAGTTTTCTGAGGATCAACGCCGGTTCGCGGAGGAGAAGGTTGATTGGCTGTTGGACCAACTGGGCCCCCAGCGCCTTGTTGACGAGATCGATCGCCCCCTGAGCCGGCTCCTGGATCGGTTCCTGGAGAGGGTGGAGGATGAGTGTACGCCCGCGCGTCTGCCGGAAATGCTGGCTGAGTTCGTGCGAGTGGCCTACGGGGAAGTGCTGCCCGGCCGGCGACGGCTTTCGGATTCCAGCGCGGCAGCGGAAGCGATCTGGCTGCTGGAGAGGTACTACCAGGGGGGATATGACGCGGCCCTGGCCGACGCGGTCTGCGAACCGGTATGCTTCCCTCATTGGGTGCTCATGGGCCTTGGGGAGTGCGTCCGGCTGCATCAACATTTCCTGTGGGACAGGTGGGTGGAAGTCCGCTTCATCAGGATGGCCGACTGGGCCGCGCGCTGCGCCATGGCGGCGGTTCTAATCGATCGGCTCCACGAGTACATGCCGGAGGATCTGGCGGATCGCATTCCCGAGCAGCTGGCCGACAGCCTGGTGCCGTTGCTGCAACGCTTGTTGGAGATGGGCTGTATCTCACCGCGCATCACGTTCGGGCCAGCCGGTCCAAGCCACGCAGCAGGCGGGCATGCTGTTCAAGCACCTTCGGCAGGTTGGCCAGCACCCGGGCCGCACTTCCCTCGGTAAGCTCACCGGGCAGCAAGTGGCCGTGCTTGGCCAGGTACTCGCGGCCGGCGGCGAGCTTCTCCTCGGCCGAAAGGCCGTTCCAGTATTGGGCGATCCGGGCGGCAATCTCAGCTTCGCCATATTCCTCGGCCACCAGTTGAACCAGTTTCCTGCAGACCGCGGGCAGCCCCCCGTCATTGCCCGTGCGGGCCATCTCAAAGGCGGCCTGAGCACCGCTGGGGCCATAGGCCCGCGCCAGAACTTGCGTGCAGCGGCCCCACGCGAAATCCAGGCCCCTGTCCGGCAGGCCACCCGTCACGTTCAGGATCCGAGCTTCGACGTGACGGTGAAGCTGAACCAACAGACGTCGGAACTCATCCCAGTCCGTTTCCCGGGCACGGCGCCATGGAAACTCGTTGAAGGCCGCATCCGCCCGGCGGGCGGTCTCATCGAGTGTGTTGGCCGGGTGAATAGCCTTGAGCAGGCAATCCAGCGGGGTGTTCATCGTGGCACCTCACTCACAGACGGCGGAAGATCGAGGAGGTCCGGCGCAGTCCCTCCACGTAACTGCGGATGAGCTCGTGGTGATTCTGGGCGTACCGTTCCGGATGATCACGGTCCACCGCGGAGGAGAGGTTTGGGCCACAGCGCTGGATGAACTGCCGAATGATCTCCACTCTGTCGTCCCACGAAACGGGCGCTACGTACTGGTCGAAGATCTCCTGGATGTAACGCTCGGTTGCGTCTGCCTTCAGGGATTCACAGATGTGATCCAATTGCGTTCGCAGGGCGCCGTTGAGACCCTCTTGAGCGTCGTTGTACGCCTGAATGCGGTCGCCGCCTCGCCGGCGGTACTCGCGCTCGAGGATGCCCAACGCCAACTGCCTGGCATCCGCCGGGGTGAGTCGGCCTCCGTGCGCG
Organism: Planctomycetota bacterium; assembly: GCA_022711465.1. Taxonomy (GTDB): domain Bacteria; phylum Planctomycetota; class Phycisphaerae; order UBA1845; family PWPN01; genus JAGNEZ01. The sequence goes on along the minus strand of JAKLEZ010000009.1, from coordinate 1,564 downwards.
ACGCAAGCGGTGAAGTGATGATTGTAGTAGTCTGCCAGGACGGCGCCATATTCTCCGTAGCTCGAGACGGTGTTGGACCTGAGGCGATAGCGGATGCGGGCCTCATCGTGCGGGACCGACACCGCCGTGGCGATACGGCGCTCGTCCAGGGCTGCCAGCAGGTCGTCAATTCGTGCCATGGCCATCTCCTTGTGCGCCGGGATAAACCGGCGAGGTGTAGTGAATGCAAGAGTCATACGTTAAAGGGTTAGCGGCCCATAGCGGCCCCGAGTCATGCGTCGTTGCCCGTGAGGGCAGGGGCGAAGCGTTGACAGGGGTACGTGCAGGCCGGGTATTCAGCCGCGCAAGATCATTCCTCCGGGGTGCCGACGCTGTAAGGAGAAGCGGAAGGCCACATCCCGAGCATCGATATCGCGAGATGCCTGGGGACCCCGCGCGGTCAGAGACCCCGTGCATGAACGGAAACACCTCGCGCGAGAACCGGGAGATCCCGTGTCCGCCCGCAGCGGATGGCGTTGCGGGCCGTGTCGGGAAGTCCAAGGACACACGCCGATGATGAACGGACACGGGAAGTCGGACAGGCCCGTAGTACCTGCGAAGCCCCCGAACAACACCGGGCAACCGGTCGCGGAGGGGGCGGAGGGAAGGGGCCTGGCCAAAGGGAATCCGCCCCAACAAAACAGGTCCCGGACACCGTGCCGGGCGAAGGAGCCGGACATGGAGAACCCTACACGGGCACGCAGCGGGAAACCGCAGACACAGCCAAGGGGATGCACCTACAGCCGCTCCGACGACCTGCCCAGTGCGTTGGAGCGGATACGTCAGGCGGCAAGAAGGGACAAGGAGATGCGGTTCACCGCGCTCCTGCACCACATCTACAGCCTGGACACGCTCCGGGAGGCGTACTTCAGCCTCAAGCGGGATGCCGCACCGGGTGTGGACGGGGAGACGTGGCGAGCCTACGGCGAGGACCTGGAGGATAACCTCCGGGGCCTCTCCGAACGGCTCAAGCGGGGAGCGTACCGGGCCAAGCCGGTTCGCAGGGTGTACATCCCCAAGGCCGACGGGCGGCAACGGCCGCTCGGTGTGCCCGTGCTGGAGGACAAGCTCGTCCAGCGGGCGGCGGTCGAGGTGTTGAACGCCATCTACGAGACCGACTTCCTGGGCTTCTCGTACGGGTTCCGGCCGGGGCGGAGTCAGCACAAGGCGCTGGACGCCCTGTACACGGGACTGCTGACGAAGAAGGTGAACTGGGTGCTCGACGCGGACATTCGTGGATTCTTCGATGCCATCGACCACGACTGGCTGGTGAAGTTCGTCGAGCATCGCGTGGCAGACCGGCGCGTCGTGCGGCTCATCCAGAAATGGCTGAACGCCGGCGTGCTGGAGGACGGGACGCGAACGCGGAGTGAGGAGGGTACGCCGCAGGGCGGCAGTGCCACGCCTCCAACAATGTTGCATACTGCCCCTTTCGGGGCTATCCACAAAAGGGACGGGGGCCACCCGGTACACAACTCGAACGCCTTCCGTGCCAACCTCGACCCGCTTCACCAGAGCCTGGACG
>JAKLEZ010000086.1 GCA_022711465.1 Planctomycetota bacterium | reverse complement strand
CGCTCAAGGTCAGCCCAGGAGGCGCACTCGCAATATCCTGTCAGGATGACGAATCCGCACAGTCCGGATCGGCCTGCTCGCCCGCTCCGCTGTAGCACCGCTGGAAGACGCCGAAGTCGGTCTGGTCCACACCGCCGTTCGGCTGGTGGTGGAAGACGGCCTGCCCTATCGGTCGGCTTCCTGGCACTTGTGGCGCGACCACCGGGTGTTCGTCCCCTTCGCCACGATCCAGAACTGGGTCGAGGCCGGGGGGAAAAAAGGCAGAGCAACACGTGGTCACGGGGTACCTGGACGAGGCTCTGACCGAGTTCAACGGGTACATAGCGGCCGATGAGCTTTATGACGGCCCCTATTGCGTGTTGTCCATCGTGGACAACCGGAAGTTCAGGCGTCTGACCTACCGGCTCCTCGACCACAACCCCACTCACGAGGATATCCTCCGTTTCTTCAAGGACTTCCAGAAGGAGCTGGACCAACGGGGCCTGACTTTGCAGGGCATCACCACCGACGGATCGCCCCTGTATCCCGTGCCCATTCGACAGGTGTTCGGCGACATGCCCCATCAGATCTGTGAGTTCCATGTCATCAAGGAACTCACTCTGGCGATCCTCCGGGCGGTAGCCCGGGAGCGGAAAGCGATGAAGGCTCGGATACCCCCGCTGGGCCGGGGCCGGCCGTCCCGCAAGACAACCAAGATCTCCCGACGCCGCCAGCGGCTTGAACGCCGGATCACCGACCTGTTTGACCACCGGCACCTTTTCGTCAAACACCATCTGACCCCGTGCGAGAAGAAGACACTTCGTCGTATCACCCGCGGCCTGCTTCATCTGCGCCGGCTGCGCGAAATCATGGACGAGGCCTATGGCCTTTTCGATCGTCGCTGCCGAACGGACACCGCCCTGGAGAAACTGGCCTGCCTCCGTCGCCGCGTCCGACGATTCAAAACCGTGAGCCGAACCCTCAACAAGCTGTTCTCCGAGAACCTCGACAAGGCCCTGACATTCCTGGACGACTCGCTGCGGCCATCCACCTCCAACGCGGCGGAACGGGGCAATCGACGACACCGCAAGATGCAGAAGAGCGTCTACCGCGTGCGAACCCAGGCCCAGATCAGCCGACGCATCGCCGCCGACATGCAGCGCGAGGCCCAGATGTCAGGACGAATCCAAACCACCCGGACGCTCCACGAAAACCGGAGCCGATGCCAGGAGGCCCGGTATTGATGCTACAGAGTCGCCTTTTTCCGTGCGTCCTGAATCGATAGGTGGCCCGGGCGAGGCTCGTGGCTGCCGCATGAACCGTTCCGTTCCGCTCACTCCCTAGGGTGGGGAACAGGGAACGGGCTCGCCAGGGCGAAGCCCTTGGGCGTAGCACGGGCGGCGATCGCTCGACCCAGAGGCTCTCGACGGGTCGCTCAATCGCCAACCGTTGGAACCACGCTGGATCCGCCCTCGTTCTTCCAGACGCACCAGCGGATCGAGGAGCAGCATCCTCGGGCGCAACCGTCGCGCGGTTTCGAACAGCCGGGATCGGTCGGTGGGTTGATCGAGACGCAGCCGGGAGGCGGTGATGACGTGGAGATTGACCTCGGCCAGC
>JAKLEZ010000085.1 GCA_022711465.1 Planctomycetota bacterium | reverse complement strand
CAAGCGGCCACCACCCAGGTGGCAGCCGAACGCGACCGGGCCGACCAGCAACGACAAGGCGCGGAGTTCCAGGCCTACATCGCCAACATAGCAGCTGCAGATGCGGCGCTGCGGGCCAATGATGTGGCTCTTGCCAGGGTACGGTTGGACCAGTGCCTGCAGGGCCTCCGGCAGTTGGAGTGGTACTATCTCCACACAATGTGTGATCGAAGCATTGCCACCCTCCGGTACACGACTCCGTTAATCACACATAACCGAATTGAATGCTGCGTGACGGTCAGCCCAGATGGGGCACGGATCGTTACAGGAGCCACGGACAACATGGCCATACTCTGGGAAACGGCTACGGGGGCCGAAGTGGCTACCCTTCGGGGTCACCTCGGCGAGATCAAATGCGTTGACTTTAGCCCGGACAGCCGGCGGGTCCTCACAGGGTCCGGAGACAATACGGCCAAATTGTGGGATGCTTCCACTGGAGTGCTATTGTCCACGCTCAGCGGCCATACAGGGGCGGTTCTCGTTGTCGCTTCCAGCACGGACGGTCAGCGAATCGCCACGGGTTCTGCCGACCAAACAGCCAGGCTGTGGGACGCGGCGACTGGAACCGAGATCTCCACTTTACGCGGACATGTCGACGCCGTCATTGGCGTCTTTTTCAGTCCAAACGGGAAGCGGATCGTCACGACGTCCAATGACGACACGGCCATACTGTGGGATGCAGCCAGCGGAGCCCAGATCCTCACACCGCCCGGCCAGGGCGGTGCGGTATTCAGTCCGGACGGCGGGCAACTTGTCACCTATTCCAAGGACGGCACTGCCGCTGTGTACGATGCAGCCACCGGGGCTGACCTGGTCACGCTTCGTGGCCATACTGGCGAGATCCATGATGCCTGCTTCAGTCCGGATGGCAAGAGAATCCTCACGGGGTCTGAGGACGGCAGTGCCAAGCTGTGGGACGCGACCACTGGCACAGAACTGACCGCACTCCGAGGTCATGCCGGTGCAGTCTACGAAGTGTCCTTCAGCCCAGACGGCAGACAAGCCCTGACCACCTCTGAAGACAACACGGCCAGACTCTGGGCCACGTCAAACGGGACAGAATCGGCCAGGTTCTGCAGTCGCAGCGAAGTAATTCGTGATGTCCTCTTCAGCCCAGACGGAAAGCGAGTCATCTCGGGTTCAGATAAATCCGCGGTCAGAATCTGGGACTCCGTTACTGGAGGCGAACTGGCCATGCTCCAGGGCCATGCTGGCGATGCCTACTGCCTCAGTTTTCGCGCCGACGGCAAACGGATCGTAACGGCGTCCTGGGACGATGAAACGGCCAAAATCTGGGATACAAGCTCTGAGGCCGACTTGATCGCACTTCGCGGGCACACCGATGCAGTCTTGTGCGTTGCCTTCAGCCCGGACGGCAAACGGATAACCACCGGTTCCAAAGACAGGACGGCGAAGCTCTGGGATGTTGCAGCAAGGTCCAAGATAGCGACATTCCGCGGACATGCCGGAGCTGTGAACTCCGTAAACTTTAGCCCGGACGGCAAGCGCATCGTCACGGCGTCAGATGATAAAACCACGAGAATATGGGATGCAATCACAGGAAGACCGCTGACCACCTTCCGTGGACACGCCGGAAGGGTTTCTTACGCGGCCTTCAGTTCGGACGGCACGCGGATCGCCACGTATGGAGGTGGATGGGATTACCGGGTCATACTGTGGAATGCCGCCACCGGAACCCAGGTGGCTGCTTGGGGAAATCGCGATGACAACGCCGCCATATTCGATCTCGACTTTAGCCCGGACGGCAAGCGGATCATCACGGCGAGTGGGCACGTCGCGACATTGTACGATACGGGTACGGGAACCGAGCTGGCCACACTCCACGGCCACACGGACGACGTCTATTGGGTTGCTTTCAGCCCGGACGGCAAGCGGATAACCACCGGAGCAGGGGAAAACGACAGCACAGCCAAGATCTGGGATGCAGCCACCGGTGCCGAGCTGAGAACGCTCCGGGGTCATGCGGGCCGGGTCAAGATCGTTGCGCTGAGCCCGGATCAGACGCGCATCATCACGGCGGCCACAGACGGTACCGCCAGAATATGGGATGCGGCGACGGGTACTGAGCTTGCTCAGCACGAGGGTTATCTTCAAACGGAATGGGGCTGGTGGCTCGTTCTGAGCCCCGACGGCAAGCGGATCGCTGCGCGGTGCGAAGACAATCGGCTCAGGTTGTGGGATACGGTCACGGGGGCCGAGCTGATCACGCTCCAGGGGCCTGCCGGGAAGATAGACAACATCGTCTTCAGCCCTGACGGAAAGCAGATCGTTACCACAACCGAGGGTGATGCAACGGTGAGGATCTGGGACACTGCGACCTACGCCCAGCGTTACGCTGAGCGGCAGGCGGCTCTCGCAGCGATGGAGAAAGCCAAACCAATGGTGACCTCGCTGCACGATCGCCTCGGCGACTGGGCCAAGGTCGCCGCAGCGATCGAGGACGACAAGTCGTTGGACCAAGTTCTCCGTCATCAAGCCCTTAACCTCGTGCTCAAGTCCTCCTCCGCCGAAATCAACGCCCAATTGACCACCCAGCCGACAACACAACCGGCGAGTAGTCCTGCGGCGCCTCGGCCGCTCACGCAGCCGGCACCCGCAGCCGGTTCGGAGTCAGGATCCGCACGAGAGCGAAACGAGCCGGTATCCCACTGTCAGGAGACTACAGGGGTGGTGTCCTCCATACTTGAGGCTTCATGCTCATCCCACGCTGAGTTCATGCGCGCCAGGTGCATCCATGTCCAGTGAACCACCCAACGACCCGCAAGCGGGGGCATCCCCCGAGCGACGGCTGATCGACGCTGCGTTCGAGCAGGAGCTCAGCTTGCCG
>JAKLEZ010000084.1 GCA_022711465.1 Planctomycetota bacterium | reverse complement strand
CAAGCGGCCACCACCCAGGTGGCAGCCGAACGCGACCGGGCCGACCAGCAACGACAAGGCGCGGAGTTCCAGGCCTACATCGCCAACATAGCAGCTGCAGATGCGGCGCTGCGGGCCAATGATGTGGGCACTGCCAAAACGCGGTTGAACCAGTGTCCACAGAGCCTGCGGCAATGGGAGTGGTTCCATCTCGCTGCGATGTGTGATCAAAGCATCACAACGATTCAAGGCATTCGCGCAATTCACAGGAACGCCTGGGTCCCCTGCGTTCACTTTAGCCCCGATAGCAAATGGATCATCACAAGGTCTGAAGACAGCTCGGCTAGGTTATGGGACGCCGCCACCGGCCTTTTGTTAGTCAGGTGTTGCGGACACACGAAGGAGGTTCTGTGTGCCAGCTTCAGCCCGGACGGTAAGCGTATCGTCACGGGGTCTCAGGATAACACGGCCAAGTTGTGGGATGCAGCTACCGGTGCCGAACTCGCCGCGCTCCGCGGGCATACCGATGCCGTCTGGACGGTTGTGTTCGATCAGGATGGCAGGCTGATTGCCACGGGATCTGACGATCGCACGGCGAGGCTCTGGGATGCGGCCACTGGGGCTGAAGTGGCAATGCTTGGTGGCCATAGCGATGCCGTCGACCATGTTGCTTTCGGCCTAAATGGCAAGCGTATTCTCACGCATTGCTTTGACGAAACCATGAGCAGACTATGGGACACCGCCACAGGGATGGAGATCACGACTTTCCGCGACCACCCGGGCGCGACATCTTTCAACCCAGATGGCACATTGGTCTTCACGTACTCCGGAGATCGAGGAGCTAGGCTCTGCAGCGCCGAGACTGGGGCGGAGGTGCTGGCGCTCCGTGGAAGTACAGGCCGGGCCTCTCGTGCGATGTTCAGCCCGGATGGCAAACAGGTCGCGACATGGTCTGGGGAAAACGCTGTCAAGCTGTGGGATACCGCTACCGGTGGCGAACTCACTACGCTCCGCGGCCATTCCGGCAGTGTCTGGTACGTTGCTTTCAGCCCTGATGGCAGGAAGGTCATCACGACTTCTGGAGAAGATTACACGACAAGAGTATATGATGTGGCCACCGGGGCCCAATCGGTCATGCTCAACGGGCACACCGACAGAGTCCAGGATGTCGAGTTTAGCCCCGACAGCGGGAAAATCCTTACAGCATCTGAGGACGGCACCGCCAGACTTTGGGACCCAGCCACGGGGGCAGAGCTGACCACTTACCTGGGCCATCCTGGTGCAATCATGTTCGGAGAGTTCAGCCCGGACGGCAAGAGGATCGTCACCCTGGCTAGCGACGTCACAGCCAGATTGTGGGACACTACGCCTTGGATCGGGGCGGCCACGCTCCGGGGACACGTGAAAGGGATCTCCGACGTTGTGTTCACCCCACACGGCGAACGTATCATTACCGTATCTGACGATGGTGTAGTCAGACTGTGGGATACGGCTACGAGAGCGGAGTTAGCGTCGCTGCGCGGCCACGCCGACGCGGTCGGTGCAATCGATGTCAGCTTCGACGGCAGACGAATCGTGACAGGATTGATGGACAAGACGGCCAAGGTGTGGGATATGGCCACGGGCGCCGAGTTGACCACCTTACGGGGTCACACTGAGGGGATCGACTCGGTTGCTTTTAGTCCGGACGGCACACGCATCGTCACCGGAGCATACGACCACACAGCCAGATTGTGGGACGCCGCCACCGGAGCTGCGGTGGCCAATCTTGGGAGTTGTGCGTGGAATACAGGTCGCTTCGCTTTCTCTCCGCTCGGTCAGCGGATTGTCACACTGTGCGATGACTCAACCGCAAGGTTGTGGGATACGCCTACCGGAAATCAGGTTACCACGCTTCGGGGTCACACCTCCCATCTCAGGTGTGTTGCCTATAGCCCAGATGGCACACGCATCGTCACGGGTTCGGACGACAAGACCGCCAGACTCTGGGACGCAGCCAGCGGGACGGAGGTGGCCGTGCTCCGAGGACACACCGACACGGTGGAAGGAGCCGAGTTCAGTCCGGACGGGACGCAGATCGTGACGTTGTCCGATGATGGCACAGCCAGAATCTGGAACGTAGCCACTTGGGCGGAGGTAGCCAAGCTTGACTGCCATGCCAGTGAGATCCTGCAGGTGACCCACAGTCCAAACGGGAGGCGGATCGTGACAACTGGAAGGAGCAACACCGCCACGATTTGGGATACAACCATGGGGAAAGAGGTAGCTATCCTTCGAGGTCATACAGGCTACATTCGGGACATCACCTTCAGCCCAGACGGCAGCCTCATTGTCACGGCATCTGATGATACAAGTGTGAGGATCTGGGACACTGCGACCTACGCCCAGCGTTACGCTGAGCGGCAGGCGGCTCTCGCAGCGATGGAGAAAGCCAAACCAATGGTGACCTCGCTGCACGATCGCCTCGGCGACTGGGCCAAGGTCGCCGCAGCGATCGAGGACGACAAGTCGTTGGACCAAGTTCTCCGTCATCAAGCCCTTAACCTCGTGCTCAAGTCCTCCTCCGCCGAAATCAACGCCCAATTGACCACCCAGCCGACAACACAACCGGCGAGTAGTCCTGCGGCGCCTCGGCCGCTCACGCAGCCGGCACCCGCAGCCGGTTCGGAGTCAGGATCCGCACGAGAGCGAAACGAGCCGGTATCCCACTGTCAGGAGACTACAGGGGTGGTGTCCTCCATACTTGAGGCTTCATGCTCATCCCACGCTGAGTTCATGCGCGCCAGGTGCATCCATGTCCAGTGAACCACCCAACGACCCGCAAGCAGGACCATCGCCGGAGCGACGCCTAACTGTGCGATTCCCCGTCTACTCCCTCCATTTCACACCTGATGGGCACTGGCTGCGGTTTGTCGGGCAAGACAACTCGACTGCGACATACGATTGGTGTTCCAACTCACAAATCGCCACGACTACAGAGAAGTCTGACCAGTGTTTAACGGCGGTCAGTGGGCAAGGCCGCTGGCTGGCTGCGCGGGCCCGCCAACCGTCTCCTCGTCTATGATCATGCAGCCGATCGTGTGCTCTTCAGCTTACCCCCTGAAAACAACAGTATCTGGAGCTTAGAATGGTCTTCGGATGCCGCGGCCCTGGCGGAGGGTCGCTCAAATGGTGAACTCGCCGTCTGGAACCTGGAGGCGGTTCTGCAGCGCCTGGCCGGATTCAGGATTCCGGTCGCATCTACAATTCAGGAGTTGCCTGTCCCCATGCCGATTGCGGTGCCATCCGAACAGCAACCGCACGCTGAGTTCCCATCGGAGCAGACCTTCGAGAACACCCATCCGGCCAACTGATACAACGGGCGCGGTAGGAGCCACCCTTTCAGGCGCGTCATGGCACCCACGTCTCGCTTGGCAGATCAACACCGGTTCTGATGACCGTTTTGCTGTCCGCGTGTCTCCCTGCGGACAGCGTATTTTCCTGAGGAGTGAGACGCCCGCGAGCGGCGATCTGTGGACGGCCGATGCACCCGACGCGCCACGTTGGACGGTCCCATTCGACTTTGACTGCTACCCCCACCCCCGTTCCGCCACGTTCTCGCCCGACAGTCGGACGCTGGTCGTGGCTGAGGAATGCCTCGCCCGAGTGCTGGATGTGGAGAGTGGAACCCTGCAGGTCACCCTGGAGGGACACATCGGCCGAATCACAGCGGTGGCAATCGAGCCGCAGGGTCGACTGGTGCCATCGCAAACAGGTGATGGAACAGCTTGGGTTGAGGTTCTTCGCATGAGGCCTCCGCGACGGACGCGGATATGTCGAGTGTCATGCGAACCTTGTCTCCTGAGTGGGTCAGGCGTTGGGTCAGTCGCCACGTGGTGTAGAACCAATTCAAGCACACGAACCGAACGTTATCGGCCCGCAACCTCGATTCTCGGCCACAAGAAGCCTGATCGCACGCTCGAGGATGCCGCTTCCCACCACGACTACAGGATGTGTGAGCCGGGCGTCGTCGGATCTCGGGGTGGCCTGAAGATCTTGAACGAGGACGGCTGCACGGTCTCCCCAAGAGCGGTACGTCTCCTTGTCGCGCCTCACCCCTCGTCCCTCGCTCCTCACC
>JAKLEZ010000083.1 GCA_022711465.1 Planctomycetota bacterium | reverse complement strand
CCAGCCGGGAAGGAACATCACGCGCGGTGCCGGTGCTCATCATCTGTCCTCCATGGAACCTTGTGGTGACAGATGACCATACCAGACGACTCAGCACGGTTCATGCAGGCTTACCGGAAGGACACGATGATCGGGATACCCAGGATCTCGCCGGCCTGCTTCAGCTTATCATTGACTTCCTCGTCCTCGGCACTCGGCAGCGGGCAGCCGCCGGGATGGTTGTGCAGCACAATGATTCGCACGGCTCCGCTGAGGATCGCGCCTTTGAAAACCTCGCGGGGGTGAATGAGTGCAGAGTCCACCGTGCCGATGGAAACGACTTCCTCGCCGATGACCCGGTTCCGATTGTCGAGGTCCAGCCGGATCAGCCGCTCTCGATCGTACTGCTCAAGATAGGCATATCGTGATGCGGTTTCGGCCGACGAGTTCACCGCCGATTGTGGTTCCCGCAGTCTGACCCGGACGATTTCGAGATGATAGGCGTCGGTCACACGGATCGCCTCGCTCGGATGCTAGCCGTTTCCCGCCGCAGCAGCCTGACAATCGCATCCCTCAGTCGATCCCACTCCGGCATGCAGATTGCTAGCTGAGTCGTTGCTCGCTGCGGGTCGTCCGAGGGCACTGTGATGCGGTGGTAGCCCAGTACCTCCTCGAACTCTTCGATAATGCGGAAGGCCATGTCACGCGCCTGCGCGATCTTCCCTGTTCGCACGCTGCCCTTCACCAGGATGTCCGTGATCGCATCTTCGAGCAGATAGTACTCCGTGCCGTAGATCCTGGCCTCTTCTTCTCGGCCTTCTCTGTCGTCTGATGGAAGGGCAATTTCCTTCTCGTTGAGCAGCTCCTCGAAATCACCGATGATGGCAAACGCCAGCTCCCTTGCATCGTCTTCCTTCATAGAGCCACCTCCGGCAGCAAAAACCACTCGATCGCAATTCCCCTGCCGGTCTTGCGGTTGACCCAGACCTCGGTCCGATCCTCGGTATGACCGTATTCATGGTCATACTCGTAACCCTGCTTCCTCAGCTCATCTTGGATGCTCATGGTTGACTACCTCCGTGCCCGCAGGCACCGTCCGTTCCGGATCGGTGCCCAGGGCGTTCCTATCCATTCAGCGACGTTCAACACGTTTGGCCTTGGCACCAATCGTCGACTCCATCCTGCTTGACATCTCGGATGGCGTTCTGGATCTCGTCGCAGTAGTGCTCTCGAAGGAGCGACAGGCCGATTCTGGCGGCCTGGTTCCTGAACTTGTCCAAGTCGTCCATTCTTACCTCGGGAGAACGAAAACGGCTCTCCGAGACTGAAGAGCCGTTTTCACGGAGATGTTCTCCTTCTATGCGGCTGCTTCCTCGCCGGCCATGCCCGAGCCCTTTGAATTCTGCTCGATCATCGCTGCGTAGGCCTTCTGCAGGCAGTACATCACCAGGGGGATCTCATCCCGATTGAAGCTGCTGGTCGAGCTCCACTGGCCGTTTCTGTCCTTGTACGCCTTGCTGATCGAGGCCTTCATCACCAAGGCTGTTTTTCCGTTCGCGACGAGACGGTTCTCCCACAATGCACAACTTACTGGCCCGGCCTTGAACTTGGCCACGGGTACTTGTCTTTGTTCCGACATGTTTACACCTTGAGGCCGCTCATCTGTTGTGAGGGCCTCTTCCTCGGGAAGGGGAAGAGGACCGGCCACCGCCGCGTCTACTGCCCTTACCGTGAATCGGAGGCCCCGATTGCGCCGCGTTTGCGCGCGAGTGCGGAGGTCCATTTGCCAACAGCAGGCCCAGGCTCAAGCCACGCAAGGCCAACAACGACGTCCAACCTTCGGAGAGTAAAGCCTTGTACCTCTCCACACTTTCCTCACATTTCCCGGACCGCAACAAATGCCCCGCGACATACGCTCGCCCTTCGTAGTGGACTGGAACAAGGTCGGTAAGCGGACCCAATATGGGCATGAGGTCATACTCTGCCTCCGCGGCAAGACGAAGCAGACGTCGCAAGACCTCTATACCAGCATGACCGCGTTCGCGTGCAGTACGGCATCGGTCCGCACGGCCTCGCTGAGACAATGACAGCTTGAGGCCGCTCGTTCGCAGCCGGCGCCCACAGCGGAGACTGCTGATGGCCAAGTCCCTGAGACCCCAGACCCTCGACGAGATGATCGGCCAGGAAGCCGTGAAACAGAAAGCCCGAATCGCAATCGGCGCCGCGATGCAGCGGGGTGAGCCGCTGCCCCACGTGCTCCAAACCTCCAGCGGCGGCGGCTTGGGGAAGACATGTTTTGCCCGGATCCTCGCGAATGAGATGTTCAGCCCGCTCGTTGAGACCAGCGGACCGTGCGTCGCATCGGTTGCCGACCTGCGACGCATTCTCGTTCAGCTCGAGCCCGGCAGCCTGCTGCATATCGACGAGGCCCACGCCATCGGCCGGCCGGCCGCCGAAGAGCTTCTTCTCGTACTGGAGGAGGGCGTGCTGAATCTCAAGCTGGACGGGACCGCCCTGCGCCTGCCGTTGCCCCGGTTCACCCTGGTCTGCAGTACGACCAAACCATCGTCCATTGGAGCACCGCTCCGGCAACGATTCGGCCTCCATTTTCATTTCGAGTTCTACCCGTCCGAAGAGCTCACCCTCATCGCCCGCCGCATGTCTGAAGCGCTCCGTATGCCGTTCGCGGACGGGGTGTGCGAGGCCATCGCCGAACGGGGTCTGGGCATACCTCGGCTGTGTCTCCGACTTGCCGAGCGTGTCCGGGATGTCACCCAAGCCCGGAACAAGACGACGGCCACCATGACTGAGTTTGAGATCGCCATGGGCATGGAGGGCATCGACCCCAAGGGGCTGGGACCCCAGCACCGGCATCTCCTGTCCTGTCTGGCCTCCGCTCGACGGCCCCTGTCCGCCCGCTCCCTGGCGCTGGCACTGGGAGCCGAGTTATCCACTGTCACGGACGTTCTCGAGCCGCCTCTGGTTCGCCTCGGCCTGATGATGGTCGGCCCGGGCGGACGGCTGATTACCGATCCGGGCAGGCGGCATCTCCAGCGAGCAATGAGCGAGCATTCTGCGAACATTTCGAGCGCATTGGGTGTGCTTTCTGGGAGCATTGAGGATGAAACTCAGCGATGACCTGAAGGATGTCCGCGTGACCGTGGCCAGGGCCGCGGAGCTGGTCGGCATGCACCCGGCGCATTTCAGGAGGCTGTGCCGGCGTGGTGTGTTCCCTCCGCCCAAACGCACCGGCAGGGGCAGGCCCTACTGTGACTACGAGGTACTGACCGAGATCGAGAGAGTGCTGACGACCGGCGTGGGACACAATGGCGAGGAGGTTACCTTCTATCGCAGATCCCGATCGCTCCGGCCCAATCAGAAGAAGCCCTTCGTGAGCCCGGATCCGTATCTCAAAGATCTCGCGGAGGGCCTGGGCCAGCTCGGCATCCCGAGGCGTGAGCAGTCTCAGGGCAAACTCACCCGATGTCTGGCGGAGATGTTCAAAGGAGAACGGCCTGGGCTCGCCCAAGCTATTCCCGCTATCGCTCAGCGTCTGTTGGCCAAACCTTCGTAGCCCTGGAGAACGCGCACCAGGGTGGAAGTCGCGAAAACCCATTGCGGAACAGGATCATGAGCCCGAACAACAACGAGTACCAGACGATCAGCGGTGAACCAGAAGCTCAGAAGTGTCTTCCAGACTCGGCCGGAGAACTGACCCCCGTGCCAGCCATCAAGACCAGAGCCGCCGGACATGCAGAAGCCTGTCCGGAGTGCGGGGGCATCTTCATCCCCGAGTCAGGGTGTTGGGTATGCCGGAACTGCGGATACGCCGCATGCGGGTAGCGGTGACGGCACCGTGTGAAAGAAATCACTCGGCCGTCAGGGCTGTGGCATCGGCCGCACTGGTTCTTGTGCGAAACTACAGACGAATCGTGCGTTCGCTGGGAGATCACGAGCAATGGCGTCAAGAGAGAACAATGCGGGTTGATCATCTAGAGCGGACTTCGGACGGTTCTGCGGATGCCGCTCGCCAGTGTCTTCGCTGAGAATGGAGACTTGCTCGGTGTGTCGGCCTTAGGCGCTTCGGTATTCGGCACAGGTACAAACGAAGCGTGCACCTGGGGTCCAAGCAGCATGTGAAGCAGCCATATGGTTACGTCGAACACAACTACGAAGCGACATCCGCCCCTCACTGAGGCTCTCACGATCACACAGGTTGCCAGGGAATTGAGGATCAGCAAAGACAAGGTTCGGACATGGATCGGATCAGGACAGTTGGTGGCTTACAACGTCGCAACCCGCGCCAGGCAGCGCGCCCAGTTTCGAGTTTACCGCTCCGATCTCCATGCGTTTCTGCTGGCGCGGAAAGTGGAGGCCGGGCACAAAGTCGCTCCTCGGCGATACCACCGTCGCGAAACGGACGGTCTGATTGAGTTCGTTTAAGCGTCTTGCTTCTCCTCGCGTCTGGGCCATGGCTCTCGAGGGTACAG
>JAKLEZ010000082.1 GCA_022711465.1 Planctomycetota bacterium | reverse complement strand
GTCAGCCTCCTGAAACGTCACACGTCGAAGGACAGCATCAGATGCAAGAGCCGCATCGCGGGCTGGAACAACCAGTTTCTCATGGAAGTCATTACCGGGACAGGAGTTTAATGTGCGCTGGCCCTGGAAAGTCGCTCAAGATCTTCATGTGGTCTGCGAACGTGCCGCAGTCGATGATCCGCTCCGTCCGATCATCATCGCCCTGGTATCGCAGGCGACCTCTCTCGATCCAGCGGCCGCGGTCGTCCATGGCCGCGATGACCGAGTGGACGCGCCTTTCCAGCTCTGCGGCCATTTTCGGCCGTTGCTTTTCCGGCGCCGCCACGGGCCCGGCGAGGTCCATCTCGCGCAGTTGCTCGTAATCCCTTTCGATCTCCCGGATTTGATCGACGACCTTGAAGGCGTAGTGCGTGGGCATATCGGCATCGCTGTAAGTCAGCTTGTAGTCGCGCGTGAAGTAGAGCGGCTTGTTGGTCTGCAGTTCGTAGAAGCGAGCTAGCTGGCCGCTGCTCAGACGCGAGCGGCGGAAGTAGGCGATGGCTCGGGGCAGCGGTTCGAGATATCTGCGGTCGCCCGTCGCCCGGTGCAGGACAAGCAGTGTTCTCATCACCACCTGAGATTCGCCCCCGGTGATTGCCGGCGGCTCGAATCGCCGCGCCCATGCCGGATACATGTCCGTATCATACTGCTGGGCCCAGGCCGGCTGCGGCTCCGGCATCTGGGCGAGCAACAGGAAATCGCCCGCCCGCTCTGCCGAGCTTCGGTATCGGCCCTCACCATAGATCCGCCAGGCTTCGAGCATCGTCGCAATCATGTCCGGGACGGCACAGTCGTTCAGCGTATAGTAGGCGGCGTACTTCGTTTCGGGGAACTCCCGCGGCCACGTGGCCGGAAAGCTCGCACGCTTAGACGGGAACTTGGACGGTTCAGGGAAACTGTCGAAACGTTGCGGCCAGGAACCGTTCGGATACTGTGCTTTCAGCAGGCTGGCCAGTGCGTAGCCGGCCGCTTCGTGGATACGCTCATCCTGGAAATCGTACGCTCGATCGACACGCATCAGGAAACGCAAGGCGGCCTGGCTCGTGTCATCGTCCAGCGTGGTCACGTTGCGCGGTCCGGCCTGGCCGCCGTCCACCCGGTAGGCATAGTGCCGACGATGCTTGGGATCGAACTCAATGCGATAATCCCAGCCGCCGGAACGCAGTTGCCCACGCACCAGGGCGTAGGCGACTTCTTTGGCGGCCTCAAGATAGTATCGGTCTCGAGTGGCCTCATGCGCGTCCAGGTAGGCCATGCCGACGGAGGGTGTGCCTGGAGGCTGGACCCAGATCGTGGTCTCCGATGCCTTGCCCTCGCCCTCGCGCCGGGTCAGATCCGCGCTGTAACGCCAGAGGTAACCGCCTTCCGTGGCAACCTGGGTGCGGAAGAACTCCGTGGCCTGCCGCAAAGCCTGAACCGCCTGATCGCGCAACGGCGGCTTGTCGGCTTCGGCAGGGGCTGGGCAAACCGCCCACTGCAGTCCAAGAACCACGACAAGTGATCGGTGCATGCGTTCTCCCATACCAGTATACCCTGCCTTATGATTCCCCATCCAGCCTCGCCGGACTATGCTGCCAAGCCATATTCGGTCACCACCTGCAGATGAGCAGATGACTCGTCACCGTTCCATCGCTATACTATTCCCACGGGCAATCACCGAACCGGTCATCAGAATGGGAGACCTTGGATGCTGATCGTGATGGTTCACGTTCATGTCAAGACCGAGTCGATCGAGGCGTTCAAACACGCCACGCTCGAGAACGCTCGCAACAGCGTCGGGGAACCGGGTGTCGCCCGCTTCGACGTCGTCCAACAGAAAGATGACCCCACCCATTTCGTCCTCGTCGAGGTCTACCGCAACGAGCAGGCCACCGTCAAACACAAGGAAACAGCCCACTATCTCAGTTGGCGAGATACTGTCGCAGATATGATGGCCGAGCCGCGACAGGGTATCAAGTACGCCAACGTCTTCCCAGACGAGCAGGGGTGGTAGCTCTCATGCGCTTCGAGTTTGCCACCGCATCGCGAATCGTCTTTGGCCCCGGTACGCTCGACGAAATCGGTCGCCTGGTCGGAGAAACCCTGCCCGGCCAGGAAAGCCCGCGTGCACTTCTGGTGTGCGGGCGCACGGCCGCGCGCGCCGGCCGACTGGTGGAACTCCTGCGACCTAGGGGCATCGACTCGCGAACATTCAGCATGCCCGGCGAGCCCACGATTGACGCCGTTCACTGGGGAACCGAGCAGGTCCGCCACGACGGCTGTTCATTGGTGATCAGCTTCGGCGGCGGCAGCGCCATCGACGCCGGCAAGGCCATCGCCGCCTTGGCCACCAATCCCGGCGATCCGCTCGATTACCTCGAGGTCATCGGCCACAACAAGCCCTTGACCCGTCCGCCGCTGCCGGTCATCGCTATCCCCACGACGGCCGGCACCGGATCCGAGGTCACCCGCAACGCGGTGCTGACCTCCACCGAACATCGCATCAAAGTCAGCCTGCGAAGTCCGCTGATGCTCCCCCGACTGGCCCTGGTCGATCCGGAGCTGACCCTTGACCTTCCAAAGGAAGTGACCGCCAGTACCGGCTTGGATGCCCTGACCCAGCTCATCGAGCCATATGTGTCTGTCCGAGCCAATCCAGCGACCGACGGCATCTGTCGGGAGGGCATCCGGCGGGCGGCACAGGCTCTTCCGCGAGTCTGCCAGGATCCTTGGGACGCCGACGCTCGCGAGGAAATGTGCATCGCCAGTCTCTTTGGCGGCCTGGCCCTGGCCAACGCCGGCCTTGGGGCGGTACACGGTTTCGCCGGCTCGATCGGTGGTCGGTTCAACGCTCCCCACGGCGAGGTCTGTGCCGCACTCCTGCCACACGTGATGGCCGTCAATGTCCGGGCCCTGCAGAAACGCCAGCCGGGCAGCAACGCCTTGGCTCGCTATGCGGAAATCGCTCGGCTCGTCACCTGCGAACCACATGCCACCGCAGAGGACGGAGTGAGCTGGATTCGCGAGCTGTGCGCGTCGCTGTCCATCAAGCGGCTTCGAGAACATGGCATCACAACCGAGGACTTCGCCTGGATCGTGGACAAAGCCCAGGCGGCCAGCAGCACCAAGGGTAACCCGGTCGCCCTCGCTGCCGAAGAGCTCGCCGAAGCCTTGACCGCAGCCTTCTGAGATCCCCCGTTGAGCCACACCCGCCCGCGCAGCGGCTCGAGCGTCCAGTCTCACTGGGCGTCGGTCGCCGGCAGAATGGTTAGCACCACTTTTCCCTGTTTGACCGGATTCTTGAAATCGATGCCCAGTCGCGTGAGGGACCGCTTGACGCCAAGGTCTTCCTCGATCGGCTCATCGAACACGTCCCATTCGCCGCCGGTCACTTCGATCACGATCCGCGCCGCCTCCCTGCCACTGGAGATGACCAGGCGGTCGGGGGCCCGTCGTTCCCACTTCCCGAAGGTGATGAGAGCCGTGCCGAAGCGGGCGGGCTGACTGAAAAGGACCTCGTCGGTGACAGTCAGTGAGCCTGTCCCAAACCGCGAGTAGACAAACGTCCGCTCGAGTTTCTTGAGCGAAGGCACCCGGTACGCCGAGGCTAGATCGAGAACGAGTGTATCGGAGGCGTCGGTGAACTCGGTCTTGACAACCTTGCCCCGAGCCTGGGAACCAGTCTGCTGCAACTCGTCCGCCACCTTCGGGACCGGATGGCCGAACGAGTTGAGCACCTTGCTTTGATAGCGCCGGTTGCTGAAGGTCCGCGCCGTGTAGACCTCGGCCCCAGGATCAACCAGAACAGCTTCCTTCCCAATGACCACCACGTAGGAGCCGACATCGTTGTGATTGTGGTGCTCGGCGTTGTGCCCACCTTTGAGGGCCACGCCCATCCGGCACACCGAGCCCTCGATCGGCCGGCAGACGAGGATACCCGCTTGTTCGAACCAGGTTCGCGATCCCGGTCCGTTCCACTTCGGGGCGGCCGGCCGGGCCTGACCGGCCGCACTCGGGAACGAATAGACCATCGCCTCCGCCAGCCCGCCAGACGGCGAAGCGGGATCCTGGCTTTCCCAACGGCTCAGGCCAAGACCCAACTCGCGACTGACGACCGATAGAATTCTCGCCGACGGACGGGCGCTGGTTGAACAGTCGGCAAAGGCCGGACAGATGCCGTTCGTGATCTCGATGTTGACGCCGAACAGGGCAATGGCCCTGACCACGGGTCGTTCGAGCAAATCCAGCTTGCCGCCGGTGGCCTGGCGAACCGTCTCAGCCAGGAGCACGTAATGACCGAACCCGTAGTTCCAGTAGCCCAGCCCTTCGCTGCAGTAGCCGTCGGAGGTGAAACCCTTGAGGAAGTTTAACGAGAGGTGCTCGGCCGCCGCGACGAAGAACGCCCGGTCAGCCTTCAATTCCGTCAGGGTCAAAGCCGCCCCGGTCACATTCGCCAAGCAGACCGCATTCCAGTTGTTCGTCGTCGAAAGCCAGGAATTGGCCCCGCGCTTGCCCTCAACCATGTCCCTGAAAGGTGCCAGGATCCTCCGGTTCACGTTCTCGCGGATGAGCCTCCGTGTCTCAGGGCTGATTCTGTCACCCAGAAGAAAGTCCGCGGTCGCCAGGTTCCACCCGATCGCCGATGAGCCCAGGTCAATATCGATGCGCGTACCCTTGAAGTTGACCAGGCTGCCGTCATGCGCGGGCATCACCCAGGTTCGCTGTTCGCACACCGATTGTGCCAGGGCTTCAAACGCCGCAAGAAACCGCCCTTTGTTCTCGATGCACTCCGCCAGGACATATTCCGGAATCCGCCCGAGCCGCCGGCCATTGACCGCTTGCCAACGCGTGCGGTTGCCCGTTCGAGAGTAGTCCAGGTAGAGTTCCTCGGGTACCTCGGGTAGCGGGTCCTTCAGCGTGTTCGCGGCCGCGTCCACAACCGATTGGTAGGCCGGTTTCGCGGCAAGGGCCTGCCAGGCTTCTCGATCGGAGACGGGCCGCCCCACCCCCGCAGGCTTGTCCGGCAGCATGGCCGCAATGGCTGCGATCCGGTTCCGATCAAGCGAAGAGGCGATAGGGTCTCTCTCGGCGGCGCTCACCACAGCCATCGAGCCG
>JAKLEZ010000081.1 GCA_022711465.1 Planctomycetota bacterium | reverse complement strand
CCGCGCTGAGCCAGCCGCCGGCGGCATCCCGCAGCACCGACTCCCGCGCCCGTGGCGTCTTCAATGGCCTGACCCTTGTCGAAAAGGCGGTCGCCCTGTCTCCGGACGAGCGTTATCTTGCTTACACCGATTCGACTGGAGCGGAGCAGGGCGTGGCGGTGCGGGACCTTGAGTCGGGGGAGGTCCGGAAGATCACCGGCAGCGGAAAAGACGCCTTGGGAATCGACCGTCTGAGCAAGGAGCTCTTTGCCGAGGCCAAGGCATTCGTCACTCTGGGAAAGCGGCCCGCCCTGGCCGAAATGCCTTGCGGAGGCTATGTATGGTCCCCGGACTCCCAGTGGCTTGCTTACCTGTGGATGGGTATGCCAACGCCTTGTCCCGACCTCAGAGTTCTGTCACCGAAAGCGGCGGCGTTCCATGTGGTTCTGCCGCCGGCGACCAATAGTTACTATGCCCCGCTTGACTGGTCACCCGACGGCCAATGGTTGGTCTGCTGCCGTCAGCACCACAGGGCGTTGTTTTTGGTCTCCGTCCCGCAAGGCCAGATTCGCCACCTGGCCTCCCTCGATTCCTACACTCCTCCGAGTCTTGCCTGGCCTCTTCCTCACGCCCGGTTTTCTCCCGACGGCAAGTATGTGGTGTACACCCAGCCCACAGGTGAAGGCGAACCGGGGAAGAGACCGCATACGTTGTCCTTGGCGGAGGTGGCGACGGGCGCCAGCCGTCCGCTGCATGTTCCCGGCAACTGCCGCACGCCGATCTGGTCTCCGACTCAGCCGGCGGTGCTCTTCACCAGCGACCGGCTGGGAAGCTGGGACCTCTGGGGCGTGAGCGTAGTCGGAGGCAAGGCCGTGTCGGATCCTTTCCCGGTGCAATACGGTTTCGAGTGTTACGAGCTCAGGCTGACGCGCTCGGGCAAGCTGCTGGTCCACCGCAATGTGAAGCCCGGAGACGGCTACACCGTGGTCGCGCCAGGCCAGGCATCGAAGAGCCCTGAGGCGCCTTCACTTCCGGGCCGCATCTACTTCTCGATGAACGGCCGGCTTCATGCCATGACCGTGGAGGACGGCAAAACCGCGTTGACGCCGCTTGGGTATCCAGCTCCGCCGTCGCGAGCCCTGCACGGAGGGCATCGCTGGTTCCTGGAAATCCGCGACATGCCCTCGGCCAATACCAACGGGCCGCCCCGGGAACTGTTTGCGGTCCGTGACGATGCCAGGCCGGACCAGACCGTCCAACTCACCGACCTGCCCGGCATCGGCCAGATGACTCGAATCCATGTGTTCTCCTTTGGCTCCTTCCGCCGGGGGCAGGAACAGGATCGGATCATCAACTGGGCGCGTGACGCGGCCCGCGGGCTAGATGATGGGCTCATCTCGTGGGCAGCGCATAAACCGATGGAGCCAGGCGCACAAGCCGGGCCGCCGTCCGGGCCGCCGTCTCATCCGGGGATATACGTGGCGCGGGTCGCCTTTGACGCGGCCGGAAACATTACCGGGCTGGCGGAACCGTTGTCTTCCGAACCCATCGTCACTCAAGCGACGACGCACGACTGGTCCCCCGACGGCCGCCATCTCGTCTACACAGTGCCGGGGTTTCTGACGCAGAGCCGCACCAACGCGCTGAAGATTCTGCATGTGGCGACGGGGCTGTCGTCCCTGTTGACTGAGGGCGAGGCGCCGGCGTGGTCGCCCGACGGAAACTGGATTGCCTTCCATCGGGGCAACGCCTCGCTCCACGTCATCCGGCCAGACGGGTCCGGTCTACGCACGCTCGGCCGAAATGACCCGCCGCGGGGTATGGAGTTTCTCGGGGTGCCGCGTCCGGGTTTTCGCCGGGTGGTTTGGGCGCCGGATTCGAAGGCGCTCGTGTACGCGTTTTGGGAGTACGGAGGTCCGAATCCGACGTACCATCATCTGTTCTATCGACCGTTGCGCGGAGGTGAACCGCAGTGCCTGACGCCGGATCTGATGACCGACGCCAGCCCCATCGTGTGGTTGGAGGGAGGGCAGTGAGATGCGCCTGACCAGGCACGGCGGCAAGACTGATGAGCGTTCCCACGAACTGAAAGGCAGCGCCGGACCACGTGGGCCAGCCGTCGGACCATGCGGCGGCCCAAAGCTGCGCCGCGAAACACCGCGTGCTTTCACTCTGGTTGAACTGCTGGTCGTCATCGCGATCATCGCGATCCTGGCGGGCGTGCTGTTGCCAGCGCTCGGCAAGGCCAAGGCCAAGGCGCAGGCCGCTGCCTGCATGGGCAATCTCAAGCAGATAGGCCTCGCCCTAACCCTGTACGTTATCGACAGTCAGGTGTATCCCCAACACAAGGCCCAAAGCTATGGCGATCCGTGGACCAACCAGTTCGGCAGCTACACTGGCCACGTGCCGGGTCTCTACTGCTGCCCGGCCTTCAAACGCGCGCGGACCGCGGCCACCAGGGCGTTGAGTTACGCTTACAATGCCTGGGGCTGCAGCCTCGAAGAACTCTACGGCTTGGACGACGGCTGGCCCGGCCCGCCTGTCCGAGAGACCGAGATCGTGGCGGCAGCGGACATGATCGCCTTTGGCGACGCTCCGGAGAACAAATCGGCTGTCAACTCGATCTTCATCCCGACCTGGGCCACGGATTGGGGCCAGGGCTTCGAATGCATGGGACCGAGCAAACGGCACAATCGTGGGGCCAACATGGTGTTCTGCGACGGCCACGTCGAATATGGCAAGAACGCGAAGTGGGTGGCGCACAAACCGGAGGTTATGATGCGTTGGAACCGGGACCACGAACCGCACTCGAACATCTGGTCGATGAACCTTCTCGAAATCGATCCCTGAACACTCATCAAATCCAGTCTGGTCACCTGATCCTTTCGCGCGCGCTTGCGATTCGAGCTGGCGCTCGGGGCGCGAACCCGCTCGTCCGCCGAAATAGCGAATGTCCATCACGATCACTTCCCATGAACGCCGAAAATCAAACCCGCCTCCGCACTCGCATCACCAACCTGCCCCACGGCGCTCACGGCATTGCACATTCTCTGCGCAAGGTGGGCGCCGCGTTTTTCGCGGCCACAGTCGCCATACTCCCAGCCACCACTCACGCACAGGGAGCCATCGAAGCCTGGGTGCAGCGCTACAACGGGCCTGGGAACGGCGATGACCACGCGCAAGCCATGGCGGTGGATTCCAGCGGCAACGTGTGCGTGACGGGCTATTCGGCAAATGGCGTCTACTGGGACCACGTAACGATTCAGTACTCAAGCGCCGGGGTGCCTTTGTGGACCAACTACCACAGCGGGCCCGACGACCTCAGTCAAGGCCGCACTGCGGTGGCTATGGATACCAGCGGGAACGTGTTCGCGACAGGCAGTTCGTATGGTGGCGTCCCTGGTTCTGGCGGCAGCGAACTTGACTACGTGACCATAAAGTATTCGGGCGCCGGAGTGCCGTTGTGGACCAACTACTACAACGGACCGGCTAACTCCTATGATGCCTCCTTCGCTATGGCAGTGGACGCCAGCGGCAATGTCATTGTGACGGGCGGCTCGACGGGCAGCGGGTTCTATCAGGACTACGCGACCATTGCCTATTCGAATGCCGGCGTGCCCTTGTGGACCAACCGTTACGATGGGCCGGGAAACGGCTGGGACTACGCTGCGGCTGTGGCGGTGAACGCCAGTGGCAACGTGTACGTGACCGGAGTCTCGGATGGTGGCGATCCTGAATACGGGGGCAGCCACCTTGACTACGCCACCATTGCCTATTCGAACGCGGGGGTGCCCTTGTGGACCAACCGTTATAATGGACCGGCAAACGATATTGACGAGGCCCGCACCGTGGCGGTGGGCGGCAGCGGCGCAGTCTACGTTACCGGCTTTTCTGGCCAAATAGGGGCCGCCACCGATTATTGCGTGACGATAAAGTATTCCAGCGCGGGCGTGCCGGTGTGGACCAACCGCTACCACGGCGTACCCGGCGGCTTGCCGACCGCCGTGGCGGTGGATGCGGCTGAGAACGTGATCGTGGCGGGGACGTCGGGGGGCTTGAACATCACTCGGGACTGGGCGACGATCGTGTATTCAAGCTCGGGAGTGCCTTTGTGGACCAACCGCTACGACGCGGCTCAAAGGGATGATTACGCCGTCGCTGTGGCGGTGGACGCAGTCGGTAACGCATACGTGACGGGCTTTTCATTTAGCACCAGTAGTTGTGGCTATCTGACAATTGCGTATTCGAGCGCCGGGATGCCGCTGTGGACCAACCGCTACGACGGGCCAGCCAATATCCATGACGTGTCCCGCACGGTCGCGGTGGACGCGTGCGGCAACGCCTATGTGACGGGCGATTCGGACAACGGCAGCAATGATGACTTCCTCACCATCAAGTATGTCATCCCGCCCATCATCACCCGCCAACCCCTGAGCTGCACAAATGCCGCCGGCAAAACCGCAAGCTTCACTGTCGAGGTCGTGGGCGGTCTGCCGCTGAGCTACCATTGGCGCAAGGACGGTGCGGACTTGATGGACGGCGGCAACATTTCCGGCGTCACGACCACGAACCTCCAGATCGCCGACGTCCAACTCGAGGACGCAGGCGGCTACAGCGTGGTGGTGACTAACGCCTACGGCACCGCCATCAGCACCGTGGCCCAGTTGACGTTGGTTGTCCCACCCAGCGGCGGGCGGCTGACCGACTTCGCCTATTCGCTGACGACCGGCTTCAGCTTCATCTTTCGGGACGGCACCGTCGGCCAACCGTACCGGATCCAGCGCTCTCCGTCGCTGGCGGAGGGCGGCTGGGTCGACTGGCAGAGCTTCACTTACAGTGAACCTATCGGCCTAATGGACGTGGGCGCCACAGGTGCGGAGAGGCGGTTCTACCGTGCGGTTAGCCCTTGAGGTCAGATCACGCCGCTGCGCCCCGGCGCGGCTCGCCACGGTCGATGATCGATAGGGTGAACCGTCCCCGGTGAGCCGTGTTGCGGCCAGGTCTTGGACTGCGCCTGCCCATGCAGGCGCCGATCCACAATCTGCTGTCCCTCGGACCGGATCGCAGGTAAGCTGTGGAGCATTCCGATGGCCGATGAGCGACGTGACGCGAATCCTGGCGGCCATCCAAGATGGCCATGCGCGCGCTGCGGAGGAGCTTTTGCCCCTTGTCTACGAGGAGCTGCGCCAACTGGCGGCGCACAAGCTCGC
>JAKLEZ010000080.1 GCA_022711465.1 Planctomycetota bacterium | reverse complement strand
ACGAGACCATTCTGAGCGGGGACCTGAACGGCGACGATCAGCCGGACTTCGTCAATATTGCGGAGAACGCGTATCACGTGGTGACCGGCAGCGGGGTGGATGCCTCGGCGGTGCTGGACGGCTTCACGGTTACGGGGGGAAATGCGGACGGCGGGTTCGACCCGGCGGACAAGGGCAGCGGGATGTACAGCCAGTCGGGTCATCCGACGATCCGGAATTGCGTGTTCACCGGAAACGGCAATGATGCTCAGGGGGGCGGTGGAGGGATCTTTGCCAGCTCGAGCCACCCGACGATCAGGGATTGCGTGTTCCGCAACAACCGTACGAATGGCCATGGCGCGGGGATCTGTAATGACAACGACAGCCATCCCCTGGTGGTGAATTGCCTGTTCGAGGGCAACCTTGGTCCTGCCGGCGGGGGTATGGCCAACTCCAATGGCAGTGCGCCCCGGCTGATCAACTGTCGATTTCTTGGAAACAGCGCGAAGTGGGCGACAGGAGGGGGCGGGGGCCTGTTCAATGTCTCCGGCGCGCATCCGACACTGGTGAACTGCGTGTTCGTCGGGAACGCGGTGAGTTACTGGGGTGGAGCCATCTACAACGATTGGTGGGACGGTGCGAACCAGTGCACACTGATCAACTGCACGGTGGCGGGGAACTACTCGGCGATATCGGGGCTTTCCAGTACCAACGGCGGTGGGCTGACGGGTGGGACGTTCCGGCTGACGAACTGCGTCCTGTGGGGGAACCACAACTGCCGGAACGCGGTTCCGTTCTGCGTGTCCGATCAGAGCGAGGATCGACAGGTTTTGGGCAGCGTGGTGGAGGTCAACCACAGCTGTGTCCAGGGTTGGACGGGGAGCCTTGGGGGTGTGGGTAACACGGGGGCGGATCCGCTGTTCGTTCGGCCGCCGGACATCGGCCCGGACGGGATACCGGCGACGGCCGACGACGACTACGGCGACCTGCGGTTGCAGGCGGGATCACCGGCGGCGGATGCGGGGGATAACTACGTTGACATCAATCCGGATACACCCGGCAACCAGCCGCTCCTTGGCGTGGACCTTGATGCTCATCTTCGCCGTCACGACGATCCGGATGCCGCCGATACCGGTAACGGTGCTGCGCCAATAGTGGACATGGGCGCCTATGAACGCGGCAGTGCGTCCATTCCTCCGACGCTTTACGTTCGACGGGGCGCAAGCGGATCGAACACGGGCACGATCTGGGCGGACGCCTTCACCGAACTCCGCGTGGCCTTGGATACCGCCTGGGCGGCCGGCCCAACGGTCACTGAGATCTGGGTGGCAGCCAGCACCTACGCGCCGTCGGATCCCGCAGGGGATCGCACCGCCAGCTTCAATCTCCCCAACGGCGTGCAGGTGTACGGTGGATTCACCGGCACGGAGACCTCGCTGGATCAGCGGAATCCCGATCCCCGGACCAACCTGACCATCCTCAGCGGCGATCTGAGCGGTGACGACGTCGGCGGGTTTGGAGATATGTCACGCGCTGAAAACAGCTACCATGTGGCCACCATCGCGGCCGGCGGTCCGGGCACCGTTCTCGACGGCTTCACTATCACCGGCGGATATGCCGATGGAGCCGGTTTGGACACTCAGGGCGCTGGTCTTTTGCTGCTCGGCGGCCGGCCGCTGTTGGGTAATCTCCTTGTCGTGGACAACTCGGCCAGCGTGGCAGGAGGGGGAATTTACAGTCACTTCAGTCACCCCACCATCGGGGACTTGGCCCTGGACCTCAACGCCAGCCCGGCCGGTGGAGGTGGAGTCATGTTGAAGAACTGGAACCACGTAGAGGGAACCTTTGCGCTTAACGGGGCTGACCCTGCCGAGCCGACGGTTCTCGATGTTCGTTCATGCCAGTTCGAAGGCGCGGGCTGGCTCGACTTGAGCGCGGCCGGCAAGCTGTACGTGTCCCAGGCTCCGTTCTACGAGCCGGCGAGATTCCGAGCCAACCTTCGCGGCACCGGAAGCCTCGAGATCGCACCCGGCCAACATCTGATCCTGGAGGGCGCTGCCTGCGTCGATCTTCGCATCCCCGGTACGGGGACGCCGTGCGTGGACCCTGGTGGCACGCCGGGCGGTACCATCCTGATCGACGGGACGCTGTTGGCTCGCCAGGAATCGCAGATCCGTAATGCCAACATCACCGTGCGGCAGGCCGACATCCAGGGGGGCAGCCAGATCCAGTACAATGACGTTTTCCTTATAGATGCCATCAACTCCGGCGGCCAGCTCTTCGTCGAGGGTAACGCCACGGTTGCGAATAACCTCATCACCTCCATTGGAGACCGGTACCTGGACCTGGACCCCGACCCAAACGCCCCTGAACACCCCAACATCGATCAGAACACGTTCCGTGTGGTCATCGAGACCGACCCGGCCCTGGCCCAGGGTACGCTTCTGGAACTTCGCAGTCGGGATGACGATTGCGGGACGGCGGCCAACCCGGACTGCCTCTCCGGCGCGCACCCCACCTCCCTCGGCGAGCGCTTCGCCGGTGAGCCGGCCCAGAACTGGGTGCTGGACACGCTCGAGATCAAACCCGGGGCCAAGCTCAATCTGACCAACCGACCGGGGTTCGAGTTCCACGAGGGCCTGGCCCATCCGGAGGCGGTCTATGTCCGGCATCTCATCCTGCACGAGAACGCGGTCTTGAACACCGCTCTGCAAACGCTGTACTACGAGAGCCTGACCGACGAAAGCGGCAATCCGCTCCATCCGGCCGCGCTGCCGGGTGGCCGCCGGATCGTGGATGAGCCGCTGCTGGGGTTTTCGCTGGGCATCATTGCCATGAACGATCAGACCGCCTCGCTGTTTAATGAGTTCGATATCCGCGTCCACCGGCGGATGCGAGACCCTCTGGATCTCCAGCCGAATCCGCCTGCTCCAGCCCTCGAAGGCAGCATTCAGCTTCTTCCGAATGCTCGCAACCCGGCCACGCAGGACGGCGTGATGGAGATGCGTACCCGGGCGGCCGACAGAGCACCCGCCCGTTCGGTTGCGGCCAAGGGCGCGTTCGCCCGGGCCGGCGAGGAAGACATCGTGGTTACGTTTGAGTACCTCTTCCACGCAACCGGCCCCGGAACAGTTCTGGAAGTGTACCTCAGCGACTCGCCTCGGGTGAGCGAGCGCATCTTTAAGGTGGCCGAGCTCACCCCGCCACCGGCTGATCTTTCGGGGGGCACCGCCAGCTCTCAGTACGGCTTGTTTGTTGGGCGATTCCCGCGGGTTGCCCCCCAATACACCCTGAACTTCACCCGCGGGACCTACGTTGAGCTGGAGCTTCGTGGCGACGATTCGATCGTCTGGATCGACAATTTCGACCCCCAGGTCTGGTGCCATCAGGTGTGCGCCAACTTCGATCAGCGGCCGGGCGCGGATGAGATGGATTATCTGGTCCTGCTGGCCGAGACCGGCCGATCGGTGCCCGTGGGCAGGTGGTGCCTGGATCTGAACGAGGACGGGTACGTCAACCTGGGCGACATCCAGGTTTGGGAGGTGGCTTACAACTCGCGGTATCGGTGCCCGACCTGGATCACCGGGGCCTGCTATCTGCCGGACGGCCGATGCGTGATCGATACCGAGCTGGGCTGCAGCCAAGCGGGCGGCGTTTACGCCGGCAACCGCACCGGGTGCGGACAGGATTCACGCCGGAGCTCTGGCCAAGGCGAATTGGCCACCGGCCAGGGATCGGGAACCTCAAGCGGAACGGGGATGGGGAAGCTCCGGATCCTGGGCAAGCCCGGCAGCAACGACGATCAGAGCGATCATCTATACGACGTCGCCGAAACCGGCCTTGCGACGGCCAGGAGTCCTGCACCATGTCCTGAGCCCGGATCTGAGGACTGCCAACGGGGCGGCGCCCGGCTGGTGCAAGATCCGGCCGGCCGAGTCTATCTGGTCCACAGCGTGTACGGCATGCTCACGGCAGACACTGGCCAGATTCTGGTATCCCCCGGTCGCAAGGCTTTCCAGGGTGATATCGTCCAAGTGGGGCTGGACGAGGATGGTAGCGGGCTGCCACTCTCGGACGTGGCATTCGATCCCAATCCACCGGCTCAGGGCGGCAACGGCATCCCCGAATCGGTGTACGTGGTTCCGCTGGTGGTCACACCCGCCGGCAGCAACCACCCCTATACCGCTGCCGCGAGATTGCGATTGCTCGGTAACGGTGACTTCGAGGTGGCGACCGTGTTTGGATTGGATCCGCTGGATCCGTCCGTGCAGGCTCGGCCGGAGAACGGCTGCCTCAACTGCAGGCCCCTGGTGACCGGCGGCTCCTGCCGGCCAAGCTGCGATTTCAGCGGTATGCGTGAAATCGAAGTCGACGCATCTGGCAATGTCTTCGTGGCCAGCGCCACCCAGTACAACGACAACGACTGGATCCTGGTCTTTGACGAATCGCTCGATTCCCCCGGGCACGAGAAGGCTCGTTTCCTGCTGAGTTCCCTGTTCGCAGAAGGTGGCCCGGTTCCGCCACCGGAGGGGCCGGCCACACTGCTGGTATCACGATCGTCGGATGAGACACTGAGGGACCATCTGTACCTGACAGCTTCAGTGGGTCGGTCCGGCGGGCTCTCCACGCGAGTCTACCGCTTTGCGATCGATTCAGGCGGTCTGGGCCTTGCCTTCGCCGGAGCCGTCGAGATCGAGAACCCCCCGCCGGACATCTGCGGCCCGGATGGCCCCCTAACCTGTGACGGATACGTTTCCTCAATCACTTCCATGCTGGAGGCGCCGGACGGGAGGCTCTTCACCGTGGGCTGGACCGCCCCCGAGTTTTCCGATGATGCGCCCCTCCCGGTCGATCGGGTGTTCACCACACCGACTGTCGCCGCCGTCCCGCCGTCGACCGCCTGGTCGGCTTTCGGTCCCGTGTCCCGAATTGAGGCGGCGAAGATCGCAGCCGACGATTTAGCTTTGCCCGTCTCCGCGGTGTTACTCTCGAACGCCCCAGCGGATTTCGACGTGGATGGTGACGTGGACCAGGATGACTTCGGACACCTCCAATCCTGCGCCACCGGCCCCGAAGTGCCTCAGGAGGAGGAAACCTGCCGCGACGCCGACCTCGACCACGACGGTGACGCCGACCAGTCGGACTTCGGCGTGTTTCAGCGCTGCTACAGAGGGGCAGGCAAGCCGCCCGATCCGAACTGCGAGAAGTGAAGGCGACTCACCTGTTCTCTTTACCCGGGCGGCCAAGCCTCGCGGAGAGGAACTGGACGCCTACTCTGACCGCGATGGCGACGTCGACCAGACCGACTTCGGCGTCTTCCAGCGGTGCTACAGCGGAGCGGGCGAGCAGGCCGATCCGGACTGTGCGGATTCGTCATCCTGACAGGATATTGCGAGTGCGCCTCCTGGGCTGACCTTGAGCG
>JAKLEZ010000008.1 GCA_022711465.1 Planctomycetota bacterium | reverse complement strand
TGGCGGCAGAACTTCCTCACCGGCCGCATCGCCCGGGCCAGCTCGCGACCGAAGAGCCCGCGGGCCAGGAACATCAGGTAGGCGCCCTCGCACAGTCCGTCAGACAACTCGGTCAGCTCAACGATCGCGGCGAGCCGTTCCGCTTGTCGATTCACCATTTTCGTGTCTCCGGAAGCACCCCCGGCCGGCTCGTTCCCTGAACCGGTCCTCGCCAAGCACAGCCATCACACCATCCCGCCCGGCCGGCAAGGGGGGTATTCGCATCACTCGGGGCGTCGACAACGTCGACAAAACCCCAGAACCTGTCGACAAGCAGTCACCAAAAACCCACTTTGCGACCTCGTGGACGAGGGTTTCGGTGACACTGGTGACGCTCGCAGGACGTTCACTGCTCGCCCCCCTTCGATCCGCCCCTGTTCGCCAGGGCCAGAATCGCCCGCCGCACCGCCTCAGGCAGTGACGCCCAGCCGTTAGCCAAGGTTCTCAAGTCGGCGGGTAGATTGGGCAAACCGTGGTCCGTGGCGGGGTCAGCTGGCGAGCCCGAAACGGCCGAATCGGCGGAAACCCCTGGCCCTTCATTGGTCCCTGTTCCTGGGATGGTACGGTTTTGTTGGGCTTTTTGATGCTGGTTCGAGTCCGCGGGGAACGTTTGAAATGCCAAGGAGTTGCGGCAGGGTAGATCAGAGCCGTATCCCCTGTGGCAGAGATATCTGGCAGAGATGCGCGCCAGGAGAAGGCCCCGGGCGGTCGTGATCCCGCCCGGAGCCCAAGCAAACCTCGACGGTCTGCTCCCAAGTGGATCGGAGGTTTGTTATGGCACGATTCCCCAAACCGTTCTTCCGTACCGCCCGCAACGCTTGGTTCGTTCAGCCGTCAATAATGGACCTGTTACCCGTTCCGCAGGGTCGTAGCGCTGCCCGGTCCAGGCGAACGGGTTGCCGTAGGCCGCCACCGGCCGGGCGGTGCCGTCCGGGGTGGTCATGCAAACACCGACCTGCGTCCCGTTATCCGTTCCCAATAATGGACCTGTCCCCGTTATCCGTTCGTTATCCGTTCCGTTATCCGTTCCGTTCCTGAAGGCCATTGACCCGTCAAGAAGGTGTATCGACGGGGATAGACCGTGGTATAATGAGTACAAACGGGACGGGTCACATCTTGGATACCGTGGATCAGGGAGGGCGATCAAGTCGGAGGAGCGGATCATGACTGCTATGCACTCAAGCTTGTGTGTACGGAAGATGCTTGTTCCGGGCGTTTGTCTTCTGGCGGTATTGTGTGGTGGTTGCGCGCCGGCGCCGTCCGGCGGCAGACCCCTGCCGCTGGTGACCGGCGAGGAGCTATCCGCCGGCGGTGGCACGATCGGATCGGAAGGCGGCGCGCTCGCGGTCAGCGACCCGGCCAGCCCGTTGCATGGCCTGTCCCTCAACGTGCCGGCCGGTGCCTATCCCGGCCCGAGGGACTTCATCATTTCCTACCGCCCGATCCTGGAATCCCCGTTCGCGGCCGGGGGTGAGGCGGCATCGCCCTTGATCCGCATTGACAACGGTGGTGAATATGCCGAGGAGTTCATGACGCTGAAGATTCCGGTCAGCGTGGGCGAAGACGAGGTGGCCGTGGCCTTCCTGTACGACAGCGAGAGCGGGAAGATGGAGGCTCTGACTCCGATCGATCAGGATGCGACCTCGATCACCATTGTTACTCGCCACTTCTCTAGCATGGTCGCCAAACGGTACAATCGCTTGGAGTTGTCCTCGCAACCGTTGAACAGCGACTTCACGCCGGGTGTCGATGACTGGCCGTTTCCGAATGCGGGCAGCTACCTTGTCCCCGCAGGTGCCGCCGGCGGCATGTGCCTGAGCGAGCTCTATTACTACGTGGAGCGGCGACGTGGCCGCAATCAGCCGGCGCTTCGCGAAGCCCATGACAGCTCGACACTGCTCCCCGGGCTGAAGACACCTGGATTCTCGTTGGATGATGACGAGGGAATCTGGCTGAGCTCGATCGCCGCGGATCGCGGAATTGAAGGAGTGACGCAGACGAGATTCCTCGACATGCTTAAATCTGGCGAGACACCATTCTCACCGGAGGCACGACAGTTCTACGCCACGCTCGCGGCGTTGCGCGAAACCGGCGAGCCGCAGATCCTGCTTTTGGAGCTGCCCGAGGGAAAGGGCACGCACGTTGTGCTGTGTTACAGGTGGACCGGTCCGAATCCAAGCGAAAGCTCGCTGAAGCCCCGTGCGCTCTATGTCGCCGACCCGAACTCGCCGGGGCAGGGCAAAACGATGGTCTTCAGCGCCTCGGACTCCTTTGATCAGGTTGAGTCGACGATGAAGTTCAGTGCCATGTACTTCTGCGGCAAGACCAGCACCAACCACTGGAGCGCACTTGGCAAGTTGTTCAGCGATATCGAGAACACCGACCTGAGCGGGCCGGACGGCGGCTTTCCGGTGCTGAACTACAGGGTCCTTGAGCTGGATCAAGACGGCAAAGAGACGGGTGTCTCGCATCAGCTCGATCTGGACCGGCCGAGCGAGGTCGAGGTCGGCCGGCAGCGAGTCCAGGTCATGGTGGACGTGCCGGCGGGCTTCCAGAAGCGCATTACCGCTTATCGATACGGCAGTACGCCTAACAAGCTGGCCAATTCGTCGGTGATTGCATTACAGGAGGGCGACAACCTCATTGGATTTCACGTCGAGGGCTTCATAAACCCCCTTCCCCTTGGGTTTGGCGGGGTGTTCATCGGCAGCTGGTACTGGGCCGGGTTCCAGTGGATCAATATCAAGTACGCAACGGTGCCCGAAGAACCGACGCCGATGTGTACCATGAACGATCTGGCCGGCACCTGGCGCCGGCATTACGACAACGACTGCAACGGAACCGAAGACCGCTACGACGCCGATGACGACCGGCTGATTCTCCACGCGGACGGAACGATTTGGAGCGTCAACTTCGGCCAGCGAGAGGGCTGGGGCTGGGGCGTCACGGACAACCGTCTGAGCTTCTGGTATCCTCAAGGTCAGAGCATTGAGGGCTGGGCCGCGGCCACATCCGACTGTGAGGCGATGATCAACGGCACAACCCGGATCTATACGGTGGGCGTCGGCCAGCAGCACTATGACGTCTGCTGGTGGGCCAACAAAGAGTGATCGGCTGCCTGCATCAGGGGTTTTCTTGGGTCTGTGAGTCCTTCTTGAGCGCCCGCTCACCGCGAAGAACGGGGGGGCCGCGGTGTCGTTCCGAGTTGAACCGCCCAGGCGGCGGGATGCCGGGAGCCGATCATGAACGGGCAACTGATCTGGACGGCCAGAAAATCATCCTGACACCTTTGTCTCGGGGTGGGCGGGAGCGTATTCACAAACCGGCGGGGCCGGGGTAGACTGCCGTTTCACGCTTTGCAGGAGGATCTCCGATGTCCGACCAACGTTTGACGCGCAGGACGTTCATCACCCACACCCGGGACGCTGGTTTGGCCGTTGCCGGGACGATCGGTCTGGCGGGCATGGCCGGCGGCCGGGGCGGCGGTCGTGGAAGCCTGCTGGCCGCCACCCAGCGGCCCGGGATCGGCCCGAACGACCGGATTTCGATCGGCTGCATCGGCGTGGGCGACCGCGGCTTTGGAGCCCTGATGCAGGAGATCAAGGGCGAGGCCGCCAAGCACAACGTCGAGATCACCGCGGTGTGTGACGTCTGGAAGCCGAACCTGGAGCGGGCGGCCGCCAAGGCCAAGGAGTGGTTTGGCAAGGAACCGCGCCAATTCGCCCGTTTCGGCGAGTTGCTGGCCCTCAAGGACGTAGACGCGGTGACCATCGCGACACCGGACTTCGCCCATACACCGATCATGATCGAGGCGCTCAAGGCGGGCAAGGACGTGTATGTGGAGAAGCCGATGTCGATTGAACTGGCCGGTGCCAACCAGGCCCTCGACCTTGCCCGCAAGGACGAGCGCGTCGTCCAGGTTGGCACGCAGCGGCGGAGCGACGGCCGATTCCGGGCGGCGGCCAAGGAGTGGGCCTCGGGTGGGCTCGGCATGCTGAACCGGATCTCGGCCGCCATGTACGTCAATCAGCCGCGCTGGGCTCGGGCCTTTG
This sequence comes from Planctomycetota bacterium, assembly GCA_022711465.1. Taxonomy (GTDB): domain Bacteria; phylum Planctomycetota; class Phycisphaerae; order UBA1845; family PWPN01; genus JAGNEZ01. The sequence goes on along the minus strand of JAKLEZ010000008.1, from coordinate 254,829 downwards.
GCGACTGCAAGCCGGCGGACGTGGACTGGGACGCATACCTCTTGAACCAGCCCAAGCGGCCGTTTGACGCCCGCCTGCTCCGGCGTTGGCAGATGTACCGGCTGGGGACCAACGGGCTGGCCGGTCTGTGGATGGTTCACTACTCGGATTCGGTCAACATGATCACTGGAAGCACGTACCCGGCCTGTGCCGTGGCCCACGGTGGGCGCTATGTCTGGGACGACGGTCGGGAACATGATGACACCTTCCACGCCGTTCTCGAGTACCCGCTGGGCAAGGGTTTCTTGATGGACTGGGCGATGGGTCTTGGGAACTCGACCGGCGTGCATTTCACGCTGCACGGTGCCGAGGGGACCATGGACCTGGAGGCCTGGACCGTTTCCTCGGCCGGCGGCAAGGCTGGCCGCAAGGCGGAGACCCGCAAGATGAAAGCTGAGGCGGGGGAGTCTCACATGGGCAACTGGCTCGAATGCCTCCGCACGCGCAAGCGGCCGAACGCCGACATAGAGTATGGCCACCAGCATTCGGTGGCCACGATCATGGCCGCCCTGGCCCGCGAGACCGGTCGTCGGCAGGTATATGACCCGGTCAAGCGCGAGATCACAGGGGTGTAACCCATGATCCGGACACGCCGTGAGTTTCTTCGCGGGTCTGCTGGCCTGGCAGGGGCCATGTTCCTCAATCGGACAAGCCGAGGAGAGGCCATGCTATCCGTCAAGATCGCTCGGATTGAGACTTTCCCCGTGGTCTACCCCACCGTGGGCCGGTTCAAGTTCTTTGAGGGCCCGCGGGGCGAGCCGCTGGGACGACAGACTGTGGTGGTGAAGATCACTGCGGAGGACGGGTCCATTGGCTGGGGCCAGAGCGTGCCCACGCCGAAGTGGAGCTATGAGACGCTCGAGACCGTTCAGTCCACCACAGATCGATATCTGGCCCCGGTCCTGGTCGGCCGGGACGCCCACGATATGGAGGGCGTGCACGCGGCCATGAATGCCATCATTGCTCCCTCTTTCTCGACCGGCCAGCCGATCTGCAAGGCGGGGATTGACCTTGCCCTGTTCGATCTGACCGGGCGGCTGCTCAGGCAGACCGCCGCCCAGGTCTGGAAGCGGAAGGGGCGGAATCGCATCACCGTAAGTTGGACGCTCAATCCCAAGACGCTGGATGACGTTCCCGGTCTGATTGAAGAGGGTCGCAAGCGAGGCTACCGCACCTTCAACGTCAAGGTGGCCCCAGATCCTGCGTTCGACGTGGAGTTGTGTCGGACCGTCAAGAAGCTGGCTCCGGAGGGCTTTCTCTGGGCGGATGCCAACGGCGGCTACGACGAGGCCACCGCTTTGGAGGTGGCCCCGAGACTGGCCGACGCCGGGGTGGCCGTCCTGGAGCAGCCGCTTCGCCCGAACCGGATCACCGGTCTGCAGAAGCTCAAGAAGCAGGGTGCTCTGCCCATCATTTTGGACGAGGGCTCGGTACACTCATCGGATCTGGAGGAGTTTATCAAGCTGGGCATGTGCGACGGGGTGGCGATGAAACCGGCCCGGTGCGGCGGCCTGACCGACGCCTGGCGGCAGATCGAGCTGTGCGAGAAGTTCGGGCTGATGGTTCTGGGCAGCGGCCTGACTGATCCGGACCTCTCGCTGGCCGCATCGCTCCTGCTCTACGGGGCATGTGATCTCAAGTATCCCGCGGCTCTGAATGGCCCGCAGTTCCTCAGTGGCACGATACTCAAGGAGCCCTTCCAGCCGACGAATGGCGAACTGGCCGTTCCGAGTGGTTTCGGCCTGGGAGTCGAGGTCGACGAGGCGGCGCTGGCGAAGTTGGCGCCTCGCCGGTAGGGCCTCGGCTGCTGTTCTCCAGCCGCACCCGCGTTCCCGTTGTCGCTCACGGCTCGCCGCCGATCGGAATTCCGCGAATCTGCAATCCCGGGAGAGGCGCGGCGTGACGGGCGCCGCAGTACAATGCCCGGCCACGGCTCTTCGTGGGAGCCGCGTTTGCCGTCACTCTCGCCACCGGTCTGGAGGACCGCCATGCGGCGCGATCTGCCGCGGAGTATCGGGTTCTGGGGCGGATCGGCCATCATGGTCGGCATCATCATCGGCAGCGGTATCTTCCGCACGCCGGCCTCCATCGCCTCGGAGATGGACAGTCCCGCCCTGATCCTGGCACTGTGGCTGGTCGGGGGAATCCTCTCCCTGTTCGGCGCCTTCACCTACGCGGAGCTGGGTACGATGTTTCCCCGCTCCGGCGGCATCTACGTCTTCATGTACGAGGGCCTGGGCGAGGTCGTTGCATTCATCTTCGGCTGGACGTATGTGTTCCTGGGCAAGCCACTGGCGGCTGCCAGCATTGCCACCGTTTTTTCCGAACATCTCAATCGGCTGTTCGGTGTTCACTGGGATATCCGCTTCACGACCTGCACACTGCTGGTCGTTCTCACGGCGATCAACACCGTGAAAGTGCAGCTCGGGGCGGGCGTCGCCATCTGTTTCACCGGCCTGAAGGTGATCGCCCTGCTCGCGATCATCGCCCTGGGCTTGCGGATGGCCGGCGACTACTATGGTCACTTGGGGCCGGCTCCCACGTCGAAGTCGGTTCTGGCCGCCCTGGCCCCCGTGCTGGCGGCCGTGCTCTGGACCTATGACGGATGGAGCGACATTGCCTCTTGCGCCGGGGAGATCCGCGATCCCCAGCGGCTGCTTCCTCGAATCCTCGTTTTCGGCACGGCCGCGACCATCCTCATCTATCTGGGGGTGAACACCGTGTACATGATGATGGTTCCGCTGGAGGAAATGCGACACACCGCCGCCGTCGCTCCGCTGACTGTTCAGCGGCTGATCGGTCGGTCGGGGGATGTCATTGTCACCGTGCTGGTTCTGATTTCGACGCTGGGGGCCGTTCACGCTTCCATCATCGCCGGTGCCCGGGTCACGTTTGCCCAGGCTCGTGACGGTCTCTTCTTCAAGTTTCTCGGCCACATTCACCCGACCTATCACACCCCTGACGTGTCACTCTGGGCACAGTGTCTCATGTCCGCGATCAGCACGGTGGCGGTTGGCACCTTTGAGCGGATGATCGGCGGCTTCGTCTTCGCGATGTGGATCTTCTTCGCTTTGGCGGCCGCTGCGGTGATCATTCTGCGGATTCGCCGCCCGGGCCTGCCCCGCCCGTACAAGTGCTGGGGCTATCCCTGGGTTCCCATCGTGTTCATTTTGTCGACCGCCTTTATGACTGTGCTGGCCGTCCTGGCCAGGCCGGGCGAAACGCTGGTGTGGCTGGTGATCCTTGCTGCGGGAGTGCCGGCGTTCTTCCTGTGGCGCCACTTCGTGCCGCGCGTCGAACACCCGGACTACGGAAGGACGAGCGGTGGCTGCCTATGTCCTGTTGATGAGAAAGGAGTCCCTCAATGACGGCGATTGCCCGATGGATGGGCTTGTGGATTCTGGTCCTGGCGAGCCCGCATTTCTCCGCCAGCGTGCTCGCGAAAGACGCGATCGTGTTGCACGTCAAACCGGGCGTCACTGTCGCGGGCGGTACTTTCCCGTCGCTGGCGGCGGCACGGGACGCGATTCGCGCCCACCGACAGAGGGGCGAATGGAAGGACACCCCCATCACCGTGTGGGTCCACGACGGTACCTACGACCTGGCTGAGCCGCTGGTGCTGACTGCCGAGGACGGCGGTTCGAAGGGTGCCCAGGTCACCTACGCCGCGTTCGAGAGTGACCACCCGGTGATCGGTGGCGGTCGCGCCATCACCGGTTTCAAGCCGGTCGAAAAGGACGGGAAGACGCTCTGGGCCGCCGACATCGCGGCGGTGAAGGATGGCCGGTGGTTCTTCCGCCAGCTTTTCGTCAACGGGCAACGCCGACCGCGAACCCGGCTCCCCAAGGAGGGCTTTTACACCTTCACCGGCCTGCCGGACATCAAGCCCGATACGGAATGGAACGCGGGTCAGAAGCAGGCCACTTTCACGCCGGGCGAACTCAGGAATTGGGGCAACCTCCGGGAGGTGGAGATTGTCGCTCTGCACTTCTGGGTCGAGTCACACCTGCCCATCGCCGAGATTGATGAACCGGCCCGCACGGTGAAGTTCGACGCTCCGAGCGTCTTCCGGCTCACCGAAGCCGGCGACCACAAGCAGATGGCCCGCTACTATGTCGAGAATGTCTTCGAAGCCCTGGATACCCCCGGGCAATGGTACCTCGATCGCAAGGCCGGCACGCTCTACTACATGCCCAAGCCGGGCGAAACGCCGGAGAACGTGACCATTATGGCCCCCCGCCTGCCGCACCTTGTTCGCCTTGAAGGCCAGTCGGATGGGAGCCGGCCGGTGTCGGACGTTCAATTCCGTGGTCTGACCTTCCGGCACACGGAGTGGTCGCTGCCGCCGGGCAAAGCAGGCGATGTCCAGGCTGCCCACAGCCTTCCTGGGGCGATCGTTCTGTCCCGCGCGGTCCGCTGCTCGATCACCGATTGCCGCGTTGAGCAGGTCGCCACCTACGCCATCGAGATCGGCGCAGGCTCTGAGGATTGCCAAGTCGTCGATTGCACATTGACCGATCTGGGCGCCGGCGGGGTGAAGATCGGCCACGATACCGCCCGCACGACGGTTGACAACAGCGAGATCAGCCAAGCCGGGAGGATCTTCCACAGCGCCGTCGGGATCTGGATCGGCAACAGCGGCGACAACAAGGTCACACACAACCACATCCACGATCTTTATTACACCGGAGTATCCGTCGGCTGGTCGTGGGGTTACGGTCCGAGCAAGGCGGTGGGCAATGTGATCGAATACAACCACATCCACGACATCGGCCAGGGTCTGCTCAGCGACATGGGCGGCGTCTACACGCTCGGTGTTTCCCCGGGCACAACGATCCGCTACAACCGGATTCACGATGTGGACGCTTTCTACTACGGCGGCTGGGGCATCTACAACGACGAAGGCAGCACGGACATCCTCATCGAGAACAACATCGTCTACCGTACCAAGCACGGCGGCTACCACCAGCACTACGGCAAGGAGAACAGGATCCGCAACAACATCTTTGCCCTCGCGAAGGTGGCCCAGATCATCCGCTCGCGTCCGGAACCGCACGTCTCCTTCTTCTTCGATCATAACATCGTGTACTACAGCGAGGGCTCGCTCCTGGGAAGCAGTTGGGAGAACAACAACTACAAACTGGACCGCAACGTCTATTGGCGGACGGACGGCGGGGCAATCGACTTCGCGGGCGGCAGTTTCGATGACTGGAAGAAACGCGGGCAGGACGAACACTCAGTCATTGCCGACCCGCTGTTCACCGACCCGGCCGCCGGGGACTTCACGCTCAGACCGGACTCGCCGGCGGTCAAACTCGGCTTCCAACCGATCGACACCAAGGATATCGGCAGGAGGCCGTGATCGGGTTGTGGGCCACAGTGGCGGCGTCCACGAGCGGGGGCCCGGTCGAGTGCGGGGGAGGGGGTCATGTGGCGGAACACTGCGGACAGGAGGCAGCCGAGGAGACGGTATCCGGCCGTTACGAGCCAATGCCGGAGGAGCAAGGATCCGTGCACGAGTGGCCGGCAAAGCCGATGAGACAAAACAGGCGACGGCGAGCGGGTTTCCTCATCCTCACGCTGGTTACGGTCATGTCCGTTGTGCTGGCCACCGGACTTCCGTATGCCGTGCCGGATATGGCTTGGCTGACCTACCTGTTCAAGCCCTTGAGTACGGCTCTGTTGCTGGTCACCGCCGCGGTCGGCTCGCCGTCCAGCCCCGGTCTTTACAGGTGGAGCATTGTCGCCGGACTGGTCTGCTCCCTGGCGGGTGACACCTTCCTGATGCTGCCCGGAGACTGGTTCTTACCGGGCCTGGTGAGCTTCCTCTTCGCCCACCTGTGCTATCTGGCGGCGTTCACCTCGGACTGCGCGGTCGCTCCCCGAAGAGCCCCGCTGGTGGCCTGGAGTGTTCTGGGGGCGGCCTTGGTGTCGTTTCTCTGGGGCGACGTGCCCAGTGGCCTGCGTGCGCCGGTTGTTCTGTACACCGGCTTCATACTGGCTATGGCCGCCCAGGCCGCCGGCCGGGCGCTGGTGCTGAAGACGCCAGGCGCGCTCGTGGCCTGTGTTGGGGCCACCCTGTTCGTCTTGTCGGACAGTGTCCTGGCCGTTGCTCGTTTCCACGGCGGTTTTGCCTTCTCTGGGCTTTTGGTGCTGGCGCCCTATTTCGCCGGGCAATGGCTGATAGCGGTCTCGGTGACTTTCTGCGTCGGGAGCGGCTCCCGTGGCGGGGAGGATGTCTCGGTCGCGTGACGGCCCTTCGTCCGGCGGTTGGCGTCATCCGCAACTTGACAAGCCCCGGTCAGTATAATAATGCACTGTGTTTGGGCGGACGGTCGCCGTTCGGGCGGGTGTCCTGTAATCGAGCGACGCACCCCGCGCGTAGCCGGGGTGGGGCTGTTCGCCTTCAGGTGTCTCATGGATCGATCGAGCCGTGTAGGCAGTGCGGTCGCGTTTCTGGGGCTGTCGCTGGTTGCTCTGATTGTCGAACGCGGGCATGCCCAGCAGGGTCCGTCGGGCGGGTCTGCGGCGGCGGACAACAATCCGATGGGCTGGCAGGTCGACGCGTTGATGAAGCATGCGGTCAACCAGATCGCCCGCCAGTACAACCTGGACGAGAAGCAGCAGGAGTACACGCAGAAGCTGATGACTCAGCGGGTCAAGGGTTTCCTGCAGAACAACGAACGCGACCTGCGGATCCTGTTTTCGGAGTGGTGGGATTACCAGCTCGGCGGCCAGGCGCCGCCGCCGGAGGCGGCCAAGGATTTTGCCCGACGGGCAGGGCCGCTGTTTGCCGCCATGCACCAGGAGATCATTGACGGCAATCTCAAGTGGCGGGAAATCCTGAACGAAGAGCAGCGCAAGCTTCACGATCGGGACATGGATGGAATCGACAAGGCTTTTCAGCAGTACGACAAGCAGTTTGAGCGTTGGGCCCAGGGCGAGTTTCAGCCGGGCGATTTCGGCTCGCGGGTCAGTTCGCAACCGCGCCCGATCATGAAGAGCGAGGATGCCTGGCAGTATTACGTTCGCCACTTCATCCAGGACTACCGTCTCGACGAAGGTCAGCAGCAGAGTGCATACTCGGCTTTGCGGCGGATGCGCGAGGAGGCGGCCGCTTATCGCGATGCTCACAAGCAGGATTTTGCCGAGTTGGACGCCAAGTACAACGAACTCGCCGAGGCCGCACCCAAGACCGACCCGGAGGAACTCGAGAAGGCCAAACGAGCCCGCAAGGAACTCGACGGCCGCCGTGAGCGGCTTGAGAAGGAGATCAGCACCAGCATGTTCGAGCGACTCAAGAAGGAGCTCGACGGAATCCCGCGCGATGATCAGCGCAAGGCCTTCCAGCAACGGCAGGCGAACATCAAGGAAGTCGAGAAGAGGGCTCGAGCCGCCTTCACCGCCCGTACCCAGCCAGCCGCCGCCAGCCGGCCGGAAAGTCAACCGGCCGCGGCCGACGCCCAGGCGACTCCGAAGGAAGGCAAAGCGGCGGAGTAGAAGCGCCGACGCGTCCGCACGTCGGCACGTCGGTACGCCAGAACGTCAGCACACCGAAACATCAGCATCCAGGGCGGCCTCGCCTGTTACCTGCCGTCTCCTTCGATAGCCGCGAGGAGCATCACTTCTCTGATCCGAGTCGAGTCAGGATGAGCTGCGTCGGGGCACCAATGTCGACCACATGGACCCTGCCAAGACAGTGCCTGGCTGTCGGCCGTGAGTAGCCGGTCTTGGCGGCCAGGAAGGTGATGGTGTGGCTCGCTCGGATCGCGGCGCCGCCCGGCTCGCCGGTGTCGGCATTGAGGCCGGACGGCACGTCGACCGCCACGATCGTGGGGCCGGCCAGGTTGTTGATTGCTTCGATGACCTTGGCCAGCGGTCCCTGGACCTGTCCGGCGAAGCCGGTTCCAAGCAATGCATCAACGACGATGTGGCATTGCCGCCACGTACGAACCGCCGGAGCGAGGGACGATTCCGCCAGCGGCCGGATCCTGACGCCCATCCGAACCAGAACTGCATGGTTGACGGCGGCGTCCCCGGCCAAGGAGCCGGGGTCGCCGAACAGGGCCACACCGACTCGATAGCCGCGATGGATCAGGTGCCGGGCGATGACGAAACCGTCGCCGCCGTTGTTGCCCTTGCCGCAGACGACGGCCACGCGGCCGGGTGGTGATCCTCTTCGCGGCGATGGTCGTGACGTGGACGGCGAAGACTCTGACACTCGCCGCCGCAGCCAGCGTTCGATCAGATCGGCCGCGTTTCGCCCCGCATTCTCCATCAGGACCACGCCGGGGATGCCAAGTTGCTCGATGGCATATCGGTCTACCGCCCGGCACTGTTCGCGGGTCAGCGTCAGTGTTTTCTTCATGATGGTCTCACTTCGCGTTCAGTCGTGGCGTGGGGTTGCGCCGAGTGGTCTGGCGTTCCAGGCACAGCTCTGCGGGCGGTTGAGCATGCAGCGCTCGCTCCCGAGTCGCGCTTGCTTCTGGCGTGCGGCCGCGTGGTATTCGGCGTACAAGGCTGCAATGGACATCACCTCTGTCGGCTTGCCTCATCCGCGTCGGACGCGGGATCGGTCAAGCGCGCCGATGCGCTCGATGGCCGGAACGCTGGGCGACCTACCGCTTCGCCCGGACCTCGGGTGGCCGTGACAGGACTGCGCCGTTGTCCTTGAAGGTCGTCATTAGTAGTCGTTCGGGCGAGACGTCGACTCGAATGACGGTGTCCGTTCCGCCCACCACGATGGGGTATGCCCGGCTCACGTCGGGCGGCAATTCGGCGTAGACGTGGGTATGGCCGCAGAGCATGAGGTCGATTCCCGCTTTGCTGAGCCTGGGGCTCCAGTTGTCGCGCAGCCACGGGGCGCGGATGAACTTGGTGTCCTTGGTGTCGGCCACGGGCGGGATGTGCAGCAGGCACACGCGGAAACGCGCGTTGAGGAACGCGGGGCTCTGGAGCTCCTGGTCGAGCCATTCGGTTTCCTGCTTGAGGTAGTCCTCGAAGGCCGCCAGCCCGCTGTATTCCGGTGAGTCATCGCCCTTGTCCTCCCCGCCGTCCAGGAGCAGGAAATGGATGCTCCCATGATCGAAGGAGTAGTAGTATCGTCCGCTTTCGGTGGGGAAGTAGTCGATGAGGTTGCGGGCCAGTGCTCCGCGCGTTTCGTGGTTGCCGCGAACGAAGACCAGCGGTATTCGTCCCGCGAAGAACTCCACACAAGGGTTGATGAAGTTCTGGAAGATCTGGGGTTCGTTCTTCGGGTCGTTCATGACGTCGCCCAGGGCGAACACGAGGTCGACGCCCTCCCACTTGACCGCCCCCAGGTCCTGTCGCAGCTTTGGTGCCTTGTCATGGCGGTCGTTGAGGACACAAAACGAGAACGTCTCCTTCTTCGGGTCGAGGGTGGTGAACTGCCCTTCGGTTCTGACGCTTGGCCCGTACTTCACTTTGTAGGGGTTGAACTCGACGATCTCGGTGGAGACCGCGCAGTAGTGGCGGGTCGTTCCCGGGCTCAGGCCGCTGACCGTGATTCTGTGCAGCGTAGTGCTCGCATCGATCAGGCCGTGGTGGGCACTGGTTGCGACGTTGGGCATCTCGTTCGCGGACGGGCCGAACTGAAGCCTGGAGACACATGGTTTGTTGGTCGTCCAGACGACGGTCATGCTCGTTGGCGAAGGAGCCTGCAGGTACGGCCCGCCGAGGATCCGCAGGGCCGGGGATGTAGTCGGCTGATTCGTCTCGGCCGCTTTTGCGACCAGGGTACACGCGAGCACGACGCCCAATGCGCGGAGGGATGGATTTAGGCAGATCATGGCCGGGAGTATACCCGGCCGCGGTTCGCCCGCCCACCGAGCGTGAGGTGGGCTGAGGGTGTTTCCGAATGTGGTTTGCGGGTCGGCGCGGACGGTGATCGCGGCGGCGGTGTCATCTGGAAGCGCTGCTTGGGGTTTGCCGGCGGGCCGTCGCCCAAAGAGAGAGGCACCCGATCGGGTGCCTCGTGCTCTGCTGTCGCGTGTTGACCTGGCTGGCGACGGTCTCGGTTCGTCGCCGTGATCCGGACTACGCCCGCGGGTGGGCGTCGTCGTAGGCCTGTTTCATCCGGGCGGTGGTCACGTGGGTGTAGATCTGCGTGGTGGACAATGACTGATGCCCGAGGAGTTCCTGCACGGCCCGCAGGTCAGCCCCGCGGTTGAGCATGTGGGTGGCGAAGCTGTGCCGCAGGGTGTGTGGGCTGATCGACGGGTCGAGTCCGGCGATAGCCAGATACTTGTCGAGCTTGCGGCGGACACTGCGGGTGCTGAGCCGCTGCCCGTGCTTGTTCACGAAGACGGCTTCCTGGTTGAAGCTGGATGACCGGGGATCAGAGCGGCGAAGGTCGGTGTAGCGTCGGATCCAGGCCAGGGCGGTCGGCGCGATGGGGGTGATGCGGGCCTTCTTGCCCTTGCCCCGGATGTGCAGGGCCTCGCCCACGAAATCGACGTCCGCGATGTTCAGGTCCACGAGCTCGCTGACCCGCACGCCGGTCGAGTACATGGTCTCGAGCATGGCGCGATCGCGGGCTCCCAGGAGCGTGGTCACGTCCGGCGTCTCGAGCAGCTTGCGGACCTGTTCCTCTTCCAGGAACTTGGGCAGCCGCTTGTCCTGCTTGGGTGTCCGGATACTGGCCAAGGGGTGGCTCTGGACATAGGTCCGCTTCATGCAGAACTTGTAGAAGCTGCGCAGCGTAGCCAGCTTGCGCGCGGTGGTGCTCTTGGAGTACTCGCGTTCCTTGAGGAACGCGAGAAACCTGCGCACGTCCTCGGTGTCGACCGCCACGAGCAGATCGCGCTCGTTGGTCGTCACCGTCCGCGGCAGCGATGGGGCCACGGCTGTCGCGACGCCCCCACCGTTCCCGTTCTGGACCAGCGGATCGTAGGCACCACTGGCGCCTCCCTCGGACCCGGCCTCGTTGCCGCGGAGGAAATCGCAGAACTGGTGCAGGTCCGCGGCGTAGCACTTGGCCGTATGAGGCGAGAAGTGCCGTTCAAACCGCAGGTAATTGAGGAACTCGTCGATCAATGTGACATTCTCATTCATGGCGCTACCAACGTAGGCGGCGAACCCAGTGTTGATGCAACCTGGCCCGTCACGGCGGCCCGCCTCCGGCGGGACAGCCGAGTTAACCGGAAACCTCCTCGAGGTCCATCTCAAGCCGGCGGCCCATCTGATAACTCAGGACCGCCGCGTCGAACCAATCGAAATCCTGCTCGGCATCGGCCGCCATCGCGGCGAAGGTCGCGATGATGTCCGCCTCTCGACCCGCCTGGTACCGGAACACGTACCGGTGCTTTCCCTTGACCAGCGAGAGCTGCCGAACGTTATTCATCGTCCTGCCTCCGTGTCAGCCGCGACGTCCACGACGGCCGGCGTTCTCTGCCCGCTCCACATCATCTGCTGATTCAGGTCTCGGCAGACCCGCGAGCAGCAGAAGCGGAGATACCATTGCTGGCTTCGCAGGTACTTCTTCCAGCCATACGGACTCTTGTTCGCGGTCCGCGAGTCCGAGTATTCCTTGACCTCCTGCTGGACGTCCCCGTGCTCGGCGTTGAACACCCGCTGGATCTCAGCCGAAGGCCGAGCTCCCCGGTCGGAGAGGCTGTAGTCGAAAGGGCGTGCCATTCGCGAGGCCGCAACCGGATCAAGCTGTCGACCCGTCGCCTGGCGCGTGTACATCTGAGCCGCGATTCCGACCACCGGGGTGTAGGCGTCGTATTCGATGAGGGCGAAGACCAGGATCGCGTCGGCTCCGAGCCGATCGCACACCTGAAGAGCGTGTTCTGGCGACTGGATCCGATCAACGCTCTGCTCCGCAAGAACCGCCAACACCCGGTTCACGCCGATCACCCCGATCCCGGGGGATTCTGAGAGTTCACTGGCCATGATGTCGGCCACTTTGACCGGATCGAAGTCCGCGCTCCCGCTGAAGTTCAGCGCCGGAGCCACGGCGATGGTCCGATCCGGCGGGGCGGAAGACCACTCCACGTTGTGCCGATTCCTCGATTCCGAGCAAGCGGCGGCCGCAGCCAGCGAGAGGCAGAGCATCCAACTCCACCCACCGGCCTTCCGGCTCTTCGTGGAGGTCATCCTCTCTTCCCTGAGGTGAACCCCAGTCGTGATCATCCTTGACCAACCACCATCCTCGGGGCCGCGGGCGCCTGGAACGAGCGGTTTCCACGCCGCGCTCCGCAACCCGTAGCCCGTCCCGGCCCCACATTCGCGGACCCGAGACACCTGTAACTTCGTCTAATTCCTAAACCACCTTGAACGTCAATTTCTCAATTCTGGTCAACCCTGGCGGCCTGCCGCCGGGTTCTTTCCGTGACCGCCTTGCCCGAGAGACCTTGGTTCGTTCCCTCTTCGGCGGCCGCCGCCGAAGGCATTATCGGAGCCAGCGCTGGCCGGACCGACCAGAGGTTCTCGGCCCCGGTCTGGCGAGAGCTGAAGTACACGCGTTGATCAACGCCCCAGGTCGGGCTGAAGTGCGTGCCTTCGCCGTCGGTGAGCTGCAGCGGCGAAGTTCCGTCCGCCCGAATGACCCAGATATCTCCTCGACTCAGGATCGGACCGGTGGCGTCCGGTGTCTCTCCGCCCGTGCCCGGCTTGGCCGTCCCATAGGCAATCCACTGCCCATCCGGGCTCCAACCGGGCTGGATGAGGGCCATGTCGGGGCTGGCCGCCACTTCGGTCGGGTATCGCGGCTCGCCCATCTCCAGGTCGGTCCGCCAGATGCTGAACCACCGTCCGCCGCGTTCGCGGGCCCGCTGGTAGATGATGCTGTCGCCGATCGGGCTCCATTCGGGGAACAGGCCTATGCCGATCATCCGATTAGAGCTCGGAAGATCTAGTTGAACTGTCCAGAGCTCCCACTGATCGGCCCGGGCGTTAAACGCGCAGTAGGCCAGCCGCTTGCCTTCCGGGGCAAACGAGGGGTGAATCTCGTGCATCGGCGAGTTGGTGAGTTGCCGGGGCCGCCCGCCATCCAGGCCGATCAGCCACAGATCCCAGTTGCCCGACCGGTTGCTGGCGAAGACCACGGACTTGCCGTCCGGGCTGAAGCAGGGTTCCACGTCCGAGGCCGGATCGGAGCACAGTTGCGTGACCGCCCGGCCGTTGATCGTCTTCAGGTAGATGTCCGGGCGGACCGAGTGCCGCGTCGAGGCGAAGACCATCCACTTGCCGTCGGGAGAGATATCCACGTCGAAATCGGCCCCTTCGGTGGTGAAGGTATGCTGCTCCATGGGGGAGGCCGCCCGGGCATGGAAAGGCACCCGGGCTCGCTCAGGGAGTTCGCCGAACAAGGTCAGCTCCGGATCCCCGGCGGTGGGCAGAAGGGGTTCGATCGGCCGGATCTCGGTGGCGACCTGCTCGAGGGGCAGGGCGGGCTCCTCCCGGGAGCAGCCGTTCGGCAGCCAAGCTGCCAGCAGAAGGGTGGTCGTCGTCCACCATGCTCGTTGCGTGCTCATGGCCTGCCACTTCGTCCGCATACTTGACGGTCGATCGCCTTGCCGTCCGATAGAACAGCGCCGGATCATTTATCGGCTCTGGATCCAGGCGTCCTCACTTGGGCGTCGGACCGGACGCACATCCGTCGGGTCTGTCCGATAACAAATCTCATATCGACGATCTGGAGGGGATGGCTGAAGGTCTGAGCCCCGAATACCTGGGCTTTTTTACTTCGCGCAAGCCGCCCGGGGCCCTCGGCAAAAACTGCGCGTTTCGGATAGAATGGGGCACGATTTCTTACACTGCGGAGCAGCAGTGAGTTATGAGAGGAGCCGGTGGATTCTCACACCCTGACGGTCATCGAGTTCGATCGCGTTCGGGCTTTGCTGGCCGAACACGCCAGCTGCGCCCTCGGGCGACGGATGGCCGAGAAGGTTAGACCTGTGGCTCGCCACGACCTGATCGAGCAGTGGCTTGGCCAAGTCGCGGAAATGATCGAGGCCGGGGCGACGATCGAACTGCCCCCCTTTGGGGGCATCCATGATATCCGCGAGGCGGTACGCGTGGCGGTTCCCCCGCACTGCCTCGAGCCGGACGAGTTTGCCGTCCTGGCCGAAACCCTGGACGCGACCCACGAGATCGTTTGCTGGGCCTCCAGGCTCCGAGAAGAAGCCGTCCATCTTCGAGCCATCTGTACACGAATCAGTGATTTCCGCCCCCTGAGCGAAGCGATTCTGCGGGTGGTGGACAAGAGCGGGCAGATTCGCGACGACGCCAGCGCCAAGCTCAACAGGCTCCGCGTGGATATCGCCAACGCCCGAATCAAGATCGGCCATGTGATCGATCGCCTCCTGCGCGACAGGCACGCGACCCGCTGGCTGCGTTATCCTCAGGCCACGTTTCATGAGGACCGGCTTGTCCTGCCCCTGTCCGCTGAGCATCGAGGACGAGTGCCGGGCATCATTCATCGCAGTTCGGATTCCGGGCAGACGCTCTTTGTCGAACCGGCCGAGGCCGTCGAACTGAACAACCTGATTATCAGCCTCAAGAACGACGAAACCACGGAGGTCAATCGGCTCCTTTGGCATCTGACCCATCAGACCCACCTCAACCAGGCGGCGATCCTGGAGACGCTCGACGCCCTGAGTGTCCTCGACCTCGTGGTGGCCAAGGTGCGATTCGCGCGTGCCTATGGCCTGACTTGTCCGCGGCTTTCGACGGACCGCAAGCTCCGCCTGCAGCGGACCCGTCACCCCTTGCTGGTGGACATGCACAAGAAGGCCGCTGCCGAGGGCGAGGACCATGACGTCGTGCCGATCGATGTGCGGCTGAGCGATGATTTCGACGTGCTTGTGGTGACAGGTCCCAACACGGGGGGCAAGACGGTAACGCTGAAGACCGTGGCCATTGCCTGTGCGATGGCCCAAGCCGGCCTGCCCATTGCCGCCGGCGAAGGCAGCTATGTCCCTGTATATCAGGATGTTCTGGTGGATATCGGTGATGAGCAGAGCCTCCAACAATCATTGAGTACGTTTAGCGCCCACCTGAAGCAGCTCATGGCCATGCTCCAGCGGGCCGGGGCTGAGACCCTGGTCCTGATTGACGAACTCGGGGCGGGAACCGATCCGGACGAAGGGGCGGCCATTGGACAGGCCATCGTTCAGGAGCTGCTCGAACGCCGGTGCCCGGCGCTGATTACGACTCATCTGGGCGTACTGAAAAGCGTGGCCTACTCGCAGGCCCGGGCTGAGAACGCCTGTGTCGAGTTCGATATCGAGACGCTCCGGCCGACCTATCGTCTCATCATCGGTGAGCCGGGAAACAGCAACGCGATCAACATCGCCGCCCGCCTGGGCCTGCCCCGCAAGATCATCGAAGCCGCTCGGGGCTACCTTAGCGGCTCACACGAGCAACTAAGCCGGGCGATCCGGGGCACGCTGACCTCGCGTCGTCAGGCGGAAGCCGCCCGAAGCGAGGCCGAGGCCGCCAAGCTGGCCGCCGATCAGGCTCGCCAGGCGGCCGAGAAGGAGCGAATGGCCCTGGCCGATCAGCAGCGGCAGTTCCAGAAGTGGATCGAGACGGTTTCCGCCCTGCGGCCGGGTGACCGGGTGCACGTCCAGAGGTTTGACCGCCCTGGTCAAGTCGTTAGGGTATTGCTGCATAAGCAGTTAGCGGTGGTGAACCTCGGAGCCATGGAGGTCGAGGTCCCGCTGCGTGAGCTGTCGCTGCCTTCCGCGTGACCCCGCGTCAGGTCTGCGGCGAGTCGCCCGCCGTTGTTATGAGTGAACGAAGCCAGACTGTGTTCTACCACGCCAGGATCCTGGTGTTGGCCCTGCTGACCGGTGTGGGTACCGGCGGTCTGGCGTTGGCCTTCCGTGGCGGGGTTCACGGTCTTCAGCTGCTCAGCAGCTGGCTACAGGCGGAGCTGGGCGGCTTCGCCTGGTTGACCCGGCTGACCATGCCCGCCCTGGGCGGTCTTGTCGTCGGCCTACTGCTTTACCGGTACTTGCGGGCTCGTTCCGGGCATGGCGTTCCGGTTGTGATCCACAGCGCCGCCGAGGACCGCCCGCTCGACGATCTCCGAATGGGTGCCGCGGCCGCGAGTTCAATGATCACGCTTGGCTCCGGTGGATCGGCGGGACCGGAAGGCCCGATCGTGGAGCTGGGTGCTGTAACTGGCTCTTACGCCTGGAGATGGAGTCGTCTGGAGAAGCACGACATCCAGGTCATGATGGGCTGCGGGGCTGCCGCGGGTATGGCGGCGGTGTTCAGCGCGCCCATCGGTGGGGTCATGTTTGTGCTCGAAGTTGTCCTCCGGGATTTCCGCATCAAGACAATGGCGCCGGTGATGCTCGCCAGCGTCGCGGCCAGCGCGGTGAATGAATGGGCGTTCGGTCTCGAGCCTGCTATCTACCTGCCTTCGATCCCGGTGGCCGGCCCGAGGCTCCTGCTTCTGGCCCTGCCGTTGGCGGTGCTGTGTGCGGCCCTGAGTGTGCTCTACATGCGTTCATCGCAGGCCCTTTACGAGCGCGTGAATCGATGGTCGGTTCCGGTGTGGGTCAAGCCGTCGCTGGGAGGCCTGGCCGTCGGGTGCATCGCCGCCTTCGTCCCGCAGGTTCAGGGTGTTGGCTACGACCACATCGAGGCCCTCGTTGGCGCCTCCCTGCCCCTGTTGCTGGTGGGTATCGTCGCCTTGGCCAAGCTGGCCGCCACCGTGCTGACCTTGTCGAGCGGATGTCCCGGCGGCGCGTTCGCACCTGCCCTGGTGATGGGCGCGGCTCTGGGCGCCTGTATCGGCGGAGCGATGGGCTTCGACCGAGCGGCCGCGGGCCTTTTGGGCATGGCCGGCATGATCGCGGGGACATTTCAAGCCCCGCTTTGTGCCCTGATCATCATGATGAAGCTGGGACACTATGAGCTCGGCCTGATTGTCCCGCTGATGTGTGTGGCTGCCCTGTCCGCGTGGATTGTGCAGCGGCTGGTGCCGGGCAACATGTACGATCTGAGTCTCCTGCGGCGGGGTTTGGACCTCGGGGCGGCTCGGGGGGTGAGGGTTCTTCTGGAGGGTCGCCGGGCGGCGGAGATCATGCGGCGGCCGGTAGCGACCTTCTGCTTCAACGCTTCTTTGGGATCGATGCTGGACGTCGTGTCGCGCAGCGGTCAGGAGAGCTATCCCGTCGTGAGCGAGCAGGGTGATCTTCTGGGCGTGGTCAATATGCCCACCATCCGGCACGCTCTCCGGACCGGAAGTCTCGACGGTCTGGTGCTGGCCTGCGATCTCCTGTCGCCTTCCCCGCCGGTCGTGCATCCGGATACCGAGCTCACGGAAGTCTGGCGATTGTTCCAGACTTGCCAGGCCGCAGAACTGCTTGTCGCCGAGGCAAGGCCGGATGGGGGCACGGCTGCACAGCTGGTGGGCTGGATTCGCGAGGGGGACATCCTTTAAGTCCGTAGAACCGTAAGATCTTAACCCGAAGTAGGTTATGAGATCCACAGCTTCCACTGGGGGTGCGTTGACTTCTGGTGCGGCAATTCCATTGCTTGGTCCTCGCAGCATCGCGGTGATTCGTCTTAAGTTTATATTTTTGAATGGTTTATATTCGCTTGAGGCGACGTGCCTTCGAGGACCATCGTCACCCGGCAGCCCTTCGCTACAGACGACCCGGTCGTTAAAGTCGTCATATTCTGCCGGGATTCGCGTTGGCAGGGATGGAGGCGAGGTCTTATCGGGCAGAGGGCCTGGTGATGGGCCGGACGGCACGATGGATGCCGGGTGCGAGTTGGAGGGCGGGTATGTCCGGAGGGAGGTCTGAAGCGTGCGGACGTGGGTGTTGATCATCTCAAGCCTGGTGATGTTCGCCGTCGCCGGCTGCGGCCCTGATCGGCACGGACCGGCCGGGCGCTGTTTGCAGCGGCATTCGGTTGCCGCGGAGAAGCCGCAGGGCACCCTGGTGGCGAAGCGGGAGCGCGGGTATGCTTCCGCCCTGCTTTTCGATCGCCGGCCCGGTCTGTACTCCGGGTCGGACTTCGCCTGCCGGAGTGACTGGCCTTCGACTCCGTCCTTCTACTCTCCAGGCCAGGTGATCGTGTTCAACGAGCGATTCATCGACTACCAGGGCCGCGGTTTCGATGGATCGCAGAACACTTACCGCCGATTCGATTCGCAGCGAGTCGGCGTCGGTTTCAAGTGAGCCCGAATCCTGGCATTACCGGTTGGCGCATCGTGAGCGGACATCGAAACTCACAGCTGATTTCACCCCCGGCCGCTCCCCGTCTCGCCGTTGGTTTCCCTTCTGTTGCCCTGTTTGGGCGAGCAGGGCTTGTTCCGGCTCCTTGATTGTATCGGTTGGCCGATTTCGCGTTCTGACGTGGCGACGTTTCGCCCTTTCCCTCTTGACCAGGGACGGTTTTACGCTATATTCGAGCGTTGTTTTCCACAAGCGGAGCAGTGGCGTACTGGGCCGCAGGTTCTGGAAAGAAGCGCGATGCACGGACGCGACCTGGGTGGTCATGGTGTGGTGCACCTGCCCGGCCGCCCCCCCGCCATATGTCTGAGGGATTCACAATGCGACGAGATACGACAATTGCCATCGGTGTGGCTGTCCTCTTGATTGTTCTAGGAACCAGTTATCTGGTTTGGGGCAACCGGGGCAGCTCGGCGAACAAGCCTGGGGACGCCGCCGGCAGTGGCAACACGAGCGGAGCGGCAAGCGCCGACAAGGACAAGAACGGCAATCCGACTCTGACCGGTGCGGCCCAGAAGACGGCCACCGGCGGGGGGCCCACGCTGGCCAAGCGTCCGGATTCGGCTGCTCCGACGGGGCCGAGAACCGGGGGCTCCGACATGTCCTCTTCCCCGATTTCGCCGGTGGTGCGAGACACGTCGTCGTCGCCGCTGCGGCCCAGGCCTGTGGAAACGACGATTCCTGGGAGCGGCGTGAGCGGAGCCTCGGGTCACGGCCTGACGGGCTCAACTGGCTCGACCGGCCTGGGCAGGACCTCCAGTCCCCTTGCCGGGTCGAACCCGCCGGGACCATCGTTCCCGGATGCCACGAGATCACCCTTGGGCACAGGTGGCAGCTCCACCTCGCTTGGCGGATCCTCGACCCTGACTCCGGGTCCGATGCCCAGAACCACGACGCCGACGACCCCTTCGGTCGGGGTGTTGCCCCCCGCCCCTGGACTGTCAGCGTTGCCGCCGAGCACCCGTCCGTCTGTGGGCATGACGTCGCCCACCCGGGTCGGCACGGTTGATCCCCTGGCCACAACGACCAAGACTCTCGACAGATCCTTCACATCATCGCTGACCGGCCCGGTCGATTCGACCCTCAAGCCTGCGTCGACGACCACTGGCAAGACGACTACCCATGTTATCCAGTCCGGCGATACCTACTCCTCGCTGGCCCTCAAGTACCTTGGCCACAGCAAGTATGCCAATTTGATTGCCAAGGCCAACCCCAACATTGACCCTCGCCGGCTGAGGCTCGGTGCCAAGCTGAATATTCCCCCGGCCCCTGAGACGACCACAGGTGGATCGAAGGACCTCACCAGTTCGGCGACCGACTCTGCCTCGAAGTTCGCGACCACGACAGCCAAGCCACTTACCGCTACCACGGCCAAGAAGGTGGCCGACCCGATTCCGGCCGATCGGGCCTACAAGGTCTCGGCCAACGATTCCTGGTCCTCTCTGGCCAGGCAGTGCTACGGCGACAGCTCCCGTTGGATCGAGTTGTACGACTTGAACAAGGACCGCGTACCCAGAACGCGCAGCTTCGCGTTGCCGGCCGGGACGATCATCGAACTGCCCGCAGGCGCGAAGATCAGCAAGCCCGCGGACGAGAAGAAGACCGATGACAAGACGGCCGTGAAATCCTCGTGATTTCACGTTGTGCCGGTCTCCGACGACCGGCCGAATGGACCAGCCATGGCTTCCAGCGACTCCTTCGCCGGAAGCCGTGTGCGTTTTTACCGATGCGTGTTCGTCGTGGCGAGGACCTCACGACTCGCCCGGTCCTGCCCGCGAATCGGCTTGGTTCGCAATCCCGAGGAATACCACGGTTCGACGTGCGAAGTGTGGGCCTCTCAACCGGCCGTTCGCTTTGCGGGTGCTTGTCTTTCGAGGCTGATCTTCTCGGCGTGTGGTGTGCGGGGTGGGGACAGCGTCTCAGGTATGCAGTTCCACGACGTCGCGATCGTCGAGCACATGGGTGGCGTGAACCTGCTGACCGTTGAAGACCTTCTCGCCCCAGATGCGGGCATGCTTGAGGTGATCGGCGATGTCCTTGTGAATCATGCGGGCCAGTTCGCCGACCGTGCTGCCGGCCGGCAGAACAAACGGTTTCTCTCTGTCGGGTGGTTTTCCCGGCAGTTTGGTGTAGACACGAATCACGCCCAGCAGACTGAACAGGTAGGCGAGCATCTCCTTGAGTCCTTCGCCGGTGAGGGCGGAGACGGGCATCATCGGCGGCGGGCTGGTGCGCAGCTCTCGGAGCACCTCCAGGTTGGCGGCCGCAGCGGGCAGGTCGCACTTGTTGCACACGATCAGGGCGTGTGGACCGACGGCCAGGCCGGGTTCCGATGCGTCGTCCTCCCTTGTGGCGCTGGCCTCGTCGTCGCCGCTGGCCCGATCCCACTGCAGGCCGTAGGATCGGAGGATGTTGAGTAGCGTGTCGAGGTCCTCGAGGACGCTGTCGGCCGCCGAGTCGACCACCAGCAGCAGCACATTGGTATTGCGGATCGCCCCCAGCATTCCCGGCGGCATGTGGTCGGGCGTCACCGGCGGCAGATCGACCAACTCGATGGGCACGTCCTCGTGGTGGGCCATGCCGGGCACGGGCAGGGCCGTGCCGAACGGGAAGTCGGTGATCTTGACCGCGGCCTTGGTCAGGCATCCGACGATCGAGGACTTGCCGCTGTTGGGCAGACCGAGGAGCAGGGCCTGCCCGCCGCCCTGGGGCGGAATGTGGTACGGATCGACTGCGGCCCCCTTCTTCTTTGCCGGGGCCTCGCGAAGCTCACTGATCCGCCGCTTGATATCCGCCTGTTTCTTCTCGCTGGCCTTGTGCTTGGGTATGGTCCGGAGCATTTCCTCCAGAGCGGCCAGCTTCTCCTCCGGGGTGTGCGCCTGGCGATACTTGCGGTCCGCCTCGAAGTAGTCGGGAGTCAGGTTCAAGGCCATGGCGGGGATTATACCGTGGCATCGGGAAATCGGGAGCGGCGATCAGAGAGCCGTTGGCGATCGGCCGTCGGCAGGTAACAGGTCATGGAGGCCGCCATTCAGCAATGGCACACACTCTCATCCGGCCCGGGGTGAAAAAGGCACAACTTGCGGTAAGTCAGGCCGCTCTCGATCGTCTAATATGGTCACTGATGTCGAACATCCGGGCGATCCCAGCGGACCGCACGACCAGCCCCGCCGAGTTTGACGAGGAACGGCTCGTCGAAGGATTCGTGGCCGGGGACCGCTCGGCTTTTGACCGGCTGGTGGACCGTTATCAGCCCCGGGTGGCGGGGATGGTGTATCGGCTCCTGGGCTGGCCGGAGGACATCGACGACGTTGTGCAAGACGTCTTCGTCGCCGTTCTCAAGGGCTTGCCGAGCTTCCGCCGCGAGGCCCGGTTCTCGTCTTGGCTGACCCGAATCGTGGTCAATACCTGCCGGTCGCAAGGGCGTCGTCGCCGGCTGGTCTTGCGGTGGTTCCCGCGGCTGCAGGCGAAGGAAACGGTGCTGGACGGGCTGAGCCACCGGGCGGTGGCGGAGCAGCTGCCCTTGGCGGACCGCGAAGTGTTGGATCGCATTCGGACGGTTGTTCGGCAGATGCCGGAGATATACCGAGAGGTGGTCGTGTTGCGGTATCTGGAGCAGATGAGTTCTGGCGAGGTGGCGGAGGTGCTGGCGGTCTCGATCAATACGGTGGAGGCTCGGCTGCACCGGGCGAGGAAGCGGCTGAGGGAGTTATTGGGTGATCTGGCGGATGATGGAGGGCTATCGTGAGCCAGGATCGGATCGAGCAATTGTTGAGGCAAGGTGATCGGTTGGCGGGTCCGCCGCCGATGCTCGCGGGCCATCTGGCGGATCGGGTCCGAGCGCGGGTCAAGCGGCAGCGGTGGTGGCGAATTGCAGGTGGGTCGGTGGCGGCCGTAGCCGGGGTGGCGGCGTGTCTGGCGCTGCTGGCGACCGTGCCGTGGGGGCAGCCGAGCGAGGACGGCCGCCCCATCGTCCAGGTCGACCGTCAGGGGCCGACTTCGCGGAACGCCAAGCCGGCCGACGTTCCGGGGGAAATCGCGGCTTTGCGTGCAGAGATCCGGCAGCTTCGCGGCGAGCTTCGGGCGGCGCTTGCGGACAACCGGATCCAGGCTGGAGCTCAGCAGGCGGCTCTTGCGGACGAGGCGGCGGACGCCCCCGTGGCGGACACGCTGGCTCGGTTCGACCAGGAGCTGGAGCGGACGGCTTTCCTGATGGTCTACCAGGCGGACCGGGCGTACCGCGAGCTTAACCTGCGCGATGCCGCGGCCCGCTCGTACCGGCAGACGATCGAGCTGTTTCCAGGCACGAATGCCGCGTCCGTCGCCCGGAAGCGGCTGGTGGAACTTGAGACTTCGAAAGGAGATCGACTATGAGTTCGCTGAATCGTATGACGTTCGCTCTTCTCGGCGGGTTGACGATCGCGGGGCTGGCAATGGCGGCCGAACCGACCACGCCGCCGGCCAAGCCGAAGCTTACGCCGGGGCAGGAGGCCAGTTGCCTGGTCAAGATCACGTGCGATCCGGCGGTGTTGCCGCTGACGTCCGAAGTCGTCGGAGCTCTCCTCAAGAGCAGCCCGGTGGTCAAATCCGCGCTTCGAAGCGTCTACGGTGAAGATGTGGTCGACATTGGTGACGTGATCTTCGAAGCGATGGGTGGAACCGTGTCCGCTGGGCAAGCCGGGGCGGGACTGGGCGGTTACGGTGGTCCAGTGGGCGGAGGTTCGCGGTACGGCGCGGGCGGAGCAGGGCCTGCGGGCGCTTCGCGTGGACTTGGGTTCGGCGGGCCGGCGGCGGCTGGTAGAATGGGTGGAATGGAGGGGGTGATGGGAGCGCCGGATGGGGCGGCCAAGACTTTTGCCACAACGACGATTGACGAGTCGGGCATCCAGAGCGAGGTCACGCTCCTGGGCATGGTGCATGTTTCCATGCCGGTCGACACGGGCGCGAATGAGGTTCTCCTGGCCATCTGTGAACGGCTGCGGAACGCACTGACGGAGGTTCACAAGATGGAGCTTGGTCGAACCGAGGAAACGATGAAGCTCGCGTCGAAGGAAGTGTCGCTTGCCCGAGATAATCTCCGCCGCCTGCAGGAAACGCGGCGGACGCTGCTGGACAAGGCACGCCAGGTCGAGTTGACCCGAGAATCGGTGGTGGAGATGATCCGGCGGCTGGAGACTGAGAAGCAGGAAGTCTCCCTGAAATACGATACTACCCGGATGCGCAAGGAGGCGCTTGAGCGGCAGATCGCGGAGGTCGGCGCCAAGATCAAGGAGTTGCGAGCGGCGCCCGAGCATCCCAGCCTCGCCGCCGCTCGAGCCAAATTGGATGCCCTTCGCCAGAAGGTCGAGCAAATCAAGCAGCAGGTTGCGGGCGGCCTGGCCCCCACCAGTGAGGCGAATCACGCGGCGGCCGAACTGGCGGCCGCTCAAGCGGAGTTGGCGGCCAGGACCGAGGAAATGATCGCGGCCCAAGGCGGGAGCCACGTGGCCAAGCTCAACGACGAACTGGGTGAGATCTCAATCCAGATGACCGAGTGCATGGGCCGTCTCGAGGTACTGGAGAAACGCTTGCACGAAGCGCGGCCGCTCCTCGACGCGACCGATACCTACGAGGTGGATATCGTGCTGGAGTGGCCGCTGGCTCGTCAGTCGTATGAGCATGCCCGAGCCTTTCAGGAGAGCGTCGAACGCCGGTTGCGCAGCATCCGCCCGCCGACGGTGACGGTGGTGGGTGAGAAGTAGACGCCCCGTTCGGAAGCGAGCAGTCTGTTCGGGGCGTCAGGGTCTCCGGCAGAACCGGAGACCTTGATGCCTTGCAGCGAGACACTGCATCCGGTTGACGGCGGGCTACTGTTCATGCGCTCATTCCGTGAGCCTGGGGTCACACTCCTGATCTGATCGGGCAGTGAATGGGAGCGGAGGGTGGAACCGGACCGATTGCCGTTCCGCAAGGGAGGAAGTCCTGGGACGGGACGTTGCGGGGTGAGCTTGTGCCGGGGGGAGAATCAGGATGTGGCTGAGCAGGCATCCGTGACGGCCTGGAACGTCAAGGTCAGGGAGAAGCAACGATCAGGACTCACGCGGGCCTCGCCACTACCTCCCATGGCCTCTATCGCTCGTCGCACCAGGGTCAAGCCGAGTCCGCAGTTGACGCCGGTTCGAGTTCCGGCTTCATCCGTCCGGCCTCGAGGCGGGCGAGGATGAGGAGCTTCTCGATGAGGCTTTGGAGACTTCGGGTGGCGTCGAGTGTCTCGGTCAGCGCCCGGCGGTACTCTTCCGGCTCGCGTGAGCGGTTCAGGGTGATCTCGGCAATGGCGCGGACCTCGGACACGGGTGTTCGCAACTCGTGGGCGACGGCGGCGGTGAGGGCCCGCTCGCGTTCGAAGGCCTCATCCAGACGGGCGAGGAGTCTTTACGGATGCTGACATGACTCGTTAAGATGCCGGCCATGAAATCAACATCCTTCGCCCATATCGGAAAGATGCTCGCCGTCACCCTGACTCTGGCCGGTCTGTCGCCCGCAGGGGCCAGAGCCGAGATCCGCCTGCCCGGCGTGTTCGGCAGTCATATGGTCCTGCAGCAGGACCTGCCGCTGACGATCTGGGGATGGGCTCAACCCGAGGAGACCGTCACCGTGCAGTTCCTCACCGAGAGCAAGCAGGTCAAGGCCAACGACCGCGGCGAGTGGCGGGTCACGCTTGCCCCGGTCGACGCCGGGGGCCCGCACACCCTGACGGTGAGCGGCTCCAGCGCGGTCAAGTTCGAGGACGTCATGGTCGGCGAGGTGTGGCTGTGTTCCGGACAATCCAACATGGAGATGGGGGTGGCCGCCTGCAAGGATGCAGAGAAGGAGATCGCCGCCGCCGACCATCCGGGTATCCGCCTGCTGAAGGTGGGCAAGAAGTGGGCACCCGTGCCGCAACAGGACATCAGCGGTGGGTGGAGACCTTGCTCGCCCAAGTCCGTGGCCGAGGGCGGCTGGGGCGGCTTCTCGGCGGCGGCCTACTACTTTGGGCGTGAGTTGCACAGACAACTCGATGTCCCCGTAGGCCTGATCGATTCCAGTTGGGGCGGCACGGTGATTCAAACCTGGACACCGCCCGAGGGCTTTGCGGCCGTCCCGGCGCTGAAGGCGGACTATGAACGGGTGCAGCTCGGTGATCCGCGCACGCCGCTTCATCAACAGCGACTGGAGCAGGTCCTCAAGGAAACCGAGCGGTGGCTGGAGGCGGCCAGGAAGGCCCTGAACGACCGCGGGCTGGTTCCACCCATGCCGACCTATCCGGGGGAACTGCAGCCGCCGAGCGACGTTCAGCACGCGACGGCGCTCTATAACGGCATGATCCACCCGCTTTGTCCGTTCACCCTGCGCGGGGCCATCTGGTACCAGGGCGAATCCAACCTCGGCGAGGGCCGGCATTACACGGAGCGGATGAAAGCCCTGATCGGCGGCTGGCGGCAGCTCTGGGGGCTGGACGAGTTGCGGTTCTACTTTGTCCAGATCGCACCATTCAACTATGGTGGCAACCCGGAGACCGAAGCCCTGTTCTGGGAAGCCCAGCGGGCCGCCGCCGAGGAGATCCCGAATACCGGCATGGTTGTCATCAACGACATCTCCAACCTTCGCGACATCCATCCCAACAACAAGCAGGACGTCGGCCGGCGACTTGCTTTGTGGGCACTGGCCAAGACCTACGGGCGCACGAACGTGGTGTACTCCGGGCCGGTGTACAAGGCGATGAGCATCGAGGACGACAGGATCCGCGTGACGTTCGACCATGCCGACGGCGGATTGGCCAGCCGCGACGGCCAGCCGCTGACTTGGTTTGAGATCATCGATGCCGAGGAGGGCGGCTTCGTCAAGGCCGAGGCCAGGATTGACGGGGCGAGTGTGATCGTCTCCTCGCCGGAAGTGAAGAAGCCGGTCGCGGTCCGATTTGCCTGGAGCATGCTCGCCGAGCCAAACCTGATGAACGCCGAAGGCCTGCCCGCCGGGGCCTTCCGCGCCGGCAACGTGCCGGTTCGCGATCCGCTGGTGATGAACGTACCTGAGGCCAGGCAATACCAGTTGGTCTACGATCTCGACCTGGGCAAGCTCGGCGAGACCATCAGCTACGACGCGGATCGCCGTGCCGGGATCACCCGGTCCTTTGACCGAATCGCCTACTTTGTCGAGCTGACTTCCGGCGAAGATGCCAGATACCTCTACGTGTCCATGGATGCCTTTACCGACGACCTGGGCAAGATCGGCGTGCCGACTGTCGCCTCCCAGGCCAGCTTCCAGCAGAACGTGGCCAACATGAACGTCTTTTCCAACGTCCAGGGTATCGTTACCGGTACGGGCCTGGCCGATGGCAACATCGAATTCTGGCCGCACAACTACGCTGCGACCAACGCGGCCAAGGTGCCCCAGGCGTCGTCGAACGTGTACGATTTCGGTGACCAGATTGCCGACCCGGTGGCCGGCTATGGCTCGATGCAGGTCCACAACCACGCGGCGAAGCAGACGCTTTTCGCGATCAACCACTGGCGGGCCGGGCAGGGCGCGGACCTCGGCATCGGCAACAAGCCCAAAGACAATCCCGACTGGACGTTTTCCTCCAACGCGGGTTCATACTCCGCCAAGCGTCTTCGTGTGCTGGTGCGGTGCAAGTGAGGACAGACAAGGAAGCAGGCGACCCGCCGTTCGAAGACCGCGGATCGCCTGCCCCGGTACGGTGGTCATGCGGCCGACTATCGTTCGCGCGGCTGGGCACGTTCGGAACGCGGCCCCGCTCCAAGAGGTCCACCCGGCCCCTCGGGCAGCGAGGTACGATCCTCCTTTCGCCCCGCGCTCTCTTCAAACGTATCGGTCAGGTGCTCCAGTTCGTTTTCCACGAGCTGAGCCTTGTTGGCCTGTTGCTTCGCCAGACGTTCTCTGGCCTTCTCGATTCGTCTCTGGAGATCGCGAATTTCCAGCTCAAGCCGGGCCTGGCGGACGTCAAACCGCTGTTCAAGTAACTGGCGGATCTTGATGCGGATGCTCTCCCTCGCGGTCTCGGAGGGAGCATCCCGATACCCGCGCCGGCTCTCCACCAACTTCATCTCGATCCGGTGCTCCTCGATGAGCTTGCCGCCCAGCTCGGGGTCGCTTTTCTGTATGCGCATGAGCCGCAGCAGCGGCCAGGCGATCCGTTGTGGAACGCGGCCCGCCCTAAGCCGATCACTCAGTTCGGGGAAGTGTTCCTTGATGAAGTCCTGCAGGCGTTCTCGCTCCTCGGCGGTCAGGAAGTCACGATCGTCGCCGGCGTCGCCTGCACCGCCCATGTAACGCGGCCCCCGCGGTCGCTCCTCACCGGTCGCCGTGCCGGTTTGTTCCGAGCGCTCGCCGCGATCACGCCAGCCTTCGCGTCGCCCGCGCGGTTCTCTCTTGTTGATGCCGTCGGGCTCAGGGTCGTCGCCACGCTTGACGGCCGCCCGGTCGTCAGCCGACGGCTGTGTTGCCGGTTCACCGGCCGAGGATTGAACAAGCCCGCCGGCAGCCCATACGCCGAAAACCGCGAACGACAAGCCCCATACCCAGTGCGATCCCCTCGTCAGTCTCATCCCACAGCTCCTGCTTGGGTGTTTTCCAGTCGGCCGAGAACATCGATCGGCCCGGATTCGAAGAGATCATCGATTCTCTCGTCAATGTCGTCCAGCGCGTCCTGAACACCGTCGTTCGCCGTTCGGGCCCGGCCGAGCCCTTCCTCCAGGCTCTCGAGATCCGTGTCGATCGCCGCGGTCAGCGGATCGCCGGCCCAGACGTTGTTCGCGGCCTCGACAAACAGGGTGAGTGGATCGACACTCAGGGCGTACGATCTGGAGTCACGGTCTGCGGTATTGCTCGTCGGCCGGGAGCCTGGCCAGCCGGCCTGATGCAGAAGGACCATGCCGATCACGATGGCCGCGGCGGCGGCAACGGGAAGGCGGACCCGCCAACGGCGGAAGGTGCCCGCCCAACCGTTCGATACCCGGTTCAGTTCCGTCCGTACCGCCTGGCGGATGCGCGCGAGGGTGGCCGAGTCTGGAGTGGGTGAAGCCTGGTCGTCGAGCCAGACTTCGTTCAGCTCTCGCCGGACGGCAACTCCCAAACACTCCCAGGTGCCCGGCGGCGGCAGGACATCAAGCGAGTCGGACCAAGTCGCGAGCATGGCCTCGACTTCGTTCTCAAGTTGTCTCAGGTCCTGGTTCATGACTCCCGTGCCTCTTCGTCGTTCATCAGTTCCCGCAGCCGGCTCAGCCCTCGATGGGCCCGAGCCAGCGCCGTGCCCAGTGGCGTGCCCATCACATCAGCGATCTCGCGAAAACTCATCTGCGAGAAATGCCGCAGCACGATCACCTCCCGCTCGCCGGCCGACAGCCGCTCAATCGCTCCCTGGAGCCGATCGACCTGTTCGGATCGAGGCGCCAGTTCACCGGGGTCCTCGGCCGATGGGTCGGGCAAACGGGCGAGCAGGCCCGCCTCCTCGTCGCCTTCATCCTGATCCAACGCCGTCGTCCGAGCTCGCCGAGCCCGCCGCACCCGATCGCGAACCAGGTTGGTGGCGATCCGGAAAAGCCATGCGTCGAATCGTCCATCGTGCTGGTACTCGCCGATCCGCCGAACCAGCCGCACGAAAAGATCCTGAAGCAGGTCATCGGCATCGTCCCGCCGCCCCGTCAGCCGGTAGAAGTACCCGTACAACCGGTCGCTGTACGCCTCGATGAGCGCATCAAAGGCGCCAGGATCCCGCTGCTGGGCCCGGGCGATCACCTCGGCGATTCGTTCGGCTTCCATGAGCACGACAGCTTAGGGTATGAACGCACCAGACACCAAGTCATTGCCGGACAGAAGGAAACGCGTCAGGCCGTCGTCCGCCCGAAGAGCCACCACTGCCGTCGTCTACGTGGAGTATACAGCATCACTGTTGATACTATACTAAAACTTCTAAGCTGCGCCTTGTGAAGCGCCTGCGCCACCTGGGTCAGCCCAACCCGCCTTCCCGGCTCCCAAGCAGCAGCCAGGACGTCCGATCTCTCGCTCCGGTTGATCGGGATGGGTCCGGTTCAGAATACCGTCTGCCACCCGACGCCTGGTCGGGGGTATCTACAGTCGGGGCTGCCCGTGCAGTCCGGGCTGCCCACAGAGCCCTGAAGGTGGTATGCTGCGGATATGGTAGGAATGCGTTGGATATGGATGTCATTGATCTGTCTGGCCGCCGGCTTGGCAGGCTGTTGTGATCCCAGGCACAAGCAGGCGGTGGGGGAGCGGGTGGATGGCATGGCCAGCACCTTGCAGGCTATGGGCAAGCAGGAGATCCACCGGGGCAAGAACCTTCGGAAGACGCTTGACCTGGCCGCCCGGGAGTGTGGGGAGGACGTTCAGCGCACGTCAGAAGCGCCGGCGGTCATCAACGACCGCATCCAGGAGGATCTTGAGCACTGGCAGAACCGGGAGCCCTATCGGCGGCGCGTGTTTCAAGAACAGATCGAGGGCCACCCGGCGAATATCGAGCGTGATCTTCCGCGCGTGCTCTACTGAGGTCGCCGATCGAAACCCGTCCGCCCGTATGCATACGGTCAGGAGCAGCGAATCATGATCCAGTGCAGGGATTGCGAGCATTTCGTCCGAGGCCCGGGAAGCCAAGCCGGCTTCTCGTGTGACCCCTTCTCGACCATCAAGGAACCCGATTGCCTGGTCAAGTGGCAGCTCATCAAGCTGGACATGATGGTTCAGGCCTATCAGGCTACGGTTGAGGTTTACCGGAAGCTGGCTCCGCTCCAGGAGAAGATGATTCGTCACATGGAGCGGGAGATGAAAGACATCGATGAGGCGGACAGCTGGAAGACCGATGCAGACGATGGGGATGATCCGACGGATGAGGACGACTCCGACGACGATGCCCGAGGCAGAGGTCGCGATTGGCGGTAGTCGCTCCGCGGCGCGTCTCCGTACCGCGCGATGATGTCGAGGCAACAAGACGAGCGCCCGGGAGGACTCTCCCGGGCGCTCGTTGGCTTATCTGCCTGAATACAGGTCATCAAACTCGGCGATCGAGCTTACGGCAGCAGAAGGGAATCCGTGTTCCATGAGGCGCGGCCACGGGTCAGGCCGTAGCTGGCATCGGTTGACGGCGACAGATCCGTCACCGGGGCGACGCCCTTCTCATCCAGGGTGCCGTAGATGAAATCGTCATCTGCGCCGACCTTCGGGTTGTTGGACCACTTGGCGTGGCCGTCCAGGTAGGCCACGACCTGGCCTTCCGACTTGTGGTTTCGCGAGTTGACACTGAACGCATTGCCGTTGTAGGTGCCCTTGCCCTTCCGGAGGGCGGCCATGAAATTCGCGCCACCGGTCTGATCGTTGATCGGGGGGGCAAGGCCGCCGACGCTGGCATTGGCCTTGTACTGGTATTCGCCTCTTCCCCATTTCACCGGACCGCTGGAGGTGACCACGGGCATAGCGATAGAGTTGGAGTAGGGACTGCGGTCGGCGGCAATGGCCTTGCGCGGGTCCTGGGTGCTCTTGAGCACGCTGCCATAGGTTGTCTGGTTGGCCGTGTGGCGCTGGGTTACCTGGAAGGAGTAGCTGAAGTCGGTCATCTCGTTGGCACCCGAAGGCGCCGTGGTCGAGCCTCCCGCGTCCCAGCCGGCATTCAGTTCGGTATCAAAACCGCTGAAATCGTACATCTGGTACTGGGCACCCGTTGTGGGGTGCATCGGCAACGGTTCGCTGCCATTCGGTTTGTGTCGCAGCGTGCCGGCGCTGGGGCAGGTGAACTGCTTGGGCTGCATGTAGGCCTTCTTGCCATTGATCAGGAGCAGATAGGCTGCTCGGGTGGCGCTACGGGGTTCGTTGGCTCCGGTGCCGGACCAGCCGTCGGAGCCGGGGGCCTGATAGGCCGGGTACGGCCGGATGTCGCCGACGATGGTGCATTTGGCCTTGGCGGCGGTGTCGACGATGCCGTTGTTCTGCGGTGTGCAGGGGAGGGTGCCGGTGTACGACTCGGAGTAGACCAGCGATTGCCGAGCGTAGAAGCCCAGGTTGGAGGCGCAGGCGGTTCGCCGAGCCGACTCGCGAGCCCGGTTCAACGACGGGAGCAGAATGCTGATCAGCAGGGCGATGATGGCCACCACGACCAGCAGCTCGATCAGGGTAAAGGCACGATGGTCTCGGTTTCTCATGGCAAATCCTCCTCGAATGAGTCCTGGTATCCAAACGAGCGGGCTACTGTACCGCCCCGGGCCAGGTTCGCCAACTTTCTTGGAGCCGACTTGGCCGAACCACAGTACGCCCGGGTGGTCAGGTCGGTTAGAGAACGATTATTCGACCTTGCATCCCGCGTGCCAGCGAGGCAGCCCGGTTTCTGGGTCGGGAGCCATCTCCGCCCTGCGGGGTAGGGTTTCGGCGTGGTTGAAACCAACCGGGGGGTGGTTGAAATGAACCAATTGACGGGCGGAAGCATCGTGCCCCCTCCAGTGGCCTTTGACTTACCCTCTGGGCAACGCCAATAATCGGATGGCGAGGTGTGGGTGTTGACGGCCTTGCCCAGCGGCAGGGGGGACGCATGAGCCATCACGCCATCCTTGGTTCGTTCCTTCTCTGCATCCTGTTGATATGCAAGGGCTTAGGTTTTTCCTGGGTCGATGGATCGCCGCCGGCGGTAGCCGCCGCTGGAGAGGTGGGCGTCGACGGCCAGGATGGGGCCGAATCGGGCGAGACCGCCCCACTCCAGACCCGGACGGGCGGACCGGGAGCCACAGTCTTCGGGTATCTGCCCTACTGGGAGAAGACCGCCGCGTTGCGTTATGACCTGCTGACACACGTCGCCTGCTTCTCGGTTGGAGCGAACGCCGACGGCTCGATCTCCAATTCTCACGGCTGGCCCTGGACCTCGGTCATCAGCGCCGCCCATCAGAATGGCGTCAAGGTTATCCTGGTGGTCACCCAGTTTGACCCTGACACGGCGCTGGCCCTGATCACCCACGCGGCTGCCAAGAGCCACTTCTTCGTCAACCTCAAGGCGCTGATGCTGGCCGGTCAGTCAGACGGCGTGAACATCGACTTCGAGGGCAGCGGCACCTACCGCTCCCACATCAACGGTTTCATGGCCGACCTGACCACCTACCTGCACGCGGAGGTTCCGGGCAGCGAGGTGACTTTTGCGGGCCCGGCGGTCAACTGGGGCGGCGGGTGGGACCTGGCCGGCTTGGCCAACAGTTGCGACGGCATCTTCATCATGGGATATGACTTCTACGGTTCGTGGAGTACCACCTCTGGCCCGTGTGCTCCGCTGACCGGGGGCTCGTACAACATCACCAACACGGTCTACACCCAGTACAAAGAGGTGACCCAGAACAACCCGCAGAAACTCATCCTGGGGGTGCCCTATTTCGGCAAGCACTGGACGACGGCCACTTCTGATCCCCGCTCCGCCGTGACGGCCTACATCGGTTCGGCTTTCTACTCATCTGCTCAGGCCCAAGCAGAGACATACGGCCTGCTATGGGACGCCGCTTCGCAGACGCCGTGGTACCGCTATCACGATGGAGCCGACTGGCATCAAGTGTGGTTCGACAACGCGGACAGTATTCGACTCAAGTTCCAGTTGGCGAAGAACGCGGGGCTGCAAGGCGTGGGCATTTGGGCGCTGGGCTATGACGCCGGTCGAACCGAGTTGTGGAACGTGATCCGTGACGAGTTTGTGCTCGCCTACCGGCCGGACCTGGACGCGACCCTGATTGCCCAGTCGTTTCCCCCGACCCTGACGTGTGGTGAGACTGCCGAGGTCTGGGTTGAGTACACGAATATCGGCGGCAAAGCGTGGAGCCAGGGTTCGGTGAACCTGGGCACGTGGAATCCACAGGATCGGGCCAGTTCGTTCTACACCGAGGGTGATTGGATCGGCAGTACGAGGCCTACCGGCATGGACACGGCCGCATGCGAGCCGGACGGCTCCTGCCGATTCAGCTTCATGATGACCGCCCCGGCGACGGCCGGCGTGTACAACGAGTCGTGGCGGCTGGTCAAGGAAGGCACGGCCTGGTTCGGCGACGAGACCGCGACGTTCCAGATCACCGTGCTGCCGCGGCCCATCCCCGGCGATTTCGATGAGGATCGGGACGTGGACATGGAGGATTTCGCGTTCCTGCAGAAGTGCCTGAGTGGATCGGGTGTCACGCCGAGCGCGGCCTGCGAGGCGGGCGACCTGAGCGGGGACGACGATGTCGACGGTCAGGACGCACTGCTACTCAAGTCATGCATGAGCGGATCGGGCATCGAAGGGGACCCGGACTGCCTGTGACCGGCCAGTGCAGCTGGGCTATTGGCCGTGATTGGGGCGCGGGACATCGATCCCTTGGCCTGGTGGAAGTTGACTGTTGCTGGGGGGTACTTTCCAGTTATCATTACTTCGTAGGAATGCGATCAGGAAACACGGAATGAGCCTGTGCCCGCGGGTCACTGCGGCCAGCGCCGTTCGTTTGGCGAAGGAGGGACTATGCGATCCTACGGATCCCATGGCGTGAAGACCCGGCGATCGGCCGGGTTGTTGCTCCTGCTGCTTCGACCGCTGTTCGCGAGCTCGTCTCTGCTCACTTTGCTCGCCGCTAGCGGCGTTGAGGCCACGGCGATACGGATCATGCCGCTGGGCGATTCTATTACCGTGGGAGTCGGCGACGACAACAACGGCGGCTACCGCGGTCCCCTCTATCAGATGCTCACCAGCACGACGTCCGTTGTGGATTTCGTCGGCAGCCAGATTGGTGGCACGATCACGGACCGCAACCATGAAGGGCACAGCGGCTGGCGGGCCGACCAGATACGGGACAGCGTTCCCGGTTGGCTGACGGCCGCGCGCCCGGACATCGTCCTTCTTCATATCGGCACCAACGACATCACTCAGGGTCAACAGGTGCCCGGCACGGTGACCGAGATCGGGGAGATCCTGGATATCGTTGACTCGTACGAGACGAGCCACGGGACCCCCATAACCGTCGTCCTGGCCCGTATCATCAACCGCAGCAACTCGCTGGATGCTCTGGGCCTGGAGACCACCGCGTTCAACGCCTCAATCGCGTCAATGGCTGCCGCCCGGATCGCCGCAGGTGATCGGCTGGTGGTGGTCGACCACGAATCGGCCCTTTCCTATCCCGGTGACCTGGTCGACTCTGTTCATCCCAATGCCAGCGGTTACCAGAAGATGGCAGCAGTCTGGTACGAGGGGCTGCATCCGCTGCTCAGAAACAGAGGAGAGTTCGTCAGCGATACCATCCCGAGAGCGATGATACCAGGCGCGACCTATGAATGCAGCGTGACCATGCACAACTCCGGTCTCGAGGCCTGGCTGTGCTGGCCGGCCGGGACCATGCTGACCATAGGGCAGACTGCTGGGCCAATAGCCAACAAGCTGATTCCATACCCCTACTACGAGATCTACACCACTCCCTGCCAGATCGACGTTGGTCAGGAATGCACGTTCCCCTTCACCGTCGGCGTGCCGGCCGATACGCCGTTCGGGGATTACGAAATCAGCTGGCAGATGAAGGACAGCAGCGAATGGTTCGACAGCAGCGCGCACAGCGCGGTTTTCCGCAAAACGGTCGCCGTCAGGCCGTATCCCTTCTACGCTGGGGATTTCGACGACGACGGCGATGTGGACCAGGAGGATTTCGGACACTTCCAGGCCTGCCTCTCGGGCGCACGTGACCCGCAGAATGACCCGAGCTGTGCCGATGCCCGCCTCGACGGGGATTCCGATGTGGACCAGCAGGACCTGGCTGTCTTCCGCCGATGCTCGAGCGGAGCGGCCTATCGACCCGATTCGAGCTGCGTCCAGTGAGACTGTCTCCAGGTCATGCATCGCCACGGCAGAGGTGGATGATGGGTTGTGTGTCACCGGATTCTTGGTGCGACATGCCCCGATTGGGCAGGCAGGTTTTGCCTGAGGGCTTCATTCATGGCTCGACTCATCCGGCTTGACCTTGCCGGAGACCGCCGGACGGTGATCCATTCTCCGGTTTCCTTGCGGGCCTGCCGACCTTGCCGGCTCGGTCGGCTTGGATTATGGTCCTTTCGGCGAACGCAGCCGTAAGGCCCGTTGCGTCACGGCCCATCAGCAACGATTCGGGAGATTCCGTTCATGAGCAGAATGTCTTTATTCCTGGTGTCGTCGGCGCTCCTGGCCGGTTCTGCCCTGGGTGGTGAGAACTGGCCGCAGTGGCGCGGGCCGGAGCTGGACGGCACCAGCGACTCGACCGGTCTACCGACGAGCTGGTCGGACACGGAGAACGTCAAGTGGAAGGCTGCGCTGCCCTCCTGGAGCGGGTCAAGCCCGATCGTGTTCGGTGATCGCGTGTTCGTCATGTCGCCGAGTTCAGCCACGGACGGTCAGGTTGCTCCGACGCGCAGCAGTCTGGGTGTCAAGCTTGCCAAGGAAGGCAAGGATCTGCTGCTCTTCTGCCTGGCCCGCAAGGACGGTTCGCGGTTGTGGGAGCACCGGGTGTCGGACGACAATGCCCATGAAGCCAAACACAACATGAGTTCGCCTTCGCCGGTGGCGGACGGACGGCACGTCTGGGTGATGACCGGTACGGGCAAGGTCAAATGTCTTGATGTCGAAGGCAGGCCGGTCTGGGATCGTGACATCCAGAAGGACTACGGCCAGTTCGGTCAGCTCTGGGGTCACGGGTCGTCACCCGTGCTCGTTGACGGACTGCTGATCATCGAGGTCCTGCACGGCAAGAAGACCAAGGCCCCGTCCTACCTGCTCGGTCTGGACGCGGCCACGGGCAAGACGGTCTACCGAGTGGAACGTCCGACGGACACCCCGGAGGAGTCCCAGGATGCATACACCACACCCACACTTCTGAAGTACAGCGACCACGCCGAGCTGATCGTCAGCGGCGGCGCGTACATCACCGGCCACGATCCGAAGACCGGCAAGGAGATCTGGCGGTGCGGCGGGCTGAATCCCCGAAGGGAGACGGTCTGGCGAGCGGTCGGCTCACCGGTTGCGGTCGATGGCGTGGCCTACGCGGTGATTCGCAACGGGCCGATGGTCGCATGCCGAGGAGGTGGGACCGGCGACGTGACCGGCACGCACACGCTATGGACCAGCGAGTTGGCCGCGGATGTGCCTTCCCCCGTCACCGACGGCAAGTACCTGTACATTCTCCACGACAGCGGTGTGCTCAGCTGTCTGGACGCCACGACCGGCAAGCCCTACTACACACGGCAGCGAGTGGCCCGGGGCACGTTCAGCGCCTCGCCCCTGCTGGCCGACGGCCGGATCTACGCGACCGGCGAGGACGGCAAGACCACGATCGTATCGGCCGGGCCGGAGTTCAAGATCCTGGGCAGTCATCAACTCCCCGGCGGATACACCTTGTCATCCATCGCGGTGGGGGGAAAGGACTTGTTCATCCGAACGGCAACCACGCTGTACTGCATCGGCAAGACGGATGACGAGTGACGGATGGAAAGTGGGAGGGGCGCGGCAAGCGAGCAGTCAGCCATGCGGCTCTTACCGATGAGTCGGTGCTGGCCGCGGAGGGTGGAGGGCTGACTGCCGAACGCCGCTTCAGTCTCGAGGGTTTTCGCCGGGTCGGTTGGGTGGGGCCGCGACGGGAACGTCGGCAACGGGAGCAATTCATGGAGCTGCTGCAATCCTGGTACCACGCGATGGGGCCTTATCTCCAGGCCATCGAGCAAGGCCTCCAGGCGGCGAGTACCTTTCTCTGGGGTCCCCCGACGCTCGTGTTGCTGTTCGGTACGCATGTTTACCTGACGTTGCGGCTGGGGATCCAACGACATCTCGGCAAGGCGATTCGACTCTCGTTTCAGTGGAAGCGTGAAGGGGAGGGTGACATCAGCCATTTTGGGGCTCTGGCTACGGCGTTGGCGGCCACCATCGGCACGGGCAACATCGTCGGCGTGGCTACGGCGGTTGCGTCCGGGGGGCCGGGCGCGGTGCTGTGGATGTGGCTGACCGGGGTGTTCGGCATCGCCACCAAGTACAGCGAAGCCCTGCTGGCGGTGAAGTACCGAGTCGTGACCAGCAACGGCCAGTTCGCCGGCGGGCCGATGTACGCTTTGGAGCGGGGGCTGGGTCTCAGGTGGCTGGGTATGATCTTTGCCCTGTTCACGGCCATCGCCGCGTTCGGCATCGGCAACATGGTTCAAGCCCATTCCATTGCGGACATGCTCAACCGAACTGCGGGGATTCAGCCCTGGATCACCGGCGGCGTGACGACGTTGCTCACCGCGATTGTCCTTCTCGGCGGGATCCGCTCCATTGCCCGGGTGTGTGAGGTCCTCGTGCCCTTGATGGCCGTCTTCTACATCCTGGGCTGCCTGACCCTGCTGGTCATTCACGCCTCGACGCTGCCGGCCACGATCGTCCTGATCGTCAAGAGCGCGTTCACGGGTCATGCGGCCGTTGGGGGATTTGCGGGGGCGGCGGTCAAGGAGGCCATTCGGTACGGGGTGGCGCGGGGG
Organism: Planctomycetota bacterium; assembly: GCA_022711465.1. Classification (GTDB taxonomy): domain Bacteria; phylum Planctomycetota; class Phycisphaerae; order UBA1845; family PWPN01; genus JAGNEZ01. Next base: position 217,069 of record JAKLEZ010000008.1, on the reverse strand, counting down.
CTGTTCTCCAACGAGTCCGGCTTGGGCAGTGCCCCGATCGTGGCTGCGGCCGCGCAGACCACGAACCCCGTTCGTCAGGCCCTGGTTTCCTCGACGGGTACCTTCTGGGATACCGTCGTGGTTTGCCTGATGACCGGCCTGGTGATCGTGAACTCTGGTTTCTGGCAAGAGGGTCTGGATGGCGCGGCTCTGACCCGGGCGGCGTTCGAGTCGATTCCGCGGGTTGGTCCCTTGATACTGGCGGTTGGCCTGTTGACCTTCGTCTACTCGACGATCCTGGGCTGGTCGTATTACGGGGAGAAGGCCTGCGAGTATCTGTTCGGCCCGCGTTCGACGCTTCCTTACCGCGTCCTGTGGGTGGTTGCGGTCATGATCGGCTCGACGCTGAAGCTGAACATCGTCTGGGACTTTGCCGACATGGCGAACATTCTGATGGCCGTTCCGAACCTGGTGGCCTTGTTGCTTCTGAGCAATGTGGTTGTCAGGGAGACGCGGGCTCACCTTGGCGATCAGCCGATGGTCGGCTCGCCGCCAGGCGAAGGCGGGAGAGGGGGGTAGGGCGTGACGCGCTTGGCCGGGTGGCGGCGGCGGCCTTTGCGGCTTGGACGGCCTCATCGGCGCCCTTTCGCTGGGCGGGGGTCGGGATGGCCTCAAGTCGGCTGACCATCTCCTCGTACATCTTGGCGATCGGGGCCCGGAGTTCTTCGCCCTTGCGGAATCGGGCCTCCAGGTCCTTGGTGTTGCGCAGGGCCATGAAGTCCTTCTCGTGTGTCTCCTGGTAGTCGTCGCGCCGCTCCTCGAACTCCTCGAGGACGGATTCGGCCTTGGCCTGCTGATCGTCGTTGAGGTCGTACGCGTCGATGAACAGGTTCACATATGCCCGCCAGGAGCTGAACGGACTGCTGGTCCTGCTCCGCAGCTGGACGATTGGGGCGGGGCGTGTGGTGGAGGGACGGAGGCTGAGGGTGCGGTTCGCGATTGCGGCGGTGAGCAGCGAGCGTCGTTCCGCGGTGTTCTTCTCCTGGCGCTCCTGGGCGTTCGCGACCTGTTGTTCGGGCAGCAGGCTCTCGATCTCCTCGTTGACCACGCTGGCGTAGAGCGGGTGGCCGGTCATCAGCCGGGTACGGCGTCGGCTCAACTCGCGGATCTGTTCAGCGACGGCCGGGGCGCTCCGGTTTCTCGACATCTGTTTGATCTGCCCGCTCAGCTTGCTCAGCTCGGCCTGGTTCTTCTTCCAGTAGGCCGGGTACTCCTGCTTCAGTTCATCGAGCCGCTTGCGGACCACCTTTTCCTGGTCGGGAGTCAGCTGGTACTCTTTCTTGAGTCGGTTGGCGTGGCTGCGGGCCTGCAGCTCGGCGTAGGCGGCGAGTTCCGCGGGGGTGTACGTTTCCAGGCTGGGGGAGCCGCTGATGAGGCGGTCCAGGTTCCATCGCCGCATATCCTGGCGGAGCCGATCCTCCTCCGATTGGGCGGGCGTGCTGGCCGCTTTTGGTTCGGCGGGCAGACCCACGCCCGGCAGAGAGAGCACGATCACAACGGCAAGCTGTGCTATCCGCGATCTCATGTTTGATCTCCGAGAGCTGAATGGGCAACCGCGAGACCGATCGTCCGTACGACCCGCATTGGGCACGGGTCTCATTCTACACGCAAGTCCTCGGCTGATCCAGGCCGGTCCGGGAGGTAGCCGTGCCGCATCTTGGCCGCCGTGCTGCGAGTGGAATGCGCCGCGATCGCCGGCCGTCGTGTCCTCCCGCCGTTGCCCCAGGGTGCGCGACTCCTGATACCACTTTATAGATCTTCGGGTTCCATTCCAACGGCATACCCAGGTCTGCCGAAGGTGGAGGTGAGGACGAAAGGGCTCGGTCATCCGGGCTCGGTCAGTCGCCAGGCGCGGAGCAGTTCGCTGACGCTCCAGGCCTGGGCGATGCACCCGCGGGGGGTGTGAGGCGGGTCGCCGTCGAAGATCTCGCTCACCTGGCCGATGCCCGCCTGGTCCAGATGGTCGACAAGTCCGCCGAGTGCCGCCCGCATCCTGGTCTGTTCCGAGGTGGAGAAGCCGTGGACGCGCAAGTGGGCCTCGACGTAGGGGCCGATCAACCAGCCCCAGACGGTGCCCTGGTGATAGGCGCTGTCTCGTTCGAAGGGGTTGCCCTCGCACCGGGGGCGGTAGGCTGGATCCTGGGGCGAGAGGGAGCGCAGCCCGCATGGGGTGAACAGCTCCCGGTCCACGCGTTCGAGCACGGCTCGCTGCTGCTCGATGAGCAGGGGCGAGTGCGGCAGGCTGACGGCGAAGATCTGGTTGGGGCGCACTGCCGGGTCGCGGTAGCCGTCGCGGACGACGTCGTACAGGTATTGGCTGGTGTTGTTCCAGAAGAGCTGACGAAACGAGCCGCGGGTGTGGTCGGCGATCTCGCCGAATCGCTCGGCTCGCCGCTGGGCGGTGCCCGATGACCGTTCTGCGAGGATCCGGAGGGCATGGTACCAGAGGGCGTTGATTTCCACGGGTTTGCCGTGCCGGGGGGTGAAGACGGTATCGCCGTACTTGGCGTCCATCCAGGTAATCTGGGTGGTGGCGTCGCCGCAGGACAGGAGGGCGTCGGTGTCCATGCGGATGTTGAAATCGGTGCCGGCGATGAAGGCTTCGACGATCCGTTCGCAGACCGGGCCCAGGAGGTTGTTCCAGGCGTTCATGTCGCCGCTGGCCCGGCAGTAGGCATCGGCCGCATGGATGTACCAGAGGCTGGCGTCGACGCTGTTGTAGTCGCAGCCGTCGCCGTAGTCGCTGAACTTGTTGGGGATGAGGCCGGCCTTCTGGGCGGAGGCGAAGGTGGCGAAGACCTCCCGGGCTTCGGCGAACCGTTCGGTCTCGAGCAGCAGGCCGGGCAGGGCGATGAATGTATCCCGGCCCCAGTCGCCGAACCAGTGGTAGCCGGCGAGGATGGTGGTGGAGAACGAACCGTCGGCCCGGCGTCGGCGGACGACGAAGGCGTTGGCGGCCTCACGAAGTCGTTCCTCGATGGATTGGGCTTGGGGTCGAGCGCGGTCCACGGAGACGGGCTCGGGGGCCTTGGGCGGTGGCGGCGTGGGTTTGACGAACGGGAACTCGGCCCGGGCTCGGACGGTGATCTCGATTGTCCCGATGCCTGACGCCTGGAACCAGCCGGGGACGAAGAGGTCTTCCTGGCAGTCCTGGCCGCGATGGGCCTCTTCGCGGTAGAGGAAATGTTGCCACCAGTGGGGTTCGGTCTCGAAGCGCAGCTCCCACACGCCCGGCCCGCGTTCCGCCTGGATCAACAATCGTGGACCGCCGGCGAAGGTGACCACGGTGCCGTTCTCGAGGGGTTCGATGGGGTAGCCGGGGTGGAATGTCCGGGTCAGGCCGTGGAAGTCGCGCATGCCGGTGAACGGCTCGACGCCCAGGGTGATAGGGGCCTGCGGCGGGCCTTCGAGGCGGTAGGCGATGGCCACTTCGTCGGATCCGTGGGGCAGGAAGATGGACTTGGTGAGTCGCAGGTGACCCCATGAATAGGCGAAACGAACCCACGGCAGGGGGGCGGCGTTGCTCACCGCGAACTGGGTTTGCTGCTCGAAGCCACGGGGATGGAAGGCGCCGGCGAACTCGAAGCCGGGGGTCTCCCAGGTTCGCCCGCCGACGCCAACGCGTTCGAGGACGGCGGACAGGAGCGTCCATCGCTCCAGAGGGGGTCGAGCGGGGGCGATCAGCAGTCCATGGTAACGCCGGGTGGGGATCCCCAGGCAGGTGCCGGAGGCGAATCCTCCGCGGTCGTTAGTGATGAGCCACTCGCGGCTGAGCTGCAGGTCAATTGTGTCAGGCGTGCTGGTCATGGGATCCGTCTTGGGTTCGAGGCAAGTACAGGACATACCCTTGTATCGGTTTCAGCCCCCCCCTCGCACAAGAATGAAGGTTGCGACCATGAGCATCTGGAAGACATGGATCAGCCAGCCCGGCCATATCGAACCGCTTCGCCAGACCAGATAACAGAGGGCGATGCCGCCGGGGAAGGAACTCGCCAGCTCGGTGGGTCCGGCGCCCACGTGGATGATTCCGAACAGGAGGCCCGCGCAGGCGATAGCCAGAAGCGACGGGCCATCCAATCCCCACCACGCCAAGGCTCTGTGGGTCAGCGGTTGCCGGGGGTCGGTGGGTTGGGCCAGGCCGAGCCATCGCAGCGTCTGCTTGGCGTGGGAGCCTTCCACGGCGGCCAGTCTCGCGGGGCGAGGGATTCGCCAGCGATGACAAAACGAAGCCAAGCAGACGCCGGTGAGGAAGATGTGCTCCGGAACGGAAACTCCAAGCATGACAAGGAGTTGCAGTCGGGCGGGGGGTTGATGTCGGGCTGCCATGCCGATTCGTTCCTGGGCAAAGAAGAAGGCGAATGGGATCGTGAGGCCGACGCACAGGGCGACCATGCGCCATCCCCACCGATTGGGCAGACGCAGACCCATACTGGCGGGTGACCGTCCAGTCAGGGCGGCCAGGGAGAGCGGGAGGAGGGCGGCCATTACCAAACTGACGACCAGCCAGAGGACGCGGTGGTGGGATATGTACTCCCCGGGAGGAATGGTGACCTGCTGGACGTACAGGTCCATGGCCCGGCGCATGACGGATCCGCCGTGTTCGCGGATCCAGGATGGCCATTGTTGGCCGAAGTTCCCCCAGAAGGACGTCAGGTAGGTCGCCAGCAGGGGGAGCAGCACGGCAGCTCGGACCAGCAGTCTGGCCGTAAGCTGCGTGCCGGCAATGTTCTGGAGCGTTTCCGCCGTCAAAGGTCATCCTCGCGTTGTGAGGGCACTGTCCCGCAATGGTGGTCGGTGGTCAAGGTCTCGCGGGTTGCCTGGAGGTCTTGCTTCGTGCCGAAGAACACGGCATGGTGTCTCGGACAAGGGTTTCTCGGCGGGTCACGTGTATCGAGGGCAGGCCTGTTGGGCGTGGACCTCGTCGTCAACGGTTCGTTGGTGGTGGCTGTGGCTGAGGGGATGGCGTTGGCGGATGGGGTTTGGTCTGCGCTGGTGGTGGCCGCGATCTTGGTGACCCGGCTGGGGGCTCAGGGTTCCGCCCCGCACCGGGCGGGATCGAGGACTTGTGGCGTGGGCGGTCCCGAGGTGATGATGCGAAAAACGGACGGGGGCGGCGTTGTTGTAACCCCTTCTGAACGCTGGGATTATGTGCAGCAAGGGGGACGTTGAGCTGTGAGGGGCGTGTCTGGGAGATGCTCTTGGGCATCATGATACGGGCGTTTGTCCTGCCGTCTGAAGTGATTCTAACCTGTTGGTTTTCAAGGGATTAGGGTCCTTGTGACGGAATTACGACACCTGTGGTCCGTCACATGCTGGAGGAGAGGTAGCATTACCGGCAAGGGTTTCGTGCCGGTGGCAACGGGTGCGCGGTTGCCGCAGCGGGTGTACTCCATCGCGACACGCAGTCCGTGGTGGGGTGAAGCGTCCCGGATCTGCAAAACAGTGCGAAATTATTGGGGAATTTGCACGGAAAGTGCGGCTCAGGATTTGAAGCGCACCGGTCGAAAGGTATAATTGAACGGCCGGGTTGGTCTCTTCTGGCAAAGCCGAGGATGAAGCCGACCCGGACCCCAAATACGATCTTCCACTCGCTGCGGCACCCTTGACCGCGCCAATTAGTATGGGGTGCCGCACGCCCTTTTTTACGGACCTCACTAGTTCTCCTGGGTCTCGGTGGCCGCTGGCGTCGGGCGGCGTTAAGCTGTATTCTTACCGATAGTTGCGCTATTCTCTTTTCGTCAAGGTGGTCCGGCGTTTGAGGGAGGATCCTACCATGGGGTGCAGGCTGACCCGGCGGCAGTTTTCGGTCGGTGTTGTGGCGGCGGGTGCGGGTTTAGCGGGCAGAGGTGCCGCGGCGAAGGTTCAGGGGGCCAATGAGCGCGTTGGTCTTGGGGTCATCGGCTTGGGCAACCGTGGCGACCAGTTGATCGACGCCTTCCGGCCTCACAAGGATGCATGGATCACGGCCTTGTGTGATGTGTACGCCCCTTATGTCGAGTTTGCCAAGGAGAAGGTTGGCGGGGACCTGTTCACGACCAAGGACTACCGTGCGTTGCTGGACCGCAAGGACGTGGACGCGGTGGTTATTGCGACTCCTGACCACTGGCACGCCAAGCAGTTCGTCGATGCCTGTGCGGCGGGCAAGGATGTGTATGTGGAGAAGCCGCTGTCGCTGGTGGTGAATGAAGGGCGGAAGATGATCGAGGCGGCCAGGGTTTCGAAGCGAGTGACCCAGATGGGTGTTCAGCGGAGGTCCTCGAAGGTTTGTGCGAAGATCGCGGAGCTGATTCAGGGGGGGGCGATCGGCAAGGTGACGGCGTGCCGGTGCTTTCATCTGACCAATGAATGGCCTCACGGGATCGGCAATCCGGCGGACTGTGATCCGCCGGCGGGCCTGGACTGGGATTTGTGGCTGGGGCCGGCGAGGAAGGTAGCTTATAACCCGAACCGCTGTTTCTATCGGTTTCGCTGGTTCCGGGAGTACTCGGGCGGGCAGTTGACCAACTTTGGAACGCACTGGCTGGATGTGATTCAGCGGGCGATCGGGCAAGATGGGCCTGCGGGCGTATTCGCGGTGGGCAGCAAGGGGACGATCAAGGACAACCGGGAGATTCCGGACACGATGGAGGTGGTGTGGAACTACCCGGACGGGACGTTGGTGTCCTTCTCGCAATACAATGCCAACGCCTCAGAGGGAGCACCGCGTTCGGCTCACATCGAGTTTCGGGGGACGGAGGGGACGATTCTGCTGGACGGCTCGGAGTCACTGCAGCTCATTCCGGAGGCGGTTCGGACGGATGAGATCCCGGCGCTGAATCCGCGCAACCGGCAGGGGAACTCGAGGCAGGCTCGGGCCACGACCCGGCCGGCGGACAAGGCCCTGACCTTCAAGGGCCGGACGGATACGGCTGACCACGCGCGGAACTTCCTGGACTGCATCAAGACGCGCAAGCCGTGCGTATGCCCGGTCGAAGTCGGGCATCGCTCGACGGCGACCACGCTGCTGGCCAATCTGGCGTACGACCGCGGTCGGTACCTGACGTGGGATAAGGAGAAGGAACAGTTCACCAACGATCCCGAGGCCAACAAGCTGCTGTCATACGAATATCGGGCGCCGTGGAGGCTGGAATAGAGTGGCAGGGGCGCTGAAGCGTCGCAGCGACGAGAACGGTATCTGGGGGGGAGTTGACGTTCGCGGGCCGGGCACCTTGGTCACGATGTCGAAGGAACACTGGTAGCCCTTCTTGACCTGCTGTTGTCTTGCTCCATCAAGTTCACCTCGCGCATTTTGCCGGTTTTGGGGTTGACGCGCAGGGTTTTGATTTCGAAGCCGCGGAGGATCACCTGGCGGCGAGCGCCGGCGAAGGGGATGGAGAGGGTGGTAGCGCGTTCGCGTCCGGTGGGCTCGAACAGGCGGACGATGAGGTCATGGCCGCGGGTGGCTTGCTTGAACGCGCTCAACTGGACGACGTTGTCGTCGAGGATGGCCCCGGGCATGGGTCGTTTGCCGATGCCGGGCGGGTTGAATGACAGGGCGAAGGGGGCCTCGTTGCGGGCCAGGGCCTCGCGGTCGATGGCTGCCAGCCGCCGGGCGGCGCGGTCGCCGTTCAGCCAGAAGCGGAACAGTCGCTCGCCCTGGTCTTGGCGGGGGCTGTAGCGGTCCTGTGGCATGATTGTTCGCTCGAGCAGGGGGTGGCCGGAGTAGGCTGGTGAGCGCAAGAGGGTGAGTCGCAGGCCGTCGGTGGGGGTGAAGTCGGAGCCGTAGCTGCCGTCGTTGATGCAGGTCAGGGCCCGGTTGTCTTTCCTGGATATCACCGCCACCCATTTCTGGGCGACGGCCTCCTCGCCGTTCTCCGGGAGGGTGCCGACGCCGAAGGCGATCTGGCCGCGGTACCGGGGTGCGGTGCCGGTGGTCGGGACTGCGAGCTTGAGCATTCTGTCCTTCTCGTTCCAATGGACGCGGGTTTCGACCTCGATTTCCGTGCCGTGTTTAGGCAGCTTGTAGCGTTGGCAGATGAACGAATGGCCGTAGCCGAAGACGGCCTCGATCACGCTGCGGACCTCACCGTCTTCGATCACCCGCACTGAAGGCAGCTGGCCGTGGGTGACGCCGGAGAACCGGGTTCCGAGATCGCGAGGCAGGAGCTTGAAGCGTCCGGCCAGTTTGCGGAAGCTGCGGACGGTCATGCCCCACGGGTCCTCGTTGTCCTTCATGACCAAGGGCTGAAAGGCGTTACGGCCGAGGTAGTCGACGCCGTTGACGCGGTAGCGGTCGACCAAGCCGGTTCGGGTGTTGACGATGACTTCGAGTTCCTTGGTCTTGAAGCGGATGCGGCGGTTGGATTCCCTGAGTCTGGGAGCGGGCTTGCGTGGCAGGACCTTGAGTTGGCAGTCGAATCGGTTCATTTGTGAAGGGGCGAGCTCGGCATTGAAGACCACGCGTTTTCGCCAGTCGAGGGGCAGGTTGCTGAGTTCTTTCTCGGCCTGCGAGGGGACCGGCTTTCCCGCCCGATAGACGGTGGGCAGGGTGAACTGGTCCTTCCAGTTGGCGTCGGCCAGCTGGAATTCGCACTCGACGATGGTTTTGACCGGGTAGGGGTGGGGGTTGTAGACCAGGATAGGGATCTCGTTGGGTCTGGCCTTGGGCTGACCGGTGGCCAGGGCGAAGAAGGCTCGGGCCTTAACGCGTGAGAGGATCTCGAGTCCGCGGTCCATCAGGCGCAGCGACGACTCTTCGACCGGCTGGATGGATGAGCCGGGCAGGATGTCGTGGAACTCGCCGTGCAAGAGGTCGCAGGCCGCGTCGTGCAGTTCGGCCATCGGGTAGGCGATGAGTTGCTGGCCGGCGGCGGCCGTGGCCATCTTCTCGGTCGCGTAGAGTTCGTTCTCGAGCTGGCGGTGCCGCTGCTTGACTCGCGCCATGGAGGTGTAGCATCCGACGCCCCAGGGATTCAGATCGCGATTGACCACCTTGAGTGTGCCGCGGATCTTGCTGACCTCGTTGAAATAGGCTTCTGGGGTGGAGTGGAGGAGCTCGACGTGCCTGAGCTTGCGTTGCAGCTGGCGGATGGCCCTGAGGTCGACGCGTGAGGCTCCGCCGCCGTGGTTGCCGACGCCCCAGAGCATTGCCCCGAAATGGGGGTTGGGATGGTCCTTCTGCCAGTCGTGGATTTTCCTGGCGATCTTGCCGAGTGGCGAGTTGTACCAGCCGACGACCCGCGAGGCGAACACACGGGAGCCGTCGCAGCCCTGCCAGATGAAATCGTGGTTTGGGAGGGTCAGGTCGCGGCTGTCCGGTCGGCAGAAGAGATATGAGTTGTAGCCGCTTTTGGCGAGGATCTGCACCAGGCCCTGGGTGTGGCCGAAGGGATCGAAGTTGATGGCGGTGGTTGGCTCGACGCCGAGTTTCTCCCTGAAGTAGGTCTTGCCCATGAGGATCTGCCGGACGAAGGATTCGCCGGAGGGCATGTTGCAGTCGGGCTGCAGATACCAGCCGCCCATGATGTGCCATCGGCCCTTTTGGATGAGCTTCTGGATGCGTTTGAATAGGGCGGGCTCATATTCCTCGACCCACTTGTAGAGAATGACCTCATTGTGGTTGAAGACGAAGTCGGGGAACTCTTCGATGAGATCGGCCGCGGTGCGGAAGGTGGAGATTGCAGCGGCGGCGCCTTCCTGCCACTCCCACAGCCAGACGGGGTCGAGGTGGGCGTTGCAGATCATATGGATTCGTCGTCGAGCCATGGTTCTCCTTTCGGTCTTTCTGGGGAGAGGAGTCATTGTGTTTGACTGCGGTCTGGGGCAATGGTCTCGATCCAAGCGGCGAGGTCTTCGACGACCTGGACATCCACGTGGCCGGCCTTGCCATATTCGGCGGGGGTGGACGGTCCGCTGCCGGGGATGAACAGGTGGTTGAGCTTGTCGTAGAGCCTGAAGGTGACGTTCTTGTGGGTACCGAGGGCCTTCTTCCACAGGTCGAAATCGGTCCTGGTGACTTGGTAGTCGCGGCCGCCCTGGGCGATCAGGATGGGGGTGTTCAGCTCCGCCGCGGCCTCGATGGGTTTGAGCGTGTGCATGCGGGCCAGGTAGGCGGCGGGCATGCCGACCTTCTCGGTCAGGCCCTCCGTCTTGCCCTGGCGGATGAGGGCTGTTGCCTCCCGGAGGTTGCGGAGTCTCTTCTGGTCGTCGTCGGAGATCGAGCCGTCCAGGCCGGCCAGATACTCGGTCTGCTCATCGATCAGGTCGAGGATCGAGCGTGCGTTGCCGGCCAGGAGGGCGATGCCAGCCAGCTTTGGGTCTCGCCTGGCGATGAATGGTGCTACGAAGGCGCCCAGGCTGTGGCCGGCGAGGAAAACGCGTTTCGGGTCGATGTCCGCTTGTTTCCGCAGCAGTTCGGCGGCGGCGACGGCATCCTCGATGGTCTCGGTCTCGAGGGTCCATTCCTCCGGTTTCACCGCAGTGGGGTACTTGTGGGTGCGTTTCTCGTACCGGAGTACGGCCACGCCGCGAGATGCCAGCCCGAAAGCGAGGTCGCGGAACGGTTTGTTTGCCGCGATGGTCTCATCTTGGTCGTGTGGGCCGGAGCCGTGGACGAGCAGCACCGCCGGGTGCGGGCCGGGCCTGGTCGGCAGGGTGAGGGTGCCGGGCAGGGGGAATTGTCCCGCGGAGACGGTGATCTTCTGTTCACGGTAGGCCTTGGGATCGGCGTAGGTGGGCGGCTGGTAGGGTGCGTCGGGCTCGACGGCATCGAACCACAAGCCGGACAGACGATCCGCGTCGTCGAGGACGATTCGCAACGTGGCCTTGCCGCGTTCGAACCGGCAGACGAAGCGGACCACATGGGCTCCCGGGACCTTGGCGTAAGTAGCCGACTCTTCGGAGCGGTAGGGGCCGACTTTGGCGGTGATTCCGGTCCAGGCCTGCTCGGCCTGTTGGGGGCTGAACGCGGCCTTGACCTTCTCGTCGGCCGCGGCGACGAACTCCGTGAACTCGCCGCGAGTGAGCAGCGTCAGCAGGCCGCGGGCGCGAACGGTCTTGGCATCGGGTTCGGGCTTGTCGGCGAAGCAGGGGCAGGCGCCGAGGGTGATTGCCAGCGGGAGACAGTTCTTGAGGAGTTGCATAGATGCAGCCTAGCCGTGCCTGCCGATCTCGGCAAGGCTTCTGGTTGAGCGTTGCGGTGTTGGGCCGGGTTCCGGGTTGGGGTTGACGGTCATCTGGTGACTGGCGTTCGACAGTGTCGGGGGAGGCGATCCGTCGTTCGTTCCGTTTTCCTGGTGCAGGCTGGACGAAGTTTTTACCAGGGCGGACGCAGTTTCGCTGCACTGCCCGTTGACCGCGGAGAACATGGGACTGGTAGATGCCAGGCTGCCAGGGCTGATGAAAGCGGGGGCTTCTCTGATCAGTACTGCACGTGGTCGGCTGGTTCGCGAGCAGGACCTGGCCGACGCGTTGTGTTTGGGGCAAGCAGGCGGGCGCGGCCCTTGATGTTGTCGCCAGGGAGCCGATCGGCGTCGACAGTCCGTTGCTCGTGGTTGCGCGCTGCATTCTGACCCCGCACATCGCCTGGGCGACGGCCTCGGCTCGCAAGCGGCTGACCGAGACGACCGCCAAGAACGTAGCCGCTTTTCTTCGCGGCGTGCCGATCAACGTGGTGAATTGAGGCTAATCACGGTGGAGTGTGACGGCCGAGCCGCGGGCCGGCCGTCGGTTTTGGGGTGGCGGATAGCCGGTGTCGGTGCCGGCTGTTCGGTGGTGGATTCGCAGGCAGAAGGCGTGTTTGTGCGGCTCGCCGAGCGTCTTGAGCGGCTTGGGAGTCAAACGGCTCTCGCGGTCTCGATCGAGGTCACGGACTGGTTTTTCACAGGTCAGGGTGCCTTTACCCTCCATCCGGGTGTCATGAAGGTGCCCGCTCTGGACAACATTGTTGGGGCTGCCTTCGAGGCCATCGAGGGGGCAAGACGGGCTACTTGGCGTTCTCCGCCGGTTGGCTCGCGCCGGCCTCGATCGGTTTGACGCGGAGGTTGGTGAACTGGACGGTCATCGGTTCGTCGCGGTGGAGCTGCAGGGAGAAGATGCCGAAGCGGGGTTTGGCAGCGTCGGTCTCGGTATAATCGGCGGTGACCAGGCCGTTGGTCTTGATGATGATGCGCGGGCCCTGGGCGATGACCTCCATCTCGTTCCAGTCCTTGAGGTTTACCACTTTCTCGGCCTTGCCGGTCCATCCGTCGACCAGTCGTCGCCGGCCGTTCTGTTCGTGCAGGTTTCCCCAGCCGCCAGGCACGACGTCGGCCTGGTAGCCGGCGACTTCGTACTCGGGCAGCTCCTCGCTGCGGAACTGCACGCCGGTGTTGCCGCTGATGTGCTTGACGCTGAAGCGGAGCACGAAGTCGATGTACTCGCCGGGGGCGATGGCGTTGGAGTTTTTAGTCAGGCCCTTGGGATGGGAGTCGCCGATGATGATGCCGTTCTCGACTCTCCAGAGTGCCGGGTCATAGCGCCATTCGTCCAGGGCGTTGCCGTTGAACAGAGGCAGGAAGCCGTCGAGCATTTCCGCCTCGCTGACCACGGTTGGCGGCCCGAGCCGGCCGCCGGCCCAGCGGGTGCCGTTGGCCAGCAGTCTCAGGAATGCCGGCTCGGTCTGGGCCTTCTCGTCGTGGCCGAACATGATCGAGAAGACGCGAGCGCCGGCGTACCGTGTTGTCCAGACCATAGGTTCCGGCTTGGTGCGTTTGCCCCGAGGCTCGGCGGTTTGCACGATGACGTGGTTATCCTCGATCCATTCCTCGGCCAGGTAGGGCTCGTCGCTGATCTTGAACTCCATGGGCACGTTCCTGGCGATTGGATGGTCACTGTCCACGACGACGGACTCGAAGGAGGTGAACGGGTCGTGCCCGCGCACGACGCAGCCAACGATCTTGCGCCATTCCGGCCAGGGCTGGAACGAGTAGAGCGCGCAGTGCATGGCCACCAGGCCCTTGCCTTGCCGGAGCGCTCCGAGGATCGCCGCGCGCTGGGTGTCAGTCAGCTTGTCGTCCTGGCAGTTGTTGAACATCATGACATCACACTTGCTCAACTCGTCGGGGGTGAGGATGCCGAGATCGCCGACCACGCGGACCTCCAGGTCGCGGTCCTTGGCCAGGTTGTCGGCCAGCCTCTTAGGCAGCGTGTCATAGTTATGAGCCTGGCCGGCGGCGATCATCAGGACTTTGAGCGGAGGCAGGGTGGTGATTGATGACGGCCTGGTGGTTGGCGACGGCTTCGTGGTCTGAGCCTGGGCGGGGCTGGTGACCAGTCCCAGCAGGGCCGCGATGACGGTCGACACGATGGCACTTTGGATCCGACGCAAACGCTGCCTCTCCATGTTTGTCTCCTGGCCTTGGCCGTTGGTGGGACTTGCGTCGTCCGGCTCGGCAGGGCTTGGGCCGGAGCGCCAGTCCGCGGTTTCGCTTCTCAAGTTTCCCCGGCCTGCCTAGTATAATGCCATCCTGACGTGACGACGACCCTTTGAGGAGAGGTTCTCATGCCGACGACGGTTGATGCCCCGAAGCGTGTGTTTCCCGAGGTGGCGGAGATACCCGCCGACGTTCGCATGGACTTCTACGGGGCAGCTGATCGGTACCTCGTTGGCGGTGAGGTTCGGTTGTGGTCTGGGCCGCGGCAGAGGGTGCTGTCGCCGGTTTGTGTGGCCGGGTCCGGCGGTTGTGGGGGACCCTTTGAGCTGGGCGAGTATCCGCTGATGACCGCCGAGGCTGCCCTCGAGGTGCTGGATGCCGCCTGCCGGGCGTACGGGCAGGGTTGCGGCCGGTGGCCGACGATGTCGGTGGCCGACCGCATCCACCATTTAGAGTCCTTCATCCCCCGGATGCAGGCGGTTCGCGAGGAGGTCGTGTGCCTGCTGATGTGGGAGATTGGCAAGAGCCGAGCGGACTCGTGCAAGGAGTTTGACCGAACCGTCGATTACATTCGTGACACGATCGAGGCCCTGAAGGAGCTGGATCGGAACAGTTCCCGGTTTGCGGTTGAGCAGGGCTTCGTGGCCCAGATTCGCCGCAGCCCCCTGGGCGTTGTTTTGTGCATGGGGCCGCAGAACTACCCGCTGAATGAGACCTTCACGACGCTGATTCCGGCCCTGATCATGGGTAACACGGTTATCTTCAAGCCGCCCAAGTACGGCGTGCTCCTTCACGCCCCGTTACTGGAGGCGTTTGCGTCCTCGTTTCCGCCGGGTGTGGTCAACACGGTGTACGGCGACGGTCCGACGGTCGTGGGGCCGCTGATCGAGAGCGGGCGGGTTGACGTGCTGGCCTTTATCGGGTCGGCCAAGGTAGCATCCCTGCTCAAGCACCAGCATCCGCGTCCGAACCGGCTGCGGTGCGTCCTCGGGCTGGATGCCAAGAATGCGGCCGTCGTGCTGCCGGATGCCGATCTTGACCTGGCGGTTTCCGAATGTGTATTAGGTGCTTTGTCGTTCAACGGGCAGCGGTGTACGGCCATCAAGATCATCTTCGTTCACCGCAGCCTGGCGGATGAGTTTGCCCAGCGGTTTGCCCGCAAGGTTGAGCAGCTGAAGGTCGGCATGCCCTGGGACGATGGCGTCCACATCACGCCGCTGGCCGAGCAGGGTCGTCCGGAGTGGTTCAAGGGGCTAGTGGATGAGGCCGTTGCCGCTGGGGCGAAGGTGATCAATCGCGGTGGGGGGACGATCGACCAGACGCTGTTCTATCCGGCGGTGGTCTACCCGGCGGATCTCAAGACGCGGATCTGCCAGATCGAGCAGTTCGGTCCGGTCACGCCAATCGTGCCCTACGACGACGAGCGGGAGGTGATTGACTGGGTGGTTGCCTCTCCGTTCGGGCAGCAGGCGGCCCTGTTCGGGAACGATCCTCAGCGGCTGAGCCGGCTCATCGATCCGCTGGTCAACCAGGTTTCGCGGGTGAACATCAACAGCCAGTGCCAGCGTGGTCCGGACAAGTTTCCGTTCGTCGGCCGCAAGGACTCGGCCGAGGGCACGCTCTCGGTCAGCGATGCGCTCCGGGTTTTCTCGATCCGGAGCCTGGTGGCCGCCAAGAGCACGGAGCCGAACCAGCGGATCGTGTCCGGGATCGTTTCGGGTCGTTGCTCGAAGTTTCTGTCGACGGATTTCATCTTCTGAGAACACGGGTGGGCGGGTATACTCGGTCGCCATGGGTCCATGGATGAATATTGCCGCTGCGCGGGTCCTGGTTCTCGCCCTGCTCGGGGGGACGCCGAGCGTGATCTCCTCCTCCAATCAGCCCAGCCGGCGGACGCCGATCGTCGAGGTGTTCGAACGGGCACGAGACAGCGTGGTCAATATCACGGCGACGCAGATTGTCGAGATCGAGCGCCGAGTGAATCCGCTGGAGAACTTTTTTGACCTTCCCGGATTCGGCCCGCAGAAGCAGCGTTACGAGCGGACGTCGCTGGGCAGTGGCTTCATTCTGCACGCGGACGGGTACGTGGTCACCAATGCTCACGTCGTCACCCAGGCGGCCAGGCCGAAGGTCATCTTCGCCGACCGCTCGGAGCATGAGGCGGACCTGGTCAGTATCGACGAGCGGCACGACCTGGCGGTGCTCAGGATTGACGCGAAGAGGCCTTGGCGGGCGATTGTCATGGGTCGCAGCGACGACCTCATGATCGGGGAGACGGTGATTGCGATCGGCAACCCGCTGGGCTACGAGCACACCGTGACGGCCGGCATTGTCAGTGCCCTGAACCGCAAGCTCACCGTCGGGGAGGATGTTCTCTCGGAGCATCTGATCCAGACGGACGCGAGCATCAATCGGGGCAACTCCGGCGGGCCGCTGCTCAACATTCTGGGTGAACTGATCGGCATCAATACCGCGATCCGGGGCGACGCCCAGAACATCGGATTTGCCATTCCGGTCGACGATTTGCGGAAGTTGCTGCCGGACATGTTGTCCATTGAGCGGCGCAAGCGGCTGGAGATTGGTCTGCGGCTGAGTTCTCGGGGCAGCCCCAAGGTCGTGGAGGCCACTGGGCCGGCAGCGGCCGCGGGCATCGAGCCGGGCGATGAGCTGACCGCGGTGGATGGCAAGCCGATCACCAGCGACGTGGACTTTCACGTTCACATGCTGAGTGTGAGTCGAAACAACAAGGTGGATATCAAGTTGACTCGGGGCGGCAAGTTCATGTCCGCCACGCTCGTACCGAAGGCGATCCCGATTCCGGACGGTGCCGAGTTGCTGCAGCACAAGTTCGGTCTGACGGTTCGGATCCTGACGCCGAAGGAAGCCAAGCAGCTGGACGTGGACGGCCGACTGCTGATCACTCGCGTCGAGCGTGACAGTCCGGCGGGCCGGGCAGGGTTCGTGCCCGGCCTGATCATCTTCCAGATCGGCAACGACTTCCCGAGCGATCTGGAAGACGTCGGCCTGCTCCTCGAACAGGTCAGGCCGGGCGAGAAGCTTTTGTTCAAGGTGTATGAGGTGCAGCAGATGTTCCTGCGCGTGCTGGCGGGGGCTCTCGTCGCGAGGTAAGCCCGAGGGTAGCGATCAGCGGTCAGCGGTCGGCCATGCGTATTATCATTGCCCCAGACAAGTTCAAGGAGGCTCTGTCGGCCCAGGAGGTTTGTGCGGCCATTGCCCGGGGTGTACGGCGGGTGGTGCCGGATGCCGAGATCGACATCGTCCCCATGGCCGACGGGGGCGAGGGCACGGTCGAGGCTTTGATTGCGGCCACGGGCGGGACGCGGCACCTGGTGTCGGTAGCGGGGCCGCTGGGCGATCCGGTCCGGGCGGTGTGGGGTATGCTCGGTGGATCGGAACGGACGGCGGTCATGGAGATGGCCGCCGCCACGGGGCTGGCACTTGTGCCGCCTGAGAAACGCAACCCGCTACTGACCAGCACGTACGGCACTGGCCAACTCGTGATGGCCGCTCTCGACGCCGGCGCCCGGCGGATACTCATCGGGATTGGCGGCAGCGCGACGAACGACGGCGGAATCGGTGCTGCCCAGGCGATCGGCGTGCGGTTCCTTGGTACCGGAATGCTGTCGTCCGCGCACGAATGTGGTTGCGGCGAAGCCGCCAGCTGGTGCGGTTTCGGTGATGCTCTGATGGTTCTGCCTGTCCGGCTGAGCGGCGGCCGTGTGAATGAGATCACTCGCATCGATCTTTCGGCTCGCGATCCGCGAATTGCCGCGACCGAGATTCTGGTCGCCTGTGATGTAGATAACCCGCTGTGCGGAGCGCGCGGAGCGTCGGCCATCTATGGTCCGCAGAAGGGGGCGACGCCGGACCAGGTGCAGATGCTGGACCGCAACCTCGGTCATCTGGCGGGACTCATCAAGCGGGATCTCCGCCTCGATGTGGCCGATCTGCCCGGTGCCGGAGCGGCCGGCGGGCTCGGAGCCGGACTGGTTGCGTTCTTTGGTGCCAGGCTGCAATCCGGCGTACAGATCGTCATGGACGCCGTCCGGCTGGCGGACCGAGTTGCTCGGGCGGATCTGGTCATCACCGGGGAGGGTCGGATCGACCGGCAATCGATGATGGGCAAGGTGATCGCCGGCGTCGGCCGCACGGCCAAGGCGGCCGGTGTGCCGTGTGTTGCGCTGGTCGGTTGCGTGGGCGACGGGGCGGAAGCGGCGCTGGAGATTCTGGAGAGCTACCACTCGATCAATCCGCCGGGCACGCCGCTGTCGGAGGCTCTGCTCCGGACGGCCGAGGCGCTGGAGCGGACGATGGCAGAAGTGCTGGCCGGGCGAGTGAGATAGCCTTAGCCTGCCGGAGGGCCGTGCAGGCGATTGCGGGAGGTCATGAGGACGAAGGGAGGTTCGGTCATGCACGAGACGTACGATCACCGGAACGATCCTCATTCTGTTACTCGCCGCCGCTTCATCCTGGGCGGATGCGGTGCGGCCTGCGGTTGCTCGCTGGTCGGCTGTGCGAGCACGGGATCGGCGGGGGGCGGGTGGCTGGTTCCGGCGAGCGGTTTTCAGGAGCGACGCATCAAGCCGTGTGGGCCGGGGTCCAAGTACGTGCCCAAACTTGCGGTCGCCTTCGTTCGGCGGAAAGAGGATTACGGCATCCGCTGGCCGGGAGCCATCTACAACGGCGAAGCCGCGCTGGCGAGCTATCGCGGCCAGATCGAATCGACAGCCGAGCAGCTTGGCATGGTCGCTACTCTCCGGCCGGAGCCGATCTACTCGCCTGCGGAGGCGGATGCGTGGCTTGCTCAGAGCAAGGCTGCGGAGGCGGACGGGCTGCTGGTTGTCCTTCTGGACCGGCAGGCGCACGCCTGGCCGACGGCCGTCAAGGCGGCGGATACCGGCCTGCTCACGGTGGTGTTCGCGCCGATTGGGGCGGCGTTCACGATCAATACCGCCCCGCTGGCCAGGCGACAGGGCTGCCACATCTGCTCGGGGGATGGTTTTGCCGAGGTCGCCTATGCGATGAAGATGGTACGGGCGGCGGCCAAGTTGCGAGAGATGCGCTACATTGTGCTGGCTGGCAACAAGCGGCGCGATGAGGCGATGAAGCACTTCGGCACCAGGCTTCGCTACCTGCCGGCCCGTGAGTTTCTGGACGAGTACAACCGCACATTGGAGACAGACGAGGTCCGGGGAATTGCCGACGAGTATCTGGGTCATGCGACCAAGCTGGCGGGTCCGACCCGTCAGGACGTGCTCAACGGGGTCAAGAGCTACGTAGTTGCCCGTTCAATCCTTGAGCGTGAGGAAGGGGACGCGATCACGATGGACTGCCTGGGGGCCCTGGGTAAGAGCAAGGTCAGCCTGCCGTGTATCGCCTGGTCGCGGATGAACGATCACGGTATCCCGGCCGCCTGCGAGGCCGATCTCGGTGCCTGCCTGACGCATGCTCTGGTGCAGCAGCTCTTTGATCGGCCGGGTTTCCAGCAGGACCCGGTGCCCGATACGGGCAGGCAGCTGCTGATCGGGGCTCACTGTTCATGCCCGACGCGGATGAAGGGTTTTGACGGGCCGGCCGAGCCTTTCTATCTCTCGTTCCATCACGGCAAGCGTGACGCGGTTCCGCGGACGATGTGGAGGCCAGGCGAGCGCATGACGGTCGTGGACGTCGAGCCGAGCGTGGACGGCACCGCCCCGCGGATGATCATCGGCAGTGGCGAGGTGGTCGACAACATTGCCGTTCCGCCAGCTGGCGGCTGCGTGGTCTCGGTCAGCGTCAAGCTCGACGGTTCGCCAGACTTGCTGGACTACCCAGGTTTCCACCAGCTTTTCCTTTATGGCGACTACAAGAAGCAGTTGCAGGGATTCTGCAATCTGGCGCGGGTAGCACCAGTGGTTGGGTGAAGGGAGTGGGCAGCTACTAACTGTTGGCTTTCAGCCGCGGGCCAGGCGTCGGGCTTGGACCGTATCCGTGTCCATGGCGGTTTCATTTCGACGTGGCCGCGCAGGCCTGATTCGGGCATTCGTTATGGTGGCCGTTCTCGCTTGCTTTCTGGGCATGCGAGGTGACTGGAGTGGCGGGCATTTGCGGAGGGGCGGGGCTTTCTTGACGGCCTGTCGACAGGCGGGCTGATCGGTGTTCGGCACATCGAGGCAGGGGGTCGATCTCTTGGTTGTCTGTTGGTCCGTGGTGCGGCGCGCGGTGTCCGATTCGAGGTTCTTCGTGGTGGGCAGCCGGGCCGATGGAGTGGTCAGGGGGGGAGGGATTTGCTACAATGTTGTTCAGGTTCGGGGCGAGCATCTCGGCTCGTAGGTAGCCTATACACCGCAGCCGTTGTCTGGGGAGAGGAGGATCGCATGAGGATACGGTCTGTCGCGTTGGTGGTCGCGGTCACCGCCGTATCGGTTGCAGTCGTCCAGGCAAGTGAGCTGTATGCCGTCAGCAAGTTTGCGGGTCCGGGGCTGGTCTATCGGTTGGACCTGGCGACAGGGGCAAGCAGCCTAGTTGGTCCGACCGGCTATGATTACCCTGGCGATCTGGCCAGTGATACCCGGCCGGGCTCGCACCGCATCTGGGCGCCGGACGTTACCACGAACACGCTGCTCACCATTGACCCGATCACCGGCTCAGCCACGGCCGTCGCACCTTTTTCCAGCAGCGATAAGATCATTTCGCTGGCTTTCGACCCAATTGCGGGCAAGCTCTATGGTACCAGCGCTCACGGCTTTGGGGCGGCCGGCGATCAGCTTTATGAGATCGATCCCGACACTGGTGGAGCCGCGCTCATTGGTACGCTCGGCGTCAACGACGTCTACGCGCTGGCCTTCAATGCCGGCGGGCTTTTCGGCGTCAGCGAGGATCGCCGGGCCCTGTATCAGATCAGCACCACGACCGGATCTGCCGCTCTTGTGGCTTCTATGGGCCTCGAACATGTCTACGACATTGCCACCCGTCCGGAGGACAACGTGACCTTCGCCGTCGATTCGGGGACCAACACGCTGTATACGCTCGACTTGGGCAGTGGGGCGACTGTGGCCGTTGGCTCCTACACGGTGAGCAACCTGGTCGGTCTGGCTTTCGTTTCGGCGCCCGAGCCTGCCACGGTGGCCCTGCTGGCTCTGGGTGGCCTCGCCGTCCTGGGCCATTCTCGCCGCCGTTAAGAGCCCATCTCAGCAGATTGCGTGAGACGGAGAAGCCGCTTGAGTCAGCGCCGGCGAGAGGCGGGTGCGACACCTACCGAGACAGGCTTCAGGTTGTCGGTGAAGGCCAGCTCTGGGAGAGCAGCGGGCACTTGCGGTTGGGTTGGACCTGTGGGTTGCCCAACTCAAGGCTGGCGAGGGTATTTGTCCGGGCCGGGCCAGCATGTCAAGGCGTGGCCGGTACGATACCCGCGCTCTCCAGCTCCCGCAGGATGGCATTCGTGTAGACCATCGCGCCCTTGTAGTTCGGGTGTCCCACCGAGGTGTAGTAGCACTTGGGTGATGGGCTGGCGCCGGGGTTGGACATGCAGGTGTTGATCCGCGAGAGGAACAGCGGGTCTTCCGGGACCCACTCGATTCTCATGAAGAAGAACAGGCCCAGCGGATCCAGGTTGGTCAATCCCCACAGCCAGGGATCGTTGGTGAACAATGCGTGTTCTGGCCCGAAATCGGGATCGGCGAAGAGCACGCGGGGGTCGGCGACGTTGGCGGTGTTGAGCCTATCCACTGCCTCACGCAGGCTGTTCCGGGCGGTCTGATCGAAGGTCTGGCAGTGGCTGGCCGCGATGGAGAGCCACTGAGACAGGCCTCTCTCGACCGACAGGCTGGCCCAGTACAATCGCTCGTCGATTCCGGGGGGCACGTGGCTGTATTCGCTGACGATGGGGTAGTAGCCGGTGACAACGATGTGAGCCTGGGGCATGACCGTTCGGATTCTGCCCAGCAGGGTGAGCATCTCGTCCCGGCAGAACCGCCGGGTCAGATCGGCCAACTCCTGGTCGGTTTTGTCCGGTGAGATGATGGTGGTCACGCCGACGTCGTTGATGCAGGCGGTGAGCAGGACGAGGTCAATACGTTCTGGCAGGGTGACCAGGTCGATCTGGCGGTGGACCGAGGTGGGGATGGCCGGCGATTCCGCGAAGCAGCCGGAGTCACATTGTTCCTCGTCCGCGCGTCGGAGGATGGTGGCAGAGGAGGCGGCCTGGCGTTGATGAATCACCGGGCGGCCGGTGCGGCGCTGGATCTCGGCGGCCACCTGGTTGGCGAACTTGGTTTGTTCGGGCAGGCCGTTGCCGGCGGCGACCGACTCACCGAGGGTGACCAGATAGAACGGCTCCGCGTCGGGTGGTGCCTCTTCGATGGGCCGGAACGCGAGGACCAGGGGGAGGGCATCCGAGATCAGGGATCCGGGGTTGCCGGGGAAGCAGCCGGACAGTCCGAGTGTGCTGAGGCCGGCTGCGGCCACAAGGACCGGGATCGCTCGAGCTCCGGGATGATGGCTGGCTGTCGGCACGTTCGTTTTCCCAGGCGCAGGATGCTGGCGGAGAAGCGTCCTGGCCGCAGAGATACTCCTAGGGGAGGCTCACATCCAGGCGGTCCGAATATCGGGCGGCGTATGCCGCTGATCGACCGATGCCGTAGTATTCGAACTGGTGCTTGCGCATGGTTTCCAGGGAGTAGAGGTTACGGCCGTCGAAGATAATTGGCTGGCGCATCCGGGCCCGCATCAGCTCGAAATTGGGGGATCGGAACTCGTTCCACTCGGTGAGGATGGCGAGGGCGTCGGCTCCGTCGAGGGCCTGGTAAGCCTGCTCGTGGCAGCTCACCCGGTCTGCGAAGCGTTGCCTGAGGTTGGCCAGGGCCTCGGGATCGTGGGCTCGCACGGTTGCTCCGGCCTGGAGGAGCTTCTCGATCAGGATGACCGCGGGGGCCTCGCGGATGTCGTCGGTTTTGGGTTTGAAGGCGACGCCCCAGATAGCGAAGGTGAGCTTGGCGAGATCCTGGCCGAATCGAGTGATGATCTTGTTGTAGATCACGAGACGTTGGCGGACGTTGACCTGGTGTACGCTCTCGAGCAGGTCGGCGGTGACGCCGGCCCGTTTAGCGACGTAGATTAGTCCCTGGACGTCCTTGGGGAAGCAGCTGCCGCCGTATCCTGCGCCGGGATAGAGGAACTGGAAGCCGATCCGCGAATCGGATCCGATACCCCGGCGGACGTCGTTCACGTCGATTTCGAGTTCGTCGCAGATATTGGCGACCTGGTTGATGAAGCTGATTCGGGTGGCGAGGGCGGCGTTGGCCGCGTACTTGGTCATTTCCGCGGCGGCCCGGCGCATGATGTGCACGGGGCGCTGGTTGCGGATGAACGGCTCATGCAACTCGCTGATCACCGCGGCGGCCTCGGCGTTTTCCGCCCCGATGATCACCCGATCGGGCTTCTGGAAGTCTGCGACTGCGCTGCCCTCCTTGAGGAACTCGGGATTGTTGACCACCGAGACCTTGAAGGGAGCCTTGGCGTTGATTCGCTGCTCCAGTTCGTCGCCGGTGCCGACGGGGACGGTGCTCTTGATGACCACGATCTTGGGTTTGTCCACGTGCTGGGCGATATCGTCGCCGACCGCCCGGATTGCGGTGAGGTCGGGAGATCCATCGGCCTTGGGTGGGGTGCCCACTGCGATGAAGATCACGTCTCCGTGATGGATTGCCGCGGGCTTGTCCAGGGTAAAGCGGAGGCGACCGGCTTTCATGTTACTGGTCAGGATTTCGCCCAGGCCGGGCTCGAAGATGACCGTCTGGCCGCGATTCAGGGCCTCGACCTTGGAAGGGTCATTGTCCAGGCCGACGACGTCGTTGCCGGTATCGGACAAGCACACGGCGGTGACAAGACCGACATATCCTGAGCCAATGACCGTTAACTTCATGACGTTGCTCCAGTTACTTCCTGCGTATCAAGGCGACAAACCGACGATGGACGTGTTCGAGGGCTGCGGTGTCGGCGATGACTAGAAGGGTGGTGGCCAGTATGCCGCCGCAGGTGGGGATGCTGCCCGCCCACCCGCGCGGCCACTCTCCCCGAGCCAGCATGACGGCGGCCACGATCGCCCAGGGGACGACGGTCAGGATCCAGGCGACTTCGGCGATGGTTCCGGCGGGGTTTCCCGGTTCTTCGGTGGGCGTTGAGGGCGCGGGTGATCGTCGCTGATGGAGCAATCTGATTTGACCCTCGAGGTCCCGGGCGACGCGGTGCACGGCGAACATATGGGCTATTGGGATCAGGGAGAGGAAGGTCCAGAGGGGTGGTCCCAGCCGGACCTGGTGCAGGGCCCGCTGCCCAAAGGGCAGGAGCAGGATGAACACGGCTCCCAGGGCGAGGTACGCGGCGCCGAGGACCGGTTTTGACGGACTGATTCGCAGGAACACGCTCAGTATCGGGGTTCCGGCCATCAGGGCGAGCAGGAGCAGGGCGACCGTGCCGGGCAGGCAGGCCCTTGCCGTCAGCCACCTGCGTTCACGGTCAGAGCCGGCGGTGGTGGCAGGACTCGTTCGTGGCCCGCCCTCGCCGCTGGGGGGGCTTTGCGGGTTGGCCAGCAGGCTCAGGTCGGTGACGATCTGCACCGCCCACCACAGGACCAGAACTTGATCCAGCCAGCAGATGCCTGCCAGGGCGACGAGGGTGGCCGATCGTTCGAGCTGCCGGGCGATGAGCACAATCAGGGCTACGAGCAGGAGCACCATGAGCACCCGGGTGATCACCAGGAACTCGATACTCCCGTCGGGGAAGAATCGAAACCACCGCTGTCGTTCGACGAGAGGACCGTTGCTCATTGCCTTAGCCTGCTCATGAAGGACTCTTGTCGGTGCCGGAACCAGGGGTGTTGTTCTCGTTTTGTCGTCGGTTCTCGATACCGACCATGTCGAACTTCCACACTGCAGCCACGACCCCCAGACAGGTGAGGCCGTAGACCAGAATCGCGTAGCGGGTTCGGAGGAAGATCACCGAGATCCCGATCAGTACGAAGGCCAGGGTCAGGAGATAGCTGATGGCCACGACCTGCCGGACGCTCAGGCCGCGGTCGCGGAGTTGGTCGTAGAAGTGGCTGCGGTCGCCGATCATCAGCGGCTTGCCGTTTCGCCATCGTCGGGCCAGCGTCAAGAGCATGTCGGCAATCGGCAGGCCGAAGACCATGAGAGCGCCGATCATCCAGAGCACGAGTTGGCGTTCGGCGAACAGCAGGATGAGAACGGCGGCATTGAGTCCGAGCAGCATGGAGCCTGCGTCGCCGAGGAAGATTTTTGCCGGGTTCATGTTGAATGGCAGGAAACCGGCCGCCGCTCCCAGCATGGCCAGAGCGAGGACGATCCTTTCGTTGTCCACGTCCACGTTGGAGTACATCCGCATGTGGATGGCCAGGATGGCGAAGCCGATCGAGATGATGCCGAGTACGCCCGCGCACAGGCCGTCCAGGCCGTCGATGAGGTTGGTTGCGTTGCAGGCTCCGACCACGATGAAGAGCACGATCGGCACCGAGTAGACCAGTTCCAGCCAGCGGGCCAGGGGCTCGTTGCGAGGGATGATCAGCCCGGTGAAGACCTGGATGATGTGGTCGCCGAGTCCGAAGAACAGCAGCCACACGGCCACAGTGATATTGCACGCCAGCTTGATCGTAGGGCGCATGAACCGAAGGTCGTCGAACAGGCCGACGAGCATGGTTGCCGCCCCGGCGGCCGCGACACCGAGGATCTGGCACTTCTGCACGGTCGCGTGGGCGTCCAGCAGCGAGACCAGGATGCCCGCGAGCCAGCCGGCGAAGACCGCGACGCCGCCGAGGTAGGGGATTGGCACCTTGTGCGGCTTGAGGAAGTCGTCCGGCCGGTCGACAATCCCCTTGCGAAGGGCAGCGTGCCGACAGAGGGGCGTGGCCAGGAGCGAGACGCCGAGCGACACGGCGACCACGGGCCAGAACTGGCTGAGGATCGCTTTCCAGGTGGTTGTTGCGGCCCCAAGAACGAAGTCGACGCTCACCATGGTCCGGATTGTCCTCGACCCGTCGCATTTCGTAAAGAGCCTGTTTCTCGGGTGCATCCTCAACTCACTCGGGACCATCGAGTGCCACCGTGATTCGCTCTCGGCCTCACTGCGGGCTGAGGGTGACAGCACGAGGACAGAAGCCGTACCGGCGATAGAAAGGCAGGATCTGTTGGTGGCCCCGGACAGCGACGATGGTCCTGGTCTGAACGTGCTTTTCATCCCGCCACCCAAGGGCTCGGCGGATCAGGGTGTCGCCGATACCTCTATACTCCGCCCAGGGTGGCCGGAGTATAGCCGCACGAGGCGATCCTGCAGCGGGTTGTCGTCGCCTCGGGGTGCGGTACTGGGGTTCATGCAGCTTGAACGTTGGGCCGGTTTGCCCTATCATTCGGTTCCTTCAGGGCCTATGGTGTGCATGCCGCCGACGATTGGGTGAGTGTCGACCCTTGTGGAGTAAATACTGATGGCTACTGCGGTTACGGATTTCAAAGTCAAGGACATCTCGCTGGCCGAGTGGGGTCGCAAGGAGATCGGGATCGCCGAATCGGAGATGCCCGGGCTGATGGCCATTCGGGAGGATTGCGCGGCCCGCAAGCCTCTGGCCGGGGCGAAGATCACCGGTTCGCTGCACATGACCACGCAGACGGCGGTGCTGATCGAGACGCTGGTTGTCCTGGGGGCCGAGGTTCGCTGGGCGAGCTGCAACATCTTCTCGACCCAGGACCAGGCGGCGGCGGCCATCGCCAAGGTCGGCATTCCGGTATTCGCATGGCGGGGCGAGACGCTGGAGGACTACTGGGATTGCACGCTGCGGGCCCTGACCTGGCCGGATGCCGACGGGCCCACGGGGATCGTCGATGACGGTGGCGATGCGACGTTGCTCATTCACCGGGGGCACGCTTTCGAGTCGGAGCACGCCAAGACCGGCAAGCTGCCGACGCCGTGCACCGACAACAAGGAAATCGAGATTATCGACAAGCTGCTGATCAAGGTTATGCAGAAGGATCCGCAGTGCTGGCACAAGGTGGCCAAGCGGGTGATTGGCGTGAGCGAGGAGACGACGACCGGGGTACACCGGCTGTACCAGATGGCCAAGAGCGGGGAGCTACTTTTCCCGGCGATCAACGTCAACGACTCGGTGACCAAGAGCAAGTTTGACAACCTGTACGGTTGCCGGGAGAGCCTGGTGGACGGCATCAAGCGGGCGACCGGCGTGATGGTGGCGGGCAAGAAGGTGGTGGTGCTGGGGTACGGCGACGTGGGCAAGGGCTGCGTGCAGTCGATGAAAGGGCTGGGCGCGACCGTGTTCGTTACCGAGATCGACCCGATCTGCGCGTTGCAGGCGGCCATGGAGGGCTACCAGGTGGTGACCATGGACGAGGCCTGCAGGTTTGGCGACATTTTCGTCACCGCAACCGGCAATGTCGATGTCATCACCCGGCAGCACATGGATCAGATGAAGGACGGGGCGATTGTCTGCAACATTGGGCACTTTGACAGTGAGATCCAGGTCGATTCGCTCGCGAGTCTGACATGGGAGGAGATCAAGCCGCAGGTCGATCACGTCATCTGGCCGGACGGTAAGCGGATCATCGTGCTGGCCAAGGGTCGACTGGTGAACCTGGGGTGTGCGGCCGGCCACCCGAGCTTCGTGATGAGCAACAGCTTCACCAACCAGACCATCGCCCAGCTCGAGCTGTGGGAGAACCGAAGCAACGGCAAGTACGAGCGGAAGGTCTACACCTTGCCCAAGGTGCTGGATGAGAAGGTGGCCATGCTCCATCTCAAGAAGCTTGGCGTCCACCTGACCCGGCTGACTGAGAAGCAGGCCAAGTACATCGGCGTGTCTCAGCAGGGGCCGTTCAAGCCGGATCACTACCGGTATTGATCAGAGACCGCAGGCATCGGGCACGGTCCTGACGGCGGCGAGTTCGCTCTCCGCGGTCAGTGTCTTTTCGGGCTAACCGGAGAATGCTCCATTCGCCGGGATGGGCATGTGCCCTTGTCGTTCATGGAGTCGAGTTGCCGGCTCCCTTCTCCAATCGACGCGGGCCCCGCGGTATGATGGCGTCGGCTCACATGGAGGATGACCGATGTCTCGTGCGACGCCCCGGATGCTGCTGGCTGCCATTCCCTTTTTAACTCCTTCAGGTGGTTCAGGGGCTGCTCCTCCGCCGGAGCCGGAGGTTTTGCGGCGATGGACGTTCAACACCCCGGCCGACCTGGCCGCGTGTCGGGACCTCAATCATCTGAAGGATCTCGCCGTCGTCGACGGCCGGTTGAGGATGACGATCACGGGTCCGGACGCGTTCTTCTCATTGCCACCCGTCGACGTGCCTTTCGACGGCCTCAGGCTTCGGGTTCGGATGCGCAGTGACCGTGACGGTTACGCCCAGGTTTACTGGCAGCTGGCCGATGCCCCGGGATTCACCGAGGCTCGCCAGCTGACCGAGAACACTCCTGCCCGGCGGGCCGTTCCTCCGGGGAATCAAGACCGGGACGACTTCTTGACCGTCGAGTTTCCGCTGGGCGGCCCGCTCGATGCGGGCAAGCAACTGACCGGTGTGCGACTCGATGTCTGCAACGGCAACGTCGACGGCACTGTCGAGATCGCCGCCATTGAGCTTGTGCGCATGCCGGCCATGTGGGCGGCCACGTTGTCCTGCGGTTCTGCCCACACCCCGATCGGCGCCGAGGTGGAGCTAAAGACCACTCTTCGCCAAACCAGCGGCCGGAGTGTGCAGGAGGGCTGCTACTTCATCTTGGCCGACGGCAACGCCCGGACGGCGAAGACTGCTCCGAGCGCCCCGGCGGCATTGACGACCAGGCTCCGTTTCGATCGCCCCGGTGTGCACACCAGCTCGGTCCGAATCCTGGGATCATCCCACCGCTCGCTCATCGATCTCCAGACCTCCGTGATCGTGGGGGAGGATGAGACGCTTCCCCTGGCCGGCGGCATCCGCAACGACCATGTGCGGCTCGACTTCATCTCTGCTGCTGACGGCAGGGGTCTCGGCGCGGCCCGGTGGATGATTCGTGACCATCAGGATCGCTGGCGGCTGGCGGGCTGGTTGCTGCCTCTCATCGAAGTTGCGGTGTGCGAGGCAGACGGCAGCATCGTTCGTCGCCGTCCGACCCTCGGTCTGGCCGATCACACTTCGAGCGGGGCCCGGCTCAGCGGCGTGATCGCAGATCTGCCGGGCTGGTTGGTCGAGTTCAAGCCACGGATTCTGGAGAAGAACGGGCTCTCCGGGATTGAAGTGGTGGCCACGTTGGCCGGTCCCGAAGGTGGCCGGCTTCTCGATTTCAGTGCCCCGGTGCTGCTTGCAGATCGCTGCGATGCACCCGCTGCTGGCGGGCATGCCTCGGCCGCTGGCGACCCGCTGGATCGCTATGCTGTCTTTGGCGGCCTGGAGCTGCTTGAGCCGGGCTGGCGATCATCGAGCGACCGGGCGGTTGGTCGCAGATTTGCCGATCGTTGGACGCCGCATCCCTTCAAAGTCACGCTGCCGATGATGGCCGTCGAGGCTTGCGGTCTGACCTCCGCCCTGATGTGGCAGCCGCGGGATGCCTGGTGTGGCCGGAACGACATGCCTGCTGCGACCTTCGCCTCGCCGAATTTCCTCGACGGCCAGTCGAACCACCTTCTGAGACTCTCCGCCCCGTCGATCCCGGCATGGCGAGAGGAGAACTCATCTCTCGCCTCAAGGCCGTTTGTGATGGCCGCCCAGCAGCCGGTCACACTTCGGGCGATGCTCTACGCGGAATGCGATGCCCCGGTCGTCGGAATCGGTCGTCGTTGGTATGAGTTTTTCGGCACACCGGTCGGGCCCCCGACTCCTCACGATGCCGCGGCGACGAGCGAGCTGATCGCCCAGCACTTCGGACAGACCATGTACTGGCCGGCGGAGAAGGGGTGGCGTCATCACTGGTATCTGGACAAGCGTAGCGAGTTCGTTCCTCTCATGGCCGGGGAGTTGATCAGTCATAACCTTTCTACAGGAAAGACGTTATGGCTCGATCGGACTGGGCTTGTCGGCCGAACGCTGATCGACACGATGGTTCCGCTGGCTGTTCGGGTGGCGGAAGCCGGGCCTGCGAGGGCGGCCATTGCGGGCCTGCGTTCGGACGGGACTTGGCCCTACGCCGACACGCCCCAGGTACGCGACCAGACGCGTCAGTTCAGCAAGGGTGAATACGACTCCCTGGGTGAAGTTGGAAGTACGTCCCTGGGCACCTGTGTCATGCCGACCCTGCTGGTGCTTCACCACGCGTTGCTCACAGGTGACGAGGAGTCGTCAGGAGCTGCCTTGAAGGCTCTGGAGGCGATGAGGCGGTTTCGCGTTCCTCGCGGCGCACAGACATGGGAGGTTCACAAGGATACTCCGGACATTCGGGCGGCGGCCCTGGCGGTTGAGGCCTACCAGCTTGGGTATCGACTCACGGGAGAGGAGCGGTATCTGGACGAGGCGAGTTACTGGGCCTGGTCTGGGGTGCCGTTTTTGTACAGTTGGCACGTGCCGATCGAGGCGACACCCGGCACGGTTCGGGCTTCCCGCAGTCGAGACGACTGGCAACTGCAGGTTATTCCGGCGGCCGAGGCGTTCCGGAACCCCAACCGGCAGGTGACTCCGTACGGTTCCGTTCCCGTTCTTGGTCCGAGCTTCTATGCGATCAACTGGTTTGGCGTCATCGTCCAGTGGTGTGGTCTGGAGTGGGCGGCCAAGGTGATCGAGCTGGATCGTGACCGGCCGGATCCTTTGCTCCGCGTCATTGCCGAGGGTGTCGTCGGGAGCGGATGGCAGCAGACCTTCGACCGTGAGCCGTGGGTGGGTCTTTATCCTGACGTCTGGGACCTGCAGGCCAACCGGGCCCAGGGTGCGTTGATCAGCGCTCAGCTGCCGCTCGCATGCCTCAAGGCCCAGGGTTGCCTGCCCCGGTGGACGGACCCCTGGACGCGGGTCGTGCCGGACGGATGGGGCAGGAACCGCTGGCACGTCAGCGGCTGGGGCAGTCCGCCCGATCTGCGGGCACCCCACCCGGATAGCTTCTGGGCCGTGTCGTTGGACTTCCCGCCTGGTCAGCCCAATGAGCTGGTCATCGCGCGGGTATCCCGGCCTGAGCGAGTTCACGTGGGCGGCCGGCTTTTGGACGCCCGCGTCTCCGCCGTCGGGCGGGGGGAGCAGGAGCCGGGGTGGGCTTACCACGCGGCCCTTCAAGCCCTCGTGATCCGCTTCATTCAGCCGGCCCCGAAAACGGAAGTGCTTGTCCAGTGGTGAGAAAATAAGCCGGAAGTTATCGGGGTGACGTTAAGTCGCGTCTGGTTTCCGCCGAATCAATGGATGCCGATTTTGAGATGGGTATCTGGGTGGGGCCGCGACGGACGTTCCCGGTCAAGGGGTACCAAGCGGCCTCCGTGGATAGGGTGGACCGACTCCTTTGGCAACGCCGCACGTCCAACTCATTGTCGATCACGGAATGGCTCCGCCCCAGTCGCTGAAGACCGCTCTTTACCGGGTCAACGCTCGGGTTTCGATCCGTTCTCTGGACAAGGCCCTGACCAGCGGGATTCCGGACAGTGCCGATGTCTGTGTCATCCTGCCCTCGGCCGCATGCTCGTCGGCTGCTCTCGAGCGCCTGGTGACGGAGACCTCCGCTCGAGCCTGCGCTACGCTGGTTCTCGACGAAGACGGCGCCAGTCGCGACGAGTCGACTTCGGCTCGCGGCGGAACGACTTTCTCCGGTGAGGTCAGCAGTCCGGTGACGTCCACCGGGCGGATGCTGTTTGCGGTTCAGCCGTTCAAGCGGATGCCGTTGAACGCCGACGAGTTGACCGGGCGGATCAAGGCTCTGTGCGAGATCCGCCGGCCGCTTCGCAGGATGCGCGAGGAGATTGCCGAGCTGCGCCGCGATCGCCCGCCGCGGAGTGCGATTCACACCGATCTGGATGAACAGATACGGCTGGCCGGACAGATCCAGAATGACCTGCTGCCTGAGCCCATTGGCGACGCTGCCCCGCTGAGCATCTCGACCCTCTATTTGCCAGCGGACTTCGTCAGTGGCGACACGTACGATATCAGCCGGCTGGACGAGGACCGGTTCGGTTTTTCCCTGGCCGACGCCACCGGGCACGGTCTGCCAGCGGCGTTGCTGGCGATCCTGGTCAAGAACTCGCTTCGGGGCAAGGAAATTGTCGACGGCTCGTACCGGATCATTGAGCCGGACGAACTGCTCACTCGCTTGAACCAGGATCTGCTGGCCGCCCGGCTCCGCCAGTGTCACTTTATCACCGCGATGCACGCGATCTTCGATCGTACCACCAAGCTGATACGCTGGGCTCGGGGCGGAACGCCGTATCCGATCTTGTTCCGCGAAGGGCAGAGACCTCGCCAGATCCGCAGCGGGGGTGGTTTGCTGGGAGCGTTCGAGGATCAGGCCTTCGAGGTTGCGGCCCATGCCTTCGAGCCGGGCGACGTCCTTTTCTTCTACACCGACGGTTTGGAGGCCTTGTTGCTTCAGAGAAACGAGTTGCGCGGCGAGGATGCCATTCTCGCCACTGACTGGATCGAGCGGTTCCGGACCTATGGTCCCGAGGTCGCGCTCGACGAAGCCCGCCGCTTAGCGACCGAACAGCCGTCCCATGACTGGTCGCGCGACGACATCACCGCTATTGCCATTCGCATGACTGGCGGGTAACCAGAGCTGTCCTGTTCCCGTGATCCCATCCCCCCTTCGGCAAAGAGGCGGGCTACGCGCTTTCTCGATGCCGCCGGTGGCCCGGAGGCTCCTGCCGGAGAGGCAAGGACGGCGGGCCATGTCGAGGTCGAGTCGGCAAACCGCGAACCGCCCGTGTCCGAACCGTCCTCGCCCCTTCCAAAGGGTGGTTTTGGGAGTCTGGACCCGGCTCGTCCCTCTTTCTCCTTCACCTCTTCGCGGGCACGGCGTACAGCGTGATCGCCTCGATGGTGACGGCGTCCGCTCCGAGGAAGTAACCCTTGGAGGCGGCGTTCTTGCCGGCGCACTCGAACTTGAGTTCGTGCGTTCCGGCGTCGAGTTTGACGCTGCCGACCTTGAAGTCCTGGGAGACGATGGTTGGGCTGTACAAATCGACGGCATCCATACCCTTGAGCGTCTTGCCGTCCAGGGAGACCTTCCAGGTACCGTAGTCGTGTGACTTGGTCAGTTTGAGATGGGCCAGCCCCTCGATGGGCTTGTCGAGCTTGATGGGTACGGCCAGTGTGGACTCCTGGCCGGCGAACTGGACGAACAACTGCTTGTTGGCGCTGTAACCGCCCTCCTGAATCTCGAGCCGGGTGTCGGCCGGCGTCATTCTCACATCCGCCTTGGCGGATTCGAGTTCGATACCGATTGCCGGCACGGTGCGTTCCTCGACGGGTGGCATGCTCGCGAACCGCTTGGCGACGCCGGTCTGGTACCAGAAGGCCACCGAGCTGTAGAGATCGGACCGCTCCTCGTAGCCGGAGACCAGTTTTCCGGCGTCGTCGAACATGCCGCCCTTGTGCTCGATCTCGACGCGCAGCGACTTGGTGAACCGAACCGGGTCCTTGGTGTGCCAGCGGTAGGCGGTACATCGGTCGCCGACGTCATAGCCTTCCCAGATGACCACGCCGTAGTACGGTCGCATGAACTCGCGGAAGCCCCAGGCGTCGTTGAAGTAGTCCTCCGTGCCGGTGCCCTTGATGGTGGGTTCCTTCTCGCCGTCGATGTAGAAGAAGTCGTCGCCCTCGCCGAACCAGCCCCCGCTTCGGGCCTGGGATGAGAGAACGGTGCCGACGTACAGGCCGGCACCCTCGGTGTCCAACAGCAGGTAGTTCTGGCCTTTCTTGGCCGGGTACTCCTGTCGGTATTGAGCGTGGAAGTAGGCGGCGTCGGCCGGCAGGGAGGGCATCTTGTCGTAGTCCACCTGGAAGTAGATCGCATTGGCGGTGAATTTCTTTGAGTCGTTGGTGAGGGTGATGCGGGCGTGTTTGCGAAAGGGCATCGGCCAGTAGCAGTTGTAGGCCCGGCCTTCGGAGCTGACCGCCACGAGTTCGGAGATGACGTTTCGGCACAGGCCATGGCCGACCGCGAAGAAGTCGCCGAGGGGTGCCTCGACGGCCGGCTGATCCTGCCCGTCCCAGAACATCCGCAGGGTGAGCGAGCGTCCGTACTTAGGATCTTCGGCGGCGATAGTGAACCAGATATGACGGATGACACCCGGGCCGTGGATGTCGGCGATGGTGACGGTATCGCCCGCCTTGAGATAGCGGCAGTCGCCGTTGCCGGTCTGCCAGTTGAGGTCGGAGCTGGAGGACCGGCCGGTGCGCACGTCCTGCAGGCGGTACAGTTCGTCCTGTCCGTTGTCGGCGATGGCGGTTGGGCCGCACACGAGGATGACCATAGTTGCCGCCGTCCTTGCCGCCAGGGTGGGGTGCCGTCGCATTCGTGAGTCTCCTGTTTGAGGGGTTTGTCGTTCGGGTTCCGCCATCGGGTCTCCGGGGTGGAACCGGGCACACCATACTCGCCGGACGCGCCGGTTGGCAAGCTGCGTGCTTCCCTGTATACAATGAGGCGGCCGAGGCTGGGCGGCTCAGGGCGTTGGTGTATGCGGCCCAGGTGAGGGGGGAGAGGTAACACGGCGGGAGCGTCCTTCGGGGAGGTTCGATGAGTACGCTGCGAGAACGGATCGAAGTGCGTCTTCAGGAGCGGGTGGGGTGCATTCTTGGTGAGGCGGGCAACCGTTTACCGGCCGATGCCTTCAACACCCTCTTTGCCCGGCTGGACGAAGTCATCCGGATCGTGGCCCAGATACGGGACTTCTCCACAGAGCCATACTACGAGAAGCTCCGCGAGGTGGTCTGCGCCGACTGCCGTGAGGATGACCAAGGGCGGTGCCTTCGTCGCGAGGAAGGCGAATGCGGCCTGGACAAGCACTTCCCGACCATCGTCGCCATCATCGAGCAGGAGTTCAAGGCCGATGTCGGTTGACGGGTCGTGCCCTGCGGGCCGGGTGTGGAAATGAAGGGGCCACGGATGCATGACCGCACCCGTGGCCCCTTGCGCTGACAGGGTACAACGGCTTCTCGCCGGTCAGGCGATCACGGCTGGCATTCGGGCTTCAGAAGCTCGCTCCAGGCAATCGTCGGACCGGTCACGCACTTCAGGAACTCGGTGAAGTCCATGGGGTCCACGTCGGTATCGCCGTCCTTGTCGAAGCACTTACACGCGCTGCTCGTGTAGGCGATCGTGTCGCCGGAGAAACACGCCTGGAAGACGCCGAAGTCCATCTGGTCAACGTCGCCGTCCGCGTCGGCATCGACCGACGGGTAGGCACACGAAGTGAGGTCGACATACATCTTGGCCGCATTCTCCGTGTTGACCGGGAGGCGAACGAATCCGTCGCCGGCTTCGTTCGGCAGGACCTCGTCGAAGGAGAGGGCGTATCCGCCGACGCCCTGGTTGTACTCCAGGGTAAACGGATACAAGCCATCCTCCGGGGCGTTGACGTAGAACGTCACGTAGTAGACGCCGTGGTTCGGGCCGGACTCACCCGGGGTCTTGCCGCCGATCCAGATCCGGAAGCCGTCGTCACTAGGGACTTCGAAGATGTGGCCGCCCTTGGTCAGGGCCAGGAGACCCGTTGCCCGCATGGCGAAGGCGTTCGGGCCCACGCCGGCCGGGAACGTGGCCTCCGGGAAGACGACCGTATCGAAGACCTGGTCCAGGGCCAGCGCGCCGGTGTGATTCAGGCTCGGAACGCTGTCCAGGACCGAGGCGAGGAGCTCGTGAGCGGCAAAGAGCGTTCTGTATTTGTCGTGGCCGATGCCGTACTCATAGTCGCCGTTGAGGAAGGTGGCGTTGACGAACTGGATCCGGGCACCCGGATCGCCGTGCCGGTTGATGTCCGCGACCTTCGAGCTGAGCGGAAGCTGACCCGGATCCGCGTACTCGGTGGTGAGCGGTGCGGTCTTCAACGCCCGGTAGACCTTGACCCGCTTCGGGCTGGGGTTCTGGTTGGGGTCGTTGATCAGGGCGGCGGTGATCCCGTCGGGCAGATACTGGAGCAGCTCCACCTCGGAGTTGCCGTTCCGCTCGAAGTAATCCATGCGGATGTCGTAGACGCCGGGTTCTTCCACGTAGAAGAAGCCGGGGGTGTTGTCGCCCGCGCCGCTGTTGATGTTGAAGTAGGCCACGGGCTTGCCCGCCACCCACAAGGTCGAGCCGTCATCGCAATTGGTATTGAAGGCGTAGTAGCCGGAGACCGAGAAAGCGGCGTAGCCCTGGAAGCTGATGACGTAGTCATCGTTGTCACCGGCCGTGAGCAGCGGGCTGCCGTCCACCAGGAAGCTGCTGATCAGCCGGTCGGGAGTGTTCTGCGGGGCGGCGGCACTGGCGTCGAAGTTCCCCTGGGGTGCCTGGCCGTTGTCCGCGTAGTTGATGTAGAGCGGGGTATCGGTGGCCCTGGGGTAGGCGCTCGAGTCCAGGCCGACCAGGTCTCCTCGAACCAGGGCCTCGGTGAGCCCCATGTTGTTGTCCGTGTTCGCCGCGGACTTGACCAGGGTGGCATTCCAGCCCAGATCGGCGTCCTGGACATCGTTGAGCGTGGCGACCTTACGGTCGGCCGGAATGTTCCACTTGTTGGTCTCGCTTGTCCAGGCGTACGCGCCGCCGGCAATGGACTGGTACGCCTTGACGGTGGACAGGGCGCTGTTCACCGAGACGTAGGTGTATCCGGTGGGCGTCGGCGATAGTTCATAGAAATCAATGAAGTTGGGGTAGCCGTCGCCGATGCATTCGACCCGAACTGGGTAGACGCCGGGCTCGGTTACGCTGAGGGACAGGATGAGGTTCCTGCAGCACGGCGAAGTGAGGACGGTCTGCTCCCCGAAGCGAACGTACATGTCGTCGTCCGCGTTGGCGCCCAGCAGATACCTGCCGGCCGTCGGGAAGACAAGGTAGCCTTCCGCCCGCAAACCGTACTGACCGGCTCCGGAAGTGCCGATCCCTGGGAAGTCGACTCCGCCGCCGATGTTCCCGTCACCCTCGCCGACACCGCGGTAGTTGATCACCTGGGAGGTCGTTCCTGGAACCAGGTTGTCCAGGGCATCGAGGAAGCCGAGACTGGTTTGACGCACGTCGCCGTCGCCGCCGTTCTGCTTCATGATGATGCCGGTGGTATTGCTGAGACCACCGGGGTAGCGGACCCAGACACTCTTGATGTTGAAGCCCGCGGGCTGGCCGTCGACGACGCTGGTGTCACCGACCTTCTGGGCGGGCGACAGGGCGACATCTGGCAGCACCGGCGGGGTCGCGGTGTACGAATCCACGTAATCCGGGGCGGCCGCGCCATTGCGCAGGCCGAAGATGACCGGCTGATCCGCGATGCCCCAGGTGGTATTGCCCACCATCAGGTATGGGATCATCGGGCTGTCGGTCCGACGGTAGAACTCCATGTAGGCTCCGCCGCCCCAGTCGAACCACAGGAGCTGGATCGGATAGACGCCGGCCTCGTCCACGTGCAACGTGAAGTGACTTCCGCCGTTCAGGCCGGACGAGAACGTGCCGTCGGCTGGGCTGTAGGACACGATCGTGTTGCCGATCCGGATCTCGTAGCCATTGTCCGAGTTCATGCACAGGTCGTAATCCTTGTTGCCGCTCGGGAAGTAGATCCAGCCCTTGGCCAGAATGCCGATCCAGGTGAGGTTGAGGCTCATGCCCGGAGGCAGCCGGTCCTCGCCGAAGTTGCCGGCCAGGCCGCCGCCCGCGGCTCCGGCGGTATAGTAGTTGAGGTTCGGCTCGCCGGTCTTGGTGCCGAGGGTGAAGCCGCTGTCTCGTTGCGACCGGATGCTGCCCTTGAACACGTCCAGAACGGTGGTCAGCGTACCCACCGAGGTGGCCGGGTACACGATATAGGAGGAGACATCCCATCCGGGCTGGGTCATACCGGCGGTACCGGTCTGGGCGCGCTCGCTTACCGGCAGGGTGGCCGTCGCCGTGCCCGGGTCGAACGTTGGCGATCCTGCCGGATAGGTGACCGGATCGGTTGCCGTTCCGGTGACCGCGTTGGTCTCGACGTGGATATTGTCCACCTGGGAGATGTGGGTTGAGCCGCTGCGGGCGGCGGAGAACCCGAAGGCTGCCCCGGTGCTGGGCCAGGGCCCGACGTAAGCCTCGACCATCAGCTTGCCGTCGACCGGATCGTCACCGACATCGTAGCCGAAGGAGAAGGCGGTCTGGCCCGCCGGGACCTGCGGATCACCGCCCGCCTTGGTGGCCGGATCCACTTTCAGATAGACCCGCACGACGCCCAGGCCGCCCTTGTTCGGATCGTTGTAGTAGATGGTGAAGTGCAGGGGTTGGTTGTTGTTGCCGATGCTGCACCATGCGGAAGGCGTGCCCGTACCGGTGACCGCCGGGTTGGGGAACGGAATGGTCGCGCCCTGGTCCACGTTGGTCTTCAGACTGGGCACCGTGATGCCCAAGCCGCTGAAGGAGCCGTTGTTGTCCCACATTCGATAGAGATTGATGCCGACGTGCTTGTTGTCCTGATCGCCGCTCCCCGACGAACCGCCGCCGGTGTTGTTGTACACATCCACCTCGACGCCGAAGCCGTTCTGATCGTAGCCTTCACGGCCGTAGGGCAGGCCGACGATGCGGACCGTTTGCGTGTTCTCGACCGGCTGGACGGTGAAGTTGAAGCCGTGGGTGCTGGTAGCCGTGCGGCCGGTGCGCATGGCCAGATCGAAGACAGCCTTCATGCAGTTGTTCTGAAGATCCATCGGGTAAGTGCCGCTGTAGGTGGCCCCGGTGCCGGTGAAGGTGGCACCGCTGGCGAAGGCCACGTTGTAGTCCCAGCCAGGATGCAGGATGGTGAACCGCTTGGTGCCTGACCACGGCACGGCATAGTTGACCGTGCCCAACCCGTTGGCCACTGCGGATATGCCCGCCCACCCGGCGGGATCCGCGGTCATCACCTTGGGATCGTTGGAGGGACCCACGGAGATGATGTTGTCGCCGCAGTTGGCCGCGACCCAGCCGGCCGGGGTGGCCCCGTCGGTGTCAGACTCGAAGTCCGTGCTATAGCTGAAGCTCGGCGCCGCCCAGGCGGGTGCGACCGCCAGGGCCACGACGCCAATGCAGACACCCCAGAGGCAAATCCTTGCCAAGGGTTCTCCTCTCCCGTGTGACCTGCGCATGTCCTTTCCTCCAGAAATGTGGGTGGCTTCTCGGCGTTCGCGCCGTTGCGATCGCCATGGAACTCTGCAATGTCAACAAGACCGAAATGCTCGCGTCCTAAGATCATCGTCCGAGTGCGGGCCACAGGCTCGGACGCCTACGAATAAAGCCAATTTGAGGCGAGCGGTCTTCTCACCGTCAGGCCGCCTATCCCGCCGACCGATTCCAACCGGATTGACCCTAGGATTGCCTGCACCGCGGGAACACCCGTTCCGGCAGTCAAGGCTCGTTCTTTCCCGTGGTGGGTCTCCTCTGAGCCAGAATCGCGAGATGAACTCCCGGTTTTGCCGGGCAGTACGGTGTTATTATACCGTGCCGATTTCCTCGCGCCTAGCCCGGTTTCCGGTCTTTTTTCGGACGCGCTGGCCAGCGAGACCCGGCCATTGCCGACTCGGAACAGGAAGCGACGCGGTGGTCCGGGCGAGAGGCAGAACATCTCTTCAAGGTTGCGCACCGAGCTCGTTCCGGGGCTGGGGGATTGGCGATGCGGAGGCGAGGCCCTGGCGTCGGAGGGTGACTTTTCCTGCCCGGGGAGGGCGGTGGTTAATCCTCGCGTTGTGACTCGCGGTGACATCGGGTGCCGAAGCCGTCGTAGGCGTGAGGATTGCGGCTGGCCGGGCTCCGCTCTACTATCTCAGACCCGAGGTTGTTCAGCAGGGCGGTATCCATGCGGCCCTGCGCGTGGCGTTCTGGGATGCGGCTTGTAGAGACGTTGGTTCTCGAATCCGAATTCTGGTTTGGAGAGGTGATATCTCGTCGTGGTCAGAGGCCTTACCATCACAGTTCTCGTCGAGAACACGGCGAACCGGGGCGGCCTCCTGGCCGAGCATGGTTTGGCGTTCTGGATCGAGGCGGGCGGGCGGCGTATCCTATTTGACACCGGCCAGGGCATGGCGCTCGGGCATAACGCCGCCAAGCTGGGTATCGACTTGTCCACGGCTGACGACGTCGTGCTGAGTCACGGCCACTACGATCATTCCGGCGGCCTGATGGCCGCACTCCCGTCCTTCAGCCGGGCCACCGTGTACGCGCATCTCGCGGCGTTCCGGGATCGTTTCATGAAGCAGTCCGGGGGTGGGTTTCGGTCCATTCGCTCGCCCATCAAGTCGTTCGATTGGCTCAAGTCCCACGTAGGTCGGACGGTGCCCACTCGGGCCAGTCCGGTGGAGTTGAGCGAAGGGATCTGGCTCACCGGGCAGATTCCGCGGCGGAACGATTTTGAGGATGTCGGCGGGTCGTTTTACCTGGACGAGGCGTTAACCGAGCCGGATGGGATCATCGACGACCAGGCCCTCGTTGTGAGTACCCGGGAGGGCGCGGTCGTTGTGGTGGGGTGTGCCCACGCCGGTGTTGCGAACACGCTGGACTACGTCTGCGCCATGGCCGGAGCAAGTCGAATCCACGCCGTCCTCGGTGGCATGCATCTGCTGAACGCGGGTCAACATCGCCTGGATCAGACCGTTCGGAAGCTGCACGATCTGGATGTTCAGCGAATCGGCTTAGCCCACTGTACCGGCTTTGCGGCCATGGTCCGGCTGCACCAGGATTTTCCGTATCGGTGTTTCAACTGTGTGACCGGCATGCGAGTTGAGTATGACTGATTTGGAGGGCGGAGCGGGGTGTGTAGCGGTGCTGAGGAGGTCTTCGTGTTCATCGGCCGGGTTGCGTTCAACCGCGGGCTGACGGCGTCAAGGCGCCGGTGTTGGTTTCCGGCCTTGAGCGAGGTGTTCGAGTTTGCAGGAGGGGCCTGGTGAGTGCCAGTCATTTCGATACCGCCGCCGCGACCTGGGACGCCGAGCCGCGGCGGATCGCCTTGATGAGGGCGGTGGGGCAGACGATTCTGCGGGAAGTCGGGCCCACGAAAGACATGGATGTTCTCGATTACGGGTGTGGGACGGGCCTGATCGGTCTGTTTCTCCTGCCCCACGTGCGGAGCGTGACGGGCGCGGACAGCTCTCCCGGCATGCTCGAAGTGCTGCGGAAGAAGCTCATCGAAGGCGGCCTTGAGACGATGAGCGCCGTCCACCTCGACCTGGAGCGTGACCCCATTCCGAATGAGCGCTATCACCTGCTCGTCACCAGCATGACCCTGCATCACATTGCCGACACGGACCGGGTGCTGGGTGCCTTTCATGACCTGCTGGTTTCTGGCGGGATTCTCTGCATCGCGGACCTGGACAGCGAGCCGGGCGTCTTCCACACGCCCGAGGCGGCGCCCAGCGTTCGCCATCACGGCTTCGACCGAGGTGCGCTCAAGGGCCAGCTCTGCCGGATCGGCTTTCGAGAGGTGCGGGATGTCACTGCTCACACCATTCGGCGCCGGGTGGAGGGTGGCGAAGAAAGGGACTTCCCCGTGTTTCTGGTCACCGCCCGCGCCGGCGCGCGAACATTGAGGGTCCGCGGAATCGGCGGGTAGAAAGGGGACGGCCTTGTCGCCCTCCGGTGATGCCGGTAATCTGGTGGGTGTTTGCGACTCGAGGGGCATCGCCGGAGGTTGAGCCGCGATCGCTCCTGGTGGGCAAGGCTGTTGCGGGACACCGGATCCCAGAGGAGAGTGTGATGGACCGGAAGAAGAGCATTGAGCTCCTGAACAGGGCCGTGGCGGATGAGCTTCAGGCGGTGCATCAGTATATGTACTGGCATTTCCATCTAGATGACCAGGGTTTCGGGCCCTTGTCGGCCATGTTGCGGCGCATCGCGATCATGGAGATGGGTCACGTCGAGCGCTTGGCTGAGCGCATTCTCTTTCTCAAGGGGGATGTGGACATGGTCGCCGCGGCTACGGTCCAGCGGATCACCGAGCCTGACGCGATTGTGGCCAAGGCCTGCGAGATGGAGCAGGGTGCCGTGGTCGTGTACAACCAGTTTGCGCTGGAGTGCGCCAAGCTCGCCGACTCCGCGTCGAAGCAGCTCTTCGAGGCCCTGGTCAACGACGAGGAAGCCCACTTCGACGAGTTCGAGAAGCAACTCGACAACATCAAGCGGTTTGGGCCGAGCTACCTGGCGCTGCAGTCGTTCAGCGGGGGTTCCGCGGCGCAAGAATCGTCGCCCGGCGCATCGACGGTAGCGTAACCGGTTTCCCCGGTGGTTGCCAGCCTGAAGGCGGGGCTGCCGCGGTTCGCGCGGCACGTTATCCATCTGCCCTTCGGTCAATCGGCGTGGTCTCGGCCGGGAGGGTGTTCATGTCCGCAGGTCGGAGTGATCCGGGCCCTGGCACTCCTTTGGTCTGGCCGTGGTCGCAGGGCTTGGCCCAGGCAAGCACACGCTGGTCATCACCCTGCTGCAAGACAAGACGGAGGCATCCCGGGGCCGTTTTCTGAATGTGGCCGGGTTTGAGGTCCTGGGCGAGGAGCGGTCATCTCGAGGACTCCTCATTCAGGTCGCGGCGGTCTGGCGGCATTCCGGTCGTCATCCTTGCGGGAGAGGCTCTTGGGTTGAGGGGGGGCGGCAAGCCAAGGCAACAGGTCGTCGGCGCCGACCGACCTGTCTCTGGCAGGCCTGTGGTTACCGGGTATGTCTCCTGCAGCCGGGTTCATCCCCCATCCTTGTGGGGCAGGGGCGGGCATGCCTGTCCGTGACACTTGGGGTCGTCCTATGCTTTGAGCGTAGGGGCCTCCGGGCCTCGGGGGGGTGGTTTGCCCTCGTCATGCCTTCTTGACTTTCGCGGGTCAAGGAGAAATACTCTATTGGTACGAAGTCCTTCATTATAGTCCCATAACAGGGAGCACTCAGGCAAGGTCATACCGAAGTCTGCATGCTAGATCGGCCCTCCTGGATCGTCGGCGGATCGGCCTTTCACATCCGGCCGGCCGCACGGACGATCGATGTGGTTTTTGGTGATTGCCAATTCGCCCGCGATGGCGACAATAAGCGGTTCGGCGAACCTGCGATGCGGCGGGCTTGTGTGTAGAGGAGAGTCTCATGGCGGCCACAAAACCAGTCTGGGGCATTGATCTGGGCCAATGTGCCCTGAAAGCCCTCCGCCTGCGAGCGGCTGGCGACAAGGTTGAGGTCCTGGATCACGTCTACATCGAGCACGGCAAGATCCTCTCCCAGCCGGACGTGGACCGTGTGGCCCTGGTGGCCGAGACGATGAAGAAACTGATCGAGAGCCGGCCGGATCTGCCGAAAGAGACGATCGTGGCGGCGGTACCGGGTCAGCACACTCTGGCCCGGTTTATCAAGCTCCCTCCGGTTGACAAAGCCAGCAAACTGCCCGAGCTGGTTCGGTTCGAGGCTGGCCAGCAGATTCCCTTTGCCATGGACGAGGTCATCTGGGATTACCAGATCTTCCCGTCGCAGGCGGCCGAGACCGAGGTGGGCATTTTCGCGATGCGCCGCGAGCTGATGGGCGACCATCTGCGGTTCCTGTCCGACCTGAACATCGAGCCGATGCTGGTTCAGGCGGCTCCGTTGGCCCTGTATAACGCCCTCCAGTACGACGGGCTTTGCGGTGGGGGTGGCGAGGCGGTGGCCATACTGGACATCGGGGCCCAGAACACCGATCTGCTCGTGGTTGAGGGTGACAGCCTGTGGACCCGGAATATCCCTATCGGCGGCAACAATTTCACGGACGCGATGCTGGAAACCTTCAAGCTGTCGTTCCGCAAGGCGGAAGATCTGAAGCGGAAGGCCGGCAGCCACAAGTACGCCCGGCAGATTTTCCAGGCCATGCGTCCGGTGTTTGCCGATCTGGTGGCCGAGGTTCAGCGTTCCATCGGGTTTTTCACCTCGTCGCGTCGCGGGGTGAAGCTTTCCAAGCTGATCGCGATGGGCAACGCCTTCAAGCTGCCGGGAATGCCGAAGTTCCTGCAGCAGAACCTTGGCCTGGACGTCATCCGGCCGGGTGCCTTCAATCGCATGACCATCGGCTCGAGCCCGAACACTCCTGAACTGATCGACCAGTTGCTGAGTTTCGGCGTGGCCTACGGCTTGGGCGTTCAGGGCCTGGGCTTGGCGAAGATCACCAGCAACCTGTTGCCGCCGGAGATCATCAAGCAGGTGATCTGGCGGAAGAAGGCCCCGTGGTTCATTGGGGCGGCGGCCTGCCTGGCGTTATCGGCGGGCATGATCTGGGGCCGCAGCTACTCAGACCAGGCCGCCCTGGGCAAGCCCGTGGAGACGGCATCACCCCCGGCCAGCGTCGATGAAGCGATGCGGATTCTCGAGAGCCCGCCCGATGCGGACGCCAAGGCGGCCGCTGCCAAGACCATTGCGGCCGCCACCTTCCTCGGCAACGAGTTGTCCAGGATCGAGGGTGAGATCAGCCAGCAGATCCAGAAAGTTCAGAATGTGGACAAGCTTCAGACCAACAAAGTGGTCTGGCCGCGGTTACTGAGCATGGTGGTTTCGGCGTTGCCTTCGCCTGATCCGGAGCTGAGCAAGGCCATGAACGAAGGTCCGGAGGCGTACAAGCAGGTTGTCACCTCCAACCCGCAGTTCGAGCGAACGAAGCGCAAGCAGGTTTTCATTCACAAGCTCGACAGCCGGTACTCGCCCGACGTTCTGGCCGAGATGGAGGCCCTGAAGAAGGGCGGTGGGACGCCGGCGGGCCCGGGCAGCCTGGGCGGCTTGGGCAGCTTGGGTGGAGGATCTCCGGAGGCTACCGGCGCCGGGCCCAAGCCGGGCTTCCTGGTCACGCTGGTCTGCCGAACGCCGTACGCCGGTGGCGACAGGGTGGCCGGGCTCCAGTTCATCAGTGACGTGTTCCTGAGGAATCTCGAGAAGGCCGGGCAGGGCAAGCAGGAGTTGCACTTCGGGAAGCCCCAGATGATCGGGTTCCAGATGGTCAAGGACCTGGGTGGTGCCGGGGGTGCGGCTCCGATGCCGGGAAGGTACGCCCCCCCTGGGCCGCGAGTAGGCGAGGGCGGGATAGGTCCTGGTCCCGGTGGCTTCAACACGA
Source organism: Planctomycetota bacterium (assembly GCA_022711465.1). Classification (GTDB taxonomy): domain Bacteria; phylum Planctomycetota; class Phycisphaerae; order UBA1845; family PWPN01; genus JAGNEZ01. Next base: position 172,471 of record JAKLEZ010000008.1, on the reverse strand, counting down.
TTACGGTCGACAACGCGTTCAAGGATCTGGCGACGGGCGAGTCGGTCTCAAACGATTGGCAGTTCGAAGTGGTTTTTGCGGCTGTGGTGGGCCCGCAACCCGCCGTCACGCCGGCGCCGGGTGGCACTCCGCCGGCTGAACCGCCGGCCGAGCCGGCCGAGCCGGCTGGGGACGCTCCGCCGCCACCGGCCTGAAAACGGTCGGGTTCGGGAGCGATGAGGGGCTTGGGGCGGTTTGATGATTCGCGGCGCGGGAGTAGAGCCAAGGAGTTGAGCGATGCAACAGATCATGCAGTGGGTCAAGGGTCACCTGATCGAGGTGATCTGCGGAGCGGTCGGCCTGGTGGCGATCACGTTCATTGTCCTCGGCATCCTCCTGTCGGACGTGAACGCTGCTCTGGCCACGGATGCCCAGCTGATCAGCTCGTTGAGCGGCATCAAGCCGGTGAACAAGGCGATGATTGATGCGGCCAATGCCCGCAAGAGCAAGACCGTCGAGCAGACCACTGCCGCCCTGAAGAAGGTGGCCGAGATCGGCAAACACGCCCCGCTTTTGGAGAAGCTCTTCCCTGAGCCGGCGACAGGCAGTGAGAATCTGCCCTTCCGGTTTGCCTATGAGTTTGCCAAGGCCCACAAGGCGATGGTGGAACAGCTCAAGGCCAAGGATGCTCCCACGCAGGAGGAGGTTAGGGAACTGGCCGAGAACATGGCTACGGAGCAGGCTCAGAAGAACAATCAGCAGGCGATAGGTGCTCGAGGCGAGGCTCCTCTCCCGATGGAGATGGGTCCTATTGGCGCGGGGCGTCGTGGCCCCGGGCCGGGTCTGGGCCTGGGTGGGCCGCCGCCGCGGGGTGGACCGGGTTTTGGCGGGCCGAGAGCGGATTTGACCCAGCTGCGGCCGAACATGACAGCCGAGGAGATGGTGAACGAAATTCCGGACTGTCGGGCGGCCGTTCAGCGGGCCCGGTCGATCTACTGCTATGCCAGCGACAAGACGAGTTTCGATCAGCGGCCAGCCGTCGAGAACGTGCAGAAGCCCTCGATTGAAGACATGTGGTACGCCCAGGTCTCGTTGTGGATCCAGCAAGACGTGGTGACTGCCCTGGCCGGGCTGAACAACCGGGTTGCGGCGGCGATTACCGCCCGCAACCAGGAAGCGCCGTATGTTGGCAACCTCCCGGTCAAGCACCTGCAGAGGTTTGTGGTGACCGGATACCTTCCGCCTTCAGCGGGGGCGGGGGGGGGTGGTGCCTCGCCCCCCGGCGGCACGCGGGGCGCGTTGGTCGGGGGCGGCGGCATGGGGCCGGGTGAGGCGTTCACCAACACCGGCAGCAGCGACACCATGGATGTGGTTCACTTCACTGTGGAGCTGGTGGTTGAGGCTCGGATGTTGCCGTCGGTGATCGACGAGATCTGCAAGGTCGGCTTCTACACGTTGCTGTTGGTCAACCTGCAGGAGCAGCCTCCGAGCCCGGTTCCCGCCGGCTACATCTACGGTCCTTCGCCGACGGTGCAGGCCCGGTTGGTATTTGAGGGCGGGTTCCTTCGTGACAACTACGCGAACCTGATCCCCAAGAAGGTGGTTGCTGACATCGCGAGCGGGGTGGCGTTCCAGGGTGGCGGTGGCCAGGGTGGGGGAGGTGGCCCGTCGTATGGACCGCCGATGGGGCCGCGTAACCTACCGCCGATGATGATGGGGCCGGAGGGGGCTCCGCCGCCGCGACGTGGGCCGCTCGGCAGGCCTGAGGGTATGTGAGCCAGGACAGGAGATCCGATCATGGCCAAGCAGAACGTGACCTTCATCGAACGGCACGTTGAGAAGATAGTTCTGGGATTGACCGGGGCGGTGGTCCTGGCGACCGCGGCGATGTACGTGGTGGGCACGCCTCACAGCACCAGCGTCAGCGGGGAGGATTGCACCCCGAAGACGCTCATCGGCAAGATCGCCGAACAGACGGAACAGACCCGCCAGAAGGTGAAGAATGCACGGTTGACGGATGCCGGCGAACAGACGACCGTGACCGCGCTGAAGGGTGATCTGAGCACCTACGATGCGAACGGCATCTCCAAGGAGATTGTCGTGCCCATCGTGCCGCCGGGTATCGCGATTCCGCGGACGGATCGGGAGATCGATCATGCCGGCAAGATTCATCTCGCCACCGTGATGCCTCCGCGTTCGCTGGTGGGCTTCTCAGGCCGGGCCTCGGCGCGGCTGGCCGCGCCTGAAGCCGTGGATGTCAGCAGGATGACGGGTGCCCTTCAGCTCGCTCCGACCGGAGGATCCGGCACGATCATCGGGATCACGCGCGACATCTTCTGGGCCACGTTGTTCGCCTCAGTGCATTTCGCCGAACAGCGTGAGCTGTTCCGCCAGGCCAAGTATGAGGCCGCTCGCCAGGATCTCATCATTGCCCGCGTGGAGGCCGAGCGGGCCATGCTGTTGCCGACTGGCGAATGGGGCGAGCCTGAAGTGGTCAAGGGTTACTCGCCGTTCGTGTTGACCGCTCCGGAGACGGTACCGCTTCACGACGCGGATGGTACGCTGGCGATCCAGCAGACGGACGGCGACACGATTGTCGCCTATCGGATGGCCCTGGAGCAGGTGCAGAGCCAGGAGCAGATTCTCCGGCCGGCGTTCTTCGAGAATTTCGCCGACGAGCGGTACGGCTGGAGGCTGCCGAAGTCCTTGCCCGGCCTGGAGCTTGATTTGGTTCAGTTCGTCGGCGACTCGGCTGGGATGGCGGGGGCACGGCGTCCGCTGGGCGGCTTTGGCGGACCCGAGGGGATGGGCGGTTTCGGGCCAGGCCCGATCGGCCGGCGTGGTGTTCCGGAAGGAGCGGGACGAAGGGGTCCGGGTCCCGGGCTGGACTTGCCTCCCCCGGGGGGGCGAGGTCCCGCCGGCGGTGCCAGGCGCCCCGAAGGTGGTCCGGAGAGCAGGGGTCCGAGTGTTCGGGCCGAGTTGGCCAAGGCGATCAAGGAGGCGAAGGAGGACATCGACAAGAAGAAGTACCTGGAAGCTGACGAGAAGCTTCAGGGGCTGACGCAGTACGCTTCGTCCGGGGAGCTGAACAGGACCCAGCTGGAGGAGATCAGCAAGCTGCTCAAGGAGATCCAGCCCGAGGTGGAGAAGCTGCTCATCGAGAAGCAGAACCAGGAGCGCTTGGCGGCGGGGTCGACCAACCGGGTACGCGACATCGAACTGCTGTGGTTCAATGACGTCTCGGTCACTCCCGGCCAGACCTACCGCTACCGATTGCGTCTGGTGGTGTTCAACCAGTACATCGGGCAGGCGGCCAAGCTGATCGACGCCCAGGACGCCGGCAAAGTGGTTGTTCGAGGCCAGTGGTCCAGCTGGTCGGAGCCGATTCAGATCAAACCTGCGCTTTACCTGTTCCTGACCTCGGTGACCGACGATGGGAGGAAAGCGAAAGTGGCTTTGCGGGAGTGGTTCCGGGGGGACTTGAAGGGCGGGACGGCAGACAAGGAAATCGGCGAGCTGGTGGCTTTGAGGGCGGATCGCCGGGATCTGTCGTACGATGCCATCCTGGCGGGCATGGAGCCGAAGCGATCCGCGTGGCTGCGTAACGAGTCGACGGAGGGCAAACTCACCTTTACCGAGCGGCAGGGCGGGGCGGCGGTCCTGATTACGACGAGCGGAGAAGTCGAGGAGCGGTTTGCGCCGGTGGATGCCCGAAAGAGCGGTCAACTGGACAAGGAGTACAAGGAGGAGAAGGCCCGGCTGAGCGAGAACGAACCCACGGTCGGACCCGTCAGGCCGCCGAGACCGGAGATGCCGCCGAACCCCTCCGACCGGCTTCGGGGCACGGAGCGAAGCCGGCCGAATCGTGGTCGCGGGATGTGAGCTCCTGCCGCCGGGCTCTGGCCTGGCGGTAAGATGTTTTGGAACAATAAGTTAGGGCAAGTGCCTAGCCGAGGCGCGGTGACGCCCCACTTTCACGTCAGAGCTGGCGAGGCGCTCTGGCATCGTATGCGGACGTAGGGTAAACTGCTGCGCCGCCGCGGGATGAGGTTCCGGACTGGATGCCTCCCGTGCGTGGGTGGAGTACCGACCTACCTTGAGCCCGTGTGTGCGGGCGAGCCTGAAGGAGGCTGTCTGTGAAAGCTGGTCAGAACAATTGGCGATGGCTGGTCGCTGTTCTTTGGGTGATGGCGTTAGCGGCCCCGGTCTTTGCGGATGCGGCGCAGGATCTGGATAAGGCGGCTCGCCTCTACGAAGAGCATCAGTACCAGGAGTCACAGGAGCTGCTCCTTCAGGTCAATGTCGACCAGCTGAACGCTCAGCAGAAGCAGCAGCGCGATGAACTGGCCGAGGCTTTGCGCACGGCGGTCAACCAAGCGAACAAGGCCAAGCAGAATCTGGAGGATGCCGAGAAGGCGCTGGCTGCGGGTAACCGAGACGCGGCGGAGAAGAGTCTCAAGGCGATTCAGGACAATCCGTACGCGTCGGCGGCTCAGAAACAGCGAGCCCGCGAAGGGCTGGCCACGCTAGCCAAGCAGCGTGACCTTGACCGCAAGGTCGCGGCCCAGGGCGCTCCCGCCAAGCCGGCGGTCGCGCCCACCACCAAGCCCGCCGCGGCCCCGGCCAAGCCGGTCACGGTGACCACGGTGAACCCAGTCAACACGGCCAAGCCGGTCACGGTGACCGCAGCCAAGCCGGCGGAGACCGCCAAGCCGGTCACGGTGACCACGGTGAACCCGGTCAACATCGCCAAGCCGGTCACGGTGACCACTGCCCGACCGGTCAGCAGCGCAGGCAAGGCTCAGACCGATCGCAACCGGGCGTTGGCCCTGGAGGCGATTCGCGAAGGCGATGCCGCGGGCAAGAAGGGCCAGTGGGATCTGGCCGCCTCCAAGTTTGAGGAAGCCCTGCAGTTGTGGCCCAACAATGCCGAGGCGGAGAAAGGCCTGGCGTTGGTTCGCCAGCAGCGCGGCGCTGAAGGTGGCGTTGGCAAGGATCTGCTCGATGAGGCCGTATTGCGCCGCCAGGGTCGCTGGGAGCGGACCGAGACGCTCTTCAGAGACGGCGAGCAGGAAATCAAGCAGCTGATCAACGAGCACAAGTACGTCGAGGCCCGGGAGCGGTTGGATCAGGCCACCCGGCTGCTGGAGGCCGGACGGCGTGATGCCGAGAGTCCGGATCGGTATGCGGCCCTCGATTCCCGTGCCAGGGCCCTGGGGCGGTTCATCGAGCAGGAGAAGAGGGCTTACGACGAGGAAGATGCCGCCGCCAAGCGTCGCATGGCCATGGACAAGGAGCGGGATCGGACCATGTCCATCCGCAAGGAGAAGGATGAACGCATCGCTCAGCTGATGGATCAGGTCATGGAGCTGCAGAAGCAGCGCCAGTACCATCAGGCTGCGGACGTCCTCAAGGAGATCATCACGATCGATCCGACCTATCAGAACGCCGAGTTCATGCTCCGCGTGGTGGAGGACAACGCGATCGTTCAGGATCAGGCCAAGGGGCGGCGGAGGTACCTGAGCAGGTTCCAGGAGACTCTTCAGCAGGCCGAGATCCAGCTGGAGCCGACCACTGCGGCCAAGGATGACAAGTGGGTCGTCTATCCTGATGAGGAGGAATGGCGGGTCATCGCGAATCGAGACCCGTTCGGTACCGATCTCAGTCTGACCGGTGAGACGGAACGCGACAAGTATGCCCGCGAGCAGCTCGACACCATCATCCCCGAGTTGGAGTTCCCGGAGGGTACCACCTTCGATGACGCCGTCACCCAGCTGAAGCAACTCGGCAAGCTCGACATCATTCCGAACTGGAAAGTGCTGGAAGTCTACACGATTGACAAGACCACGCCGGTGGGAGGAATCTCCTATCGGAGCAGTTCCGTCAAGGGCATCCTCAGCGACATGCTGGACAAGCTGGGTGGGGCCGAGACGGTGCTGGGTTATGACATTGTGGAGGGGCAGATTCGCATCTCGACGGAGGAACACCTGGCCAAGAACATGGAGACCCGCGTGTACGACGTGGGCGATCTGCTGGCCGACGTGCCCAGCTTCAGCGCGAACAGCGGGATGAATGGCGGCATGATGGGTGGCATGGGCGGCATGATGGGCGGCATGGGCGGCATGATGGGTGGCATGGGTGGTATGGGCGGTATGATGGGCGGCATGGGTGGTATGGGCGGCATGATGGGCGGCATGGGCGGCGGCTACGGTGGCGGCGGCTATGGTGGTGGCGGCGGCTACGGCGGCAACAGCTCGTCCGGAGGGGACGATGACGATGATGACGCCAGTACCGAGAGTGGCCGCAGAAGGCGCGAGCAGGACCTGAAGAATCTCATCATCAAGCACGTGAAAGGTGCCTGGTCGGAGGCGGATACGCAGGATTCGGGGAGCGGACGGGACGGTGGGAGCACCCAGGCGATCAACCCGGAGGATCTCGAAGGCAAGGGTCGGATCACCATCGAGGGTGACCGGATGATCATGACCCAGACGCCCTCGGCCCATCGCGAAGTCATCCGTTTGTTCAAGCTGTTGCGGAAGTTCAAGGATGTGCAGATCGCTGTTGAGGCCCGGTTTGTGAGCCTGAGGAGCAACTTCCTCGAGCAGATCGGTGTGGATCTGGACATGATCCTCAACCAGGGCCAGGCGGGGCTTGACACCGCTCTGACCACTTCGACGACGGGGGCCACGGGTACGACCGGGACTGCCGCGGGTGCGGCCGTCGACCCGCTCACCGGCGCGGTGCTGGTGATGCCTCGTCAGATGTCCGCGCTCGGTTTCACTCCCACGGTGGCCACGACCGGCGGGGTGGCCATGGATCAGACGGCTCTGGTTCAGCCATACAACAACGTGGCCCTGGTGCCAACCGGCTCATCCAACAGCTGGTGGGACCGTCACACGACGCCGATTCCCTTGTTGAACAACAGCATCGGCCTTGCCGGCCCGCCGACGACCAGTGTTCCCGGCAACCTGTCGAGCGTGGTGAACTCGGCGAAGCCGGCTTTTTCGATGGCTGGCACCTTCCTGGACAATCTGCAGGTTGATTTCCTGCTCAAGGCCACGCAGATGGACTCGCGCGGATCGAGCGTGGACGCTCCCCGGCTGGTGTGCTTCAACGCTCGTCAGGCGACGATTCAGGTACAGACCCTGGCCTACTACGTGGTTTCGCCCGGTTTTGCGGGCACCAGCGGCGGCATCAACAGCACCGGCTCGCAGGGGCAACAACCGAACATCAGCATGGTTCCGAAGGGGCGCGTGTTCACGGTCAAGCCGTTCGTCTCCGCGGATCGGAAGTATGTGACTCTGGTCGTTCAGCCCCAGGTGACCGATGCGACCTTCAAGCGAATTCCCACGCAGAGCGGCGCTCTGGCCTCTTACTTTGAGGTTCCCGAGATGCAGTTGACCCAGATCCTCACCGGTGTGAAGGTGCCGGATGGCGGCACGGTGCTGCTGGGCGGTCTGACCCTCGCTGCCGAGGAAGAGGTCGAGGCTGGTGTGCCGGTACTGAGCAAGATACCGGTTCTGAAACGAGCCTTCACCAACCGATCGCGGGTCAAGGACGAGTTTGTCCTGCTGGTGCTGATCAAGCCGACGATCATTTTCCAGGACGAGCAGGAAGAGAAGGCTTATCCGGACATGATGACCTCCGACGGCGCCAGGCAACTCGGAGCGTTCTGAGAACCGTACCATGCGTTTCACCAAGCTGCATGGGCTGGGGAACTGCTATATCTACGTTGACTGCTTCAGGGAGCGAGTGGCCGACCCGGGCGGGTTGGCTCGGGCGATGAGCGACCGCAATACCGGCGTGGGCAGCGACGGGTTGATCCTGATCTGCCCCTCCGCGGTCGCCGACGCCCGGATGGAGATGTACAATGTCGACGGCTCGCGCGGGCAGATGTGCGGGAACGGGATCCGTTGCCTGGCCAAGTACGTGCATGACCACGGTCTGTCGCCCAGCAATCCGCTGCGAGTTGAGACCGATGCCGGAGTGCTGTCGATCGATCTTCAGATTCGCGAGGGCAAGATGACCTCCGCCCGGGTGGACATGGATGTGCCGCGGCTCAAGCCGGGTGACCTGCCGGTGCGGCTTCGGCCCAGCGAGATGGCCGATTACCCGATCGACGTGCTGGGGTGCAAGGCGTCGATGACCTGTGTTTCGATGGGGAATCCGCACGCGGTGGTTTTTGGCGTGCCCCTGGCCGAGTTGGGGCCGCGCGAGTTGGAGATCGAGGGTCGCAAGCTGGAGACCCATCCCCTGTTTCCGGAGCGGACCAATGTGCACTTCGCCGAGGTCATCGGTCCGACCGAGCTTCGCATGCTGACCTGGGAGCGCGGCAGCGGGGCAACGGCCGCCTGTGGCACCGGCGCCTCCGCGGTCTGCGTAGCCGGCGTGCTGACCGGGCGGAGCGGGCGGAACGTCAGCATTCACCTGCCTGGCGGCGATCTGCTGCTCGAGTGGCGGGAAAGCGATGGTCACGTCTTCATGACCGGACCGGCGGTCGAGGTCTTTTCCGGTGACTGGCCTTCTCAGGGGGTCTGAGGTTTGGCTCGAGCCGTGCCGGGAACGAAGCGGGTGAGCCGGCCGACGCGTTGTGGCTCACGGGGGCGAGGTCGTTTCTCAACTGGCGGCCTGGTCGGGGCTCATCGGCCTGTCTGTACTGCCCAGGAGCTTCTCGACGAGCGAGCCGGTCCAGGTTTTTCGTTCGGTGTCGAAGTGCGAGACGGCCGCCTGCAGGAACGGCTTCATCCGGTTGCCGAGATAACCCGCCACGCCCTCTTCGGCCACGGCGTCCAGGGTGCGGGCGTAGCTGTCCAGGATCATCTCTCCAAACAGGTCGGTGCCGGTCTGTCCGAGGGCTGAGACCGCTCCGAAGCCTTTCTTGGCCCACTCGGCCACGTCGACAGTCAGGATGCCGCCCAGAGTCTCGACTGAGATGCGGTCGCGCCCGGCGAGTCTCTCCATCTGGCCCCAGAGCGTCTCGAAGCGTGGGACCAGGTCGGTCACGCCGGTGAACATGCGACCGTAGTTGGCGGTCATCTCCGAGGCCAGCTTGCCGAGTTCCTCGCGGGACAACGGTGGGGTGTCGATTGCGGAAGCGCTCTGGCTGGCGGTGGTCTGCACGGCGGCCAACAGATCGGTGAGGCCGGAGATGCTCGAGTCGAGCGGGATGACGCCGTTGCTTTTGAGCTGTTGCACCAACCGGTCGAGGAAGACGCTGCTGCCCGCAGCGGCGTCGCCGGCGATGGCGAAGACCCACAGCGGCGAGAAGTGCATGGCGAACAGGCCGGCGGTCTCAAGTGCCCCGCCCACGAGTTTCTTCTGAACGAACGCCGGGTCGGCCGCTTCACCCGCGGCGGTCTTGCTCTCCTTTTCGATGCGGGCGATCTTCTCGATCAGGAACCGTTGCGTGTCACCGAGGAATATCCGGTACATCGTCGTGCCGCGGAGTGCCTCGGGAAAGAGCGTCTCGGTCAGTAGCGAGGTCGTTCCTCCGACGACGGCCGCAAGGGAGCGGATGGTTCGTTCGGGCAGGCTGACCATGTAGCCGATCTGCTGGCGGATGGCGTCAAACAGGTTGAGCATGGCGGTTGGTCTCCTGACGGCGACAGGTGCCGCGATGGAGAGGATAACGCCTCTTGCACAGGGTGAGAAGGGCCCGATGGCGGGTGAGACGGGCGGGGGGGGATGATTCACCCACTACTGATCCGCCGGACGAGTTGCGAGGCGCTCGATGGCCAAGACGAGTTGGCGGGCGACCTGGGCTTTGGTGCCCTGGATCGGGCGCGACCAACCCTGGCGGGTGGTATAGAGCTCGACTCGTGCGTGGTCTGCTCCGAGGTTCTCGGGGCTGTTGAGCACGATCAGATCGCAGTTCTTCTTTTCGTACTTGCGCCGGGCCTTGGCGTAGCCTTCGTGGTCCTCCATCGCAAAGCCGACCAGCAGCCGGTTTCCCTTGCGACTGCCCAGTGCGGCGGCGATGTCTTCGGTCGGCTCGAGTCGGACGCGCATGGCCTGTTTCAGCTTGGGGGTCTTGCGGTCCGCCCGAGTCGCCGGGCGATAATCGGAGACGGCCGCGGTCATGACCGCGACGTCGGCGGTTTTGAACGCCTGCTTGCAGGCCCGCGCCATTTCGGCGGCACTCACGACGCGGACGACCTTGACACCTTTGGGGGCGTGAATCGTCGCCGGCCCGCTTACCAGCGTGACCCGGTGGCCGCGTCTGGCCGCCGCCCCGGCGATCGCGTAGCCCATCTTTCCCGATGACGCGTTGGAGATGAAGCGTACCGAGTCGAAGTACTCGCGAGTTGGACCGGCCGAGATGAGCAGGTTCACGTGATGCGCCTCAGGAAGACTGTCTGGGCGGCTTCTGTTGAAGTTCTAGGGTGACCGCGTCGAGGATGGTGTCGGGTTCTGCCATTCGGCCGGTGCCGGTCGTTCCGCAGGCCAGCCAGCCCTCTCCCGGCTCGACGAAGGCGTAGCCCCATTCGCGGAGCGAGGTCACGTTGCGCTGCACGATGGGGTTCTCCCACATCCGCGTGTTCATGGCCGGGGCGAGCAGGGCGGGGCAGCGGCGCCCCAGCATGAGGGTGGTCACGAGGTCGTCACCGATGCCGGCCGCGAATTTGCCGATCAGGTCGGCGGTGGCCGGTGCGACGAGCAACAGGTCGGCCAGTTCGGTAAGGCTGAGGTGCTGGGGGTCATAGTGTCCTTCGGTCTGCCACATGGTGGTGAAGACCTGGCGCCGGGTGAGGGCCTGAAAGGTAAGCGGGGTGACGAATTTTGTCCCGGCGTCGGTCATGGCCACGCTGACCCCGCAGCCTCGCTGGACCAGCCGGGATACGACGTGGCAGACCTTGTATGCGGCAATCCCGCCGCCCACGGCCACGATCACTTCGTACCCTTTCAGGTCAGATGTCATCGTCGGTACTTCCGGCCTCCGGCGTCACGGCGGAGTCCTCGCCGATCTCGGCGGTGATTTTCTCACCGATGATTTCCTCGGCGATGATGTCGAGCTCGGTCTTGCTGGCGGTGTCGACCAAGGGGCGGCTGCCCTGCATCAGCTCGACCCAACGCTTCTGCATGAGGGCGGTGAGTTTGAACCGGCCGCCCACCTTCTTGATGATCGTGTCGTCCTTCAATGCCTCGATCATGCTCGTTGTTTCTCCTGTACAATCCGCTCAAGCTCCAGGACAGTCTTCTCCACGTCCTGGTTGACCACGAAGTACTGATAAGCCCTGCACGCGCGGGCTTGACCCATTTCCTGTTCGGCCTTGCTCAGTCGCTCGGCCACAGCCGCCGGGGAGTCCGCGGCCCGGCCCACCAGGCGGCTGCGCTGCTCTTCCGTCGTCGGGGCGGTGAGGTAGACGCCCACCATGTCCGGAAAACGGCGTTTCACCTGGATGGTGCCGTTGATTTCGATCTCCAGGATGACCACCCGCCCGGCGGCAAGGGCCTCGATCACCGGCTCGGCCGGCGTACCGTAGTAGTGTCCCCCGTACACCTGGGCGTGTTCGATCACTGCTCCCTGTTCCAGTCGCCGCTCGAACTCCTTGCGGCTGATAAACCAGTAATCCCGACCGTCCACCTCGTGGCTTCGCCGGGGTCGGGTGGTGATTGACACGCTCAGCAGGGCGTCGAGCCGCTGAGCGAGCCGTTTGCACACCGTAGTCTTGCCGACCCCGCTGGGTCCGCTGACGCATACCAGGATACCGCCCATGCCGCTCACTCGATGTTCTGTACCTGCTCCTTGAGCCGGTCGATAGCCCCCTTGACCTCCACAATATGGTGAGCGATCCGGGCATCGTTGGCCTTGCTGCCGATCGTATTGGTTTCCCGGAGCATTTCCTGGGCCAGGAAATCGAGCTTTCGCCCGGCTTCGCGGCCGTCGCGGCAGAGCTTCTCGAACTGGTCGAGGTGCGAGCAAAGCCGGGCGATTTCCTCGTTGATGTCGCACCGCTCGGCGTACAGGGCGACCTCGCGCTTGACGTCATCCAGCTGGAGCTGGAGCTTGGCCTCTCCGATCAGTTCGTTGGCTCGCTGGGTCAGCCGCTGGTGGTACTCCTTCAGGACGATGGGAGCCCGCTCGGCGATCGCCGCCAGGTTTCGGCGAATCTGCTCGCACTGGGCAACCAGGTCTTCGCAGAGGGCCTGTCCTTCAACTTCACGCATCTGGAGGAGGCGTTCAATGGCCCGCTTGGAGATGCCCTCGATGATCTTCCACTGATGTTCGCGCTGAGCATCGTGCATCTCCGGGGGCTGGCACACGCCCGGCAGGCCCAGCAGCGCGGCCAGATCGATACTGGTGACCGCGTCTGCCGTGGCTGCCCGCAGCTGCTGCAGGTAGCTTTTCAGGGCCGCCACGTTGATCTCCTGAGCCGCGTCCGCGGTCGTGTCCCGAACCCGGAGATGGTAGGAGACACTGCCGCGATTGAGTCGCGAGCGAAGCAGCTTCTCGATTTCCGACTCGAAAAGCGAGAGGTGCTCCGGCAACTTGATCGTGGCCTTGAAGTAACGGTTGTTGAGACTCCGCACTTCCAGCAGATACGCCACGCCGTCGTCGCTGCATTGCACTTCGCCGTAACCCGTCATGGAGTGAATCATGGACGCGCTGGTCTCCAAGCATGGCCCTGACTACGACGAGGGCCGTCAGCCGGGCTGCGTGGTCGGCGTCTTCTCGGCGGGTGCCGCTTCGTCCGACGCATCGCCGCTGTCCTGCGGCGTCCCCACGGGGGCCACGACGGGCGTGGTCACCGATGCTCCGGTGACGGGGACGAAGTAGTAGTTGCCGAGAATCGACGCCAGGATGAAGGCCGCGGTCAAGCCGACGGTGATCCAGGTGAACACGTCGCCGGTCTTGGCGCCGAACGCGCTGTGGCCGCCCGCGCCGCCGAAGGCTCCGGCCAGTCCGCCGCCCCGGCCCTTCTGAAGCAGGACGACGATGATCAGCAGGGTGCAGATGCCCACGAACATGGTCGTGACGAGCAGGTGCACCCACGTGGTCCCTGAAGCCAGAATCTGCATCTCGATTTATCCTTCCTGGGTCCCCTTGGGGGGACGGTTTTGGAAATCATTTTCCGCCAGCCGGAGCGGCGATTCCGCCCTTGATGATCCCGAGGAATTCCACGGCCTTGAGGCTTGCCCCGCCGACCAGAGCCCCATCCACGTCGGGCTGGCCCATCAGTTCCTGGGCGTTGCTCGCCTTGACGCTGCCGCCGTACTGAATAATCAGCTTATCGGCAACCGAACCATTATACAGATTGGCGATCTCGCCGCGAATGAAGGCATGGGCTTCCTGGGCCTGGGCCGGTGTGGCCGTCTTGCCCGTGCCGATTGCCCAAACTGGTTCGTAGGCGATGACCACTGAGTCCAGAGTGACGTCTGCCCCGAGGGCCTCCCGGATCTGGCGGCGCAGGACCACCTCGGTCTGGTTGGCTTCCCGTTCGGCGAGCAGTTCGCCGACGCAGTAGATCACCCTGAGACCGGCGGCCAGCGCGGCCTTGACCTTCTTTTTGAGTACTTCGCCGGTTTCGCCCAGAATGTGCCGACGCTCACTGTGTCCGATAATCACCCAGGTGCAACCCACGTCCTTCAGCATCTGGGGTGCAACCTCGCCGGTGAACGCGCCGCCGGCCTCGAAGTAGCAATTCTGAGCGCCCATGATCATTGAAGGCGGCAGGACCTCGGCCACGCTTTTCAGGTAGACGAATGGGGGGAAGACTCCCACGTCGATTCCGGGCTTGGCCGGCAGACCCGCCTGGATCGCCTTGACCAAGGCCTTGGCGTCGGCCAGATTCAGATTCATCTTCCAGTTGCCCGCCACAAACTTGCGTCGCATTGTCATCTCCACTCTGGTTCGTTCAAGAAACCTCGGAAGCTCTGGGGAATGACCCCAGCACGTTAAGTCTCAGGCAGTGGGCCCGGGCGGCCTCGACGGCCTTCTTCAGTCGAGGTTCCTCCTGGTGGCCTTTAAGATCTCCGAAGAAGTAGTATTCCCAGTTTCGTTTCTTGCTCGGCCGGGACTGGATGAACGACATGTTCACCCCTTGTTCGCGGAAGGCCTGGAGCACGTTCACCAGGGCCCCGGGCTCGTCCTTGGTAGTGAAGACCACAGATGTCTTGTCATCGCCGGTCGGTCTGGCCGCCTCGTTCCCCAGAACGAAGAACCGAGTGACGTTCTTGGCGTTATCCTCGATATTCGCGCACACGATCTTGAGCGAGTACAGTTCCGCGGCGAGGGTGCTGGCAATCGCCGCCGCTCCCGGTTCCGATCGAGCCATCTCGGCCGCCTTGCTCGTGCTTGCGACCGGAATCGTGGTCCCCGCCAGATCCGTCTCCGCCAGCCAGCGCTGGCATTGGGCGAAGACCTCCGGTTTCGAGTAGACCTGCTTGACCTCCTCCAACGGGCAGTTGGCCAGGAGGTTGTGATGAATTACCCGGTTGATCTCGGCGCAGATCTGCACGTCGGTTTCGACCAGGGCGTCCAGGGTATCAATCACCCCGCCGCCTACCGAGTTCTCGATCGGCACGATGCCGAAGTCGGCGTGCTCGTGCGACACCTCGTGGAAGACGCCCTGAATGTTGGCCACGGGTTCGTACTCGACGCTCTGACCGAACTTTTCCACTGCTGCCAAATGGGAGTAGCTTCCCTGGGGGCCAAGGTAGGCGATCCGCAGCGGCCGTTCGAGGGCAAACGACCCACTCATGAGTTCCCGCCAGATCGCCATCAGCGTCTTGTCAGGCAACGGTCCCTGGTTCGCCCGGCAGATTCTCTCCAGGACCGCCTTCTCGCGATCCGGCGCATAGATCGGGGCGCCGGAGGTGCTCTTCAGCTTGCCGACCTCGACCACGACCGCGGCGCGGCGATTGAGCAGGGCGACCAACTCTTGGTCGATGCTGTCGATCTGTTTGCGCAGTTCTTCGATGCCCATGCCCAACAACCTTGGATAGCCGACACCGACGGTTTGCCTCGTCCTTCCGTCGGGTGCGCCGGCGCGGGGAACTCCCATACAGGTCGAGAACCCCATAGCTTAATCTGCCGGGGGCTGGAATGCAAAGTGCCGCTGTTCGATTCCGCCGCAATGCGCGTAACATCTTTTATAGAATGAGGTTACGCTCTGTTCGGGGCCGATCTGGCCTCAGCCCGAGCGTGGTGTCCCCAGGTTGTGCATCGCGAACAGACGGGCGGGGCTTTCCGGCTGGCCCGTCTGTGCTGAAAGGTACGCCGCCTGGATCACGGCCATGGTCGGAAGGTGCTGACGCAGCGTGGCTCGGATGCGCCGAGGGGACGCCGCCAGCTCGCTGAGGAAGCCCTCGATCTGCGGCTGCAGCGGATTTGGTGATCGTTCTCGACGGCTGAGCACGCTTGTTCCCGTCCGGTCGCGGACCACGATCTGCTGCGGCTCGATGAGGATCGAAGCCCCGGTGCCAAACAGACCCAAGGTGGTGGCCGTCGGACCCGCCGTCCAGCAGGTCGTGACGACCGCGATGCCTGCACCTGGGAACTGGCAGACCAGGCCGGCGGTGTCCTCGGTGTCGTACGGGAAGCGCCCGCCCGGCCGGGAGGTGCCGGCCATTCGGGCGTAGACCTGGTTGGGCGTGCCCATGGCCTGAACCACAGCATCGACCACGGTGTAGGCCCGGTAGAGCAGGACTCCGCCACCGGCCCGCTGCGAATCGCCGCGCCAGTCCAGGTCGTCGTCCCAGCAGATCATTGCCTCGCCCCGGCCCAGGAAGAACTTGCCCGCCTGTTCCAGAGCCAGCGAGTCGGCCTGCATGGCCGGTTCGATCCCCCAGCTTCGCGAGACGGCGATCGGGCAATCGGCTTTCTCAAACCGGTCCATCAGTTCGACGGCCTCGGCAAACTGGCGCATGGCCGGGCTCAGCATCCACACCGGGATCTTCCGTTCGGCGGCCAGAGGCAGGTACTTGACGCGTTGGTAGGGGGGGGCGGCCACAAAGAGGGCGTCCAGCGGGCTGGCCACGATCATCGAGCGGAAATCGTCATAGGTGGTCACACCGGGATGCTCGGCCGCGAATTGCTCGATGGCCTTGGACTTCTGGCTGGCGACGGCCGTCAGCTCGCACCAGGAGCTTTGCCCCAGGATCTGGGCAATCCGCCAGCCGCCGCGGCCAAGTCCCATCAGTCCGACCCGCATCACGCCCATGGGGGTACTATACCCGATCCTGGGGCACGTGTGTGGCACGGGCGTCTGGGCCCGAGGAGTCGTTTGGCTTGTCCGGGCTTCCTCCTTGGTCGGCGGTGGTCGTCTCGCCAGCGAGGTTCCCGTGCGGCACCGGCGCCTCGCTGACCGGACTCGGGTATGTGGGCCGGTCTTCAGCCTCCGGCGTGCGGGCCCTGCTGATCTCACGGATGCGGGTTTGCCAGCACAGCCAGCTCCGCCAGCCCGATATTCGGCGAACTTGTCTTTGCCGCGGTCACTGTGAATCTGACCCAAGTGATAGTCTTCGGCTCGAAGGACACCTCCACACCTTGCCCGGCACCGTCGGGCAGCGGCTGGGTCAACTCGAGGGCCGTCCCGTCACTGAACTCCAGCTTGCCGGTGATGATCTGGTCGAGCGAGTTTGGTCGGTCGAAAAGCTGGATCCGGCGGACGGTTTGCGGCGAAGCCCAGGTCAACTTGATCCACGCCCCCTTGGTCTCGCCCTTGGAGGCCCACTCCTCGGCGGTGCTGCCTGGGAATCCGCCGATCACGCCGTCGATCGCACCTTTCGCGTCGTAGCCGTCGTAGACAGAGCTGACTTCGATCTGGGCGGTTCGAGCCACATTCTCCCGGCCGGCCAGGGGGCTCGGCGCGATGGCGGGCTTCTCGCCGGGAGCCAGCAGCTTGACCTCGTGCAAGCACAGGCCGTATCGCCCGCCTGGCGGGTTGATCTTCAGCTTCATTCCGTTCCAGTCGGGCGCGAAGTTGGCCGAGTAGCATAGCCAAAGTGTCCGGCCGTCTTTGTTGATGAACTTCGACGGGAAGTTGAGGAAGTAGCCCTGCTCGCCGAAGTCCTTCATGTAGGTTACCAGCCGCCAGGGGCCGGTGATCGCGTCGGCTTCCAGAATGTACGATCGCATTTTCGCGCAGGTTGGCCAGCCGTCGGTCACACACATGAGGTACTTCTTGAGGGGCGGGTCGTAGGTTATTGTGGCGCAGCCCATGTTGTTGTTCCAGTCCAGGACGGGCTTGATCTTCGTGAAATCGCTCGTCCACACCGGTTTACCCTGGCCGTCGTGCCCGGCGAAAAACTCGTACTTCTTCAGGTCGTTGATGTTCTCCGGGCTGGGCGTGACCCGGGCCAGACAGACCTGGTCGCCGGTGATCCAGCTCAGGTTCGCGTAGCGGGGTTTGGGGTCGTTCTCCTCGGCCCCCATGCCCAGGAGGTAGGCCTTACCGTCCGGGGAATGTTCCATGTTCCTGCCGAAATCGGCGAAGTGCGGGCAGCCCATCTTGACAGGACCCATGAACTTGGCCGGCTCGGGGAACAGGGGTTTGGCCGGCGAGAGCGGCGAGGGCGTCCACGTCTTGCCGTAATCGCGTGAGATGCGGAAGCCCGGCATCGGCCCGAGCACAGGCCAGTTGTAGGTGAAGCCCTCGTGGGCCACCGAGCCGGACGGGCCCAGGCAGTAAGTGCCGTAGTACCAGATACCGTTGTGGACCAGGCTGCCGCACGGGTAGCGGCCCTCGTACGGTCTTGGGCTGGCCGGCTGCGGCGGGGCGGTGTTCTTGATCGTCAGCCGGATGGGATCGTCGCCGATCAGTGCTCCCTGCCCGGTCACAGCCTGCTCGCCGCCCGAGCCCGAACTCACGCCGTCCGTGTTGCCATCGGTCCATGGCGAGTACAGATGGCCGTCGCTCGCCCAGGACGGATACCATGTGTCGCCGCAGTGATAGTTGCTGTGCCGCCCGGTGAAGAACACCCCGGTCAGACTCCTGGACGGCTCGAACGGACAATCCTCGGGCGGTTCCGACGGCCACACCTGGCTGCCGACCGGCGGGGCGTCTACCTGCCGTTGCTCGACGGCTGGAGCAAGACTTGCGGCCGAAAGCCACCCGCCGACGCAGATCGGCAGCATCGTGATAGTCGTGCGGTTCATTTGAATCGGTCGAGGGGACGACATGTTCTTGGACTCCTCGTTTCAGGGACCGGCCGAAGACGGAAACGGTCGCTCCGGTTCAGATGCCGGCACAGCATGATGGCACATGGGTGTACTTTCAAGGTCGGCGTTGGGATCGAAAGCTGAGGGGACATCCCCCTTCTTGTCTTTTCGTCTGCTCAATCTGCGGATTACTCCTCTCCCATGTAGAAGAAGGAGTTCATCCACAGATTGCCGCAGAGCCGAAGAGGGCTAGGGCAACACCATCACGTCTTTCGTCAGGCACGTATACCCGCTCTGCTCGTCCTGCCAGCAGTACTCGATTGTGTAAGCGTCGGGCGTCAGGCCCTCAACCGTCGTGGTTACGTCGTAGCAGCACAGGCAGAAACACGGGGTGGTGAGGCTCTCTGTCTCAAAGAAACGCAGGCTCGGTCGCTGAGCGTCCAGGGTGACCTGGATGCTATCGAGACAGCAGTTGTAGGCCGCGTTGCGGTGCGTTACCTGAAGGGAATGGCCCTGGGCGACGATGTCGAGTTTGTCTTTGCCGCACCACGGATAGCCGTCCTCCTCGGTCGGATCACCCGGCCTGCAGTCGCTTCGCCGACTCCCGGTGATCTGAGGCCCTTCGGGAGCACAATGCGGGTCCGCCGGCTGATTCGCTCCGCTGTAGCAACGTTGAAGGACGCCGAAGTCGGACTGGTCCACGTCCGTGTCGCGATCGAAGTCGGTCCTGGCGCAGTCGCCCGCATAGGCGACGGCCGGACCTGAAACGCACGCCTTGAACGCAGCAAGATCGTCCAGGTCTACGTCGCTGTCGCAGTCAAAGTCGGCCGGAGTCGAAGCCAGGATCGTGTTGTCGAGGATGCAGCCGTCGCCCTGCTGGCAAGCCGTGGCGCAATTGGGATTCCAGCCGCCGGTCACCCGGACCCGATCGCCCACACCGAAGCCGTTGCAATGCTCCAGCAGGTACAGCCCTCCGCCATCTGCCTGGAACAAGACACACTCCGCTCCCTGTACGAGCACACCACAAGCCTTGACGCAGCTGTAAATGGTGTTGTCCTCGATGCAGCCGCTGATGCCCAGGCAGCCGGGGGCGCAGCCCGGGTCCGGATTCACGATCCCAGCGACGTGAACTCGATCGCCCAGACGGAAGTCGCCCAGGTTGTCGAGAACATAGAGGTCTCCGGTATCGGCCTGGAACAGGAGGCAATTCAAGGGGCCGTACGTGATCACACCGCAACCATCGAACTGAATCGGCAGCAGCACGTGCAAGGCGTCCAGACCGAAGTCGGCCAAGTCCTCCAGCGGGCTGAAGACCTCCATCAGCTCGCGGTTTCGGGCCACGACGCGGCCCGTGTCACTGAGCAAGTCGCCTTTTCCGACCGATCCCCATTTCAGGTCCACGAAGTCCGCCCCGGTGGAGAACCAAATCTCCCCCCAGGGCCACGCATAAACGGCATCCAGGCCGAAGCTTTTCGGCACGGGTCCGACCGGCTGGAAACCGGCCATCAGCTGGGCGTTGGTCTTGACGATTTGGCCCTTGTCGGACAGCAGGTCGGCATCACCGATGATCACGCCCAGCTTCTCCGAGAAGAAGCTCTCCTCGATCGAGAAGAGCAGGGCCCCGGTCGGGTCGATGCTCACCGCGTCCAGACCGAAGTCGGGCACCGGGGGTTGGGGCAAGAACGGAGTGGCCAATTCGGCGTTGTGACGGACGATCGTGCCCGCATCGCTCAGCAGGTCGCCATGGCTCAGCGGACCGAGCGAGTTGCTGACGGCGTCGGTGAGGGTCGAAAACCAGATCTCCAGGGTCTTCGTTGCCGGTGGCCGCGACGGGAGCACGACGGCTACGGCATCCAGGCCGAGGTCTGGTACCATCGGCGTGATCCCCAGCCGCGCCGTGAGCTGAGCATTCGTCCGAACCACTTGGCCCGTGGGGCTCAGCAGGTCGCCTTCGCTGACAGGGGTTGCCCCTGGCGAGGCGTGGAAGCCCACTTCGGTTGAGAACCACAGGGGCGGCCACGGCACGGCCACCAGATGAAGGGTGAACATGCGCAGCGGATCGACGGGGGAGACTTGCGGCAGGTCGATCTCGATCCAGGAGAAAGGTGCCCGCACGGGAACCTGCCCGCTGTCGAACACCAGGTTGTCAGACTCGTTGATGGCTCCCTCGAGGGTCATTTGCTGGAGGAAAGCCACCTCGCCGCCTACCCGGTAGGTGCCTTGGCCCTTGCCTTCATAGCCGAGCTCCCCGCCGAGGCTTCGAATTGCCAGATCGCGGATCAAGTAGTTGGAGAAGAAGGGATCCTGCTGGGTCAGGTGCAGCCAGAAGCTCCCCCGGACGGGGACGGTCACGGTGGGCCGGCCGCATATCGGGCAATCATCGGTCAGCGTGCTGCCTTCGACGATTCGATAGCGAGCGGGAATGGGGTCGGCAAGCGCGGGGCCGCAAGCGACCATTAGAACGACCGCCGCCCGGATCCAGATGGCGAGGCGCATAGCTTATCTCCCCAGATGGGCCTCCAGCCGCGGGGAATGCAGCCGGCAACGATGCCAGTCTGCGGCGCGGCTCACTCGGCGAGTCGTTGAAGTGTCGGGTACTGGCGAACCCTGCTGAGCACCGCTGGTTTCCCCGGCGCGCATCGACTCGTCTGGGTCGGATGGGGGTGCCGCTCATCGGCGGCGTTCTTCGCTTGTCTTCCCTCGTGGCCAGAGACCTGTTGCCGGACGCCGGGCCGTGGGGGGCAGGGAAGCGCAAGCTACACCTCAAGTGTACCCCACGACGACGCGGGAGGCCAAAAGTCCGCCGGTTTCCTTGTTTTCGCCTGTTGGGATGAGATTCTGGGGGGGCAAGGCCAGCCCTCGGTTCAGGCGGCTGCCCAAGCAGTTCGCAGCGTGCGGAGCGGTCTTCAGGGTGTGCAGGCATGGCCTTCATCAAGCCCGTGTCCTCCGTTGACTTCAAGAGCCGACCGATGCAGTGGTCGCTGGACGTGATCTCGGCGGTGTAGAGGTCTCGGATCACGGGCAGGTCGTGGGAAGAACGTCCGGCTTCCTGACCCGTATCCGAACGAGCATCTCTCGTAAGGATACTCGTCCCGGTACATCCTCTGAAGCCGTGATCGCCCTGATGCCCGGTTGGCGACGCCTTCCTGAGACAGCTGCGGCCGGAGCGCTGTACGATGTTTGAACCAGGCCCGGCGGCGGAGCCGGGCGAGGGAAACTGGGGACTCAGAGAGTCGTTGGTCGCCAAGCTGGGGGCCACGGAAGGCAGTCGTCTTGTTTGCCCGCGACAAGCCGGACATAATGCCGGCCGGTGCTCCGGAAGGCTCAACATCACCGGAAGGAGCGGCATGCACACGCGTCGAGAACTGCTGGAGGCGGCTGTTGGCTCGGCCGCTCTGGGATGGTCCGCATCGGCCACGGTGGTTGCGCTGAGCCGGCCGGACGAGGCAGGTTCCGCGACTCCGTCGGAGGGTGATTCCATCGTCCCGCGCTCCAGGCCCCCGGCTGGCAGCCTGCTTGTCGCCACCCTGCAGGGACTTCCCCCCGCGGAGGCCTCCGCGTTCACCGTGATGCAGGGCCTCGTCAACCGCACGCAGCCGCGGGTGTATTTTGTGCACGACGTGGAGGATGCGTACTGGCTTCAGTGGCTGCAGGAACGCGGCGATGTCGACAGGGTGGAGTGGATTGGGCGTTACGACATCTTTTGCCGCGTCCGGGATCAAATCAAGGGCTGCATCGTCACCGACCCTGCCTTGCCCGCAACGAACAACGTGGCCATGCTACTGGGCAGCATCGATGATTGTCTGGTTGTTTCCCCCGATTTGCTGAACACCTTTGACCTGCCGATCCACGAGGACCTCCGTGGCCGATGGCATCAACCCGCCGACGCCTACCGCTGGGCCTACGAGAACCTTTTTGACTCAGCCAGCAGGCAACTTCTTGCGCATATGGGCGCCTACTCCTGCCGTCTGCGTGACTACATGACGGAGTTCAAGGTCTTTACCTTCTGGTTGTCAGGCAAAGACGACGACAACGGCCACAAGGAGGTTGCCCTGGCCCGCGAGGTCTTCCAACGTATTGGTCCCAACCATCCGGTCGTCGGCTGGTGGGGTGCGCACGGTCAGGCGGAATCCCGCGGCATCGGCGAGGGCCCGGGCGTGGATCTCATCGCCCAGTACGGCCTGTTTACCGACTGCATGGACCTGGACGGTCACTGCCAGGGCACTTCCAACGTGTCGGTGCATTCGGGCACTCGAGCCGTCTTCAGGCAGAAAGCAGCGCCGCCCGCGCCGAAGCTCGAGGACAAGGTGTACTTCTCGTTCGTGCGGACCGACGGCGACGGGACCAATTTCTGGCGACAGGAGTTCCTCCGACGCTGGTCCGACCCCCAGCATGGCCGGGTCGCGATCAACTGGCCCCTCGGCCCCATGGCCAGCGATTTCATCCCGGACATCATGGACTGGTTCTACCGGCACGCCTCCGCCAACGACCACTTCATGGTCGCGGTCTCCGGCATCGGCTACACGCGGGAGAACCTGTACGGCGCCGAGCTCTCGCCGGAGATGCGGAACCGGAGCTTCGATCAGTTCCGCCGCTTGACCGCGAGATACATGAAGCGCATGGACCTGCATCATATTCACACCCACAAGACCAGTTCCCCATCGCTGGTGGAGGAGTACACGCACATCGAAGGACTTGGCGGCCTGTTTCTGAACTACGATCGCGAGCCCGACACGACCGCCGACAACGCAACTGAAAGCGTCAACGGCGTTCCTGTTTTCCGCTCGGTTACCGTGGGGCCGGAGATCAAAGGCGACAGTTGGCCGGCCAAGATCCAGAGCGTGCTCGCCCAGATCCGGGAGTTCACGCCGGCCGGCCGGCCGGCCTTCCTCCATGTCACCCTTCAGAACTGGTGCGTCGGTGACCCCACGAACATGCTATCCTGCGAGGTGATTCGCGACATCCAGCAAGCTCTCGGGGCCGACTACATGGCCGTCCGCGCCGATCATCTGGCGGAGCTGTACACACACCACAAGCCGTGATCTTTGGCTCCATTCGCCTGGTGATCCGCGCCGGATGCGCATCGGAGGGCTTGGTTCTGGGGGCGAGGATCCGGACGGGAGGCCGGCCGGCTGCGAGGGATTCTTGGCCCAGCGGCTTGCGGAGGTGTTCCGCTTGTCTTGTCGGAACGGGGGAAGCCCAACGAGGCTCTCCCTTGCGATATCGTGCATCAGCCATGTCCACGGCCCAAGTCAGGCATCGACAGGGAGTTGCGACGGCTTGTTGATGTGCTGTTCCTGGGCGGTCGTTGCGATCTCGCGACGCGTTTGTCAGGGCACGTTGAGGGCAGCACTGCAGCCCCGGTCTCCGGGGGCTGGAAGGTAGTCTCCGCCCGTTTGGGCGCCTACGAAGAAAGGGTGGATAGGCTGAAGCGGGCTAGGCGCAGCGAGGGAAGGTGGAATAGAATAATGCAGGTGTCCCGGCACCGCATGCCTTGGCCTCGTAGCCGCCAAGGGCAAACAGGAATGTTTGTTCGCATGTCTTCGGGAGGAGGCTCAGAATGAAAGCACTGCTGTTGTGTGGGGTCGTGTTGTTGGCCGTCACGGCCTCGGCTGCCGCGTGGCCGCTGGCAGATGGTGGCTTCGAGGATGGCGCATCCGGCTCCGGCGGCGTCGTGGTCAGCGGTCCGACGGCGGGCAGTCTGGCGGAGTTGCCCTGGATGTACGACATTGACCATTACCCTCTTGGTGACCCTGCCCCGCTGTGTAAGGTGACGATCGGTCCTTCAATCGCCAACGCACACACAGGGTTGCAGGCGATGAGAATCGTCATTCAGAACAACCCCGCCGGTGTGTCCGTGTACCAGATCCTTGGCTCGGACATGACCGGTGGCAAGACGGTGGGCTACAGCTACGCCCTGTATCCCAAGCTCATCGCCCAGGACGAGTACAACTACTGGGTCGAGATCGGCTATGTCAAGAACGTTCCGAACGACGCCACCGCGGTGGACCCCAACGATCCACTGAGCGAGCTTGTCTTGATCAAGAGGTGGGATCAGACGGACGGGACGCCGCTGCACGACCCGAATGTGCTCGACAAAGGCTGGCTGACGGGCAGCGGTTCGTTGACGCTCGAGAACACGACCAGCACGGTCGCTTTTTTTGTCAAGGTGGGTGGCCGGGCGGAAGTCAGGATGTTCTTCGACGACCTGGCGTTCACCCCCGAGCCGACGGCGCTACTGCTGTTCGGGCTGCCGATGCTGCTCATGCTCCGTCGTCGGCGCTGAGCTAAGGTTACAGGTCAAGAAGTGTTGAGCTGAGTGACTTCGGAAGAGAAGCGGGTTACCTGGATCGGCGATGATCCCGGCGGCCCTCCTAGCCCATGGCTTCTGCCGGGCGTGCTGGCTGGCGATGAAGGCAAGCGGTCGGTTGACGGAGGTGTAGAGGCCGGGGCTGGGGCTGGGGTCGCATGTGGTGGTCGATCGGGGGCGGTCGTGAAGGCGTCAGCGACCCAGTGAACGAGGTGGTGGGCGGTGGCCGAAGGATTCTGGGCATTCGGGCCTGTGCTGCCACTGGCGCCTGGGCACCAAGCGCTGTTGGCCCGGGCGGTTGCCGGAGTGGATTTAAGTTGTTATTTGGTCAGTAGTTAGGGCGATTCCCGCACGGTTTCTGAAATCCCGCCGTATCACCTGCGGGGCGTGGGAATGGTCGCCATTGGATCCGGGCAGGGTCTTTCGGGTGTGGGTTCCGACCTCCTGCTGGATGGTGACAGGCCGTGTAGGCGGTTTCGACAGCTGGCCGAGAAAGAGATAGGCGCCTGCGGGGGATGATTGTAGGATAGCTGCTGTGCCCCATGTCTCAGGTGCACGGCCGGGCAAGAAGATACGGAGCTGTTTAGGACCGGGGGTCCTCTCGGGTCTCGCCGTTTGGCGAGACTGGCTCGAAGGAGGCCCATCCGATGCATGTCAAGGTTAGGCGCTACACTTTTACGTTCCAGGGTTTCACTTTGATCGAGGTTCTCGTGGTTGTGGCGATCATCAGCGTGTTGTGCGCGCTGTTGATGCCGCAGTTGGCTCGAGCACGGAAGCAGGCTCGGAACGTGCTCTGTCAGGCGAATCTCAGTGAGTGGGGCAAGATCTGGGCGATGTACTGCCAGGTGAACAATGACAGTTTCAACACTGGCGTCGTTGAGGATGCCAGTTGGCATCGGGGCGAGTGGATCACCTGCCTCCGATCGCAGTACTACACGAAGATGGAGATACTGCGCTGTCCTCTCGCGACGACACGTCTTGGTGGAGTGACGCACGGCGGACCTTTCAACACTTACTACATGCCGGTCGGCGGCAGCAGCACTGATACGGGAGGCGAGGAACCCAGCTACGGAATGAACGACTGGGTCTCGAATCCCCCGCCCGGGGTGACCGAGATTCAGGATCGGCCGACGGTGAACAACTGGCGGCGTGCGAGCCAGGTCAAGTACCCGAATCGGGTGCCGGTGTTTGCGGATTGCATGTGGCGGGGTGGAGGGCCCTTTGACAAAGGGGAGAGAGGAGCCCCGCCTAGTTACGACGGGGCGTGGAGCGGGGCCAGCGCGGAAATGGAGCATTTCTGCATCAACCGGCACGACGGATACGTCAATCACCTTTTCGTGGATTGGTCGGTGCGGAGAGTGGGCCTCAAGGAGTTGTGGAAGCTCAAGTGGCACCGCAACTTCAACACCGCGGGCCGTTGGACCCGCGCGGGCGGCTGTCCTGCGGACAGTTGGCCCGCCTGGATGCAACGGTTCCCAGACTACTGACTGGTATCGTCGTGGCATCGTCGCGCTCCCCGTGATCTCGAGTTCCTGTAGTGCGGCGTCCAGTCGGCGTCGGCAGACGCGAAGGAGGGCAACATGAAGCCCGCGATCCGAATTCTCGCACTTGGACTGGTTTTGTGCTTCGCGAACAGCGTCCATTCGGACAGCGTCTCCATTGACCTGGGAACGGTCAACATCGAGAACGGCATCACTCACGGCACGGTGCCCAACGCCGCCGAGCACAAGGCCGGCCAGACGATTCGTGCCTGGATGGGGGGGGTGAATTGTCGCCGGAACGCCGTTCCCTTCGGACGCACTGGGAACAACACCGTGGACATGTACTTCCTGTTCCCCGTGGACGACGCCTTCGTCTTCAGCGGGAACAAGCCGGTGCTCTACGTCACGATCGAGTACTTTGATGTCGGAATGGGCGAACTCTATTTGGAGTACGACTCCACCGGCGGCCTCGGGAGGGTCGGCAGTGCGCCGTTGACGGACACGAACGTCTGGAAGTGGCATACCTTCCATCTGACAGATGCCAGATTCGCCAACGGTTTGAACAGCGGCAGTGATTTCCGCATTCTCCGGGAGGTGGGCGCCCAGGAGTCCTTCTATCTCAACCGGGTGATCGTGGACGACGATGTGCTGCCGAGTTGCGGCATCCGGGTTCTGCCGGCCGATGCACAGACCGTCAGGGCCGTTCGGGGCCAAGCGGCGAAGCCGGCCAGCCTCACCTATGCCGTCCAGAACGTTGGTCGGCAAAACGACCTGACCTGGCAGGTCCAGGAGACTGATGCGACCGGTGTCGTGCCGACGGATTGCACTTGGCTGTCGATCGTACCGCCGGCGTCCGGCGGGCCGCTTGATTTGATGGAAACCGGCACCGTCCAGGTCCAGATCGACAGCACCGACCTGCCTCAAGGCACACACACGGCCTACGTGACGTTCACCGATGGCTGCGATCCTGCGAACAGCCTGGTCAGGCAGATCGATCTGGTGGTCGTCGAGTGCGGGTTGGAGATCTCGCCCGCGGGTGACATGTATACATCCTCATCCTGCTCTGACTCGGCGTCGCAACCGGTCGTGTACAAGATCAGGAACGGCGGCATGACGTCCGTCACCTGGGCGGTCGCGGTTTCGCCGGGTGCGGCCTGGTTGCAGCTTGACGACAGCGGCGGGACGATTGCCCCGGGCGATCCGCCGCACGTTGTTACGGGCACGATTGACGCATCCGGTCTCGCCGTGGGGGTCTATACCGCCACGCTCCAGTTCACGGATTCCTGCTCTCCGCAGAATCAGTACTCGAGAGACGTTGTGCTGAGCGTCTTCGACCCTTCTTGTGTTTACCAGCAGTTCAACGGCGAGTTTCAGCCGTTCTGGAACAAGAATCTCTATGCCGAGAGTTCGCTGATCCGTTATCCCGAGGGCTACGAGGTTGCCCGTTTCAAGACCCAGGACACCGACGAGAACCCCTTTTACCGCGACTATCCCGGCGGCGACTGGCTCTGGCAGAGCCATATCGAGGGGGGGCCGACGACGGTCAAGTTCTGGTACGACTGGGACATAGCGGCTCGAGAGCGGTTTCAGGCTGATCTACCCTTTGACGACCAGCTTAAACCCGCCTTCGGCATCGCGGCAGCCTGGCGATTGAAGGTGGGCAACTACGTCATGGAGCAGGGGCCGATTCAGATCCTGCTCCCCACCAAGCCGGGTTCTCCGGGCGGCGGTTATTCGACGAGTGTCTCCAACTACACTCTCTATGTCAGAATCAACGAGGGGGCCGTGGTCGGCATTCTGAATGCCGACGGCAAAGTCTACCCGGGTCTTCACGAATTGGAGCTTGCCGAGTCGGTCGCCGACGGTCAGTTTCACACCTGGGCCGCCTCCGGGTGCTACGATGTGACTTTCACCACCGGCTACGCCTACTGGAACCTGTGGCTGGACGGCCAGAGACTTCTTTTTGGAGGCAGCGAGGGGACCGTCACCGGTCCCGGCGGGGCGACCTTCAGTTTTCGGACTGAAACGGGTGCCAGTACACTGATCAGGAGACCTTACATTGCTCTTGGCGAGATGGGCAATCGCGGCGTCGGGCTCAAGTGGGACTTCGAGTTCGACTGGGTCCGCGTGGTGAGCATGAGCATACCGGGCTGCCCCTACTGGGGCGGTGAGGGGTTGGCAGGGGTGGCAGCGCTTTGGCCGGACGCCGACGAGGACGGCGACGTCGATCAGGTCGACTTCGCGGCGGTGCAGCTGTGTTACACCGGAGCCGAAGGCGTCGCGACACAAGCCTGTCAACGTTTCAATCGCGACGCGGACGGTGATGTGGACGCGGCCGACCTGGACGAGTTCAAGAGCTGTGTGACGGGCCCGGCAATTGCCCTTGACCCGGCCGCACCGCCGAGCGGCTGCGTCCCGTACTGAAGCCTGACCGGGTGAACCGGAATCCGGGCAAGCCGGATTGGGCGTGGTCCGGTCCCGGAAGGAGGCCAGGCTCTCTCGCCGGATTCCCCAGACCGGAGTCGGCGCTGGCGTTCGTGGTCGAAACCCAGCCCCATACGGTTCCATTCTGGCACTACGTGAAGCTGAAGGGCTGATTGGCCAGCGGATCCATCTGCACGGGCATCGGTTGGTGCGGAGGGTGGGCCTCAAGGAGTTGTGGAAGCTCAGGTGGCAGCGCAAGTTCGGCTCTGTGGGCCGTTAGATTCGCGCAGGCTGCCCTGCGGACAGTTGGCCCGCCTGGATGCGACCGTTCGAGGATTGCCGAGCGGCGGTGCCAGGCTCTGCGGAGTGCTCCGCAGGCATTATGATGTCGCAAGCACATCGGAGCAGGGACTCCGCCATCTCAGGAGGACGGTCGGCCATGAGATCGAGGGTGCGACAGTTGTGCGTGTTGATTCTGGGTGCGTCCATGCTCACCGCCGGCAACGCAGGTGCAGAGCAGCCAATTGCAGCCGTCCAGCAGCGCAGGCGCGCGTTTCTTGAGCAGTTGGCGGACAACTGGATACGGGCTGGCGCCCCTGTTGCATGGGCGCACGCGGAATGGAAGTTCGACGAGATCGAACCCAATTGGGCGGGGGCATTGGCGGCCATGTACCTCAAGCGCTCACCGGTGGAGACTGCCAAGGCCAATGCCTTCTTTGAGGCCATGCCCATTGACCCCAAGGTTGACCCGGACATGCGGGTATGTGAAGGTCTGCATGCCTACTACCTGTTTCGCGATGATCCCAGTCTGAGTTCCGCTGCCCGAAAACGCCTGCTCGAACTCATCCATATCGAGGCGGCGCCTCGCCGGCTTAACCCCTCTGTCTGGGAGTTTGGGGCCACGGAGAATCATGCGTTCATGGGCCATGTGTGGTGCCTGCTGGCGGCACAACTCGACCGCGACCGCGCAACTGCGGAGCGAATGACGCGGCACCTCGACTCCTTCGTGATTGAGCATATCCGGAAAGGGTGGCTGGAGTACAACTCGCCCTGCTACGTGGAGAAGAATGTCGGGTGCCTGCTTCTGCTGTCCGAGTGGGCGGAGGATCCGCTGCTCCGGCGAAAGGCCAAGCTCGGCCTCGATGTTGTGTTTGCCGAGCACGCCTTGTTGAGCCTTGAAGGCGTGTTGGGGGGGCCGGCTTGCCGGGTGTACCGGCCCAGCTATGACGGGATACTCAGAGAAGAACTGGGTCACAACAGCCGTTACGATGCTCAGTGCAGCGGCACCTATCCGATGCTGTATCTGCTTTTCGGGACGGGGAAGCCGCATTTCTACGGTGTGCTGGGAGCCCCGCTGCTGGCCACGAGCACATACGTTCCTCCGGCGGCAGTGTCGGCTCTGGCGACGGCCGGGCAGGAACGCGGTTCGTATGTCGTCAAGGCTCGTCGTCCGGGCCAAGGCCACCGGGTACTCCGTGAGCGACCCGGAACGGCGGAGCCGCCCCCGGAGGTCTTCAATGCCCGTGTGTATGCCTGGGTCACGCCGGACTTCGTGCTCGGCTCGTTTCAGGAAGTTCAGGGGCGGTACGGTGCCGCGAGATCGTTACCGCTCATGAGCGTACTTCGGATCGCCGGGAATACGCGCCGCACGATTCTCACCGATCTTTTGCCCGCAGACCGAACCCAGCAGGGGCCGGCAACCGTCGACTGTGTGCAGTACAAGAATGTGAGCATGGGCCGCGGCGTGGCCGGCCGAACGTATCTGGCCACGCAAGAGTTCGATGAGCTGATCGAACAACAAGGCTGGCTGCTCGTGCGCGCGGGAGGAACGTTCGCCGCCTATCGAGTTGTCGGCTCAGGCTACACCTGGCAGCATTCCCAAGAACCTGGCCTCTACGGGGATTTCATTCGCTTCGACCGGCCTGACGCCGCCTTCGTTCTCGAAGCGGCCAGGGCATCCGACTACCAGCGCGATTTCGATCGGTTTCGCGCCGATGTGCTCGATAATCAGATTGAAGAACGTCCCGAGGGGGTTACGTATCAGAGTTGTTCATCTGCAGACTCGGGTCCAGCCGCCGAGCCCTTCAAGCTGACCCTTCGCTACGGCGACCTGCCGCGCGTTGATGACCGGCCGATCGAACTCGAATCCTGCGGTATGATCGAGTCTCCGTATCTCAATTCGACCTGGGATTCAGGGATAGTCCTCATGCGTTTCGGTCCTCACCGGTTGACGATCAACGTCAATCCGGCCCGCTCTCCGGTGCTCATCGAGGAATTCAGTCAGCCGGTCGAACTGCCGTTTGAAACGACCTGCGACGGGCCAGACGCCCGATGGGTTCCCTTCTTGAACTACTGGCGGCTCAAACCGGAGCAGTGGCACTGGGATGTGACCGGCGGCCGATCCGGCGGGTGCCTCGGGCACGATGCCCACCTCGGGGTGCGCGAACGCGAGCGCGGCGCCCATGATGCCGCGATCATCCTTCGGGGTGGAGAGCATTGGACGGACTACGCGTTCGAGGCTGACGGATATGCGGAGAAGGGCAGTCTTGGGCTCTGGGTGCGGGCCAATGTTCACGACGAGGGCGGCGGTAACGGCCGCTGGGTCCAGGGCTATCACTTCGTGCTTCTCCCCTCACGTGCTCAATGTCGACTCTGGCGTGCTCGTTGCGATGGCCGGGTACTCCCAGATCAGACCGGCAGGGCGGCCCCCCAGTTCGAGAGAAACGAGTTCTCCAACCCGGTGCTGCTCAGCGAGGGCAGAGCCCCTGCCACCGTAGCTCATGGCCGGTGGCTTCACCTGGCGGTTCATGTTCGCGGCGATACGATCACCTGCCTGGTCGACGGCCAAGAGGTGCTCAGCGCCAAGGATCGCTCGTATCCGTCGGGCTCGATCGGCTTCGTCACCTACAAGGGCGAAGGTGTTCGCTTTGACAATGTCCGGGCGACATCCCTGCCGCAGTGAGGCCTCGGGATTGCGGGCTGTCCTTGCGGGAGCCCCTGTGGATGGGACATGGAGCGGCGACGGAGGTTCGCCAGGACCCTGACCGTTGACCCTCTTCGCGTTTCATTCGACTACTGGCGGCGGTCCTCTGCAGCGGGTTGTGTCTTGGCGCGCTCCTGGGCCATGAACGCCGCTATTGCCGCCTCCGAATTGCGGTTCTCAAAGGCGGCCGCCGCCGGATCGTTCGTCCGTTTCATCCAATCGAGCAGGACGCCCCGAAACTCCTGGATTCGCCGAGCGTACTTGTCGTTGCCGGCGAGGTTGATCAGCGCATCCGGGTCATTTTTCAGATCGTAGAACTCCTCGCGCACCCGATACTGGAGCAGGTGCACGCGGGCGGCGATGGCTGGATTGCCCACAGCGGCGGCCTGCATGGCCTTGAAGGTCAGACCGGTCTGCGGTTCGCTGCGGTAGACCGTCTGGCCGTCGGCCCAGAAATTGAATATGTAGCCGGAATCCCGGTTCTGCACGCAGCGCATCGGATAGCGGTTCCTCGCCGACGTCTGATGAAACTGCGTGAAGCAGTACTCGCGGCCGGCTTGGGTTTCGCCTCGCAGCAACGGCAGGAACGATCTGCCGTCCATGCCGGGTACGTCGGGGCCGATCGTTGCCTCCAGGATGGTTGGCATGAAGTCGATGCCGGAGATGAGATGCACGTCATCCACCGTACCGGGCTTGACCTGCCTGGGCCAGCGTACGATCCAGGGCGTGCGTGTGCTGTTCAGATAGCAGTTGGCCTTGGAGAACGGTACGGATATCCCATTGTCAGAGAGGAACATAACCAGCGTACTGTCCTCGTATCCGGACTCGCGCAGGGCTCTCAGGACCGCCCCCACCGTGTCATCGCAGCGGCGGGAAGAGCTGTTGTACTCGGCGATCTCCTGACGGATGTCGGGCAGATCCGGCAGGAACGCAGGAACCCAGACTTCATCAGGCCGGTATCGCCGCGACGGCGCTGGAACGTCGGCAAGCCGCGCCCCGAAGCCCATGCGCTCCCTCTCGCTGCCCGAGAAAGGTCGATGGGGGTCGTGGGAGTTCGCCATGACAAAGAACGGTCTGTTCTCGGCACGGGCGCGATCCAGCAGTGATTTGACCGCCTGGTGGTACTTTTCAGGATCTCGCCCGATACCGAGTTGGTTCTGGTCGCAGGCGGAATCCCAATGGTACTTACCGGCCGGCGCCAGGTGTGAGAGCTTGCCGAAGCAGCCGAGCAGATAGCCCGCGGCGTGCAGTCGCTCCTGCAAGGTGGGCACATCCAGGTGGATCGGCTCGAAGCCTTCACCTCCATTACGGTGAGGATACCGGCCGGTCATCAGGACTTGCCGGGAAGGCTGGCAGACGGCAATGGTCACGTGGGCGTGCATGAACCTCATGCCCTCCCGAGCCAGACGATCGATGTTGGGCGTCAGGTCGAGCGTTTTTCCCCCGAAGCTCGCCGGAGTCTTCCAATACAAATCGTCGGCGGTGATCAGCAGGACGTTGACTCGGCGGGCAGGCAGGGTGGCGGAAGACGGCGGCGTACCGCTGTTGTTGGCCGCCAGTGCGAACACCGGCGGCGCAAGAAACACAACCGGGCACAACCGGAAAGCACGAGCAAGAGGGAATCGTCTCATCGTGGCCTCCTTGTTCCCTGCCACCATACGTGCGATGGGACCCGCTTGCCACCCTGGACGGCACCGTGGGGTTGCAGGGAATCGCCGTGAATGATTCTAGGGGACTCGTTCAATCTCGGCCTTGGCTACGGCGGCCTGGAGGATCCGGTCCGTGCTCAGGTCGGAGAGTGAAGGCAGATCGTCAACTGGGACGAGGTAGGCATTGATTCGGATGGCATTCTGATCGATACCGCCGGTGGTGACATCGACGACGAATCGGCCATCCGTGTCAATTGTGGTATAGGGCTGGTCGCCGTACGGCTTGACCCACCAGCTGCTATCGCCCATGACCTGGATGTAGACAACGATCCGGTAGTTGGCGGCAGAGGCGACATGCCAGACTCGTCCAGCGAGGTTCTCGGTGCTGCCGTAAGCTGGAATATGGGTCAGTTCAATCTCCGCCGTACCCGGCCCGCCGAGCAGCGTCCAGTTGTCCGCCAGAGTCTCCCCGTCGAATACCTGGCGCATTCCCGGCTTCAGGGTCCCATTCTTGTCTGCGATTCCCCAATGGCGGCCCGTTTCGCCCTCCGAGGTCACCTTCCAATCCTCGTCCAGGGCCGCGAAGTAGTAGACGGGGGTGCCGGTGACCTGAGCCCATGACGCCACGTTGAGCAGGTAGAAGGCGGCGTTCTCCGGGCTTGCCTCGGCCTCGTTCACGGAGGCGCCGCCGCTTGGATGTCCGGTCTCGCCAACGTAGACTGTTCTGCCTTCGGCTGCGCCGAGCACCAACTGGTGACCCGCATGAACGTACGCCATGGCGACGTCGATTCGTATGCCTTCCCAGTAGGGGAAGTAGTGCACCCACAGACAATCGCTCGCCGAGATCACTTCCGGATGGTCCAAGAACTGGCCATAGACGTCGGCCGTTCCCACCGGAATCTGCACTGGAATGGCCTGCTTGACGGCGGCGATGTGGGCCACCAGCTGCTCGGGAGTCCGGTCATTTCGGTACAGTGTTTCACTTCCGACGATGGCCATATCCGCTTCGCCTGCGTTCGCCACCGTGATTAGGCTGGTGATCTCGTTCTGGTTCACGGTCGAGTCGCTTGCCAGCCATGCTCCGATCACCGCCTTCAGGCCCAATGAATGGGCAACGCGGCCGGCAGCCTCGAGTCCGTTGGTACACCCGTAGGTTCTGATGGCCTGGGCATACGGAGCGATCAGGCGCATCCGGGCCCGCAACTGGTCCTCGGTGACGACATCGCCCTGGTTGGGATCCTGGCCATCCACGTACGGGCTGAAGCAAATGCCCGGCAATCGATAGCGCGAGCATACCACCAGGCTCACTCTCGCCGTGTTGCTGAAGCTCGCGCCGTCGGAAACGCGGAATGCGAAGTCCTCGACTCCAACGAAGTCCGGTTCAGGCGTGTAGGAGAGATTGGGCGGGGTGCCGCTGATCGAGCCGCGAGCGGGCTGCGAGACGATTTCGTAAGTCAGTGACGGTGAGGGGGAGTCGGGATCCACTGCGGCGAGCGTGAAATCGGTCGCGGTATTGAAGGGGACGGTCACGGGCTGATCCGTCGCAATCGGCGATGCCCCCCTTGTCGTGAAACTCCACACATCGCCAACGCGGGTTCCTGCCCCGTTCACCTCATCGATAGCCCAGTAGTAGGTCTTGTTCGGGTCGAGCTCACCCGGATTGAACGTCGTGCCAGCCTGCTCGAACACGAACGGAGGCGGATTGGTGTCTCCGAAGTGCACTCGGTGAACGTCCGCATGGTCACCGGTCACCCAGCTGAATGCGGTGTTCAGATCCACCCGCGTGGCTCCGTTCTCTGGAGCGAGCGGTGCCGCTGGGCCGGGCGGGATCGGGTCCGGCGGCGGAGGGCACCCCTGCGCACCCAACATGAGACCGCAGACCATGGTGAACAGAACGGTCTTTTCGGCACTGGTCATCGGAATCCTCCCAAGCGGCACCTTCAACTTGCCATTGTACAGATTGCCACGGGTGAAGAAAACGACGCCATGGAGCGGGGCTACGATTCGGGAGGCGTACGGAGGATGAGCTCAGCGATCCACGATCGGCGTAGGGTGGTTTGTGGCCAGGGATGCAGGATGACGTAAAGCCACGGTGTTGGGCAGGCTGATCCGCAGGCCGCCTCAGTTGCGCTGATGCGTCCTCCGATGCACTTGGGCTCATGCGCGCGACTCCGTCTGAACGGCCGGCCTCATATCATTGTCCGCCCGTTCACAGGCGGCAAGCGTGGTGGTCACGTTGTCGCCATTCGTGAGATGACCGTAAGGACAGGCGCCGTGGTGGCACAGTCTCCCGCACCGTTCTGCGGGCCCGCAAGCCTGCGGGGTCCTGTCGGGTCCGCGCGTGCAGGGGTTCTTGTGCACATGAAGCGGGGGTGTATGGGGAGTGATCGACTCGCCGAACGGTTCAAGCGGCCAAGGCGGGATACTCAGGCCAAGGCGGTAGGCACACCGGGTGGAGCGCTGTAGGATGTCCGCGCACAGCCTGGCGGTGTGGCCGGGCGCACGTCATGGGGTGCTCTCGGGGTATGCGGAAGGACTACCCCGAGATGTACATCAGGCAAGGAGAATAAGAATGGACACTCCCAAGAAAGCAGACTCCGCAGGTTTGTCAAGACGAGAAGTGTTGAAGCTACAGGGTCTGGCTCTCGGCGGGCTGGCCGTCGGAGGTTGTGTTCCCGACGGCAACTGCCCGGACCTGGACCCGATCGCCTGTCCGGACGTTCAATCCGGATCGGCCAACCGGAACACGTATTTCAGGGCGATGCGCTCTTTCTGCCTGGACAGCGAGCCGCTGGCTGCCGATGAAATGCGGATCACGTTCCTGGGTTCGTGGTTCTCGCCGCGGATCTCGCAGGCCGCCAACAGCATTTTCGTTGAGGTGGGCAATGCCCTGGGCCAGTCCGACCAATTCGTCTTCGACTGTGGCACGGGCGTGATGGCCAAGTACAACGCGATGGGCATTCCCGCGTCGAAGATGACCAAGATCTTCCTGACCCACCTGCACGGGGACCACATGAGCGATCTGATGCACATCTACTGCTTCGGCCCTTCGGCGGACCGCAAATCGCCCTTGTATGTTTGGGGCCCGAAGAGTTCCGATTTCCAGTACACCGATCTCGCGGGCAATGCGTCCGGCCCTTACTCCGACGGCACAGCCGCCTATTGCCAGCTTCTCCGGGAGGCGGCGCGCTGGCACACAGAGAGCTTCAGCTTTCAGACTACCGCCTTCACGGATGATTACATTCGTCGGAACCAGCTCACTCCCGGCTGGACATGTCCCCATGCCACTCCGTCGGCTCCCCCGGCCGGGAAAGACGGCTATGATCTCGTGGCTTTCGAGCTGGACTGGACGAAGGAAGGGTTCGATGAGAATGGGCAGCCGGTCAGCAACAACGTCGCTTACTACAACCCGGCGAGCGGGGTCAAGATCACCCACTTCCCGGCGGTGCATGCCCGGCAGGGGGCGATCAGCTACAAGCTCGAGTGGAACGGGCTGTCCATGATCTTCACCGGGGATACGAAGCCCAACTACCATGTCGTCCGGCAGGCGACGAACGGCGTCGACGTGCTGATTCATGAGATGACCCCCCCGCCGGAGATCTGGGTCGAGAAGTTCACGGGACTGCAGGAGGGGGACGCTGGCTACGACCTGGTTTATGCCGACCTCAACCGAGTGCAGCAGAGTTCGCACACCGAGTCCAAGGCGTATGGCTACGTTCTCAGTCTGCTCAGCAAGGCTCCCCGGCTTGCAGTGGGCACTCATTTTCCGGCCGAGGACGACACGATCTACAGTGCTCTGGAGGATCTCCGGGTGTGGTACCCCAGCGGTGACGTCGTGATCGCGTCGGATCTCATGGTCATCAAGGTGGCGGCAGGCAACGTTGACGTGGCCCGGGCGGTGGTTTCGGATTACACCTGGACTCCGAGCGCCCCGCTTCCCTCGGCGACTTACGACCCGCCGAAGTACTGGACGTGGGAGACCAATGACGACGGCAGTTACGTGCTGGACAACGGTGGCAACAAGATACCGGTTGGGGATCCATACGCCCAGCTGTACCCTGGGGCGGACATTATTCCTCAGAGCTTGTGGGACATATGACCGCAGCTAGGCCGGTCCACGGCCGGTGACGTGTCGAGCGGTTTAGCGCGGATCCGGGCCGCCTTGGTCGCGCGGGTCGTTGAAGACCGTCTTTGTTCATGGGCGATGAGCGGGCCGAGCTCATCGCCCATGTTGATTACTGGGACTTGGGGCCGCGCACCGGCCTTGTCCGTTGGTCAGAACATGACCACCGGCAGGCTGGCGAGCCGCGCTTGCAGGGTCTCTGTGCTTCTGCCCCATGCCGAAGAGGTTCCTATCGGACGGCGTGCTGCTCGCCGGGTGGCTTGGCGGGTTTCTTGTGGGTGCAGGAGGGTCTCCGGTCTGGCAGGCCTGCCGAAAAAGGTTGGGTGCGTCGGCAGGCGAGGGCAGTATAATGGCGGCAGGAGGCCTGGTGAGGTAGCCGGCCGGGATCATCTCGTGAATGTGGGCAGGAGGAACACGTGTCACCGTGCACTTGTCCTTTCTTGGTGCGTTTCTCTGTCATCTGCTCTGCGGCCGTTCTGATTGCGGTGGGGTGTGCGCCGCCGCTGCCATCCGGGCCGGACTATCCTGCCGACTCGCTCGATCTGTCGGACGCCGGCAACCAGACGTTGACGGAGGTGGCCGATCGTTTCCTGGCGCTGGTTGGGGATGGATCGTCGCCGGCCGCGGCCTCGGCCCTGGTCGCCGAGCTGCAGGCGGGTCGGGCCGGGGTATCCTTGGCGGCGCTGGGCAGTGACGGCTGCACGGTCTTTCTGCAGTTGGCCGATGGCTCGTCTGCCTTGCTCAACACAAACCGGACGGTCTTCGGCTTGGGGGATTCCGCCCTGGCGGCCGGGGATGGCCGCGCCGGTCGCGTCATATCGCCGACCGCGGACAAGGACATTCGCCGGGTGGCGGCCCGGATGCTCCCGGGGGGCTTCGAGTGTCCGGGGAAAGTCACACCGTCCACACGGAACGTGCTGATCATCAACACCGCCGCGGTGAGCAACCCGAGCACCGACGATTACGTTCAGCAGCTTCAGGACGCTCTGATTACTGATGGCTGGCAGCCGACGGAGATCGAAGTGCGCAGTCGGGCGGGTGCCGGCGACCGCAGGTTCACACCGATCTCGCTGACGGATGTGGCGGGCTACGGCATGGTGTTCGTGATTGCCCAAGGCTGTGTTGCCGAGGTTGGTGGCGTGCAGCGACGTTTCATTCAGTGCTGCCGGCCTGGCAAGCACACCGACGTGCTCAGTGCCGATCTGCTCGCCGAGACGCTTGGCGAGCGTGACCGCGGGCGATTGATTCGCTGCCAGACGCCCAAGGAAGGCGGCGGCTTCGTGAGCGACATCTACATACGGGACGACTGCCTGATGGAGAAGATGAAGGCGACGCCGGGGGCGCTGGTCTATTTTGTCGCTCCCCATTCATGGCCGGTGGCCAGCGAGCTTGCGGAAGGAGAAGCCGGGTCCACGTTGGGATGGGACGGCGCGTTTCGGGGTACGGACGGCCAGCGTGTTGTCCTGGGCATGCTTTCGCGGATGACCGACGCCGTTGTTGCGACGACCGATGTGCAGGCGTACGAGAACGCCATCGCCTCCGGTCTCGGGGTCAGCGAGGACCCGCTTGGGCATTCCACGCAGGCGAGAATAGCGGGCACGCCCGGCGACTTCTATCTGCCAGCCTGGGGCGTTTTCACCGTCGACGCGGCGAGTATCCCCAGCGACGCGGTCCAGGTTGACGTGGACGTGACCTACGCCGACTGCCCCGATTTCAGTCTCAGCTTCACCATGGAGGTTTCCGATACCGTGGAGACCCTGAGGCTTCCGTCGGGCGAGGCCACGATCGCGCTCAAGGCCATGAACGCCGCCGGCGAGGTGGTTGGCACGGGCCTGGAGGACGTCCCCGTCCATGGCGGCCGCAACGATATCGTGCTCAAGACCTGCAAGACGAAGGTCTCGCTGTACCTGATCGATTACCCCGCCACGGGCGCGAACGCCGTTTCACGAATTCGGGTCGAGTTCGTGTATCCCGACGTGCTGCGCGACCCGCCCTTGCCCGCGGAGCTGGGGTTGTCGGCCGTGGGCACGTGGAGCGCGGAGGTCTGGGCCGGGACGGTCTCGGTCCGGAGTACGGCCCTGAACGCCGCCGGGCAGATCGTCGGCGAGCAGACCAGTGAGGAGGACTTCGCGTGTGGCCGCGCCACGGTCGATCTCTGTTTCGGCTGGGTGCGGTTTGAGGCCACGCGGTCTCCGCCCGGCACGGCGAGCATTCGGGTCGTCTCCGATAGTGCGAACGCTCCGGGGCCGTTCACGCTGGCGCCGGGCGGATCCACGGAGGCCTGTGGTTTCCGGGTCGACGGGGTGGTGCATTTCACGGCCGAGGCTCTTGATGCGAGCGGCGGCCTCATCGCCTCGCAGAACGTGACGGCCACGATCGCCTGCGGCGAAAACGCCGTACCACTCGATCTCGTCAACTACGGCATCATCGTGTCAGCCGATCCCAACAAGATTGCCGCGAACGGAGTGGAGCAGTCTGAGGTCACGGCTACGCTTCGTTATCTGCAGCCGGGCGACAAGATCACGCCTTCGGGACCGCCCGTTGTCGGAAAGCAGGTTCAGTTCGACACGACGCTGGGCTCGCTCAGCGGCGCGAATCCGGCTGTGACCGACTCGAACGGGCAGGTTACCGTTCAGCTGTCGGGCACGGCCGACGGACTGGCCACAGTGGTCGCCTTCGTGACGGAGGATACGAAGGAAGGTCAGTGTACCGTTCAGATCGGCAACGCGAACCTCGGCGACTACCTCTTCGTCAATTACGGCGGCGCCGGCCAGCAATTGCCTGGCTCGCACGGTGTTGTGGGGGCCGTGGTGAAGGATTCCAGCGGGAACGGCGTGGCGGGCGTACCGGTCGCCTTTCGCCTGCTCCGTGGTGCCCTGACGCTCGATGCACCATTGGAGAAAGTCACGAACAAGTCCGGTCGGGCGGAAGTCGTGGTTCGGAGTGATGGTCCCGCGATCGGTCTGGTTGAGGCGGCCGTCCCGGGCACGCTGCTGGTCAAGCGATGCATCGCCTACCTGCAGTTCTCGGGAACGCTGTCGCCCTCGCAGGCGTCAATCGCGGTCGATACCGGCGAACAAACCCTCATAATGCAGTCTACGGTCGACCTCGCCTCGCTGGGGCTGCCCTATCGGTGGGTTTTTCCCAGCTTCTCGCGTCAAGGCCGCCTGGTTCGGGGCGGTACGGCCGTGGTGGAAGGCTCCGCAGGCGTCGAGTGGATCCCGAACACAGCCACCGCCAAGGTGAATCGCGGGACCGAGCCGGGTACCGTCGTGGGTATCACCGCGCGGCCTTACGTCGAGTTCGATGGTGAATTACAGCAACTCGGCTGGGTGCCACTCCCCGAGGAATGTCGTGTCGAGTTCTTCCAGGATGTCGTTGCCACCCTGCCTATCACATTCGAATCGCGACAGCGGCCGGCTCCGAACGCACCGGGCTACTACGAGGCCAAGGTGGTGGCCCGGTTTGCCGGGTCAGGCATTTCCGGCAACTTTCGATACCTGGTGATCAACCCCAGCGACAACGGCCAGTATTCCGGTGACTGGTGGGATGGGCGCAATCGCGTGGCGGTGAACACGATTTCCCAGGTCAGCATCGTGATCGCCGAGGACACCTACCTCAAGACCGAGCCCCCGGATGCCTGGATCGCCGAGAGGCTTCAGACCTACAGCAGAAACTTCAGCGGTCTGTCCATCACCGTCTCAGCGTATCCGTATCCGTACGAGGTGTACACGTCCGACAATGCGACGCGTTCGTATGATCCGTGGCGGGACTGGTAGTCGACGTGGGCGGGCGCGGGGGCGCGAGACACTCGGTGGGGACTGGTGCCCGCGCAAGCCTCAAGTGCAGGCGGTGTTTCTCCGGTCGATGAGCCTCGATGTGGCCGCGAGGCCGACGGGGGGGGAATCGCGTCCGAAGCCGAGAGGTCCGGTTCAGAAGGGCGATGCCTGGTTCCCGCCTGTCGCCGGTCCCGTCGGGATCGTCTGCTCGCCGGTTCGGCCGCAGGCATCGGTATTCATTTCACGCAGTTCGGGTCAGCCGGCACAATCGGGCCGCTGAAGCAACGCTGGAAGACCCCGAAGTCGGATTGGTCGACGTCGCCGTCGTGGTCGAAGTCCTTGGGTTTGCAGGCGGTGGGGACAAGCATCTCGGGTCCGGTGAAGCATGCCACCAAGGCCGCGAGGTCGTCGAGATCGACGTGCCCGTCGCGGTCGAAGTCGCTGGGGATCTCGCAGCCGTCGAGGATGTTGTTGCCGTTCTGGTCCCACCCGGCGGGCAGGACGGTGGTATTGAAGAGTACCGAGACCGCGTCGGCGTCGACGTCTGCCACAGCGAGGTCCGGCATGGCGTCTCCGTTCAGATCGGCGGCGGCCACCGCTACGGCGCCGTCCCCGGCGGGAAAGTGAGGGACGGACATGAATGTGCCGTTGCCATAATTGAGCTTGACGGAGACGTCATCCGTGCTTCGGTTGGCGGCCACGAGATCCAGATCGCCGTCCGCATCGAGATCCGCGGTGGCCAGACCCTGGGGGTTGGTGCCGACGACGAACGGGAACAGCGTTGGGAAGCCGCCGGTGCCGTTGTTGTACATGACCCAGACGTGGGTGGTGTTGGCCGTGGCCACGGCCAGATCGTTGTCTCCGTCGGTGTCGAAGTCGCGGCCGAGGATAGCGCGAGGGTTTCGCTCGACCGGATAAACGCCGATCGAGGTGAAGCTGCCGCCGCCGTCGTTGCGCAGGATTGAGACGGTGTTTGCGGTGAAGTTGGCCACCGCCAGGTCGGGGTGGGTGTCGTTGTTCAGGTCGGTCGCGACGGCGGCCACGGGGTAATTGCCGACCGTGTGGCTGCCGCCGTCGAGGAAAGCGCCTCCGCCGCGGTAGAACAGCAGGTGGACCTTGTCCGCGAGGGCGCATGCCACGACCAGATCGGAGACTCCGGTGCGGGTCACCTCGCCGGCGTATACGAAGAAGGGTCCGTCGGAGACGGGGTAGTTGACCGCCGCCGCGAACGCCCCGTGGCCGTCGTTCAGCAGGATCGAGACGTTGTCGCTGCCGAAGTTGGCGACTGCGAGGTCGACATCGTTGTCCCAGTCGAAGTCCGCGGCCGCCACCGAATACGGGCTATCGCCCACGGTGAAGTCAACCGGAGCGGCGAACGCCCCGTGGCCGTCGTTTTTCAGCAGCGAGACGGTGTCCGCGAGGTAGTTGGCGGTGACCGCATCGACGTCGCCGTCGCCGTCAAAATCGGCGGTGACGACCGCGTGGGTCCCGTCGCCTGCGGGGTACTGGGCCGGCGGTCCGAAGTCGGGGTGAGTCTTGAGGTCGCACTCATCGAGGATGCTGTTCTCGTTGCAGTCCTGGCTCGTGCCGTCGGCCAGATCGCACTCGTCGGGCACGTCGTTCTCGTTGCAGTCCTGGCTCGTGCCTTCGCTGATGTCGGTCGGGTCGGGCACGGTGTTGCCGTTGCAGTCGAGAGCCCGCCGGCCGACGACGGATGTGAGCAGATCGCTTGGCCGCCAACCGGACTGGTTCACAGCGGCCGACACCCAGTAATAATAAGTCACTCCCGGCAGAGCGCTGGTATCGCTGTAGATCGTGGCGGTCTGCCAGCCGGTCAGGGCCTCGGCCGTGCTTGCGACGTTGCTGGTGTTGCGATAGACGCGGTAGTAGCTGGCGCCCGCGGTCGTGTCCCAGTCGACCCGGATCCTGGTTGTGTAGGTTCCATCTGAAGCGGTCAGGTCAGGCGGCGGCACGATTTTTGCCCAGCCCCAGTTCGGCTCACTGAGCGGGCTGACGATCGTGCCGGTGGCATCGGTGGCCGCTCCGACCCAGTAGCAGTAATCCTTTGCGGGGATGAGGTTTGTGTCCTGGAAGCCGCGGGCGACCTGCCAGTTGGTGACCGGTACCGCGCCGTCCGGATCGTCGCTGGTGTTGCGGTAGACGCGGTAATGGGTGGCGCCGGTCACCGCGTTCCAGTAGACCCAGAGATGGCCGCGGAACGTCCCGTCATCGGCGTCCACGCCGGTCGGTGCCGGGATGGGGATCGGGTCGCACAGATCGCCGATGCCGTCGCCGTCGGAATCGGTCTGTTCGGCATTGGCGATGACCGGGCAGTTGTCGAGGATGTCCGTGGTGCTGTCATCGTCGAAGTCGGTGGCGGCCACGTCCCACTCCTCGAAATAGCGAGGGTTGTAGATCGCGTCGGATTGGATCTCGGCCCGCGGTTCGTTATGTGCGTCGCGGGTTCTCGCCCCGGCGACGAACAGATGGGAACCGGCGTCTGTCCCCCATCGCCAGTCCCCGATTCGGAACACGTCCTTATTGCCGGCGGTGTCGGTGAAGTAGAGCAGGTGCTTGACGTTGTCGTAGTACCAGCGCCGCATAGTCGATCTGGCGAACGCGGCGCCGGTGTCGGGGTTTGTCACAGTGAGATCGGCGTTGAGTTGAATGGCGCTCCAAGGCAGGGGGTCCGCCAGGGGGCCGGTGGGATCCCGGCCGGTGCATTCGTAGAAATGAAGGTGGCGGCCCACCACCCGCTCGGTGATGAAGGTCGGTGTCGCGGTCGGCGCCTCCTCGAGCAGGTAGTCGCCGCTCTGGCTGTAGAGCCGCAGCTTGTTGTAGATGATCATGGGCGAAGTGTAGGTTTCGCCCTCGACGGTCAGCCGCAGTGTCGTCGCGTTGTGGGTGAGGGAGAAGGTCTTTGTCGAGGTGACGATTCCGTTCTTATCGCTTACGAAGCAGGTCGTGGAGCCGGGCACGAACTCGTAGCGGCGGTCGGCGATATCCGGAGGCACGCGAAAGCGGTTGAACTTGAAGTAGCGGAACACGTTGCCCGACACATCCGCCGGGCTGACGGTTGTTTCCGCGTCCTGTCCGTCGAGTTCGAACGAGTACTGCCAGTTGTCGATGGTTGTGAGATCGGCCGCGGTGCCGAAGAGAAAGAGCAGCGCCGTCTCGCGTTTGTTGGCCGCGAAGCCGTGCCCGCTGTCGGGGCGGATATAGATGGTGACGTGAGACGTTCCGCCGCTGGCGCGATGCATCTGGCGGGCCCATTTCATGGCGCCGTCTTTGCGTGAATAGGCGAGGATGAACGGATCGTAGTGGTCACTGTCGGGGGGTGAGGTTGAAGACAGCTCCTCGCCACGATCGATGATGTTGTCATTCTCGCCCATCACCATGCCGACGGGCAGAGCGTAGGCCGCCGACAGGCTCACGGTGAACCGCGGGTTGCTGCCCTGGAAGTCCGACGGCAGATGGGTGCCATACGGCCAGTTGTAGCTCGTGGTAGGGTAGACGGTGCCGGCCGGACTTGAAGGGGCGGCCCGGTAGAGCTTGTTGGCGTGTCCCATCAGGAAGCGGGCGACGAATTGCCCGCCGCCCGAGTGGCCGACGATGTAGAACTTGTTGTCTGTCGAGGCTGCGGTGGCGGAAAAGCGTTCGCGCACGAAGTTCTCGTGGACATCCAGCAGGATCCAGTCTTCCTCGCCGTTGAGTTCCTGGTAGGAGAAGTCGAGGCGGTCGGGGTAGGGGTGGTCGGTTCGCAGGAACCTGGGAGCGACCACCAGGGTGTTGGTCTGGTTGTACGTGAACCCGGTGCCGGTGAGGTCATCGCAGATCCGGTCGTAGTTCAGCCAGGAGTCATATTGGAGGGTCGCGGTCTTATCCGAGCCGTGAATCACGTAGAGTTTGGTGTTGTTGGGGTTGGCGGTATTGCCGGCCGCCTTGCGCTTGAAGATGCGGA
The DNA here is from genome assembly GCA_022711465.1 of Planctomycetota bacterium. GTDB lineage: Bacteria > Planctomycetota > Phycisphaerae > UBA1845 > PWPN01 > JAGNEZ01. The sequence continues at coordinate 127,679 of JAKLEZ010000008.1, read as the reverse complement.
GCATGATGTCGATGCCGGAGAGGTCGTACACGAAGTGAACGGCGGTGGCATCGGTATCGCCGTATCGCACGTTGTCGCTGTAGACGCCTCCGGCGGGCTCATTGTCGACGTGGGTGATGTCGAAATACTGGAACCCGACGGTCTCGCTGTGGGGGGTGGACCAGGTCTTCAGAATGGTGCCGATGTGCAGTGGTGTGGCGGTGACGGTGGTCGTGGTGGCGAGCGTCCAGTTGGCGCCGTCCGAGCTGTACCACGCGGCATAGACCGTTCCTGAGCGTTTGATCTTGAGATAGGCGGTGCGACTGGAAAACGTGACCGTATGGTCGACGCCGCCGGGCTGCCGGAGGCGAAGGTCGGTGGCCCCGTGCGGTCCGAAGACCAGCAGGTCGTTGGCGCCGAACACGATGCACAGTCCGGCGTGAAATCGGGTGCCGTAGTCAACACTGAGTCTGGTTCGGACGGTGACGGCGAAGTCCGTGGTGCGGAGATGATTGAGATCTCCGCTCAGGCTCATGCGCACCTGGGGGGCGTCGTCCGCGCTCGTCCAGTTGTCGTAGACGTCGTCGTCATCGACGGCCATGGTGAAGCCGGCGTGTTCTGCCCAGACGATCTTGCGGTGGTCGGCGTCCGTGCGGTAGACGTGCTCGGTCATCGTCGTGCCGCTCGACTGGGGATTCCATATAGTTGCAAATACCTCTCCAGCTGTTCCGGTCGACCAGGCCAACAGCATCCCGATGACGTACGCGGGTGGTTGGGTTCTCATGGGTCTTCTCCTGTCTGCAGGCCCACACCGGGCAAGGGTCTTGGGGGCCCTCAACCGCTGCCGGCCGGTGCGGTCGGTTCAGGCTGCGGCTCCATCCATGGGGTCCCCGGAACGATCCGGCTCGCCCGGCCTGGGGATCATGGCGGACCGTGGTTCTCCGGCCATGGGACTCGAGCGGCCGGCGAACTCCGGGGATCCGGGCGGTGGCTGCCGCCGCAGGAGATGTCGAGGCGAGGGCCCTGGGCGGCGGGCAGGAAGGCCTGCCTGGCTTGTGAGAATACTCGACGCGAGGCACTGGGCCGGTGGCCGCAGGTTCAGCTGAGCGGCGTGCCTGGCGCCGGTCCAGGAGCTTCTTCCCGCACGTCCTTCGGTCTCCCGCAAGACACCGAGGGGCAGCCGGTTCGACGGTGAAGGCCGGCCCCATCCATTATCGCGAAACGGGACCCTGAAGTCACGCGCTTTTTCGGGGTATCGCCAGGACCTTCCGGGGAGTGGGTGAGTGATCCGGTGGAGCCGCGACGTCCTGCGGGGAGTAGCTTGGTTGATGCGTGCGTGATCTGACCGGGCTCAGTGGCCCAGGTGGAGATGGGCCCGCCACAGTGTTCGTGGTGCTGATGGTGTCTACGGGCAGCGACCCGTGGCCCGCGAAAGCGGTGCGCATCACCTGCTCCGGTTCGACCTGGTGACGGATTCGTGGAACGCGGGTTGTTGTGCCGCGAACACCGGGGCAAACCCTTGGGCATGGTTCGCAGCTGGTGGTCGCGGTACAATAATCCGGTGAAACTTGGCGGCCTGGCCGGGCGTGGTTGTCCGGGGATTGATGGAGGAAGGTCGGTACCGTTTGCCGGCGCAGCGGCGAGGTTCGGGAAGCGATCCGCGAGGCGGGAAGGGCTGGAGGAGAGCCGGGGGCGTCGCAGCCTCCTGCTGCAAGGGTGGTTGTGGTCTTGGGCGCGGTCGGGATCGGCCGAGCACAACAGGAGTGAACGCGTTCTGGCCCGAGTTCGCGTGATGAGCGAGTTTGTGGCTGTCGCAGCGGCGTGACGAAGGCGCCGAGGCGACAGCATCTGAGGTACACATTGGATTGAGAAAGACGACGCCTACGACGACGGTGAAGATGGCGGGTCTGGTCCTGTTCGCGTTGATGCCTTCTCTCGGTGTCAACCTGGGGTGCGTTAAGGACCAGGTCCATCTGGGTCGCAACGATGAGTTGACGTCGGGTCCGAATGCGACATCGGTGACTCGCGGCGGGAGCGGGCCGGCGTCGGCGCCGAGTGGCCGGACGTCCGCGGGCGGCCAGAAGGCTGCGGGATCCGCCCACGATCCGGCCGACTATCAGGTCGTGACCTTGGACGAAGTCCGGGGGCTGTTCGCAGATCCGAAGACCCAGAGCGGACAATACGTCTTCGTGGATGCGCGCAGCGACGAGGCGTTCGAGGCCGGCCACGTGCCGGGGGCGGTTCAATGCGACTATTGGCATGTGGGAACGCGCATCAACGCCGTGCTCCCGAGGATCCTCGGCGCGGAGAAGGTGATCGTGTACTGCCAAGTCAACGATTGTGAGGTCGGTCCAGGGCTGTGCCGAGCGTTGACGCAGATGGTTCAGGTCCCCTGGGACACTCTTTACCTGTTCAAGGGCGGCTGGGAGGAGTGGGCTGCTGCGAAGCTGCCCATTGAAACAGGTCGGGTGGACAAGTCCTAGGGGCGGTTCTGGGGTCGGGGCGCGGTTTCGACGATCTCTGGGCCTTGCTCGCAGGGCTTGCGGCCGGAGCGCTGTGATCGAGACGGGCGGGCCGTGGACAGTGGGTTTGTTGCGGAGCGATCTGGCCCCGAGAGTCGTCCACTGGGCGGTGCCCCCATGCCCCCATGGCGTGGGTCGACGCTGGGTCTTGACCGCGGAGTGGTGGTCGGGTACAAAATGCACTGGGTATGCGCCGTGAGCAGGCACGCCTTCTCCGTCGGGGCGTGAAGGGGCGATCCCGTGTTCGGCGGAGAGATCAAGAAGAAGAGGCAGATGCGCGGGTTGGCACTGGTCGTTTTACTTGCTTTGACGATGTGGGCGGGGTGTTCAACGTCTCAGGGTGTGGCCGGCGTGTCGGTTACGCCCCGGCAGGCGTTTGAGATGTGGCGTGCCGCACCGGGGCGGGTGAATATCCTCGACGTTCGGACGCCGGCGGAGTACGTGTTTGTCGGTCATGCGCCGATGGCCCGGAACATTCCGCTGGTGTTCGCGGCTCACAAGTGGGACGCCCAAGAGCGCAGGCCGGTCATCGAACCCAATCCCCGTTTTGTTGACGAAGCCATCAAGTGCTACAAGCCGGACGACGTGATCGTGACCATGTGCGCCGACGGCAAGCGTGGGGCGAAGGCGGCCGAGGCCCTGAAGGCCGCGGGTTTCACGCAGGTGCTGAACATGGAGGGCGGTTTTGACGGCGAGTATGCGGATGACTGTTCCGACTGTGGGACAGGGAAAGCGGTCAAGCCTGGATGGAGGAACTGTGGCCTGATCTGGACCCGGGCGGTGGATCGGGAGTCTTTTTACACGGTTGAATGAGGCACTGATTGAGGTTCGGCCGCAGGGTCGAGGCATTGATGTTGGGCTGGCCGGGCGTTGCGGCGGCCGGGGGGCTTTGCCGGCGCGGGCGAGTCCTTTTCTGGTGAGTCTGGACTGATTGGGAGGGGGCCTTGAAAGGAACAATCGAATGACCTGTCAGACGTCCGCAATCGCTTTTGCCGTGCTATCGCATGACCGCAGGCGGGCGGGTAGGGCCGGCTGGCGGCGCTTGGCGTCGGCCGCCGGTTTCGGTCTCATGGCTCTGACGGTTCTGACCGGCTGCAGCAGCAGCCACATGGCGGAGGTCAAGAGCACGGAGCAGTTTCAGAAGCAGGTCATCCAGGCGAAGAAGCCGGTGATGATGTTCTTCTTCAAGGGCGGATGTGCCACCTGTATGTTGCTGGAGCCGGCTCTGGAGCAGATGGCCAGCGAATACGGCGACCGGGCGATCTTCGCCAAGTACCACCTGATGAGCTTCTTCTGGATTCCGAACAACTCGGAGCTCAAGGATCGGTACAACGTGGTGGTCTATCCTACGGTGGTTCTATTTGTGGACGGGCAGGAGAAGAAGCGGTGGCTCATGCATTACGACATGAAGAGTTACCGCAAGACGCTGGATGAAGTTCTGGCCGCCCGGCAGACGGGTGCGGCCAAGGTGACGGCCGCACCAGCACGGGGCAAGATGTGAATTGCCCCGCCCGGGGCGAGTCCCGGGGCGGCATGGCGTTGCCGACAACCGCTCCCCGGCGGTGATTGCCGCCGGCGGGTTCGAGCGGACAGAAGGAGAAGTGGCCAGCATGGAAAACGTGAACCTAGGCCTCTGCAATCAATGTCGTGCCCGCGTACCCTCCGAGTTCTTCCCCAAGGACGGTCAGATGTGGATTCGGAAGGCTTGTCCGACGTGCGGCACGACCGAGTCGATGGTCAGTTCGTGCGCGCAGACTTGGCAGGCGAAGCGAGATTTGTGGCAGTATGTGCCCATGGAGCGGCTGGCGTGCCGCATGAACTGCGACCGTTGCGGGATCAATCACAAGCCCAACATTGTTTTTGTGGACGTGACCAATCGCTGCAACATGAACTGCCCCATCTGCATCGCCACGATCAAGGGCATGGGGTTCGATTTCAATCCGCCGATGGCCTACTTCGAGAAGCTGTTTGGCGAGGTGGCCCGACTGGAGCCCAAGCCGGTTGTTTTGCTGTTCGGGGGTGAGCCGACGGTCCGCAACGACCTGTTGGAGATCATCGCCACGGCCAAGAGACACGGCCTGAGGCCGCACGTGGTGACGAATGGTATTCGGCTGGCGAACGAGGAGTACTGCCGGAAGCTCTGCGAGTCGCTTGTTCCGTTCCGATTCGGTTTCGACGGTCGCGATCCGGCGATTTACGAGAAGCTTCGCCACAACCGGTCGGCGTATGACAAGAAGATGAAGGCCCTGGCGAATCTGAGCAAGTACAGCCGGCGAAAGCACACGATCATCGCGACCGTCGGGTGGAAGTTCAACGACCAGCATATCGGCGACTTTTTCCAGTTCTGCCATGAGAATCGGGACCTGATCTCGGATGTGGGCATGATTCCCCTGACGGAGAACTGGGAGCCCGGGACGTTCGAGGCCGGGGTGCACACGACGATGGAGGATGTGGAGGAGATCGTCAAGCGGAGCATCTCCGGCGGGGAGGTTGAGTTTGTTCCCGCCGGGCTCTCCGAGGCCCTGAGGAAACCGCGTTCGTTCTTCCGGAGTAACCCGCGGTCGGAGGTCTTGCTGCTGGGCGGGGCGCACCCCAACTGTGAATCGATGACGCTGTTGATCTCGGACGGTAAGACTTACCGGGGCATCAACCACTACCTGAGGAAGCCCTTTCATCAGGTGGTCGTGGAGTTTGCGGCTCTCTCGCGCAAGCTCGAGCCCTCGCTGGACCGTTTGGATCGCGACCGGTTTTTCCCGCGGCTCCGCGGGCAGGTGTTGATCTTGTGGACCTTGCTGCCGTGGATGTTCTCGCGGATCAGGTTCGGTCGCCTGATCGGTAACCCGTTCTCGGCCCTGGGCCGGCTGATCTTCGGCCGGTCGAGCCGTCTTCCGGCCGGCGAGAAGGCCAAGCCGCGTCGAGCGCGGCGGGTGCTGCGGGTGGCGATGCTGCCGTTCGAGGAGGAGCACTCGATTGACGCCGCGCGGCTGGAGAAGTGCAAGGGCGTTTTCGCTTACGAGGACGCCGAGGATGGCCGGGTCAAGTACATTCCGGCATGCCTCTGGTATCCTTACCGCAACCCGATCCTTGAGAAGCTCTCGAAGAAATACGGCATCTGTCACCAGGGGGACGAGAAAGGGGTGTCGGAGGATGACCACGACGCCGCGCCGACGACGGATCGCCCGGCGCGTGAGGAGATCGTTTGCGGATAGCGCGGGCGGGGAGACTTGCCCGATGGTCGGCCAGCGGGGGGCGGGTGGTGCGGGCCTAGAGGGAAGGATTTGGGGCGCGGGAGGAGGCTGCTGGCCTGTTGCAGATCAGCGGGTCCTGTGGCTGGTCTTGCGTTGGCGGGCCATGGCCATTAAACTCCCGGCTTCTGTGGCGAGCGTTCCTGTCAGACTGACGCAAGGAGATGGCAATGTCCGGGTGCATGAAAGGTGCGACGCTGGTATCTGGGATCCTGCTGATGTTCGTGGCGACGGGGTGCTGTTGCGGTTTGTTCAACAAGCCTGCCGTCGAAGAGCCCGGTCCCATCGTCGAGGCGCCCACGTATGTAGAGCCTTCGCCTGCACCCGCGCCTCCGCCGCCTGCGCCGGTGGCTCTGCCTGCGGCCCCTCCGCCGCCGTTGCCGCCGGCCGTCACCAAGTCAATTCAGGAGCTGAGTGACAAGTATCCAGGCCTGTTCAAGTTGGACAAGGACAAAGGTCTCCTGCAGTTCAATGCGGATGCCATGTTTGACTCCGGTTCGTTCGTTGTGAAGCCCGAGGCCGAGGCGGCTCTCGGGAAGCTGGCCAAGATTCTCAACGAAGAAGGGGCCAGGGATCGCAGCCTGACTATCATTGGCCACACCGACACGGATCCGGTAGTGAAGTCTCCGACGATTCGTGCCCTGAAGAAGCTCGGCAAGAGCGTGGACAACAACGGTCTGAGCGAAGCCCGGGCCGAGGCGGTGGCCGCGATTCTCCGAGCGGGGTCCGTTGACGCCTCGCGGATGGTCACCAAAGGCAGAGGCGACGCCGAGCCGGTGGGGAACAACCGGACGGCCGATGGCAAGGCCAGGAACCGCCGCGTCGAGGTTTACGTGACGCCCGCCAAGTCCGTGTCGTAAGGGCGTTTTGGGGGCGGGATTCGGGAAGCGGGGGCGGACGGGCACCCATCGTGGCCGTCGGGGTGCGGCCGGGTGTGGGTGGTGGCGTGGGCTGGGTGATTCGAGACCCGGGCAGAGTCGTCCGCCGCCCGGCTGGGCGGTTCTTGCTTCGCTTTCGTGGCGGCCTGGAGGATCCCGGGCGGATCCCCGGGCTGCTTCGCCAGCAGCCACCTCCTGTCACACAATCCTGGTCAGCGGCAAGGCCCGCGGTCATGCTCCGATCGCTGGAGGGTGTTTGCCAGTGTGGTCGCAGCCGGGCTCAGGATTCCCGGCCCTGCGGCCAGATCAAGCGGGGGCGCTGTGATTCGTGATCGTTCCGCCCCAAATCGACGAGTTTGGCACCGTGACGATGTGTCCATCGGCGTTCTTCAGCACCGTTGAGACGAGGGACATGGAAGCCACGCTCCCTTTCACGCCGGCCACGGTCACCGTGTCACCCATATCGTAGGGCCGATACAGCAGGATCATGATTCCGGCCGCGAAATTGCTCAGGGTGCCCTGCAGGGCGAAGGCGATGACGAAGCCAGCGGCGCCCATGGCCGCCAGGAACGGCCCGATGTTGACTTCCAGCATGGACAGGGCGACCACAAAGCCAACGAAGAAGGTCACCTTGCGTACGGTGTTGACGGTGAAGTCGCGCAGCAGGCTGGAGACATTCTTGAAGGCGCCCATGGCGCGGAAGGTCACCTTGCCGAGGGCGCTGCCGAGGATCTTGAAGACGATCAGCGTGGCCAGGAACAGGAGGATGTTCTTTCCGTAGCGGAGCCCGCCCTCTGTGGACTTGAGCCAGTGGACGAGCGTGGTCCACAAGCCGCTGGCGTCGGTCATCTTGACCGCGATGCCCGAGACCGCGCTGATGTATGCGTCGTGGTCGGTGGTCGTGCCCCCCTTGGCTTTCAATGCGGCCAGGACGGCGTTGAGGCGGTCAATGAGAGCGGTACGCTCCTCGCGAAGCTGGGCCACCGTCTCGAGGATCTTCGTCTTCTCGTCCCCTTCGGCCTTGCCGGAGGCGATTTCGGCGGTGCTGATTTCGGTTGCCTTGCTCTGAAGGAGTCCCAGCCAGGCGTCGGCCTCGGCGGCGAGCTGGGCCTTGGTCAGCGGTTTGGCCATCAGCTGGAGGTCGGAGACCGCTATCTTCGGGTCCGAGACGGTGGTCGGCTTTGGCGGCTCGGCGGCGACGCCGAGGGTAGCGAGCGACATGGATGTCGCGAGGGACAGCAGGACGGGGAAGTACGTCTTCATGGTTCATGATCTCCGACAGAACGACGCCTCGAAGAAGACTCAGCGGTGCACCACACATCGCCTCTTTCTTCGCGACCCATAGGGCGGCCATGATACCACACTTTCTGCAAGGTTGTCTTCTCCCTGGGCGACGTGCGGGCGGGCCTGTCTGGGCCGGGGTGCAGCGATGGCCCGACCGGTTCCTGCTTTCCGCTTCTCGGAGGGTTCTGGATGCGTACCACTCCAGCTCACCTCTTGCCGCCGTTTCCAATCGCGCCCTGAACGACTGGTTCCTGATAAAGGCCGAACTCGGAGAGTACCGGGCAGGCGGTGGCCTGGGTGACGCGCAGGCGCACCCTGTTGGTGGTCACTGAGCCGATGCGGAGCAGCCGCCGGTTGCCGATGCTGGTGGCCTTGGCGAACTCGTGCCATGTGCCATCCTTCCACTGGTCCAGTGCGAAGGCCTCGACGCGCTGGCCGAGGGGCAGGTGCTCGCGGACATCCACGACGTTGAACGTGGCCGGCCGGGTCATTTCGATCACGACCTCGGCGGAGGTTATGCCGTCGTCCGCGGCCCAGCAGGTCGCGCGGTCGTTGTCGAGAAGGTTAGCCGGGCTGAACTGCTTTGCCGATCCTCCGCGTGTGCTGCTGGCGGCCGGAGCAGCACCGGCGGCCAGGTTCCGGGCAAAGGTCTGATCGAGGATTCGCCGGAACTCCACCAGCGACTTGATGTCGTTTTCGTGGATCCGCCCCCGCCGATCGGGTGGCAGGTTCAGGTTCAGACAGGCACCGCGCCCGACGGAGGCATAGTAGATGTCGAGCAGCTCAGCTGGGGTTTTGACCTTGCCGTCTTCGGCCGGGTGATAGAACCAGCCCGGGCGGATGGAGACGTCGCACTCCGCGGGCACCCAGGCGGTACCGGGTCGCTCGCCGTTGAAGTTGCCTTCGGACGTGCCGCCGGGAAACCGGCCGGGTTTCCTCAGATCGAGTGTGGCCCAACAGGGATCGCCGGCCTTTCCGGCCTCGTTTCCCACCCAGCGGGTGTCCGGTCCGGCATCGCTGAACATCACTGCCATGGGCATGAGGTCGCGCACGATCTTCCAGGTGTTGGGCCAGTCGTAGTAGGTCCGGTTGTCGATGCGGCGTGTTTCCCTCGCCCCGCCGTAGTAGCCGCTGCCGCCGTTGGCCCCGTCGAACCAGACGGTGAAGACCTCCCCGTAGTTGGTGAGTAGTTCGCGGAGCTGGCTGCGGTAGTAGGTCAGGTACTCGGGCCGGGCATAGTCCTTGTGGTTGCGATCCCAGGGGGAGAGGTAAACGCCGAACCGCAAGCCGTGTTTGCGGTAGGCGTCGGAGATTTCCTTCACCACGTCGCCCTTACCGTCCTTCCACGGGGAGTTTTTCACGCTGTGTTCGGTATATCGTGAAGGCCAGAGGCAGAAGCCGTCGTGATGCTTGCAGGTGAGGATGAGCCCCTTCATGCCGGCCTTTCCGGCGACGCTCGCGATCTGGTCGGCGTCGAAGGCGGTGGGGTTGAAGACTTTCTCGCTCTCGTCGCCGTTGCCCCACTCCCGGTCCGTGAAGGTGTTCACCGTGAAGTGGAGGAAGCCGTAGAACTCCATGTCATGCCAGCGGAGCTGCCGCTCGGACGGGACCGGGCCGAAGGGGACCGGAGCCGCCGGGCCGGTAGCCCCGAGGGGCAGGGCGCACACCAGGACAGGGAGGGCCGCGACCAGTCGGTTCATGTTCATTTCTGTACCTCTCACGTGTCATCGATGCCCGCGGGCTGGTCCGTAGGGCGTCTTCCATCCAGGGGGGCGCCGACCGCGGGTCGGTCGGGCTCCTGGCTACTGGGGCCGCATGACCTCCACGGTCTGCAGCGTCACCGGGCCGAGCAGGCCGGCCGGAAGGAGCGGCGTGGTGTGATGGACAGCCGGGACGGCGATGAACGTCCGCCGCTGCTCCTGCGGGAGTGCCGCATCTCCGGCCAACCGGTTGTTCCACGGGTTCACGACTTCTACCTCTATAAAGTTTTTTCCGGGCCTCACGGCCGAGGTGATCTCCATCCGCCATGGGGCCAGCCAGAGCGTTCCAAGCTCCTGGCCATTCAGGCGTACCGTGGCCAGATCACGGACGCTGCCGAGATCGAGCCACAAGGCGCTGCCGATCGGTCGTTCGGGCAGCTCGAACGTCTTCTGGTAGCTGGCCTTGCCCGAGTAGTGGCGAATCCCGTCCTCCGGACGCCGAATCCAATCCTCGAGTCGTTCGAAGGTGACGTTTTCGGGGGCGCCCCAGCCGGGGCTGAATCGCACCTGCCAGGGGCCGGTGAGTTCGGTGGGCTCGGCGACGGATGTGGCATCGAGTTTGAGCACGCGGCCGTCGCCCATGGTCAGTTCATACACGCCCTTCTGCCAGGCTCTCGCCTCCAGGTTCCCGTTTGGGCCGCGGGTCAGTTGAACTGCGCCGGCCGCCAGCGGCGTGACCGGGCGGGGCATGACCTTCATCAGTTCAATGATCTGGCCTTCGCTGAGGGCTGCGGAGCGTTGCTCGAAGCTGCCGAGTTGTCCGCGGAAAGCCGTGTCATCGCTCGGGTTCGTGCCTGCCGCTGAATGGACCACGTAGCGGCTCCTGAGTCCGGTGTGTACGTGCCGGCCGTTGAGATACAGGCTGGGCTGGCCGTCGCGATAGACGACGGTCACATGGGTCCAGTCGGTCAAGCGGGCAGCGTGGACCAGGACCGGCGAGAAGTAGTTGGCTCCATGCTCAAAGACGCACACGCCGTTTCGTCCGATTGACAGGCCGCAGCCTGCATGGTTGCCGTCTGCCGAGAACGTGTTTCCGTGGGGTGGGAAGAGTGCGTCATTGCGCGGTTCGGTCATGCCGTGGATGCCCTCGTTCATTTGCGGGAGCAATGGGGTTTCATCCAGCGGCCTGGCCCACACGGCCACGGTGAAGGTCTTCTCGGCAATTGGGCTGACCGACGGGACGGCATGCTCAGGCGACCGCAGTGCGGTGCTGAGGAGGAGCTCCCCATCACGGCGAACTGCGACCACGCGGTTCGCGGGCGGCGCCGCCCCGGGCCTGAACACGACGAACACCGATCCGTGGGGGCCCAGATGGACCGCTACGCGGGTGCATTGGCCATCGTCATCGTAGACCGCCGGCCGCTCGATCCAGCCGCTGTCCGGCCACCAGAGCTCGGGAGTTCTGCCGGTCACGCGAAACGCGGCGGTGCTGGCAACGGCCTCCGCCCTGGGGTTGGCGACGAAGTAGATATCTTCCTCCTGCGTTGCCCGGTGGGTGAAGCGCAGCCGGGTACCGCTCGCGAAATCCGATTGCAGGCCGGCGCCGGCGAAGATCTCCTGGAGTGTTCGTCCCCAGATGATCCGGCCCTGGCCGGCTCGCCGCTCGCCCGGTTTCTGGAAGTTGCCATCTCCCCACAGTCCTGCGGCGACCCGCCGGACTTCAGTGTCGCATTGGGGGAAGCCCGCCATACTGGGCGACCGTGTTGGCGGGGGGCCGAGGATGGTGGCTCCGGCCTGGACCAACTCGGCGATCTTCCGCACCACGGCCGGTCGCATGGTTGGCAGTTCGGGAATCACGAGCAGCCGGTAGCTGGTTCCGTGCGGCAGGACGATGCGTCCGTCCTTCACCGCGCACTTCTTGAGGATCACCTCGGCATTGATGTAGTCGAAGTCGTGGCCGGGCGGCAGCTCGGGTTTGCGGACTCCGGTCATCTTGGGGGTATCCTCGCCGATGAAGTAGGCGACGTCGGCGACGCGTGTGCCCTGCTGGAGGAGGAAGCAGCATCGCCGCAGGTAGTCGATCCACGTTCGGCCGGCGTTGAACCAGGTGTTATGCCGGTTGAACTCCGTGCCGAACCAGGCGTTGATGCCCGGCACGCGATCCTCCCAGGGTTGCTGTATGTAGACATGGAGCACCAAGTGGTTGACACCTTCACAGAAAGACCAGTCGCCGCGTGCCTTCAGGGCCGACGGGCTGTTCCGGAAGGGGGGGCCGCCGGTGAATGACTCGGCCGATACCACCGGTTTGCCGTAGGTATTCGCGGCCGAGGAGGCCGCTCGGCATTCGATCGAGCCTAGGTTGCCGTCGACCCAGTACTCACCGCCGATCCGATCCGACTGCCCGCCGTACTGCAGGAACTCGCCGGGGAAGCCCCAGTGTCCGTAGTTCTCGAGCCAGAGCTGCAGCCCGTGAGCGTGGCACAGATCGCGCAGTCCGCCGACGTAGTCCTGGGCGACATGATCGGCCACTAATCGCCGCAGGTCCCAGAGAAATCGCTCCGACTGATCCGCCGAACCGACGAGCCGCCCGGTGAGCACGGGCAACCACGGAATCGGATCGTATCCATATCGATCGCGGAACACCTCGGCGAAGCCATCGGTCCAGTTCTGTGATCCCATCTCGTAGCTGTCGGCGACGACGGTTCGGAAGGCCATGCGGTCCGCTGCAGGAATGCGGTCGAGCACGCGTCCGATGAAGGCCTTGAAGTGAGTCTCGGCCGCGCGGCGGTTCATCTTGTCGATTTCGAGGCCTTGGCCTTCGGGCGACGCCGGCGCGTTCCGGGTACCCGTGGGTGTCATGCCGATTCGCAGGATGATCCACTCGCCGTCGGGGACTTCCCAGTTCAGCGAGCCGTCCGGCCGGAGGTGCCTGGAGACGTCGGTCACGTCTCGGGTCGGCACGACCAACTCGGGTCGACCCGGCTCGGGCTGCGTGTTCCAGAGGTAGGTATCCCACATCGGCAACGGAGTCGGGTGCATTTTGCCGAGTTGTTTCTCGATGTACGATTCGAGGCGGGCTGCCGCGAGGAGGGACACCTCGGCGAGCGAACCGCTGCCGGCGGTCTCGGTCCAGATGAGGCGGAATCGTGTCGCGGTGACGGCTGGGAAGGCAACCAGCACAGGGCCCTGGGGCATCGGACCCACGCCGACGGACATGTTCGACCGGTCAAAGCGGAAGCTCCGCACCGTCCTGAAGCTGCCGTTGTCGGTGGTCGCCTGCAGTTCGCACCTGCCGGCGAAGGGCTGCTTTGCCGGGGTGATGGACAGGCTCCGTGCGGTCATGGGCAGATCCAGGTCGATGTCGATGGTGACGGGGCTGCCCGGGGGGAAGGCGAATTCAGTTTCCGGGTTGCCGTCGGCCAGTCGCTCGCTACCCGGTGCCGATGGGGTGGAGGTCAACCGCGGGTGGCGGGCGGTGAAGGGGCTCGCATCGTCCTGCGGCGCGGGGAACGCGAGCACGGCGATATCCTGGAACGGCTCCTTCGGGATCCCGAGTCGCCCCTCGAATTTCACTGGCCCGCACACGCGGGTTTCGGAGGAGACCAGATGGCGCATGGCTTGCTGGGGCGTGACCCATGGACCGCCGGACTGGCTCCAGCCGGGGCAGTTGAACATGCCGATGTTCACACCCACACGGCCGCCTTCGCGAATGGCATGGGCTACGAGATCCCACCACTGCTCGGTGAGTACCTTGGCAGTGCCAGGTTTGACCTCGTCGAGGAAGATGTTCCCAATGAAGGCCTCGCCGACGCCGACGCGGGCCATGGACTCCAGGTCGCGGGTGATGCCGTCGCGAGAGATGTTATCGCTGATCCAGTACCAGTACACGGACGGCTTGGTCGAATCCGGTGGGCGCAGGAAGGACTGCTCAAGTGGATCTGCCGCGACGGAGATGGCCATGCCGGCCATGCCCAGGAAGACCGACAGGCAACCGATTCCATTCCATCGTTTGAACATGCCACGTCTCCGTGATCGGACGTTTCGCCGGCGTCTCGGTCAGCGGTACGACAGGGAACGTGGTCGTTACCCGCGCGACTCAGGGGTGATCTCACGCCGGGGCCGGGAATGCCGGCCGTGATTCACGATTCACCGGTCAGGTGTGGCCCAATCATACACGCCCCGCTGCGCGGCGTCTGCATGATGAGGAGCCAAACCACCTGCTGTCGCCCGAGATTCCCGGGCGATCTGCGATTCACGGGCGCAGGTTCCTATGGGCACGGCGAAGACAACCGCTCGGAACAGTGCTTCGCTGCAAAGGCGTTAACCTCATTGTCCTCATCGCATTACTGCGCTCCGAGCCGCACCTGGATCTGCCCTGATTCGCGTCAACCGACTTGCCCAAGTTCCAATTGTATTGCATGAAGTCCTTGGATACGTGAGGACCGACAGCGCATCGCGCCGTCACTGGCGACTTTGGTCCGGTATCTCTCGTGAACCGGGGTCGGCCGCGGCGCAGCACACTCGTAGGAGTGGAAAGATGTGCTCCAGCCGCATGGTTCTCACCGTTCTTTCTCTGGCCGTGATCTCGCCGATGATGGCGGGCAGTTCGCCAGGCGGGTGCGATGCTGTTGTGCCGATCGGTGCCGGCGGCGCTTCGGGTACGCTCAAGGTCCTGATTACGGACAAGCCCTTTCCCTTCGAATATGTCGAGCAGGCGATAGTCACGGTCACGCGTTTGGAGGTGCGACCGGTCGGTAATGCCGGCGAGGACGAGGACGCGAGCGGTGAAGAGAATGAGGCGGGTGGCGGATTTGTCACCGTGTTCGAGTCGCCGAGTGGCAGGAGCTTCGATCTTCTCAGCCTGCAGAACGGTCGTGTCGATGTTCTGGCGGAGGCCAGGCTGGCGCCCGGTCAGTACTCGCAGATCCGGGTCACGGTCGTGGAGGGCGAGATTCGCCTGCGTGACGGGCGCGTTTTTGCACTTCAGGTTCCCAGTGGTGAGCAGACAGGCATCAAGTTGCGGTGTGTTTTCGCGATCAAGGCCGGCGAGGAAGCCGTTCTTCTGCTGGATGTGGATCTGAGCCGGGCTTTCTCGCCGGTTCCGGGCGGGGCGGTGAAGCACCCGGATGAGATCGTCGGGTTCCGGTTCACTCCGTCGCTGGCCTGCCGCGTGGTTCGCCTCGATCAGGTGGGGACCATCTCCGGCAGCGTGCAGGATCCCAACGGTTTTCCAATCCCGGCAGTGGCTGTGACCGCTTTCAACCAGGATGGCGAGGTCACCAGCTCGGCCACCGATGAGGACGGGACGTTTACCCTGGTCGGACTGCCCCCGGGCACCTACCGCCTGGAGTTCACGGCCGACGGGTATGAGGATACCGAACTCGGTTCCGTGTCGGTGCAGGCGGGCCAGGCGGCGGAGGCCGGGAGCGTGACCCTGGAACCCGTGTCGAGCGTTGCCCCAGCCACCGCACGGACACTAGCCGGCGGCTTACTCGGCGAGGTCAATCATGCTCTGCACGCGCCGGTCACACTTCACGGCACGTTCTTCTCCACCGAGTATCACCGTGGGGCGGCGAGTGATGCTCAGACGGTGGTTGATGGCGTTTTTCTGCCTCGGCGGACGGTGTGGGATCGAAACACGGTCTGGTGGGTGATGGTCGGTGGCTTCATTAACGGTCAGTATCTGACCGTGGATCTGGGCGGACCGCGGCAGATCGACAGCTTCGTGGTTCAAGCCAACAGCACGGAGTCTTACGTGCTTTCCTACTGGGATCTTGACGCACAGGCCTGGGTGGTCGCCTGGAGCGTTCCCCGGGGAGACGCCTATGCGTACGGGATGGAATCGCGCCCGGATCCGCGCGACACCAACGGGTGCTACGTGCTGCCGAGCCCGGTAGTGACCGACCGACTGAAGTTCTCGGGAGCGGCGACCAGCGGCACGCATCTGTACTCGGTCTCGGAGATCCAGGCGTTCGGGCCGGCTCTGAGTTCGCCGCCCGTGGCCAACGCGGGCGGACCCTATGCGGTTCGTGCCACCTCGTGGGATGGGGCCGTGGTCGCCCTGGACGGCGGCGGATCTCACGATCCTGACGGCGACTCGCTTCTCTACTCTTGGCGGATCGGGGAGCAGGAGATTGGCGCCGCGGCTCAGCTGTCGTGGTCC
The DNA here is from genome assembly GCA_022711465.1 of Planctomycetota bacterium. Taxonomy (GTDB): domain Bacteria; phylum Planctomycetota; class Phycisphaerae; order UBA1845; family PWPN01; genus JAGNEZ01. The sequence continues at coordinate 111,908 of JAKLEZ010000008.1, read as the reverse complement.
TTCCCGATCGGATCCGCACAGGTGTCCCTGACCGTCACCGATCCTGCAGGCCTGAGTGACACAGTCACGACGGCCGTCACCGTCAGCGTGGATGAGGTTCGTATCGACATCAAGCCGGGTGAGGGGCGTAACAGCATCAATCTCAAGTCCAAAGGTAGCCTGCCGGTGGCGTTTCTCACCGATGAGGGGTTCGATGCGGCGACGATCGACCCTGTCACAGTGACCTGCGACGGCTGGGCCTTCGGCGGATTCGTCAAGATGCGCGGCAAGGGCGGGCTGACACCCATGGCGAGCATGGAGGATGTTGACGCCGACGGCGATGCCGACCTGGTTGTGCACTTGGAGATGAGCGCCTTGCCGCTGGATGGCGGCACAACGGAATGCGCGCTTGGTGCGCTCACGTGGGACGGCTTCCTGGTCCGTGGCCGTGACAGCGTTCGCGTGGTGCCTTGACCTTTACCCTGGGGAGCGCGCCCATCTCGGGCTGCGCCGCGGTGGCGGCTGGCGGTCCGGCGGGCGGGATTCGGGGTCCGGGGACACACCTGAGAGCGGAGGCTCGGCAAGGAGGTAGCGGGTTTGTACCGAAGCCTCCCTATCTGCTACAATACGCCGGGCTGCCGCGGGTACCCTTGCCGTGAGACCGCTGCTAATCAGGAGAATGAAAAGATGACTAACCGACGCCTGGTAGGAGAGTGGCTGCCGTTCGTATTCTGTGCCCTGGTTGTGGGCAGCCTGGGCGCGGACTGTGCCAGTCTGATCCCGGACACCATCAACAGCGACCCGGTCACCGTTGAACTGGTCAATTACGGTGCCTACTCACTGGACCCCCGCTTGTACGTATCGCCCAGTCAGAGCATCGGGTATGACGGCGAATTGCTCGCCAGCGCCAACCATGTGGCCGTCACCCCAGCCGTCGCGTCGGGAGAGACGGTGACGCTGGTTTTCAACTGCGCCGACATCGGCACCATCACGACCGATCACGCCGAGCTGTATCTGACGTCCAGCACAACCAAGGCCAGTGACAACGGTCCCTGGCTCGTGCAGGATCAGGTTTTTTCGTGCGGCGATACGATTACCTTCATCTACATTGATGATGACGTGGACGGCTTCTACACCCGCGTCGAGGTGAATGATACGTTCCTCGAGGATTGACCCGGGTGAATGGAGGTCGGGTCTGGCCTGCCCGCTCAGGTCAGCGGGTGGAGCCCCAAGTCGCTCCGCAGGCGGTTGGTCTGTGCCCAGAGCTTGTCATCCTGCTTGAGGAAACGCACGAGTTGTCCGGTTGAGATGGCCAGCCGTTCGGCCGCGTCGCCCACACTGCCGCGGCAAGCGAGGATCAGGTCCAGGACGTACTGAATGACAAGGAAGTAGTTCTCATGCCGCGGGCTGATGTGCAGGCCCGGGTTCTGCTGGAGCACACGGGCCAGGAATGGTGGTGGTTCTGCCTGTTGATCGACGGGATTTCGTTGGGTGAGGGCCAAAGCCTCGCGAAGTCGTTTCACTGCTCTGGCCCGGTTCTCATGTTGGGAGCGGCTCTCCGTGGCGGTGACGATGAGGCTGGTCGGCTGGTGGCGGATTCGGACGGCGGACGAGGTCTTGTTGCGTTTCTGTCCGCCCGGCCCGCTGGCCCGAAAGGTATCGATTTGGCACTGGGCGAGCAGTTGTTGATCAGCCAGGAGGAGCCAGAGCCGCCCGGGAAGGGGGAGGGCAGGCTCGGGGGTGTTGTTGTCCTGGGGGCTCACGATCGATGCCTCGCTTGAACCGCGGAGGATTATACCAGGCCACGACAAATTGTTCGGAAAAAGTGGTCCAGCCCCGAAAAATGGTGTAAACTGTATGGACAGATCGCGTGTATAACCTTATAGTAGAACAGGTCAGCGGAGGTGTTTTGGGCGTTTGTGTTTACCGTCGCGTGCGGTGGTCGCCTGAGATGCCGATGGACGTTGAAAACACCTGTCTCGGATCGTGATCCAGTATCAGTCGCTGCTCGAGATATGAGTTCGGCGACGGTGCAAAAAGCCATTCCCTTTCGCCCGCGCTCTCCGCGACTCTAACCTCCCCTAAGCGCGGGCGTTTTTATGCGCTTGCGGAGCAGAGCGCGGAAACTGCGCCCCGACGCGCAACTTTCGCTTCAGAAAGAGTTTAAAGGAATCCCTGGTGCTCGGTCGATAAGACCATCCACCAGTTCATCCCCTGGTTTGTTCGGAACGAAGGAAGGTGCCTTTCGAGGCGGGTTGTACCTATGACCAAACGCGAACTGATTGACCAGATCCGCATGCTGAATCCAACTGCCCGGTCTGAGTTTCTCGCCGACTTCGAGGAGCAGGATCTGCGGGCTTATCTTCAGCAGCTCCGCGAGCTGGCTCGGGAGCGTTCCTGGCGGTTGGAGCGAGCCGAGATGGAGCCGGCCCTGGTGGCCTGATAGGGTGTCTGGCCCCGCCCGGAGGTCCGATATCTAGGGCCGACCCTGCCGGGAGACCCCATATGGACCCCCCTTATGAGACGCGTTTCCGTCCGGAAACCCGATTCTCTCAAGAATGCGGGAGGCTCAGGTCGATAACAGGGATAGTGCGACAGCACTGCGAGAGCGGGCCGATGGACCGGCCCTTCTGACCGTCCTGGTGGTAGATTCACCCGTATACCGATTCGGAGCTTCACGGATGATGCCCGATTGGGAGAGTGAAGGCTCTCTGCGCTTCCAGGACGTCGAAGGGCGACGAACGGCCGGTCGGCATGTAGTTTCGGTACGATTGGGCCGGTTGCCGGGCCGCCGGTAGTTGGAGACGCCGGGCGAGGCCGGGACCGGGCGGGTGATTCACCATGAACGACATTAGTTCACTTCAGGGCAACGGGCGGCTGGCAGGCGTACCTCCCAGCGGCGCCAAGCGATCGGATCGGCCGTCGGGGGCTTCAGAAGCCCCCGAGACTTACGCCGAGCCGGTGGATCAGGTTGAGATCTCGGCGATTGGGAAGATGCTCAGCAGCCTGGAAGGTGAGGTTGACATCCGGACTGAGAAAGTGGCTCAGGTTCGCCAACAGATCGCTGACGGAACGTATCTGACCGAGGAGAAGCTCTCGATTGCCGCGAGCCGGCTGATGGAGGCGTTGTTGTCCTCACAAGTGGCCTAGGAGTCACAAGCATCCATTCCGAGTGAAGGGGCACGAGCCCCGCGTCGTCCTCTGATGAGCCCGCGACTGTTGGATCGGTCGCGGGCTTGTGTTTTCCTGGGGTCATCGACCCAATCACCTTCTTGGGGTACTGGGTGACGCCGGTGGCCTTACGGTGCGTGGTTGCGTGTTGCTCTTGCGGGCGAAGAAGGGTACGCTAATGGACTGGAATCCCGGCCCTGGGGTCGGGACGCATGGACTTTTTTACGTCATCCTGCCCCCATGCAAAGGAGATAGCAATGGCCAACCGTACGACGCGTCGTGACTTCCTCCGGCACACCACCTACGCCGGAGCAGGTATTTGGATTCTGGGTGGCGGTGCCGTCCAAGCACTGCAGATGGGTGCCAAGCCTCGCAGAGTGTCGGCGAACGAGAAGCTCAACGTGGCCGGCATCGGGGCTGGCGGCAAGGGCGGCGGTGATATCTCCAACGCGGCGAGAAGGGACAACATCGTTGCGGTGTGCGACGTGGACAAGCGTCAGGCCGCGGGGGTCATGAAGAATCATCCCAAAGCGAAGTTCTACCAGGACTTCCGCAAGATGCTGGATGAAATGCACAAGGAGATCGATGCGGTGACCGTGTCGACCCCTGACCACCAGCATGCCGTCGCCGCGATGATGGCGATGAAGATGGGCAAGCACGTGTACTGCCAGAAGCCGCTGTGCCACGACGTTTACGAGGCTCGAGCCCTGACCGAAGCCGCCAAGAAGTACGGCGTGGTCACCCAGATGGGCAACCAGGGCACCTCTGAGCCCGGCCTGCGGACCGCGGTTGAGGTGATCTGGTCGGGGGCCATTGGCAAGGTCAAGGAGGTGCACGTCTGGACCAACCGGCCGGTCTGGCCGCAGGGCCAGAAGCGGAAGGCCAAGACGGATCCGGTGCCCGCGGAGCTGGACTGGGATCTGTGGCTGGGTACCGCACCGGAGCGGCCCTACGTCGATGGGGCCTATCACACCTTCAACTGGCGTGGCTGGTGGGATTTCGGCACCGGCGCGCTGGGCGACATGGCCTGCCACACCGCGAACATGGCGTTCATGGCCTGCAAGCTCGGGTATCCGACGAGCGTCATCGCTGAGGTTTCGGATGATTTCAACGATGATTCGTATCCGACCTGGAGCATCATTCGCTACGAGTTCCCGGCTCGCGGCGATCTGCCTGCGCTGAAATGGAACTGGTACGATGGCGGCAACAACAAGCCGCCCAAGGCCCTGGACGAAATCAAGCGATATGCGCAGGGTCTCAAGCTGTCGGACAGCGGCTCCCTGCTGGTGGGCGAGAAGGGCACCTTGTTCTCGCCGAACGACTACGGCGCGGACTTCCAGCTCCTGCCCAAGAAGGACTATGAAGGCTACAAGCCTCCAACACCCAAGCTGCCGCGCCTCAAGAACGAGAAGAAAGACGGGAAAATCGAGATTGTGGGCGGCGACGAGTGGCACAACAAGGAATGGACGGATGCCTGCAAGGGCGTGGGCAAGACCCTGTCCAACTTCGGTTACGCCGGCCCGCTGACCGAGACGGTTGTGCTCGGATGCGTGGCGATGCGGTTCCACGGTCAGAAGCTCGAGTGGGACGGCCCGAACATGAAGGTGACCAACGTGGCCGAGGCGAACAAGTTCCTGAAGCGCGAGTATCGCAAGGGCTGGGAGCTGTAAGCATCGGACGATACTCCGGCCGCCAGCGAGCGGGCCCTCTGCCGGGGCAAGGGGCGAGCCCCCGTCAGAAGCCCGTGTTCCAGCGAGCGGTCCTGCTTGCCGGCGCCGGACGGACGACATTGACAGAGGGACGGGTACCATGATGGTGCCTGTCCCTCTCTCTGTCGGGGTGCAGGAAGGGGGATCCAGTGGTTCGCGTGACCGGGCTTCTCCGCGGTTGCATGAGCAGGGAGTGCGATGGCCCAGACGGCTGATCGTGCATGCGACATTTCCGGTGTTGCCGCTGCAGGCCAGCCATGGCTTGCGGTCGTTGTGCTCGTGGTCACGGTTGGGCTGTGGAGTCTGGGCGGGCCGCTGATCAAACTGCTCAGCGGGGTCGGCGGGCACGTGGAAGGCACGTCCGGAGCGGCGATTGCGGTTTCCCGGTCGATGATTGGCGGGTTGCTGCTGGTGCCCATCGCCTGGCGGCGCCGCGATACCCTTCGGCACGGCTCGCGGGTCTGGATGGCGGCTTGCGTGGTGGCCTTTGCCGTCATGACCGTCTGCTTTGTGGTGGCCACCGCCCGGACGGCGGCCGCCAACGCCATCATTCTCCAAAACACCTCTGCAGTCTGGGTTTTCCTGCTTTCAGCCATCTTCCTTCATGAGCGACCGACGTGGGGGGAATCGGCCGCACTGCTCCTGGCCATGGGCGGCGTGGTGGTCATTGTCGTCGGCCATGGATCCGCGGACCTGTCGAGTCTTCTGATCGCCCTGATCAGCGGCTGGGGCTACGGGACGCTGACGGTGATGATGCGTGGTTTGCGACGGGTAGACTCGGCGGTCATAGTGTGCATCAACTGCCTGGGCTCTGCTCTGCTCTTGAGTCCCATGCTCGTCTGGTCCGGTGGTTTGCCCACCAGCGCGGCAACGATCGGTCTGCTGGCCATGCTCAGCATCTTTCAGTTCACCGGTCCTTACATCCTGTTCTCGTGGGCACTCAAGCACATACAAGCTCATCGGGCGGCCTTAATCGTGCTCCTTGAGACGGTTCTGAACCCCATCTTCACCTACCTCATTGTTGGCGAGCACGTGCCGAAACCCACACTCGTCGGTGGGCCGCTGATCATTCTGAGCGTGGCGGTCTCCATACTCATCGCGAAACGGAAAGAGAGCGATGAACCACGAGAGATGAGTACCGAGTGAGAAGGGAGCCGCCGGCCCATGGATTAGCGGTGGGCATGCCCCGACAGTTGTGGCTGACCCGGCGCGGAGGTAAGCCTTACCGCAGCGTCTTGAGGTACTCCCGATAGTCCTTGTACAGCTTCATGCTCGCGGGGCCGCCCGGCTGGCGCGACATTTCCGGGCCGCTCATCATGCCGGGGAACTCATAATGGAGGATCTTCTCGAAGTTGGGGAACCGGGTGAAATCGCTGATCAAGCCGTCGATCGGCCGGGGAACCAGTGCGCCGCTCTTGGCGAAGTCGAAGCTCTCCACGTCCATCCAGAGATGGCAGCCGGCCTCATCGCACAGTGACAGCATCAAGGTGGCCGCCTCCTCGCCCCGCAGGTCGGTGGGCGGCATGCGGTGGTAGCCGAAGGGACAGAGGATGTCCACGTGAGCCAGCAACTTCTTGTAGGACTCCTCGGCCCCTCGCAGATTGAAACAGTTAGGCGCCAGCATCACCGGTTTGTCCGGAGCCAGCCGACGCACATAGGGCGTGAATTCGCGGAAGAAGCTGACGATTTCGTCGCGTTCCTCGGTGTCGCCCAGGCCGCCGTCTTTCTCCGCGCTGACATACCAGCCGTAGAACGAGGGATGGTGGCCGTAGCGCTGCCATAGCTCGTCGGCCACCTGTTTGCACCATCGCAGGGCGCCCGGCGTGAAGTCGAAGAAGGCATAGCAGCCCACGCCGGGCATGACCTGCATCCCCAAGTGGTCGGCCTCGGAGAGGATCGCTTCCAAGGCGTCCGGCGAAGCGATCGGCATGCGACCGGGGTACAGCCGCGAGGGATAGTAGGCCTTCCCCTGGTAGCCCTCGGTTTCGATCTTGTGCTTGCCCCGGTGGGTGAAGTTCTGGAACATCATGGTAATGACCAGGATGTTCTGATCGACGTCGTGCATGGCTCGGACCAACTCGCGCCACTGGTCGTCGGTCATCTTGCCCAACTCCGCGGTGAAGGCGGCCCCGGTCTGGGGGTCGTGGTGATAGATGTCCACCCAGGCCCCGCCCAGCCGGCGTGTCGACCGCTGCCCGGTGGCCAGGATCTCCAGCGGGCACTCGTCTCGGAGCGTCTGATCGCCGGCCTTGGCCACGAGCAGAATGCGGTGCTTGCCGGCCCGTTCCCTCGTCGGCCATCTCAGCCGGAGGCCCTTGGCCTCTCCCGGGGCCGCTTCCAACCGTTGCTGGTGCAGCCGAGCCCCCGGCTCCTCCCGGTCGAGGTAGACCGCCACATCGTACTTGCGTGGCTCGCTCGTCAGGTTCCGAAGGGCTCCACGCACGTCGAGCGTGATCCGGTCCGTGACAGGCGAGGGCGGAATGAGGGTCAGGGCGATGGTCGGCGGCGAGGTCGTGTTGGCGGCCGCGTACACGAGAATGTTCACCGCAACGAGAAGTGACAAGCTGAGCGTCATGACTTGCCTGAGTCGAGGTCTGGGGCTTGACTTCCACCGGGTTACGCAGCCGGGGAAAGCGCTGGCATTATACCGGTGTCTTCCGTTGCGACCAACCTGGTTTCGATTCTCTTCCTTTGGCTGGAGCCGCGGGCACCAAGACATCTCCTTCGCTGCTGGTCAGCGGTGGACGTGGACAATTGATCGTTCAATCTGTACCTGCCGCTCTACTTCAAGTCGGCCATCCGCATCGAGGCGGAGCCCACGGTCGACATGGCCGAACTTTACTTTCAGATCGACTATCGGCAGACGGAGCGGCCGGAGTCTTGCGCACACCTGATGAGTCGCAACACGCCGGACGGTATTCGTCTCGAATACGTCGACGGCGAGCCGGAGGCGACTTTGCCCCGGGAAGGAGAATCCGTCGCGAAGCAGGAGACGTTGATCCAGACGGGTGACGAGGGCGTGAAGGACGGGCCCGGGATACGATTCGCAGCGACGGAGGAGTAGGGGTGTTGGCAACCTCGGTTTCTTGACACGCCCGCCTACCATGAGAAACCGAGGAGCGAACATCGCGTCGTTGTTCTGTTGTTCTCTGCTTCCTATTTGCGTCGAGCCGGCTCATCTGCGGGCTGCCTCTTCAATGCTGTTATGACCTCACCGGCCCCCGCTCGTGACGGCCAGGGATATGAAGGGGATGGTGCCCGCAGATCAGTCAAATGAACCCGATGAGAAGAGGAACCGATTCAGCCTTGGTCGGCAGGCCAAGTCGTGTGCCAACACACGCGAAGGATAGTTCGCGTGACGGCGTCTTGGGCGGCAGACCGTCGTGCCGGGTGATTGTGACCCTTACTGCGCGAGGATGTACTCCTCCAGATCCCGCAACTGCTGCTCGGTGAGATTGGTCGTGCGGCCGTGACGATCGTTGGGATTGTACGTTTTCAGGACGTCGAACAGCGTGGCCGCCCGGCCGTCGTGCAGGTAGGGGGCGGTGCGCCAGCATTCGAGCAGGGTGGGAGTATCCAGGGGCCTGTTCTGGTCCGCGCCGGTTCCTGTTCCGACAACGTAGCTCTTCAGGTCGGTCGATTGCGGGCCGGAATGGCAGGTCGCGCAACCGGCGGCCGCGAAGAGCCTCTCTCCGCGCCTAGCGGTCTCGGACAGATCGCCTTGATGCCGATACGGGCTTTGCAGGGGCGTGAGTGATTTGAGGTACTCGTCGATCGCCCGGGCGTCGTCCTCGGAGCAGTGGGCGAATTGGATGAACCGTAGACCGGACCGCACCGCGACTTCAGCTGTCTCACGAACAGCCAGGCTCATGACGGGTGGCGTTCGGTGGGACGACAGCAGGCTCTTGGTGTTCTTGGGGTTGCCCAAGCCGTCATTCGTGAGGTCCCAGTTCAGGCCGTCGACGCGGGCGTCGGGGTGGCAGCTCGCGCAGCTCTGCCACCGCTGGAGACACAGGCCGGCGTCGTTGAACAGGAGTTCGCCGCGGCGCACGGTATCGAGCGTAGCCGGTGGTCCGAGGGCAGTGACTCTGCCGCCGGTGATCGTCGGCGAGGCCAGGTCGATCGTTTCCAGGTTGTCGCTGAAGTAGCCGGTGACGTACAGGCTCGAGCCGGCGATGGCGAGGCCGCGAGGGCCCTGGACTCCCAGGGCCCGGCGCGTGCGCAGCGTGCCGAGGAATGCCAGCGTGTTGGGGATCTTCTCGACCGACAGTCCGGGGTCGGCGGCGTATTCGTGCCGGATGATCTGATCGATCTTCTGGTGCAGGCCGAGTCGATCAATGATGCTGACCTCGTGCATGCCGGCATGCGTCAGGCAGAGCATTTTGCCGTCCGCCGTGCAGGCCATGGCCCACGGATTGGCGGCTCCCTGCGTCAGGTCATCCAACAGCGCCGTGGTGAGCAACGTGCGGCGGGTGACGTCGATGATGCTCACGGCGTTGGTGTTCATCCAGCCCCGCTCCAATTGCGTGAGAGGCATCGTGTATCGGCTCAGAACATGTGTCACATATGCATGCCGGCCGTCGGGAGCGATGCACAGTCCGCGCAGACTTGATGAACCGTTCGGCAGCGGAATGGACGTGACGACCTTTCGGGCAGCCATGTCGATGACCTGGACTTCCGCCGAAATGATGTCCTGATCGGCGGGTCCGGCCGGCAGGTGATTGGCCACAAGCAGCAGGGCGCCGTCCGGCGTCAGTCTGCAGGCAACGGGTTGCCGCTTCACCGGGATCTCGGCCGCGATCTGATGCTGAGCCAGGTCAATCATCGCGATCTTGTCAGCGAATCGCTCGCATACGAACAGGACGTCCGGGCGCGGTCCGAGTGTGGGTGACCCCGGCGTGTGGCCGGCCGCGATGGAATAAAGCACCTGCTTCGTCGACAGGTCGATGGCGAATAGCTGGCCGTTGGGGGCGTCGCCGGTGGCGTAGAGATGCTTGCCATCGGCCGACAAGGCCAGCCCTGATGGGTTCTGCGGCAAGGGGATAGTAGCCGTAACGCTTCCGGTCTTCGCATCCACAACGAGCACTCGGCCGGCGGTCGATGCGGCCACATAGAGTGTCTTGCCCGAGGCATCGGCCGCAATGGCGGTGGGTGAGAGCGCATCGGCATGACAAAAGGCGGCAGGAAAGACCAGCAGGAGGACCGGCAGGAGCGAAGGCCAACGACTTCGCATCGAGAAGCACAATGAACCTATGGTCATCGCTTCGTCTCCATCCAGGCGGTCTGTGTCGTCGGAGACTGTCGCTGCGTACGGTCCTGATAGTCGGGCCAGAGCGGGCAATTCAGGTCGATCCAGCATTTCATGGCGTGCATCTCGTCGCGGCTCAGGCGCAGGTCGTGATGGCCCTTGTTCAATACGTCGATCAACCGGCTTTTGACCACGCCGAAGCTCATGGGAATTGTCCGACCATGGTGTTCACCCCAGCCGCAGCTGGGGTAGTTCACCAACCCCTTGACGATGAGTGTGCGGTAGGACGCCGGGACTTTGTTCGCGTCCAGAGTGCCGGTGAGATCGATGCCCTTCTGGTGCCGGGCGTTGTGGCATTCTGCGCAATGCATGTCGAGAACGGGCTGGACAACTTTCTCGTACGAGAACGGGCCTGAGCCCCACGGCGGGGGCAGCGGTGAACGCGGAGGGGCCTTCATGGCCACCAGCCGTCGATTGTCCGGGACGTCGCGGCGACTCTCGTGGCAGCCGATGCAGGATCGCGTTTCGCCCGGCTGCAGCTGGACCACGCTGCGCATGCGTTGGAGCTCGTTGAGGTTCTCGTCCAGTGCCTGGAAGTAGAGCACCTTGCGGGCCGGGGCGGTGAATCGGGCCGATCCGTCCGGCTCGACCGGGATGAGTCCCTCGACGCCCTTGGCCACGTAGGTTGTCCAGCCGCAGGGCCCGACCACATCCGTTTGGCCGGCGCCCGGCGAATTGGATCGATGGAAGATGGGGGAGGCATAGAAGTCGGTGAACTGCTCGTACTCTTCGCGGAGCTTGCCGTCGGATCGGACCTGGGCCAGGGACTTGAGTTCTTCGCAGATACGCAGGTGCTTCACGGCCCCGCGCGGAATGGGCGGCGTGAGCCCCTGGTACACGTCGGTGAGGATGAACTGGCCGGTAAGAGGCTGTTCCGATGTCGAGGCTGAGGCGCTTGGCTGCCGGCCAGGCAGCACTGAAGCGATGACCGGCGGACGGGGGCGAGGGCGAAGCGGTGTCGGAGCCATGCTGCCGATGTCAGGATCGAGGTAGAGCAACTCGCGGTTGCCGTATCGATCGATCAGGTACAGGCCGAACCGATGTGACGGGCTGTTCCAGTCGCCCGAGGGCGAATGGCTGACCAGCAGATAGTCGCGCGAAATGGGAACCGGATCGCGGAAACAGCGGCGGTCCGGGTAGCTGCCGATCTTGTTGCCGAATGCTCCCCAGTGGACGTCGTAGCCGTAGGCCACGTCCGGCGTGATGTTGGTCACCGCGTCGCTGTTGAATTGTCCTTCCTTGGGATTGATCAGGGCGATGGGTCCGTTGAAATCGCCGAAGTGGGAGACCATTACACACGAGATTTCGCCGGTCTCGGGGATCTCCTGGCCGTTCATCATGCAGTTGCGGGTATCGTTGCCGTATACCAGCTCGGGCTGGGTGCCGTCTGGCCGTATTGCCCACAGCGTATGCCCGAAGTTGGCCCCCTTATCCTGGTATTCCGAGCGGGTCCACAGGATCCGGCCGTCGCTCATGATGGACGGGCCCCACTCGCTGATGTTGGCGTAGGACAGTGTCTCGATGTTGCTGCCGTCGGCGTTCGAGCGGTGCAGGGTGAAGGCCATCGGGATGAAGCAGAGAAAGCGGCAGCCGATGCGCGTGCTCACGAAGGTCAGTCCGCCGTCGGGCAGGGGGCAGGGATAGTAGTCGTGGAAACGTCCGCTGGTCAGCTCCTTGGGATTGGCACCGTCGGCCTTCATGCTCATCAGATGCCAGTACACCTCTGCTTTGGAGCCCGGCGGGCGATAGGCGAAGAAGATCGTCTTGGCATCGAAGTCGGCCACGGGATCACGGGCGATGCCGTTGCCCGCGTCGAACAACAGGGTGGTCTTGGCCAGGGAGGGCTCCAACCGGCCATTGCTGCGCGGCATGTCGAGAATGAGGATTCCGCCTCCGCCCTTGAGGGGGCTGTCCATGATGTCGGTGTAGTTGTGCGACGGCTCGTAAGGAAATCGTTTGACGAAGAGGATCCGGGTCAGGCAAGCCAGATCCGGATCGCGCAGCAGGAGCCGGCGTTTGGCCGTGCGGACTTCCCAGTAGACTTGTTCGGCCGTGGCACTGTCCTGGTTGCCCAGGCCTCCGGCCGTCGACGCCTGGGCCTTACGCCGCAGCCTCTCCAGTTCCTGGCGTTCGGTCACCACGACCACGCCCTTGTCCGCCAGCCGCTCCAGCAGATCCTGCATTTGTTTCAATGCCCGATCGACCGAACTCATGTGGACCAGCGCGGGCCAGTACGGTCGGCCGCCGGGCAACGCCGGTTTGTTCAGTGTCACCGGCGAGATCGGGTCATTGGGTGCGATGCGCGCCCACGTCTCCCGTTCCCAGGCGAACACCCATTGCAGGATGTCCTCGTAGGTTGGCGAAGCCGGAAGGTTGATGGTCGGATACGGGCATGGATTTGCCTCCGCCGTCGGCGTGATGGCCGGCAAAGCCAGTCCCGTCCAGAACCAGACCGCGAGCGTCAGGAGACCTGGCGATGGAAAACCGGTGGCCGCCGTTTTCATGATGATGCCCTCGTTTGCAGGTCCTCGATGGTCCTGCTTGTTCTGCGCGATAGATTGTCAATCCGTGCCCACGGCAACGAATCTAGTGCCAACCGTCATTCGCTCCTCGGAGGCCCCCATCGTTCTCGATGTAGCTTGACCTGCCTCCATCACGAGTGGTCCGAGTTCTCCGACGAGTTGGGGCGTCGTATAGTTGAACGTCAGCGACGACAGCCCCAGCGTGCCCACGAGCTTGTCATCGGGACCGAAGATGGGCACGGCTAGGCAAATCACGCCGTCCACATTCTCCATGTCGTCGACGGCATACCCGGCCGCCACCACGGCCGCCAAGTGTTCCTTCAACGCACGCTTGTCGGTGATGGTTTTCGGGGTACGTGCGGGAAGGTCCGCCTTGCCCAACTGCCGAAGCAGCTCGTCTCCCGAGTAGGCGAGCAGCACCTTGCCCGGCGCGCTCGCATGCAGGTAGTAATGACCGCCGACCCGGGCAGCGAACCGGAGATCGCCGGTAGCGTCCAGATGCTCGATGCACAGGGCTCGCCGCTGGTCGAGGATGCAGAGGTAGCAGCTCTGTTGCGTGGTTTCCCACAGATGGTGAAGCGGTTCTGCTGCGGCGACCCGAACGTTCAGCCGACTGACCGGCTTGCTCGTGTGCTGGAACGGCTGCAGGGTCATCCGGTACTTGAGGACGTTGTCGTGGTCGGCCACGATCCACCCAAGGTCACTCAATGTTCGAACCAACCGGAAGACCATGTTCTTGTTCAACTCCAGCCGCTGGCTGATCTCAGAGACGCCCATGGGCTGCGGCGATTCGCAGAGCAGCTCGATGAGGCTGATGGCCTTCCGCGCGGCCGGCACGTCGTACAATCGCTCAGACATGGGGCGAGGGTCCGCTTCTGTAACACCCGCAAAACGTCGTTCCTTCAGTATAACAACCGGCGGGTCTGAGACAAGCGTTGTCGAATCGCGCCGCGTCTGACGGCGTTGCCAGGGAGATGATCGCGGATCACCGAGGGCCGGCTGCTGGTTTGGCTCCGATGAAGGAAGCGTCCGGAAGGGGGTGCCTTCCGGACGCTTGGAGGGTCGACGGGCTGAGTCAATCTGGTCGGTTCGATTCTTCAGATCGGGTTCGTCAATAGGGAGGCATTCCGCCCGGCGGGCCGCCGGTGGGCTTCTTCTCTTCCTTGATTTCGCTGACGGCCGCATCGGTGGTCAGGAGCAGGGCGGCGACGGAGGCCGCGTTCTGCAGGGCGACGCGTTCGACCTTCTTGGGTACGAGCACGCCCATCTTGATCAGGTCGCCGTACTCGCCGGTCAGGGCGTTGTAGCCGAAGTTTTTGTCACCGCCCTCGAGCACCTTCTGGCAGACGATCGAGCCGTCGAGGCCCGCGTTCTCGGCAATCTGCTTGATCGGGGCGGTGAGGGCCCGGCGAACGATGTCCACGCCGGTCCTCTGATCGCCCTTGAGCTTCTTGGCGCAGGCATCGAGGGCTGCCAGGCAGCGCAGGGGGGCGACGCCGCCGCCCGGAAGGATGCCTTCCTCGACCGCCGCCCGGCACGCGTGCATGGCGTCCTCGACCAGGGCTTTGCGTTCCTTCATTTCGACCTCGGTGGCCGCCCCGACGTTGATCTGGGCGACTCCGCCGGCCAGCTTGGCAAGGCGTTCCTCGAGTTTCTCGCGGTCGTAGTCGCTGGTCGTGGTGTCGATCTCGTTCTTGATCTGCTGGATTCGGCCCTTGATGGCGCTGGGTGAGCCGGCGCCCTCGATGATGGTGGTGTTGTCCTTGTCGATAGTGACCTTCTTGGCCTGGCCGAGGTCCTTGACGTCCACGGATTCCAGGTTGATGCCCAGGTCCTCGAAGATGGCCCGGCCGCCGGTCAGGATGGCGATATCATCGAGCATGGCTTTGCGGCGGTCGCCGAAGCCGGGGGCCTTGACCGCGGCCACTTGCAGGGTGCCACGGAGCTTGTTGACCACCAGGGTAGCCAGGGCCTCGCCCTCGACCTCTTCGGCGATGATCAGCAAGGGGCGGCCGGCCTTGGCGACCTTTTCGAGCAGGGGGATGAGGTCCTTGATGGCGCTGAGTTTCTTCTCATGGATGAGGATGTAGGGCTTGTCGAGCACGACTTCCATCGATTCGAAGTTATTGACGAAGTGGGGTGACAGGTAGCCCTTATCGAACTGCATGCCCTCGACCAATTCGACGGTGGTTTCGAGGCCCTTGCCCTCCTCGACGGTGATGACGCCGTCCTTGCCGACCTTGTCCATGGCCTCGGCGATCTTCTTGCCGATGTGGGCGTCCTGGTTGGCGGCGCAGGTGCCAACCTGGGCGATCTGGGCGGTGTCCTTGACATTGGTGGCCATCTTGGCCAGCTCGTCGACAACGGCGTTGACTCCGGCCTCGATGCCGCGTTTGAGCTCCATGGCGTTGGCGCCGGCGGCCACATTCTTGAGGCCCTCATCGTAGATGGCCTCGGCGTAGATGGTAGCCGTGGTGGTGCCGTCACCGGCCGCGGTGGAGGTCTTGCTGGCGACCTCCTTGACCATCTGGGCGCCCATATTCTCATAGGCATCCTCCAGCTCGATTTCCTTGGCCACGCTGACTCCGTCCTTGGTCACTGTAGGTGAACCGAAGGACTTCTCAAGAATGACGTTACGGCCACAAGGTCCTAGGGTCACCTTGACGGCTTTGGCCAGCTGTTTGACGCCCCGTCGAATCGCCTCGCGGGCTTCCATTTCAAATGCGATTTTCTTCGCTGCCATAGATCTTCACTCCACGGATTAGTCTTGATTTAAACGCTTAACCGATTATCGCCAGGATATCGCTTTCGTCGAGGATCAGGAGTTCCTCGCCTTCGACCTTGATTTCCGTGCCCGCGTAGCTGGAGAAGAGCACCTCGTCGCTCTTGGCGACCTGGAGCTTGCTTCGCTGCCCGCTGTCCAGGAGTTTTCCGTCGCCGGTCGCCTGGACGATTCCGCGCCGGGGCTTCTCTTTCGCGGTGTCGGGCAGGACGATCCCGCCAGCGGTCTTCGATTCCGCTTCCACGCGTTTGACGACGACCTTGTCACCCAGCGGACGGATTTTGATCTTTGCCATCATCCAACTCCTTTCTCATGCGATTCGAGTGGCATTCTACGCACATCATGCCCCATCGCGACGGGCAGCCGGCCACTGGCGGGCGCGGACTTACCGGCGGGAGGGAACCCAACGTCGGGGGGAGAGCAAGCTTAATGCCAGCACCCTGAACAGGGCCTGCTTGCCCCAGCCATGTCCTACGTAACGTCATTTTTGACATGATGTTACGTCATTACAGGCGTGGGCATGGATTGGCGTCCGGGCCTCTGCCATATTCGGACGCTCTGAGGGATGGGCTGTCAGAATGGCATGCCTGGCCGACGGTCGTCCGGCCCGCCGGTGGGCCGCATTTGGCGCCCGGACAAGCGGCGAATCTGGCTTTCCCTACGCGTGCCTGACCGGGTATAGTGCGAGCCTCGATGTGGCTTGTTGAACTCGCACTCAGGCGGACCTACACCTTCATTGTCGTGGCGATGTTCATCGCCATTCTTGGCGGGGTCACCCTGGTCCGCATGGCCACGGATATCTTCCCGGAGATCGACATTCCGGTCGTGGCAGTGATGTGGTCCTTCTCCGGGATGCCGCCGGAGGAAATGGAACAGCGAATCGCCTCCGGTTACGAACGGGCGATGACCACGACGGTCAACGACATCGAGCACATCGAAAGCCAGTCGCTCCGCGGCGTGTGCGTCATTAAGGTGTTCTTCCACCCGGGGGCCAAGATCGAGGCGGCCACCGCCCAGATAACGGCCATCTCGCAGAGCATCCTGAGAACATTTCCACCGGGCATCACGCCGCCCCTCATCATCCGCTACAACGCGTCCAATGTCCCCGTGCTTCAGGCGGCCCTGGGCAGCAACACGCTGACCGAACAGCAGCTTCTTGATTTCGGCCAGAATTTCATCCGTACCGGCCTGGCGACGGTGCAGGGCGCCCAGATCACCTTTCCGTATGGCGGGAAGTTTCGCCAGATCATGGTCGATCTGGATCTAGATAAGCTTCACGCATGGGGGCTGTCGCCGGACGACATTTCCGCCGCCGTGAACGCCCAGAACCTGATCATTCCGGCGGGAACTGCCAAGGTTGGCTCGCAGGAATACAACGTCCGGCTGAACAGCAGTCCGCCGACGGTCGAGGAGTTCAACGACCTGCCGATCAAGACGGTGAACGGTGTGACCATCTACATGCGCGACGTGGCTCATGTTCGCGACGGTTTCACGCCGCAGACGAATGTCGTGCATGTGGACGGCAAGCGGGCGGCCGTCTTGCCGATCCTGAAAGCCGGTGGGGCTTCCACGCTCGACATCGTAGACCGGGTCCGGAAGGCGTTGCCGGGCGTGCTGGCCACTCTGCCGCGAGAACTGAAGGTGACTCTGCTGTTCGATCAGTCGGTTTTCGTCCGGGCGGCCATCAACGGTGTGGTCAAGGAGGCCGTCATCGCCGCAGGGCTTACCGGCCTGATGATCATGCTGTTTCTGGGAAGCTGGCGCAGCACCGTCATCGTGATCATCTCGATCCCGCTTTCCATTCTCACGTCGATTTCCATCCTGCACGCGCTTGGTCAGACACTCAATGTCATGACTCTCGGCGGGATGGCGCTGGCGGTGGGCATCCTCGTCGATGACGCCACGGTCGCGGTGGAGAACATTCACCGGAACCTCGGCCAACGCAAGACACTCGTTCGGGCGATCCTCGACGGCTCGCAGCAGATCGCGGTGCCGGCCTTCGTTTCCACGCTGTGCATCTGCATCGTCTTCACTCCCATCGCCTTCATCAGCGGAGCCGCCAAGTACCTGTTCACCCCCATGGCGATGGCGGTCGTGTTCGCGATGCTGGCGTCCTACCTCCTGTCGCGAACTCTGGTGCCGACGATGGCCTACTATCTTCTTCGTGACGAGCTCCAGGGAGGAGAGACGCGAGTTGCCGATGGGGCAGCGGTGGCCGCGGGTCACGGCGTTCGCGGCGGTTTCCACGGCATTTTCGAGAAGCAGTTCGAGAAGTTGCGACGGTTCTACGGCGGGCTGTTGGCTTGGTGCCTGGAACACCGAATGACTGTTCTCACGGTCGCGACCCTGCTTGTCGCCGCGTCCGCCGGTTTGGCTATGTTGATCGGGCGGGATTTCTTTCCATCGGTCGATGCCGGCCAGATCCGGCTGCACGTGCGATGCCCGCCGGGTACGCGGATCGAAGAGACCGAACGCCACTTCGCGAAGGTGGGCGAGGTGATTCGCGAGATCATCCCGCCGGAAGAGACGGCGATGGTCCTCGACAACATCGGGACGCCGGTCAGCCCGCTCAATCTGGCATTAAGCGACGGCACGCTGATTTCGACCGCGGAGGGAGAGGTGCTGATCGCCCTCAAGCCGGAGCGGCGCTGCACCACGCCCGAGTACGTCAAGCGCCTCAGGCGGGAATTGGCAGCCCGATTTCCGGGTCTCATCTTCTTCTTTCAGGCCCCGGACATCGCCACGCAGGTCCTCAATTTCGGCATCAGCGCGCCGATCGACATCCAGATCGTCGGGCCGAAAGCAAATCAAGCCGAGAACCTCCGCCTGGCTCAGGCCATCAGCCGGGAGGTCGCGGCCATTCCCGGCGCGGTCGACGTGCACCTTCACCAGGTCGTGAATGTGCCGGAACTTCGTGTGAATGTCGACCGCACCTTGGCCGCTCAGCTCGGACTGAGCCAGCGTGACGTGGCCAACGACATGCTGATGTCGCTCAGCGGCAGCGGTCAGACGGCGCCCAATTTCTGGCTCGACCCGATACGCGGCGTGCAGTACTCCATCATCGTCCAGACGCCTCAGTATAAGATCAACTCAATCAGCGCTCTCGAGAACACGCCTATCACAGCGACGGGGCTGAACGAGCCGCGGCTTCTGAGTGACGTGGCAGAGGTATCGCATTCCACCGGCTTGGCCAACGTCACCCACCACAACGTCGCTCGCACGCTCGACGTGTTGGTCGGCGTTCAGGATACTGACTTGGGCTCGGTCTCTCGGGCAGTCGACGAGATTCTCGATCGTTACCGACGACAATTGCCCCGGGGCTCCACGGTGGTGGTTCGCGGCCAGGTGGAGAGCATGAACAACTCATTCAGTGGTCTCACCTACGGTTTGGTGTTTGCCGTTCTGCTGGTCTACCTACTCATGGTAGTGAACTTCCAGTCGTGGGTCGATCCGCTCATCATCCTGATGGCTCTGCCCGGCGCCTTGTCGGGCATTGTCTGGACGCTGTTCGCCACGGGAACGACCATCAACGTACCTTCGCTCATGGGGGCGATCATGAGTATCGGCGTGGCCACGGCGAACAGCATTCTGGTTACCACGTTCGCCAACGACCAGCGCCGATCAGGAATGGGCGCCCCGCAGGCCGCGCTGGCGGCCGGCATGACCCGCCTTCGGCCGGTACTCATGACCGCTCTGGCGATGATCATGGGAATGCTGCCCATGTCGCTCGGCTTGAGCGAGGGTGGCGAGCAGAATGCGCCGTTGGGTCGAGCGGTGATCGGAGGGCTGGTCGTGGCGACGTTCGCGACGCTCTTCTTTGTACCGGTGGTGTATAGTGTATTGCGTCGGCGGCCGCCCAAGCCGCACGTCGCCGAACTGGATTGGGAGCGGCCATGACTGAATCAGAGCCCAATCAGAATCCGCGCTCGGCCGGGCCTGCGGCGGGATCACCAGATCGTCCTCGTTCGGCGAACACCGGGGTAGAGGACGTCGTCAACACCGTGCCGCTCTCGAAACCAGGGCCATTGCTTGTGGCGGTTCTGTTCCTGGCTGGTGCAGGTGCGCTCGTGGCGCTTTTTCTGACCGGGTGGTTGCCGCGCGTGCATCGCGAGGCGGGCCTTCGCGCCGAAGCGGATCGCATCAGACAGGCGGCGCCGGTGGTCAATGTGGCCAAGCCCAAAATCGGACCTTCGGTGACTCAACTCGGTCTGCCGGGCAATGTGCAGGCCATGCGGGAGACGACCGTCTGCGCCAGGGCCGACGGCTATCTCAAACGCTGGTTCTTCGATATCGGCGACGACGTCAAGGAAGGGCAGTTGATCGCGGAGATCGATACCCCCGAGATTGACCAGGAGCTGGGTCAGGCTCAGGCCGCCCAAGCGCAGGCCCAGGCCCGGCTGGCCACGACTGAGTCCGCGGCCAATCTCGCGAGGACTACGCTGGAGCGGTATAGAAGTCTGTCGGACGGCAAGGCGATCAGCGTACAGGATCTGGCTGAACGGCAGGCGGCGTACGACACCGCCCTGTCCACCGTGCGGGCGAGCAAGGCGGATGTCGACGCGGCTGAGGCAAACGTGCGCCGGCTCGCTCAGCTGAAGTCGTTCTCCCGGATGCTGGCACCATTTGACGGCACCGTCACGGCTCGGTACGTCGATATCGGCGATCTGATCACTGCGGGTGGCGGCGACAGCCCAGCGCTTTTCAAGATCGTGCAAGCCCAAACCGTTCGGGTATTTGTTGAGGTGCCCCAGTCCTCCGCTTCGTCGATCAGGCCTGGACAGAAGGCGGAACTCACGCTTTCCGGGCAAGGCGACCGCAAGCTGGTCGGCGAGGTGTCACGCACGGCTCGGGCCATCGAGCCGGAATCGAGGACCATGCGGACCGAAGTTCTGATCACCAATAAGGACGGCCTGCTGTTGCCCGGTATGTACGTCAAAGTCACTTTCTCCATCACAACCGAGACGCCGCCGTTGCTTCTACCGGTCAGCGCATTAGTGATTGATGCCGCCGGAACACGGGTGGCGGTCGTGGCTCCGGACGGCCGGCTCCAGTACAAGAAAATTCGACTCGCTGGTGACTATGGAACGGCAATCGGCGTGGCCTCGGGACTGTCTCCGGAAGACGACGTCGTGTTGAATCCGGATGCCCGCCTCACGGAAGGAATGCAAGTGGCCACGACCGCCCCGGCCTGAGATTGAGTCTTGTGTCGGATGCGGGGGACCTTCTGTCGGGGCAGGGTCAATCGAATCGATCACGGACCCGCAGGCGAAGCTTCACCTACGCGAGTCTGCCTTTCGGCTTTCGGTTGTTGGCGTTTCCGTTTTCGTCCTATGCCTGTTCCCCCGACGGCACGTCGGTCTTCACGCCGCCGAACCGCCGATCGCGGGCGGCATAGGCTCGGATGGCGTCGTTGAGTTCGTCCTTGCCGAAATCCGGCCAGAGTACGTCGGTGACGTACAGTTCCGCGTAGCTGATCTGCCAGAGCAGGAAGTTGCTGACGCGCATCTCGCCGGCCGTGCGGACGAGCAAATCGGGGTCGGGAACGCCGGCGGTGTAAAGATGGGAGCTGATGCAGGCCTCGTCGATTTCGGCCGGATCGAGCCGCCCGGCCTGAGCGTCGGCGACGATGGCCCTGACGGCGTCCACGATTTCGTCTCGGGAGCCGTAGTTGATTGCCAGGCAGAGCTTGAGGCCCCGGTTGTTGCGGCTCATGTTCTGAGTGACGTCCAGTTCTCGAAGGACGGCCTCGGGGAGCCGGTCTCGGCGGCCGATCTGGATTAGCCGGACGTCGTTGTCCATGATTTCCTCTCGTTCCTTGATGAGGTATTCGACGTAGAGGTTCATGAGTGCGTCGACTTCACGGCGTGGGCGTTTCCAGTTTTCGGCGCTGAAGCTGTACAGGGTGAGTGCATCGAGTTTGAGGCGGGCGCAATGGGTGATGATCTCGCGGACGTTAGCCGCTCCCTCGATATGTCCATGGATGCGGGGCCGGTTGCGGAGGTTGGCCCACCGGCCGTTGCCATCCATGATGATGGCGATATGCCGGGGCAGCTGGTCCGGTCGCAGCCCGAGTTCGTCCTGGGGGTCGATGGGCGGTTCGCGCATGATCATATTATATCGACCGGATGAGGGTTTGGGTTCGATCCGGTCCGACACTGAGGATTGCGATTCGCACGCCGACGAGGGACTCGATGCGATCGACGTAATGGCGTGCTTCTCGCGGTAAGTCATCAAACGAGCGGACGTTGCGGAGGTCGCCTTTCCAGCCGGGCAGGTACTCCAGCACTGGCTGGACTTGTTCCATGGTGGCGCCATCGGAGACGAAGCCGGGCAGAGGGCCGTCCGGGGCGCGGTAGCCGGTGCAGATGCCGACGCGATCCAGGCCGCTGAGCGTATCCAGGTGCATGATCGCCAGGTGGGTGATTCCACTCAGCCGGGTGCTGTACTGGGCGGCCGCGGCGTCGAACCAGCCGCATCGTCTAGGTCGGCCGGTGGTTGTGCCGTATTCGTGCCCACGTTCGCGGATGTACTGGCCGATCTCGTTGTCAAGTTCGGACGGGAATGGTCCGGCACCGACACGGGTGGTGTAGGCCTTGGTGACGCCGATGCAGCTGGTGAGCGTGCTGGCGGGTACACCGGCCCCGGCCGGTACGCCCAGGGCACTTGTGGTGCTGCTGGTGACGAACGGGAACGTACCATGGTCGATATCGAGGAGGGCTCCGTTGGCTCCTTCGAAGAGCAGCCGCTTACCGGCCTGGATGGCTTCGAAGAAGAACCGGGTCGTGTCGCAGATATTGCCGCGAACGCGGTCGGCGCAGGCCAGGTACTGGTCAGCGATCTCCGAGGCATTGAGTGGCTCGCGGTCGTTGTACAAGGCGGCGAAGGTTTTGTTCTTGAGGTCGACGATGCGTCGGAGTTGTTCGCGGAACTTATCCGGGTGGAGCAGGTCGCCGACGCGGATGGCCGTTGCGCGGAGCATCTTGTCGGCGTAGCAGGGCCCGATTCCGCGGGCGGTGGTGCCGATCTTGCTGTTGCCGAGAGCGGCCTCGGAGAGCAGATCCTGTTTCTTGTGATAGGGCATGACGAGGTGAGACCGGTCGCTGATCTTGAGGTTCGGCCCGACGATGATGCCGCGCTCGGCCAGGGCAGAGACCTCCTCCAGCATCCGGTGGAGGTCGAGGGCGACGCCCGGCCCGATGGTGGCCGTCTTGCCCGGGCTCAGCACGCCGACGGGCAGCAGGTGGAGGGCGAACTTCTGCCCGTTGACGTGCACGGTGTGGCCGGCATTTCCCCCGCCGTTATAGCGGACCACGATATCGAAATGCTCGGTGAGCAGGTCGACGATTTTGCCCTTGCCCTCGTCGCCCCAGTGCAGACCGACGACGCACGTATGTCCGAGTTTGCCCAAGTCCATGAGGTTTTGTCTCTCTGGGAAAGCCCGAGGTTTCAGCCGCCCGGGGGGAGCTCAACGACTCTGCCGCCGCGGCTTCAGGCATCGTCCAGCAACGCGGTGACGTAGTGTATCCGGGGCGGGCGGTTGCGTCAATGTGGGGCAAAAGCCGCGGGCCGGAGAGCGGCGTGTTGTGGGGGGTGGAAGGGTGGGTGGGACCGGTGGACAGACGTTTCGGCATGACGGACAATACGGCCCGATGCAGGCTCGTGCGGGTCCATGAGGGCGAGTGGCAGACCGGGCCTGTGGCCCACCAGCCGAGGAGTAGAAACCCCATGTTACAGGATAAGACCACGCGTAGGCAGTTCATCCGGCAGGTCGGGGCGGTGTCCGCCGCCGGAGCGATTGGCTTCCCCTTCATCGTTCCCGCCTCCGCCCTGGGCAAAGCGGACCGGCCGGCCCCGAGCGATCGGCTGGTCATGGCCTCTATCGGCGTCGGCGGCCAGGGGCGGGGCAACATGAACCGCTTCATGGGCTTCCCGGAAGTCCAGCTGGTCGCGGTGTGCGATGTCGACGCCGGCCACTGCGGAGAGGCCCGCGCCGAGGTCAACAAGAAGTACGGCAACAAGGACTGCAGGACATACCACGATTTCCGGGAGCTTCTTCAGCGCAAGGACATCGACGCGGTCTCGATCGGCACGCCTGACCACTGGCACGGCCTAATCGCCATCGCGGCGGCGAACGCAGGCAAGGACATCTACTGCGAGAAGCCCCTGGTCAATTCCGTGGCTGAGGGCCGGGAGGTGTGCGAGGCTGTGTACAAGAACAAACGCGTGCTCCAGACGGGCAGTCAGGAACGGTCGGGCGACAAGGCCCGGTACGCCTGCGAGCTGGTGCGAAACGGGCGGTTCGGCAAGATCCACACCGTCCGGATCAACCTGCCCTGCGATGACGGGCATCACCAGCAAGTCCGGAAGATGAACCATGAGTCGTTCGCGGGGATGCCAATCCCCAAGGAGCTGGACTGGGATTTCTGGCTGGGTCACACCCCGAAGGTTCCGTACCATGAGAAGCGTTGCCACTTCTTCTGGCGTTTCATCCTGGCCCACGGCGGCGGTGAGATGACTGACCGCGGGGCACACGTGATCGATCTCGCTCAGCTGGGCCTGGGCGCCGACGATGCCGGTCCGATCGAGTTCAAGGCGGAGGGTCGGCGGGAGGGTGGTGGGGGGCCGTTCGACGTCTTCTGGGACTACAAGTTCGAGAACATGTATTCTAACGGCGTCCGCATGATCGGCGAGGCCAAGGGCCCGCGCGGATTGAAGTTTGAGGGCGACGATGGCTGGATCTTCATTCACATCCACGGTGCGGCCCTGGAATGCAGCGATCCCAAGCTGGTCGACGCGGCGGCGCTCAGGAAGGCCAAAGAGCCGGTGGGGAACGTCAAGATCGGCCGGACCGGGGGCCATCACCGGAATTTCCTGGATGCAGTGAAGAGCCGCAAGCAGCCGTTTGCCTCGGCCGAGGTGGGCCATCGAACTGCGAGCGTGTGCCACCTGAACAACCTCGCCATGGCTCTGGGTCGCCCCCTCAGGTGGGATCCGAAGAAGGAGCAGTTCATCGGGGACGACGAGGCCAACAAGCTGCTTTCGCCCAAGATGCGGGCGCCGTGGAAGCTATGAGGCCAAGCCGGGAGCTCGGGCCACGAGAACCAAGATACCGGGAGCGGATCGAGCAGGTGGCTGCCGTTGTGTCGAGCATCGCCCGGTCCGCCGGACGTGACCGTCAAAGGGGGTCTGATGATGTGCGGCGTGGTTCTGCTACCTCTCGTGCTGGCCGCCGCGGATTCGTCGAACATCAAATCGGATGAGCGGGTGTTGTTCTTTCCGACGCTCGGTCGGTTTCTTCCTGGCGAGGATGCCTGGGAGATTGAGATTCACGCGTGGGTGTTCGAGCCGGAGTTGGACTCGCTGAAGCGAGCGGCCGGATTGGGTGCCCTCCGGCGGATGCTCGGCCTGCCGGACGATGCGGCCGACACGGCGGTCTTCAAGGAGCGAGCGAGAGCTTTTCTCGTGGATAGTGAAGGGGGCAAGAGGGTGGTCGTCCGCTTGGCGGGTGCCACCTATAGGCTGCCTGATTCCGAGGCGAATGGTCATGTGGAAGCACGCATTCGGGTGCCTGCGTCCGCGATGCGGCGGTCCGGAGGCACGGCGGCGTCGGGTGATTCGGGGGTGACGATCGAGGCGGTATTGCCCGAGGGCGACGGGCGGCGGATGACCGGGTCGGTTCTGCTCCTGGATGCGAGGGGTGTGTCGGTCATTTCCGACATCGACGACACGATCAGAGTGAGCCAGGTCACCGACAAGAAGGCCCTGCTGACCAACACCTTCATTCGCGAGTTCACAGCGGTGCCCGGCATGGCCGCCGCCTACCGCGCCTTGGCTGAGGGCGGAGCTTCGTTCCATTACGTCACTGCCAGCCCCTGGCAACTGTACGAGCCGCTTGTCAAGTTCATGTCGGTCAGCGGCTTTCCGGCCGGGACATTCCACATGAAGCTCTTCCGGATGAAGGACAGCAGCCTGCTGAGCCTGTTCGCCAGCCCGGAGAAAAGCAAACCGGCGACGATCGAGCCCATTCTTAGAGCCAGTCCGGATCGGCGGGTTATCCTGGTTGGCGATGCAGGCGAGAAAGATCCTGAGATCTATGGGGCGATCGCCCGGAGGTTTCCAGGCCAGATTGTCCACGTTTTCATCCGGAACGTTGCCGAGGGGGGCAACTCAAGCCGGCGGTTCGCGATTGCCTTTGCGGGTGTTCCGGGGGACCGGTGGACGGTGTTCTCTGATCCGCAAGCGCTTCTGAGTCTGATTCGGGCGAGGTGGCCAGCGACTCGATCTTCGACCACGCGTCCTGGGAGCGGCTTGTGACCGGTCGTGAGGCGCCTGGGTCGGGCGGAACGCGGAGGGTGATGTCTCTGAGGAATGAGGAGCCGAACCTTCTTCTCTTTCGAAGGTTAGCAAGCGGTCGAGAAAACCGTTTGCCGAATCACCCCCAAAATGTTGGGGTCGGACGGTTTTCCGTGCCGATATATTGGGTGTTTCTTCCGTGTTGAATGGCCTGTGAGATGAAAAAAAGGTGTGATGTAACCCCTTTGATTTCCGGTATTTCTGTCGACGTCCAGGAATCGGCGAGTTTAGGGGGAAGATTCCGTTGACAGGGGCTACTTCTTGGGGTATTAAGATATTCGCCCCCCTACATGTTGGGGCGGGCATCAGGTCGGTCTTGGTACCTTCTGGACGCAAGAGAGTGATTTCTTTTGCGGTGCGGTGAGGGCGCATCCGGTGTGTTGGGGTGCGCGCCGAAGGGCCTGGGCGGGGTTTGCAGGCAGGTTGGGTTGGGCGGGTGAGCTGTTGGGCGGATCGGGCATGAGGCCGGTTTGCCTTCGGGAGTTTGGACAGTGGCGTCAATCAAGGATGAGATCATCGGAACGGATGCCCATGGGGCCGATGCGAACGTCGGGCTGAGCGAGAACGCTCTGCGCGTGCTTCGGGCGCGGTATCTCAAGAAAGACGAGAACGGCCAAGTGACGGAGACGCCGAAAGCCCTGTTCGATCGGGTGGCTGGCACGATTGCCGACGTTGAGTTGTCCTACGGCGACCAGGCGCAGCGTGACCGCTGGGCGGGTCGTTTTTACGATCTGATCGTCAGCGGGCGTTTCATGCCCAACAGTCCGACGTTGATGAATGCCGGGCGTGAGATGGGCATGTTGAGTGCCTGTTTCGTGCTTCCGGTGCGAGACAGCGTGGCGGAGATCTTCGACTCGATCAAGAACACGGCTCTCATTCAGAAGGCTGGCGGCGGGACCGGGTTCGCCTTTGACGAGCTCCGTCCCACCGGGGACTACATCCGCAGTTCGGGCGGCACGACGTCGGGTCCGATCAGTTTCTGGCGGGCGTTCAGCGAGGCGACGAATGCGATTCAGCAGGGTGCGTTCCGTCGCGGGGCGAACATGGGGATGATGTACATTCATCACCCCGATATTCTCAAGTTCCTGTTCGCCAAGCAGGACCTCACCCAGTTCACGAACTACAACATCTCGGTCAAGTTGACCGACCCATGGATGGAAGCGTTTCTGAGAGATGCGGATGCCCCGCATGTCGTTCGCAATCCGAGGAGTGGGCAGGAGTACTTGATTCCCAAGTCGGTGGAGATTGCCAAGTACGATGTGCGGTCACTGATCCCTGTCAGGCGCGGTCAGGACGGCGAGCTGCGGGTTGAAGACTCGGATGGCAACGCCACGGCCGAGACGGTCGCCCGCGGCTCGTCGTTCGCTACTCCCGTCTACAGCATGCGGGACATCTGGGACATTATCGTCAAGAACGCCCACCAAACGGGTGAGCCCGGTGTGGTCTTTATCGACCGGATCAACGAGTTCAATCCGACGCCGAAGCTTGGCCGGATCGAGGCCACCAATCCGTGCGGCGAACAGCCTTTGCTGCCGTACGAGGCGTGCAACCTCGGCAGCATCAATCTGGCCGCTTTCGTTCGCGACGCATGCACAGGCCAGGCGGACGTGGACTGGGACGGTCTTCGCGAGACGGTTTACGACGCGGTGCGCTTCCTGGACAATGTGATCGACGCGAACAACTATCCCCTGCCTCAGATCGAAGCCATCTGCAAGGCGAACCGCAAGGTCGGTCTGGGTGTCATGGGCTTCGCTGACGCTCTGTTCAAGCTCGGGGTGTGCTATTCCTCCGAGGATGGCGTGGCCTGGGGCGAGCGGTTCATGAAGTTCATCGACGACGAGGGGCATAACTACAGTGAGCAGCTGGCCGCCGAGCGCGGCTCGTTCGCCAACTGGGCGGGCAGCATTTGGGACACGCAGTATCATCGTCCGATGCGGAATGCGGCGGTGACCACCGTCGCTCCAACCGGCACGATCAGCATCATCGCCGGTTGCTCCGGCGGCATCGAGCCCATGTTCAGTCTTGCCTTCTTCCGCAACGTCCTCAAGGGTCAGGATGAAGGCAGGAAGCCCATGGTTGAAGTCAACCCAATCTTCGCCGCCTATGCTGCGGCGAGAGGTCTCGACAGCGAGGGTCTGATGGATCGCCTTGCCAGGGATGGCACCCTCGCTGGAATTCCTGGCGTGCCCGCCGACGCCAAGCACATCTTCGTCTGTGCCCATGACATCACACCTGATTGGCACGTGAGGATGCAGGCGGCGTTCCAGCGGCACTGTGACGCGTCCATCTCGAAAACCATCAACTTCCCCCACGATGCCTCGGTGGCGGACGTAGACACGATCTACCGGCTGGCCTACCAACTGCGGTGCAAAGGGGTCACCGTCTATCGAGATGGGTGCCGGACCGAGCAGCCCATGGCTCTGAAGAAGGTCGACAAGGGTGAAGCGACCCAGGCCAAGTCCGCCACCGAGGCGAAGAATGCCAGCAAGGAGTCGACTGCCATGGCGACGCCCCCATCTGCCCCTGGGAATGGAGCCTCCAAAACTGCTGAGGCGCTTGTCCGCAAGCCGGTCGCCGAGCCGCCGACCATCGAACCGCGCGATATTCCCGAGATCGTCAGCGGATTCCGGATCCGGCAGATGACGCCGTTCGGCAACATGCACGTGAAGATCACCGTTGATCCGCGCAGCGAACGCGAGCTTGAGGTCTTCGCCCAGCTCGGCAAGGGCGGTGACATCGCCAACAGCGATCTCGAAGCGATCTGCAGGTTGATTTCGCTCTGGCTTCGGGCCGGGGGGGCACTCCGGCATGTGATCCGCCAGCTTCGGGACATCGGCTCCAGCCTGCAGGTGCCGACCAAGGATGGCAAGATCATGAGCCTCGGCGACGGTCTGGCTCGGGCCCTGCAGAAGTACACTCGGGCCAAGGAACGATTCGGCCTTCGCGCTCTGCTGCTGGGCGAGTGCGATCTCGCCTCGCTGGATCGGCCTGCCGAGAGCCATGCCGGTCCGATAGTACCTCCGACCAGCGTCAATCCTCATCCCGGCAACGGGAACGGGAACGGGAATGGCAAGAACCACACGCAGGTGACGGAAGTGCGCCATGCCGTCGTGACAGGTGCTGGATCGAGCACGGATTCCCATTCGTTCGCTTCCAGCACAAGTGTCCTGACGCCGGTCCGTCTTGCCTTCAAGGTCAAGTGTCCTTCCTGCGGTGAAGGGTTGGTCTTTGCGGAAGGCTGTAACAAGTGTCATCACTGCGGGTGGGCGCAGTGTTGACCAAGTCGCAGGAAAACGGGTTGGTTTGGGCTTGATGTTGTCCGAGTCCTGTGATATAGATACCGCCCGGCGCGACGTAGGTGATGACGAGGTCCGATACAACGCTCTTTGCCAGTAGTAAGAATGGGGTGAAAACGCGAGATTGCCCGCTGGCTTGGTTTAGGATCCTTGTGTAGACTTCTGACGAGCCAGAGCAAGCCGTGATTCGCCTGCAAGCCGAACCGGGGTGCAAAAAAAAGATGCAAGATTATTCGCGGCTTAGCCGACAATAAGAACGAGGTATCATCGGAGGGTTTGTGGCCCTGGCATGACAGGGCGATTCAGTTTGGCTTCTTTCCCCTCCGGAAAGCACCGGGCCAGCCTTAGGCACCTGGTGCTTTCTTTTTGCGCGTCTGATCGAGGACGGGACCGCGTCGTTCCGGGCACGTGGTTTCGCTTTCCTTGGTGGCACCGGACCCCTCTGAGTTCCTCACCGCGTCGGCCGCCTCCATCGCTCTTCGGCGTGCCTCGACTCTCTCTGCCAGCCGTCTAGCCAGGTTGATGATCGAGACTTGAAGGTTGGGGGGAGCCAACTCAGCGCCGGTTCTGGGAACGACGACCCAGTCAGTTCTTGACGGAAGCGTGTGTCGGACGCGGCGGAATGCCTCCCGGATCAGGCGCTTGGTTCGGTTACGCACGACGGCGTTTCCGAGGCGGCGTCCGGCGGCGATGCCGAGTCTGGCCAGGGCACAGTTGGAGGGGGCGCCGTAGAGCGTAATCAGGGCATCCGTGGCCCGAATCTTGAGGTCGAACACGCGTTCGAAGTCGCGGCGGGATCGAATCCTGACACTGCGCGGCAGCGTTTCTCGTGGGCGGTCGGTCATGACCCGTCGATTATAGCCGCCAATCCGTCTGTTGCCCCGTTGCCCGGCGGGTATGCCGGAGATATCCTGACCGCCTGATCTGACAGGAGATCCCCGTTGGCTTCCATGGACTTGCAGGACTTTCAGCAACTGATCGAGAAGATGTACTCGCACAAAGATCGGGCACGCGGCCCGGCGGGTACGTTCTTGTGGCTCATGGAGGAGATCGGGGAGTTGGCGGCGGCCGTCGCGGAGAACAACGACCGGGCCAACCTGGAGGAGGAGTTCGCCGACGTCCTGGCTTGGCTGGCGACGTTGGCGAATGTGATGGACGTGGACCTCAGTGCCGCGATCCGGCGCAAGTACGGTGAGGGGTGCCCCGGTTGTGGCCGGATGGTCTGTACCTGCAACGTGAAACCTTAAGGAGCGTCGCATGAAACGCGGAATCCGGCCCTGGTGCCGAAAGCTCGCGATCCTGATCCTGGTCATCCCGCTCATGCAGGTCAACTGCTTGCGTGTCATCCAACAGGAGACCGAGGTGCTCTTCAGCCCGCTCTCCAGCCCGAGCCTGATCTACCAGAGCTTTCTGTTCAGCAAGTTTGGTCCGGCGATCTGGCAGATCATCAAGCCGGGGTAGAGCGGGAAATCCTCCATGGATGGCCAGGAAAGTCAACCATCCTTGTCGCCCGTCCCTCTGGGCCGGCCACGACGCCAGCTCTTGCGAATCACGTTGGCCTTTGCAGTCGTTCTGGTTGCGGGGGGAGTAACCTACAGGACCGTCCAGCCGCGTTTGTGGAAGGCGTGGCTTGTTCGGACATGCGACGGTGCCGATCGGGTTGTACTGGATTTGAACACCTTTCCAAGGCGGGCCGTCGGTCCTGCCGGTTCTCCCGGCAGTTGCGATTGATGACGCCGATAGTGTTCGGCAGTTGATTGACCTCATCGAGTTCAAGCCTAACTGGTTGAGCGTGTTAGGCGGGCACTGCAGATGTTACGGCGAGTTGAAGCTCTCCTTCTTCAAAGGCCAACAAGAGCTGCAGTCGGTCAGCTTCAAACATGGGCAAAGCCTGCGGAGCTACCCGCCATCGGGACCGGACATGGAGCTCACCGCCGACAGCCGAGCGGCGCTGGCGAAGTGGCTGGACGAAAGGGGCGGGACCGCCTTTGCGAAGGCTCAGCAGGAGGCGAAGAGGCGGCTTGCCGCGTGGCGCGAGGAGCAGAATCAGGAGTACTCGGCAAGCACTTGTCCGGCAGGTTCGGCGCCGAGCAGTACCGCCGCGGAATAGCGTCCTGGCCGCGGAAGGTGATCTTCCTACGATGGGTTCAGCAGCGTCAGCCGTTCTCGAATCGCCGGAGGTATCTCCGCGCCGCACTCCGAACAGATGCCGTTGGTGTTCGCTCGCAGGTTGTAGTCGCACACCGGACAGAAGATCGCGCAGGCGAAGCTCGTTCTGAAGTAGGCGAAAGACAAGAGGGCCAACGCTGCGAATACCATGCAGAGTCCCCATGGCAGGTCCTGGTCGTGCATCGCTACGCTCAGGAACGGAGTTCTGTTGAGGCTTGGCATTTCGGCGATGGTCGTCAGAATCCCCACCATGAGCAGGAACTCCGCCAGTATTACGCGATCGCGACGGAGAACGAGCGTCAGCATGAGCAGACCAACCCACAGGGTGTTCGCGTGCGTGCGATAGGTCTCGCCGGTCACCTCGCACGCCAGAAGGAGTGGCCATTCATAGAAAGCGGGTTCTTGAAGCGGCGGAAGCGCGGCTTGCAGCCTGTTGTCGGAGAAGACGAGTCGGATGGTGAGGTCGCCTTCCGGTACGCAGTAGGTTGCCATTCCGTAGGGGCGCCTGGGCGAAAGACAAGTGGCACATCCGAGTTCGCACGCGATGGCTTGGCTGGCCGTCGCCGAGAGTCGTTGGATTCTCAAGGAACGTCCGCCGAGCAGGCAGGCTTCCACTTCGGCGCGAGTCGGCCTCGTATCACACTGTGTTGCGGAACTGGCGACGGCCTGCAGGAGATTCGCCGCCAGCGGCGATTGTGTTCGGCAGGCCAAATTCGATGCGGCCGTGCGAATACGACTCACCACTGACTGGCGAGCGTAGGCGGGCGCGAGGAGTCGAGAGATGCGGTTCTCGGCTGAGATACGCTCGGCTTCGCGACGATCGATGATCGCCCGCAATTGCTTGCCAGCCACCACGTCGATGCCCACGCAGGCAATGCAGAAGGCGGCAAAAACCATCCACAGCTTGGGATGCAGCCGGACATGGCTCTTCGAAGGGGGCGCGAGGTGTCGCCAGAGATCCATGGTGGTCTCCCATCGTTCGCTGCCGTGGGAATACTATCGGGGTGGGAAGAGTCGCGACAAGCCCCGTCGCCGATCGAAAGTGGATTTGGGATGGGGAAGGTGACGCTGGCAACGTTGTGAAACGCCTTCAGCGTTTCCGGGCGGGGGCGACGGGCATGTTACCCAGGGTGCGCTTCGCGACCCTGGGCTGAATTCTGCAACCGCGTTGCGGTTCTGCCGTCAACTGACAGGTTGCAGGTCGATTGCGGAACGACCCAGGTCCAGGGAGCCGCGTTGCGGTTCAATTCGACTCGTGCGACTCGCATCAAGGGGGGCGTGGGGGCTCGTCGAGTTGGGGCTATGCAGGATCGCCCGTCCCGGTTGCTTGCCGGGGCGGGCGATCTTGCACAAAGGGCGTATGATTCGGACTCAGGCCGGGACTGGCACTGCGCCGCCGGACGACTGGGCCGCGGAAAGGCGGCCTTCACGCTCGATAAACGCCGACGGCAAGGGGGTTGACTCCAGGTGCTCGCCGAATCGGACCAGGCGGGCGGAGTTGAAGATCACCACCGCGCCGGCGACCATGTGCAGGAATGCGGCCAACATTGGGTTGATCTCGCCCATCGCGCCCAGGATCAGCAGGATCACGATGAAGGTGATACCGAAGGCCATGTTCTGCCAGATCACCTTGGTCGATGCTCTGGAGAGGCGGATGAGGAACGGCAGGCGGCGGAGATCGTTGTTCATCAGGGCGATGCTGGCCGAGTGAATGGCCACGTCGCTGCCGGCGGCGCCCATGGCGATACCCAGATCGCCGGCGGCCAGGGCCGGGGCATCGTTCACGCCGTCACCGATCACCGCCACGCGGTGGCGGCGGCTCTTGAGCTGATCGACGATCTGGAGCTTCTGGGCGGGGAGTACCTCGGCATGAACGTCCGTGCAGCCCATCTCGGCCGACACTCGGCGGGCCACGGACCACTTGTCGCCCGTGACCATGATCAAGCTGCGGACGCCTAGCTTCTGCAGATCTTCGATTGCTTCGCGGGCTTCATCGCGGGTCCGGTCCTCGAGGCCAATCCAGCCGATGAGCTTGCCGTCGCGGGCGACGCACAGCACGCTAAGCCCTTCCGGTTCCTTGAACTCGGGATCGTTGAGCAGGCTCAGGTCCACGCCGCAATCGGCCAGCCAAGTTGCCCGGCCGACCATGATTTCGCGGCCGTTCATCGTCGCCGACACGCCCTTGCCGATGGCCTCCTTGAACGCCTCCGGCTTGACGAGCCCGATTCGGGCCTTGCGGGCGACCGCGACCAACGCCTGGGCGGTCGGGTGCTTGGAGAGTTGGTCGGCGGAAGCGGCCATCTGCAGCAGGTCGGTGCCCTCGACGCCCGGTGCCGGCTTCATCTGGGTTACGGACAACTCGCCGGTGGTCAGCGTACCGGTCTTGTCGAAGACCACGGCCGACAGGTTGCGGGCGCCTTCCAGGGTCACCACGTTCTTGACCAGGATGCCGAGCCGGGCCGCGCAGGAGAGGGCCGCGACCATGGCGGTCGGTGTGGCGAGAACCAAGGCACACGGGCAGGCCACGACGAGCATGGTGATCGCCCGGGTAATGCCGTCGCTGTCGGCTTTGAAGAACCAGACGATCAGGGCAAGCATCAGGACGGTCGGGGTATACCAGGCGGCGTACTGGTCGATGAGCCGCATGAGCGGGATGCGGGTCTTCTCGGCCTCGAGGATCATCTTCTGGACGCGGCCGATGGTCGTATCCGAGCCGGCCTTGGTGACGCGGATATCCATGGCGCCGGTCAGGTTGCTGGTGGCTCCGTAGACCTCGTCGTCCGGCCCCTTGTCGACCGGGATCGATTCGCCGGTGATGCTGGCCTGGTTCACCGAGGATTGCCCGGTGACCACAATACCGTCTGCGGGAATATTATCGCCCGGCCGGACGCGGATGATCTCGCCGGGCTGGAGGAGACGGGATTCCACCTCTTCCTCGCGGCCGTCCGCGGAGATGCGGTGGGCGCGGGTCGGGGTAAGGCGGATCAGACCCTCGATCGACGCTCGGGCACCCAAGGCGGTGCGGGTCTCGATCAGGGTCGAGATGATCATGAAGAAGGCGATGACACCGGCTTCCTGGTACTCGCCGATGGCGATGGCGGCCATAACCGCGATGGCGACCAGCTCGTCCATGTGCATATGGCCTTGGAGCAGGTGCTTGACGGCGTGGCCGACCAGCGGGGCACCCAGCAGGATGGCTCCCAGTAAGGCGAAGGTGTCCGTGTATTCGGCCTGCTTGAAGACCCACTCGGCCAGAAACGAGTTCAGGACGAGGATGCCGCCCATCAGCGTGGCGATGAGGAGGATGCTGGATCGCCCGGTCTGGGCCTCGATGGATTCCTTCAGATGGTCGTGAGCCATGGGTTTACGTTCACCTCGGGACACGGGAAAAGGGACATCCGGACAGGGCATTGTATCCCATACGAATGATACGGTCGATAGTCGGTGCCGGTTTGGGGGCGAGGTCCGAAAGGCACCGAAATGCTGCGTCGGGCCAGATCCCGCTCGGCGTTGGGCAGCCAGATCACGGGGCGGTCGCGCGTGGGAGCCGCGGAGCGCGTCAAAGCGATCCGGGTAAGAGTGTGGATCCTGTCAGGCCTTGATGGGAGATCAGTCCGGAGGACGGGCGCGGAGTGCCCCGGCCACAGTTCAGCGGGCGGTGGAGAAGGATGTGCGGCCAATGCGTCGCTGGCGCTTGAGTACCTTGCGGCCACCGGCGGTCCGCATCCGGGCGCGGAATCCGTGCTTCCTTATCTTCTTGATCCGACTCAACTTACGAGGATAATGCATCGTTCGGTTCCTTCTCTAGTGAACTCACGAGGGAGCATCTTAACACGACGCGGGGCGATGATGCAAGTGTGTGTCAGCGGTCGGCGGTGGTATGTGGGGCGTTGCACTGTCCCTGACGGGTCTGAGGCAGATCATCCCTTGCCGCCTCGTCTCGGTTGAGGGTAGGGTGTGCTTTCGTTGTCGTAAGTACGTTCTGATGTTGATGGTGCGGATTGCCTGACCTCACGAGGAAGACCATGAGTCCAAGAGATATCCTCGGCGGTGTCGCCTCGGTTGCCCTGACGGTGTTCGCGACCTCGGTCCCGTGCGTTGCCGCCTCGGCGCCTGGGAAGAAGTCGCCTGTCGAATGGCGGTTCGGGTCGTCGCTGGGGTGGAACGGCTGGAGCCCGAGTGGCGACGTCAGGGACGTCAGCTTCGAGTCCGACGCCGTGGTCTATACTGCCGTCGGGTCCGATCCGATTATCACCGGTCCTTCCTTCGAGCTGCCCAAGGCAACCAACGACCAGTGGGTTGAGATGGACCTGGACTGTTCAGCTGCCGGACGGGGCGAGCTCTTCTACACCAACAAGACGACAGGCCAGTATGGGGGTTTCGAGCCCGAGTGGATGAGCACGGTCCTGGTGCCTGGTTCCGGTCGTCAGACGATCGTGGTCTGGCCATTCTGGGGCAAGCTTGGACATATGGTCCGCCTGCGATTCGACCCGCCTTCGGGGATCAGGTGTCGGCTTTATGCGATTCGCATCAGGGAGACGATCGGTGATCTGCCGGCTCCAGACTGGGATTTCCGCAAGGGGGCCGGGTCGTGGCATCCGCTCTATGCGGCCACGGTCAAGGAGTCGTCGGACGGTCTCCACGTTATCGCCCATGGTATGCAGGCAGTGGTCATTGGTACGGTGAGGCCGTTTGATGCCGCTCGCCGTTCGGTGCTCCGCCTCGATGTTGCTTGTCCGGGCGAGGATGTGATCGGCCTGCATTGGGCGACCCAGGAGGAGCCCGGGCTGTATGGGGAGGCGATTCACCTCAGGAACCCAGGTTACTCCGGCCCGATCGAACTGGATCTCCGGCAGTTCCCCGGCTGGAGAGGGACGGTGACGCATCTGGCACTCTCGTTCGGCAATTCGCCGACCGCGACGCTGAGTTTGCGCAAGCTTGCGATCGAGGAGAATGACGTCAGCGAGCCGTTCGCGAGGCTGCGTCACCTGATCTTTGCCCGGCCGATCAACCGGGCGGGCAGCCAATCCACACTGCGGGCGGTTCTTGAACATGCGGGTGGGCCGGCCGTGCCGCCGGGGACGGTGATCTTCAGAGTCAACGAGCGCGGTCAGGTTGCCGCTGAGCCGATCGCGTTCAAGGGGATCGAACTTGGCGAGCGGCATGAATTGAACCAGGCGATTCTGCTGAAGAGCGCCGGGGACCTGGACATCGAATTGACAGTCAACGGGCAGCGATTCACCCGCACGCTGCGGATCGACGAGCCGGTCACCGACCTCAGACGGCTCAAGCGTCCGGCTGACGGCTACGACGTCCCTGAGCCGCAGACGGTGCGGACGGGCTACGATATCGGGGTTTACTACTTTCCCGGCTGGTCGCCCGATCAGTTGGTTCGCTGGCGGAAGCAGGCGGACTTCCCGGAGCGTGATTCGCTGCTTGGCTGGTATGCGGAGGGCAGCCCCCAGGTGGCCGACTGGCACATTAAATGGGCGGTCGAGAACGGGTTGACGTTCTTTCTGTACGATTGGTATTGGCGAGAAGGGAAGGAAGAACTGGCCGCGGGCTTGAACGCTGGTTTTCTCAAGGCCCGCTACAGCGACCGGATGAAGTTTGCCTTGATGTGGGCTAACCATGCCCCGTTCGACGGTCACACGCCCGAGCAGTTGCTGGCCGTCACCGATTACTGGATCGAGCACTATTTTCGCCGGCCGAACTACCTGAACGTGGAGGGCAAGCCCTATGTGAGTTTCTTTGCCGGATCGCGGGTTGTCGCACAGCTAGGCTCGGCGGAGAAGACCCGGGCAGTGTTCGAGGCGATGCGGGAGCGGGTTCGGAAGGCCGGCTTGCCCGGGCTGCACATTGGGGCGTGTGCCGGACCGGACACCTCCGCTCTCGAGTCATATCGTCGTGCCGGCTACGACTCGGTTACCGGCTACAACTACGTGGAGGTGGGCGGCTCGACGCTCCAGTTCGCATACCGCAGTCATGTCCTGGCTCACGAGGATGTGTGGAAGGCCATGGCCGCCGCCAGGGGAGTGGCCTACATTCCGCTGCTGACCGTTGGCTGGGATGACCGGCCATGGGCCGGCCCGCGTTCCCGTCAGCGGTTCGCCCGCAGTCCGCGAGATCTCAAGGACGCTCTTGGCCGGCTGAAGACTCACCTCGATGCCACGGGCAAGAAGATGGCGCTCCTGGAGGCATGGAACGAATGGGGGGAAGGCTCATACATTGAGCCCAACGCTCAGTTTGGATTCCGTGACATCGAAGCGATCCGTGAGACGTTTGCGCCGGGTGGACCCTGGCCGGCCAATGTTGCCCCCCAGGACGTAGGGCTCGATGGGTCGTACGATCTGCGTCGGCATCCCTGATGCTGTCGGACGGTCTTGCCGGGTCGGGCCATGGGTTCAGGAAGCGTCGGCAGCCACGGCCTGGCGGTGGGCGAAGGCCGCCGAAGCCGGTGTAGGGCGGCAGGCGCCATGTCCGCCGCTGATTCCTGTCCGGGAGCTGAGCAGGCGGGGGCGGGAGAGGGTTTCTCCGCCGCGTCACGAATCCAGGTCGAACAGATCCGGCGTGACCGGCTCGGTTGTGGTGGTCGACTTCGGTGTCTGTGGTGTCTCCGACGACGGCCGGGCCGTGGTCGGGGTCGAGGCGTTGGGCTGTGTGCCTGAAGAAGGGGTTGCGGGGCTCTTCGGCACCAGTGGCACCCACTGTTGCTGAGGCGGAACGGGTCTGACCTCGTTCGGCGTGGGCTGGGGTACCGGGGTTGGCGCCGCGGGTGGTTGAGATGGAAGCGATTGTCCGGTCTGGCCCGCGGGCTCGGTCTGGCTTGGCTGGCCGGCGCCCTGCTCGGCAGCCTCCTGCT
Organism: Planctomycetota bacterium; assembly: GCA_022711465.1. Lineage (GTDB taxonomy): Bacteria > Planctomycetota > Phycisphaerae > UBA1845 > PWPN01 > JAGNEZ01. Next base: position 73,757 of record JAKLEZ010000008.1, on the reverse strand, counting down.
GCTGGATCTCGGCCAGCGGCTTCGCCTTGATGAAAACCTCGGCTAGGTCGGCATCCCAGGGGAAGCGCTGCTTGATGTCCTTGAAGGTCTCCATGGCCTGATCGCGCTGACCGGTGAAGTGCTGGGCAAAGCCCAGGGAGACGAGCCCGTCAGCGTTGTCCGGTCGCTGGGAGACGAAGTTGACCAGCAACCTGAAGTGGCGGTCGAAGTCCTCCTTGTTGGTGTAACGTTCGCGGATATCGAATCCGGAGTCCACCACTTCTTTGAACTGGCCCACGCCGCGCCGGATGGCGATGGCCGAGATCGCGTAGTCGCCGGTGGCGATTCGGGCGACCGCGTAGGCGAGTGCGGCATCCGCGTTTTCGGGATCCTGCATCGTGACCTGGAGGAACATGCGAGCGGCGGCGTCATATTCGCCCTCGGCGAAGGCCCTGGTTCCCTCAAACATGAGGGTGTAGAGCTCCTCGCCCTTGGGGTCCGCCCGTTTGGTGTCCGGCGCGGGCCGGCCGGCCAGGCCGGTGATGCTCTCGGCGGCCGGCGTCGGCGATGTCGTCCCGCCGTCGGTCGGGCTTGCGGTTGTGGGCTGAGGCGAAGGTTCGCTGGTGTAGGGTGAGGTGGCATCCGACGAAGGGATGGTCGGCGAAGTCGAGTACAGCGTCGGAGCGGCATAGTCGGTGGTGTAGACGGGCTGCTGATAGTACACAGGCTGCGGGACGACCACGGTTTCCTGCACGATGGCTGGTGAAGTCACATAGTAGGACGCCAGCGGGTAGGCGAAGAACCGCGTGTAGTACACTGGGCAGCAGCGTCGGCTGCGGTAGAAGCCGAAACCGCAAGGCGGGGGGCGATGGCCGTGGTAAACCACCGGCGGGCGTGGTCCGGGGTGGGCCGGGCGGTCGAGGTGTCCGCCGCGTGAGAGCGATGGCCAATAGCCGGGATCGCCGATTCTCGGTGTCCGGGCCGGATCATAATCGGGTTTGGGACGCAGTACACTGCCGCCCGAGGTTCCTCGTCGCACGGGTGAGCCGGTTGCGGCGCCCGGGTCTCGGCTGATACCGACGGGCAGCGAGCGGGCTCCGCCGGCGCCGGGGCTAGCGGGGCTGGCGGAGGGCGGACCTGGTGGTCGCGGTGTCGAGGAAGACCGATCGGGAGGCACGACTGCGGTGGCTCCGCTGGATGCCGGTTTCCGCGTCGAGGTGAAAGTGATCGGGCGCGAAGTATCGACTGAGCCGAGCTGCGTGGTCTTGGTGCCGGTGGTGATGTCGGGGAGCCGGAGGGGTGTTTGGGCGGATGTCAGCGGGTTGGCCGTGTTGGGTCCTCCCGAGGACGGACTGGCGCCCGGCCGTCGGTAAGTGGACACCTGTGGCGAGCTCGGCGTCGAGCGGGTGGTGAATGAAGGTAGCGATCCGGTGTTTCCAACGCCCCGATTGAAGGAGACCGACGAAGGAGACGAATTGGCGGCCGGAAGCGATCGGAGAATACTGGTCGGGGCACTGGGTCCAGGTGAGCTGATTGTTGCCCGGTCGCGCCCGCCGGAAGGTCTTGGCGAGGAGACTCGAGGGCTGAACGACCTGGGGATCGAGGTGACTCCGCCAGATCCGCCGCCTCGGGAGAAAGTGCTTGGCGAAGGTGCAGCAATGGAAGGTGTTGAGCGCGTGATCGCTGGAGCGGGTGAAGGGGACCGGCCGGAGAACGACGGGGCTACGGACCTGCTTGGTGCGGAGATCCGCGGCGAGGTGACGCGGGCGGTGGCCGAGCCTGAGGATCGGCTGATGGATCGAGGTGCCGGTGCTGCGCTCCGCCTGATCTGAGGGGCGGCGCCCCTAGAGGGCGATCTGGAGGCTGCGATCAAGTCCGGGGTGAGAGTCGCCAACAGAGTGATGACCCCCAGGCACGTCAGGCGTCGGATAGCGGAAAACATGGTCGGCGTCCTTCTCCGCGTGGGGCAGGTGATCTGTGCCGCACGGCGAAAACCACCGTCCCAAGCTTGATGCTACGAGAAACGTACCCCAGCCACAAGGAAAGTCAGGAGTCGTCCACAGGTGGTCGGGGAGGATCCTCTATGAACGATCAGACACGCGATTCGGCCGATCGTTAGGCTGGAATCGCGGGTCGGCGGGGAGGTGAAGGGGTAAATGCCCCATTTAGTGACGGGTCAGGATTTCGATCAGGAGGCGGATTGTCCCCTGGGCGAACTCGAGGCTGGCGTGGCTGGGGATGTTCAGCGGGCGGACCATGGCGAAGCCGACGGCCGCGTGGATGATCTGCCAAGCGAGCCACTCGGCGGGCACGTCGGACCGAATCAGTCCGCTCTTCTGAGCCTCGGCCATGACGGAGGCGAGGGACCTGACGTAGCGGTCGTAGTGATCGCGGATGGCCTGCTGGATGGCTGGCTCGGAGGTCTCGGTGGAAGCGTGGAACAGGAGTCGGTAGACGCCAGCGGTGCGCGGGTCGAAGGTGGCCGGGTTCTGGTACATGAGGACCTGGAGTTTCTCCAGCGGGCTCTTGGCGTTGCGGGTGGCTTTCTGCCAGTTGTCGAACACCTCGTCGGCGACCTTCTCGATGAGGGCAATGAACAGATCGTGCTTGGTTTTGAAGTGGCGGTAGATGATCGGCTCGGAGATACCGGCCTTGGCGGCGATCATGGCCGTCGTGGTGCCGCGGTAGCCGTGTTCTGCGAAGCACCGGGCTGCGGAGTCGAGCAACTGCTTTCGCCGGTCGGCGGCTTTCATGCGGTGGCCGTTGGTTTTTCGAGGATGAAGTGTGGAGACACGGTTCGCGGCTTTCGCGGGGGCGGCTGGTCGCGATCGGGGAACATGCTCAGGTTTGTGGGGACTCACTGGGTTTTCTTGTTGAAGTAGGCATTGATGTTCCTGGTTTGCTGCTCCAGGAGATGGATCAATTCGAGGGAAGGCATGAGCGACACTTCGATCTTGCCCTTCTCGCAGGTCATGACGATCCGCGACTTGTTAGCCAAGTACAGGCTGATAGCTGCGCCGTGTGCGATGACGAGTCTCTCGCGGCATTGGCGGGCATACTCTCGGTCGCCCGGGTCGGAGAACAAGTAGTACAGACCGGCCTTATCGAGTTCAACCGCCTCTGCAGGCAGGAGGCCCAAGTGGTCGATGCGGCTCTGGAACGCGGCCTGGGCCTCGCGTGCGGGGCGCAGGTGGACCAGGACGGTGGTCCGGTCTCGCGACCACATGACCAGCAGGAAGAGCGGTAGAGCGGTGATTACCAGCATCAACAGCATGCCCAGGACCCGGCGGCGGCGTTGCCGGACGCGGTCAGGTGGCAAGGGGTGCTCCAGCCGCTCGGTTGTTGCCAGCCATGGTAGAGGGGAAGGCCCGTGTACGCTTGCCTCCTGGGACCCGAGGGGGCGCCGACCGGCGTTCTCCCTGGTCTTGGGGACTGAGGTCGAGGAGTCTCCGACAAAGGCCATCAACCCTATTCTACCGCGCTTCAAAGAGAGCCGGCAAGCGGGACAGGCCGCAGATCCGGGCGGGTTCCGGCGGGTCTTGGCCGGGAGTGTCGTCTTGGCCGGGCGGGACACGGTGGCGGGGTTTGTTTGACGATCTGGGCGATGGTGTTTAAATTGAACACAAATGAACACGAGGCGATCGGCTGAGCTGGGTGGCACGTTGGGGCCCGGGGGGGCGCGGATCGGGGATGCGATGCGCGCCGGGCTGAGGTTCCTCGATAGCGAGTCACCGGCCGGGCTGTGCCGGCGCGTGGGCTCCGTGATCGAGGAGCTGCCGGATGTTCAACCGATCGACAAGTCGGCTCTGCAGGACTCTTACGGGGGAGACAAGGGCAGGCTGTCCGACGATTTCCTTGCCGGACGGGGGGTATTCTACCTTACCGAGCAGCGGCGGCTGTACCTGGACTGTACCGCGGGTCACTACCAGATGCTCTTCGGCTACAACTGGCCGGAGTTGCTCGCGGCGGTAGAGGAGGCGGTCGAGGCCGGCATTGTCTGGGATAACCACGCGGACATTCCCCAGGCGCCAGTGAAATGGCTGGCTCATCGTCTGGTCGCCGTGGCCAACGCAGCGGACGAGAGTGAGCGGCTGGATACCGTGCTGCTCGGCGTCTGTACGGGGTCGGTCGCGTGCGAAGCGGCCCTGAAGATTCAGCTGTGTTGCTGGGAGCGGCGTAACGCCGCGACGGCCACGCCTGCGCTGATCGTTCTTGACGGGCACTATCACGGGACGGACATGGTGCCGCAGTACATGCGGGGCATGTGGAAGCGCTACATTCGCAACCTGGAAATTGTGACGGTTGAGCCGAACGACCCGGACCAGCTGGAGAGGATCTTTCGGGCGTATGGCTCGCGGGTGGCCGCGTTATGGGCGGAGCCGATCCTGATGAACCGCGAGGCGCTCACCCTGGAGCCGGCCTACCTTCAGCTGGCCCGCCGGTGGTGCAGTGAGACCGGGGCGCTGATGTGTGTGGACGAGATCCAGACCGGCTTCTGGCAGCCTGAGGTTTTTGCCTACCGATCGCTCGGTTTCACGCCCGACATGGTCATCGTGGGCAAAGGCATGACTGCGGGGTTCCACCCCCTGGCGGCGGTGATCTACAGGAGCCGCAACGATGTGCTCAAGCAGTATGACGCGATCAACACCAACGGCAGCTCCCCGCTGGCCAGTTACCTAGGGTTGCGTTGCCTGGAGATGATTGCTGCCGACGCTCTCCGCTTTGCGGCAGTTGGAGACCGCTTCATGGCCGGCCTCAGAGCGTTGGTGAGCCGCCGTGGCGACGTGATGGCGGAGGTCCGCGGCAAGCGGCACTTGGCCGGCATCAAGTTCAAGCGTGCCGAGGAGGCGATAGGCTTCCATCGCCGGGCGTTGGCCGCCGGGCTCTGGACCCGCGTACATGCCTCGTGTCCCGGGCACAGCACGGTTCTTATGAAGCTTGCCCTGCCGGTGGACGATGTGATCGTGGACTACCTGCTCGGCAGGCTGGAATCCCTGCTCCCATGAATACCTCGTCGCGTCAGAATGAGGTGATCGAGATGCTGACCGCTCGTGGTGAGTGCTCGGTGGGCTTTCTGGCCCGGCGGTTGCAGGTCAGCGGGATGACGATCCGTCGCGATCTGCGGGAACTGGCGGCGGCCGGGCGGGTGGTTCGCACCCATGGGGGGGCTACTCTCGCCCAGCGGATTTCGTTCGAGTTCCAGTTTCTGAATCGCGCCCATCGGAATCAGGAGGCCAAGCTGGCGATTGCCGCTGCGGCGGCCGAACTGGTGCGTGACGGCGACTCAGTCATCATCGATTCGGGGACGACAACCCTGGCCCTGGCGGCGCGTCTCAAGGAGAGGAAGGACCTCACGGTCATCACCACCTCGCTGCCGATCGTGTCCGAACTGCAGTTCTGCTCGAACGTTCAGGTCCTGCTGCTCGGCGGCCTGCTTCGTCACGGCACGCCTGACCTGGTGGGGACGTTGACCGAGACTAATCTGGAGCATCTTCGGGCGGATGTCGCCTTCCTTGGGGCGGATGCGGTCGACAGCCTGGGTCATGCGTACATCGATTCGATCGAGGTTGGCCGGATACTGACCAGGATGGCCGCCTCGGCCGAGCGAACCTACGCCGTAGCCGACAGCTCCAAGCTGGGGCAGACCGCTCTGATGCATTTTGGAGACGCCGGGAGTTGGGAGGGACTCATCACCGACGAGGGCATTCACAGGAGTCTGGCCACGGACCTCAGGCGGGCGGGAGTGAGGGTCATCAAGGCCGGCAACGGGAGAGACAGGACGAGATAGCGGTTCTCGCGGGTAGGCAGGTTGCGGCCGGACGGGACCGGGCCTCAGCCCGCCACCGCCATCAGCGACGCCCGGTGAATCCACGCCTTCTCCTCTCTCCGCTGTCGATTCTCACGTTGAAGCCGGTCGATTCAAGCCTACAGGCTGCCGCGCCGATCGGATATGATTTCCCCATGCTGAGAACCACAGTCTGCCCCACGTTGTTCTTCGCCATCCTTGCCGCAGCCCCCCTGCCGGCCGCCGCTCCGCGATCGGCACCGGCCGAGCCGGTCGTGGAGCGGATACTGGAACTTGGGCCGGTCTGGTCTGGCCATCCGGTGGCGTTCTGCCTGCTCACCCACGAGGGCCGGCAGTATGCCGCCTACTACGACGATCAGCGGCGGATGACCGTGGCCGCGCGGCGGTTGACCGAGAAGGAGTGGAGCTACACCCGGCTACCTGAGACGATCAAGTGGGACAGCCACAACTACGTGACCATGGCGGTCGACGCGACCGGTCACCTGCACCTTTCGGGTAACATGCACTGCGTTCCGCTGGTGTACTTCCGCACGGAGAAGTCCGGTGATATCCAGACCTTCAAACGGCTTGCCGGGATGGTGGGCAGGGAGGAGAAGCGGGCCACCTATCCGCGGTTTCTCAAAGGGTCCAAGGGCGAACTGATCTTCACCTATCGCGACGGCGGTAGCGGGAACGGCAACCAGATCTTCAATGTGTATGATCCGCAAACGCGAACGTGGCGGCGGCTCCTGGACACGCCGCTGACCGATGGTGAGGGTCAGATGAACGCGTATCTGGATCTGATCCAGCGCGACCGAAAGGGGGTGTTTCACCTCTGCTGGATCTGGCGTGATACACCGGACTGTGCCACCAATCATGACATCTGCTACGCCCGCAGCCGTGATCTGGTCCACTGGGAGCGGAGCGACGGTACGCCGCTGAAGCTGCCGATGACGCTCAAAGGGGCCGAGATCGTTGACCCGGTGCCCGCGGGCGGCGGGGCCCTCAACGGCAACGTCCGGCTCGGCTTCGATGCCCAGGACCGGCCGGTCATCAGCTTCTACAAGTTCGACGAGAAGGGCATTACCCAGACGTACAATGCTCGCCGGGAGAGCGGCCGTTGGCAGGCTTTCCAGGTGAGTGCATGGGATTACCGCTACGTTTTCAGCGGGGGCGGCTCGATCGGGTCGGAGATTCGCATCGGCCCGGTGAAGGCCGAGCCCGACGGCCGGCTGGTCCAGACGTTCCGGCACTCCAAGGCCGGCTCCGGCCGATGGGTCCTGGAGTCGGAGACACTGAAGCGGATCGCCACCCTGCCGGCCGTGCCCAAGGCAGGCGCTGCCTTGTCCCGGGTGGAGTCGAAGGTTTCGGGCATGTCCGTTCGTTGGGCGGTTGATGAAGGTCGGTCTGGCGAGCCCGGCGTGGGCTACATGCTGCGATGGGAGACTCTGCCCGCCAACCGCGACAGAGCCAGGGAAGGTCCGCCGCCTGCGCCGACGATGTTGAGGTTGGTGAAGGTGCGGGAGGTGGAATGAGGGCGGCGTGACGAAGAAAGTGGGGCCTCGACGCTGATCTCTGAAAGCCTGCGTCAACACGGCATTTCAGACCAGCGACACGCTCTTGCTCTTGCCGTTGCCGGCGGCCCGGCCCCAGCCCTTGCCCGCCGCCCAATCGAAGAGCATGAGTACGCGTTCGCGGGTGAGGGGAAGCAGTTCGATGCCGCGCTCGGTCATGATCCGGCGGGTGTTGGTGGTGTCGAAGTGCGGGGTGTGTACCACGCGGGGCGTCAAGAGGTGATACTGGTCCCAGAGCATCGATTCGGCCTGGGTGCACTTGCCAACGACCTCGTTCGGGTCGGCGAAGTATCCGCCGTACAGGCCGTAGTAGTCCTCGTAGCATCGCTTCATGAAGTCGTTGGTCGGTGGCTCGGGGTTGGTCAGGTGGTAGATCCTGCCGTGGTACTGAGGGGCGAGGATGACCTCGGCGATGATCCGGGAGACGAAGTCGACGGTGATGAGGTTTTGCACATCATCGGGCTTGCCCGGGACGCGGAGGGGGATGTAAGTACGAGCTCCGTTGTTGGGGTTGAAGTACCGCTGCTTGAGTACCCCGACCAGCCGGGCGAACTGGTAGAAGCCGCCGAACTGGGTCGTATAGCCGGTTTCGGAGTCGCCGACCAGGAAGCTCGGTCGGAAGACGGTGAGGGTTCGGCCGTTCTGTTCGCCCCACTGTTTGAAGAGGATTTCCGCCTGCCACTTGGTTCGTTCATAGTCGGTCTGGAATTCGGGCTCGGGTTCGTGGAACTGTTCCAGGATGACGCCGGTGTTCCATCCGCAGGTGTAGGCGGTACTGACCGTGTGGATGCGGCGGACGCCGTGGTCTTCCGCCCAGCGAACGATGGCTTCGGCGCCGCCCACGTTGGTCTTATGCGGGTCGCCGTTGCCGTTGGAGAAGAGCTGGAGGCTGGCGGCGTTATGGAGGATGTCGTCGGTTGGTCCCCAGGAGGGTCCGGGCAACCTGTCGGGGAGCGAGCCCTCGACGAGCACGAGTCGGTTCTGTTCGATGAGCGGGCCGGCGTCCAGGCCGACTTCCGCGAGCAGGGCCAGGAGGCGCCCGGAGCTGTCGGCCAGCGGGGCACGAATGACGGCTACCACCCGATGGCCTCGGGTCAACAAGTCGCGGAGGACGTAATGTCCGAGGAAACCGGTGCTCCCGGTCATGAGCGTAGTACGTGGATGCTCGGCTCTCATGCTCAAGGCGCGTCCAACTCCGAACACATGGGGAAGCCCGGACCCCACAGAGGGCCCCCTACGCGGGGTGCCGGACTAATCCTGCAATCTTAACCGAAGGCCAGCGACACGCCAACCTCTCAGCGGGGTCCTGGAAACGGCGGCCCCGTCAAGTACAAGTCACTCCGAATGATGTGGCTCGCGATCTGGCGGATTCGGAACAGCCGGTCCCGACTCCAACGCAGGGCGGCGAAGTGCTCGCTGTCCCGAGTCCGGGCCAGGAGCGTCTCCTCGTTGACGTTCTCGTGCCACCAAGCCCGGAAGCGATCCGGCGGGGCGACGATGACCGGGCAGCCCTGTCGGCGAGCGATGGGTTCGACGACCGTGGCGATCGCATGCCGGGCCGCGGTCCGGATTTCTCTGTTATCGGAGACTAAGCCCGCAAAGACGAGATCGGCGGCCTGAGTCTGCCCCGCCTCGATCTGTGGGATGGCTACCTCGATGTCTGCTGGGCTCGTGACCTTGACGTTCAGCGGCGCGGTGGGTGGTGGGCCGCCGGGTCCCCAGAAGCGCACCCGGGCCGCAGCACACTCGGTCGTGCCCAGGTAGAAGGCGAACCGGTCACTGGCTAAAGGCTGGTGGAAGCGGAACTTGAGTTGCCAGACCCCCTGTTCGTCGGCCTGGGCGATGGCCACCTCGAAGTGATCGGTCTTGAAGGTCTGGCCACGCTGGAATCGGCCGTGGTTGGTCATGCCCTCGATCAGGAATCGGCCGAGGGCTCCGCTGAAGTAGGCTCGCTGCTCGATGGCCAGGGTGAAGGTGTGGGGGTCAAGTTGCTCCAACCGGCAGGGGCGGTCCATCCGCAGCAGGTCTGGGCAATAGGTCAGAGCGTGGCACTGGAATGGGCCTGATGGGCCCTGGTCGAGGAGGTCCGGCCCAAAGGAGGGCCCAACGGTTCCCAGGTAGTCGGCGGCCGCACCTCGGTGGAGACCGTCCATGCCCCAGGCATGCTGGAGGTGGAGATGGGCGTAGATGTTGGTGAATGGCAGGTTGAGGAAGAAGAGGTCGGTGGCGGTCTTGGGTGGCGGGTCGTTGAGGACGTACTGGATGGTGCTTCTTTCAGCGGCCAGGTGCGAGTACCACATCGGCCGGTAGATGGGCATGTAGATGGTCGTCGCGATGAGGAACCAGATAGCCACCCCTTTGCTCCACCTTCTGACCCGGCCGGAAGGAGTCTCCCGCTGGAGTGCCGGGCCGAGGATCATACCCACCGCGAAGCCGATGCTGGGCATGTAGCCGACGTAGGGTGTGGCCACGACCTGGACGACCGGTAACAGCGAGAGCAGGATCCACAACGGCCAGATCCACCAGCCGCGGCTTCGACGGCAGGCGAGGTAGTAGCCACTGCCGAGGATGCCCAGGATCGCCAGCATGAGGGCACAGTCGCCGGGCACCTCGGTGAACGGGTTGTAGCGTCCGCTGGGGCCGATGGTCATGGGTGAGAGCCAGACGGCCGCGGTGCAGAAGTGCAGCAGTTTGGCCAGCAACCACAGGCCGTACTCAAGGGGGTTCCCGTCCAATCGGCGAACGTAGAAGTCCGGCATCGGGTGATAGTAGAGTGCCATTCGCCCATACAGGAATGCGATGCCGAGGAGGGCCATGGCCGTGTAGCCGGGCAGCCGGGCCCGCACGTGGCCCCATCCACCGAAGCACAGATCGAACGCCACGCAGAAGACCGGCAGGACGATGGCGTTCTCGCGTGAGAGCAGGCCGAGGCACCAGAGGATGACGGTGGCGGCGAGGAAGCGGCGGTGCAATGGGGGTGGTGCGGGTGAGCGATCGTGGGCGGTGGGCAAGCACCGACCGGGGTGCTCTGGTCTGCTTTTGCCGTAGACATCGAGGCCCGAGGCCTTGATGTAGCACAGCAAGGCGGCCAAGGTGAGGAAGGTCTGCAGCACGATGTTCTGGGCGGCCAGCCAGGCGACGGCGAACACGTTGTGCGAGTAGACGATAAACAGGAGTGCCCCGACCACGGCCCAGGATCGCCGGCGAGTGGTCCAGAGGCACAAGCGATGGACCATGAAGGCGTTGGCCAGATGGAGAACGATGCTGATCGCATGCCACGCCTTGACGCTCCCGCCGGAAAGCTGGTATACGGTTTTGGCCACGAGGATGGCGAAGGGGCGAAGGTACTGCCAGAGGATCGGCTTTTCTTGCCACCAGGAGTCGATGAACTCGTCCGGTTTGATGGTGGCCGCGTCGAGCAGTGCGGCCGGTGACCAGTGGTGGTCGGCCAGGCGTAGCCGGTGCAGGTGATCGTCCAGATAGAGTCCGTCGAAGAAGGACCAGCCGTGGGCGGCCAGCGTGGCCGTGGTGAGGATGAGGATGACGAGCAGTCCGTAGGTGAACGTGGACATACCTCTCGCCGCAGGGCCGGGCAGGCAGCTTGTGCTGAGTTGGGAGGGAAGATCGGAAGACATGCTCAACGGTTGGACTCAGCCTCGGTACGTTGCGGCGTTCAATACGGCCGGCGCTGCAGGGCATAGTGTACCTCTCGGCACGGCCGGTCGCAACGGCGGAGATCGGGATGGAGTATTGGAAGTGAGGATCTCGCGATCGGGTGTGTACTTGGCCGCCCTGGTCTTGGTCGTGGCCGGCTCGGGCTGTTTCACCGAGCAGTCGTTCCCGCTTGATTCGGCGAAGGTGGTCCGGATGACCAGCTCGGCGGGTTTGAACCCGGGGGCGGCCACACCCCTGTCAACCCGCGCATGGCTGACGCGGTGCCATGGGCGTCTTGAAGGCCTGCTGAGCCGGCGCGGGCGGCATGTGTTGCTGACCGAGCGGATGACCGATGCGAGCGGTCTGCCGGTGGACGTTTATGCCGCCCTGGGCAAGCGGCGGTCGGACCTGGGTCTCATTCTGAGGAACTTCAACGCCCTGGTGCATTCCTATCAGGCGGCGGCGCCTGGGTATGCGATCGACAACCCGGCGGCGCCATGGCCGGGATTCGAGGACCGATGGATCCCGGTGACAGACGGCGTGCGATTGTGCGGGCGGTTGGGTTTCGCGGAGCTGAACGGGCAGATCAGGACCGCAGACTGCATTGTGCTGCTGCCGGGGATCTGGGGCGACAATGGTGTGGTTCGAACCCGCGATCTGGCGACGGGCTTGCGGGCATACGGTTTCCATGTCCTGGCCCTGGAGATCCGCGGGCACGGTCAGACCGAGGCCCGGTACCCGGAGGTCAGCTACACGTTCGGCGTGCTCGAGACGCTTGACCTGTTGAAGGTGTCGGAGTGGCTGCAAGACACGTACCCGCAAGTCCGGCGCACGGGTCTGATCGGCTTCTGCTGGGGTGGCAACATTGCCCTGCTGGCCGCCTGGTACGAGGGGTGTGGTGGACGTCATCCGAGTATCACCGACGAGATGTCTCGCCGCCTGGATCCGATGGCGCCGCGGGCCCATTTCAAGGCCGGGGTGATCACCTTCTCGACGGTGCTGGATTGGGAGCGGATCGTGGACGAGGCTGATCGCCCGCACAGCAAATGGCTTTCTCTTTCCATGTATGCGATGCAGACGGTCATGGCCGATCGGATGCGGATGAAAGAACACCCTGAGGTTAACGGTAACCTGCGTCGGCTGATTGCCTATGAGTATGCCGAATCACCGTTGACTTCGGGAATGCCGATCGTGGACGGACATCGCTTTCTGCGTTTCGTGCCGCATCGCGACCTGCCGTGGGACAACAAACTGTCCTCGATTCGTGTACCGACAGTGATAGTCCACGCGATCAACGATCCGTTCACCATGGCCCAGAGCGTGGCCGACCTGATGGCGACGACGGACAATCCGAACGTGGCGGCCCTGATCCTTCGCGGCGGGGGGCATATCGGGTTCTTCCCATACAACAGGGACTACGCGTGGAGTCTGATTCTAAATTTCTTCGATCCGGAGACGGGGGTGGCGGTGAATCCCCAAGGCCATGCTGAGGTGGAACTGCTGCGGACCGAGTGAGGAAGGACGCGAGCATTGGGTTGGCGGCGTCGAACGTCGTGGGGCGAATTCACGATGGTACGGCGTGTTCGCGCATCTGGCGTCGGAGGATTCGTTCGCCTAGAATCGCGGCCGCACTGAGCCGCTGGGCATCGTTCACCCGACCTGAAGGAAGGAGGTTCACTCGCATGTCGTTGGATCACCTGCTCTCGCGCCGCCACAGGAGGATTTCGTGCGTTTGCGGTCTGAGCCTGGCCCTGGCGTTTTTCAGGCCGGTGCTTGCCGCCGATCCGAGGCCCGACTGGCCGGCCGCATGGCTTCAGGCATGGGCGGATCCACCCGCCGAGTTGCGTCCTCTGCAGATCGTCCACGGGCCGTCGGCCCAGATGGCGAGCCTCGAGGGTATGAAGCGGGTGCAGCAGTCCGGGCTGGGAGGCATCGTCTGCAATGTCAACTTCGATCGGTACATGACCTCGGAGCGGCACTGGAAGACACTGATCGATGCGGTCGAGGCCTGCCGCAAGCTGGGCATGGTGGTCTGGCTGTACGACGAGGATGGGTACCCCAGCGCGGCCGGCGGCGGGCTGGTGCTCAAGAAGAACTCCGCCTGGGAATCGCTTGCCCTGGCCTACGATCCCACCAGCGCCGAGCCGTTCGTCGTACGGCGGTCGTACGAGCATACCCACGCCTCGAACAACTTCTACGCGGCCCGGCGGTATCCCAATCTGCTCGACGCGGATGCGATGCGCTGCTTCATCGATGTGACCCACGAGGCGTACTACGCGCGGCTCGAAGCCTACTTCGGCAAGACCATTCGGGCAACATTCACTGATGAGCCGTCGCTCATGGCGGTCAACCTTGGTCAGTTGGGCGAGGAGGTTCGCAGAAAGGTCCGCGTGGCCGATCCGGTGGACGAGCGGGTCAAGCCGCTGCCCTCGGTTCCGTGGGCGAGCGATCTGCCGGATCAGTACCGCCAACGCTACAATGAAGATCTGACGGCGGCCAAGAGGAGCCTGTTTGAGGGTGACAGCGACGCGGATCGCCGGGTTCGCCGACAGTACTGGGCGATGATTGCGGATCTGCTGGCCGACCGGTTTTACGGGCCGATCCAGGACTGGTGCGGCAAGCACGGAATAGCCTCCTCCGGGCACATCCTCCACGAAGAGCAGCTCGCTGCCCATCCTGCCCTGGAAGGTAACAGTCTAAAGATGCTCGGGCGGATGGATATTCCCGGTCTGGACATGCTGAGTTCCGATCCGAACACTGTGCTCCATGGCGGTTGGCTGACGGCTTCGCTGCCTTCGTCGGCGGCTTGGCTGCACGGACGCCGGAGAGTCATGACCGAGGTGAGTGATTTTGTGCAGACCCTGGGCGGCGGCAAGCCGGTTCCTTTGGCGGGCCGACAGGCGACGGCCGCATGGCAGGCGGCGTTGGGTGTGACCGAGTTCACGCTTTACTACGGAACGCTGGGAGCGATTGTGGCGGATCACGCGCCGGAGCAGGACCAGGCGGACTACCGTGCGTACTGCACGTACGTGGGCCGGCTCAACGCCTTGCTTCGCGAGGCCGAGCCGACCGTGCGTGTGGCTCTCTACTACCCCATCTCCGATCTGTGGGCCGAATACAGACCGGTTGCTCAGCCGATCAAGATCGAGGGGCAGTCTCTGCGCATGCAGAAGATCGTCGGTTCATTCGGTGAATTGGGTCGGCGGATGCTGACCTCGCAGGTCGGCTTCGTGCTGGCCGATCACGAGCTGCTGGCCGGGGCGGAGTTGCGAGGCGGCAATATGGTCATCGGTGGTCAGAAGATCCAGGCGCTGGTTCTGCCCGAGGACGTCGCCCTGCCCTCGGCAGCCGCGGCTGCAGTGGAGGCATTCGCCAAGACCGGCGGCCTGGTCATGGAAGGCGGCGTCTCCTTGCGGCCGTTCCAGATCACTCGTCTGCAGGAGTTGTACCGGGACGGCCGGCTTGACCCGCCTTCCGCGCAAATCGTCGTGGGCCGATTCGAACGCGAGGGACGGAGGATTCTGCTTCTGGTCAACGCTGGCCAGGAGGCATACCAGGGGAGCGTTCGTCTTGGAGAATCGGTCGGGGGGTGGTTGGCCGACGCGGATCGGGGTCGGGTCGTCGTGGCAGATGAAGTCAACGGGGGCCAGTATCGCATCGCGTTGCCGGCTCACAGCTCGCGCTTTCTGATCGCCGGCGGACGCCGGTGACGGATCGTCGATGCCCAGGGTGCGCCCCGTACCTCGGATACGAGTTGCCCTTCGGCGCTCACCCGCTGCCCGGTGGTGGAAACCAGGTGCCCGGTGGCTGAGACTCGGTGTCCGCCGGTGGCCACGATCTGCACCGATACCGCTGAGACCTCCTGTCCGCCGGTGGCGACGAAGTGCCCGGCTGTTGAGACTCGCTGTCCGATCGTGGAGACGAGCTGTCCGCCGATTCGTACCAAGTGCCCGGCTGTGGAAACGAAGTGCCCGATGGCCGAGACGAAGTGCCCGGCAAAGGAGACCATTTGCCCGGCTGTGGAGACCAGGTGCCCTGTGGTCGAGACAAGATGCCCGGCGGTGGAGACCAAGTGCCCGTCGGCGTGCACCAAGTGCCCGGTGGTCGAGACCACCTGCCCGGCAGTGGAGACGAAGTGTCCGACGGCGGAGACCCAGTGCCCCACGTCGAACACGACCTGTCCGACGGCCTCAGGTTGAACCTGGACCTGACCATGGGCATCGTGTAGAACGATTGGGGGGGGCGGTCCTGCAGAAGACCGTCCCCCCTTTTTCGTGGATTCGTGGGGCGAGTATGTGGCCTATCTCGCCCTGGTGATCGAAGCGAACACGCGTGATTCCGAGACCTCGTGACAACGCTGCCTTGTGTGCGGCACCTCCGCACGGATTGGTGCCGGCCGTGACGGCGGGTCTGGCAGCTGCCTGGCTGGCGGCCGGCTCGACGGGCCTGCTGGCGCACCCGCTGCGGCACGTGTTGACCTGGATCCTGCTGGGAGCGGCAGTGGCGTGGGCCTGGCCCCTTCGGGGCGGAACGACAGCGAAATGGGTGCTCGCGGCGGCGGCCGTCGTTTTGGCAGCAACCCTGAGCTTCTCCTTGCTGGGCTGGGTGAACGTCTTGGCCGCGGCGGTGGTGCTGGCCCTGCTGGCTGTGGGGCGTCTGGAGCATGACCGGCGAGTTCTCCTGTCGCTGGCGGCGGCCGTGACGCTCTTCGCCTTGTACCGGTTAGCGATGCATGGGATCGCCCCGGTGTGGCTGGTGGCGGATCGGGCCGGGTGCGGCCTGGGGCAGCTGGTCACGCGTTTGACCGGAATTCCTTTACAGGTCGGAGCGACCTTTGCCGGGCTGGACTATCTGGTACTCATGCTCGCGTTGCTGGCTCTCTGGATTGCGAGCTCGCCGTCCCGCCGGCTGGCTCGGGCCGCATTCGGTCTGTTGGCGATCCTCGTCGGCCATCTCTGCTACTTGGTTTTGCTCGATCGTTCGCCGGCGATTCTGAGCTTGGCGGACAGACGCCTGGGGCCGCCGCCGGCGGGCGAGACGCCGTTTGGCCGGCTGCCGGCGTGGTCCTGGTCGGAAGTGATCCACCTGGCGATACCCTGGAACGTCCCGGTCGCAGCTGCCCTCATCCACCTCTGCATCGCGGGCCTGATGGTGAATCGCTGGGGCAGTGCGGCGACGTGGAAGCCGGTCATTCCCCTGACCAGTGGAGCAGCTCGCCCGTCTTTCGTCTCCGGGGGGTTTGGATCGAACCTGTTCG
Organism: Planctomycetota bacterium; assembly: GCA_022711465.1. Classification (GTDB taxonomy): domain Bacteria; phylum Planctomycetota; class Phycisphaerae; order UBA1845; family PWPN01; genus JAGNEZ01. The sequence continues at coordinate 57,508 of JAKLEZ010000008.1, read as the reverse complement.
CGGCGGGGGCAACGGCGCTCGCGGTCCTCGTGGCCGCACTCCTGCCGGCGGCGACGTTGAGTCTTGGTCGGGGCACGCTTGAGAGCAAGAAAGTTGTGGCCTACGAGAAGGGATTCCTCAACTGGCTGAAGCCCAAGCATGGCGATTACGGTCGGCTCTCGATCGGCATGTACGGCATGCTTCCGCAGTACGTCGAGAGTCTGGGGGGCGAGTTTCTTGTCTCGTCGGCACTGGCCGAGGAGGATCTTCGCGACGCGGACGTGCTGATTCTCCTCTATCCCAACAAGCCCTGGGAGGGGGGGCAACTCGAGCGGATCCGCAGCTTCGTCCGTGGCGGCGGCTCGCTGCTGCTGATGGGTGAGCACACTGTCTCGGAGGATGAGGGCGGTGGATCGCGATTCAACGACATTCTCGAGCCGACGGCCATGCGCGTGGCGTTCGATTCCGCCACCTTCGTAGTCGGCGGCTGGTTGCAGTCTTACGAAGCCCGTGCCCACCCGGCGACTGACGGGTTGAGGGATGACCGCAACCCGTATGGCGTCGTCATTGGTGCATCGCTGGCCGTTCGCTGGCCGGCCCAGCCTTTGCTGATCGGTCGATGGGGATGGAACGACCCCGGCGACCTGGCCAGGAAGCCGTCGATGATGGGCAACCACGTGTACGATGCGGGTGAACGGCTGGGCGATCTTGTGCTTGCGGCGGAGCAGCGGTATGGGGCCGGCCGAATCATCGCCTTTGGTGACACCTCGACCTTGACCAACGGCATCAATACAGGGTCGCACGTGTTCACGTCCCGGCTGCTCGCCTATCTGGCCAGTGATGTTTCAGGCCCGCCATCGACCTGGCAGGGTGCGGCCGCAGTCGTTCTGGCCGCGGTGCTAGCGGTGCTTGTGCTTGGGCGACCGACGATCGGGCGGGTCGTTGGGGTGAGTCTACTGCTGGCGGTTTCTGCCACCGCGTGCATCTGGTTCAACGAGCGGGGTTGCCGGGTCCTACCCGACGGTCGGGGCCGCACCCCGAACCATCTGGCATATGTGGACGCCGCCCATCTGGAGGGCTCGAGCGATGAATCCTGGCGACCGGATGGTACGGGCGGGCTCATGATGACCCTGATGCGTAACGGCTACCTCGCCCTGTACCTGTCGGAGCTGACCGAGGAGCGGCTGGAGCGGGCGGGCCTGCTGATCACGATTGGGCCTTCGCGGGGCTACAGTGCCGATGAGCGGCGGGCGATCCGCAAGTTTGTGGAGAACGGCGGGATCCTGGTGGGCACGGTGGGCGACGAGGACCCGCGGAAGTCGGCCCTGCCGGCATTGATGGCCGAGTACGGTCTGTACCTGGGTGAGCATCCGCCGGATGGGCGGGGCCGCATTCCCGAACCGCCGCCGCTCGGGCACTTCAAGTCGCCGTACTACAACGCCGGGAGTTACATGACCTACGTGCGGTTCCACGCTGCCTGGCCGGTGGTGAGCGCCGAGCCCGACGCCCGGGTGATGGCCTACGGCCCCGGCGACAGGAATGTGATGATCATGCGCCGGATCGGCAAGGGCAAGGTCGTCCTGGTTGGTGACACGTGCTTCGCGGAGAACAAGAACCTCGAGCGTGAAGGCGGCGAGCCGTTTGAAGGCATGCGCGAGAACGCTGATTTCTGGCGATGGGCGATAACCTACTGGAGGGACCAGCCACTCTGGGTTCCTCCGAATCCACGCTCGGCCGCTGGCGGGTCCGCTGCCCCTGCGTCGACTTCTCCGGCCACGCAGAGGGTTCTGACATCGCGTCCCGGCTCCGGTGGGGAGGGCGGATCATGAGACTGGCCTGGGTCGGCCTGGCCGTACTGAGTGGCTCCTGGCTGCTGGGCCAGGATTACTATGAATCGGCGCGTCCGTTTCCTTGGCTGTGCGCCGTGGTTTTGGGTTCGCTCTTCCTGGTCGGAGTGACCGATCGGATCCCGCGGCGGGGACAGGCCACACTGGCGCTGCTCATGCTCCTGGTGTGCTTCGGGCTGCTGCTGCCGCGCCTGGAGAGCAGCCCGCTCCCGCTTGGGTTGGCCCCGATCCTGCTGGCCGTGGGCTCGGTATTCGTTCTGCTTCCGTTGCCCGGTGTTGTGAGGCGAGGCCTGGGCGGCGCCGGACTCGCAGCGGGGCTTGTCGTGCTCACCCAGCAACTCGTCTTGCTGGTATATGAAGTCCTGACCTCGCGCTCACACGATCTTCCGTCGCCTCTGCCGCGAGTGCTGGCTGCGATCGCATCACTGGCCGGGGCAGATGCGGCGGCCACGCAAGCGGACGTTGCGTTGGGAACGATGCGGCGAACGCACATGCTCGGGGCGACGTGGGAACTGCTGATCGATCCTGCCACCCTGTGTCTGCTGGCAGGTGGATTCGCGCTGTTGGCTGTGAGGTCGGGTCGACTCGAGGCGGGCACGCGCGGGAAGGCGCTGGCCTTGGCCATGTTGCGGCTGGCTGTGTGTCTGGCCGTCTGGCTGCCGGTACGGGCCGGCCTGCTGATTACGATCTTCCTCCATCGAGCGCTGCGTACCGACTACGATGCTGACCTGGGTCTGACCAAGCAGTTCTGGAGTCCCTGGGTACATATGCTGCTGCTCATTCCTCCCGTCGTGCTGTTCTGGTGCTTCGTGGATGTCCGCCCCGAGTCGGCCAGGAAGGATCGTCCAGGGATTGCCCCGGCCAAGGGGCCCGGCGCTGGCTGGCCGCGTGGTCTCGGGGCCGTTCTTTTTGGTATCGTGTCGGTGATTCTCTTGACGGCCGCGACGGTCTGGAGCCCGGTCGGCGAGCGCAAGGCCGGTCGCGTTCTGGTCGACGAGTATCACTCTCAGTGGGAGCGTACCGACCGGCCCTACGACACCGAATGGTACGGCCACGAGTCAGGTTACAACTACGCGTGCGTCTACGACTATCTCTCCCGGTTCTATGACATGGGTCGCCTCGAGTCGCCGATCAGCGACGAGGCGCTGCGGAACTGTGATGTCCTGGTGCTGAAGACACCGACCAAGTCGTACACGGACAAGGGGAATCCGGGCGAAGTCGAGGCGATTGGCCGATTCGTACAGGGCGGCGGCGGCGTGTTGCTGATCGGCGAGCACACCAACGTGTTCGGGACCGGCACGTACCTCAATCAAGTCGCCGAGCGGTTCGGATTCCGCTATCGGTACGACTGCCTGTTTCGCATTTCGGCGAGTCCATTCGAGCAGGGCTACGTTCCATCCGTTTTTCCGCATCCCGTTGTTCAGCACCTCAGGGAGATGGACTTCGCCGTCTCGTGTTCGATCGCGCCGTCCGGAAGCGGCGGCCGAGCGGTCATTCGCTCGACCGGCCTGAAAAGCCTGCCGGCCGACTATCACGCCAGCAACTTCTACCCGCAGATCGAAGACCGGGCCGAGGGGCGCTACGGTGCTTTCATCCAACTCTGGTCGACAAGAAGCGGCGCTGGGCGGGTACTGGCATTCACGGATTCAACCATCTTCTCCAACTTCGCCGCCTTCGAGCGAGGCAAGCCGGAGCTCATGCTGGGGATGATCGAATGGTTGAATCACCGTGAGACGCAGCCCGATCCCCGCTGGCCGCTGACGCTGGGCGGTGCGGTTTCGGCGGTCATCTGTGTTCTCCTGGTTCGGGGTCGATCGGGCACCTGGCTGCCGCTCGCCGCGGCCGGCATGCTGAGCTGGGCGGCCACCGGAACCGCGGTTGGCTTTGTGCAGCGTGGGCAGATGCCGCTCCCCAAGCCGGCGGGGCCGATGGTACGAGTAGCCATCGATCGTACGTACTGCAGGGGGCCGCTCTCGAAGGGGGGCTTCATCAGTGCTGCGGACGACGGTTTCGGCATTTTCGAGCGGTGGATACTGCGACTGGGATACTTCACGCAGCGAACCACGCGGGACGACGTCTTCGACGGTGACCTGGTTGTGCTGTTCTATCCCCATGTCCAGGTCAGCCGCCGGGTGCAGGACCAGTTCAGCAGCTACGTGCGCAGCGGTGGCAAGCTGCTGATCATCGACTCCCCGAAGAACACGAACTCCACCGCCAACCGGCTCTTGGGGCCGTACAAGATGGAGGTTGTTCACGCGGACGTCGGCCGTGGGACGCTGGTGACTCCCAAGGGCTGGCCCACTGAAGTCGCAGTCCAATCTGCGGCCGCGGTAGCTGGCGGTGATCCGTTCGTCACGCTCCATGGCAGGCCGGTCGCCGCCCGTGTAAGCTACGGTCGGGGCACGGTGACGGTTGTCGGTTTCGGTTCGCGTTTCAGCGATGCCCAGATGGGGGTCACCGGCGACGTGGTGCCGAGCGCCGAACTCAGGCGGGTCTTCGACCTCGAGTTCGTCCTGCTGCGATCGATCATCGAAGCAGATCTGGCCACACGGCCAGCGGTGGGTGGCTGAATCGCGTGGGTACGAATGCCAGGTTACGGATTGTCATTAGCAAGCGAGAGGATCATGCGAACGAACATTGCGTGTATGGTTGTGGTCGGTCTGGTGGCTCTTGGCGGTTCTCACGGGGCATGGGCCCAGGAACCGGCCTCCTCGGTCCCGGCGGAATCCAGAGTGGAGCTTCTCTGGCCAAACGGCGCTCCAGGAGCGGTGGGGATGGAAGACGCCGACAAGCCGTCGCTGACCGTTTGCCTGCCGCCCAGGGACAAGGCAACTGGCGGGGCGGTAGTCGTCTGCCCGGGCGGGGCGTATGTGATGCTGGCCATGGACCATGAGGGCAAGCAGGTGGCCGAATGGCTCAACTCCATGGGCGTGGCCGCCTTCATCCTGAAGTACCGGCTTGCTCCGCGCTATCGGCATCCGGCCATGATGCAGGATGTCCAGCGGGCCATTCGCACGGTGCGGGCCCGCGGTGCCGAGTGGGGTGTCGACGCGAAGAAGATCGGGGTGATCGGCTTCTCCGCCGGCGGGCATCTGGCTTCGACCGCGGCCACGCACTTTGACGACGGCGACCCCCAGGCTTCCGATCCGATCGAGCGGGTCAGTTGCCGGCCGGACGCCGCGATCCTGGTGTATCCGGTGATCACCTTCACCGAACCGACGATGCACAGCGGCTCGAAACGCAACCTGCTGGGCGAGAATCCGGATCCGAAGCTGATCCAGAGCATGTCCAACGAGAAGCAGGTAACCGCCCGGACTCCTCCCACGTTCCTGGTCCACAGCAACGAGGATGCCGGGGTGCCCCCGGAAAACAGCATTCTCTTCTACCTGGCGCTGCGCAAGGCTGGCGTGCCCGCGGAGATGCACATCTACGAGAAAGGCCCCCACGGATTCGGCCTGGGAGCGATGAAGGGCCCGCCCGACCCGGTGCTCGCCACCTGGCCGGGGCACTGCGCCGACTGGTTGCGGCTTCGGGGCATCGCCCGGGCAGCCCGCGCTCCGGTCTCGAAGTAGCAGGCCGGCCGATTGAAACGCTCGCATTCGCCCCCTATAGTCACTCTGCCGGATGTGGAAACCGGCGAGCGTCGTCGGCCCCGGCAGGATCGATTATCCAACCGGGAAGGTCTCACCATGGGGTTGTTCAAGGGCAAGCTGGTGACGCGCGAGCGGGTCGTTGACGTTTTGCGTACGGTGAACGATCCGGAACTGCACCAAGATCTCGTATCGCTCAACATGGTCAGGGACGTAACCGTGGCTGACGGTGAGGTGCGGGTGCATGTCGAGCTGACCACGCCGGCCTGCCCGCTCAAGGACCGTATCCGCAGCGACATCGAGGCTGCCGTGCGTACCCTCGGCGGCGTCAGAGGGGTGGCGGTGGAGTTCAGTGCTCCCGGCGGCGGGCAGACCTGCGGGCATGCTCATAGCTTGGCTGCGGGTCACCAGGTGCCGGGTGTTGCCGAGCAGGTCAGCTTGCCGGATGTCCGCAGCGTGGTGGCCGTCGGCGCGGGCAAGGGCGGTGTGGGTAAGAGTACGATCAGCGTATTGGCCGCGGTGGGGTTGGCTCGCCGAGGGGCCAAGGTCGGCCTGCTTGACGCGGACGTCTACGGGCCGTCCATCCCCAAGATGCTCGGCGTCGAAGACCAGCGCCCGGGACTGGTCGGCGATCGCATCCACCCGGTCCGGGCTCACGGGCTCAAGGTGATGAGCATCGGCTTTCTGATTGGGCCGCAGCAGGCTGTCGTCTGGCGCGGGCCGATGATCCACGGCACCATTCGCCAGTTTCTCGGCCAGGTCGAGTGGGGCGAACTCGACTACCTCATCGTGGATCTGCCGCCGGGTACGGGCGACGTGCCGCTGACCTTGTCGCAGTCGATTCCGATGACCGGTGCGGTGGTGGTCTGCACGCCGCAGGATGTGGCCCTGCTGGATGCGGTCCGGGCGGCGCGCATGTATCAGCAGCTCAACGTCGAGGTCCTCGGTGTGGTTGAGAACATGAGCTACTTCATCGCTCCCGACACCGGCCAGGCGTACGACCTGTTCGGCAAGGGCGGAGCGGAGCGAGCTGCAGCCGGCCTGGGGGTCCCGTTCCTGGGGTCGATTCCGGTCAATGTGGCCATCCGGATCAGCGGAGATGCGGGCACTCCGGAGGACATCTTCGAAGGGAATCCGGAAGGGGTAGCCATGGCCATCGATGGGATGGTGACGGCCATCGTAGCCCAGGTGGTTTCTCGTCAGTCGTCACCCGAGACCCGCGTGTCGCTTACGGTTCATCCGTGACTGGCGCCGGGTTGGCATCTGCGTCGAGTCGCCGGCGGGAAACGTGGGGGGTGAAAGCGGGGAGTGAGCGTAGGGCTTTGGCCGTCGCGGACGGGTGGGGCGAGGGGCATGCCCAATAATGGCGGTGCCGACTTGACAGGCGTGGGATCTGGTGATATATAGACTGTTGCCCAGTTGGTGTTGTGGGTGGACGAACCGGTTGGTTTTTTCTTGGTCCCGCGGCCTGGGGTGGTGCTCGGGTGATACACCCGGGTTTGAAACTGCCCGTGAGAAGGTGCCGCGGCAAGGCGAAGCGAACCGGCTCTTTTTTTCGCCATAGCTCGACTAAGTTGCTGGTGGACAAGGGTTTGAGATAATCTCGAGAATCCCGAGAAACTGCCGGCGGAAGGGGTTGACAGCCTTTTGAAGGTTGTTATGATAAGGGGCTCGCGTCGAGGGAAGGCGAAAGCCGCTCGCGGTGCGAGAAGATCCTGAGCTCTTTGACAAGTGAACAGTGTGTGACACAAACAACCGCCGTGTAAACGTACGAGTGATCGGCGTCGCGTGGTTTGCCACGTGGCGCGCGATCAGCTCAAACAACGCAAGTCGACCGAACTGGTCTAGCCAGACAGATCGGTTGGCAAGGTGTGTAGAGACCCATCGAAGCAAGCGGGTTGGCGAACTGGGGCCTTAACGGGTCCGAGGGGTTCAGCCTGATGCAACGATATAAAGCGAAGAGTTTGATCCTGGCTCAGAACGAACGCTGGCGGCGTGGCTAAGGCATGCAAGTCGAACGGGACTCTTGTGGTAGCAATATTACGGGAGTTGAGTGGCGGACGGGTGAGTAATGCATGGGTAACGTACCTTGAACACAGGGATAGCGGCGCCCCGCAAGGGGCTTTAGCGAAAGTGCCGGTAATACCTGATGACATCCAGGGGCCTCATGGCTTCTGGCTCAAAGATGGGGACCCTTCGGGGCCTATTGGTTGGAGATCGGCCCATGTCCTATCAGCTAGTTGGTGGGGTAACGGCCTACCAAGGCTATGACGGGTAGCCGGCGTGAGAGCGCGACCGGCCACATCGGGACTGAGACACTGCCCGGACACCTACGGGTGGCTGCAGCAACGAATATTCCGCAATGGGCGAAAGCCTGACGGAGCGACGCCGCGTGGAGGATGAAGTCCCTCGGGATGTAAACTTCAATAGTATGCCAGGAAGCGAGCCGACCTAATACGTCGGCGAGTTGACCATCATATGACAGGGGCGGCTAACTCCGTGCCAGCAGCCGCGGTAAGACGGAGGCCCCGAGCGTTGTTCGGAATCACTGGGCTTAAAGCGCGTGTAGGCGGGACGGTAAGTACCTTGTGAAATCCCCGGCTTCAACCCGGGAACTGCTCGGTATACTGTCGTTCTTGAGGCAAGTAGGGGTTACTGGAACCTTAGGTGGAGCGGTGAAATGCGTAGATATCTAAGGGAACGCCAGGGGCGAAAGCGGGTAACTGGGCTTGTCCTGACGCTGAGACGCGAAAGCGTAGGGAGCAAACGGGATTAGATACTCCGGTAGTCTACGCCGTAAACGATGCGCACTAGGTACGAGGGTCTCTGACGTCTCTCGTGCCGAAACAAAAGCGCTAAGTGCGCCGCCTGGGGAGTACGGCCGCAAGGCTAAAACTCAAAGGAATTGACGGGGGCTCACACAAGCGGTGGAGCATGTGGATCAATTCGAAGCAACGCGCAGAACCTTACCTAGGTTTGACATGCACGGATGGTCTCGGGGAAACTCGAGTAATCTGCCTTCGGGTGAAACGTGCACAGGTGCTGCATGGCTGTCGTCAGCTCGTGCTGTGAAGTGTCGGGTTAAGTCCCTTAACGAGCGAAACCCTTGTCGCTAGTTGCCAGCGGGTCATGCCGGGAACTCTAGCGAGACTGCCGGCGTTAAGCCGGAGGAAGGTGGGGACGACGTCAAGTCATCATGGCCTTTATGCCTAGGGCGTCACACGTGCTACAATGGGGCGTACAGAGCGAAGCAAGACCGCGAGGTGGAGCAAATCGCAGAAAACGTCCCTCAGTTCAGATTGGGGTCTGCAATTCGACCCCATGAAGTCGGAATCGCTAGTAATCGCGCATCAGCCATGGCGCGGTGAATGAGTTCCTGAGCCTTGTACACACCGCCCGTCAAGTCATGGGAGCTGGGAGTTCCCGAAGTCGCTGTGATTCGACAGTGCCGACGGAAAGCCCGGTGACTGGGACTAAGTCGTAACAAGGTAGCCGTAGGGGAACCTGCGGCTGGATCACCTCCTTTCTAGGGGATAACCTAGATCTCCAAAGCGGCCTCGAGCCGCTGCGGATCTGAGGTCAGAACGTTTACAGGATCGGACGGCTTGCTGCCCGAAACGCCGGACGGAGTAATCCCCCGGCCGGTGGCACACACTGTTGCTTGATATCGAGACGAGTCGGCTTTGCGGCCGGCTCGTTTTTTTTATGCGACGCAGAGTTTGGGGCCGGCGAGGGGAGCGGACGAGATGGGCGCGGCCAGCCATCGGACCCAGGGGGCGGCCTGGCAGGGCAAGGTGACGAAACGGCAGCTGTCGGGGACCAGATCGATCACCGCCTGCGGTGGGGGAGCGGCCATGAGAATCACGGTCTTGTGTCCGTTGAGGAAACCGGTGCTCACCAGCGAGCTGAGGGCCTCGACCTGGGTGGTAGTGCCGGGGCGATAGGCCAGATTGACGACCATGGTCAGGTCACTGCCGGTGAGATTGCTGAGGCCGGCGAAACGGGTGATCACCGCCTTGCTCCGGACAGTCAGGTACGCCCTGATCAGGTCCCAGGTCGGAGCACCGGGGGCCAGGTACAGTACCTGGTCGAGTGGCTTGTCCGCGTAGTAGTACGGGCGCGAGGCGGAAAGCGGGAAGAGGAATCGCAATTCGGTCAGCAGGTCGGTGAAGACCTGGCGGGCGGCGGCGAGAATCCTGGCGAAGTCCTGGTTGGTTCGGTCCAGCACCTTGGTGAAGGCCTGTTCGAGCGGGCGGAGCGGCGCGAGCGGAGGGTCGCCGGGGTACAAGGCGTCGGCCAGTTGATCGGCGGCCTGCACGATGATTGCCAGAACACGGGACGACCCGGAGATCTGGCGCGCCGTCAGGACCGGATCGTGATGGGCAGCGACGGCCTCCTGGAGTGCTCGGGGCAGCTCAAAGCGCTCGAGCGTCCAGGCGGCCAGCGTGCCGTGATCCACGCCGATCACCGACTGCTCCCAGGCCGGGGTGAGGGTGTCGGCGTTCTGCTCGGCGGCGATGAGGGCCTCGAAGGACGCCGGGAAATGGTTCGCCAGGACGAAAAAGCCCAGGTCGTGCAGCAACCCCGCGGCGGCAGCCTCGCCCGGGGAGCACAATCCGAGGCTCTTGGAGAGCAGGGCCGCGATCTGTGCGGTGGCCACGCCGTGGATCCAGAAGTACCCGGGATCCCAGGGGCTGTCCGGATCGAGGGTCAGCGGACTGATTCGGTCGACCATCTCGTAGAACGGGCGGCTGCCGAGGATGCGGACCGCTTCAGGGACGTTGGTTACGGGCGGCGACTCTGCCGGCTTGGCCGCGTTGGCCTGTGCGAGGAGGGCCACGGCCAGCGAGGGGTCGCGGGAGACGATGCCCGAGATGTGGTTGATGATCTGCACGCGGGCGCAGTTCGTGGTGATCGCCTCGGCAATACTGAACTCGAATGGGGTCAGATGCGGCAGAGCCTGGATGGCCTGGCGAACAGGACTCTCGTCCAGCCTGGCGACATGGGCGTCCGTGGTCGTGACGCGGACGTTTGCCGAACTGGCGGCTGGCGGCGCCGACGGCTCGCGGCTTCTCAGGTGGGTGCGGATCGTCTCGAGCAGCAGCTCGATGGAGAATCCCTTTCGGGGAAACCAAGCGACGCTCCTGGGTGGCGAACTGTTTGCGTCCGGCGGAGGTTCGCCGAAGAGGATGAGGGGGATCATGCTGGTGCGAGGATCGCGGCGAAGGGTTGCGGCGGTTCCGATGGCGGCCTTCTCCCAGAGCAGTGTGTCCAGCAGGATGAGATCTGGCCGGTTGACGGCGTCGGACAAGGTATCCGTGGCCCCGATCGCCTCGCGAACGCTGAAGCCATCGTTGTCCAGCAGATGCCTCAGCAGCTTTCGCTCGACCTCGCAAGGGCAGGCCAGCAGGATGACTGGGTCCTCGGGCACTGTGCATCGACCTCCGGAGTAGTCGCTCAGGGAATGTACGATATGGCCGCCGCCCCGGGTCGAGGTGTTCGTGGAGGCTGGTTTTTCTGGGACCGGGCGGTGGGAGGGCGACCGGCTATAATAAGCGGTTATGGGCGACTCGTGTGACGACCGGAAACCTGCTCCCGAGGAAGGGCCGGGCGGGGTGGACGGTCGGATCGGCCGGTCCCGGGCCGGTGATCCACAGGGGGCGCACGCGGCTGCGGGCGGCTCGTTCCTGGCGAAGCTCCGGCATCTTCCGAAATCGCCCGGGGTGTATCTGTTCAAAGACGTCCAGGGTCGGGTCCTCTATGTGGGCAAGGCCAAGGACCTTCGCAGCCGGGTGAGCAGTTACTTCCAGGGTTCGGCCGACCTGCTCCGCACACGCGGGCCACAAATCGTCCAGATGGTTAGCCTGGTGGCGGACATCGATTTTCTGGATTGCGAGACTGAGGTTGATGCTCTCCTGACCGAGAGCCGGCTGATCAAGGACATTCAACCGTACTACAACGAATGCCTCCGCGACGACAAGACGTTCCCGTATCTCGAAATCACCACCTCTGACGACTTCCCGGGCGTCTATATTACTCGCAAGCCCCGCCTCAAGGGCAGCAAGCTCTACGGGCCCTTCGTCGGAACGGCCGGCCTGCGCGAAGCGGTCAATGCCCTGCAGAAGGTGTTTCGTTTCCGGACCTGCGAGATGGACATCGTGGAAGGCGATGAAAGCCGCCGTCACTTTCGTCCCTGCCTGCTGCACGCGATCAAGCGATGCTCCGGCCCGTGCGCGGCCTTGGTGTCCAGGGACGACTATCGCCAGGACATCGAGCGTTTCAAGAAGTTCCTGGCCTCCAAACGAAGCGTGGTTCTGCGGCAGCTTCAGAAGGAGATGGAAGATTCGGCCACCGCTCGGGAGTACGAGAAGGCGGCTCGGCTTCGCGATCAACTCCGGGCGATGGAGTCGCTGTCGCTGGCCGGAGATCCAGAGACCCACGTTCAACCGGAGGTCTTTCACATTGATCCTCGAGACGGGCTGGCCAAGCTGACCAGGATTCTCGAACTGGAGCAGTCGGTGCGGACCATCGAAGGGATCGACATCGCCAACCTGCAGGGCGGCGAATCATGCGGTTCACTGGTCTGTTTTATCGACGGCAAGCCGTTCAAGAGCGGATACCGGCGGTTCAAGATCAGGACCGTCGAAGGCATCGACGACTGCGCGATGATTCGAGAGGTAATCAACCGCCGCTACCGATATGCGGCCATGGGCGAGGAGCTGTATCCGGATGTGATCCTGATCGACGGCGGGCTCGGCCAGCTTCACGCCGCCCAGGCCGCCTTCGCCGATATGGACATCCGCCCACCGATGGTCGTGTCTCTGGCCAAGCGGGATGAGGAGTTGTTCATCCAGGTCCGGAGCCAGCCTATCCGCCTGCAGCGCAATGATCCCGCCCTCCGTCTTCTCCAGCAGGTGCGCGATGAAGCTCACCGGTTCGCTCAACACTACCACCACATCCTTCGCCGCAAGAAGGTCTTTGAGGAGGACGTGGCCGCGGGGAAGCGTCCGCCCACCGCAAGACGCAGAGCCGGCGGGCGCCCTGGCCACGAGGGAAACGACCGACGGTAACGGTGAGGTCGGACCCGAGCGGCGCCGGCATTGTCGGGCACTCATATCCTCGTTTGAGTCCGCGAACAGGGCAGGCTGCCGTCTTCTGGCCAGTTGATGGGTCGATCTCCTTCTGTTCAGCTGGGGCCACGGTCTTATTCGGGTTTCGTCGACGTCGGCCTTTCCAGGCTGGCCAGCAGCCGCTGGAGTGGCTTCGCATCCGTATCTGGGTGATCATCGCTATCGCACGGTGAATTCGACCGCGCTGTACTTGCCGGAAGCATCCACGCAACGCAGCTCGTACTGGCCGGGAGTCAGGATCAGCCGTTTGGCGCTGTCGCCGATGAGCCGTCCGTTGAGGAACCAGGTCATGTTCTCCTTGCGGTTCACCCGGGGGTGAATGACGGCCTGGCCGGACATAGCCAGGAACGTCGCCCCGTTCCGCGGGGAGGTGATGGCCAGCTCTTCGCCGAGTTCGCGTGGTGGCGGCAGAGGACGTTCCACGATCCAGGGCCTGGCTGGCAGCGGATCTTTGTCCGTGCGGATCGCGGGCAGCGCGAAGATGTCCGCCAGCAGGGGCTCGGCCACCCCGGCGCCGACCAGGCGGCTCTCCCCCGCGCCGCTGAACAGGCCGGCCCACACGCCGGCCGCGAATCGCCGGTTGTGGCCGACGGCCCAGGCGTCGCGACGGCCGGAACTGGTGCCGGTCTTCCATGCGAACCAGGGGACCTGATGGGCCGGCCACTCGGCCATGCTCTGTGGCCTTCGAACCCGCGAGGAGAGGATCTCGTCAATGGCCGCGCACACGTTGGCTTCGATCGCGGGGCTCTCGTCGGTCGGGTCATCCATGAGCAGGCGTGGCGAGCGTCGGACGCCGCCCCGGCCGATCGTCGCGTAGGCGTTGGTCAGGTCGAGGAGCGTGATTTCGACGGACCCGACGACGACGGCCAGTCCGCCGCGTGCCAGCGTGTTGGCGGGCAGTCGGACGCCGGCGGCTTCGATGAGTCCCAGGCAGCGGGGCAGGCCCACGCCTTCCGCTACCATGATGGCCGGCACGTTGAGCGACCGGCGGAGCGCATCCGCGACGGGCAGATCGCCGGCAAAGGTCTTGTCGAAATTGGAGGGCGACCAGCCGGCTCTCTCGATCGGGATATCGTGGACGACGGATTGGGGCGATAACAGGCGCTCCTCGAAGGCCGCGGCGTAGATGAAGGGCTTGAGCGTCGAACCGGGGCTGCGCCTGGCCGTGCACCCGTTGACCTGGCCGTGGCGGGTGTGGTTTGCATCGGCCGAGCCGACCATGGCCAGGATATCGCCGCTGGGAATGTCGATCACCACCATGGCCACGTCGCAGCCGGGCGGCAGCTTCAGTCGGTGCCGGGCGGCGATCCGTTCCATCTCCGACTGGAGGCTCAGGTCGAGGGTCGTTCGCCCCCCGCCCAGTCGTCGCTGGAGGCTCATCCACGCGGCATGCGGGGCGGCCTTGGGGGCCTTGCACAGCGTCGTCGGGATCGGCTCCGACGAAGCCAGGGCAAGCTGCTGGTCGTCGATCATTCCAAGCTCGGCCATGCGCCGCAGGACGATCTCGCGCCGGGCCCGTGCCTTCTCTGGGGAGCGGTCCGGCCGGAGGCGATTGGGTGATTGCGGCAAGCCGGCCAGCAGAGCGGCCTCGCCGAGCGAGAGCTGTTCGGCCGACTTGCCGAAGTAGGCTCGGGCCGCAGCCTCAACCCCGCGGATGTTATGGCCGTAGGGGGCGATGTTCAGGTAGGTCTGGAGGATCTGCTGCTTGGAGTAGATCGACTCCAACTGCAGGGCCCGGAGTGCCTCGATCATCTTAGCGGCGAAGGTACGCGGCCGGTCGTCGAGCATCCGGCAGATCTGCATGGTCAGTGTGCTTGCCCCGGAGACGACCCGCAAGCTGCCCAGATTCTGGCCGATTGCCCGGAGCACGGCTGGCGGGTCGATGCCGCCGTGCAGCAGGAACCGCTCGTCCTCGACGGCGATGGTCGCCTGGATCAGCTGCGGTGAGATCCGCTCCAATGGCACGACGAATCGCCACTGCTCGTCGTCGCCGACCACGCGGAGCATTTCCCGGCCGTGGCGATCGGTAACCAGGGGGCTGGCCGGCCATCGCTCCAGCCGTTTCACCGGGAAGGGGCTGAGCAACCACCCCGCAGCCATGAGCAGCACGCCGCAGGTGCTCAGCACCGCCGCCGCCATCAGAAACCGCTTGAGCCGCCGGATCATGGCGATCGTCCTTCACTGGAAGGGTGTCTCGAAGCCGTGGGGAGCCCCCGGCGAGATGCCGGCGTTACCCCCGATGCCCGAAGACGCGCTCATTTCCGCACCGTGATCGTTCCGCCTCCGTTCAGTGATCCAAATTGCGGATCGTACATGCAGGACGCCTCGATTGGAGGAACGACGAATGTGCCGGCGGCGGCGACGCGCACGGCGTAGTGATGCACTGTTGGCTTCTTGCCAGCCGTCGTGAAAAGCAGCACACGATCGTCGCGGATCTCGGTGCGGCATTCGGCCTCCTCCTCGTCCTGGTCGGCGCTTGACACGGCGGACGTGGCCAGCTGCGGATCCTCGGCCTCGGTGCCGCCTGGGAGGGCATCGACAACACAGACGTTCTCGATCCTTTCACCGTGCGTGAGCGTTGGGGCCGCCAGTTCGACCTCCACGTGGATCAGATCGCCGACCTTCAGCGTCTTGACGTCGAGTGGCTTGCCATCACGATTCAACCATTTGCGGCGGACGATGAGTTGTCGGTCAAACGGTTTGACTTCGGTGGGCGGCAGCAGGCCCTCGTAGACCACAGACAGGTAGACCTCGCCCGTGCCTTGGGTGACGATCTGCACCGGCCATTCCTTCTCGCTTATCCTCATCGCCAGGGGCTTGCGGTGGTTGAATGCCGTTTCCCTGTCGTTGCCGACGCGTACCGTCCCCTCGAAGCTTGTCTCCTCGCGCCTGTTTTGTGACTGGTATCGGGCCAGGGCGGCCAGGGCGCTGGCGTTCTCCAGTGTTGTGCCCCAGGTTCCCTCTCGTCGGGCAGTCTCGAGCCTTTGGACGAGCGTGGGGATCCATGGATGGCCGGGATCGAGGTCCATCAGGGCGTTGAGCAGGACGGCCTGCTCGCGGACTTGGGACGTGAGCCGTCCGCCGGTGCTGAGGGTGACGACCTGATCCATCGTGCTGTCGAACAGGATGGTCCTGGCCCGATCCTTGCGGCCGTTGTGCATCCAGGCGGCAGCCAGATCGGCCCGGCCGGCCATGCCCAGGCTTGCGGCTTTCTCGGTTAAGCGGGCCATCCAGCCCTGAGGCGGCCGATCGAAACCGGCCAGGACATGACAGAGTAATGCACGCATGTTGTCATCCATGTCCGGTCCCTGCGCGCCTGAAGGCTGCTGCAGCTCCTCCTGGAGGTAGCTGACCAGCGCATCGGTGAACTGGGGATCCACCTTGACTCCCGTGCGGCGGGCCTGGAGCAGGAAGGTGCCCACGTAGGCGCTGCCCCACAGATAGGGATTTGTCTCGCGAGCCCAGAGGGACAGGCCGCCGGATCCGGTCTGCATCGACCACAGTCGGACGATGCCCGCATCGATCATCCGGCCGACCTCCTGGGCACGCTCGCCGCCCCGGTCGTTTTGGGCGAGCAGATCAGGCAGGTGGAGCAAAGCGTAGAGTTGGCTGGTGACCTGCTCGAGGCAGCCGTAGGGATACTGAATGAGCTGTTCGAGCGCGGGTTGCAGCTGCACCGACGGGCGGGCGTCGATCCCCAGCGTGGCTCGCACCGAGCCGGCGATAAGTTCCTTCGGCGGGCTTAGGCTCACGGTCTCGCCCGCCTTGATCCTCCGCAGGTGCGACTGGCTGTGGAATGCGGCTGCCGGGCGGACGGTGAACTCGGACCTGCTCTCGGCGGCGAGAGTCTGACCGTCCTCGGTGGCGCCCGCGGCTCGCACCCGGATGGCGACTTGGCCGATGCTCCTGGCCTCGGCGTCGAGCCAAATCGTCACCGGCTGGCTCGCGGGTACCATGATAGCCGGCTGTTTGGGTTGGGCGACCGCAATCGGGCCGTCGGCCGGTGTGATTTCGAGATCGACCTTCATCGGCTTACCGGTCGAGTTGAAGATCTTGACGGGCACGGCGAAGCGATCACCCGGAGCCACAAATCGCGGCCAGCCGGTCTCGACCAGAACCGGGGCGGCGAGTTTCAGTCCGCGCTCGGCACTGCCGTAGCAATCTCCGTCGACTACGACGGCCATCAAGCGGAGTTCGCCGGTCAGGTCGGGGGTGTCCATCTCGACCCGGGTGAGGCCATCCGGGCCTACAGAGGCCACCGTCCGCCAGACGACGGCCGGAGTCTTGGACCTCACGTCCGCCGTCCGCAGGGGAAGGGGTGCAGATGGGGCATCTTTTTCCAGGGGGTTCGGATGGCCGTCGCCGCCGATGCGGAGGATGCTTGCCGCTCGCCGGTGATCAGGCATCAGTTCGTCAAAGAGGTCAGAGGATGCTACGGCCGCTTCTCGTGGCTCGAAGAAGTGCATCAGCGGATCGGGTGTCTCGTACTTCGTGGTCAGGAGGATGCTCTCGTCCACCGCCCAGAGATGCAGCATGGCCGGCCGCGACGGATCGGTCGAGGTGGGTGACTTCACGGTCACGGTGGTCTTGGCGGCGGGCAAGAGTTCGGCGGGGGCGTCGATGGCCACGGGCAGTTCCTGCATCTTGTGGTCGGTGAGCAGCCGGGCCATGCCCATCGCCCGGTGGGGGAGCCACTGTGCTCGGGACGGATCGACCGGTCGGACGACCGTGGCGGTCACGAAGGCTCCTCCGCGCACGTCGGTCGGGATCTGCCAGCGGATTTCTGCGCTTGGGCTGGCCATGGCCATGACCTGCTGGCGGACAACGCGATCGGTTTCGAGGGTGATGAGCATGGTTCCGGTGAACGGGCTCTTGACCAGAATCCGGGCTTCGCTGCCGGGCGTGTAGTCGGGCCGATCGAGCACGATATCGAGCTGCTCGGGGTTGTCGGTGGTAACGATCTGATCCGCGGAGGCGTTATCGGTGGCGTGGAAATCGAGTCGCGTGGTGGAGGCTGAGCGGCTGTCGACGACGATGAGCCGGTGGGGACCTGGCGACGCGCACGTGATCGAGAAGCTCGAGTCGTTCGGCTCGCCCTTGGATGGGTCGATCTCGCCCTCGGCTACCTGGATGAGATGTTCGGTTGTTTGCCAGACAGTCCGGTGATTGACGATCTTCAGGGCGTAGTCGCGCTCGATTCGATGGAGCGTGAAGCGGAAAGGGGCCGGCTCGGCGGGCTTGTCGTCGCCGGTCATCTGAACGTAGCTGACCGGCACCGGCCTGCCGGTCGGCACCAGCTTGCCGGGCAGCTTGAGGCCGAGGTGCCGGTTGATCGTGTTGAGTCGCAGGGTGACGTGCTCGGAAACGGAGCGGCTCCCGGGTTCAGTGACGGTCACGGAGAAGGAGCCTTCCCACAGGCCGGCGATCAAGCCTGGCTTGGCCTGGTCTCCGCCCTCGCTGTCTGACTTGTCCTCGGTATCAGGGTCTGCGGAGTCATCCCCCTCATCGTCGGATGCCTGGGTCTCCCTATCCTCCGCGGGTTCGCCGGCCCCCGTATCGCCTGGATTGGTGGGCGGCGAAGCCGCGGGTGACGTGGCCGCAACGGGCTTTCGGCGAGAGAGGGGTACTTCGATTCTGGCTTGTCCCTCCTTGTCGAGTTGGGCCTCGATCTCGAGGACTCGCACCTCTCTGCCCTCGTTCGGGTCGGTGAACGTGTAGTCGGGCATGCTTTTGGATCTGAATGACACCCGGCGGTATTCGCCGGATGTGGTGATCGGCAGACCGGAGGCGGGCTGGCCGAACAGGTAGCGGGCCCGGGCCTCGATGGTGGGCATGTCATTGGCGAGGAAGGTCTCCTTGGATGGTCGGGCGGTGACCTCCATCCGGACCGGGGCGAAGTCCGCGACAATGGTGTCGGTTTGCCCCAGGGCCTTGGCGGCTCCCGGCAAGGTGGCCGTGAACGTGTGCCTGCCGAGCATGCCGTCATCTCGGGTGACGAAGTCCACCTGGAAGAAGCCTTGCTTCTGCGGGTCGGGAGTCACCCTGAGCACCTGGACGACCTTGCCATCCAAGCGTTTGACGGTGACATCGAGCGGAAACGGTGGCGGTATCCGGCCGGATTCGTCACGAACCAGGCCGGTGAGGTGGACGGTCTGGCCCGGCCGGTAGACACCTCGCTCGGTGTACATCATGACGTCGTAGTTGACCGGGTATTCGCGCCCGCCGGTATCGGCCTGCTCGAGCAGCCAGTCATGGTTATCCTGGGTCATGAAGTTGAGGTCGTCGCCGAGTCGGGCGGTGAGCAACCAGGGTTGTCCGTCGGGGTGGTTCTCCTTGATGGAGAGTCGAGCGAGACCGTCGGCGCCGGTCGTGGCCGTGGCGAGCACCTGGTTGTTGTAGGTCATGGCCGCTACCTCGGCCCCGGGCACCGGCCGAGCGGTCTTGAGCGAAGTGACCCAGACGAGGTAGCCGTCCCGGTCTCGTTTGCGGGTCAATCCCAAGTCGCTGATCGCCACGATGCTGGACGCATGTGACCAGGAGCGTTCCTTGACGGTGGCCGAGATCCAGTACACGCCCGGCCATCCGTCGATGAGCGTGCGGAGTTCCAGGGCCAGTTTGGTGGGCTTGTTGCGTTCGAGCTGAAGGGCGAGGGTCTTACGAGCCATGCTCTTGGAGGTCGCGTCCCGGTTGTCGCCGCGGGCGTGGCTCACGAGGTTGTTCTGGTAGACACGGGTGACGGCAATGTCGAGGTTCGCGGCGTTGACCGCTTCGAGGTCGAGTTCCAGGTTGCCGCCGGGGGCCAGAATGCCGCGTGTTCTTGGGAAGTTCACACCGGGTTCATATTCGGGGATCTGGAAGGAGACCGTCTGGTCGTGGCCAAGTTGAAGGCCGTTTTCGGATTGCGCCTCGGCCCCAACCGTGACCCGGTACGGTGTGCCGCACTGGAATGAACCGGTCAGCAACATCCCTCCGCCATAGCTGTTGATTTGCGGCCGCAAGTCGGGGACTGGCGGTTCGACGTGGACCTTGGGCGTCGGCTGGCGCCGGGCCAGCGGCGAGGAGAAGTCGAGCCGCACGCTGGGTGCATTGTCCAGCGTGGGTGTGCCGGTTTCTGCCCGCATGAGGGCGAAGACGGCAGGAATATCGACTTGGCGGGTGAAGTTCGCGGCCAGCGGCAACTCCCCTCCTGAACCGATCAATCCCGCTCTCACCGATGCCTCGATCTTGTCGGTTCGTGGGCGCGGGCAACGCACGATGATCCGATCGGTGGTCTCGCGAGTGAGTATGGTCAGCTTCATCGCCTCGCCGGGCGCGCCGGGCAGTTCCGACCCCACCCCGTACGGATTCAGACTGCCGACCGGCTTGAGCTCCAGATTCCTGGCCAGGTCTTTCGGATTCACCGGCTGGTTGAAAGTCAGCTGCAGCGAGACACTCTCCTTGTCCGCGCTGTAGAAGTCGCAGAAGGTGACCAGGAGTGCCCCGGTCTCGTAGCGGAATTCGGTCGGTCCGATGATCCGGCGGCCGATCTGGCTCTCCAGGTCGCTTGCCGCCTTGACCTTGAACACCCGACCGGGTGCCAGAGGCTTGTCCAGCACGAAGTCGAGCCGGTCCGGCTGTGACCACGTCCAGTGCCCGGCGACCGGTGGCGAGATCGCGAACGGCTGCCGCTCGAGTCGTTGTCCAAGGAGGGCAGCCGCCGCGATCGGCTCGTCAAAAACCAGACTGAGCCGGTCGGTCCTGGCCACATTCCGTCCGGGCAGAGCGGACAGGATCCGGGCCCGGCCGGAGCCGCGAGCGAGCAGCTCGTGCCGGATCCAGAGCAGTCCCAGACCATTCAGAATGATGAGCGCGACGGCAAGTGCCTTGAACGATCGTTGAGCCACGGGTGTTCCTCCTTGAACAGGGCTTGTCCATGGCTATACCCCTTTCCATGTGGGAGGGCAATGTTTGCGGGCGGGGAGGCTTGCGCCCCGGCAACGTTGGTGGGGCGGGAGGGATTTGTCTCCTCGTAAGATCATGTTTGGAAATGGATTACGGTTCTTCGGGCTCGCCGCCGGCTCGCAGTCCTCGCGGAACAGCGTTTCTGGCTTGAAGAGCCTGAAGGGGCACTAAGACTTCTTATCTCTGCCCGCCGTTCGTGTCTTCATTCCCGCTTTTCCAGCACGATCAGGGTCCGGAGTGCCAGGAAGCGGCAGCGCCATCGCGAGATCACGAAACCCTCGGCTCGGCTCAGGGCGTTCACCGCGCATGCGGGGATGAGGCAGAAGGGCCGGAAACCTCCGGTGAGGGGATAGGCCAGGCAGGAGAACGCCTGGTCAGAGACCCAGCGGAGTCGTGGGACGTGCTGCAGAAAGGCCTCGCGGTGCCTGTGGAAGAAAAGGGTGGCCGTTGCGGCGTTCGCGTAGTCCGCGGACGAAGGGGGTGGGGCGGGCACGTTGAACAGATCGCTGGTCTCATCGATAGACTCGTGATGGAAACGGTAGACAATGCGCGACCAGGCGGTCAGGAGCGGTTCAACGACGACGATTCGTCCGCTGGGCCGCAGCACGCGCGACGCTTCCTCGAAAACCCGGAGCGGTTCGGGGATGTGATGCAGGACGTCGAACATCACCAGATTGCCGACCGAATCATCCTCGAAGTTCATGTGGCAGGCGTCGACCACCCGATCACACCATGGTGTAGGCATGGCATCAGTGGCTAGCACCTCCGGATAGCAGCCCTTGAAATTGCCGCACCCGCAGCCCAGTTCGATGGAAGGTGACAGGTTGGCCAGCTGGGCGGTGACCAAGCGATACCAGTAGCGATACTGGGCCCGCACCGCGGGCTTGCTGTCCCACATCCGGCGATGTCGGCGAAGCCGGTCAAGGTACGGATGGCCGGAGGCGGGAGCGGGCAGCGCTTCGGCGAAAGACCGATTCTCTGTACACGTGCACGCCATGACGGGGTCCAAAGCCGGTGACCAGTTCAGTACATTTTGAGTTTCCTGAGGGCGACCAGGCTCATCCGCAGGAGCAGAAAACCGTCGCGAAACCGGCGGATCTTGATCTGGCCATAGCGCCGTGCTCCGTATCGCACCGGCACTTCGATGAACTTCAGGCCCGCCTTGGCCGCTCCGAAGATCAGGTCGAAATCACCGAAGGGATCGGACTCGCCGAAGTAGTGGCGGTTGCGGGCGATGGTCTGGTAGTTGCGTCGCAGAAGGGCTTTGCTTCCGCAGAGGGTGTCGCGGATGCGCAGGTTCAGCAGCCACGAGAACAAGATGCCGAAGAAGCGGTTCGCGCACTTGTTGAGGAAGCGCATGGCCTGGGCTTCCATTGGATAGACGAGTCGGCTGCCGTTGACGAACTCGGCCTGGCCCGAGGCGATGACCTCGAAGAACTTGGGCATGTCTTCCGGGGCCACGGTCAGATCGGAGTCAAGAATCATGAGGACGTCACCGCGGGCGACGGCGAAGCCTTTGCGGACCGCGTCCCCTTTGCCGTGCCCCGAGCCCTGATGGATCAGCTTGATGTCTCGCTCGGGATGGGCGGCCCGCAGGGTCTCGATTTCGGCGACCGTTCCATCGGTGCTGCCGCCGTCGACGAAGATCAGTTCGGTGTGCGCACCCATGTCGGGAGTTCGCTCTACGGCGTCGCGGATGTTGCCGCGCTCGTCGCGGGTTGGAATGATCACGCTGACGGTCAACCGGTCGGCCTTTTCCGGCGGCATCACCGCGCGGGCGACAAACACAGTCACCAGATTCACACAGGTCAGTGGCCACAGGCGTGCCAGCACGCGATTGACCAGCGTCGAGAGAAGCGGGATTCCCTTGGGGATCAGGATTTCGGTCGTTTCCCGGGTGATATCGAAACCGCTGAGTCCACACAGGCTGCGGACATCCTGAACCGACAGCCAGTTGAGCCCCTTGGCTTCCCGGCGGAGACCGAGGAGGGTCGCAAGGTTGAGGATCGGTTCCCAGAGGGCGTTGAAGTAGGCGATGACGACCCGGGTGTGAGGACCGCATGCCGATCGGAGCCGGCCCAGTACGGACTGAATATCCTTGAGCGATCCGATGGAGTTCGCCAGGACGATGTAGTCGAATTGCTCGGAGAACTCGAGTCGATCCTCAGATGCGAGACAGAAGTCGAGCTCGGGATGGGCCCTGCGGGCACAATCGACCAGCGCCGGGGAGAACTCGACGCCCACACCGCATGATGGCCTCAGGTCGGCCAGGAGGTCACCGATGCCGCAGCCAATCTCGAGAACACGCGAGCCGGGAGGGATATGCGTCTGGAAGACGCGGCGTAGCTGCTGATGATAGTAGCGACTTCGAGCATCCCAGGCGCGGTGGCTTCGAATCCCGCTTTCGAGTTGCTCGCTCCTGATCGCCGAGGGCGCTCCACGAGCCGGATCGAACAGGGCGACATTGGCGACGGTACCGACTGACATCATGGCTCCGCGGGGCACTTGGTGCCGCAAACGACGCTTCCCGAGCGATCCTCGGCCCGGCCATGCAGCGCGCGCAGAAGGCGTGCGTAGTCTGTCGGAAAGGGTGATCCCCAACTTGAGTTAACGGACCTTGGACGGCGAGCCCGAAGGCGCCGGCCACCGGGCGACTGTCGTAAGGCCCGCAATCTCAGGCTTGTCTTGCCTCGGGTGAGGCGATCAATTATCGGACCATGTCTTCGAGAGAGTTGCCCGCCGGTCAGAGAGTGGGGGGGTGTTGCGGAACCGGGGCAGCTGCAATGATGCACGCGTCCGGCCGATAAAGTCTGCATGGTTGCACGTTCCGCACACGAGGTCATGGATGAGGCGGCGGAATGAGTATGGCGGACCCGGTCAACCCGACCAGGCCGTCGCTGCCCGCAGCATCGTCGGTGCGCTGCTGGCCATACGTCGTCCCGATGTGGATCCTCACGTTGGCCCTGGGCGTGGTGCACGCCTGGTCCGTTCGCCATGCCATGGATACCGACAGCATCTCCTACATGGAGATCGCCGACACTTATCTCCGTCGCGACTGGGCCCACATCTGGACCGGTCATTGGAGCCCCTTCTACCCCTGGCTGATCGCCATCACCAAGTTGATCATGCGGCCGTCGTTGTACGCGGAAGCGACTTTGGCCCACCTGCTCGGCGTCGTGCTCCTGGCCTGTTCGATGGGTGGATTTCACTACTTCTGGGCCGGGTTGGTACGCCACGGTCAGGCGATGTGCTCGGCCAAGCCCGTCGGCCAGGGCGGTGGTTTGCCAGATTGGGCCTGGTGGACCCTCGGCTACACCTTGTTCATCTGGTGTTCCCTGGTCTTGATCGGGATGCACCGGGTGACACCTGATCTGTGTCTGGCCGTGTGGATTTACCTGGCCGCAGGCGTGCTCGTTCGGATTCGCGACGGCAAGGGCAGCATTGCCCGGTTCCTGGTTCTGGGTATTCTTCTCGGTCTCGGGTACCTGACCAAGGCGGCCATGCTGCCCCTCGCGGTTGTGTTCCTGGTCGCCGCGGTGTTCTGCGATCGGCCGCGGCGGCGGGTTGTTCCGCGCGCTGCGGCCGGCCTGCTCGGACTCTTGCTCGTCGCCGGGCCCTGGATCTGGGGCTTGTCGAGCGCCAAGGGGCGGCTTTCCTGGGGCGATGCCGGCCGAACCAGCTACGTACTCTATGTGGATAACGTGCCCTCATGGGACTTCTGGCACGGCCACATGGCGGTGTCGGAAGTGCCGGAGGCCCCACGTCTGATCTACGATCGGCCGCCTCCGACGCCGGGGGGCTGCCGGCTCGTGGCCTACGAGTTCGCTACCCCACTGCCCGGCTCGTTTCCGTTGTGGTACGATCCCTCGCATTGGTGGGGCGGAGTCGTTCCCTTCGTCAACGTGGCCGGTCAGATCGCGACGATGAAGGCATCGCTTGAGACCTATGCGGACATGTTCGTCGCCCAGATGGGAGTGGTGACGTTCGGCGTCATCGTGTTGCTGGCCGTGTCTTCGACCGGTCTGGCGGTGGGGCAAAGCCTGATCCGGCAGTGGTGGATTCTGGCTCCGCCTTTGGCGGCCATGGCCATGTATGGGCTGGTCGTGGTCGAGACGCGGTATCTGGGTGGGTTCGTGATGCTGCTGTGGGGTGGGTTGTTTGTGGCAATCAGTCTCAGGGATTCGTGTCCCCCCAGAGGCCTGGTTCGGGTGGTGTGCGTGCTGGCCCTGGTGGTGCTCGGCCTCGGACTCGGCTGGCGGTCTGTGGTTTCGTTCAAGTTGGCGCTGCGTGATCTGCGAGGGGATGGCGGTGCGATTCCTCATTCGCAGTGGCACGTCGCCCAGGGTCTGCAGGCGATGGGGCTCCGGCCGGGAGACCGGGTGGCCCACGTGGGCTCATCGACCGCGTGGTATTCCTACTGGGCTCGACTGGCCCAGGCACGCATCATCGCCGAGGTCCGCCCCCGCGACAGTTACTGGCTGGCCGGTGACAGCGTGCGATCGGAAATCAACGGTACTTTTGCCAAGGCGGGTGCCTCCGCGATCGTTACCCGGCGATTCAGATCGTCGGAAAGCCCCTGGGGCCAGCCGGTGGAGTCTCCGTCGGGATGGCGGCAAGTGGGAAAGAGCGACTTCTTCGTCTACTTCCTCGGCGATCAGTGTGCGACTCGTGACGCGTGCACTGATCTTTCCCCTCGCGACGCGATCCGATAGATACGTTCAGCCGAACTGTGGTCTAAGGAGCGGACTCGATCTGCGGATGCGCAGATCCAGCAGGAAACCCTTCGGCTCTGCTTGGGCGTGTGTTGCGGTCGGTCAAGCGATCCGATGCAGCATGGCGTGGAGGTTGTCGCCGGGCGTTCCCGGTGCCAGCGTGCAGCCCGAACTCAGCACGAAGCGCCTGTGTCCACAAGCCCGGACTGTGTCCACCGCCCGGCGGCCGGCTTGCCGGACTTGCTCCGCGCTGGCCTGCAAGAGCACGCCGACCGGATCGAGATTGCCCCACAACGCCATGTCGGGACCCACAATCCGGCACGCGTTGGCGAGGTCCACCCGATGGTCAATCTCCAGCACGTCAGCGCCCGACGCGGCCATGTCGGCCAGGATCGGCGTGGCGTCACCGCAGATGTGGAGCGAGACGGGTTTTCCGGTCGCCGACTTCAGCCCGGCGATCAGCCGACGCTCGTAGGGCAGGGCGAACTCGCGGTAGAGCCTGGGCCCCAGCAGCCCGGCCGGCGAATCCCCGCCGCTGAGCAGATCGGCGCCGGCCTCGTTGAGGGCACGCCCGTAGGCCAGGCCGTATTCCAGACACCGTTCCACCAGGGCCTCGACCATCCCCGGATCGTCCTTCAGCATGAGCATGACTCGCTCAAGGCCCATGAGCGCGCAGGCGAGGGAGAAGGGATACTGATCGAGACAAGCGACGATGAAGACCTGCTCGCCCAGCGCATCACGAATGCGGGTCAGGGCCTCGAGCATCAGCGGGTAGCGACCCTGCGCAGCGACATCCGGCGCCGGGATGCGATCGAAGTCAGCCGCTGTTCGGATCCGGGGTTCGCCCATCCCGCCGAAGGGTTGGTCGTCGCCGGTTGCTCCCACCCGCGCGCCCATGGCCTCGGCGCTGACCCAGGTGTCGGCAGAAAGCCAGACGGCGTCCGGCCGAAACCGCTCGTGGTAGCGAATCACCGAGTCGGCCAGGGCCTGTGGATCGGTTGTGTATTGTCGGAGCGTGTAGCCTGCCTGGGCGGCGCAGAAATGCACCGCCAGCGGCCCAGCTGGCACGCGCGGGGTTTCGAGGCCCTGCAGGACGCGCTGGACAAGCTGCTTCGAGGTGAGTCGCTCGCTGCTCATGGCGCTGGTTTAGCTTCGGCAAGGAGACGTCATGCGTCCTTGCCGTGGGTCCGTTCGAACTCTTCCAGAATCACAACTCGCCCCGCGAGCCGCGATTCCTCCGCCGCGAAGGCGATCATGTGGCTGTGGACGGTCGAATCGAGCCCGGCCTCCAGCGGCGCGTCGAGCGGCTTGGTCATCTCGTCGTAGAGGGCGTTGACCAGTCCCGCGTCGCCGCCGCCGTGCAACTCATAACCACCGTCCTCGGCCTGCACGGTATACCGCACCGGTTCGCCTTCGTGCGGCAGCAGGACGAGGTGGGTGTCGAAATGCTGCCGGAAGCTCTCACCACCTTTCAGTACGCCGCGTGTGCCGCAGATCTCGACATGCCGCCCGGTGGCGAACGCCGTCATCGTGAACGTGCCGGTGACGCCGCCCTCGAACTCCATCGCCAGGACCTGCCGGTCCACCGCGTCGTTGTCGCAGCGATACGCACAGCGGCCCCACGGACTGGTCCGCAGCCAGGCGGTGATCTCATCGGCACTCGCTTCCTGTGCCCGGTCATACACCATCGGCAGCCAGGGGAAGCGTAGGTCGCTGGTATAGCGGAGGGCGTTGTAGGGGCAGGAGTCGCCTGCCGGGCAACCGTCGGTGCATCGGGCGGGTGCCTCGGCGGGCGCGCATTCCGGTCGGAAGAACTCCAGACTGCCGAAGCTCGCAACCCGGGTGCAGCGCCGTCCCGCCAGCCAGTGAACAATGTCGGTATCGTGGCAGCACTTGGAGAGAATCATCGGCGAGCTCTTGTTCACGACCGACCAGTGCCCACGCACGAAGGAGTGTGCCTGGTGCCACGGATTGACGCCTTCGTTGGCCTGGATGGAAACCAGCTCGCCCAGTGCGCCCGAGTCGATGATGTCCTTCACTTTGCGGTAGAACGCGGCAAAGCGCAGGACGAAACAAACCATCACGCGCTTGCGAACTTGGCTGGCCAGCCGCTCGACGGCGAGCACCTGGGCCGCTCGGGTGGCAATGGGCTTTTCGAGGAGCACGTTGTAGCCGAGCTGTAGGGCGCCTTGGCAGTGCTCGAAATGGGAGTTGTCTTGCGTGGCGACGATCATGACGTCGGCGATTCTGCCGGCGGCCAGGATCGCTTCGGCGCTGGGGAAGCCGCGGAATGCCGGGTTGGCCGACGTACGCCGGATCTTCTCGACGCGCTCCGGCACCGGGTCCGCGCCGGCGACGATCTGAAACCGGTTGGGATTGCCCGCGGCCAGTTGCGTGTACGTCTGGGCGCGGGCGCCGCAGCCGATGCAGGCGAGTCTCAGAGGCCGGTTCGTTTTCATCGTCACCTCACTGCAGGCTTCCGCGGCCGTCACCTGGGGCGTCCGACTCTGAAGCGGGCGAACACCGGGTTGTGGTCCGATCCGCTTGTCTCAGGGCTCCCTGGCAGGATGCCGTATGATTTGGCGACGTACCGGCCGGCCATGCCCGGCGAAGCCAGGATGAAGTCGATCATTGACAGGTGGGGCGTCTGGTTGAAGGTCACGCGGTTGTCCGGCGGCAGATCGTTGACGAAGCTGGCCAACTGGGTGGCGCCCTTGCCGAGGATACTCATGAGCGGCTCGCTGTCGAGCGTATCGTTGAAGTCGCCGCAGAGCACGAAGAGGGCCTGCGACTCGCGTTTGAGGAGGTCATCGAGGATTCGTCGGATCTCGCGGGCCTCGGCCGTCCGGGTCTCGATTCCGCCCTCCTCCACACCGCCCTTGCTCTTGAGGTGGACGACGAAGACGTCGAACGGCGTACCGCCCGGCGGCTCGATCCGCACTTGCAGCAGAT
This sequence comes from Planctomycetota bacterium, assembly GCA_022711465.1. Taxonomy (GTDB): domain Bacteria; phylum Planctomycetota; class Phycisphaerae; order UBA1845; family PWPN01; genus JAGNEZ01. Next base: position 29,357 of record JAKLEZ010000008.1, on the reverse strand, counting down.
CACGTCGAAATCGCGAGACCTTGCCGTCGGCATCCTTGAATCGCAGATGGCGGTGGCTGATTACTCGTCCGACAGGAAGCCGCGACAGGACACCGACGTCGATACCCCGGTCGTCGTTGCCCTCGATCAATACCGGTTCGTAGCCCATGTCCGGCAGGAACCTCCGCGCAAAGGTCTCCAGGATGCCGCGGTTCTCCACCTCCGCCACCGCGAGCACATCGGCGTTGAGCTTGCGGATCGATGTGGCCAGGGCCTCCAGCTCATGACGGGGCTTGGCGTCAAGGATGTCATCCGCGTAGTAGGGGTCGTCCACGTCGTCGAACAGGTTCAGCAGGTTGTAGGAGCCGACGGTGATTTCCGCGCCGGGCGCGGCGCTCATTGCGGGCTTGATGCGAATGGGCCATTGCGGTTCGGTGGGCGGCTTGGCATCATCAGGCAGGACCCTTACCTGGCCGGGATGGGTGATGGGCAGGTCCGGTTTGTTCTCAAACAGATACAGCCGTCCGCGGATCCTCACCACCTTGCCCGCGTACAGCTGGGCCGGGGACGCGGGGAAGTTGGGCAGGTACTTCCTGCGGATGAACACCTTCAGGGTGTGGCCCTGCTCGTCCTGAAGGTCCAGGTTGAGATGGCCAGCCGCGACCTGTCTGCTGCCCCCGATCTTGCCGATGACGAAAACCTCCTGCTCCAAGAAGTCGCCCGCATGGGCCACGCCGATCGTCGGCAGGTACTCCTCCGCCCGAACCGCTTGGCTGCTGCTGGCGGAGGCGGGTGTGTTCGGGCTGGAGGATCCATTGGAGGGGTGAGCCGTTGCTTCCGGTTCACCGGCCGAGGAACTGTCGCCGGGGACGATTACGATGGCCTTGGGGTCCTCGACTTTGAGATTCAGCTCGTCGGTGTTGTTCTCTTTGAACAGGTAGATGAGCCCGCGCACCTTGATGGTCTTGCCCTTGAAGAGGTCCTCCGGGTTAGGGTCGAACCGGGCGGCCGCGTTTCTGGGAATGTAGATGGACAGCGTGCCCTTCCAGTTTTCCACGAAGTTCAGGTAGTACTGCCCGGAACGACCGCGCGTCGCCCGAACGATCCGGCCGACGACGTTGACCTCTTTGTCCACGTAATTGCCCGCGTCTTTCCAGGAAATCGTCGGGATGGTGGCGGAGTCCTGGGCCAGCAGGGTGGTTGAAGAGGGCAGGAGCGGGAACGAAGCGCAGAACAGCACGAGAGAGAGAGCCGCACGTCGCATCGAGGGGCGCCTTTCCGCGGGCAGGAAGAGGGTCAAGCGGAGATCGCCATACGGACGATATAGAACCGGATGCGTTCGCGACATCCCGGGGGAGACCGAGTGCTCCCCGTTCGTCCGTGGCGCCCGTGCCTGGCCTTTGCACACTGCCCGGCCGGACGTATCATAGTGTCTTGACGGCGTGCCAGGAAGGTTGGGCCCGGTGACCATGGATGGCGGGTTTACACTATGACAGAGATGGCATCCACCGAAGGTAAACAGTTGTCGTTTTCATTCGCTGCAGGGGGGGAGAAGGCCGGGAAATCGGCCGCTTGCGGGTCCATGGCATCCACGAAGAAGACCGAGAAGAAGACTCCGGCCAGGCCCGCCGGCAAGCCGGCTGCGGCGCCGACGAGGAGTGGCCCGACCTCGGGCAAGTCGGTGACGGCTCCCAAGGCCGTCGCCGCGACCGGGTCCACTCCACCCGCGTCCGCCTCACCTGAGGCCCTGACCGTCGAGTCGGTATTCGCTCGGTCCGGCAAGGCGGGCGCTGCCCGGGCGACGGCCGAGAGTATGGCCAAGCAGCAGCGGAACATCAGCGTCTCCGAGTTCTTCGCCAAGAACCGGCACCTGCTCGGCTTCGACAACAAGCGGAAGGCCCTGCTGATGTGCGTCAAGGAGGCGGTGGACAACGCCCTGGACGCCTGCGAGGAGGCCGGTTTCCTGCCCGAGATCGAGGTGACCCTCGTTCAGACCGCGGAAGAGCGCTATCGGGTCGTCGTCAATGATAACGGCCCCGGCATCGTCAAACAGCAGATCCCCAACGTGTTTGGCAAGCTGTTGTACGGGTCGAAGTTCCACCGCCTCAAGATGTCGCGCGGCCAGCAGGGCATCGGTATTTCCGCGGCGGGCATGTACGGCCTGCTGACCACCGGCAAGAGCATCAAGGTGACCTCGCGGACCTCACCGAAGAAGGAGGCTCATTACTACGAAATCCAGATCGACACCAAGAAGAACGAGCCCAACATCGTCAAGGACGAGAGCCGGCAGGTCGAATGGGACCACGGCACCCAGGTCGAGATCGAGCTGGTCGGTTCCTACAACAAGGGCCGCCAGTCGGTCGACGAGTACATGGAACAGACCGCGATCGCCAACCCCCACGCGAAGTTCATCTACACGCCCCCGGTTGGCGAGCGTCAGCTCTTCGACCGGGGAACGCTCACCGTTCCCACCCAGCCCACCGAGATCAAGCCGCATCCGCTGGGGGTGGAACTGGGCATGCTCATCAAGATGCTTCACGAGACCGGTTCGCACTGGCTGAGTGGTTTCCTGCAGAGCGAGTTCTGTCGAGTCGGGTCTCAGACCGCCGAACAGATCTGTCATGCCGCCAAGCTCAATCCCCGGGCACACCCCAAGCGGATTGCCCGCCAGGAGGCGGAGAAACTGTACGAGGCCGTTCAGAAGACCAGGTTCATGGCCCCGCCGACCAACTGCCTCTCGCCGATCGGGGCGGAGCAGATCCTGGCCGGCCTGCTTAAGGGCGTGAGGGCCGAGTTCTTCACCGCCTCGACCCGTCCGCCGGCCGTCTATCGGGGCAACCCGTTCCAGATGGAAGTCGGTCTGGCCTACGGCGGCGAGCTGGGGGCCGATCCCAAACAAGCGGAGGCGGCCCCGGTCGAAGAAGTCAAGGTCAGCCGAGGCAAGGTCGTCAACGGCAACGATTCGCGCAACACTCCAACCACCCGAGTGATCCGGTTCGCCAATCGCGTGCCGTTGCTCTATCAGCAGTCGGCGTGCTGCATCTACAAGGCCGTGCTCGATCTTGACTGGCGGCGCTACGGCCTGTCGCAGAGCAGCGGGGCTCTGCCCCAGGCTCCCCTGGTGGTTATGGTCCACATGGCCAGCGTCTGGGTGCCTTTCACTTCTGAGTCCAAGGAGGCCATTGCCGACTACGACGAGATTCGCCAGGAGATCAAGCTTGGCCTGCAGGAGTGCGGGCGGAGACTCTCCAGCTACCTCAACCGCCGGCGCAAGCAGAAGTACGAGGGTGAACGGCGAAGCGTCTTCGAGCGCTATATCAAGGAAGTAGTCGATGCCTGCGCGGTCATCAAGCGGATCAATCGCGAGGAACTGACCGGCAATCTCGTGGCCATCGCGCAGAAGGTGACCTGCCGGGCGGACGAGCGGCTGGACGAGCACGGCCGGCCAATTCGAGATGACGACGACGGCGAAGATCTCGGCGAGAACACCGTGGTCGTCAACCGCGACGCCGAGCCGGCCGGCGAGTTGTTCCAGCGAGCGGGTTGAAGCCCGGTGCGGGGACCCCGGTTCGGTGATCGAAGACCATGACGAGCGGCCACGGGTGGCACGCACCGCCGGTGGCCTTCCGTCCGCCCGTCCGGCCGCTGTCGGCCGGCCCGATCATCACGGGGCGCAGTCCGGCAGGAGATCCTGGGTCCAGGTGACCGCCGGTCCGGTCGCGCACTTCTGGAACTTAGCGAAGTCCACGATGTCGATGTCGCCGTCGTTGTCCCGGTCGAAGCACCGGCATTCGTAGGTCGAGTTGGCGCCGCCCTGGCCGGTGAAGCAGGCCTGGTATTCGCCGAAGTCCACCTGATCGACATCGCCGTCCCCGTCGGCATCGGCGAAAGGTGCTGGGCAGCCCAGGATGGTGCCGTAGAACTGGATCTCGGCCACCTGCACGGAGTTGGCCGTTCCCGGGTCGCGCAGTTGGCTGAAGACCAGCTTGTAGGAGTCGTATGCCGCGGTATTCCCGAAGGAAACTGGTGCTCCCAGGCGGTTGCGGTCGGTCGACAGACCGCTTGCACCGGATGCAATCAGCGTCCATTGCTCTGCGTCGCCATGGCTGTTGTCGGTGCTGGCCACCGCGTCCAGGGTGCCGTACAGCGTCCACATGATGGGGTCGCGGGCGCTCCAGTCGTTGGCGCTGGTCATCCGAATCGTGTTGACGATCGTCCGGCCGGCCGCGGGCGTGACAATGAAGCCCGAGTTCGCCATGCCGAAGTTGAGGTATTTGGCCAGCGAGCGGTCGATGGCGCAGCTTGGTGTCTCGGCCTCAGGATAGCTGCTCATTGAGGTGTCTAGGTCCGAGTCGACTGCGAGGATCGGATCGCCGGGGGCCAGGAGGGGGGTGGGCAATGCCTCGATCACCGTCCCGAAGAACCGGACTTCGCCGATCTGCATGGAGTTGGCGGCCACCGCGTCGCGCAGCGTCGGAAACACCAGGCGATAGGCGAGATAGGGCATGGCGTTCTCGAACGTCACTGCCGGCGCCAGAACGTTGCGGTCGGCCGGAAGGGTCAGATCACCGGCGGCGATCAGCGTCCAGTTTTCCCTGTTGCCCCGGCTGTTGTCCGTGCTCAGAATCGCATCGTTGGTGCCGTACAGAGCGTAAGTCGAGGGGTCTCGGTTGACGTCATCGTTGGCAGTCATGATCTGCAGGGACGTGACCATGGTCGGACCGACCCAGGGGGCCACGATCAGGCCGGTGTTGGCCTTGCCGTAATTCAGGTACTTGTTGGGCCGATTGTCGATGGCGAATGCCGGAACCTCGCCTGCCGGGTATGAGCTCTGTGGCAGGAGATCGCGGTCGATGCCCAGGACTGTTCCGCCGGCGCCGAGCACGGGGTTGCCGGTTCCTCCGGCGCCGGTAAACAACTCGATCTCGGCGATCTGCATGGAGTTGGGCGTGGTGATGCGCTTGAGTGTGGGGAAGATGACCTTGTACGAGGTGTAGCTGGCGGTGTTGGTGAAATCCATCGCCCGATCGACCGCCTGTCTTGCACTGGGAAGTGCCAGCGTTCCCGACGCGATCAACGTCCAGCTCTCCTGTTCACCGTCGCTGTTGTCGGTGCTGGTAATCGCGGCGTTGGTCCCATAGAGCTCGTACGAAGCGGGATCGCGTTCCTCATGATCGTTTGCAGTCGAGAATCGGATGCTCTGGACAATCGACGGCCCCGATGCCGGCGTGATGATGAGCCCCGAGTTCTCCATGGAGTAGTTCAGATACTTGGTGTTCAGGAGGGCGTCGCACGCCATCGCCGGCGCCTCCTTGGCCGGATATCTGCTGGTCGTGCCGTCCGGATCAAGGTCGATCGCGATGACGAAATCGCCGGGGGTCAGCAGCGGTGCGGCCCAGGCACTTGCCGCATAAACCAGCGGGGCCATCAGACCGCAGAACGCGACTGCTCTTGCCGCCCCATTCATCGAGTCTCCTCCATGCGGGGAGTCGCCGAGGTGCAGGCTACCCAGCCTCTGGCGGGCCGGTCTCGTCGGACGGCGCCATGGCCGCGAGTCGTCGGCGCAGACCTGCCCCCGGGCCGGGCGTCGCGTTCGACATTCCCGGTCACGGACGGTGGCTAAGCATTGCCGCCGCCCATGGGGCAGGCAGCACGCCACGCGACCCGCACGAGACGCGGCACAGAAACCACACAGGATGCCGCCGGCCGGTGCCCCCTCGCTTGCCGGCCTGCAGGTAGACCGGCACTCCCTCCCGGAGGCCGCCGTCATATCTCCGCCTTAGGCTGTCAGCCTCACCACAGCCAGCCTACTCTTCCTGCATTATAAAGCCAGACCGAATTGAGTCAAGGTCAATCATCCTTGCTCGACGTCTGGGGTGCTGTTCCGTCAGGAGCGGGAGCGAATGCGGACCCTTGAACGCCGTCGGCCCGACCGTGGATCCGCGACCACCCCCGGAGCGTGCTCCTATGCCGCTCCTTGTCCGCGTTTCTGGGGCAGCGCTGATGGCCGTGGAGAGGAGTGCTTCCTGAGCGAGCCTGCCTCGGGAATCCCGGGCTCATTCACCCCGGTGATGAGGTGGGTATAATAGCCACCCGGAGCGTGATCATCGGTATCACGATTCGCCTGATCGCCGTACCGTTCGGGTGGCCCGGGAGCGCATCACGCGCGCTCCAAAGCGGGCACGAGGAGGCGCTCCGGACGGACGGCGGGCAAGAACGTGCCCAGGGCGCGGCACGAACTCTAACGCTCAAGGAGGAGCCCCATTGGCGAAGAAACAGACGACGCCCGGGAAAACCGGCACGGATCGGCGGACCACTCGCACTGGTTCCGAGGCTGCGGTCACGACCAAGAAAATCGAGAGCCTCGCCGAGATGGTCATCGCCGCCGCGGCCAGGAAGAAGGACCCGAACTTCGACATCCCCATCCGGGCTCTCTCCAACGTCCGTTTCGATCCCAAGCGGGCGATCATCGAGATGGGCGGGGCCACGCAGTCGCGGCACTTCTTCGACAAGAGCATGGCCAAGAAGTTCATGCAGACTCTGCTCATTGCCGCCCAGTGCAAGACCTTGATTGAGGAGAACAAGACCGCCTCAATTCGTTCGCTCTACTACCTTGCCAAGCACGACGTCGCGGGGACCAAGGAGAAGACCTTCAACGACCAGGAGGAGTCCGATCCGATTATCGAGGATCTCGAGGTCTGCATTGACACGCTGCGCGAGGAACTGCACGTCTACGCCAGCAACCGCGGCAACTTGGTCGGACCGATTACGCTGGTCGACGACGGCAACACCCTGGACTGCATGAAGATGGGCTCGGCCGGTTACCCGGTGCCAAGCATCGTCGAGCCGGGCGTGGTTCAGTTCAAAAAGTGTACCGCCAAGTACATCCTCCATGTTGAAAAGGACACCGTCTGGCGCCGTTTCTACGAGGATCGCTACCACGAGAAGCACCACTGCGTTGTGACTCATGGCGGCGGCCAGCCCGCGCGGGGCATGCGCCGACTCCTCCGCCGGATGCACGATGAGCTCAAGCTTCCGGTGTATTGCCTGCTGGATAACGATCCCTGGGGGTACTACATCTACTCGGTCATCAAGCAGGGCTCGATCAACTTGGCTTACGAGAGCCAGCGCATGGCCGTGCCTCAGGCGGTCTTCATCGGCGTCTCCAGTTTCGACTATGAGCGATGCGGTCTCAGCGACGACGTCAAGATCGGCCTCAACGACCAGGACGTGAAGCGGGCCAAGCAGATCCTCTCCTATCCCTGGTTCAAGGGCAAGCGCGACTGGGAAAGGGAGATCCGCAAGATGATGCAGAACGGCTTCAAGATGGAGGTCGAAGCCCTCCTCAACAAGCGGCTGACTTACTTGACCGGAGAGTACGTGCCGATGAAGATCAAGGACCGCAAGCAGTGGCTGGATTGAGAAGCGGTCCGAGTTCATGGTCTTCCAGTGACTGATGACGACCAGGGCGGACGCGTGTTCGCCCGGATGACTGATGGCTGAACGCTAAGAGTTGTCCATGACTCCTCATCTCGACATCGTCCGCCAGTGCATGGCCCGTGCGATGAAACTGGATGATGCCGCGGTCTCGTCGATCACCGAACTGACCACTGCCGTCCAGTTGTCCGCGTGGACGTCGGTGACCCACCTGTCATTGATCCTCGAGTTGGAGAAGACCTTCAAGATCACCTTCGACAACGACGAGATCGTGACCCTGGGCAGTGTGGCCATGATCCTCGAGCGGCTGGCAGCCAAGGGGGTCAAGTGAGCCCAGCTGACTCGGTTCCCGGCGTCGTCGCGGTCACCATGCCGCAGGTCAACGTCAATGACGAGGAGGTGATACTGCTGGGCTGGCATGTGCCCGACGGGGGACAGGCGGTCGAGGGGCAGCCGCTTTGCGAGGTCGAGACCAGCAAGTCGGTAGGGGATATGCCTTCGCCGGCCAGCGGCATCTTCCGGCCGATCGTGGAGGTCGGCGAGGTGGTCGCCATCGGCCAGACGATCGGTTTCCTTGGACCCTCCTTGGAGGCAATCGAGCAGCATCTCGCCGCCCGCCCTCGGGTTGCGGAGCCGTCGAACGCTGGTTCTCGGGGCCTGGAAACAGCCGTTGATGCCACAGCCGGAGCGATTGAACTGGCTCGCCGACACGGTGTGGACCTGGCCCAGGTGGGTGCCCCGGGAAGGATTCGTCGCGAGGACGTGGAGCGCTACCTGGCCGAACACCCAGTCCCCGGGTGCGAGTCCACCCGGCCGGACGGGGGCGAACTTCCACCGCTCTTGGCGCCGCTTGTCGATCATGGCCCCGAACTGTCGGATCACCAGTGGTCCGTGGCCCGCCATCTGACCGTTACCCAATCCCGGCTGGTAAACGCCTTCGTCAACATGGACGTGGACATGACCGCGGCTGGACGCTGGCTGGATGCTCGGCGCCAGGCAGGGCTTGTCACCGGGCCAATTCCGTTCCTGCTCCATGCGGCCGTCGCCGCTGTTCGCGCCGTCCCCCCACTGGCGTCGTTTCGGCTCGGGCGGAAGGTGTTCAGCTACCATACCCCGGCGATCGCCTTTACGGCCCGTAGTCCCGACGGCCGCTTGTTCACGCCCGTGGTTCGGTCGGTGGACAGCCAGTCCCTTGAGGACCTTGCTCGCCAGTGTGTTGCTCTGAGCATGGCCGTCTTCCGCGGCCAGCTCAAGCCCGCCGACCAGCTGGGAGCGTGCATGACGGTGTCCGCTCTCGCCGATCAGCCGGTCAGGTTCCACGTCGGGCTGCAGAACGCCTATCAGTCGGCCATTCTGACCGCCGGAGCGGTTCGTCAGACAGCCACGGTTCGCGACGGTCAACTCGCCGTCCGGGCGGAGATGACCTTGTGCCTGTCCTACGACCACGGTCTGATGGACGGCTGGGAGGCTGCCGCTGCTTTGGATGCCGCCCGGCTCGCCCTCGAGAGCCTCGACGTCTGATAACTGGGCGACCGCTCCGTTCGAGTCGATTCCATCGACCGTTATCGCGACCTTCGATCCGCACCATCCGATAACAAGCATGAAGCCTGGGTCGGTCCGTGCGGGCTGGGTGTGTCGTCGCCGGTCAGCTACGGCCGGCCTTGGGCCAGTGAGGCATAACGTACGTCTTCACAAGACCTTATGCGACTTCGACACACAGTCTTCTCTGCTTTGTCCTGGCGAGCCGAGAGTCGAGCCGCGGCCTTACCCCCGCGGCAGGGCCGTCTCATTCGCCGAGGGCTGGGTCGGGCCATGGAACTTACGCGAGCACACAACTCCCTTCCGGATATTGCCCATCGTGCCGCGATTCTCTGCCTGCACGGTGTCATTGCTCACAGCCGTGACCCCGAGGTGGAATCGGAGGCGATGGAAATCCACCACTTCCGCCGGTTGCTCAAGCTCCTCCGCCGCTCGTTCAACGTGATCGGTCTGGCCGAGTTAGTGGCCGCCATTCGCGAGCGGCGTTCGCCACCGCCCAGGAGCGTGGTCATCACCTTTGACGACGGTTACGTCACCCATCACAGCGTGGTGGCCGGCGAGATGGCCGCGATGCGAATGCCCTGGTCGGCTTTCGTGCCCGCCATGCTCATCGAGACGGGTGGGCGGCAGTGGACTGACGACCTCTATCTATTGATTCATCGGGGCAGCCAGCGTCAGATTGGTTTTTGCTGGGACAACCTGATGGTCCGTTTCGACCTGCACACACCTCAGCAGCGTCAGGACGCGGTCTTCAGGATTCGCGAAGCCTGCCGGTATCTGCCCGAACCCGTGCGGGTGCGCAGGCTCCAGGAGCTGTACGACCAGTACTCGCTCGACGAACTCCAGACCCTGCGAGCCCGATACGCGGACTTCGGTCCGATGACCTGGGCGCAGGTCAAGGACCTCATCGCCGCCGGAGTCGATGTGGGAAGTCATGGGCTGAGTCACATAGCCCTTGCCCCTCAGGACCCGGATCTGGTTTTGCATGAAGTCGCGGGCGCTCGCGAGCTGCTCATGCAGCGAGTAGGCGCCCACAGTCCGCACTTCTCGTATCCGTACGGCCGTGAAGCGAGCATGTCACCGGTCACCGAGCAGCTCCTCCTCGAGATGGGCTATCACTGTGCCTTGACGCTCGAGCAGAACGCCGTTTACTGCCAGAACCAGAACCTGATGCGGCTGCCGCGGCTTATCGTCGGACCATCGGTCGGTCGGATACTCTTCGTCCTGTGGCAGCGATTCATCCGGTGATGCCATGAGCGCTCTGGCTGCTGAAACCTGCTCTGCGGAATCGAGTGCCGATGTCGCCTCTGGTGTCGCTCCGGCTACGCCTCCGGTCGCGCCGCCACTTGATCTCAGAGAGGTCCGGCCCGAAGACGGGCCGGCCATTCATGCCAGGCTGCTTACTGCGATTCCCGGCACGCTCTCCGATCTGCAGCGCTGGCTCCGCCGCTGGCGCTGGCAGTGTCTGGATAGTCCATTCCGTGGGCAGCGACCCGCCGGTTGGGTCCTGGTGGACGGCGAGGTCGTGGTTGGACATATCGGGGTGGTGTATTTGCCTTTGCGGGTCGGAGCAGCGCGGCGCATCGGCCAGGTCGTTGCCGACTACGTGGTGAGTCCTGAAGCGACAGCTCGTGGTGGTTTTTTTGCCGGGCTCAGGCTGGCCCAGGCGTTCATGGCCGCCGCCGAGGGTCTGGTGCCGCTGGCGACCACGGCCAATGACAAGACCGGGGCGGTGCTTGGCCGCTACGGATGCCGGCCGGTCGAATGGACCCGAGAACTATGGCGCGCCCCGGCAACGTCCGAACAGGAGATTCGGTCTTGCCTGGGGGGCGCAAGCCGAGTTGTCCGTTGGCTGCTGCGAGCCAAGGCTGGGGCGATGCTCGGCCGCGCGGCGGGCGGATGTTGCCGACTGCTGGGGATTCGTCCGCGGCTGCCGCTACCGGCCGGCTGCCGACTCGAGATTCTGGAAGGACCCGCGATTCAGGAGTTGGAGGCCCTTGCGGCGATGCGGCTTTCCTGTGGTGCGACGTGCTCGATTGACTGGTCCGCTGAGTATCTGGATTGGCGCTACGCTCGCCATCCGGAGTGGAATGATACCCGCGTGCTGGTTCTTCGTCGGTTCGATGGTCGTGTCGCGGGAGGGGCGGTGGTGTTCTGTGAGCGACTGGAGAAGCGGTGTATCGCGTTCGTCGAGGAACTGGCCGCTCCCCGGCGTTCTCTGCTCTCGCCGTCCACGGCTCTGCCGGGCGGTGCGGAGGAGGTGGCGACGGATGCTGGAGACGGGGAGATATCGCTGGTGCGCGCCCTGCTCATTGCCGCGCTGCGCGCGGCAGTGGATCTGGATGCTGACTATCTGGTTGCGACCGCGGGGCGGGGTCACTACCGTTCGCTGTTCTGGGAGCTGGGTTTCGAAAGCCGGGCCCGTAATGCCCCGGCATTGGTGCTCCCCGAGGGAATCGCGGCGGATCCCGTTTTCCAGCATGGGATGATGTTCTGAGTACTCCCGTCGCGCCGCCGCCGGGCTGAGCGACACACTAGGGACTCTTCGCTTTGTTCTCCTGGGTCATGATGCCCTTCTGGACGTCCTCGGGATTCTCGGGCGTCGGATTCTCCTTGCGCCACTGGGTCATGCCCTCCGGCTCGGGGAAGGCTCGGCTCACGTCCAGATTCAGGATCCTGCACTGGTTGGCGAGGTCCGAGTAGATGAGGTCGTAGCACCGCTGCTTGATCTCGTTCTGCTCTCCGGTCCAGGTCAGGGAGCGGTAGAGGAGGGGATATCCAACGTCGGTGACGAAGTTGGCCAAAGCGGTAGCCCGCAAGTCGGGGAATTTCAGCAGGATCATGCGGCCTTCGTCGCTGTCCTTGTATTCCTCCTGATACGTCTTGAACAGCAGCGCTGCGTTCTGGACATTGGCGGCATATTCTTCGCCGTTACCGTTGCCCAGGCTGACGTAGGCCGAGGTCAGCAGGCCGCTGATGGCGTAGATGGCGTCGGTGAAACTGCCTACCATTTCGCGAAGCTCGCCGAAGGCAAAATCGTCCAGGCCTTTCAGGTACATGGCCTTGGTGTTGGTGGTTTCGGGATCCTTGTAGTTCTTTGCGAGGTAGTCGAGGTATCGGCCGGCCTCGTCCTTCTTGCCAGCCAGCCACAGATTGACGACCGCGGCGTGCAGGTTGTTCACATGCCCGGACCTCAGGGTCTCACCGGCGGTCTCGCCGATTTCCTCGCCTTCTTCGGCATGCTTCTTGCCCAACTCCAGGTACTTGCGGTGCATGGCCTCGACGAAGCGGATGTCGGGTGACGTCCAGAGGAACGACTTGTCCCATTCGTCGAGCCGGAGTCTGAAGGTGTATCGTCCTTGCCGCGCAAGCGTAGCCAGGGAGAACAGTTGAATCCGGTCGGTGTTGAGGATGTCGAATTCCTTGGTGGCCTTGTACTGGGCGGCCTGCTCCGTACCCCACTTGGTCCAGTAGAGCGACTGGGACCAGGGCGTCCGCCAATCGATCGGAATCGGCTGCTCGGTGTTCAACTGGCCCGTCAAGGCGAGCATATACTGTGGGTCCATCTTGTATTGTTCGCGGAGCACCCTGGCCCGCAGATGGGCGAGCATCTTGTCGAAGCCATCCGGGTTGGAGTCAAAAACACCCCACAGCTTCTCCTGTTTCGAGTCCAGTTTGGCCCTTGCCTCCCTGACGGCCTCGGGCGAACGGAGGCCGCGCAACTGCTGGTCCAGGCGCCAGGCGGTGTAAGGGCGGAAGAAGGTCTCCTCCAGCGGATGGAAGAGCCGCTGGCTGTCGGTCTCGCCCTCAAGATCCACGCCCGCCCCGGACAGGGTGGCGATGACGCTGGCCAACTGCGGGTGCTTTGCGAGCAGTTCGGTCGTTGTGGCCGGCGCCTCTGCGACCGGGCGGAACCAGTCGATTGTCGCCGCGCTGCCCAACCCGGCCGGGGGTGGTCCGAGCAGGATCTCCATCATGGCGGCCCAATTGCGCTTGTAGTACCAGTGCTTGTCGTCTGTGTTCTGGCCAACTTTGTGGAACCAGGTCCAGCCGAGCTGATGATAGAGGTTCGCCGTCTTGGGGTTGTTGGGGATACCCTCGTCCCGCAGCAGCCGGATGCCGTTGTAGACCCACTGCCAGCGTTCGCGAGGCGTGTGCGTGGCCACCGAGATGTTGTACGCCATATTCCACGACTGGAAGCTCCAGACCGCCGGGAAGCGCGGCTGAAGCGTGCAGATCCAGTTGGCATACTGATGGGCCGCGTAGTACTTGCCTTCCTCCTTCAGTTTCTCCGAGGTGATCCAGAGATTCAGGATCGCGATGCCGCGCACCACGCCGCCGGCGGCACTGGCCGCTCCGTAGACCGGCGGCAGCTCCTTGTAGACGTTGGATTGCGTGACCAACTGCAGGTTCACGCGAGCCCGGTTGATCGGGGCCTGCAACCAGGCGCCTAGAGCGATGAACGCGCCGGCCCCGATCAGAGCCAGGACCTGCACCAGCGTCGCCGACCGTTGGGCGGCGATCCGCTTCTCCAGCATCTGCTCGGTTACTACCGCCTGGTCCGCCATGGCTACACCGTCACCTGAGCCAGCTCGCGCCGGGTGAATATCACTGTCCCCAGCAACCCCATCAGGAAGCCCTTGATCGCCACCAGGACGACCACCGATTCGATCACCCACTTCAGCGGGACAACACGGCCGGCGACCACCGTGCTCGCCGGGTCATACCGGCCAAAATCAGGGATGAGCCAGAGAATCCCCTGCACGGTGTACATGAAGGCTGTTTTCAGCATCGCCAGGGCTCCCTTTTCGAGCGGCTTGGGCGAAAACCACTCGATGGCCTCGCCCAGGAAGGTGGTGCTTGATGCGATGAACAGGACGATGAAGACTCCCATGCACGCCACGGGGAACGACAGGAAGGTCGAACACAGCAGTCCCAGGACCGCCAGGAAGGCCAGCCGGCACCAGACAATCGAGAAGGCTCGGGCGATATTCCAGTGAAACGTCCCGATGTCGAAAAGGACCTCGAAGCTGTCGGCGCCCTCGAACAGGATGGTCTCCCGCTGACTGGTGTTCTGGATCCGCAAACGCAGCACGTTCTCGTTATTGACCGTCCAGGCCGGGATGGGGACCTCGTGAAACCGTTCGGCCCGGAAGCTGCCGGTCTGCACCGGTCCCAGTGTATCCTTGTCGTTGTGGTCGCCCGCCTGCCAGGCCGCCTGGAACTCGGCGCCGTCCGCGCCACTGGGACTCATCGGCTTGAAGCGCATGTAGAGCACACCTTCTTCGTCGCTGCGATCCACCAGCATGTTGCTGAAGGTGAAGTCCTTGTACTCGCCCGGCCCCAGACTGCGCCAACTCTTGCGAAGGTCGGCGTCAATCTGGCTGCGCAACTCCGCCTGGCCGCTCTGATTGACGTTGTCGAGTCGGCCCTCTTCACGCAGCGTGCGGAACCGCTCCTCGACCTGATTCGCGAAGTCTGGCTCCTCCATCTTGGCTCCGTAGCGGACGGTCAGGACGTTATACTTGACCGCCATTCGGTCTTCCTCGAAGGTGGGCAGGTTGCGGAGGTAGAGCCAGGTGAAACTCCAGACCGTGATTGCCGCGAGGAGAAGCAGCGTGAAGTTCAGCAGGGAAATGCCCAGCCACTTGCCCAGGAAGAACTGCCATCGGGGAATCGGCTTGGTCACGATCATGTAGATCTGATGCAGTCGGATCTCATTGGCCAGGCAGGAGCAGGCCAGAAAGACGGTCATGATGCTTAGCAGCGCGGACGTGCCGGTGATCGACAGATCCAGGACGCCCTGAATGCGGCTCTGCAGGGTGACGCCGTCCCCGTTGAACTTGAAGGGGAGAATAACCAGCAGAGCGACCATCATGGCCATGAAGACCAGCGCGGTCTTCGTCCGAATGCTTTCGGCGATGGTGTGGCGAGCGACGGCCCAGATCCGCGACATGGCAGGTCACTCCCGGGGCCGGTCAGCCCGTTTGAGCAGGTCATCGATGACCGTCCGGTCGGGCTGGGTGACGGGCGGTGTCTCGGTCTCCTCCTGCGCGGCCTCGGGCGGCCGCGCCCGGGTGGCGGAGACCAGCTGATCGATGACGTCCGAGGACGGTGCCTGCGAAGGCGGCTCTCCGGTCGGGGTCTCCTGGCCGGGGGCCGACTTCGATGCGGCGGCGATGAGCGAGCTGACCACCGCCTCGCCTTCGGCCTTCTCGGTGCCGCCCAGGAAGCCGGCAATGCGACCGCCGGAGGTCGCCCCCGAGGTCTTGGTCTGGGCCACCTGTGCCGCCCTGACCGTCTTGAGGAAGAACGCTTCCAGTCTGGTCGTCGGGGTCGTGATGCTCAGCAGGGATTTGCCGTCTTCTTCCTCGATGATCCGGCGGACGCGCTCGATCGCGTCGGCGCTCAACCTCTCGGTCGTGATCTGGGTCTGGTTCTCCTGGCTGAGCAGCTCGTGGATGCTGCCCACGGCCTGCTTGCGGCCGCCGTACAAGATGGTGACCCGCTGGCAGACGTCCTCCACATCGGCCAGGAGGTGGCTGCACAGCAGGATGGTCTTGCGCTTCTCCCGGTTGAGGAACAGGATCAGGTCCTTGATCTCGCGCGTTCCGATCGGATCCAGGCCGGTGGTGGGTTCGTCCAGGATCAGCAGATCGGGATCGTTGATCAGAGCCTGGGCGAGCCCGATCCGGCGAGCCATTCCCTTCGAGTACTCACCCACTCGGCGGCGGGCCTCGCGGGTCAGGCCGACCATCTCCAGCAACTGCTCGACCCGCCGTCGGCGGTCGGGACGCGGGATCTGGAAGAGGCGGCCGTAGTAATCCAGTGTCTCCCGGGCATCCAGGAAACGATACAGATAGGATTCCTCCGGCAGGTAGCCGATCCGGGACTTGATCGCGACCTCGGTCGGAGCCTTGCCCAGCACGCTGATTCGCCCGCGTGTGGGGTAGAGCAGCCCGAGCATCATCTTGATCGTGGTCGTCTTGCCCGAGCCGTTTGGGCCCAGGAGTCCGAAGACCTCGTGCTGGTGGATCTCAAAATCGAGGCGATCCACGGCCACGACCCGGTTGCGCAGCCAGAAGTCCTTGAAGACCTTGGTCAAGCCTACCGCGTGAACGACGAGTGTTCCGTCAGTTGACATCACTTGGGCTTGTTCGCCTCCTCCGCCAGTCTTCGCCGCTCGGCATCACGGATATCCTTGGGATCCTTGTTGATGGAGATGATCAGCTGCTTGTTGCCCGGCGGCAGCCACCATTTGATGACGTCCTGATCGTCAAAGAGCTTCCGGAGCATCCCGGCTCGGAGCTGCTTGCGGACCAGTTGGGGGTCCTTGCGGTACTCCGCCTGGTAGGCCTGGAAGCGCGAGACCTCGGCCAGTGTATCGGCGATGACCTTCTCGCGGTCGCGCTGGGCGAGCTTGATCTTCCCGCCCGCCTCGCCGGTCGCGCTCTTCTCCAGGATCTCGTCGATCTGGTTCATGGCCTTGTCCCTGGTCGCGGCGTCGGTCGCCTGGTCGAGCGACTGGATGGCCTCGCTCAGCGGCTGCCATGCCGGACCGGCCACGCCGAGCAGCTTCTTGGTGCGCTCGCCGTCCGCCTCGCTGATCAGCGTGCTTTTCTGGTTCATCGCGTTGGTCACGCTGTTGAACTCCTCCCGAGCCTGGAGGGGAAAGTACGACTGTGGGGCCGCGACTTTCTCTAACTGAATGCCGGTTTCCAGCTGGTCGAGCATGGTCTGGGCGCGGACCTGGACCGCGGATGCCACTCGGCCGGCGTCCTTCCACAACACATCAACCGTGGTCTTGGCGGCTTCGGCGACAGCCGCGTTCTGGATGACGCCTCGCAGGAGGTCCTGCTCATCGCTGACATTGAGGGCGAAGAGGATCACATCCGATACGCGTCGTGCCGGGTCTTCTTCGGAGGCCCGGACCCGAGTCTCATCGCTGACCCGATACTGGATATTGAGCTGCATGTGCATGATGGCCAGATCGCCGGTCAGGTCGCTGGTCAGCAGTGCTCCGTCAACCTTGGGATCGAGCCCCGGCGAGCGGGCGTAGACTTCGCTCAGCGACTTGGCCTTGTCGGCCTCGCTGAGGTTGAGCCAGAAACTGTCCACCGACAGGTTGCGCAGGGTGGTGCTGACCTTGGTCTTCTCGCCGATCGGATAGGGCCACGCCCAGCTCAGCCCTGGCTTTCGCGGGTCGCCGTCCAGCCGCCCCAGGCGCGTGACCAGTACAACCTCTCCCTGGTCGACGCACACCAGGCCGCTGAGCATGAAGCCGATGACGAGGAAGAACATAACCAGCTTGAGGAACCAGAAACTGAGCCGCAACGCGTCGGACAGCGATTGGTTGGCCGGATCCAGCGGTTCCTCGATGACTGCCAGGGCCTGGTTGCCCGGCCCATGGCCGCAGCACTCGCCCTGCGGGTGATCGTCATGATGATGATGGTCGTGAATGTGAGCCAAGGCTATCTCGCTCCGTTGTTCACTTGCTGTCCACGATGACCGGAATCGCCGCGGGGACGGCCGTCTGGCCGGAGAGGTCGGGGGCAGGTTGAGTGGCCGGAGCGGCCGCCGGCGTATCGCGGAACACCTCCACGAAAACCGGCTGGTCGATCACCAGTGTGGCCCGGTCGCCCAAGGCCGCGGGGATGTTCTCAACCTGGAGCAGCCACTTGGCCAGTTCCGGGTCCTCGCGGAATACCCTGTTGTATTCCACCGCTCTCTTCTGGCCCTCGGCCACGATCGCGGCCGCTTTGCGATCGGCGAATGTGGTGATCGTCCCGGCGATACTCTCGGCGGTGTCCTTGATCTGCTTGGCCTCGGATTCGCCCTCGCTGGTGTACTGCTGGGCTTTCGCTTGCCGTTCTTTCTTCATCGCTTCAATGACGGACTTGCTGACCTCTTGGGGGACCTGGAACGCCTCGATGCCCACCCGCTCGACGCGGAGGCCGTACAACTCCTGGGCTACGGCGGCGACGGCCTTGGCGATCTCCGCTTCGATCGCGTCGCGTTTCAGCTCCGTCGGCTCAATCGACACGAAGTTGCGAAAGTCGTACTTGCCGATCACCGTCTTCTGGTCGTTGCGGACCCGGAGCTTGATGAAATTCTCGGCCTCCTTCATGCTCTTGCAGCGGATGCTGAACTGCTTGGGATCGTCGATTCGCCAGTTGACCGTGGTGGTGATGATCACGTTTTTGCCGTCCCGGGTGGGGGTCTCCTCGCCCGTGGTCGAAGCGGTCTGGATGCGGTTGTCGTACCGCTCCACCCTCTGGATCGGCCAGGGCCATTTCCAGTAGAGCCCAGGCTCCTTGATGACTCCGCCTTCCTTGATCTGGCCGAAGGTGCGGACGACCGCGACTTCGGAGAACCGAACCTGGAAGGTCACCATGTACAGGACCAGCATGCTCGCCAGCAAGGCGCCACTGATCAAAGAGGGCCAGCTACGTTTCATCGTTGCCATATCTCCATATCAGCCTCTCGCACGGTGAGAGGAGGCAGAGGTTGACCGTGTTTCCACTTACTCCGGCTTCTTTCCGACGGCCACATCCATGGGCGCGTTTGCCGGGTCCTTGATATCCAGATTGAACACCCGTGTCGAAATTTCACCTTCGGTGGCCAGCAAGTACTTCCGAATGCCCTTGACCGACTCGGCGATCGCCCGCAGGTATCGACGTGTGTAGTACGCCTCAGGTGCAGCCTCCTTGTTGGCAATCTCCTGGGCGAACGCCACCGCCCGGGCGTGGGCCTCGTTCTCCATCTTCCATCGCTCCGACCTTGCCTGGGCGATACGGCTCTGGGCGCTTCCTCCGACCGGGCGAATCCTCTTCGGTTCATTCCCGAAGAACAGGAGCTGGACTTGGTCCTGGGCGGCCTCGCGGTCAGACGGCGTCGCGTCAGGATCCGAATCCAGGCGGTTCATCTTCTCAATGGCCTTGGCGAGCTGCTCGGCCCGGGCGACGTCACCGGCCACTTGCGAGAGCCGCTTGTTGTAGTCCGCCCAGGCAGTGCGAATGGTGGCGTTCTTCTTCTGCTCGGCGCCAATGACTTCCTGGAAGGTGGCGGCCGTGTCCTCCGGGGGGTGAACGCCCTGGAGCCCGAGGAATACGATCCTGACGCCCAGATTGGATTCGTCGGCGGTCTTCTGCATCGACTGCCACAGGGCCTTCTCGATTGGTCCCCGCTGCGTGCCCAAGACCCCCATGACGTCCACGTTCGCAAAGAAGTGGGTGATCTCCCGGTGGGCGAGGGCCTTCATGGCCGCCTCGGGATCACGATAGGTGGTGATCCACTGATACGCCTCATTGATCTCGTACTGGATGGTCATGGCCACGCGAAGCATGCTCACCGACACCGCCTCGCTGGTCTCGCTCATGGCACCGGACTCGTTCGCCGAGGCGTCCGACGAGGCCGGCTTCCCGCCTGCCTCGCCACCTGGTGCGGTCATGAAGCCCGCCAGCTTGGGCGTGGCTACCAGGACTTTCAGGTGAGCCTCCTGAGCATGCTGGTTGGTCCAGAGAATCAGGTTGTCCTGAACGTTGGGATCCTCCTGCTGCTTCACCCCAACGATCAACTCGTGAACGCCATTGATGCTGACCGGGTAGGCTCGATCCACAGGCCAGGGCAGCTTGAAGTGCAGACCCGGCTCCAGGTCGCCCGGCAACCGCTTGCCGAATCGCTCGACCACGATCACCTCGTCGGCTCCCACGAAGACCAGTGAACTGGCCAGCACCAGACTCAGCACGGCAAAGCCCGCTAGAGGCACCGCCGATCGCTCGAGGAGTTTGTAGAACCACGTCGACGAGACCTCGAACCCGAACTGGTAGTTGATCGCATCGGCGATCGAGCGGGCGATCCCGCCCGGCTCGGTGAACAGGCCCAGAAGACGGCTGTCAAACGAGGGCCGGGGAACTTCGTCCGGCGAGCGCGGGCGGTAGAAGTCGAGCAGCAGATTGAGGGCAAACTCCGCCGCCAGCACCAACATCAGAAACCGCAGGGCGTAGGCCAGAACGTGTTCGGGATAGGGGTTCTGGACAAAATGGATAGCTCCGAGCGTGGCGGCGAGGGCTACCGAAGCCAGCGTGACCCCCATCAGGTAGCTCGCTCCGGCCCGGAGCATCTGCCACTCCAGGTACTTGGCCATGCCAACCGCGTACCGGGAGAGGAGGAAACTCAAGAAGGCGGCCCCGCCCAGGAACCACATCAACACATTGCTGTGCTGGACGTCCTTCCAGGTCGTGGCCGAGATCGGCCGGAACAGCCCCCAGGACCAGCCGAGCAGTCCGGCCCCGACCAGGGCGACGATGATCACGAGTGCCGCCGCAGGGACCAGCCAGCGGTACATCCACCGCAGCCGACGCCGGGCCAGGAGCATCTCCTCGCTGGTGACGTCGAAGATCGCCTCCCCCACCTGGCCGCTTGCTTGTTGCCGACGCAACTGGTCAGTTTCCAGGGCTTCTTCCTGGACGGCCACGCGCTGATGGTAAACCAGTAGGAGGGTGAGCCAGATGATGATGCCGAGGGTGGTGAGGAGGGTCAGTGCCCACATGGCCTGGGATTGACTCCAGACCGCCAGGACGGTGTAGAAGGCGCCCAGGATGATCTGGAAGATCATGCCGATCAAGGCTACGCTGCGGGCTCGGGTTTCCGGTCGCTCTTGCATCATACGCTACATGTCTCTATGAGAGATTGCCGCGGAACGGGGGGGGCGGACTGCCACAAGGCTCGTCCGCCCCATACCCTTTTTTCCGCCGACCTGTGGACGACGGAGCATCGTACTTTACAATAAGCCGGTCAGACTGCCAAGCCGCCGGGACGTCCCCGCAGGTGGCAGCCGGACCTGCTCGACGGTTGTCAACCAGCGGAAGCCCGATGCCCACGAAATTCCTCGGTATCGTCACCAACAGCTTCACCGAGACAGTTCGCCAGCCGATCTACGGCGTCCTGCTCCTGGTGACCGCCGGCGCCCTTGTCCTGTGCGTCGGAATCAGCGGATTCACCCTACAGGACGACAATAAGCTCCTGAAAGACCTTGGCCTTTCTACGTTGCTGATCTCCGGTTTGTTTTTGTCCGCCTTCAGCGCCGCAGGGATTTTGTCCCTCGAAATCGAGAACAAGACGGTTCTCACCGTCATCAGCAAGCCGGTGCCCAGACCATTGTTCGTCACCGCTAAGTTCATCGGGCTCGCTTCCGCCCTGGCCGTCGCCTTCTACCTGACGGGGATTGTCTTCCTGCTGACCATGCGGCACAAAGTCATGGAGCGGGCCAGCGATCAATACGATTTGCCGGTGATCCTCTTCGGATGCGGAGCCCTGGTCCTGTCCATCTTGATCGCGGCGTTCTGTAACTATATGTACGACATGCAGTTCTCGTCAACCGCGATCGCGATTGCCGTGCCGCTGATGGGCTTGGTCCTGGCCCTGGTGGCTCTGATCGACCCTGATTGGCAGTTCCAGCAGTTTGGCAAGGACTTCATCGACGGGCAGTTGCTCGGGGCCCTCGCCCTCGTCTTCGCCATGATTCTCATGCTGACGTCCGTCGCCTTGGCCGCATCGACCCGGTGCGGCCAGGTGATGACCCTGGCCATCTGCCTCGGCGTGCTCTTTCTGGGGCTGTTCTCCGACGCGATGTTCGGCCAGTACCGGGACACCCATCTCTGGGCCCGGATCGCCTACTGGCTCTCGCCGAACCTGGCCTTCCTCTGGGTGACCGATGCCCTCACCCAGGACACCAAGATCACCCTGGGCTATGTCGGCATGTCGTTCGGGTATGCCATGTGCCTGGTAATGGCCGGCCTCCTCATTGCCATCGCCGCTTTCCAGAAGCGCGAAGTCGGCTGATCGCCCGGATGAACGGCCTGATGAGCGGTTCTCTGCGCCAGGGGCCCCAGAGCCGGCCTCCGCAGCCATCGGTTCACGTCCGAGCCAGGTGGCAGGCCTGGCGGTGGATTCCGGCCGCCGCGTCGTCACCCACGCGATCCAAAGGGTCATTCAGGCGGTCAAGATATCGCTCCGCTTGCCATGCTCGGGGTGGAGTCCTTCGGGGGGCTCTGGGCGCGGGTCGGCATGATGCCGATTGGAGTTGCCCCGGGCGTCGGCCCGATCCACTCGTCTCGGCCATGCTGGCCCGCTTGTGGCCCCACGGATCGGCTCGACACGCTCGCTTGATTCCTCGGGCGCCGAGGTTCGAGCATGCCCCCTCGGTACCTTCCTGACGGCGCTCAGGCCGCTCCCATGCCTCGGGTCAGATCTGCCGCCAGCGGTGGCCGGTGCATCATCATAGCGTGGGCATCGAGCAACTCGCTGCTGACGTCTGGTCCGCAGAAGAACCGGAACCGGAACTCGTGGATGCCCTGATCAGCATACACCGCCCGAAGATCCTGACCGTTGTGGGGAGCGTGGTGGGCCATGATCGGGCTGCGCAGCAGGGTCAGTCGCAGGAGGTTCGGCGTTGCGTCCAGGGCGAAGACCTCGGGAAAGACCAGCCCCAGTTTGCGCCCGTCGCTCATTTCGATCAGCGAGCGGTCGCGTACCGGCCGTTCCTTGCCGTCCGGCAACCGGACGATCTCGCCGCCCGGGATACCGTCATAACGCCTCTTGATCGTGTCCAAGAGGGGGAAGTTGAGCTTGAGCAGCTTCCGACGCTCGCACCAGTGGACGCGCAGCAGCCATTCGACGAACGGTTCGCCGGCGTAGACGCGGAACTCGCTGAGCAGTCGGCTGTCGGCCACATGACCGTCCGCGACCAGGGAGGCCATCACTGGGCCAGCGTCGACGATCTGGCTCTCGTGCCAGTGCGGCTTGGCCAGGACGTCGCTGCTGTACCGATCGATGTCGTGGCTCCAGGTGTCCGTGGGATCGGAGATGAGCTGCAGTTTCGGCAGCGGCAGCTCGGTGCGGTCTTCGAAGGTCAGTTCGTCGTCGGCGATCAGATTGACGGACACGCCGCGATCGTTGGTGATGCGCTCGCCCATGACCTTCGTTCCCGAGTGGCTGGCCGGGGCGGCGGCCAGGCCACCTTCAGGGTCGATTCGCAGCGTTCGCATCTGCCCGGGCTTGAATGTGAGGCGGAACACCATCCTGAGGAAGTACGCGGGATCGTTGGGGACCAGGCATTCGGTGGCCACGCGCTGATGAGGCACTAGCTGCCCGGCCTCGTCGATCAGTCGCCAATGCGGCTGCCAGGCGGAGCCTTCGAGAAAGGGCTCGTGGGTCACGTAGCCGTCGAACGGCGCATCCGACGCGTTCAGTAGAACGATGCGCTGCATCCGGTCGTCGGGCAGGCCGATGCCCATTCGCCGCAAACCATGCTGGAGGGTCTCGTCGGCCACAGCCTGTGCGAATCCGAGCTGGGCATGAACCTGCTCGTAGGCGGACGGAATGCACGTCCCGCCATAGATGTCATGGAAGTGTCCGAAGCACACCCATCGCCACGCTTCCTTGAGCCGCTCGTCGACTTGCGGCTCGGGGCGGGGGTCCAGCTTGCGCACCGCGCCGGCCTGGACCAGGCGGTGCTCGGCCTTGTGGACACCGAGCTTGACTGCCCGATGTACGCTGTAGCAGCCAATGCTGTGGTGCTGAAGCTCGCCGATGACTAGGGGCAACTTGTCTGTCTGGCCCGCGACCGCGTCGAAAAAGAGGTTCGGTGCAGAAAAAGCCAGCCTGCAGCCATCGATGGCGGTCTGGTGCTCACGGCACCAGGCGATCTGCCGCTCGGTGGCCCCTCCCCCATGGTCACCAATCCCGACGAAACACATGGTGTGGTCAATGCCCGGCGGGAGGCCTTCGAGCGAAGCCTTCACGTGCTCGGCAGTGATTTCCCGAACGGTGTAGGCCCGGGCTACCCGAAACGCCACGATCTCGGGACCGTCCGCATCGCCCCGCCACCGGAACAGCCGGGCCGGCAGAGCCATCTCTTGTCGCTGCGGCCGCATGAACACGTAGCGGTCCTGCCCCGCGGCCCGCATGAAAGCCGGGAGTGTCGCCGCGTGGCCGAAGCTGTCCACGTTGTATGCCTCGCGAGGAAACTGCCCGAAGCGATCGACGAAAAACTCCTTGCCGAGCGCGATCTGCTGCTCGAGGCCGGCAGCGCTCGGCCCATTGCAGTCGGGTTGTAGCCACCACCCGCCGACGATGTGCCAGCGCCCGCCCCTGACGTGGGTCCGGATCCGCTCGAACAGCGCCGGGTCGATGCGCTCGATCTCGCGGTAAGCCCAGGCTTCCCCGCGCACGAAATGCAGGTCCGGATGAGCATCGAGCCGGTCGCACGCACTTCGACAAGTCGCCAGCAATGTGTCAAGTCCGCTCTGCCAAGGCCACAGCCAGACCGGATCGATGTGGGCGTTGAAGACCAGATGGACGGTGATCATGCTTGAACCTCGCTCGAGTTCGACTCCGTTGTCGCTTCCGTTCGCGTTCTCGTCACCGGGAGGGCCTGCTTTCCGTCCGAGACGGGTCCGTGAACCACTTGGCGCACAGCCTCCTGACCACCGCCAGCGAATCCTCCGCGGGCTCGGTCGAGTACGCCTCGGTACCGTGTGTCCACTTCTCCTCCCACGCGCGAATGTCGCGTTCCCAAGCGGCCATGTCGGTTTCCCTGTCTTCCTCCAGGGCCTTGTCCAGCCGAGCCAGGAATTGTTCCCATCGCGGCAGATAGAAGCCGGTCAGCAGGCCGGACCACTGCTTCTGGGCGTAGTCGTTCAGCGGAGAGTCCTTTGAGCCCCAGAGAGTGATTTGGTTTCGGGCGTTCCATTCATAGAGTCGTCGCTCCTCCTCGCGGGTGGCCCAGCGCTTGGCGTTGGCCAGCCAGGGACCCAGCAGAAACTCCCGTCGGGTGGCCAACAACTCGTCCATGTCGCGGATCAACTCCAGTAGTCGCCGGCCCGCGCCGGCCAGCTTCTGCCGGTCCTTGGCCGCGCAGGCGTTGACGAGCTGTCCGTGCAGGATCCAGCTCTCGTTGCTGAGGGCTTGCCGGGTCATGTTCACCAGGTCGAATCGGAACGTGTCCCGGTCACCGATCTCGTCTTCACACTCCAGCAGGCGCTGAATGGCGCTGACGAGTCCGACCATGTGGATGTTCGGATCGGTACTGGCAGATGCGGCGTTCCGCTGGAGGGTCGGGCGATCGCAGATCACCGCCGTGGCTGCCCGCGGACGACGGTGAGGGCCGGTCAGCATCAGGTTCCATGCCTGTTCGGCGCCGGCCGTGCTCCGCCCGTAGCGACGGTGGGCGTAGTCGGCAAGCCATGGGCCGATCTCCGGCTTCTCGGTTCGCCATGTCATTTCCAGCAGCAGGTCGTCAAAGACGGCGTTGTAGCCCAGGCTCTCCATGATGATGCCAATCCCGCGCAACTGGTGGTCCTTGTCGGCAGCCGTGGCCGCCTCAAGCTGGTCGAGCAAGCCACCCAGGTCGCCGTGCAGGCTGACCACTCCGCCAAAGTCCTGGATGAGGGCCCAGAGCCACGGCTGGCCGTAAAAGGCCTCGGTTTTCTCCCATGTATTGCCGGTCATCTCGATCAAGACCAATCGGCCCTTGGGCACGCCGCTGAACAGCCCCCTGGCCTGGGGTGGTTTCCAGAAGTTCGGATTGTTGGGGAAGATCCATCCCTGGAGAAACCAGATGGCCTCGGGATCGGCAGACGCCATCGCCCCGTAAACCGCGCGACCCATGCCCGCCAGATACACCGGATCGTTGCTCGGGGGGGACATCTCGATGAAGGTGTCGGATGCGTAAAGATGATCCGTCCCGTACTGGCGGGTCTGTTCCTCGATGAAGGCCTTGCCGACCTGCTGGAAGAACGGGTCCATGGGGTCGATGAACCACGTGGCCGGGAACCCGCACCAGGGCGAGGCCTGCTGGAGCCGCACCATCGGGAACTGCTCCTGAAGGGCCTTGGGAACGTGCCCGGTGAAGCCCTGCAGAATGGGAGTCATGCCGAGTTCCCGTTCGCGGGCGAGAATCTTGATCTGCAGTTCGCGATGCCGGTCGATCCAGTGTTGCGGAAGCGGGCCACCCCAGCCGTCCACGCAGCCCATCCAGCCGAACGGTAGGTACGCCGGGCCGGCGATGAACTCCGCAATCTGGGTATCGGTGAGGCCCAGATCGCGGAACACCGCCTGCCAGGTGGCCTCCTGGCCGGTGATGGCCAGCGGTGCGTTGACCCCGTTCAAGGCCATCCAGTCGATCATCCGCTCCCACTCGGGCCAGTCCCACCACGCGAGACTGTAGCTGAAGGCGCAGTAGTTGAAGAAGTAGCGGTACAGGTGCGGACTGGGTCTGCGGATCACCCCCTGGACGACGGGCAACGGGGTGGGCAACCGGAGCTGGTTGCCGGTCCAGGAGACGCTTGCGTGGCAATAGTACTTCAAGTACCAGTTCAGGGCCGAGCAGATCGACACCCCGCTGGAGCCGCGGAGGACGATCTTACCGTTCCTGCTCTCGATCTCGAAAACATCGCGGCCGTCCGCCTTGGGAATGATCATCAGCTCGAAGTGCTCGGCCTCGGCGGGCAGCAGCCGCGTCAGTACGCCCCTGGCCGCCGCTTCCGGCCCGGCGGCTCGAGCCGTCGTTGGGGTGCAGAGGGCCAGGAGCACCAGGAAGGCTGCAGGGACTCGCTTCATCGCGGCGACTCCTCGGGGAAAGACGGATGTCCGTGTTGCCGCCTACCTTACCACACTCGCAAGCCTTCGGGAACGAGACGCAGCCGAAGCCTCGTCCGGTCGTGGTGCGGCCGGGCCGGGTGTAAAAGCGAGCATCTCGGCTACTCTGAGGAGCAGCCGAGATGCCGAACTGCACAGGCTCACGAGAACCCCGGCGCCGAGCGGGGCCCGTTACCTGGGTCAGTCATCGTCGCAGGCCGCGTCGGCCGGAATCATCGGCCCGCTGCTCGTGGCACAGTTCTGGAAAGCGCCGAAATCGATCGCGGTGATGCTGCCGTCCTCATCCCGGTCGAAACACCGGCAACCCTGGGGAGTGCCGCCGTTTTCGCCCGTGAAGCACAGCTGCATGATGCCGAAGTCCAGCTGGTCCACGTCGCCGTCCCGATCGGCGTCCGCGAACGGGTCAGGGCAGTCTGTAGTCAGCTTGCAGCCGATGCACACCCTGGCGCGGTCCACCCAACTGGAGCCGCGGCCGATGCCCATGTTCTGGAAGTGGGCGTAGGCGAAGGCCCCGTTGACGAACTCGCTGGTGATCTCCGCGTCGTTGAGCGAGTTGGCGTCCCAGCCACCGGCCAGCTTCGCGACCGGCACCGTCGTGACGCCGGGCGACTGGGGACTGATCACGTAGGTCGGATTCGCGTTCGGCGAGAAGCCGATCTCCCAGCCGTCCTCGTCGGCCTCGATGGTGACCGACAGGGGATTGCTCGGGGTGATGCTGGCGATTCCGGTGAGCGTGAAGGTCGCGACGGTCTCGAGCCCGGTGAGGCTTTCCTCATCGCCGCCGGTGTGGGTATTGTTGACCACCCGCACGCTTCCGGTCACGGTGACATTCTGCGTCGGTGGGGCACCGACGGCCGAGTAGTACACGTTCACGTACAGACCGCCTGAGGTGTTCGTGTACAGCTCGTTGCTGCCCCCGTTCGGTCGAATGGCGGAGACGATCCCGAACTCGTGCCGAACGTCGGAGGTTTCACCCGTGGGGTGCTGAGCGTACGGCGTCGGGTTGTCCGCGGTCACGGTGACATTGCTGATCACCCACTCGAGGCGAACACCCTGGTCGGTCATGAACTTGAACTCGTCTTCGTTCAGGCCGTTGAGGGCGGCCAGGCTCCAGTCACCGCCGTCGCTCAGAACTTCCCAGTTCGTGCCCCGCTCACGCTGGCTCTTGCCCGACGAGTACGGACTCCATCCGCCGCCCGGGCCCTTGTCGTTGGCCGCCAAGGCGCTCGCGTCCAGACTCGGGATGCCGCTGGGATTATCGTCGAAGTGATCGTCGACGATGATGATGCCTTGGTCGCCGAGACGCACCCGGAAGACGGCCGTGCAACCGAACAGCGCCTCGGGAGCCGAAGCCACCAGGTTCGTTCCGCCCAGGCCGAGAGCCTTCACCGCCAGTTCGATGCTGTTCTGTCCCGCCGGGACCACGACTTGGCCGTCGGGAATGACGGGGACGCCGCCCGCGCTGACCTCGACGATAGAGGCGTCGAAGGCCAGCGTGACCGCCGTGCCGCCGACCGGGGCCACTGTACCCAGTGGCAATGAGAGCGTAACCGCGATCGGACCCGCTTGAGAGGGCAGAACGAAGTCATGCTCGGCGATCGAGAAGGTCAACGCGGTGGTGTTGAAGTGCGCCGCGACTTGCTCCGGGGTTAGCGGCTCGCTGTACACGGCCAGTTCATCAATCTGCCCGAGGAACCGGAAGCCGCCGTTAGGCCGGCCTGCTCCAATCTGGAAGCTGCTGGCATCCAGGGTGCCCAGAATCTGAGCCACGTTGTTCACGATCGCTACCCCGTTGATGTAGAGGCTGGTCCGGTTCGTCGTCCCGTCGTTGCTGAATACCGCGACGACGTGCTGCCACGCATCGCCGGTGATCGTGCCCGCCGGCGTCTCCAGGTAGGTGCCGCCGGTGTTACCGGTCGTGGAAACGCCCATGTCGCCGTTGCTGGTGTTCACGTGCATGGTGTAACGGTTGAGGCTGTCATCCCGGCCGGCGAAGATCGACTTGTTCCCGAGTCCCAGGCCGACACCGGTGGGATTCACCCAGGCTTCGATGGAGCCCGTGCCGTCGCTGAACTTGAAATCCTCGACGTTGCCGAGACCGACATGCCCGTAGGTCTGGAGGCCCAGGGCTTGGCCGCCGGCGAATCCTTCCGTCCATTCGGTCAGATCCACCAGCGTGCCGTTGTACGGTCCTTTCTTGTCCGACACCGCGGTCGTGTCGCCCTCGAAGGTGTAGTAGCTCAGCAGCGAAGGCTCGGCCAGAATCGCGGCTTCGTAACTCGCGAGGAGACTCGTCATCGCGGCCGGGGGCGCGAATCTCGGCTTCAGGGTGTTGAAGTGCTTGAGTAGCTGGGCCCCGGTCAGCGCATCGCTGTAGATGGCGACTTCGTCGATTCCGCCGATGAAGTTCTCCGCGTTGCCGCCCGCGGCGGATGCCCCGATCTGGAAAGTCTGGCCCATGCTGCCGCCGAGCGTGTGAGCCACGGAGCCGATTTGGATACCATCCACGTAGCACCGCAGAGTGCCGGCGTCGTATACATAGGCGATGTGGTACCAGCGGTCCTGAACGAACGGGAAGGCCATTTCGTTCCAGGAAGCGCCCGTCCATGAATTGAGCGCGTTGCTAAACCCACGGCCTCTGGCCGTGCGACCCGAAGAGCTTCGGAGCGATGCGGCGTGTACGAAACCGTTGGGGCGCATAAGGTTCTCCTTTCGGGAAGGCCCCGTGGGGCAGAAAGGAG
>JAKLEZ010000079.1 GCA_022711465.1 Planctomycetota bacterium | reverse complement strand
ACGCGAGCGAACTGGGCGCCAATCCCAGGCAGTGGATGCCCTGGAACTACCGGGAAAGCCTCACGCCCACCCACTCCAGCTGACCACGCCAAAAAAATCACGCTATGCAGGCTTGCCGAAAAGACACCGATCATCGACTTCATCATCATCGGCGAAAACGGCCGGTACTGGAGTTCGGGGAACGGGGAAGGGCAGGTGAAGCCGGCGGGCACTGCCCAGAATTGAGCAGTGCCCTTGGCACGGAGGTTGAGAAGCATGGCTGAAGGAGGCGAATCAGAGCAGGCGGCTGCAGTGATGCAGAAGCTCAATGCAGATTGGGAGCGGCGGAAAGCGGCGGTTCTGCGATCGTTGACGGAGTCGCCGTTGGATCGCTGGCTGACAAGGCGGAGGTGATGACGGACGAGGCGGCCCCGCGACGTCGCATCATTAACGGCGTCCGAGCCCTGTTTCGATGGACTTGGCTGCAAAGGCCGAGCAGGGAGCCCCGTGTTCAGTTCGCGCAGTTCAGATTCGGCTGCCCACCGGTTCCGCTGAAACACCTCTGGAACCGGCCGAAGTCGGATTGGTCGACATCACTGTCGTGGTCGAAGTCTGCGAGCTGGCAGAAGAGGGTATCGGCGCGAGGGATCGTCGGTCCCGAAACGCAGGCTCTGAACAGGTCGAGGTCGGCCGAGTCCGCGTCACCGTCGCGGTCCAAATCGGCCGCGGGGCCGGGCAGATAGATCGCGGCCAGTGGCAAGCCCAGGTTTGTTGCACCCAGGCTCGGCGATTCCGCGATCGAAGAAGTCCACGTGGCAGCTGGCTGCACCGCGAGTATTCGCGGAGCGGTAAACACCGCCGAGTTGTTCGAGAAGTACTGCGTGTAGAGCGGGTCGGTCCGGGACAGATTCTCCGGAATCTCCGGCGACTGGAAGCCAGCCACGTACAGCTTG
Organism: Planctomycetota bacterium; assembly: GCA_022711465.1. Taxonomy (GTDB): domain Bacteria; phylum Planctomycetota; class Phycisphaerae; order UBA1845; family PWPN01; genus JAGNEZ01. The sequence continues at coordinate 4,564 of JAKLEZ010000079.1, read as the reverse complement.
CCGGTGATCGGGTCCTCGGTCATGGCCGTGATCTGACCGACATCGTCCAGTACCAACTCACCATCGAACCGTAGGCTGGTACCGGAGATGCCCAGCCGGAAGATCCGGTCATTCCCGCCGGTGGCCGAGGACGCCAGGTACAGGCTGTCTTCCCTTGCGGAAACCAGCATCGCCACCGGCGATCTGAGCTCAGTATGAATCTGCGTCAAGCGCTGTCTCGTCTCGGCTCCGGTCTGTACATCGTAGATGAGCAGCCATTCGTTGTCGTTGCCGCCCTGGGCGCTGCTCACGTACAGGCTCTTTCCGCTGCGATCGATCTCCACTTCCCTGAGCCGCTGCACGTTGCAGGACGAGGCGTCCGGCATAGTCGTATTGACCGAGGAGTCCGTCCAGGGATCCACTCCGTAGAGCCGGCCCACGCTGTACGTTCCCGGATGGGCCGGGTCGAGCACCAGCCGAGCGGTCGCCCGGTAGGCATGGGCTGGAGAGGGTACCATGACCAAGACGGGAGTCACATATACGACGGTCGGATCAGCAGGATCGAAGGCCGCATCCAGAAGGGGTAATCCAGTGAAGCTCCCGCCGCCGGTGGCGGTCACACTCACGGCCACTGTGTTGTTGCCGCTGGCTAGGTCATTTCGTGGGCCGACCATCACCTGGCCGTCACTCAGCCGGACCAGGCCTCGCGTCCCGTGTACCTGGTAGGCTTTGCCCTGGGAGTCCCGCACCAGGCGGCCGTTGCCGTGCGAGTTTGTCCCGCCAGCAGGGGGAACGGTGCTTGCTGTACATGTGCCGTCGCCCGCTATGCCGTACAGAACGTCTTGCTGCCGACCGCTTTCGTTCGACTTGCCGCTGATCAGCAGGGGCTTGAAGGACGTCCAGGACGATCCGTCCCGGGCCAGTTCTGAACGGAGTGGGGCCGCGGATGCTCCGCCTGTCCCGCAAGAGTTCAGGTTCCCAGCTCTCAGTGAATCCCAGCCGAGCAGGTCGCTGAGGTCCACATACTTGTCGCGATTTAACGCGATATCCAGGCAATCCTTGGCGTCCCCGCCGGGGTTGAGGGCGCGTCCATATTCGGCCAGCAGGATCAGGAAGTCCGCCTCGGTGACGCCTGGAATATTGTCGTAGCTGGCGCATTCATACCGGCAGGTTACCTGTGGATCCCAGTTGTCGATGCGAACGATCGCACCCTTGCCGCGGAGTTCCAATTCCACGTATGTGCCCCGATTGAATCTGCCCAGGTGCGCAGACCAGTCCTCGTAGGGCACGACCTGATAGAACACTGCGTACGTGCCGTTTCCAATCGAGCCCGGAACGCCCGCCACCGGCGGTCGGACACGGACGACCTCGTAGTTGCCCTGCCCGACCTCCGCGTTGTCGCTCAACGACACGATCAGCTCGGCATCCTGAGCATCGCCACCGCCGAGATACTGATACTCGAAGGCAACCACAATGTTCTCTTCGCCCGCTCTGGCAAACGAACCCTTGGCGGCCACCGAACTGGCCGACGCCATACCTTCGGCCTGCGTCCGCAGTTCCAGCACGCCGTTGTTTGGTCCGCGGGCCTCGGGAAGATGAGACACGGCACCTTGCTGCGGAGCACCTGACTCCGCCTGCTCGTCCTGCGGATCCGTGAGCCGCTTGCGAATCCGGATGTCCTGCTCGTTGAACGGCGACGGACTCTGATCGTCCATCGCGATGATCCCCAGCGAGAAGCCCAGCAGCGGGATGTCCACGATCCGGCTCCCGTTGGACATGGGGGCAGCTGGGTTCGTCGAATCCTGCACCAGCGGGACTCCGCTCTCATCCACCAACTGCTGATAGTACATCCGCTGCAGGCCCGTATTGAGCACCGCGTTCGGATGCAGGATCACCTTCTTGACGTACAGCACCTCCGGCACAGGGATGGCCGGATCCTGGAACACGAAGCCCGGCCGGTTGGTCAGGTTCACCTTGGCGTTGGGCAGGACTTCCAGTTCTTCCAGGACCCAGGCATCCGAGTAGCCCAAACCGGCCGGCAGCGGGAGCGCGCCCGAGGAGCAGCCGCCCGGGCAGTCGAAGTCCCGGGTACGCAGTTCCAGCATCGTGCCCTGATCGCCGGCTACCCCTTCGGCGATACGGACGAAGAAGCGGTTGTCCGTGACCGTCGGGCGTGCGAGAGCCCTCGGGTCGGGATCGAGGTCCAGGTACCGGTCGCCATAGGAGATGATTCGGTTGCAGCTCACCGTGGCGGCATCACTGACGAAGAACTCCCCGCCGTAGCCGGGGAGCACCTGTCTCAGCGTGATATTGTTGTGCTGCACGGTGTTCTGGCCGTCGAACGAGAGCAATTTCACTTCCACATTGGTGTTGTGGACGGTCGCGGCGTCCTTCACGACCAGCGAGCCGTTGACGGTCACCTTGCCGGTCGGCGGAGCACCCGGGTCGTTGGCGCACTCGGTGTCGGGCAGACCACTCAGGTTCAGATTGGCCTGGCCGGAGAGCACCAGACGCTGATCCGCATCGATGTCGATGTCGCCTCGGCCGGTGATCCTGGAGCGAACTTCCGTTGTGGTCCAGGTGAAGCCCGTCGATCCGGTGTTCCCTTGCAGGCACTCGATGAGTTGTTGCGGCTGCGTCCGAACGGCGTTCCCACCGACGCGAATCGACGTTCCCTGGGCCAGGTCCAGGCTGCCCGGTCCCTCAAGGACGCTGGCCTGGAGTTCCAGCGTCCCGGTGGCCAGTTGGAGCCGGCCGTTGAGGACCAGGATGTTATCGGTGATGGCCGCATTCAGACCAGGCCCGTTCAGACCGATGGTGAGGTTGTCAATGGTCAGGCCGACGCAGGCCATCAGGCAAGCGCTCCCGCCCGCTGGGCCCTGGTTGCCGAGAATGGTATCGTTGATCAGGGCCAGCCGGGCGTCCTGACTGGTCAGGCCTCCGCCCAGCGGGTTGGCGCCACCCGCGTTTCCAGCGGTGATCGCAAAGCCATCCACAACCACCGTGGTCTCCCACTCGGATGTGGTCAGAACGTGATAGCTGTTGTCTTCGAGTTGGCCGACATCGTCGTCGCCGTTCAAGTCACCGCTGAGAGTACTGCGGGCCGACGGGTTGCGCTGGAGCCTCGATGTCTCGGTACCGGCGAAGCCGCCGTAGAGCTGCAGGCCGTCGTTCAAGTGGAAGGTGGCTGATCGTGGGTCGTCGAAGTCCGTTCGGGTCGAGGGCCGGTAGATCCCTTCCGCCACCCAGACTTCCGTGCAGTTGCCACCCAGGGTCTTGGCCGCATTGAGGGCAGCCTGGAGATCGGTGAAGGCGTCGGTCCAGCTCGACCCGTTGTTGGCACCCGTGGCGGTCGCGTTCACGTACAACCGATTGACGCACTGGTTGGGCAGGATGTCCGGCCAGATGGCCCAGAAGATGGTCCCCGGCTGGCCTCTGTTCATGCCGTTCCCGCCGTCGACCCGCACCTGATCCTGGCCGAAGTCCGGCTCGCAGTTGGTGTAGATGGCCACCCGCCCGCCGCCGCCCCCGCCACCGCCGCTGGCCGTTCCGCCCCACCCACCGTTGGCGGACATGAGGCCTGTCCCGGTCAGGAAACCGATGGTCGCGTAGACGCTGCCGCCGGAGCCGCCTCCGCCGTAACCGCCGCTGGCCCCGCCGTTGGCGGTAACCTGACCATCCAGGGTCATGGTCCCGCCGACCGTGAGCCGGATGGCTCCACCGCCTGCGCCGCTGGCCCCGCTTCCCGTGCCACCGCCACTGCCAAGATCGACCGGCTCCGTCTCGGAACCGTAGGTGCTGCCGCCGGCCACTCCCCCACCACCGTTGCCTCCGGTTCCTCCGTACCCGCCACCGCCGCCGGATCCGCCGGAGGCCCCTTTGCCCGGCCCGGCTGCACTGCCATATCCCTTGGCATCGGCCGTGATCACACCGCCGGCCTTGACAGTCAGGTCACCCAGCGTGGTCAGATTCAGGCCGCTGGAACCGGCCAGATGGGTAATGCTGCCACCCGCTTCAACGGTCAAACCGCCTAGCAGGTTCAGATCCAGTCCGGTTGCCGTACTCGAATGGGTGACAAGACCGCCGTTACCGACGCGCAGGTTGACCAGTGCCACCGGCCCATCGAAGGAGAGCATCCCGCCCGCAAGCACGGCCATGTCGTCATATGAGATCCGACTGCCGGCTGCGAAGCTGATCGGACTTCCCGACGCAATTTCCATGCGCGGCAAGGCGTCAGGCTGCACCTGACCACCGAACCGCACCTCGCCTTCAACGACCATCTGCTGATTGCCGGTGAGGCGCCACACATCCGCGCACACCGTCAGCACCGAAGAGGGCGGAATACGCAAGTACCCGTCCTGAAACGTCACACCATGGCGTACGGTCAGGCCGGCGCCGAGTTGGACCCTAGCCTTGCCTTTAATGATCAGATCATCAAGACTCACAGACGCGGTGTTGGTCAGCGGTGTGCTCCAGCCGGTGGTCACCTGGCCGTTGTTGTCTACGATCAATTCCCCGTCCACCTGCCCCGGACGCCGAACGTAGATCGTCCCCGCGCCACCCGGGGCACCGACTCCAGTCTGAC
>JAKLEZ010000078.1 GCA_022711465.1 Planctomycetota bacterium | reverse complement strand
GGGCGGGTTCTGGAGTGTGATCCTCCCGGTCTGCAGCGCGTTCGTCCCGGTGGATTTCGACCAGGACTGCGATGTGGACGCCGCCGACTTGCAGGTTTTCGCCGCTTGTGTGACCGGCCCGGCGGTTCCCTACGATCCCGCCACCCTCCCCCAATCAGAACCCGGCTGCACACTGACGCCGGACGGCAACGGCCACATCGCCGCCGACTTCGACAAGGACGACGACGTGGACCAGTCCGACTTCGGCATCCTCCAGCGGGGCTACAGCGGGGCAGGCAGGCCGGCTGATCCGAACTGCGCGAACTGAACGGGATGCCGCTGCTTTGTCAGCAACAGGCGGCATGGCCTCGTGGTGGAGGACTGGACGCCTCTCGTGGCGGCCGACATGCCGACGTCGACCGGAGCGATTTCCGCTCTTTCCAGCGATGATACAGCGGTGCGAACAGGCCGACGGATCCGGTCAGCGCAAGTCAATGTCCGCCTGAGCCGGACTGCAATTCGCTCTGGATGGCCGGCCCAAGATCGGGTATAATGACAGTGTCGCTGAGGAACGGCCCGGACCGGCATGGAGGCCCCTGCCACTCGGACGGAACTTCACGATCGCCTCGATTGTCCACCTCCCGGGCCGGACCCCGCCGCAGCGCATCATCTCGGATTCAGGGGGGCTGGATGAACCAGCCTCTTATACATGTCAGGTGAAAGGAGATGGCCATGTTCGTTCCGCGCCTGCTGGCCGCAGAGGCCGCCGTCCTCGCGGCCATGATCATCGTGCTTCCCGCGCACGCCGATTGGGTCCGAGATTTCAACGATGGGACCGCTCAGGGCTTGATCGAGGTCGACCCCAACTTCATCTTCTCAGTAGGGCAACTCGATGAGTTCCTGCCCACGGTCGTCAACGGCAGCCTCCGTCTGAAGTTCGCGGGCCTGCCGGTGTCGATCGATGACCCCCAGGACGATTCCGGCGTGATGTTTGACCCCGGTCCGTTCGCCGACACGTCCGCCTTGATGCTTATCCGCTGGTCCGCCAACCCGTCGCTGGCGGCCACCTCTGGCTCGGAGATAAATGCAGGCTTCCTTGTCCGCCTGAATCCGGACCCGAACCAGTTCGCAGGCTACGTCTTCGCCGCAGATGACAATGGGTACCTGGGCATCCAGAAGCTGGCCGGCCTGAGCCTCACCTCCCTATGTGACACTACGGTCACAGGTTTCGATGCGTCAAAGGACTGGTGGATCCGGGCGGAGTGCCAGGATGACGGCGGCGGCGGGCTCATCCTTCGCGCCCGCGAGTGGTTGGACGGCACCACCGAGCCCTGCACTTGGCAGGTCGAGTGTGTCGACACAACCGGCGTGTATCCGCCCGGTCCTGTGGGCATACTGGCCAACGAGGACTCCGGCGGCAACGGCCAGTTCGTAGATGTTGACAACGTCTCGGTCAGCGGCACCATGAGCTGCATCGAGATATGCGGCAACGGCATCGATGACGACCAGGACGGGGCGACCGACTGCGCAGACTCGGATTGCGACCTGAGCCCGCCCTGCGCGTGCCACGAGCCGTTCGCCGACGTCGACGATGATGGAGACGTGGACCAGGACGACTTCGCCGTCTGGCAGCTCTGCTATACCGCGGCCGGTGATCCCGGGCATGCGTTCAACAGCACGACCTACTGCGACTGCCTGGACCGGGAGCAGACGGATCCGAGCCGCCCGTTCCGCCGCTCCGTCGACGGCGACAACGACGTGGACCAGGATGATCTTCTGGCTTTTGAGAAGTGCGCGCAGGCCAGCGGGCCGATGATCCTGGCCGACCCGAACTGCGCGGACTGAACTGGCTGCCTCCGTTTCCCAGCCACGGCGGCCAGGCCTCGTGGTGGAGGACTGGACGCCGACAACTACGGCGTTGACCAGTCAGACTTCGGTCTGTTCCAACGGCGTTTCAGCGGACAGGGAAGACTGGCCGATCCGAACTGCGCGAATTGACCCATATGCTCCGGCGTTCCCGGCTTGTCCCGCAGAATCTCGATGTGCAGCTCCCGGATATGGCTGGCTCCATGCCCGTCAACAAGTTCGAGCAGCAGCGTTCTGATGGATGTCATGGTGTGCCTCCCCCAGCCACGGCGGCCAGGCCTCGTGGTGGAGGACTGGACGCCGATGCCGACAGCGACGGCTACGCCTACCTCGACCAGTCCGACTTCGGCATCCTGCAGCGGTGCTACAGCGGGTCGAACAAGCAGGACGGGCATCGGCTCGAGTGGGATTCGCGGAGCGACCACAACCGACCGGCTGATCAACGAGAATACCATCGAGGGGGCCGGTGACGTGGGCAGCAATCCAATGGCGCTGACCAACCGCGGCCTGGGCCTGATCGACGCCAACGACCCGACCTACCGGCTGCGGATCGACCCCAGCGCCAATGGCGTGGTCAACAGCGGGACGCTACAGGCGAGCTGGGGCGCCAGCCTGGCACTGTGCGACGGCAACTTCGCAGATGACGGAGGTCTGGTCCGGGCAGATCACGGGACCGTGATGATCTTTGTCGCCTCCGTTGCCAGCGGCAATCTGGACGTAGTGGGTGCCGGCGAGCTCAGGCTGGCCAGTAGCAACGGGGTTACCGGATCATGAAGGCGGCCGGCCCGCTGCATCAGCGCAAGCGGCGGAGCCAGGGCTCGTGGTATAATGCAATTCGCTCCATGGCGCTAGACATCTCCAGTGTCAACACGGATCGGGGAGAGCGGATTGATCAAGGTCGCGTCCTGGTAGAGGAGGAAGGGCATGAACGGTCCCAGAGGGCCACGAGTGGCCTGTGCTGTTGTCGGACTGCTCGCGTGCTTAGAGCGTGCCGCCTGCTCAGGAGGTCGTGCAATGCCGGCCTGACACAGCCCGGCGGCGTAGCCGGACAAGGCCACCTGAGAAATGTCCACTGGAGAAACCCACATGTCGATTCGCAGCCGCCTCGCGATCATCGCTGTTGTCGCCGTGTTGAGTCTGATGCAGCGGTCCAACGCCGCAATCCGGATTGAGCTCTACACGAATCGCGCCGCTTTCGTTGCGCGACTCGACGGCCAGACGCGGGTCGTCGACTTCGACGACCTTGACACCTCCCAATCCACCTTCGTGGCCTTTTCGTCCGACCGTTACAGGTCCACGAAGGAGATCGTGATCAAGGGGACGGAAGGCCAGTACGTCAGCCGGACGTTCAGCTGGCCGGCCGACTATGTTCCCGTCTCGGCGCCCAACACGTACGCCCCGGGCCCCATCAACGGCTCGGGGAACCGCACGGACTGCACCTTCTTTGTCACGGACGAACAGGGATTGATCTCCGGGTTCGGCGTTTATTTCATTGATGCCGACTACCCCGGCATGGGGCCGAGCAGCCTCTCCATCTACGGCGCGAACGGCACCCTGCTGGGCAGTACGGACACCGTCTCCGGTCCAAACGCCTCGCAGCTGTTCCGAGGGCTGATCGCTGTTGACGTCGCCACCGAGAAGCCGTCTGCCGTGATCAGCTCGGTACGCATCATGAGCGGCTCCGGCTGGCCAGCCAGCGCCAGCAAGGAGGGCGTCGTCCTGGATGACTTCACCTTTTCCACGGTCGTTCCGGCGGCTTGCGTCTCGCCGGGAATCCCGGGTGATTTCAATTCCGATTGCGACGTAGATAACGACGACTTGGGCATTCTCGAGGCTTGCGCGACTGGCCCAGCCATCGCCTACCGTCCGACTAATCTGCCGTCCGGCTGCACGCTCACGCCGGACGGCAACGGTCGCATCGCCGCCGATTCTGATGCCGACGGCGACGTGGACCAGTCCGATTTCGGCCTGTTCCAGCGGTGCTACAGCGGGGCCGGCAAGCTGGCCGACCCAGGCTGTGCCAATTGAGTGATGCGCATCTTTCCTGAACCGGTTCCGCGAAGCGCTGTGCCGGGTGTCAAGGCGTAAGAAGGGGGAATCGAGACATAGGAGACTGCCATGAGAAGCATGCTAATTGTGGCCGCAGGTGTCTGCGGGGTCACGATAGTAAACGGCGGTCTGGCCTGGGCGCGGCCCCCCGATTGGGCCGACCCGAACACCTACGGTACGCCGGTCAACCTCGGCTCCCCCCTCAACTCCAGCGCCTCCGAAGCGACCCCGACTCTCACTGGCGACGAGCTGACGATGACCTTCACCTCCGGCGGCCCCGGATTGCCTGCCCGCCCGGGCACGAGAGGCCCCGGCGCCCTGTGGGTGTCCACCCGCGTCTCTACCCAGAGCCCCTGGACCACTCCCGTCCGCCTCGATAACCTCGATACCGATGGGTTCGACATCGATGGGAGCATTACCGCCGACGGCCTTGAGATCGTCTTCGCTAGCGGATACCCTCTGAATATCTGGAAGTCCACCCGCACCCGCGCTGACGCCCCATGGCCAGCCCCCACCATCCTGCCCAACTCGGTCAACGCTCCCAACTGCAACAACGCCCATGGCTGCATCTCCGCTGATGGCCTGAGCCTCATCATTCACCGGCATCCCTTGGGAGCTTCCCAGGGCGACCTGTCTATGAGTACCCGCTTGACCCGAGCCGCCCCCTGGCCCAACGTCGTGGCGTTGCCCCCCGAGATCAACGGCAGCACGCTCTGCGAAGTCTGGCCATGCCTCTCCACCAATGGCCTTACGCTCCTTTTTGCACGCTATACGGAGGGCGTTTTCTCTACGGCCGACATCTACGTCTCTACGCGCGACACGCCCACCAGCCCCTGGAAGCAGGCCGTCAAGCTGCCCTCGCCCGTCATCAACCAGCCCGGCGTCGCTGACGGAAGCCCGTGGCTGTCACCTGACAACCAGAGGCTCTACTTCGCTTCCAGCCGCGCCGGCGGCCTCGGTAGCCTCGATCTCTGGATGGTGCCGATCCTCTCCCGGGCGGATTTCGACCGCGATCGCGATGTGGACGCGGACGATTTGAAAGTCCTCGTGGCCTGTTCGACGGGTCCATCTGTTTCCTACGATCCGGCCCGACTTCCGGCCGGGTGCATGGTGACGCCAACCGGCCTGATCATCTCGCCGGACTTTGACGGCGACCTCGACGTCGACCAATCCGACTTCGGGATCTTCCAGCGGTGTTGGAGCGGAGCCGGCAAGCCGGCTGATCCGAACTGCGCGGACTGAACCGTGTGCTCCGGCGTGCCCGGCTTGTCCCGCAGAATCTCGATGTGCAGCTCCCGGATATGGCTCGCGCCGTGCTCGTCAACGAGCTCAAGCAGCAACGTCCTGATCGATTTCATGGCATCCCTCCCCCGGCCGTGGCGGCCAGGCCTCGTGAAGCGGGACTGGACGCCAACCCCGACGATAACAGCCATGCGGACCTCGATGACCTCAGACTGTTCATGACATGCATCATGCCCAACGGGTAGTATTTCCGCTGGCCGAGGTGGCGGTTCCGCGAAAGCTGTTCGCGGCCATCCTGGAACGTATCGGGCGATTGCGCGAAGCCGGGGTTGGCTTGACGTCCGCGGGATGACCCGACAAGTCGCTTGCACTGGCCACCGTTCGATAATTCAGGGCCTTCCATGCGCCGAGCACGAAGAGTGGGGCACACCCGGGGTCGTCGCGAGTCCATGGCCC
>JAKLEZ010000077.1 GCA_022711465.1 Planctomycetota bacterium | reverse complement strand
GGTGATTCGCCATTCCAGCCTCCCGCCCACCATGGGCCAAGGAAGCCTTTACCGCGAATCACGTACCCCTCAAGGTGGCTCCATTTCACCCGCCCAGCCCCGGCTCCGTTTGCCCGCCCGGCGACAAGGTGAGGAGGCACGGATGTTCCTTCGAGCCCACCACCGGACCAAGGACGGCAAGCCGCACACCTATTTCACGCTGGTCGAGTCGAAGCGGACGGAGCGAGGGCCGCGGCAGCGGATCGTGGCGGAGTTGGGCGAGTTGAGCGCCGACGAGCAGCGTCGCTGGCAGCGGACGGCGATCTTCCACACGCGGCATGAGGACAGCAAGCAGCTTCCGCTCTTTCTCGATGAAGAGGTAAGCGCCCACCAGAACCATTCTTGACAGGGCGGCTAACCGGCATGCGACCCGGCGAAGTCCTCATCATGCGCACCCGCGACTTGGACCGGACTGACGCCGTGTGGTCCTATCGACCCTATTCCCACAAAACGGAGCACCATGACCGTGAACGCCTGATTTACCTCGGCCCGCAATCTCAGGCCATCCTTGGGCCATTCCTGCTGGCAAACCCGAACCTGTACATCTTCAGTCCGAAGCGCGTCCTCGAGGAGCACAGGGCGGAGTTAAGAGCTCGGCGTGCGACCCCGATGACGCCGAGCCAAAGGAAGAAGCGTCCTAACGCGGATTCGCCCGCTTTAAGCCTATCTCTGCGGCGAAGTCTGCCAGGTGTGTGGTTGCGGTAAGGGCACGGGAGACAGGCGGGGGCGGCCGACCAAGAAGGCCGGCACGTGTCCTCTAGGAATCTGAACCGGCCCCCCACCCTCTTCAAGCTGACCCCTGTCACCTGTCCGCTCCTCATACAGGGATCTCTCGATCTTGATCGCAATGGAACATCACGGTGGCTGCGTGCCGTGCCCGCCCTGGTGCCTTCATGATGGCTGGACAAGCCCCTCAGAATGGCTCCCGTTACGATGTTCCTTGGAGATGCCCTGCGCCCATCCCAGGAAACGAGGCTACAAAGCCGCCCCGGCACGCATGGGAGGGGTCGGTTCAGCCCTCAAACCCCGAAGAAACTGGAAAAAAACGGGGTGGGCGCAACGGGGGGGGGCGCTGGTACAATGGCGGAATACAACCCGGCAGCGTAGCTGGGTGGAGGTCAAATGGGAAATGTCGGTCAAGAGAACTGCATCGCGGGTACCGGAGAATCCGCCATGCGCACACGTGATTGCTTCGGCTTTTTAGTCCTTCTTGCCCTTACTCGGCTTGCGGTCGCGCAGCCGCAGATTCAATGGGACCACACCTATGGCCACGTCGGCTTTCGTGCCGTCCAACAAGTCAGCGACGGCGGGTTCATTGCTGTTGGCGAAGCTGACACCGCGGATGACATTTACTTGGTTCGCACGGACACCCTTGGCGGCGTCTTGTGGTCTCGAGTGTTCGGTGGTCCAGGTACGCAAACGGCTTACGATGTACACCCCGCTGGCGACGGGGGATTTATCGTGGCCGGAGAAACTGACTTGGCTGGCAGCTGGGATTGTCACCTCGTAAAGACGGATAGCTCCGGGATCATCCTGTGGTCTCGCACTTTTGGTGGCAACGGGGCGGATTCCTGTAATGACGTCGACGTCACAGCCGATGGCGGTTTCGTCCTGGCGGGTTCCACGAATTCCTTTGGTGCAGGTAGTTCCGATGTTTACGTGATTAGAACAGACGCCTCAGGCAGAGTTCAGTGGAGCAAGACCTTCGGATCGACCTTACACGAGAATGCTAACTCGGTGGAAGCGCTTCGCGACGGCTCTTTTCTTGTGGCCGGCGCAAAGGAATACAACTGCTACCTCCTGCTCGTTGACTCCGAGGGCAATCTGATCTGGGAACGCACACTGGGTGGCGCGGGCTGGGCGGAGTGTGCCCGGCAGACAACTGATGGTGGATGCGTGATCGCAGGAGGGTTTGAAATAACGCCAACCGACACACGTATACTGCTGATCAAGACCGACAATCTCGGCATTGAAACATGGTCGCGCACGTTTGGGCGCAAAAGCAACTACAACTGGGGCTACGCGGTCGACCAGACCGCGGACGGAGGATTCGTCGTTGGTGGCACATATGGGCAAACGTGGTTGCTTGAGTATGCTCGTGTCCTCAAAACCAATGGCTCCGGTGATCTCCAATGGGATATAGTGTTTCCTGCCCCGACGAGTAGGGCCTTTGACAAGGCATACGACGTTCACCAGACCAAAGATGGTGGCTTCATCGTTGCCGGCAACAAAGCTACGGACCTGTCGAGCCCGTACCTCTATGTAGACGCACGGTTGGTCAAGCTCGCATCAGATACACCGAGAATTAGAATCGATCCCACTGTCGTCTCGTTTGACGGGGGCGATTGCGGGCCTGTTCCTACCGGACTGTCGATCAACGTCGAGGTAGACTGGATGTCCGATGTGAGCCACTCTCACCGGCCGGAGGAGAATGAAATTCGGGCGGTGATCAACCTGTTTGCCTGCGAGGGAATCACCCTTAACGTCGAACTGGATGAGGCCATCTCACACGTCGACACGCTTGTCGACGACCCCGAGAACCCCCGCGTGTTCTTCAACTACAACGGCCCCGACAGTTTCGGAGCGATCAAGCAAGCACACTTTAATCATGCAGGGCAGTCTGGCTGGCATTACTGCGTCTTCGCGCACGACTATGACGTTGGAGAGGGAACCGGCAGTTCCGGTCTGGCGGAGATCGGTGGTGACGACTTCATCGTAACCCTCGGTTCCTTCACAAACGACGTCGGAACGCCGTGGGATCGGGCAGCGACGTTCGCGCATGAGCTCGGCCACAATCTGAGCCTCAGGCACGCGGGAAGCCAGAGTGAGGCTGAAATTGGTGAGTACAAACCGAATTTCGCGAGTATCATGGCCTACCGGTATCAGCTGCGCGGCGTCGGAGGGGGGATGTCCTGTGACGGCCTCGTAGATTCCGAGTCCCGCTTCAAGAACCTCGATTTCTCCCGCGGCACGCTCGCCTCTCTGGATGAAGGCAGCCTCAATGAGCCGTTGGGAATCGGGTTTGGCAGCGTGAACTGGGATTGTGAAGCGCCCTTTCCCGACCCGGAGCCGGTTAGCCACGATTTGGACGCAACGAGGGATGAGCGGGGGGAAGTCCTCGACCACTCGTGGTGCAATGCGACGGGCCCACTGGGTGTCCTGACTGACAATGACGATTGGAGCCAAGTGAAGGATTACGTTCGAAACGAAGCTCTGCGAGCGGGATCGGTCGTGCGGACAGATAGCAGAGAGCACTACGAGGTGTGCATTAGCATGCGCGAACTTGAGCACCTCAAGACCGAGAAGCTTGAGCGCGAGCCGTGCCTGCAGCCGGTCCCAGAGGAGGAGCCGTGTCGAAGCTGCAGCAAGACGTTCACCGTTCACAACGAGAGCGATGTGGTGCTGGAGATCGGCGCGATCTATCCTCAGTTGGGTAGCGATTGGATTCGGGTCTACCCTCAGCGGCCGTTTCAGGTGGCTGCGCGGGGGCAACAGGTGGTCACCGTCAGTGCGATCAGGCTCGACATGCCTCCAGGTACGTACGAGGACTGGCTGATCGTGGAGAGCAACGACCCTGTGTCAAGTCCGTATCCGGGTGGCGTCCACGTATACCTCACGATTTCCACGCCGCCCGACGCTGATCAGGACGGCGTGCTCGACGGCGTGGACAACTGTCCCTCCACCGCCAATCCAACGCAGATTGACACGGACGGCGATCAGGTGGGTGATGCGTGCGACAATTGCCCAACAACAGGTGTCCTGTTCGCCGATGACTTCAACATCGATTCGTCCGCCCACTGGACGCTCCGCACGGCCGGCCAAACACGGACCACGTTTGCGTACGACTACAGCGTAGATGGTATCCCGCCGGCACCGCGGGGCGCCGGTACTCGAGGCCTGAAGTTGGAGGCAAACATGACGCAAGGCTTCGTCTCTGCCGTCACCGCCTCACCCAACGATCGGTTCTTCGCCGGCGAGTACGTACTCACGTTCGACATGTGGATGAATGCCAACGGTCCATTTCCGGCGGGTGGAACCGGTTCGACGGAGTTCATCAGTGCGGGCATCGGCTACAACGGCGTTGCTGTCAACAATACCGGCCTGACTGGCAGCGGCGGTTGGTTTGCTGTCTCCAGCGAGGGAGGCGCGACGCGAGATTACCGGGTACACAAGAACGGCGCAGAGCAGCTTCCCGCTACCGGCCAGTTCTTGGCAGGAACTTACGCGAGCGCCAACAACAACAGCGATCCCTACTATCTCGTGAGGTTCCCCGCTATCAACGTGCCACTGGCCGTTCCCCTGCAAACGGCGGCCTACCCGCAACAAACGGGCACCACTGCCGCTGGTGCCGTCGCATTCGCTTGGCGAGATGTGACCATCACCGTTGCCAGCAACACGGCCCAGTGGGAAATTGACGGCCACGTGATCGCCACGCTGACGACGACCAGCGGCGACTTTCCCCTAGCCGGCAACATCTCGTTGGGTTACGTGGACCCCTTCGTATCGATTTCCAACAACGCGGCTCTGAGTTTTGGCATCATCGACAACGTGAAGGTGCTTCCGCTGAGTAGCGGCACCAGCCCCGTGTTCACGGGCCAGCCGGCGGATTGGAACGGCTGTCCAGGTCAGATTGCTTCCTTTACGGTCATAGCGTCCGGAACGAACCTGGCTTACCAGTGGCAGCTCAGCGTCGACGATGGTAGCACATTCACGGCGATAGCCAATGCCACCGGCCCCACCCATACGTTTACGGTTGCTGGCAGTGACCGCGGCAAGAGGTTTCGATGCCTGGTGAGCGGCACCTGCGGCACTTTCAGTTCCGACGCCGCGACACTGACCTTCCCGGATTCGGACAATGATGGAGTCACTGATTGCCAGGATCTCTGTACCGGTACGGTACCGAGCTCACCGGTAGATGCTGAGGGTTGTCCACCTGTGATTCTGGGGGACTATGATCACGACGGCGATGTGGACCTTGAGGATTTCAGCGTCTTCCGAGTATGCATGTGTGGGCCAGCCATCGCCTATACGGTAGACTGCGCCAAGGCCGACTTGGACCACGACGGCGACGTCGACCAGTCCGACTTCGGCATCTTCCAGCGATGCTACAGCGGGGCTGGTAGGCCAGCCGATCCGGACTGTGCGAATTGACCAGCAAGCTGTCAGCCGTCAGCGTTCAGCGGCCAGCCCAGACGAGGATCAGGGAAGCGCGGGACAGTCCTGAATGGCATGAAGCTAACGCGCATGCGGGTCTCCGTGTAGATGGTACGACCGGCGCGGGCGGTTGAGCAGGCTGTACTCGCGGGGGCGTCGTTTTCGTCGGCGGGGCTCGGGCAGAAAAGACGTTCTCTGTTCGCCGACGCCACCCGCGGCCCAGGCGGAAGCCCGCGGTCCAAGTCACGGGCGGACCTGAACCCGCAGATTGAGCCCCGACTGAGCACTAATCGGGAACAACGTCGCTTCACTATCACTTGACGACAAGACCCAATTACGTTAATCTCCACGGAGACCAGGTGGTGGGCGTAACCGCACTCTGCTTTTCCGGCCACCTGCGTTTTCGGTGTCGCGCGGAACAGCCGGTCAACAACCGCCGTGGGACTCTTCCAGATCTGAGTTGCTGCGGGGCAACGCCCGTCGCTCGCGGGGTACTCGGCGTCGAGGCTTTTGCGGCACCCCCCCGCGTGGAGGCAGGAGCAATATGAGACGCAGCAGTCCCCGGATCGGCATCATCGCTGTAGCCGGCATGCTGGCATGTGCGACGAGCACTACACTCAGAGCCGGAGCAACCATCGTGTCCTTCCGGCAAGCCTGCATAGCGTGATTTTTTTGGCGTGGTCAGCTGGAGTGGGTGGGCGTGAGGCTTTCCCGGTAGTTCCAGGGCATCCACTGCCTGGGATTGGCGCGCAGTTCGCTCGCGTGGCGTTGGA
>JAKLEZ010000076.1 GCA_022711465.1 Planctomycetota bacterium | reverse complement strand
GCCGGGAGACGTCCCGCCAGAGATTGACTCGCTCCTCGCGCTGCAATTCGTAGATCTTCTGGACCTGCTTGCTCACCGAGTACTGCTGCCGCTGGTTGGCGACAGTGAGGCCGTGGTCGGCCATCTGTCGGAAGACCGAGTTGTGGGCCTCGCAGACCGACTCGTGGAGTTCCTCGATATTGCGTTGGTAGAGTTCGTAGCGTGAACGGATCTGGTGGATAACGTCGTCCAGACCAAGTCGTGCGGTATGGGTCTTATCCGAGATCAGGGCGGAGATCGGGTTAACCCGGGGTACGGCAAAATACCCTTGGGCAATGACCTGCTCGACGGTCTGGACGGGTCCGATTCCCGCGAAGAGCGGTACATCGGACGAGAAGTCATAGGTCGAAGACGTGTAATCCTGAGAACGGATTCCATGGTTTCCGGCGCCCAGATCGTAGCCCAGATAGAGCCCGGCCTGATAGAAATACGGTGCGTATCCCGCCTGCCCGGCGGGTACGTTGGATGGATTGGTTGAGTACATTTTGATTCCTCCGTAGTGCTTACTGGGAGGTGGTGAATGCGGCAGGGTTTATATGTTTTACGCTTTTCGCTACTGCCGAGTGAGGAATCTCGCGGGGCCTGAAAACAGAACATTGATAAACCCCAACGTACCCACGCTGATCGAGGTGAGACCATGGACTGGAAGGATCAAGTGTTGTGCGTGATCGAGGCTCGGGCCCGCAAGCGACTGGGGGAATTGGCCGGCGAAATGGTGCAGGCGGAGTCGAAGGACAAGGAGGACATCCTGGCGGGTATCGAAATCGAGCGCTGGCTGGCGGACACGTGCCGGGATACCCGGCGGCAGGCCTGATTTCTGTTTCGCCGCCTTCTCGACCATTGGGACCCATGTACTTCGATCAGACCCGCGGGCAGTATGCCCGCGGACAGGTGAGCTGAAGCGAAGCGGAAGGCTCGCCGATGTTGCACGCATCCGACAGATCTCCCCCGCCTCGCTCATTTCTCGCTGCCACGTCAGCGCCCCCCGGCGTTCCTTGGTCGCGGAAGATCATCGAGATGAACCAGCCAGTACCGAACCCCTCGGCTCCGGAGGTTGCGAAGCGGGTTCTCGAATAGCGTCTCTTGGCCTTGGGCAGCCAAGACCGTCACCAGAGGAGACTTCCCACTCTCCGGTTTCATGGCGGGGCCTCCAGCTCGATGCAATCCTCGGGGTCGTGGACAGCTCGAAGTCGCTTCAGGTTAACGTCCAGGACATAGGGCACTCCGCTGATCCGCACCACCGGCATGTGGCCAGCCTTCCAGTTGCGGGAGCTCATCCGAGCACCTCCGCCGCCCGGGCCTGCCGGCGTTTCCAGCTCGCCTTCCGGAGCTCGGTGATCTCCTTCTGGAGCCGCCTGATCTGCAGGAAGTACTTGGCCAGGGCGAGCATGTCCGGATTCTCGATATCCTCCAGCTCGATGACGCCTCTGCCGAGGTACTTGAGCACCCGGTACTTGGCCTTGGGAAGCCTCGCACTTACCATCTCGAACATCATCACTGTGTCCCGTAGTTTCTCGGAAAGCCGGTCAGCTTTGTACCTGGCCTTATCGAACTCCGGTACCAGGCGATCGAAATCCACGGTCCCGAACGCACCCCAGTCCAGGCCGAAGTCCTCGCTGATCATTGGCTGGGCCCACCCTCGCCGTGTCCTGACCGGCAAGGCCAGAATCGGTGCCCACTCGTTGATCATGATCTGCCTCTCCAACTCGCGAGGATCGGCCAGCTCCTCGTCATCCAGGCCCGGAACGCTGCCGTAGGGGTTCCCGCGGCCCTCGGCCAGAAGCGGCGACACAGGGACGCCTTCGACCTCGCATTCCTCAAGTTGTGGTTGTCTCATGGTATGTACCTCCGGTACGGCCAGCTCTTGTGGCGGGTCGCCCAATCCTGAGCGACCCGCCTCTCGAACCGTTGAATCCTCGCCATCCTGCGAGACCACCTTCTATGCCTTTCGGCAAGCACTGTGGATCCTGGCCAAGGCCTTGGCCACAAGACTCTTGCCGACAGGCTTAAATGGTGGGATCGTGCGGTGAGGATGACTGCCCTATCTTTCGTTCTTTTTTTCTTGCGTTGGAGAGAGGGGACGGTAAGCTGATGTAGGTGGTAGCAGATCGGCGGGGAAGGGCCGCAGCGCATTTCGCTCTTCCGCCCACAGCACTCCTTCTGCGATCCGAATCTGTGCAAATCAAAAGAAGAATCGGTCCGGCGGCACTGCCGGAAAGCGTTATCTGGGAAATGTCGGCCTAGAGGAGGACGAACGCAATGAGAAAACTACTGATACAGTGGGCGGCCGGTGCGAGGGTGCGTGTCACCGCATTTCTGCTCGTTGGTGTCATGGCGTCGCACCTCACCATGGCGGACACGGTGATCATCGAAGGCTATACGGCATGCGGCAGTCCGCCCGCAGGTAGTCCCGCATGCGATATGCCGACCTACAAGGAGGTGGCCGGGACGTGGTATCACTGGAGCAGTGCGGTCAGCTCGGCACCCGGAAAGACGGCGACCAAAGCAGCCTTTACATTCACACCGCCTGATGCAACTGTTGCGGTCACGCCCACCCTCGCGAACGCGGGTGGCACCTACCTGCTCGAGGTCGCACACATCTGGGCGGCTTCTGTTTCCACCGACGTGGTCATGAATGTGAGTGTGACCGGGGGTGTGATCAAGGATGCTGCAACCAACACCAGCGTCATCCTCAGCACAGACAAGTTCCAAGCACAATACGGAACTGGCGTCTACCTGAACTCCTGGGTACCGGTCGGCGTCGTGAACCTGGACCCCGGCGTGACCCAGCCGACGGTGACCTTCAGCTACGCGTCCGGCTGCTTCAGCTCCAGCCCGGCGTGCCGCATTTACTCCGACGGTTACCGGTTCACACCCTACAACGATCCCTGCAGGAGCGTCGCCGACGTGAACCCCACCGGCCCGCTGGCTGCGGGACAGACGTTTGTGACCGTGCAGAAGACGGAGGCCTCAGCAGCGGCCGCCATCACCGTCTATGCCGACGGAACACAGATCGGCCAGTTGACTTCGGGCATCATCCAGGGCAACAACAATGTCCCGACGAGCGGTGCGCTGGTCAGAGGTCAGTCGATCACGGCGACCCAGACCGTGGGCACGCAGGAAGGCTGCCAGCCCCCGCCGCTTACCGGCCCTATTGTGGGTGGCGGGGCCAATCCCCCCGTCCGCCTCTGCCTCAATATCCGCGAAGACACCACGCTCACCGGGCCCGTCGGTGCTGACGGTGGCACGGCGTCAGCGAACCAGGCGTTTCTCGGTGCGTCCGGCCGAGTCGGCGTTTTCGGATCGGCCCCCAGCGGCGGCACCGTGATAAACCCGAACGGGTGCTGGCAGACGGTGACCTTCTCGCGAGCCGTCGGCCCGATCTACCATTGGGCAGGCGCTCGAGCCTTCGCAACCGACTTGCAGGGTGACTACGGGATTCTGGGCGGCATTGCGCTTGCGATCGAAGGAACCGATGACGGGCCATATGAGATCTATCTGGACAACGTGATCAACGGACCAACGCTCATTCAGGACTTTGAATCCGGCACAGGCACGGTAATGTTCGAACTTCCGGGCTACAGCGGGTTCACGCAGGCTTATCTGATGCCTCCTATCGGGCCCGCGCTCCCCAACGTCGGCCAGGTGGTGAAGACGACCGATACCCCGCCGGGCTCGGTGGACACCGGAACAGGTGCGTTCTTCGCGAGTTTCCAGTTGAAGAACACGCAGCCTGACAACTGGTGCTTGCTCACGACAGGCGGGACAGGCACACCGAACCCGATCGTGGACCTGCGGAAACCGATCAGCTTCCGCATACTGATGCTGCCGGTCGGCGGGACAGCTACCGCCAAGCCAAATATCACGATTGAGCCGGTGAACGTCACGGACAAGTGCGCGGGCCAGCTCGCCGGTTTCACTGTGGCGGCCAACGCCGGTGCAGATCCAATCACCTACCAGTGGATGAAGACGACAGATGGCGGCGCTACCTACAGCGATCTGGCCGGGGAGACCAACCCCACTTACACGTTGATGGTCGCGGACGATGAGAGCCTCAACGCCTACAAGTGCCGGGTCACCAATGCCGCCACCACCTGTTTCGTGGACTCTCGCCCTGCTGCTGTGGTGCTATCGACGACGATCACACAACAACCCACGCCGGGCCTTGCGTGCAACGGCGGCTCAACCTCCTTCTCGGTCACCGCGATGGGCAGCTCGCTCACCTACCAGTGGAGGGAAGACGGCCTCCCACTGAGCGACGGCAATGGGATCTCCGGAGCCACCGACAGCACACTGATCATCAACCCGGTCACTCCAAGCCGGCACGGCAAAGTCTACACGGTCGACGTCACTTCGTGCAGCACGATGACCGTAACATCCGCAGATGCTGTGCTGAATCTGAGCGACTACCCTCCTACGCCGCCCACAGTCACGCCTTCAGGCCGTTTCACGGCCTTCGGTTCTTCGGTTTCCATCAAGGCCAACGTCGGGTTCACCGCCCAGTACTGGAACAGCGGAGCGGGTGCCGCGCCCCTCTGGCCCAACGGAGTCTTGCCCGTGCTGACGCGCCTGGACCCGGTGGTGGACTTCGCCTGGGGCGAGGGAACGCTAGGCACCCCCGGCACACCGGACCCGGCCGTCACTCTCGATCACTTTATCGTTCGGTGGCAGGCCAACGTGGTGGCCCCGGCAACCGGGAACTACACGTTCCATACCAGCTCGGATGACGGTGCCCGCCTCTACGTGAATGGATCGCTCATCATCGACCACTGGGTCGATCAGAATACCACCGAATGGTGCGGACCAGGGACGATCGCGCCAGGCACGTGCACGGCCGTGCCACTCACCGCCGACCAGCTCGTGGACCTCAGGTTGGAGTACTACGAGAACGCCGGCGGAGCAGTCGCCCAGCTCTACTGGTCCGGGCCAGGCCTGGACAAGCAGATCCTCAATCCGTCGCCGGGCCAGTGGAAGAAAGACGGCGTTCCGATTCCGGGCGCGACCTCCGGCCTCTATACCATCGCATCGATGTCCGGCAACAACGTCGGTACCTATTCCTTCGAGTACACCGACCCCTGCAGCGGAGAAATCGTTGTCACCCAGCCAGTGGACCTCGAGCTGTCCGCGGACTTCAACGGCGATCACATGGTGAATACCGATGACGTCCTCCTGTTCATTTCCTGCGCGACGGGTCCGGATATTCCCTATACAGTCGCCGCGCCGTGCAAACCGGAAATGGACATGGACGGTGACGGAGATGTGGATCAGACCGACTTCGGACGCATGCAGCGCCAGTATGGCGCGACCGAGTAAACCATAGGCCGGCGATGCATCGTCGTTTTCGCAACCGGAACCGGCGGTGACCTGCCGCGGCAAGTCTGCGGGTTCGCCGTGGCAGGCAACACGGCCGGAGCGCCCTTCACGTACCAGTGGCGCAAGGACGGCAGGCCCTTAGCCGACGGACTGACCACCAGCGGTTCGACGCTCAGAGGGACGGACATGCCCGTTCTTGCCATCTTCAATGTGTCGGTCGCCGACGAAGGCGGGTACGACGTCGTGATTACGAATGCCTGTGATAGCGCCACCAGTCGCATCGCCGTCTTGGGCGTGTTGCCGGTTGTTACTCCCGATCTCGATGCTGACTGCGACGTGGACCTCGACGACTTCGCGGTGTTCCATGCGTGTTTCTCAGGTCCGACCGTGGCCTACTCGGGCGACTGTGCCAAGGCTGACTTCGGCATCTTCCAGCGGTGTTTCAGTGGGCCGAACGTACCGGCGGATCCGAACTGCGCGAATTGAGGGGAATCGATCTCTCTCACAAGAGCGCTTCCCGGCTCCCCAAGTCGCTCCCGCAGAGAGAGAAAGGACTCCCCCCGCCTCGCGGGGGGAGTGGATGCGAGTTCACTCTCCATCCTCCGCGTCCCTCTCCTCCACCATCGCAGCGAACGCCTTGAACAGGCAGTACACCGCCATGGGAATCTCGTTCCGGCTGAAACTTCCGGACGATTTCCAGGTGCCGTCCTTGTCTTTGTAGCGCCGTTCCACGGTTGCCCGTAATACGCCGACCTTGCGGCCATCCACGGTCGCTTCGTTTTCCCATAGTGCACAGGATACGCTTCCCGCGCTGAACTTCTTTACTGGTGCCATTTCGTCCATCTCCGAGGCATGTCATCTGACGTGGCCAGCCTCTCTCACCCTGAGAAGATCCGCGAAAGCTGTTCGCGGCCATCCTGGAACGTATTGGGCGATTGCGCGAAGCCGGGATTGGCTTGACGTCCGCGGGATGACCCGACAAGTCGCTTGCACTGGCCACCGTTCGATAATTCAGGGCCTTCCATGCGCCGAGCACGAAGAGTGGGGCACACCCGGGGTCGTCGCGAGTCCATGGCCC
>JAKLEZ010000075.1 GCA_022711465.1 Planctomycetota bacterium | reverse complement strand
CTCGTATCCTGGATTGCTCCAAGTACAGTCGTACTACTGTTCCTCACGGGCGGGGTGGGCCGGGTCAACGGTGACGACATCGGTGTGCAGTACGTCGGCGCTTGTGACAGTCCAGGCGAGGCGATGGCTGTGGCTGTCTCAGACCACTACGCCTACATCGCCGATGGAACAAGCGGCCTGCAGGTGTTCGACATCGCAACGCCCTCGGCGCCTGTGCGGGTCGGCGGTTGTGACACTCCGGGGTATGCCTGGGACGTGGCCATCTCAGGGCACTACGCCTACGTGGCGGACGGGACCTCCGGCCTTCAGGTCATCGACATCACGAATCCTGCATCGCCGGTGCTTCTCGGCAACTACAACGTTCCTGGCAGCAACGCGGTCAGTGTTGTAGTCTCGTACCAATATGTTTACCTGGCCGCTCAGTTTCAAGGTCTACAGGTAATCGACATCTCCAGCCCCACAAACCCCGTGTTAGCAGGGACGTACGTTCACTGGGACGTGACAGATGTGGCGGTCTCACGAAGTCGCGCGCTTCTCCTTAGTTTCGGGCAGTTAAGCATCCTGAATGTCAGGGTGCCTAGCGACATAGTGCTTCTGGGCTCAATTGATGCCTCTACACATCCGTATGGTAACAAGCTAGCCGTGAGTGGGACCATCGCTGTGATCGGAGAAGGGCCCGGTCTGAACCCTATTCCTTGCCTAGGCCTACAAATGATCGATTGCAGTACTCCGACGGCCCCGCAAAGTCTCAGCGAAGTGAGCACCATCCAAACGGACAGGGGCGATGAACAATTCATGGCCGGTGGCATCGTGGCCTCCGGCAACCATGCATACGTGGGTTATACCTCATGGCCGCCCGACGGCAGTTCAACTCACCAGGGCTTGGTCGTGTTTGACATCTCGAACCCGGCCACTCCTGTCCAGGTCGGGATCGGTTACGTCAACCAGGAGAATCCCGCGGATGTGGCCCAAGCTGGTGAGTACTTCTACATGGCCTGTGGCAATGGCGGCCTGGTCGTCCTCACCGCCACCGCGCCGGTCCCCCCGGTCATTAGCGCAATACCTGACACGGTGGTTGCCGCGGGTGCCGCCTATTCGGGGCCTACCCCCAACCTGCTACAGGGAAGCCGGCCAATCACATGGTCGTTGGTCCAAGGACCGGAAGACATGACGATCGATGCCTCGACCGGCGTTGTGTCTTGGCCCACTACAGATCCCGCAGGCAGTTTGCAGACGGTCACCATCCAGGCCACGAACTCGATTGGCAGCGATAGCACGAGTTGGCAACTGCGCGTCACCAGCCCGCCGACGATCGGCGATATTGCGGATGCTACGATTGCCGCCGGCCAGCCCTATACGGGACCGGCGCCTGTGCTCCCTTCAACGGTATTCGCGGTCAGCTGGTCGTTGGTGGCGGGACCTTCCGGAATGACCATCGACCCGAGTACAGGGATCGTTTCCTGGCTTGCCCCTGGACCCCTCGGCAGCACGGAACAGATCACAATCCGTGCATCGAACGTGGCGGGCAGTGATACGAAGAGCTGGCAGCTTACCGTACTTGGCAAGCCGGTCATTGCCGACATTGCCGATAGCACCGTCAACGAGGGCTCGGCCTACACCGGTCCAACGCCTGTTTTACAGGACGGATCGCCTCCGGTGACCTGGTCGCTCGTGGGCGGTCCCGCGGGAATGACGATCGATACGGCTACAGGCGTGGTCTCCTGGCCGAACCCGCTGGGTGCGATGAGCCCATACCTCGTCACGATTCAGGCATCCAACAGCTGTGGCAGCGATACCGAGGACTGGCACTTGACCGTGCCGATAAGCTACACCGCCACAGTGGCAGCGGATGTGGCCTTGGCTCCCACAGGCACGCCCGTGGCTCTGCAGGGCACCGCCTGTCGATTGGATTCCGGCCAGCTGGCAGCCAACGTACCCGTGACTATTCGAATAGGGGTGCAGGGCACTCGCCGAGTACTGTCGGTCACAACCGACGGCGCCGGCACGTTTGCGACGGTCTTTCAGCCTCTCCCCAACGAGGCGGGTCAGTACACCGTCGGTGCGGATCACCCGGCGGTGCAGACCGACACGAGCCAGGCTCAATTCGTTCTCGTGGGGATGCTCACCGACCCACGTCAGGCTTCGGAGAGACTGGTGCCGGGCAGGCCTGTCACTCGCCAACTGAGTATCCGCAATCTTGGAGATACGGCTCTCTCAGGGATCACCGCGAGCGTCATGGGTGCCGCGGACAATCTGAACGTCCAGGTGAGCGCTCCCCAGCACCTGGCTGCCCTTGAGACCGCATCATTCAGCTATACGGTCTTTGCGACCGACGACTCGGTGCTTCAAGGTACGACTCAGATTGTACTGACCAGTTTGGAGGGCGCTGCTGCAACGACGACGGTGAGTACCACAGTCATTCCGCCCGTGCCTCGGCTAGCGGTGCATCCAGACTCCCTGCTTGCCGGAATGGTCCGTGGCAGCCAACGCTTCGTGGAGTTTGAAGTGGAGAATACCGGGGGAGCCGACACTTCGATCATGATGATTCAGGTGCCTTCGGCTCCCTGGCTATCGCTGGTCTCCCCCTCGGTTCTTGATCCCTTGCCAGCCGGTGGCAAGACACGTGTGGTCCTCAGCCTCAAGCCGGCCGATGACCTTCCCTTGACGCAATATGAAGGGAGCTTGGGGATCTCGGCACAAGCCGCCTCCTTGGCCGTGCCTTTCGTATTCACGGCGATGTCTGAAGGGAAAGGGGACCTGGAAGTCATCGTCGAGGATGAGTACACCTACTACGCTGAGGGCAAGCCCCACGTGGCCGATGCCACGGTGACGGTCAAGGACTATTGGACCGGCACGGCGGTAGCAGCGGGCACCACCGACGCCGGCGGTTCTCTGGTTCTTCCTGGGCTAAACGAAGGATACTATCGTATAGAGGTTCAAGCCCCCTCCCATAGCGAAGCGAGGGGCACGGTGTTTGTCACCGCCGGGAGGCGCCTCAGTATCAAGGCGTTTTTGCCACGGGAGGCGGTCCACTACAGCTGGTCGGTGACACCCACACTCATCAAGGACCATTACGAGATCACGCTCGTTACCACCTTCGAGACTCATGTTCCGATGCCGGTGATCACGGTTGAACCTGCTATTCTCGACATGAACCTCCTTGCCGATGGCTCGAAACAAGTGGATTTCACGATCACGAACCATGGTCTGGTCGCCGCCGAGGAGGTAACGCTCACCTTCGATCAGCACGCTCACTACGAGTTCGTCATGCCGACGGGTGACTTGGGTGTCCTTGCTGCGCAGACCTCCCTCGTCGTGCCGGTGCTCATTCGTCTGAAGACGCCCTCGTCCGCCTTGGCCTCTAGACAGATGGCCATCGAGAACCCCATCTGCACACCAGTGACGTCTCTGACCACATACTGGATCAGCTGCGGCAGCTGGAAGCGCACCTTCGAGGTGACTACCACCAGTCGCCTGCCCGATTTCTGCTACCAGGGTGACGAACGGCATGATCCTCATGATCCTCCCTGGCATCAGACTGGGGGTGGCGTGATTTACGAAGATCGTGGAGGCGACGGCGGCGGCAGCGAGGACGTTCGTTACATCCCCGGCGACTACTCTGGTCCACGCTACGTACCTGCCGAGGGGGATTCCCCTCGCGTCTCGGTCCATCCTCGCTCAATGCCACCGGCCATGCCTATCTCATGCAACGGCTGCGCGGCAGGTATTGCTGAGGCAGCCGCAAAATGGGCGTTCAATTACTTCGTTGGAAAGCGGTTGAAGTGTATCTATCCCATCCTGAAGACCATCTATGATGTGACCGTCACATGCGGCTCTTCGAGCGGTTACGATGCGAGCTGCCAAGTCGCGATGATCAAGGACGTCCCGACGGTGGCTATCTCCTGCGGAAAGGCTATGCCGTTGATCGGGGAGTTCTGGTCGGGGGTGAAGCTGGGGCTTGACTTGACCTCGGCCTGGAGCCAGTACTGCGGGCCCAGCG
The DNA here is from genome assembly GCA_022711465.1 of Planctomycetota bacterium. Lineage (GTDB taxonomy): Bacteria > Planctomycetota > Phycisphaerae > UBA1845 > PWPN01 > JAGNEZ01. The sequence goes on along the minus strand of JAKLEZ010000075.1, from coordinate 2,906 downwards.
ATAGTGCCGTGAACCTGCAGATGCAGAAGCTGGAGCAGGAGACCTCGCTCTTGCGTACGCTCCCGGACGCCGCTATCGAGCTGTACGGAGATGAGGTGTGGATCGGCGACGGCGAGTACGACGCGAACTACATTCCCTGGATGGACCATTTCACGGCGAGTCAGACGCTCGAGAGTGAAGATGGCTACCGGATATCGGAATCGGAGAGGCAGGCATTGCTCATTGCTCCCCTGCCCCGAAACGTCACCAATGAACATGTCACTACACTTGTGGACAGGTGTAATCGCACGCTTGACTACTGGAGTGCCGGCATTTTCAAAACGGAGGATGTGCCGCCCGCCCAAAGCACCGATTTCCTCGACTTAGACCGTCTGCAATCGAAATGGGGGGCAGCGGAAAACGCGCTTCAACTTATGCAGCAGAGGGGCGACGAGGATGTTCTTGACGGTTTCTTGAGAACCCTGAACGGCGTCCAGGACGTTATTGCCACGATGCCTGACGGAGTGTGCAGCCGAGTCAAGTTGGAGCTTTCGCAGGCGGCAGTAATCGCTCGCAATGGCTTTACCGCAACGCTCGGACTGTCAAACTCCTCGAGCAGTAACATGGAAGGTGTCACCGTCAGTATCGACATTCGCGACGCCGACGGCCAGCCAGCCAACGACCGGTTCGGGATAACCGGCCCGGCCTTAACCGGGATCTTGGATATGACCGGCGGAGGCTCAGTGCCACCAGCAGCAACAGCCAGCGCACAGTGGACAATTCTTCCAAGCTCTGAAGCCGCTTCTCAGCACGCAACGCGGTACACAGTCGGTGCCACATTGTCCTACTTGATGGAGGGCCACCAGGTAATGCTTCCCCTGCTGCCCGATTCCATCTGGGTTCATCCCGATCCGAAGCTGCGTCTCAAGTACTTTTGGGAGTACCGGGTCTACGGTGATGATCCGTTCACGCCGGAAGTGGAGCCCGCCATTCCGTTCTCGGTGGGACTCATCCTCACCAACGCCGGAGCGGGCATGGCCCGAGAAGTGACGATTACCTCGGCCCAACCCAAGATCATCGAGAATGAGCTTGGACTGCTGATCGACTTCCACATCATCGGAGCGCAGGTTGGCACCCAGCCGGTCTCACCATCGCTGACCGCCGAGCTAGGCGAAGTGGGCCCGGGGAAGAGTGCAGTCGCCCGCTGGCTGATGACCTCAGCCCTACAAGGCACATTCATGGATTACTCGGCGACCTTTGCGCACATCGACAGCCTGGGCGATCCGCGATTGTCCCTGATGGACCGTGTTGACATCCACGAACTCATCCACGCGGTGAGGATGGACGCCCCCGCCGACGACGGCATCGCGGATTTCCTGGTCAACGACCTGGAAGAGATCGATCACCTGCCCGACCGCATCTACAGCAGCGACGGCACCGAGGTGCCGGTATCGGCCGTGACCCAAGGATCATTGTCCGGATCGCCTGGCCCGGGTCAGTCGGAGGTGGTTTTGACGGCCACCATGCCGGCCGGGTGGACCTACCTGCGGGTCAACAACCCGGGTGGAACCCTGTACAAGCTCCGGAAAGTGCTGCGGGCCGACGGCAGCGAACTCCGGATGGACGACAACGCATGGACCACCCATCGAATTGTGCGTCCGCAGGCCCAGGCACCCTATGCCGAGGACTTCCTGCACCTGGTGGACAGGGACAGCGCCGGCTTTTACCGGCTCATCTATGAGGATCGAGAACCGCCCACGCTGGTAGCGGCCGTGTCCCGAAGGGTCCACCGCGATGCCGGAACCTTCGATATCGACCTGAGAGCGCCGCTGGGTGATAACGATGTGGCCGTCGAGTGTCGTCAGGGTGGCCCGACGCAGGTGATCCTCACATTCGACCGGCCGATCTCCGGATCCGGCGGACTCGACCCATCAGACGTTACCTTGAGGACCAACGGTGGGCTAACCGGCACGGTCCAGCAAGTGGCCATCGAGGGTAACACCCTGACGGTGGTTCTGCAGGGCATCACCGAGCCGGCTGGAGTAACGCTGGCCTTCCCCGGAATCGTCGACGCTAGCGAAGCGTCGACGGAAGACTTGGTCTGTTTTGGCGTGCTGGCCGGCGACGTTACTGGCGACGGCACAATCAGCAGGGTCAACGTGCTGGACATGACGCGAATCAGGAATAACACCGGCGCATCTTTGACTCCCGCCAACTTCCGCTGCGACGTGAATGGCGATGGTCGGATCAACACTCTGGATATGACCATTGTCCGCAACAACGTCGGTAAGAAGGGTGCTGCCTGTCCGCCACCAGCACCCGGCTATCGCTGACCCCGCCTCCGTTTTGGAGCGTGAGTCAATCGGGATTTGGTGTCTCGGAGTTGCATCGCCATTGCAGAGATCCGAGCCATGCGTTTGTCGGCTTGGTCTGATCCGTCCACCCGACGAGTCGGCGTAGCAGCCGACTTGTCTCGTCAGCTCTCTAAGACCGATTCGATCACCACGATCTCGGCCTGCTTGCTGAGCTGGCCGAGCATCACGACCTGGATGTCTGGCGGGAGCTGGAAGAACCCTTCGATAATCCGGCCACCCAGTTCCTTGGCGGTCATGCCGAACCGCTGACGCAGCTCTTCTAGCCCTGGTTGCGCAGTTTGAGGAAAATCGGAGCGATTTTCGGGGCTGAATCGGGGTTGGAACGGGGTTCTCGGGGTCGCCAGGCCTAGTTGGCGTTCGCCAAGGCGGTGTAGTGCAGACCTACTTGCTTGCCCGGCCTGGAATCGGTGGCATATTGGAGGTGATGTCGCCGGGCGGGTTAAACGGAGCCACTTGTGGGCGGGTCAAACGGAGCCACTTTTCCTTTGGTTTCCGTCGCCCCGATGGTGCTTTCCGTTGATCTCCCGGCCTGATAGCATGACCGTGCCGGGT
>JAKLEZ010000074.1 GCA_022711465.1 Planctomycetota bacterium | reverse complement strand
CGTCCGCCGGGCTGCAGACATTGCCCGAGCGAAGGATGAGGTCGAACTCGATCTTGATGGCCTGGTTGGTCAGCTGAATGGGATAGTCGCCGGAGTGGACTCCGCCGCCGTTGTACCAGGCCGCGGCCGCGCGCCCGCCGGAGTCTTGGCCGGGGTGGATCAGGTTGAGGCGGCCCGGACCCGTCCATGTGGCGTTGTAGTCGACGGTCATGCCCCAGCCGGCGGGATCCTGGGTAAACACGGCAGGCGGATATGCCGCGTTGTTACTGATGCACGTCCATCCCGTCGGCGTACTCAAGTGTGCGTACGAATTGAAATTCTCGCTGAGACTGAAGGGGGTCTGGCCATTGGCTCCAACGGCGGCCACCAGACCCACTGCAGCACAACATAGAAACAGATGGTAGCGCATGCGACATGTCCTCCCAAAAAAAAGAAATGCCCTCGTTTCCCTGCCAAACGGCGGTAGGAGCGCGACCCGCCACCACGACATGCGGAGTGTACGCCCCCGGCGCCGTCGTACTCTTGAGATAGGCCGATCGTTCAATCAGGCCAACGACGTGAGTGCTTCACATCCCCACAGTCGTCGCCCCCGCATGAGCATCGCTTGCACGCGCTCACGGCACGCAGAACTCCAAATCACCGAAGCTCCAACGAGAACCTGATCTCCAGCATCTTCCTGTTTCCCTGGACTCTCGATTTGCACGTGGGAACCAGGCACTGAATTGAACGCTATCCTGATCCCACCCGTCCTCGGCACTCACCGCTGTGTGTTGACGTGAGACCGGTTCTGTGCCGACACCCGTAGTATATAGCATGATCGCGGCCTGGGTCAAGGGCCAAAAGCCGAGGGGGCTTCGTTTTGCGACACGCCCGAGGGTCCCCCTGCATAATCCGCGTGCCGGCTGGCATCTGTGGGAAGGCGACAAGACGAGGCCGGGTCCGGATGGTCGCGTTGGCTCAAGCGGCGCTCTACCCATAGCGCCCGCCCAACTTCGGCGCTCCCTGGTGGCGCTTGGCCTTGAAGCACCTCGTGGTCAGTCGGGCCTGGGCTCGGCCTGCCCGCGCGGCGTGGTGAGGTTCCGTTCTGAGGCCCACAGACTGATGTCTTGTTTCTGGATTGCGACAGCCGTGAGATCGGGGAGCATCTCGGGCGTACAGGCAACGCGGGTATGCCCCTGCGAGCCTGGCGGCGATTGCATGGTCGAAGCTCGGGGCGCCCTCGCCCGGTCCGGCCGCTCGTTCGTCCGCCGGTTGCCGGTTGCCCACAAATAGCGGAAGGACCGGTCCACCAAGAACCGGTCCTTCCGTTGGTCAGTTCACTTCGTCGATTTGGCCGAGGCTACTCGTCGCAGTTCGGGTCCGCCGCGATCGCCGGACCGCTCCAGCAGTTGGTGAATGCGATGAGGTCCGCGGCGTCGATCTTCTCGTCGCCAGTGCGGTCAAAGCACTCGCAGCCGGCGGGGATGCCGGTGGTGGTGCCGGTGTAGCACTTCTGGAACTCGCCGAAGTCCGCCTGGTCGACATCGTTGTCAGCGTCACGATCGGCGAAGACCGCACCGCAATCCTTGGCTCCCTTGAGCAGGACACGCATCGTGATGGGCTGGCCCAGCGCGATCAGCGGGTTCGGCAACTCCTGGGCGGTCGGCATCTTCGCTGAGGTCAGGCGGAGCCATCGCTTCTGCTGAACGTCGACGAACTGGAACGAGACTTTCAGCGACTTCGTTCCGGCTCCGTCGGCCTGCTCCTCAGATACTTCCGCCACGTTCGGCGGCGTGATCAGGTTGGCGGCGGTAGTGCCTGAGTAGGTCGGCTGGGCGAAGATGACCTTCGCAGCGGGCGCGTAGCTCTCAAAGTCCGTGAGCAACGTTGTGCCGCTGTAGATGTTGTCGATGTAGACCGTGTATCGGCCGGTGTTCGGCGTGGTTGTGTCGATGGCAAAGGCCAGGTGCTCGAGAACGCCCCAGCTGCCGTCGAGAATGCCGTTGCCGGCGTTGAAGCTCAGAACCTTGTCCACGCCCGGCGTGAAGGTCACCGTCTGCCAGTCCGGATCGACCGGCACCGGCTTGCCTTGCGGGGCACCTCCGATGGTCGTGGGTGGACCGAGCCACTCGATGTTTCCGGTCATCCCGCCATCAGCGCCCACCGGTCCCGTGCCGCCGGTCTCGCGGATGCCGAGGGACATGAGCAAGCCGGTGTTCTTGCCCAGGCCGACGACTGGCCCGACTTTGCCCTTGCACCCTTCCATGTCCTGGGCGGGGCTGCAGATGCTGAGCGTTTGAGTCGCGACCAACGTCTTGCCCTTGACCAGCGGTGCCACCGGGACGTTGGCGGTCGCAGCGGAAGGCACGACCTCGCCCAACTTGGTCCAATTGTCACCGCCATCCCAGGTGTACACCGTCACCATGGTGGCCGGCGGGCTGGTGCTGACGCCGCTGACGGTTACCGTGGTCTCGCCGGCCTCCAGCGGACCGGTGTTGATGGCGACCGCACCGACGCGCTGGCACACGCAAGGCGGTTCACCTTCACCCAGGGTGATGTCATCCACCCACATCGCCGGGTAGCCGGCGGCGCTGGTTCCCGACGCCCCGGCTGTCGTGTAGCTGGCAACATTGGTCGAGAAGACGATCAACAGGCTGTCGCCGGCGTTGGCCGAGAAGGAGCCGGTGTAGGCCAGCTTCATGGCCCCATCGATGCCGACGCCATCCTGGTTCTCGGTCAGGGGAGTGTAATCACCGATGACGCCACCTGTCTCGGTGGTGACCCCGGCCAGGGAGGCCGGATGCACCCGGTGCTGCCCATTGACCAGAACGCCGACCTGGTAGGTCGACATCCAGGCGAGGTTGGCCCCTGTCCCACTCTCGTCCGCCAGCATGCTGACCTTGATGTGATACGTGCCCGTGGCGGGGATGACCTGCTCGTAAATGGCATACATGCCGTTCTGATAGCCGTTGTCCGAGATCTTCATGGCCTTGGAGCCGAACAGCGTCCCCGAGGCCGCGATCGTGGCCGCGTAACCCCCGTCGCCGACGTCGTACCACGTGCGGTATTTGCCCGACGGGAAGGGGTTGTCTGCATCAACGACGCCGTCTTCGAAGTCCTCGATGACCCAGGAGGCCATGACCCGCCGGCCGGTGGCAGGCACGCAGCCTTCGATGCGGATCACCTGCGTGGCCTTGATCGTTTGGCCAAGGACCAGCCCGGTCACGGTCACAAGCACGGTACTGTTGCCGCCCGGGGCGTTGTTCGTTCCGATCAGGGTGTCGGTCGTTCCGTCGTTGGCGTAGACCTTCACCGCGGTCGCGTTCGTGGACACGCCGGTCACGCGGACCTGGGTCCGTCCGGCGTCCACCAGGCCCGCAACGGCGATGGCCGGGATCTGCTCGCACGAACCGACCACCGGACCATCCGCGGGGGCACAGCCATTCAACGTGCGGAACCTCTGGGTCGCGGTGATCTTGGCGTCAGCCACCAAGGCAGTGACACCCACGGTCACCGTGGTGTTGCCGCCCGGGGCGTTGTTCGTTCCGATCGGGCTTCCGTTGGAGTACACCGTGACCGCGGTGGCGCTTGAGCTCACCCCGGTAACGGTCACCGTCGTGTCGCCGACCAGAACCACGCTGCCGACGGCAACCGCGGGAATCTGGGCACAATCATCGACCACCGGGCCGGTCGCGGGCAGGCAGCTCTCCGTATCCAATGCTGGATCGCCTACCACCTTGTTCTGCGTCGCGGTGATCGTTCGTCCGCTGATCAGAGCAGTGACCGGCACGGTCACGGTTGTGGCCCCACCCGGGCTGGTGTTCTGGCCAATCTTGGCTCCGTTGGCATAGACGCTGACCTTGGTCGCCTCGGGATCGACGCCGGTCACCGTGACGCTGGTGTCGCCGGCGATCAGTGCTCCCTGGAAGCCGCCGACATCGGGTACATCCGTGCAGCCGTGCCCCTTGAATATGTACTTGACGGCGTCGCACATGACTCGAGCACCCGTGCCGCCGGTCTGGGTCTTCTTGACCGTGAGTGTGTAGGGCTGGCCCGCGGTCATGGTGAACTGGGTGGTCGTGTCGATGGTGAGCTGGGTCCATATATCGTACAGGCCGCCGGCCTGATTCTGGTTCAGCACCCATGTGTTCGTGGTCTTGCCGCCCGGATTCGCAGGGTCGTCGAACTCGAGGATGTGGTCGACCAATGTGTTGTTGTTGGTTGACCTGCCCCACGTCACGTACACCTCGTAGGGGCCGGTGGCCTGGGGCGTGAAGGTGAACGTTCCGTAGTTGCTGGGGTAGGTTGCATACTCGAAGAACCGGCCCTGGATACCGACCGTGAGGCCGGCCGCCTTGCTGTGAGCTGAAGTGCCGTACCAGCCGGTTCCGGTCTCGGCGTAGCATTCCCGGTGTTGCCCCAGTATCGTTCCGGTCGCGTCTGTCCCGCCTTCGATGATGAACTCGGTATCCAGCAGCGCCATTGCGTTGACTGCGGTGGCGAGCACGATGAGCACGGCTCCCCAAGTGTACTTCGTGGTCATGGCTTTCCAACTCCTTCGTTGGCTAGAAGAAACAGTGTTCAAGGATCTCCCGGCGAAGCAGGACTCGCCGGGCGGATTCACGCTATTCCGGTGGATGCACACTTCTTGGTATCGGCCCTGCCCCCCGCGCTCTTCACTTGTCTTCGCCCGTCTGCCGCGTCTGCATGGTGGGACCGCCGCGCGAAATGCGCGACCGATAACCTCCTCCTCCGATGCCCTTGGTATTGTCCGAGGCCGGCTCGCCGTCGGGCCGCACAACCCGGCCGAGACGGCTTGTTCTCACGAGGCGGTGCTGCTACTTCTCGCTCAGCAAGAGGTTCTCGTATTTCCTCCAGTACTCAGGGTTGACTCCCTCCGCGTGGTTGTCGAGGAACACGACCGCGGTCTTGCCCTGATACTCGGTGGAGGATCCCTTCTTGTATCCACTTCCGAGATGGAACGGTGATTTCGAGAGGCTTTTCCCGGTGTTCGCGGCGTAGTCGTCACTGATCCGCCAGCTGCCCTCCGGCAGTCCGGCCCGCAGCTCTCCCGCTGGATCATTGGCGAAAGGCTTGCAGAAGGCGTCCGCAAGGGCGTACTTGCGGTACGGCTTCCGGATGGTCGACACGCGTTTCGGGCGATACAGGGCGGCTTTCTGGGGAGTCGTTCCGTAAGTGCTCTCCCAGTTGGCCTGGTTCAGGATGCCGCCGTGCGTGAATCCGAAAAAGTACGAATTGAAGGGGTTGGCGAGCTCGTCGATATCCGGGTTTGAGTTCCCAAACGTGTTGATGACGTAGTGGGTCGGCGTGATGTTGTTCTGCTTGAATACGCCATCAGGCACGGGATAGGACGGGCAGGTGGCCAGCTGATCAGCGATCGAGTTCGTGGAAGTGCCCCGCTGGGCGAAGTACTTGCGCAGCAGGTTGGGCAGGTAGTGATCTTGCACGAACTGGTTGTTCGTCCACGCCGGGGTATGAGTCAGCAGAGCGGGGTGCTGGGGTCCGGGAAGCGAATCCTTGTACTCCATGGAGTACATGGAGATGGCCTTCCCAAACTCCTTCAGGTGCGTCTGACAAACCACGAATTGCGACTGCCCGCGGGCTCGGGTCAACGAGGGCAACAGGATTGAGATCAGCAGGGCGATGATCGCCACCACAACCAGGACTTCAATGAGTGTGAATCCACGCCGCCGGTCCGCAGTTGACCTGCCCCATCGTGCCATGATCATCTTCTCCGCCGCTGACGACGATCGCCAGCTTCTTGTCCCAAACCTGAGCCTGACGTTCAATATGGAGAATACGTTACCCGGGATCTGGTCGGCAACTCGCTCAGATCCCGAGCTTGGGTATTCCGGTATTATATATTATATCGGGTTGCATGCGGGCCTTCAAGACGAAAATCGCGGTTTCTGAGGCACTTAGGTGGCGAGAAAGCGTCTGGCAAGCTCGCAGAACATCTGCATTCCGCGACCGGTCGCCTCATCGTTGAAATCGAACCTGGGGTTGTGCAAAGGCGGATAACTTTCTTGTCCGAAAGGTCTTACGCCGAGGCGGAACATGGCCGCCGGGGCATGTTCTCCATAATAGCAGAAGTCCTCGACGCCCAGGCTGGGCGGCTCGTCGCCGAGAAACCAGTCGGCCCCCAGAACCTCCCGAGCAGTTCTCTCGATCAGATCGCACATCCGCTCGTGGTTGATCGTCGGGGGGCAGCCGGCCTCGAGTCGGACCTCGGCCGCGGCCCCCAGTGCGACGGCCGTATGCTCCGCGATCTCGCGAACCCGCCTCTGGACGTGCTCGCCGACCTCGGGCCGCAGGTAGCGGATCGTGCCTTTCATCTGGCACTCTGAAGGGATGACATTGCTGGCGACACCCCCTGACAGGGCACCCACCGTCACCACGGCCGCGTCAATCGGAGCCACATTGCGGGCCACGATCGTCTGCAGAGCCGTGACGATGTGAGCGGCCGCCAGAATGGGGTCGACTCCTCGCTGCGGATAGGCTCCGTGGCTGCCCTGACCGTGCACCGTGATGTAGAACGAACAGCTGGCGGCCATGGCCGGGCCGCGACGAAGGGAGACCATGCCGACCGGTTGATTGGGCCAGGCATGCAGGGCGAAGATGCCATCGACCTTCGGATTGGCCATGGCTCCCTTGGCGCACAGGCCTTCGGCTCCGCCGACGTCCTCCTCACCCGGTTGAAAGATGAACTTGACTTTGCCGGGCATCTGGTCCGCGACGCGTGACAGAACCATGGCCGTGCCGACCAGCATGGCAGTATGAGCATCATGTCCGCAGGCATGCATCACGCCCGAGACAGTCGAGCGGTAGGGCACTTTGGCGGGATCGGTTTCCTCGACAATGGGAAGGGCATCCATGTCCGCCCGGATCGCCACGCATCGTCCCGGCCGATCCGGGTTCAAGATCGCCACGACATCGGTGCCGAGGAGTGGGGGCAGCAACTTCACGTTGGGCAGGGCGGAGAGGTACTCCCGAACCTTCGTACCGGTGCGATGTTCGGCAAAGGCCAGCTCTGGGTGCGCGTGAAGGTCACGGCGAAGGGCGACAATAACGGGCACAATGTCGGCGATGTGTCTGCTGAATAAGTCGTTCATCGGGCGACTATTCTAGCATCGATCGGATCCTGGGGGCCAGGATCCAGCAGGCCGAGGCAGCGATTCCGCAAGTATCGCTCGTGGGCGTGGCTGATCAAGGATTTACATTCGGACAGGTTGTGAGGCAGGTTCGCAATGGGGTTTTCGGGTTGCGGAGGCGAGAGAGAGCGGCCTCGGGGTCA
>JAKLEZ010000073.1 GCA_022711465.1 Planctomycetota bacterium | reverse complement strand
CTCGTATCCTGGATTGCTCCAAGTACAGTCGTACTACTGTTCCTCACGGGCGGGGTGGGCCGGGTCAACGGTGACGACATCGGTGTGCAGTACGTCGGCGCTTGTGACAGTCCAGGCGAGGCGATGGGGTTGGATGTTGATGCGTTTCGGTTGTGTTGGGGCAGTCGATTCAATGGTCATCGTGTTTCTCCTTGGTTTTAGAGTGATGGAACAAGAGACCCACAGCGGGTCAGTGGTTACGTGCGAGTGATATCGAATAGTCAGCGGACCGGGCGAAGCGGAGGCAATATCAACTGGAACGTCAGCCAGATTCCTGAATCTGTGAAACGGGGTTGCCTCAGGTGACAGGTGGTCGGACAACCTTCATCTTGCCGCTCTTGAATTGGATGCGAACCTCGCCGTTCGCCGAGACAGTGACGGCCTTCCATTTGGGCCTGATGCCCTCAGCAGCCGTCATGAGATCACGCCGGAGCTGCTCATTCGGACCGACCAGTTGGGCCCAGAAGCGATTTAGCCCCTGGCTGAACTCACCGTCTTGCGTTTCGTAGCTGTCTCCGTCCTCGTTCCAGCCGCCCAGATGGTGCCAGATCGCCGAGGCCTGTAACCGGCCTTGTGCCTCCGGGGTAACCAGTACGTCATGCTCCAGCCAGGGTGGATTTCCTTCCTTGGCCCTTGGCCGGATCGCCAGGCACAGCGGCGAAGACCAGGATCGGCCATCGCTGGTCTGGGCGGTGACCGTGATCGCATCCACGCAGACCAGGTTGCCCGACCAGAGCCAGGATTCCTGCAGCTTCTTGCCGACCGATACCTCGACCTTGCCGATGGTTGGGAGCTTAGCCCAACGGTAGTCCAGGTAGTCGCGGTCGATGCCCACCGGCACAAACGGCTGCTTGAATGTGCCCAGCGCCGCCAACAGGTGCGTGTTGGCCTCGTCGGTTTCAACGCCCAGGTTCGGATCGGGGTTCATGCGATAGCAGCCCGACAACGGGAAGCCGTCGGGCATCCTGACTTCCACCGGCTCAGGCGGATCCCCATTGCCCAGCAGGCCCACCCTGAAGACAGGTTCGGCCTCCGGGAGATTGGTGTCCAGCTCCCGGGCCCTGAGGTACTCCTTGTACGCCAGCCGATGATGGCCGCGACGCTGCAGATACCGAAAGGCCTCCAGCTCCATGGCCGCCTTGAGCTGCTGGTAGGCCTCGTTTTCAACCAGACGGGTGCGGGCAGGGAGCATCAGGCGGACCCGTTTACGGAGCTCGCGCTTGCGTTCGCGTGACTCGGCCATCTTCTGCCGGAAGTACTCGGCATCGAAGACCAGGCCATCAAACAGAAAACGTGAAGTCACATCTTGGCCGCAATTGCCGCACTGGTAGCGCCGGACCATGAGTCTCGGCTTACCACCGCAGCTTTCACACCGCTGAAACGTCACCGTGGGATCAAAGCAGGATCCGCAGGAACGGCATTGGCTGGTCCCTTCTGAGACCATCTCCAGATTGCCCCCGCATCCCGGGCACGAGTAGCCCGAGAGAATGACGGCGTAGTAGAACACTCGTGCCTGCTGCATGAATCGCTCAACTGCCGCGGCCATGCAGAACGCCTGGCTCACGATGTCCAGCGGTTCTTGTTCTACTTCCATCTGACGACTCGGCCTCGGCCACTTATTGCCAAGGCTGGGGACGTCCTCTCAACTGCCGGCTTCTGGCCCGCGGGCATCTCGATCACGGGCTTCTGGTTCCGCGGCGTGAACCTCCGGCCACAATCCTTGCAGCGCCGTATTCGGCGTTAACCCAGACTCTTCGTGATTCTCGTTCCCTTCGCCGTTGACCGAACCGATTCGCCGAAAGGGCAGATCGGTGGCCTTCCTCTTGGCATGGATCTCACCTCACGAGACCTGCGAGGGGCCTGACACAAAACCTTTCTCGTCCCGGCGGAGTAGTGATGGCTGATCGCGCGGGCCGGGGAAGAGAGTAGCGGCTCCAGGGCAATTACCTACACGAAGATCCGCTAAGCCAATCCGTTCCGGCCAATTCCTGTTAGTACACTATGCAAAGTCTGCGCGTCAGTTTGCTCCTGGCTACAGGGTTTCCGCCGCGCTTCTGCCCCTCGCCCGCGCCTGCTTCCTTCCTCGGTCCCATATCGTGTATCGGTTTGTCTTCACTGTGGCAGGACTATATGCCGGGAAGTGATTACCGCTAGGCGATGATGATGGAGCGAGAACGAGACTGCGATCTTGGGAGGGCGTTCCACGCGCGAGCGCCACACTCTCTTGCCTGCCGTGGATCTGGAGAGTGCGATGGCAGGTTACCTTTCGAACGGTGTGTGCATCTGTGACGTCTTTCGCCTCACGCCACGCTGAATCGGCTCTTTATCCCTCTTATAAAAAGCACGACGAGCCTAGCTTGATCGGTGACGATCTCAGCTTGACCGGTCATACCGAGCTTGAGGGGCACGCTGTGCCCATCGTGTGCCAGCTGATTACTCGTGAGCGCGACGCGTACCGTGTAGCTGGCGACGGCTGGTCGGTTAGGCAGCTGTGTGACGTGTGTGTCGGGAGAAATGTACTCCACCGCACCGGTCAACTGGCCGTATATCTGATAGTCATACGCGTCAAGCCGGATATGGGCCGGCATCCCCACGACGAGGTGTCCCACTTGGTCACTCGGGACCGACACGTCGAACCGAAAACCGCGTTGTTCCGTGACGGTGACCAGAGCGGCCCCGGGGGGCGCCATATCCCCGACCTGCACTCGCATACTGGTGACCAGACCGTCGGTCGGCGCGATCAGGATTGCTCGCTCCATCTGGACCAAGAGATTCGCCATGTCGAACTTGGCGGCATCAATCGTCCCTTGCTTGATCTGGATTTCCTGGTGCAGTTGCCCAAGCGCAACCGCGTGCTGACGCTCCTGAACCGCCAGGCTCGTGCGGAGCACGTCGACCTCTGACTCAACTACGGGAATCCGAGCGGAATCCAACTGCACCGCCGCCTCGTCGACGCCCTGTCCGGCCCCCTCGAGTTCCACGTCCGATGCGGCCTGGTGTGTCGCCAGCTGCTCCAGTCGCTGGAGCTTTATGCGCGCATGCTTGAGGGCGAGTGTCGCCGCCGCAATCTCCGTGTCACGCCGCTGTCGTTGCTGGTCGACTTGTTCAACTACGCGGGCCAATTCCGCAGTAGTCTTGAGCTGCTTGGCCTCGAACTCAGCGTTGAGCAGTTGCTTTTGCGCCGTGAGCTGCTCCAGCAGTCTCTTCTCGGACTCGATGAAGCGGTCCAGTCTTGCCACCTGATTCTCCAGGATCTCTGTGTCCAGGCGCAGCAGCACTTGACCGGCGTGGACCGCGCTCCCTTCCTTCACATGAACCTCGATAATGCGGCCGCCGTCGATCGTGCAAACCCGGCTTTCCTCGTCGGCACCGCCAACCGGTCGATCGGGCTTCGACCGGGCGCGAAGCTGTCCCGGCGCGCGTACGACGAGATCCGCCTCTGTAACAACCGACCAGACCACCGCCACCCCCAGGAATCCGCTGATCAGGAGCAGCGCACCATGAGCGATCTTTGGTGGACGTGCCAACAGTGTTTGGCGGATCGCGACGCAGTCCTTCAGATCCTGTATATGTTGACTACTCACAGGTCAGTTCCCCACTTGTGCGACGGCGTTTCCGTTTCGTCGATGGCCGAGCTTCCTGTCATAGTGTGCTGTCGTCGCGGTGTCGTCGCTGGGTTCGCTTGTCAGGCGATCGACGCGCGGTGTCGCTCCAAGGGACATGGCCGGATCATCCTGAGCGGTTTGCGCCCGACACAATCGCCAATATCGGCCCTTCGTTCGAAGGAGTTCGCGATGTGAGCCTTGCTCCACTACCCGACCTTCGTGCATGACATAGATCAGGTCAGCATCCTTGACCGTACTGAGCCTGTGGGCCACCAGGATGACGGTCTTGCCGCTCAAGGTGGACCGTAGGCTCTCTTGAATGGCGCTCTCCGTTTCGGTGTCCAAGTGGCTGGTGGCCTCGTCAAAGACCAGCACGTGCGGTTGACGGATGAGCGCACGCGCAATGGCCAACCGCTGCCGCTGTCCGCCTGACAGATTCGCCCCACGTTCGCCGATGACCGTCTCGAATCGCTCGGGCAAGTCGTTGATGAACGTTTCCAGACCCGCCGCTCGGGCAGCCGCAACCGTTTCAGCGAAGGTCGCGTCGGGCCGCCCAACGCAGATGTTCTCGCGGACGGTGCCGGTGAAGATGAACGGATCCTGCGAGACAAGCCCGATGCCGGCGCGCAGCGAGCCGAGTTGGTAGTCGCGCATATCCATGCCGTCGATCAGTACCCGGCCTTCAGTGACGTCGTAATAGCGCATCAACAACTTGAGTAGGGTGGACTTGCCGGATCCGCTCTCTCCGACAATCGCTACGCGGCTGCCTGCCGGTATACGCATGTTCACGTCATCAAGCACCGTGCCGCGGCAGCAATACTGAAAGGAGACGTGTTCAAGCTCAATCACCTCACGGATTCCCTCGAAACGCTGCTTGCCTTCGTCGTCCAGTTGTTCCGCCTCGAGATCCATGATTTCGTACAGGCGATCGATTGCGATGAACGCCTCCTGAATGCTCAGGTTGACAGAAGCCAGCCGCGCAACAGGACCCAGCAAGTAGCCCAACATCGTATAGAAGAACATCAACTGCCCGATGGTCAGGGCCCCTGCGATTACGCGATGACCGCCGTACCAGAGTACCAGCAGCCCCGCGAGGCTGGTAATCAACGTCCCCATCGTGCTCATGCTGATGCCGAGCATCGAGAGCGAGAAACCGGTTCTGGCCACCTCGACGAGACGGCTCTCACCTTCGTCGCTTCTTGCCGGCTGACTGCCGAACGCCTTGATGGTTTCGACACCCGAGATGTCCTCGACGAGATGCGCTGCGAGTCGGGATCCGTTTTCCATCAGCTCACGTGATCGCCGTTTGGCGACCGGGTGATGTGAGAGTACGCCGACTGCCAGGAACGGGACAAACGCGGTCGCCAGCGTGGCCAGTTGGATGTCGTACGTCCAAAGCACGATCATGGAGCCCACGACCAGCAGGCCGTCGACAACAGCCGCGAGCGAGGTGTCACTGACCGCTTCGCGCACTCTGCCAGCGTCGTTGACGCGCGACAGGATCTCGCCGACGCGTCGGGTTTCGAAGAACTGCAACGGCAAGTGGAGCACGTGCCGGCAGTAGTCGGAGATCAACGCGAGGTTGATCTTGCGTCCCACGTGCGCCAACAGGTACTGGCGCAACATGCCGAACAGTAGGCGGAAGACAAGGATCAGTACCATGCCTAGGCCCAAAGCGTTGAGCAGCCTGGACTCTCCCCAAACCAGCACCGAGTCGACGAGATGCTGGATGAAGTACGACGTGGAGAGCCCCAGCAGCGTCATGACCAGCGCACAGACCACGGCCTCGAACAGGATCGAGCGATGCTGGCACAGCAACGCCCAAAACCGGCGGTAGGGTGGGACAGGAGCGTGGCCAATCGCTGAGGTGACGCGTTGTTCGTCGGGCGCAAGCAACAGCAAGTATCCCGTCCACAGTCTCTTGAACTCCTCGTGCGAGATCTTGCGCACGCCACAGGCCGGATCCGCCAGTGTCACTGTGTTCCGGCTGACGCGATGAAGCACGAGGAAGTGGCCGAGGCCCTCGGCGGTATGGGTGTGTGCGATGGCCGGTAGCGGGATCTCGGACAGCGCGTCCTCCGTGCCCTTCACTGCTCTCGCGGAGAATCCCAGCCATTCGGCGCCCTTGGCGAGCCCCAGCAGGTTGGTGCCGGCGCGATCTGTGCCAGCAATGTGGCGCATCACCTGAAGGCCAACCGGCCGCCGGTAGTGCATCGCGACGGTCGCTAACGCCGCGGCGCCACAGTCGCTTTGATCGTTTTGTCTGACCCAGGTGTATCGCCGGAACACGAACCACCTCCTCGTAGGCACCATGACCTTCGGTACAACTGTTGAACCGCAAAACGTGCCACGCGCTCACGCGTGCCAGGCACCTCGGGCATCGCTTGCGTGAAGGACGTCGGTTCCCGCTCTGCATGAATAACCGAAAACGCCGGGTGAGCGCACCAGGCGCTTTGCGGTTTACATCTCGGTGAGCTGCGACGACAACCGGTGGTCGGCGGCGCTCATCGTGAAAATGAACATGCCGGTGGTCTTAGTGACTCGCAGGGCTGTGGCAAGGTGTCGCAGGCGAGTCAAACGGCGTGTTCCAACCAGACAAGGAGATGATATGATGAGTCTCGACAGGGATCTGACCAAGTTGAACGAAGACCAGATGGCCCGCATCAACGGCGGCGGCGAACAGTGCACTCCTGGCTCCACGGAGACGATAGTCTATGACAACGATGCCATTATTGAATGGACGTGCGTGACGAAGACCAAGAAAAACGGGACTACGAAGAACAAGTTGCAGGCGACCAAGCAGTACGCTGAGGGCGAAAGCCCCCTCGACAATACCGAAGAGCCGAAGTGAGACGCAAGAAGAGCCATGATCGGCGCCCTTCTTGGCAACATGAATGACCGAAAGAACACAAACACTAGCAAAGGAGTCTATCAGATGGAACCGAAACGAACTTCGAACGTCCGGTTGAAGGACCTCTCCGCCGATGAGATCGATCGGATCAATGGCGGCAGCGCCAGTCTCCTCGGCCTCGTGCTGGGGGGTTGCACCAAGACCAAGTCCTTCGACAACGGGTGCACGATTTATAGCGGCGCTTGGAGAGTCGATGACGAGGACGATCCCGCAAGCTGCAAGGACATTGATAACGCGCTGGACAAAGGAGATGGCCCCGACGAGGGCTCGGTACAAGGCAAGTGATCGGCGTGACGTTTTGAGCTCGGCGTCGTCCGAGGGGTGCGAGGGCACCTGCAACAAGGAGGACGGCGATGCGTCCAAGCGGTAGTAGCGGACGCGCGTTAAGGGTGGATCGAGGCGCTCGTTAGGGCGCCTCGATCCACGCCTTCATGCACGCCGATTGGAAGCCGGCGGCCGGCACTACACATTCGAACGCCGTTCACAGCCAGCGTCCCAGGGCCGGGGAGCAGCTCCGGACCCACAAGTGGTACAGCCGCACCGCCGGGTCGCACCGCTGCCCGGTCCTTGAAGCTCATCAGATCGATCTCATCGAGAACGACGATCCTCCGGTTCTGGCTGGATGCAGAGAAGCGGTCGAAGAGCTCCGCCAGGCTAGCTCCCCGGGCCTCGAGGTTGAGCAAATGGGCGAGGATCTTGAAGCTCGTGTTGTGGTGCCGGCAGTTGGCATACACGACGGAAAGACCGGTCTGCTG
>JAKLEZ010000072.1 GCA_022711465.1 Planctomycetota bacterium | reverse complement strand
GACGCTGACGGTCAATTACGCCGAGACCAGCAACACGGTGGTTGAGGGCTGCGGGACGATCGTGCGGACCTGGACGGTGACCGACACCTGCGGCAACGCGGCCTCGGCCACCCAGACGATCACGGTGACCGACACGACGGCGCCGGTGCTGCCCGAGCTGCCTGCGGGTGGGGATCTGGGGTGCAATCCGGCGACGCTGCCCGGGTGCGTGGAGGGTCTGACGGCGGCGGACAACTGCGACGGGAGCGTGGCGGTGGTCTGCACGGCGGGCGCGGTCACGGGTGACGACTGCACCAAGAGCCAGATCTTCACCTATGTGGCGACAGACAAGTGCGGCAACGCGGCGCGGGACACGGTGACCTACACGTGGAAGGTGGACCTGGCGGCGCCGGTGCTGAGCGGGTGTCCGACTGGGGCGATCGATCTGGGGAGCAACCCGGCGTTGCTGCCCGATTGCGCCGCTGCCCTGGCGTTGGTGACGGCCACGGACAATTGCGACGGGCCGATCACGCCGGCGTGCGAGGCGGGTCCGATCACGGACACAGGCGAGGGCGACTGCAAGTGGGGCAAGAGCCAGACCTTCACGCTGAAGGCGGCCGACCTGTGCGGCAACATATCCGAGTGCACGGTCATCTACACGTGGAGAGAGGTGCCGGATGTGACGCCGGTGATCACGGCAGTGCCGAACATAATGCATGGGCCCGAAGAATTCTACATAACGGTCAGAGTCACCGAATTGAACCGTGTGGATACGTGTGGTCCGATCACAGTAAGGATTCCCAAGGATATCCGCTGGGTGCTTGCTCCTGGCTACGACCCCGCGCTGACGATGCTCGGCAGCACCGCGTTGAACAATTCAGTATGGAGCTATTCACAGAGTGATACCCATCACATTTTCACCACGACCTCGGTGATCTCAGCGGGCGGTTACTCTTACTTCGGTTTCAATGCGACGTGGGATGCCGGGCAGACCCGGGGGATCTATACCATCACCTCGCAGATCGATTCGTGGAGCGGTGGCGAAGAGCGCATCGACAACAACGTCGATGCCGAAAAACTGAACTATTTCATTTACTGAAAAGCTGGATCGTTATGAAAAACATCATGAAGGACATTGCCCTCGGCTTTTTACTTGTTGGGGCAGGCTGGAGCGCTGGCGCGCAGGAGCAGCATAGTTGGAATCCCTATGTCAATCAGGGGATTGTAAGCCCTGCCCCGTTGCTGCCGGTGGAGTTCAATGGCACAGGTGTATTGTCGTTCAATGTTGGCAACACGGGAAGCGACCCCTTGCCGCTTGTGCTTGCCCAAGAAATGACCCTGGTGATTACCCTGTCGGATGGCGTCCCTGACAATGCGGATCCACTGGCAGCCCTGGGTGGGACATGGAAGGACATGTTCAACTGGTCCTATGACCCGGCCCACAATACGTACACGGGCATTCAGAACCAGGATATACCGGGTTCAAGCCTCGGCACGATCACCATCCAATACAAGGTAACGAACAATACCCCGATTACCGTGTCATCGAACGGTTTCAATGTGAACCTTCAACCTCCGTCCTACAGCAACGGGTTTAATGTCACCGATGACGATCAGGTGAGTTCCTATACGTACGTGCGGGCGAGGGATTTTGGGGATGCTCCGTCCAGCTACGGTTTCGCTGTGCATGATATTAACGTCTTCAGGGATCCTGATCCTGAATCCGATTTATACAATCTCTACATAAACTACATGTATATGGGTGTTTCGGTGGATCCAGAAACCGCGAACCAGCCTTCAGACATGGCCGACGGAGACGACTCGAACGGGACCGACGACGAGAACGGGGTTGTATTTCCCGCACTTGTGCGAGGCACGACTGTCACCATACCCGTGGTTGTTACAGTCTATGACTATGGCTCTGGGCTGCTGAATGCCTGGTTCGATTGGAATGGAAACGGATCCTTCGAATCCACCGAAAAGGTGACGGGGGGAACCATCTACGGTGACGGCTCGACTCCTTATCAAGAAACAGTCAATCTCAGTGTCACCGTTCCGGCCAGCGCCGTCATTGGCCCCACGTTTGCGCGGTTCCGTTTTGGCGGCGGCTATAGCCTGCCGACGGGAGGCGGGAGCACAACCTACGGTGAAGTTGAGGATTATCGGATCATAATCGGGGAGCCGACGGCGGTGACGCTGGCTGATTTCCGGGCGACGAGTGTGCCGGGACAGGGGGCCTTGCTCACATGGAAGACGTTGCTGGAGGTCGATACGCTGGGCTTCCACCTGGATCGCGCGCTCTCGGCGGACACGTGGGTTCGAATCACCCCGGCGATCATTCCGGCCCAGGGCCAGGCGGGCCGTTCGCAACAGTACCGGTTCGACGATGCGAAGGTCGCCGCCACGTCGGGGGTTCAGTATCGGCTGATGGAAGTGGATGTGCGGGGGCAGGAGCAGGTCCTGGCCGTGGCCACGCTGACACCAGGTCTGACTCCTCTGGCGATCGAGCGCACAGCCGATGGGTTGAAGCTGGTCTTCGAGGGCACGCCGGGCACTTCGGCGGTCATCGAGACGACGGCGAACATGGCCCTAGGTCCGTGGGTCGCCGTTGACACGATCGTGATCGACGCGGCGGGCCGCGGCGTGTTAATGGTTGATCGGCCGGCTGCGGAGTCGGCGGCATTCTATCGGGCTCGAGTGAGCGATCGTCCAAGCCAGAGCCCTGAATCAGAGGCCCGCACCCAGTAATCCAATCCGGGCCGCTCCCGCACCGCATGGTGCGGGAGCGGGCTCCATGAGTAAAGAGAACGACTCTTGATGAACACCCCAAACCACCCGGGGTCGAAGCGGTCGGACGGAAGCCCCGGACGCCGTTCTTGGCCCTGGGTCGTGCTCTGCGTCGGAATTGTGGCTATGGCCGGTTACCTGGCCGTCAAGCCGAACCGGGTGCGCCAGACGGAAACGCCTGAGAGGGCCAGCACGACGATCACCCAGGAGATCTCGAACGCGGCGGCGGCCCCGCCCGCACCGGTTTCCGATGGCGTCGTCGAACCGAGTGCGCCGGTGGCCGCGGCGCCAACGCCAGCCGCTCAACCGCCACCGCCCGCAGACACGACTCCTGTTCCTGTAATTCCCGGGTTGCCCGAGCCGACACCCGAATCGCGGCAGTTGGTCGCCAGCCTCGTTCAACTGCCCACAACCGACGGCCAGTGGACGGCTGAGCAGGTGACCCAGTGGAAACAGAACTTGCAGTTTCTGACTCAACAAGGAACTGCCGGCGTGGCCGCCATCCGCGAGTTCCTTTTGAAGAACCAGGACCTCGACTTTGGGCCGGGCGGGTGGAATATTCTGGGATACCCCTCGGCACGGGCTGCTCTTTTTGACGCGTTGACCCAGATCGGCGGCGCCGAGGCGGTGGCGGTGGGACTCGAGACGTTGCAGAACACGGCCGATCCGCGGGAGGTAGGCTTGCTGGCCAAGAGCCTCGAGACCCAGGCCCCCGAGGAGCATCGGGAGGAAATCCTGGCCGCAGCGCGAGAGTCGCTTGCCATGTCGGCCCAGGGACTGTTGAATGGGCGCGATGTAGGACCGCTGTTCGAGGTGTTCGAGCGGTACGGCAGCGTCGATGTGCTGGATGATCTCGAACAGGCGGCGAAACGGTGGAAGTACTATGCGACGGCTGCCTTGGGTCAGCTCCCTAACGGGGCTGGCGTGCCAACGCTCATCCGTATGGTGAATGAATCGACCAGCCCCAACATTCCGGCGCTCGAGACCCTGGCGAGCCTGTCTGCGAGCAACACCGAGGCGCGGGAAGCGCTGCTGGCCCAGGTGGCGGCCAACCGCATTACTCCGAACCTTTGGCCTTATCTCTCCCAAGCCCTGACCGGGGATGAGGTCCAGGTGGCCGATTCCGTGTTTGATCGCGTCCTGAGCCGCGCGACTGGCAAGGAACTCAAGACGACGCACATCAGTTTTGGCAACCAGAACTTCTATCGGATGCCGACCATCGACTCCTTGACGCCCGATCAGATCAACCAGCAGGTGGTGTTGGTGGATGAATTGCTGACGGCAGCGGGCTCCAATCCGGCGGCGGTCCAAGCTCTGCAACAAACTCGCGCGATCCTCTCGCGCCGGCTCGGTCAGGCCGAGGCCTCGGCTGCGGCCCCGCCCCCACGGGGTGACTAGGGATCCAGGCGCCCCGCCGCACATGTCCGGGACGACTTTGCTGTAAATTGATTTCGCATATGAATGGAACGAATCGAACTCTCTGGATTCTCACTCTAGTGCTCGGTGCGGCGCGTGTGGGGGAAGCTCAAGCCGCGAGCGCCACCGCCGCCGAGCCTACCCCCGCGCAAGTGGGCCCTAAGATCCAGTTCGCCGAGCTGGCGCACGACTTCGGCAAGATCGATGCCGGGACGGTGGCCAGGCACGAGTTCGTGTTCACCAACGCCGGTAATGCCGCGCTCGAGATCCTCGACGTCCGGCCCGGCTGCGGCTGCACCACCGCCGGCGCCTGGGACAAACGGGTCGAACCCGGCAAGACCGGTCGGATCCCGCTTGCGTTCAACTCGACCGGATTCGGCGGAACGGTGGCGAAGAGCGCCACCGTCACCTGCAACGATGCCACACGGTCCAACGTCTTTCTCCAGATCAAAGCCACCATCTGGCGGCCGATCGACATCACCCCGCAATCGGCCTTCTTCAACCTCTCGAGCGATGCGCCCACCAACGAGACCCGCGTCGTCCGGATCGTGAGCAACCTCGAGGCCCCGCTGGCGCTTGCCGATCCGGTCTGCACCAATCATGCATTCCGGGCTGAACTCAAGACCGTCAAGCCGGGCAAGGAATTCGAGCTCGCAGTGACGGTCCATCCGCCGATCACCGGCACGTTCGCCCACGCCCCGATCACCCTCCAGACCTCCGCCACCAACACACCGGTGCTAACGATTCCAGCCTACGCATACGTTCGACCCGCCATCACGGTGCTGCCGTCGCAGATTACGCTCCCCGCAGGGCCGTTGGCCAAAGCAGTGCGGCCGTCGGTGACGATTCAAAACACCACCACGAACGCTCTCGTCGTCTCGAACGCGACGATTAACATCGAGGGTGTCGCTCTGGACCTCAAGGAGACGCAGCCAGGCCGGATGTTCATGGTGACGCTCGATGTCCCGGCCGGCCTGCAACTGGAGCCCGCTCAACGAATCGAGGTGAGCCTCCAATCCAATCATCCGAAGTTCCCAGTGATCAAGGTGCCGGTCGTCCAGCAGCGCGCGCCCGTGACGCCCGTCAGCAGCAGGCCTTCCCTTCACACTGCTCCCTTGGTCGTGCGCCCCGTCACAGTCCCTTCGCCGAAGTAATCGGCCGCTGAAACACTCCTTTCTGGGGCCCCGAACATTCGGTGTCCGAGCAGAACCTTCTCGCCCGATGCAAGCCTCAGACGCGGCCGCGGCAGCAGGCGCGGCGGGGATCCTGGCGCTGGGTCACGCGGTTTGCTTGACGAAGCGGCGACCTTGTGCGATCACGTAAATCCGCTCCTGCACTTTGGACGAAACGCGGATCGGGCATTTCATGGGACGAGAGCGACACCGCAACACGCTGGTTCGACGGGCGACATGGGTATCGAGCGCAGGGTCGTTCCTGCAGGTGAGGACAAACTGGTGGGCAGCTCTGGCGCTCATCCTGCCGATGGCAATCTCCTATCGCACCATGGAGGTAGGCCTGCCGCGGCTGATTCTGCTGTCGGCCTTCCTGCTGGTGTTCCTGATCTATTTTCACCTTGCTCGAGGCGCACCCCTCCGCATCCACGCCCTCCGGCCCCTGACGAAGGTGCTCTCCGGTTTCAGCATGGTCTACCTGCTCATCCTGATGTCTTCCTCCTTCGTTGCTTTCAATAAGCAGGCTGCCTTGTATGCACACATTCGTTACCTGATGCTGGCGCTGCCGGTTGTTTTCATCGCCCTCACGGTGTTCCGAGAGGAAGACCGATTTCCGCGTCTCTGCCAGGCTCTGGCGGTTGTGCTCATCCTTCATTCGACGATCGCGATCTTCCAGATCTATCACCTCGGTTTTATGGAGATTCCGCCGCCCCGTCAGACCCTGCCACACGGTCTGATGGGAAATCGGAATTTGCTCGGTTCGTTCCTGGTCCTTTTGTTCCCGTTTTGCGCTTACCTGGTCTATGCGGGCGAACGAAGATGGAAGATCGCAGGAGGCGTGGCGCTCTGGCTTGGAACCTATGGTGTCATTCTTTCTCAGACGCGGGCCGCCTGGATTGCTCTGCTGTCGGGCATCGTCCTGGCCAACGCGATTGTGGTTGCCTTGCGCCGGCGTTTCGGGAATCCGTTTTTGAGGAGCTGGTTCAAGGGAATGGCCTTGTTTGTCTTGGGAACGATCGCGGCCTTGCTGCTCTCAGCCGCCATTCCCAATCAGGAAGGGCTGCAACGATCGTTGCTGAGCCGCGGATCGACTCTCGTGCGCCCCCAGGTCGCCCACGTCGGGCGTTTACCGGAATGGCAAACATCCTGGGCGATGCTGCGAGATCACCCCCTCCTCGGAACGGGAACTGGTAACTGGCAAATCGTGGCTCAGCGATATGGATATTCCAGGCTTCGCGGATATGTCGCGCCACACAACGCACACAGTGTTTACCTGCACACGGCCGCCGAAACGGGCCTCCCCGGTTTGTTGTCGTTTCTGGGGATATGGTGCAGCGCGGCCCTGCTCGCTGCCAAGGTGATCATGGAAAGCGGGGATAACCGGAGACGGATGCTGGGCATCGCTTGCCTCACCTGCATTGCCGTCTATGCTGTCAACTCGCTGGCGAACTTCCCCGACGAATGCTACGCGCATTCCCTGCTGATAGCGTTGGCCCTGGGCACGTCCGTCGGGATTCACCAGAGGAGCGCGGCGGCAACTCCAGCGGCTCCGTGTGCGCTGTCATCTGCACAACGGAGTCTCCTCGTGCTCCTGGCATGTTTCCTTTCCTTTTGCGTCTACTTTGGCTTCGTGAAGGCTCGCTTTGAAATCCACGGGCGACGAGCGATAGGTTATCACAACCTGAAGAATTATTCAAAGGTCTTGGATGAGGTGGAGGCCGCGCGCAATCGGCTGGTCACCCTTTCGACTCGCGCCTGGCCTTTGGAAACCTACGCGGTCTCGGCGCACATCTATCTCGGCCAGTTCGACCAAGCTCGGGCAATGGCTCGCCGAGCGCTTGCTCTGAACCCGTGGGATTTGCAGTTCTGGATGCAGACCGCTAGGGCATACTCCTCCATGAATCAGTGGGACGATGCGTTGCGTTGTTACGAACAACTGATGAAGATGTTGCCGGACAGTGACGACGTGTTGAGAGGAGCAGGCCCTGTTCTGTATCACAAAGGACGGTTCAGGGAAAGCCGTGACGTCCTCGTCAAATCCAGTTATCTGGAGAGCGAATCCAGTGTTTATTGGCTGGGGCGGGCCCACCTTCAGCTGAAGGAGTTTGATCACGCCGTTCGGGTCTGGCGTGAGGGGCTGCTTCGGTTCCCCGAGTCGACGAACCTGCTCGAAAACCTTGCGTTCGTGGAATACACTCACCTTCGCGATTTCACGAATGCGTATGCCCGCTTTCAGAAACTGCTAACCCTCAATCCGGACCATGCCAAGCGAAACGAGTACACGAACGTGATGCAGTACCTGTCCCGCCGCCTGTTCGGAACTCCCAATACAAAAAGTGCGATGCCCCCTGTTTCCCCTGCCGATTGAGGGCAACACGGCTTGGGGCCAGCGCCAGAGCGCGACGCAGGGACAGCCAGTTCCACTCGGCGGTTGTTCTGGTCCATCACGCCAAGAAGGACGGCGCCGATTTGAGCCGGCCGTCCTCCATCTCGTAGGTTCGGTCGAAGACATCGAGGGCGCGGTGGTCGTGGGTGACGACGATCACCGCCGAGCCCTGCTCGTGGGCCACCTTGCGAAAGAGCTCCATCACCTGCCGCCCGCGATGGCTGTCGAGGGCCGCGGTCGGCTCGTCCGCCAGAATCAGGCTGGGCTGGTTGGCCAGGGGCGGGCCACGGCCACGCGCTGCTGCTGGCCGCCGGAGAGCGCTTCGGGCAGGTTGCCCGCCCGGTCCGCCACGCCCAGATACTCGAGCAGATCGAGCGCCCTCGCGCGCGCCGTTCGCGGCGCGACATCGTTGATCTCCATCGCGATGGCGACGTTCTCGGCCGCGTTCAGGAAGGGGATCAGATTCGCCTTCTGGAAGACGAAACCCAGATGCCGCCGGCGGAACGCGCGGACGTCCACCAGGGCGCGGCTGCCATCCATCAAGCTCGCTCTTCATGGATTCGTTCCGGCGCCGCCCAGCAAGGACAAAAACTTGACAGGGCGCATCTCAGTTTCTTGCAGGGCAGTGTATGCTGCAGCTATGACAACGACCTGCCATGAAGCTTCAAGACCAACCCCGATTTCTAAACCCTGGCCCGAGCCCCTGGCCGTGCTGGCGGCTCGTA
>JAKLEZ010000071.1 GCA_022711465.1 Planctomycetota bacterium | reverse complement strand
TCCAGCCGGGAAGGAACATCACGCGCGGTGCCGGTGCTCATCATCTGTCCTCCATGGAACCTTGTGGTGACAGATGACCATACCAGACGACTCAGCACGGTTCATGCAGGCTTACCGGAAGGACACGGAGCTCCGTCATCCGGCGGCTTGCTTCTGCCTTTGCGGCGGCAATCAGCCCGACCAACTGGTCGAGTGACAGGTCTTTCAGGCTGGCGATTCCAGCGGCCGGTCGGCCTTCACGAGCAGCGGGTTTGCGGTCTCTTGTTGCCTTCAAAGGCTTGGCTTGGCCGTGGGTGGTCTTCATGTGCCGGCCGAGGTGCATCGCCATCTTGAACGACTTGCCGCACTTGGTGCACTTGAATCCGGTTTTCTTGCGGCGCATGGCATTCTCCTTCACCGATGCATGCAACAATCCGGACAGTTGCCATACGCACGAAGCGAATGGTTCGCAACCGTCGGTCGAGGTATGCCGGGCAACACCGCGAGGGACCAACAACCGAGGTTGGACTGAGATGCGAATGCACTTCCTTTACTACCGTGGCTGGCTGTCACGGGGGCGCTCCGGGCCACGCAGGGGCGCCTCGGATGTTGGTTGGCGACGGTGCGGCACGAGCGGGATGCAGCCGACGGGCACTGCCCAGAATTGAGCAGTGCCCTTGGCACGGAGATGGAGCTGGTCATTCCTTTGGACTGTCCGGATTAGGGGCGGAACTTCCATGTATCGTTTAGTCGAGTACTCCCTATGGCGCCGCCAAATAACACCGTCACTCCTCGCCCTGAATCAAAAGCCATCGTGTGGCAGTATCGTGGGCTGGGATCCGACGCAGACGGAGTGGTGCTTGTCCACTGACTGCCGTCCCAAGTCAGCGTATCATTGAGGTACCCGCCGAGGCTGGGACCATAGCCGCCAAAGAGGACCGTCCGTCTCCGGACGCTGTCATGAGCCAAGCCCTGGCAGTATCTCTTGCCCGGTCCAGTGTTGGATACAAGCTGCCAACTTGAGCCGTCAAAGGCCCAGGTGTCCTCATACACCGTTCCCGCCTCATCTTCACCGGCAACAAGGATGACGGCGCCCCGCGCACCATCATAGACCATGCGATGGTACAGACGCGCCGCCGGGCCAGCGGGTGCGGCAGGCGTCACGTCTACCCAGGTTAAACCGTTCCACAGCCAGGTATCACGCAAGGCCTTCGTGTTGTCGTACCCTCCGAACAGCACACTAACGCCACGCGCCTCGTCGTAGGCCATCCCATGTCCGAAACGGGGGCTGGGGATGGGAGTCGAAGGGGTCGATTTCGCCCACATAGAACCGTCCCAAGTCCAAATGTCATTTAGTGGCTCAGTGAAGTAGCTAAACCCGCCATACAGAACGACGACTCCATGCGTCGTATCGTAGACCATGGAATGGTGGGCTCGGGCTGCCGGACTCTGGTTTGGGGCGGCCGGTGTTGCATCAGACCAGCTGTATCCATCCCACACCCACGTATCGGCGAGCAGGTCGTTGGCCGTCCTTCCACCGAACGTCACGGCTACATGCCGTCCCGCATCGTAAGCCATGCCGTGGGCATCTCGGGCTAATGGGCTGTTGGGCGGCGTCAGCCGCGCCCATCCGCGGGCGGCAGGCACCACGGTGACTGAAACCGTGGTCGTTGCAACCTGGGGAGGTTTGTCCGCGTCCCGGACCGTCAACGAGTAGACCATGCTCTGCTCTGGACAGACAAGTGGCGCCGCATCGTTGCTTGCCCAACCGCCAGGAGCCGACCATTCGTAGACGTAAGGCGGTGTCCCACCGGTTACCGAAGCTCGAAGGGTAGCGCACTCGCCCTGCTCAATCGTAGTTCTGTCCGCCGTCGCCGACGCTTGAAGGGGAGTAGGAAGGGGGTTGTCCGCACACTGCGGATCAGGAATGACATCTGGGCCGGAGTAACACCCCTGGAAGATGCCGAAGTCCGACTGGTCCACGTCACTGTCGTGGTCGAAGTCGGCCGCATTCGACTGGTCGACGGTGCAGCCGGGAGCTGGCGAACCTGCTATCGACGGCCCTGTTACACACACGATGAACTGGTGAAGGTCGTTGCGATCGATATCCCCATCTCCGTCGAAGTCGCCCGGTATCGCCGCAGGCAATACGACGACCAGTACACGCGTGTTATTCGTTTCATCTGCCTCGTGAACGGTACCCTCTCCATCCGCGATCGCAACCACTTGAATCGCAGATCCAGGAGGACGGTTGCCTTTATCCCAAAGGTACATAATCTCGTTCTCGCCTCCGGGCTCGATCGACTGCGAATCAACGCTTGCCAGCTGCGCACCTTCAGGGTTTTCGAGCCGCCAAGACAGCGCAAAGGGTCCTGATGGAATCGTCCCGGAGTTCACGACTTTGGCCGTGAGCGCGACTGTGCGGGTGGACACGGCGTCGTACCGGGCTGTTTCGATGACCAAGTCAGGCAGGACACAAGTCACCGCTGCACTGTTGTTTGCACGATCCCGGTCGACGACCTTGAAACTCGGATCGGCGACGACGAAAACCTCGTGGGTTTTTGCGTCAAGAGGCACCGTCCATGGCATGGATACCCGGCTGCTTCCGCCCGCGATCAGAATACTCGAGATTTGCGCGTCTCCAATTCGTATGCCGCCGCTATTCGGGTCACCGTCGTAGAAAGTCACCTCAGCATCTGCCACGGGCAGATCGCCGCGATTCTCGATCGTCGCACTGAGTGTTACTCCCGCCCCCGGAGCAGGATTTGGTGGATTAACATTTACACTCTCGGGGGCTATAGCCAAGTCATTTCCCAGCGCGTGATGGAGGATGCAGAGGTCCGTACGACCCGGTTGTGGAACGTTCTCCACGTGGTGGACCTCCCCGTTGATGTCGATGTCCATAGCGAGGCGTTCGGTCTGCGTCTTCAGGTAGGCGAGCACGAGCTTTTCACCGTCGTAGGCGACGGAAAGAGCGGTTTCCACGTGTTCGTCGTGCGTGAGCTGGCGCGGAAGGGACCATATGTCCAGGTTCGCATCATAGAACGAGGCCACAATATCTACACCAGAAGGGCCCTGCACGGTATAGGCGACGGCCGCCCCGCCCGGCACAGTCACGCCGTCGAGGGAGGGGGCCTGATTCGCCATGGTGTACTCCGCGAAGATCGTCTTGGGACTCCAGTGGTCCAGCCGAGTGTAGCTCACCGTCCCGCCCGTGCTCCAGACACACATAGGCACACCGCCTGGCGCTACCAACACGGGCAGCGCATCCTCCACATTGTCGTTGGTCAGACGAGTAGCTGACTGCCACACCCCACCGGTAGTTGAGATTCGATAGAGCTCGCGGTCCGTCCTCGTCTCGGAATCTCCATCTTCATCTACCGCAAAGACGACGTGCCCCTCGCCAGTGCTGTCGGTAACAAAGGCATGCCCCAGGATCCCCTTTTGACCGGACCAGAGCGTTTGTGGCTGGGCCCATCCCGTCTCCGAAAACTGCGCGAACACGAGACGATCCCCGTGCGTGGCGTCTCCTGGGCTAGCGGTGGATTCATTCTGGATCCACACGACCCCTTGGCTCGCGCCGATGACAACGGGAAGAGGGCTCCGATCGACTACGTCATTGGCCGTGAGCTGAATCGGCGCGCTCCAGGTCGCCGTCCCACGGTCGTACTGCGAAACCACGATCTCCAGACGGGGAGCCACATCCATCGGCCCCGTAGCGCCGGAGACGTCGCCCGAGACCCGCTCCCACGCGCCGAGGAACGTGCTGGCACTGACTGGCGTAATCCGTGGTGAAAACTCGGCAACATCGTCGTCCGTTATCACGTCCGGTGACCACGCGCCGTCATCAGCCCTCCGCAACCAGCCGATATCCGTTGCCGCGAGTGGTGGTTTCGAGGGGTCATGCCTAGAGTAAAGGATGATCGTTTCCGACGGCTCGGCAGTGAGGGACGGACACCCTAATTGTGTGACGTTTTCGACGAGGGTCTCCTCCTCGGAGCCACTGGATGCGTCCAATGAAAGGTGCCGACGTACGTTGGCTACCCCGGCATTTACCGGTCGGTTGGCGTCACCCCAGCGCAGGAGACTCACGCCAATTGGCTTCCAGGTGCCGGTAGTCGACGCGCCATCCAGTGGCACCAAACCTGTAAGTCTTCCTTCGCCACCAGGATACCACTTGATCTCCGCTCCGGCTTCAGCTCGGTATTCAAAGCCTAGTACGGACGCGAAGGCCCCGATGTACCCTCGAAACGTAATCCCCTGGAATTGCCAATACGGGCAGACCTGAAGCTCTGGAGTTCCTGTCAAGCCGGCGTAGATTCCCGCCTCCGCACCAAAGAGCTCAACCAGCAGCTCGCCTTCAACCCCAAGCGTGCCCGAGACAGTCAGCGATGTGGTTCCCAAGTAGCAGTTTCCCATCGTTCCATCTGCGTATTCACCGGCGACCGAGAGCCCACCAATCAGATAAAGCCGGACCTTCAAGGCTCCGACCACATCCTTGACGATCGGAACCTCCAGCACGCCATGTATAATCGGTGCCACAGGAGGAAAAATGATGTCGACCACCAGTATCACCGGGGCGCCAATCCCCGCCTTGCCTGTCGCTGAAAGCTCCCATTGGGGCGTCATCTTCATCGGCTGGCCACAGCCAGCCAGCGGAACTACCAGCTTGCCGATCATCGTCAACTGCCCCTCGCCGAGCAGTTCGACATCTGGAAAACTCAAGTTCTGCTCAAAGGTGCCGAATCCCCCCAACGAACCTTCAAACGTCCCGGCCTGCAAGTCAAAGGCAAGCTCCCGCAGCATGCCTATGGAAGCACTTGACGAGTACAAGCCAGATAGAATCTCTAAAGCCCAAATCTCTGTGGAAAACTCCTGTGAGAAGGACAGCTTCGGGCCGGATACTGCCCAGTCAATGCCTGTCCCATACCAGCTTGGGATGATCTCTGGCGTCGGGTAGACATATACCCCTGTCTTTACTGAGCTCGTCCGTCCCTCGCCATTGGTTAGGTCTACCGTCACCTCGCCGCAGGTTTCGACGCTCTGGGGAGCTGGAATGGTCAGGTTTGCCCGTGCCAAACCTCCCCCAAGATCGGTCACCACTGCCGGATACCGAGTTCCTGCCACGACGAAGCTAGCGGTGCCGGCTGTGCCGTACCATGCGAGCGTGGCGGCGAAGGACAGACTACCGGGTATCCCTTCAATCAAATGCTTGCCCCCCGGTGAAAAGAAGTTGAACGCGGTAGGCAACTCGGCCCCGGTGAGCGAGCGAAGATACAACACGACGTTCGATGTTTGATTCGCCCGCAGCGTGTAGTCTTCGGTAAGCCAATGATAGCCGGTCTTGGTCACCGTTACGGTGAGCTTCCCTTCCTGGAGGCCGGTGAAGTGAAACCAGCCCTGGGCGTCGGTGGTCGTCACTCCCTCCCCAGCTACCGACACCGTCGCCCCGGCCAGTGGGCCCCTCGGCCGCCCCTGCGCATCCTCCGCCACGACAAGGCCCGCGAATGTGCTGCTGCCCGGGGGTTTGTCCAAACTGAAAACGCCTGACTCAGCACAGCTCCCCTCGGCACATACCCTGGCCTTGTAGTTGTCGCCATACTGGCTGGGTATGTCAGCGTGGGCGTTCCAGGTGATCTGCTTGCTCGTTCCTGCTGTGACCCCCGCGCCAATGTCGCCGCTGACGCTCTTGACAGGTACGGCCCACGTGGTACCACCGTCAGCGGAGATCTGCAGCGACACGGAGGCGGAGGGCTGCCCGACCAAGGCAAGATCATAGGTGACGATCACCGCGCCGGATGCAGGTGGCGTCTCATGAGCCTCGACCTTAGAGATGTTCACAGCAAGGTTGAGCGGTATGTCGAAGGAGTATCTCTTTCTTTGCCCGGCGCTGACGCCACTCGATTCATCCAGCGTCAAGTACGCTCCCACATCGGGATCGAGCCATCTGATGCGGACCGCATGCGTCCCGGGTTCTACCTTGATGTCAGGCCCGGTTGCTGTACTGCTGGGCTCCACTCGAATGCTTCTGTTGTATTGCCCTTGATCCAGGGCGTACTGCACGTCCAGCGGATCGTCATCGTTGTTGTTCACAGTGACATAAAGGTAGGACGGTGCGGGATTCACTTGAACAAGGCACGACCCATCGACGGATTGTGTTCCCGCCGATAGCGTCACTTGAACGAGGTAAAGGCCCGCCTTGTCGAATCTGTAGTCGTCAATCGACAATAGAATGGTTTGATCGGGGCCCAGCGTCGAGAACTTCGTCGTGATTGTGTCCAAAGAGTGCACATCGCCATCAGGATCGGTTATCTCACCCGTAAGCGTAAAAACGACCGTGCTGGGTGGGCTCCGGCCCCAGATGTTCTCGACTCTCGCTTTGACCGTCGCCTCTTGTTCTTGTTCTAGTGGTGATCCTGGAGTCGTGTAGACGTCCTGGATAAGTAGGCCGTAGACGGTACCTCCCGGAGCCGCATCGTAACACGCCGTGGCCGTGTGTGTCGAATCCATAGTAACGTGGATTTGGTGAGCGTACATGGGGCTTTCTTCGTCGACGACCCAGTGTGAGAACAGACTGTTGTTGTGAGTGGTAGGGGCGGTGAGCTTCACGTCGGTCCCTGTTGCATACGACCTTGCGAAGCTTGTGGTTCCATTGCCCCGGCCGTAGGTATCTGCCGGGCTTACCGTGATAGGCACTCCATCGACCGGAGAGCTCTTAACATAGAGGCCATGGGCCTCGACCACGACTACGCTGACCGGGGACAGTAGACTGCCCACTGCGATTGTGGCAGCAATGAGCCTCGTTGGTTCTCCACTGAGCCTGCGTTGCATGGCAAACTCCTTTCGATTCATCGGGGGCAGGTCACCTCTTGGCCGACCTGTGGTGTCCTGCGGCGCTGCCCGTACTGGGAGGTGATGAAACCGTTGATATGGCTGGGCGAGCTGGTAAGGCCCGCGCGACGTAGGTGTCAGAACTGCCGGGCGGGGCCCCAGTCTGTACGGAGGCGTCATACGGGCTGTTGCCCAGCCGCGCCGCCAAGCCGCATTCAGCGCTTCTCTCGCGCCTTGCACAGGCTTTGATCGCAGAAGAAATACACTGGGCGGAAGAGCGAAATGCGCTGCGGCCCTTCCCCGCCGATCTGCTACCACCTACATCAGCTTACCGTCCCCTCTCTCCAACGCAAGAAAAAAAGAACGAAAGATAGGGCAGTCATCCTCACCGCACGATCCCACCATTTAAGCCTGTCGGCAAGAGTCTTGTGGCCAAGGCCTTGGCCAGGATCCACAGTGCTTGCCGAAAGG
This sequence comes from Planctomycetota bacterium, assembly GCA_022711465.1. GTDB lineage: Bacteria > Planctomycetota > Phycisphaerae > UBA1845 > PWPN01 > JAGNEZ01. The sequence goes on along the minus strand of JAKLEZ010000071.1, from coordinate 1,703 downwards.
CATAGAAGGTGGTCTCGCAGGATGGCGAGGATTCAACGGTTCGAGAGGCGGGTCGCTCAGGATTGGGCGACCCGCCACAAGAGCTGGCCGTACCGGAGGTACATACCATGAGACAACCACAACTTGAGGAATGCGAGGTCGAAGGCGTTCCTGTGTCGCCGCTTCTGGCCGAGGGCCGCGGGAACCCCTACGGCAGCGTTCCGGGCCTGGATGACGAGGAGCTGGCCGACGTCGAGGAGCTGGAACGACAGGTGCTGCTCCAGGCATGGGGACCGATTCTCGCCTTGCCGGTCAGAACGAAGAGAGGCTGGATCAAGCCGACCATCGACAACGACCTCGGCGTCCAGATAGACGCGTTCGGGACCGTGGACTTTCAACGCCGGGTACCGGAGCTCGACAAGGCCAGGTACAAGGCTGACCGGCTTTCTGAGAGGCTTCGGGACACCGTCATGATGTTCGAGATGGTGAGTGCGAGGCTTCCCCAGACCAAGTACCGGGTGCTCAAGTACCTCGGCCGAGGCGTCATCGAACTGGCGGATATCGGGAACGAGGACATGCTCGCATTCGCCCGGTTGTACCTCAAGGCCAAGCGGCTTCAGAAGGAGATTACCGAGCTTCGCAAGGCCAGCTGGAAACGCCGGCAGGCCAAGCTGGCGGAGGTGTTCGCATGAGCCGCTCAGGCGATATGAGGCTCCCTCCGGTCATTGTGCTGGCCGCCCGGGGCCACGAGCAGCTGCTGAAGACGCGGCTTCGTGACCTTCGGGCCAGGGGTGTTCGGTACAAGGTGATTCATTTGGAGAAGGTACTGCGGCCGAAGGGCGGGAAGCGATAAGGCGTGGCCGGTGTTTTGAGGCCACGCTCTGCCCGGTTCTTCAGTGCAGGAGTGAACGCGTTGGCCTCCTCCGCCGGTATCAGGGCCGGGAAGCTTCGCCGCGTCCGGGCCGATTTGGGCATCGCCGGCGTGGCCTTTTTTCCTGGCCACGCCTTCCTCGCCCGTAATCGAATGACGAGGCAGAGTATGGGCGGAGATTGCCGCTTGCTGTCCCGGGGGCAGGCGGTACACGAGAGCGGGGATTGACGGCCTTGTTCCTGATTACCCGAGTCCATGACCGGCAGATCCCCATGACTGCGCCGCCTTGCTGTATGCATTCAGGGCGGCGGATCAGGGTTTCTTCGGTGGGGAGCTTACGACCTGATCCACGTTGTCGTGAATCTCCACAACGGAATCAAGACAGGTCACTTGGATGGTCGCGAGAAGGCGGGGTTCGACGTTGATCAGAACAAGTCGGCGACCCTCAAACTTGAGACCTCGGGCCAGTTGCACGAGTAGGCCAAGCGAACTACTTGGAGCGAATCGTACCCGACTTACGTCCAACACGATCGGCACGCCGGGTCTCTTGCTTGCGGCGGCGAGGACATCGACCGCGAGCTTTCGCATGGTCGCTTCGTCGAGCCTGGAGCTGTGGATTGCCACGAGGAGCACGTGTTCGTGGGGCAGAATCTCGGTGGGGGAATCAAACATGGGACTCTCAGTTCAAGGATGATCATAACAATAGCAGTTGTGCCTGTCTGCGCGTTCTGGGCGGCGGATCAGGGCCGGGAAGCCCTTCAGGCGTGTCCCGTTTTCCGGGGACACGCCCTCGGATCATCAACGGTAGCTTGATGGTTCGATAGCAGGAACAGCGGGATGATGGCCGCTTGAT
>JAKLEZ010000070.1 GCA_022711465.1 Planctomycetota bacterium | reverse complement strand
GTTTTGTCGATGGCGATGGTGGTGATGACTTGCTGCGTGACGAAGTCGACGACGGCCGGTACCCTCCATGTTCCGAGGTTGGCGTCGGTGGCGATGACACCAGAACCCCCCGTGGCGCTATGAAAAACGAGGTTTTCGGTGACGTTTTCGGCGGTGACGACCTGTTATGCGGCGAAGCCGTCGGTGGCCGGCCGACGCAGCGTTTCGAGCTCATCGACAGCATCGCCCTCGACGAAACCGCGGTTATCGGCAGCGCTAGAGGGGGTTTCGTCGATGATGGTGCCAGTGCCGCAAGTGATGAGGAGTGGGGCGAGATATGACCGACGGTGCGGGTACTCTCCTGGCCGATCTTTCCGAGCACGGCGTCGAGCTGCGGGCCGAGGGAAGTCGGCTGCGGTTCCGGCCGGTGGTGGCGATCGCCCAAGCCTGTGGATGACTCCGCCTGGGGTTTGCCGATCGGCAAACGATGTGGTATAATTGAACCATGAGCGAGGTTCTGAAAGAGCTCCAAAAAGTCATCTTGACTAGCGGGCAAACGTGTTACCGCATCAGTGAGGGCGCGCGCGTTGCTCCGAGCCAGCTGTCACGCCTCATGAGTGGTGAACGTGGTTTAAGGATTGAGACAATTGAGCGGCTTGCGTCATATCTGGGGGCGGAAATCGTCCTACGGCCCAAGCGGCAACGAAAGAAAGGGGTGAACTAGTTGTGGCAAGCCTAGCGAACGATGGAAACGGTCGGCGGAGAGTCTTGTTCGTGGCGGACGATGGAAGCCGCAAAACGGTGCGGCTGGGAAAGTGCGACCGTCACACGGCAGAAGGCATCCGGCGGCATATCGAAAGCCTGGTGGCGTCACGGCTGAGCTCCCAGCCCATCCCCCCGCCGACCGCCGCGTGGCTGGGAGACATCGGCGACGCATTGCACGCCCGTCTGGCCCGAACCGGCCTGATCTCACCACGTGAGGCGGCTGGCGATGTGCGGCTGGCCGCGTTCATCGACGGCTACCTTGCGCAACGCTTAGACCTCAAGGAGTCGACGCTCATTGTGATGCGACAAGCACGGCGGCACCTCGTGAACACCTTAGGGGACGTGCCACTAGCCCAGATCACCCCCGCCGACGGTGACAAGTTCCGCGCTGCTATGCTTGGCCGGGGCTGCGCCCGATCGTCGGTCAACAAGTGGCAAACCTACGCCCGGCATTTCATGGAGGTCGCCCGGCGGCGTAGGCTGATCCAGGAGAATCCTTTTGCCCATCTTAAAGGTGGAGTTGTGGGCGACCCGTCGAAGCGCGTCTTTGTGCCCGCTACCGACGTTCTGAGGGTGATGGAGGTTGTTCCCGACCCACAATGGCGGCTCCTGATTGCCCTAGGTCGCTGGGGTGGCCTGAGAATCCCCAGCGAAGCTCTCGCCCTAAGGTGGTCGGATATAGACTGGGAGCGACTTCGCTTTACCGTACACAGTCCAAAAACGGCGCATCATCTTGACGGCGGCATCCGCATCACGCCGATTTTTCCTCAATTGATGCCGCTCTTCCAGGCAGTTTTCGATGAGGCTGAGCCGGGCACAGAGCACGTCATCACGCGATACCGGGACCCGGCGGCTAATCTGAGGACGCAGTTTGTCCGGTACGTCCTTGCGGCCGGCCTGAAGCCCTGGCCAAAACCCTGGCAAAACATGCGAGCGTCTCGGGCGACCGAACTCGCCGATGAGTATCCCTCGCATGTGGCGGCAGCGTGGCTGGGGCATACTGAAGCAATCGCGGACAGTTTCTATCGGCAGGTGACCGAGGAGCACTTCCAGAAAGCGGCGCAAAAAGCGGCGCAGCATGATCCCGCGCCGGTTCGCGCTGAGCTGCGTAATCCTGAAATTCCTGAAGAAAACGACGTGGTGCGAAGTGGTGCGAAGCAATGCGAAGTAAAAACTGGGAGATGTCAGAATCGAACACCGATCGGCTTTCTCGCTTGCGTGCTACCCTGCGGCAACACCGGCAGGACCACCTGCTCGCCCACTGGGAAACCCTCAGCGACGACCAGCGGACCGCCCTGCTCGACGACATTGAGCAGATCAACTTCCGGGCCCTCGACGAACTGATTGAGACCCAGGTCCGGCAAGGTCACCCGTTTCCGATCCCGCGGGACATCCAGCCGGCTCCCTTCTACCCCTTTGAGCCGGGGATCGATCTGGTGGCCAAGTACGCCGACGCGGTCAAGAAGGGCATCGGCCTGATTCGCAAGAACAAGGTCGTGGCTTTCACTGTGGCCGGTGGACAGGGCACTCGCCTGGGTTTCGACGGTCCCAAGGGGGCCTTCAGGATCTCGCCCGTCAAGAACAAGCCCCTGTTCCAGCTCTTTGCCGAGCACATCTTGGGGACCAATCGCCGGTATGGGGCCGATCTGTCCTGGTACATCATGACCAGTCCCCAGAATGATGCCGCGACCCGAGCCTTCTTCGTCGAGAACGACTACTTCGGTCTCCAGGGCGAACGGGTACGGTTCTTTCAGCAGGGAGTGATGCCGGCGTTCGCACGCGACGGACGGATTCTGCTCGACCAGAGGCACCGGATCTCGTTCTCGGCCGACGGGCATGGCGGGTGTCTCTTGGCGATGCGGCGGTCTGGGGCCCTCGCCGAGATGGCCGCCGCCGGCGTCGAGGCGATCAGCTACATCCAGGTCGACAACCCGCTGGTTCGGCTGATTGACCCGTTGTTCATCGGCTTGCACGCGCTGACGGGTTCACAGATGTCCAGCAAGACCATTCCCAAGGTGGACGACCTCGAGCGGGTCGGCAACTTCGTGCTCGGCGACGGGCGGACCATGGTGATCGAGTACTCCGACCTTCCCGAGAAGCTGGCTCGGGCTCGCGACGACAGGGGCCATCGGCTGTTCGATGCCGGCAGCATCGCCATCCATGTGCTCGACCGGGGATTCGTCGAGCAACTCACCGCGGACGAAGGTCATTTCGCCTTGCCGTGGCACCGGGCGTCCAAGAAGGTCGCACATGTCGATGACACCGGCCGGCGGATCGAGCCGCGCGAACCGAACGCGATCAAGCTGGAGGCGTTCATCTTCGACGCCATTCCTTACGCGGCCAGGCCGCTGATTCTCCAGACCTCGCGGGCCGAGGAGTTCAGCCCGGTCAAGAACGCGACCGGCGTGGACAGCGAGGCAACGGCCAGACGAGACATGAACCACCGCGCCGCGGCCTGGCTGCACGCAGCCGGTTTCGAGGTCCCTTTCAGGAACGGCGGCGAACCCGACGGTCTGTTCGAGATCAGTCCGCTCCTGGCCCTGGACGCCGGCCATCTCCGCGAGGTCCTTACCACGCCGCCCAGGCTGGCTCGTGGTGCCGCGAACTACCTCGGGTGACGGTCGCCTTCAGCGTGCGGGCTCGTTCCGGCAACTTCCGCAGTCTGGCTCTCAGTTGCCATACCCGCCCCGCTGCGTCTATTCTGCTTGGCGTCATGGCCGACCAGGAATCACCCAGCAAGGCAGGCGGCAGCCCGGCGATCAGTCTGGCCGCCCTCTTCCTCCTGCCCGTCAGTCCTCGGCTCCACGAAGGCGATGGCAATTGGGCCCGCGCCGGTCGATGGCTGCCCCTGTGGGGGCTGGCTACCGGGATCCTGTACGTCGGCGTGTTCGGCGTAACCTGGCGCTACTTCGGCGAATACCACGGGATTCGCTGGATTCCGGCCGCCGCAGTGTTGGCCGTCGACCTGGGCTTGCTGGGTTACCGGCTCCTGTCCGGCTCGGTTCGATTGGTGACCGGGCAGACCGATGAGGATCATCGCTCGCTGGCCCTGACCCTGCCGGCCATCCTGCCGGTTGTGCTGGTGGCAATCCTCAAGTTCGCCCTGCTGGTTTCCCTGCGGCGAGGCCACTGGCAGAGTGCACCGGCCGGAGCTTGGCAGTGGGACAGCATCTTCGGTCACCTGGGCTTCCTCTATCCCCAACCCATCTATCGTCCGCTGGTGCTCATGCCTCTGTGGGGTCGTTGGGCGATGAGTCTTGCCTTATCGATCGGCCGGCCCGCGCCGAACGCTTCCGGGAGGCTCAAGACCATGGCCAACCGCTCCTCGCTCCCGGTGATCTTCGGTCAGTGGCTGCTCTGCGCGCTCCTGACGGTCGTCTACTGCAGCGGGAGCGGCGAGCACGTCGCTCGAAGCATCATCATTGCCTTGAACCTGCTCATGGTGGCGTACTTGGCCAGCTTCGCCCTCTCGCGGAAGGAGAACGGACAGACCGAGAGCACGGTGACGGCTATTGGTCTGGTCGGGGAACTTACCTTTCTGGCCTTGTACGCGAGCCTCTCCAGTGCTATCTACTGGTATTAACGAAGGTTAAAGCTGGGACGGAACTCCGTCGCGATGGGCGACTGCTCTTCAGCCTTGGCAGGTTTACTTCCGATAAAGAGGCTCCGACGTCGGAGGATGATCGGCGATGGCTTGTATCAGGCCCGCGGGGCCAGGGAGGCAGGATGCCACCTTTGGGATCATGCCACAGGGCTACAGTCCAGCCGTGGGTTCGTTTCGCCAACGCACGTTTGGCCTGCGGGCTCCAATCCAAGGTTGTCCGGAGACGGTCGCGTTGGCTTCGTTTCGCCGAGACGTTAGTGCCCGTGGTCGCCGCTGCGGTATCGGCAGTCGGGGCTCACGCACAGTCACAACCCATTATCCAGGAAGAAGTTGCAGCGAGTCAACCGGCGTCGGCGGCCTGTGCCCCGGCAGCCCCGGTCCTGATTCGATCCCAGACGGTCGATCTGGACTATCGTGCCAACGGTTCCGGGCCGGCGATGGAGGTCGAGCTCTGGTACACGCGCGATCGAGCCCTGACTTGGCAGCGGTACGGTACGGATCACGATCAGCAGAGTCCTCTGGAGTTCACCGCTCCGGCCGAGGGTCTGTACGGCTTCTTCCTGGTCCTCAAGCAAGGAGAGCGGGTATCCTCGGAGCCCCCGCTGCCCGGTCAGGTTCCCCAACGGTGGGCGTTTGTTGACTACACACCGCCTCTGGTGCAGTGGATTGGCGTCGAGCCGAACGATGACTTCACCAATCGGCGAAGCCTGCAGCTGCGGTGGACCGCCCACGATAACCATCTCGCCAACCGCCCCGTTTCGCTCGACTATCAGTGCTCTGTGGATCAGCAATGGCAGGTTATCGAGCGCGATCTGCCCAACAACGGGCGCTATGATTGGACCGTGCCGGCCACCGTGACCGCGCAGATCACCCTGCGATTGACGGTTCGCGATCGCGGGGGGCACGTGGTCGAGCGGCTGCTCGGTCCAATGCCCGTGTCGAAGTGGCAGTCCATTCCGGGCACGCAACCCGCGGTCGCATCGGGTGGCACCCAGCATGGTGGTCCGACAAGTCGCCCGGCCCTGCCTGTCGGATTCCTTGACGACAAGAAGGTCGTGACTGGTGCGGGTGTGGGCTCGGCAGAGAAGCGGCGGGCCGAGGCGCTGTACAAGCAAGGCAGCTGGCACCTGGTTCGTGGGCAATACGCCCTGGCCACCGAACGGCTTCGCGAGGCCCTGGAGGCCGACCCGGCCATGGTGGCGGCCATGAACGACCTGGCCGGCATTTGCTACCTGCAGAAGGACTACGGCAAGGCGATCGAGCTGTACGACCGTGCTTTGAAGGTCGAGCGGCGTGATCCTCAGGCGCTTCGCGGGGCGGCACTGGCCTGTGTGGCCGTGCGACAGTATCCTAAGTCGCGCGACCTGCTGAGGCAGTTGGTGTCCGCTGACCGTGGTGACGCGGAGGCATTGCTCGATCTGGGCGACGTGATGTTCATGATGGGCGATCGCGACGAAGCCCGGCAGAACTGGAATCGGGCGACCACGGCGGATGCCAAGGCGGTTGAGATCATCCGTAAAGCCAAGCAGAGACTGCAGTTGTACGGATCCGCCTCGTCGACGGAGCGGCCGGCGGTGGCCTCGAAGGAGCGATAGAGTTCCAAGGATTGTACCGACAACCATGCCTGTCCGATCATCCAGTCAGCCCAAGCCCTCCTGTTCCGTCTGTGCGGTTTGCGGTCCCGAGCCGTTCCTCAAGCGGCAGGCGATCGCCGATCTGGCCAACAGGATCCTCGGCCATGCCGACCGGGCCCTGGCCCTGACCGAGTACGACGGCAGCAGCGCCGTGTTGGCCGATGTGCTCGACGACCTGAGGACGCTGCCGTTCCTGACCGAGCGGCGGCTGGTCGTGGTCCGCAACGCCGATGATTTCATCACCCGTTACCGGGCCGAGCTGGAGGAATACGCCGCCCAGCCGAGCGCGACGGGTTCGCTTCTGCTCGAGTGCAAGTCTTTGCCAGCAAATACCCGTTTGTACAAGCGGGTGATGGCCGTCGGCGAGGTCGTGAAGTGCGAGGAGATGAAGGTCTGGCAGGTTCGCCAGTGGTTGCCCGAGCGTTGTCGTGAGATCCACGGCAAGCAACTCGACCCGCGGGCGGCGGCTCTGCTGCTCGATCAGATCGGTCCGGAGCTTGGGCTGCTCGACAACGAACTCGAGAAACTGGCGGTATACACCGGGGAGCGCAAAGTCATCAGCCACGCCGACGTCGAGGCCCTCTCCGGCCGTTCGCGGGAAGAGGAGATCTGGGATCTTCTCTCCTCGATCTCCTCGGGCAACCAGGCCCGGGCGATCACACTGTGGGAGCAGGTGTGGCAAACGGACAAGGCGGCGCCTCATCGCGCGATCGGCGGGTTGGCCTATGGTGTTCGTCGGCTGCTCAACGCCAAGCGGGCCCAGGAAGCCGGCGCGTCCATGGAGGATCTGCGCAAGGCCATGATGATCTGGAAGGACGACCAGCGGTTGCGGGCTGAGCTGGCTGCGTTCACCACCGAGCAGATCGAGTTGATGCTCTGTCGTCTTCTCGAGGCCGATGTTGCGGCGAAGAGCGGAGGGGCGAGCGTGCAGTCGTCGATTGAAGCCTTGATCGTCGAAATGTGCGGCCGACGAGGCTCACGCCGGGCGACGGGCTAGGCATTCTCGTGGGATGCGGACGCGGGCAGGATGCCCGCACTCTCCACGTACCGGGCACACGGCCCATGACTCGCGGAATGGAAACCGCGGGAGGTGCGATCATGACGGAACGGACTACTCTCTTTCTGGCAGTCATGTCCCTGTCGAGCCTGCTGGTTGCGGGATGCGCCATGTTGGGCACTCCGCCCCAGCGAGATGCCTCTCCGGAGCCGATCTCCGCGCCCCAGGACGAGCCCTCGCCGAACGAGAAACGGATGTCACCGGCTCGGTATGCCGGCTCCGAGTCGCCAGCAGACGACCAGGATCCCCAGGTGGCCAAGCTCACTGCGCAGGTCCAGAAGTTCAGCGCTCGCTTCCCGGTGACGGATCTGGATCGTTTGTCAGCCGGGCACCTGGAGGATCAGCCGTCTGCTCCGCCCGCCGCCGCTTCGCCGGCAAGCCAGCCGGCACCGGTTCATCGAGCGGCGTCGGGCAAGGCCAGGGCTCGCACGGTCACAGCGCCGCCTCCGGATCCGATGGCCGCACCTGATCCCGTGGTGGTCGAGGGCACCAAGCCGACGATCATTTCCGCGGCCAGTCCCATGTCACCGCCGTCGGTCGAGACGGAGGCGGCGTCAGACGCGATGGTTCCCAATCGACCGGCCAACGCCGAAGCGACCGCGAGCCCGAAACCTCAGAAGATCGATGCCCCTCCGCCGACCGCTCTGGCCTCCGGATTACGCGTCGAGATCATGGACATTCGGCCGGGAGCGGTCTCGCCGCCTGTGCCCGAACACGGCCAGCCTTCGGCCAACCGACCCACGCCCGCTTCGGACAGCGGGATGCGGACAGCAGACATCTCCTCCTTGATTACCCGGCTGGAGGAGATCGTTCGCAAGAGTCCTCAGCACCTCGATGATCAGCTTCGCTTGCGCATGCTGTACGTGGCCACCGGGCAGACCGACAAGGCTACCGCCTCGGTCAAGAACGTGGACGCGATGCAGGGCGAGATCCTGACGGCCCTGTTCAAGGCTGTTGCCGCCACACAGGAAGTCCTGAAGGACCCCACCGCCGGCGCCGCCTCCGCGTTGGCTGCCGCCGGCGAGTTGAACCGGCTCGTAGGCGAACAGTCCCCGATCGTCATCCCCAAGCTCGCCCTTGTGACCCGGGTGGACAGCTTCGGCAACTACCAGGCAGTCAACCCACCCGTGTTTCCTGCCGGGCACCCGGTCCATGTCTATCTCTACGCGGAGGTGGCCAACTTCCGTTCGCAGCCGAGTGCCGATGGTCGACTACGCACGCTGCTTGGAGCCAAGATCGAGGTGTTCGACAACCTCGGCAAGGTCATCTGGCAACGCGGCTTCCCGCAAATCGAGGACCGCGCCTTGAGTCCAAGGCGCGACTTCTTCGTGCCCTTGGAGATCAAGCTCCCGCCCGACACGCCTCCCGGCGGATACGTCGTCAAGGTCACCATCGAGGACAAGCTCGGGGCCACCACTGACCAGCAGCGATTGTCGTTCACGATCGGGAACCCTTGACCTGTTCCCCTGCGTCAGCGGGGGGATCGATCGTCGCGGCAGACCATGACATCCGCTGTCCTCCGGGATAGACTGATCGGTTGAATGAACCCCACGCGCGTTGTCATGCTGGGTACCGGGACGTCGCACGGCATCCCCATGATCGCCTGCCATTGCCCGGTCTGCAGTTCGCCCGATCCGCGCGACCGGCGCACCCGCTCGAGCATCCTGGTCGAAGTCGGCGGCCGATCGATCCTTATCGACACAACGCCCGAGCTTCGCCTGCAATGTCTGGCAAACAGCGTGCGGCGGGTGGATGCGGTGCTCTACACGCATCATCACGCCGACCACGTGATCGGTCTTGACGACCTCCGCAGGTTCAATGCCCTCCAGAACGGCTCGTTGACCTGCTACGGCAACGAGCACACGCTGAGCGTGCTCCGGCGGATGTTCCCTTATGCCTTTCACCACAACCCTGACTATCCCAGCGCAAAGCCGCAACTCGACCAGCAGGCCATCGAAGGGCCGTTCGAGGTGCTTGGCGTGCCGGTGACACCGGTGCCGCTCCTGCACGGACAGTTGCCCGTCCTTGGCTTTCGGTTCGGCCGGTTCGCCTACTGCACGGACGTGAGCTGTATTCCGAACGACTCGCGGGTGATGCTGGAGGGCCTCGACATCCTCGTGCTCGACGGCCTGCGCCGGCGTCCCCATCCAACACACTTCAATCTCGAGCAGGCGGTTGAGGCCGCTCGGCTGATCGGGGCCAAGCAGACCTGGTTCACCCATATTGCCCACGAACTCATGCACGAGTCGACCAATGCGGATCTGCCGCCGGGCATGGCTCTGGCTCACGATGAACAAGTGATTCAGTTCACGGTCTAGGCGGGGACGGCGTGTCCGCCGCGGTCGTGGCCCGGTCTGAGTTCCGCCGACAGTCCGCGGCGGTGTCAGTTGCCCGTCAACAGCCGAGAGGTGGCCGCGGTTTCTGCCGTGAGGTCACTGTTCTCATCGTTGTTTCTGGAGAAACCTGCCTGATGACAGGAGCCCACCGAGGGCAAGCTACTGGTGCGGGTTCCGGAAAAAATGACCATCTCCTTTCCGGAAATTATGACCACATTTGAGGTTGTGATTTCCGGTAGTCTGGCCTCGTGGAATCGGGGGGCGATGGGGCTCTCCGCCGCGAGGAAGAAGG
>JAKLEZ010000007.1 GCA_022711465.1 Planctomycetota bacterium | reverse complement strand
GCGAGCGAACTGCGCGCCAATCCCAGGCAGTGGATGCCCTGGAACTACCGGGAAAGCCTCACGCCCACCCACTCCAGCTGACCACGCCAAAAAAATCACGCTATGCAGGCTTGCCGAAAAGACACGATCATGCCTTGGGTGCCTCGAACAGACCGGCTTCGGCCAGAAGCACGAGCATCTGCTCCACGTGATCGAGAGCTGTGTCCGCATCGATCTGGTAGTTCGCGGTCATGCTCTCGGCAATCTGTCGCGTCGAGGTCCGACCGTCGCACTGTCTCCAGATGGCCAAGGCAGTCTGGTTCAGACGATGGGTATGCCCCCTGGCAGGATCGGAGAGCAGGGCCTCGCCGTCAAGCTCCTCGACCAGCACGTCCGCTCGCCTGGCAGGAGCAACGATCTCGGCGGCACACGAAACCCAGGAAGGCGGCTGCATTGCGTACACGGTCACTCCTCCGTCGAATCGAGCGACATGGCCATGGAGAGATCCGGAGTGGCTGGCCTCACGGCATGATGCGAACCCGATGAATCTACCCGTGCTTCCGCCATCGCCTGCCAGAATGTCGGCCCTCCGAAAACCAGATTGACCGGCCGGCCGTTCAGGAACAGGGTCGGCGTGCCCACCACGCCGGCCCGCCTGCCGGCTTCAATGTCCTCACCGATGACTTGCCGAACGGCGGGGCTGCCCATGTCCGCCACCAGGCGATCGGCATCGAGGCCAAGCTGACCGGCTAGGCGGCGATACAGGTCCACGCTAAGCCGATCCGCGTTGGCGTGCAGCAGCTCGTGCATCCGCCAGAAGGAACCGTCGCCCCCCTGAAGACGAGCCGCCTCCGCCGCTTGGGCTGCTTCGCACGCCTGGGCGTGAAACTCGGAGAGAACGTTCGGATTGCAGGTTCGGCACAATGGATACTGGCGCACGATGACATCCAGACGACCGTCGAACGCCCGGATCGCCTGCTGGATAGCCGCCGAACTCGCCCCGGCGCACTTGGGACACTGGTAGTCGTTGAAGACGACCAGCTGAGCACGCCCGTCCCCCGCCGGCTGGTGTTGACGCCCAGGAATGTCCACCGGGTCCTTTGCGAAGTGCTCGCGCCGCAGGAACGCGGGATCCTCCCGCATGGACTTGACGACCTGTTTGAACGGAAGCACCTTCCGCAGATGGTCGTGCATCGCCAGCTGGTCGGACCGATAGACCCACAGGCCGCCGATCAGCACCAGCGACACCGCGACAGCCCCAAACGCCTCACGATGGGTCACCTGCGCCCCGACCGCGGCACCACGGCTCAAACGCCAAATGCACAGAACCATGGCCAAGTTCACCATGTGCGTCGCCAGGCACCACACACACCCGGGAGCCTGCCCCGCCACCATCAGCCCGACGAAGAACACCGAAGCCAGACCACCGGCCCCAGTCGCCGCGAGAGGAACATACCTCCAAGGACAACCCGCCTTCCGCGGACCGCCAAGCAGCCCGAACCAGACAACCGTCGAAACGAAGTAGGCCAGCCCCAGGAACGCCACCGGCACGCGCGCCGGCCGAATCACCAGGCCCTGGTATCGCGAAGGGCGAGGAACGGGCACCGCCATCTCCGACCAGCGGCCTTCAGTCGACTCGGCACACCCGAAGCCGGCCTTCTCGGCCACGTCGCAGACGGTAAAGAAGAAGCTCCTTCGCCCTCCTGAATCCGCCCACGCACCGGCATGCTGCTTCACCAGCTGCCCGCTGATCCAGGCACCACTCATGCCCAGCACAAGCACGACCGCAAGCAGCAATCCTGGATAGAGCCGAGTCTTTGACATGCCCACCACACGCTCCGCCTCGTTCAGTAGTTCTCGCACAACATGGTTGCCTCGCTGCACCGCAAGGGATTGTTGTCCATGTCCACGGGGCAGCAGTCCTTCTGCGTTCCGTCCGTGGCACACGGCGAACCCACCGTATGCTGCAAGGCCGAGCCGCAGACGAAACCCGACGCCATCGCCTGCTGGGCGGTGAGCGTCAGGATCCCCGGGGTGATGTACAGCGCCTTCTTGCTTGCCCCTCCAAGGAAACCCCGGCGGGTCGTCAGGCCTGCCCCGGGCGCCTGTGGCTCCGTCGACGGCGACGGGATCGCTTCCACGGAGGCCTTCGCCTCGCTATCCGGAGTTGTGTCGCATTCGCTCAAATCGGCTTCTCCTCAACTTGCCTGCTCCCTCTTGCCACCAGGTCAGCCCGTTCCGTAGACGCCACGCCGCCAATCAGGCCACCCCTGCCCGGGCACCTCCCGGAGGCTTCCGGCAGGAACACGCGTCCGGACCGTAGTCGATGGTAATCTCCTGGCCGGCAACGATCGGCTTCAAGGCAACCAGATCGAAGCCGTCGAGCTTCGCATTCGGTCGACAGGAGTGATTCAGGAACCTCAGCCTCCCCGTGATCTCATAGTATTGACGGCGATCTCCCTGCTTCTCCTGTCGCCCAACGTAGGGTCCCTTCTTCTCCACCGGCTGCCCATGATAGCGGGTGATGATCTTCCCGGCAGCGATGTCTCGAACCGCGAAAACACCCGTCCCGTGAATCGCGCTCTTGCCGGTGCGAATTCCCGAAAAGCGATACCAGACCGGAACAACCCTGCGAAGCACCGGCCAGAGAATCCGCAAGCCATGGGCACAAAGAAGCCACAACCGGTGGTTCCGCCCGTACCAGCCTTCCATGTGCGCGGCGTCGGGAAACAGGACCGCACCAAGGTAAGCCAGCGAAAACCGAAACCCCGGTGTACACAGAGCGCCCACCACGACATGCCTCACCGGATGGTCCATGTCCCGCGGAGCCTGCCACAAAGCCAACCGGCCGCGCCAACCCACGTGCACACGGTCAAGCTGACGGAGCACCTGCCCAGGACAGAGCGGACCCGATTCCGCCCTGATGCGGCGAAGCGCACGACGAAGTGGCAAAACGAGATCCCACGCTCGAGCGGTCGCCACGACTCTGCCCCAGTCGATGCTCGATTCAAAGGCCTCCACGAACCGCTCGACGTCCATCCGCCACTGCGGTCTTGAATCTCCATGAACCTCAGCATGAACCGCCAGGTGAATCAGCATGTCCCCCGCTTCGGGCACAAGCACGGTTGACTGGCCGATGGGAACCGCAACCGCGCGTTCCCAGAAGGCCGCGTCGGGCACGGTGCGCGAATACCGAAGCGGACGGAAGGGCCGGACGTGCAGATCGATCTTCACCGGGCAGAGCCGGCCATAACTGTAGGCCATCTCATAGTGAAAGCGGGGAAAGAAGTCCTCGCGAACCAGCTCCTCCCCACGAAGACAGCCGGCTTCGATCAGCAAGGCCTGAGCCTTCTCAACATCCCGCGGGCGCACCAGCAAATCGAGATCGTCCATCGGCCGCTCCTCCGGCCGACGGTACAACAGGAGCTGCAGGGCACCTCCCTTAAGCACGATCAGCGGCACTCCCGCCTCGCTAAACCGGGCGGCAAGCCGCTCCAGAACGTGCATCAATCGGACATTACGCAAGGTCGTTACCATGTACCGATAACCAGAATCCTAACCTATATGATCGGACGCTGGCGGAGAAACTTGAGTTGCCCGGTGCCGGCAGCGGACGAAAGACGGAGGACCGATAATCGGCGGCCCCCCAGCATCCCAGGCTGGGGAAGCACTCCCTACGCTTCCATGTCAAACACGACCTTCAGGCCGACCCGCTCGCTCGCCACGCGGAATGCTTCCGCATGATCGGCCAGGCCGAAGTGGTGGGTGATCAGCGGCGAGGGATCGACGTGACCCGCGGCCACGAGCGCCAAGGCCTCGGCAAAGTCGCAGCGACGTGATTCCGACGCCCCAAAGACCTTGATCTGCCTGTAGTGAATCATGTTCGGATCGATCATCGATGCCGAACCGACCGGGTATCCTGAGAACAAGCTCAAACGACCACAGGGCCGCAGGGCCTTCAACGCGATCGGCACGAGTTCCGGCACGTCCACCGCCAGGATCACGACATCGAACTCGTTCGTACCGACGAACTCGCCAGGCGAGCACACCCGTGGCGCGCCCATCGCCATGGCCAACCGCCGCCGATGCTCCAGCGGTTCGATCATCGTCACCCTGATGCCTGGAACGCGAGCCCGTGCCAGCAACATATGCAGCATCCCGATAGGCCCGGCCCCAAAGATGGCCAGCGACAGCGGCCTTCCAGCCGGTGTAGACTCAGTATCCCCGAGTCCCATTTCATGCTGGCCGTTCAGACAGCAACCCATCGGCTCAAGTATCGGCGCCACGTCCAGCCCGATGCTCTCGGGCAGCTTGTACAGATTGCCGCGCCGAATCGCCTGCGCAGGGATGAGCAGACAGTCGGCGAATGAGCCGTCGGTGTGATATCCTATCGTCCGCCGAGATGCGCACAGGTTCTCATGGTTGGCCTGACAGAACTCGCACTCGCCGCAGGACACAACGACACAGACGGCCACCCGCTCGCCCTCTGCATAACCCCTCACGCCCGGCCCCACGACCGCGATCGTCCCCGCCACCTCATGCCCAATCGGGCAGCCGATCCGGACGTCTCGAGCCTTGGTCCCGCGAACGATCCTGATATCAGTACCACAGATGGCCGTCCAGCAGACCCGAACCACAACCTCGCCTTCCCCTGGTACAGGCCGGGGAAGTCGGCTGAGAACCTGACGCCCAGGAGCCTCGAAAACCAGAGCACGCATCGTGGACATGGTTGACATATCCCCATGGTAGCCGCCCGGTCCCGGCAGAGGCAACCAGGGGGCGACAAGCCCCGGAAACAGCCCACCAGCGGGTGCTTTCTCCAGGCATCATGCCCATCCCGAATCCTCGACCCTTACCGACCGGCGATCCGGAAAGCCCATCCTGTTGACATTCTGAGGCGTTACTCATTCTTGCCTCTCGCCCGCGTTTGGCGAAGAAACCGCGTTGCGACACCCCCGTCGAATCCGTAGAATACACTCTTCCGCAGGCGAGACACGCCGCGACCCACAGGGCAGGAGATCGGCCAGAGGAGGAGACGGAAGCCGGCATGAACATGTCCCTGGAGACGCTATCCTGCTCGGACTTGTTCGCCTTCGAGTCCTCGGAAGGCGCTCGCTGCGCCTCGCTCAGGATCCACCGAATTGTCACCTTGACACCCATCGGCGAGAAGGACCTGCTCCATCTGGTCAACAGAATCCAGTGGCCCACCGACTCTCCACTTGCCGAAACCATCGCCGCCGCGCTCCGGGAACGCGGCATCCCGCCATCACCCCCCGAGGAACCGGCCAATAACGGCAGCGGCCATTGGCACCCGATTCCCGGCCAGGGCATCGACGGAAGCATCGACGATTTCGACGTGCTCCTGGGCACGGAGCAGTTCATAGAGGACGCAGGTATTCCCATCACGGAGCCGGCCCGGGCCGCTCTGGCCGACCATGACCGAAACCACTGGGCATCGATCCTGGTCGCCGCTTTCCACCACGTCGGAGCCTCCAAGGAGATCCGCCGGTCATTGCTGGGGGTGCTCGCCGTCGGGCACGAGACCCATCCGAAACCTCCTTCGGACGTCCTCTGCACCGCCGCCCAGGTTGATGCCGGCTCGACCTCCAGGCGTGTCGAAAAGCCATCCCCCAGGGTCACCGCGGACAGTCCCTCCCAAAATGGCAATCAGGACGAATCGGTCAGACGCACCGGCGCGCCGTCCACCCTCACGGCCGAAGAACAGTCCGCGCTCATCCGACAGGTCTCCACAGACACCGACACAGCGAAACCCCTCGCGACGGCCGCCCCTCGGCCGCACGCAAGATGCTCGATCCGGCCGAAGCTCACGCTCAGGAACAGGCGAACTCGACAAGGGGCCATCCTCCTTGGCCTGGCATGCCTGTCCGCCATCGCCGGTATAGCCGCATCGTGTCTCAGCGTGAACACCGACGAGGCCGTCATCGTGCAGCGGTTCGGCCACATCGTTAGCGTCTGCGGACCCGGCCTTCACTTCCGACCGCTGTGGCCGGTCGAGACGCTCGCCTGGCTTCAACCTGGCTTGATCCGAGAGGTCCGGATCGGCTCGCCGGCCACTGACAGAGGCCCCGCCTCGGCGATATCGGGCGAACGAGTCTCCAGCCTCTTCTTGACCTCGGATGCCGCCGTGCGTGTCTCCGGCCGAGTTGAGTACGCCGTCGAGGATGTCGAGACTTTCGTACTCACGGTTGAGGATCCAGATCGTCTGATCGCCACAGCGGCCGAGGCAGCGCTGGTCGAAAACCTGGCTGGATGCTCAGTACTGTGGGCACTCGGCCCGGAACGAGGTGTCCTCTCCACCCGGCTCAAGGACACCCTGCAGCAACGGCTGAACGCACTCGCCACCGGTATTCGCATCCACGGGCTGATTCTCGATGAGCTGGCCCCGCCGAGAGGAACAACATCGGTCAGTATCACGGACACTTTCCATCGCCTGGCACTGGCCGAAGCCGACAAGGCCGCTGCCATCCAGAAAGCCCTGGCCGAGAAGGAGCGAACGATCGCCGATGCTAAGGCCCAGGCGGCGGATCTGGTCAATGCTGCTGAGACTGAGCGAACGAGGACGGTGGCGGCGGCCACGGCGCTGGCTCAACGAGTCCAGCTTCATCTCCGGGCCTTTCGAGACAATCCCTCCGAAGTTCGCGAGCAGCTGATTCTCAACCTGCTGATCAAGGATGCGTCCGGACGGCCGAAAGTCCTGGTCGACCCGGCCCTGAGCAGCAGGATCCAGTTCATGGTCGGAAACAGCGAGCCGGCGAACACCCCTGGGCCGCCTTCGCTTCCGGCCAAGACCCAGCCTGCCGCCACCTCTCAACCCCCGGGAGGCAGACCATGACTCCGGCACGACAGCGGAGCCTCCGGCTCGCAGCCATGTCGGTGGCGGCGGCCGTCGCGATCTGCCTGCTGGCCCGCACGAGCTTCTTCGTGGTTCAGGCGGATCAGGCCGCAGTCGTGTTTCGCTTCGGCCACCCGACCGGACCGTCCGCCCGCGGCGCCGGCATCCACGCCAAATGGCCCTGGGAGGAGGTGAAGATCCTCGACCGGCGGGTGCACCTCCTCGTGCTCGAACCCGGCGAGAGATACACCGCCCGACTCGAGCCGATTCTCGTGCAGCCGATGATCTGCTGGCGGGTGGCTGAAGACGCAACCGACACGTTCCTGCGGACTGTGGGAGACGAAGATACCGCCCGGCAGCGACTGGCCGACCTCGTGTGGGCGAGCCTCGACGCGGAACTGCCCGCCTGGCCACTCAGCCACTGGATGCGAGCCGGCGACCAGGCCAATGCATCCACCGAGTCAGCCCTGGCCCAGACCGTTCAGCAGATCAGCCGAGCCGTCCGGTCGAAAGCCCACCATCTCCTCGGCCTCGATGTGCGCGACGTACGACTCCGTCGTATGGCCCGGCAGGACCATGCCGCCGAGTCGCTGTACCGGCAGGCGATAGCCACAATCGAGAGCGAAAAGGATCGCATCCGGCTCACAACCCACTTGCGCCTGGCCGAGATCAAGGCGGCGGCCAAAGCCGAGAGCGAGCAGATTGCCGCCCAAGCCGAATCCAGAGCCGCCGTGATCCGCGAGGAGGGTCGCGCCGAGGCCGACAGAATCCACTCCAACACCCGACGCATGAACCCCGAACTGACCGATCTGATGCGCAAGATCGAAAGCTACCGCAAACTGGTCAACGACCATGCGACCATCATCATGACCGGCGATGAGAGCCTCTTCGGCAGGTCACCGGCGGCGTCGGCGCCGGCGAGCACGCAACCGGTTCACCCCCACCACTGACGGGCCATCTCACGGGACCACACCAGGGCCTGACGGCGAGGGAGTGGCGGTGTCCACGTCGCCCCCGTATAGACGCTGACCGAGCGGGTCGCGCGGAAGCACCGAGGTCTCACCGGTCTTCTCGCGCCACCACCCGGCAAACCTGGCCCTGGCCTCGGCCATGTCGGCCGGATTCATCAAATTCACCGGCCGGCGCCCCAGCGTCACACTCAAAACCTCTTGCTGGATTGACCTGGCTCCGATCAGCAGAGATGCCCCCGGCTTGAGCCGCGAACAGAGACTCTCCCAGCTGTCTTCGTCAAGGATGGGCAAGATACCTCCCTGCCCGACTACATCGCCACCCGGAGAGGGCAGGGAATATGCGGCCTCCACCAGCACATCCATCGGCTTCAGGCCGGCGGCGGCGGCCGGTGAGTCGGCGGCCACATCGGTCACCATCAAACCACCCTGGATCTGGCTGATGGTCAGGGGCGACGCACCCAGCATGATGCCGGGCACGGGCAGGAAGCTCGCTCCCGCCAACGTCTTGGCAGGTTCCGCCTTGATGGTCAACTCCAGCTTCCGCTCCGGAAGACACCGCAGCAGACGAATCCTCGCCGTCGTCCCCGCCCCACGCCGCTTCACATGCCAGGTGAACCGCTCGATCTTCTCGGTCGGTACCGCCACCGGCTGAACCGGCGCGGGCGGAGCGACCGCAGCCCCCCCCCCACCGCCGGCGAGCTGGGCGGGGGCCGCACCCGCAAGAAACCACGCAATCGGCTTGCCGTCGAACTCGACGATCAGATCGCCGTCACGAACGCCCGCCTTCTCCGCCGGTTGCCCCTTGAGAGCCTCGTTGACGTAAACGCAATCCCCGCTGCGGCCGGTGGCAGGATCCACTACCCCGCTGACCGCCATCAACCTGATTCCCAGAAAGGCCTCTTCCCCAGCCTGCAGCCGAGTCAGGTACATCTGCTCGATCACGTGCCGCAGACGGAGCTTCTTCTCGTGCCCATGGATCTGACGGTACTTGACCACCAGCGTGTCGAGCACGGAAGGGTCGAGCCGGGCCAGCTGAACGGTGGTCCGATCGCGAACCGCATAGCTCGGATGGTCCAGTCGGTCGATGAGCGAGGAGAGAAGAGAGGCGGAGACCACCGGAGCCGATGAGGTCGCGGGTCGGGACGCCGACACGCCAGGCGAGTTGCCTACCACTCCGTTGGCCGCCAAGAGAAGCCCGAAGACCAGCCACGCCGTCATGAGCGATCCGCCCCTCAAGCCCGGGCCAGCTCGATCAGCCGCTCGGCGTTGGCTCGCAGCCAAGCCACTTTCCGGCCGATCATCCGCAAGAACCGGAAACCCTCGATTCGCCCAAAGGAACCCGTAGCCGCGATCGGCATGACCGCTTCGGCGATGAGGGCTTCGATCATCAGCCACGGGACCGCCTCGTACTGGACCATCGCCCCGTCGCAGGTTCTCTCGTAGCCATGGCGAAATTGACGGAATCGGCTTTCGTCCAGTTCCGGAGGCCATTGCCGCGGATCAACGGGTCCGCCGATGATCGAGAACTGAAGCAGACCGTTCGCCAGGTCGGTCACCGACGGCAGCAGGTGCAGGGAATCATAGTCGATGACCGCCGCCACACGGCCCTCGGCAAACAACATGTTGCCCGGATGCCAATCGGCGTGAACGATCTGCACCGGCCAGGAGTAGAAGCCCGCGTCATTCACCCGCTGGGCGGCATCCTCGTAAGCGTCGAACAACTGCCCGACGGTGGACAGAAGCTCCGATTCTCGACCAACCACGCTGTCATCCTTGCCGACACTGGCCGGAACACCATTCAGGTTGCTGCGAACCAGATTGGAGTCGTGATACCCGCGCCGGGCGGGCTCCCAATCCGAGTGGTAGTCCGCTAACAGATTGTGAAACTCGCCCAGCAGCCGACCGGCGTCCGCCGTACAGTGCCGCGAATGATCGTAAGGACCGCCAGGCACATAGGCGAAAAGCTCGTAAATGAGCTCGTCGAGAATGACCATCGTGCCCGAACCGTCCTTGACCGGCACCAGGGCCGGAACGGGAAACCCTCGCTCCGCCAGAAAACGCTGCACCGAATGGGCAAAGGCCACCTTGAGCGGATGATCGCGCCCCCGAGCCCGCCGCTTGAGCAGGAAACGACCGCAGTCCGCGGTGATGATCACCTTCGGTGAGCGACGGGAACCCTTGAGCTGCTTGTCGAGCCGGGTGATCGTGCCCAGGTCGTAGCGGGATAAGACCGCCGACAGCTCCTCAGGCTGGAAATCCGCACGCAACCGACTTGGCACACCCGCCTCCCTCAGGCCCTGTTGACCTCGTTGATCAGCAGCCGCAACCGGCCCACGCTCTTGCGGTCAAACGCCAGCGTGAGCCGGGCCTTGTCCGGCAACTCGTCGTTTTCGCCCTCGATCGGGCCAGCATACTGCTCGATCCGCCCACCCGTCATGATCCCGCCAAAGGTGTCATTGAGCCGCTCAACGGCGTCCGCGGACAAAGGCGAGTTCAAACGCATCACGAAGAGGTCGTTGACGTACCGCGATGAATGGTAACGCCGGTAGAACTGGATGATCTCCTGCACCGCCGTACCCGCATCGTCCGTCAGCTTGAACAGGTTCATATCCTCGGGCGAGATCATGTTGGTGCGCAACAGCTCCGCGGCGACATACGTCCGCCAGTGCTGCCAATAGAAACCACCCGGAGCATCGATCATGACAATCGGAATCGGTGCACTCTTGCCCGTCTGGACCAGCGTCAGCGCCTCAAAGCCCTCGTCCTGGGTGCCGAATCCGCCAGGAAACAAGACGACGGCTGAGGCCTCTTTCATGAACACCAGCTTACGAGTGAAGAAGTACTTGAAGTTCACCAGCTTCGCGTCGTCGGCGATAACCGGGTTCGTCTTCTGCTCGAACGGCAGGCGAATGGCTACCCCAAAACTGGCATCCCGACCGGCCCCGTCGTGGCCAGCACGCATGATGCCGTCCCCCGCACCGGTAATCACCATCCAGTCGTTCTCCCGCATCCCCCGAGCAAATCTGTCCGCCTGGAGGTACTCAGGATGATCCGGCGGCGTACGGCTCGAACCGAATATCGTCACCTTGCGGATCTGGGAGTACGGGGCGAAGATCTTGAACGCATAACGCAGCTCCTTGACCGCACTGTTCAGCAACTTCAACTCACCGCGCCCCGTGCCGTCCGCCGCAAGCCGGCATATCGTCACCATCATCTCGCCGAGGAGATCCTGGTCCGGACTGTCCGCAAACCGCCTCAGAAACTCCTCGATTGCCCGCTGCCGTTCGGGATGACCGGCGGTCTTCAATGATCGACTGTGCGTGTCCGCCATACACTCCTCTGCCTTGACCATACCGCTAAACCAGGAGTATACCACGGCCATCGCCCGATAACCACAACCGGACGAAGGCCGACACCGAAATAATCTGAGCGGCGGGTCATCAGGCGCGGAGAGGTCAGCGGTTCTCAAGAGCCTCGATCAGAGCCCGGGCTCCGGCCAAGTGGTCCCGATACCAGTCCGGCCCCAACTGGCCAGTCACTGGATCGGCGGCGGCACGGGCAAACGCTTGTTGATGCGCGGTGTTCCGAGCCTCATTGAGCCACAGCAGCGAGAAGCTCAAGACGCCCGCGTACAGGAAGCTGGCGGCGACGACCGGAAGAAGCGCACGGCTCAAAACAGCGAGGCTGAACCGCCCCCGCCGGTACCGAAGGACGCTCACTAGGATCCAAGACGCTACTGAAAGAAGGCAAAAGAGGGACAGCACAAGCCCGGCGGCACGAAACTCCCGCACCCACAGGGGCGGCCGCCAGGGAGCATCCCCACTGACGATGCCGCGAACCAGCACCAGGGTCAGTAGCGAAACCACGCCCACAACGCCCCCACCCTTCAGCGACCATCCCCACCGGCGTTCCTCCTCCACCACGCCGGCAGAGAGGTACGCGGCCACACCGAGGAGAATCACCGTCAGCGCGGGAAAGAGAGCCACACCAACCACCGAGGGGGCGGACAACAGCCAGGAGAAGTCGATGTCCGCCAGCGACAGATACACCCACATCGCCAGCAGCGGCAGAACCGGCAGGGCGGCCGCACACCAGCACCCCCATCGGCCACCCGGCCACTTCAACTCCACACCAGGAGGCATCCGCGTGGCAACGGTTGAAGCACCGACCAGAACGAGCACCACCAGCAGGGTCAGATAACACGCCAGGGCCAACACGGAGGAAACCAGCGAAACCATGACCCGATGATGCTCAGATCGGGCTAGCAGGACATGCATGGACGCTCCCATCCAGGGCAGCATGCCCACCCCTTCCCTGTCCACCACCTCGTGCCACACGTCACCAAGTGCGGCCGCTTTGAGCCCTTCCGCGTCACCACGTCGTGCGTCCATGACAAGCGGCAACGGGCGATCCGACGTTCCGCCCGCCGGGCCTGAGCCTACCCCGACCGCCGCGGCATCCCGGGCCAATTCCCGGCACCCGGAGGCGGTCAGCTCCGACGCCAGCAGCACCGTGCCCGGCGAGGGCGAATCCTCCGCCACGTCGGTCGCCAGCCGAACCAGGGCCGCATGGGCGCGGACCGCATCGGCCGCGCACCCGGTCTCACGCCAGGCCGAAGCCCTGCCAAGCAGCAACCGGGCCAGCTCCCGAAACACCCTGTCGTGAGACTGCTGAAGCCACGTGCAGCTCTCCCAGGCCACAACCGCCGCCCGACGCCGCGATACGCCTTCCCGTCCAAGAGCCTCCTCAACAACCTGACGCTGACGGAGAACATAGAGGCGGACAGGAGGCGCCGAGGTAACCTTCGAGAGCCCCGCCAGCAAGGCAGCGTCGCCCCCCTGTCCAGACCGCAGCAGAACAAGTAGGTCCAGAAAATCGTACAGGCCGTTGTCCGCATCGCTTCGACGGCAGCTGTCCAGCGTCGACGGCGTGCCCCCGCGCAGGCTCACATCCTCGAACGCCCGTCGAACCGCGCTGACCTCCGGCCGCCGTGCGAGCGCGTTGGCGATGACGCCAGGAGGAATCCGGTCGGCGTACTTCGCCATCCAGGGCACCGCCGCTTCGAGCCCCGGCACCATCTCGTCAACTTGCCTGAAGATGATCTCGACCGCCGGCAGGCAGCAGAGCAACAGGAAGACGCCTATCCCCCCACACACCCAAGGCGAACGGGAGAAACGTCTCCCGGTCGGACGTGCTGCAGACGACTCCTTCTTGTGGCGCTTACCGTGGCTGATGGGTTACCCCCGCACTTGCGCGATCAGTTCAATCTCCACTGCCGCATCGAGGGGAAGCTCGGCGGCCCCAACCGCGGCCCGGACATGACGGCCGGCGTCGCCGAACACCGCCACCAGGAAGTCGCTCGCTCCGTTGGCAACCTTCGCCTGATCAGTGAAGCCCGGCCCGCTGTTCACGAACACGCCGAGCCGAACGATGCGAACGATGTTGCCCAGCCCACCCAGGGTGGCCGCAATCTGAGCCAGGCCGTTCAGTGCAGCCACCTTGGCACCTTCCGCCGCCTGCTCGATGGTCACGGCCGTGCCCACTTTGCCTTTGGCAACCAAAGTGCCCGCCCGCGTCGGGAGCTGCCCACTGACGAAAACCAGATCGCCGGTCCGCACGCAGGGAAGATAGGAGCCCACCGGCTTGGGAGCCTCAGGCAAAACCAGCCCCAGTTCCCTCAATCGCTCGTTGACGTTGCTCACCGTTCATTCCTCACAGCTCGGCGTGCGGTTCATCACGCCCGGATTCCTCGTCTGGTTCTTCCACATCGTCGGCCCGCCCCAGCTTCACCTCGCCGATCTCGATCGCCTGAATCTGACGGGCGAACTCGTCCTGGTCCTCTTCCTCATCCGCCAGGCCCGCGGCGGTGACGATCCCGTCGCCAGCCTCGACCGCCGACCCTTCATCCTCGAAGGGCGCCTCTCCACCTTCCTGCCCACCCCCGCCACCCGCTGAGCTCTCCTCCTGCTCAACCAGGCGGTCCGGATCGGTGATCGGCGTCGCGTCCACGAGGTGAACCAGGATCGGCCCAAACCGGTCATTCTGTTCGATTCGCACCCGCTTCTGCCGGATCAGCTCGAGCAGAGCCAGGAACAAGCCGATCATCTCGCTCCGCGTGCGGCCCTCGAAGATCTGCTCGAAATAAAGCGACTTCCCTTCCCGCAGCAGTCGATCGGAAATGTCCACCGCGTGAAGCGTGATCGGCGTATCGTCGTACTTGACCTCGTGGAACGCCCGTTGACTGCCAACCGAGGTCATCAGCTTGTTGAAGGCCGCCAGCAGGTCCCAGACCTGAACGTCCTCTATGTCAACGTGCTGCTCCTCGCCAGGCAACTCGACCGGCGGCCGACCAAATCGCCGGGCATGGAGCTCGGCCCGCTGCGACAGGGCACCCGCCGCATCACGGAAGGAACGATAGGCCAGCAACTGCCTGACCAGATCGGCCCGCGGATCCAGCGCCTCGTCGCCCTCAGCCTCCTCGGGCAATACCCGCGGCAGCAGCATCCGCGACTTGATCTCCATCAGCGTCGCCGCCAGCACCAGAAACTCCCCCACCGCCTCCGGGTCCAGGACCTCCAGCACCCGTACGTACTCCAGGTACTGCTCCAAGATCCGCGCGATCGGGATATCGTAGATGTCCACCTCTTCGCGGCGAATAAGATACAAGAGCAGATCCATCGGGCCGCTGTAGGTGTCCAGTTGTACTCGGTAGTCCTCCATCGGGACACATTCTAACGACCAGGTCGCCACCATGCCATGGATGACGCTCGCCCAACGGGTTAGCATGTATCCCATGGCAGTCCTGAGACTCAGCGACATTGGCTTCCGTCGCGGCGAGCGGCAAATCCTCTCCGGCATTTGCTGGACGATCAAGCCCCGCCAGCACTGGGCCCTGTTGGGCGCGAACGGCTCCGGAAAAACCACCCTCCTCAAGATCGTCACGGGGTACGAATGGGTCAGCCAGGGCTCGGTCGAAGCCCTCGGGCAGGTCTTCGGCGAGTGCGATCTCCGCACGCTCCGCAAGTCCATCGGCTGGGTCAGCTCCGCCCTGGTCCACAATCTCCCGGGCAGGGATACCGGCGAAAACGTGGTCCTCTCCGGCCTGGAAGCCTCGATCGGACTGTACCGCGATTTCACCGCCGAGGAACGCGAGCGGGCTCGCCACACCCTCGCCCTCATGGGCGCCGAACATCTGGCCGGGCAGCACTACGAACTGATGTCACAAGGCGAACAGCAGCGGGTCCTCATCGCCCGGGCCCTGGTCAACGAGCCCACCCTCCTCATCCTCGACGAGCCCTGCGCCGGCCTGGACCCCGCCGCCCGCGACCACTTCCTCTCCGATGTCGGCCGGCTCGCCCAACGCCCTCAGGCCCCTACCTTGATCCTCGTCACCCACCACATCGAGGAAATCCACCCCTGGATCAGCCACGTGCTCATCCTCAAGGACGGCCGGATCCTCGCCACCGGGCCGAAGGAGACCGTCCTGACCTCCGCTCATCTTTCCACCGCCTTCAACTTCAATTGCCAGGTCCGCCGCGAGGGGAGGCTGTTCTACCTTGCCGGCCCGTCATGACCGCCCCGGGCGCGTCCTCGACTTCCACAACGCCCAACCACCGGACCGACCATCCCGTTAATCGCCCCCGAACGCATGCCGGGCAATGACATGATCCTGGTAGGGCTCCTCCAGCTCGCAGAAGTACCCGCTCCAACCCCACACGCGAACGATCAGGTCCCGGTGTCGCTCGGGGTGACTCTTCGCATCGCGAAGCGCTGCAGCCCTGACCGTGTTCAACTGCAGTTGCTGGCAGCCCAGTTCGGCGGCGACGTGGACGAGTAAGGCGACTTTCTCAATCGAATCGGGACTGCGAAAGACCGCATCGGCAAGCTCCAGCGTGATCGGCCCACCGTTGCAGATCCGCCGGTAATCGATCTTGCCAAAGCTCTGCAGGACACTGATCGGCCCGCGAATCGCCACCCCTTGCGACGGAGCCAGATTCGCCCCGAAATACTCGCCCGCTCGCCGACCGTCGGCGGTCGCGCCCACCACCGGCTCGAACATGCCGTCATGGCCCGTGGATAGCCAGATGTAGTACATGGCCGAACCGGTGCCCGGCCTGACCCTCCCGCCCCGCCCATTGCCGGATATCGATTCGCAGGCGTCGGCTAGGCGATCAAAAAGGACGACAAGCATGCGGTCGGCCCGGTCATCGTGGTTGCCCACCTTCGGCCCTTCGCCCGCAAGCTTGGCTCGCAGCGGCTCGTCATCCAGGTAATTCGTGTCCATCGCCGCCAACAATCGGTCGGCGGACACACTCCGGTCAGTGAACAGGAACTGCTCCACCGCCGCTAAGGCGTCAGCCGCACCGGCCGAACACGCCCCGTGAAGGCCAAAGTTGTTGTACTTGAGCCCCTTGGACAGATCCCGCCCGGTCTCGATGCATCCGTCCATGAGCACCGAATAGTACGGCGCGGGCGGCAGCAACAAACGCCGATAGCTGTCCACCCGGGCCGCCACCTGGGCCCGGATGTCGGCAGCCGTCCGTTCCAGAACCGCATCCATCTCCCCACCGCTCGCCAAACCCTCGCGGATCCCCCGATCCGCCGCCGCCGGCAGGGAAACCGCCCCGATATTGACCACTTCCATGCCCTTGCCGGGAATCAGAAACTCCCAGCACGCCGCCACCGCATAGTCACGGGCATCCTCCAGCTCGTAACCCTGCGCAACCAGGGCCGGAATGACCACGTCGTCATTGGAGTACTGCGGAAATCCCAGCCCGAGCTTGGTCAGCTCCGTGGCTAGCGACAACAGCTTGAGATCGGTGTGCTGGCTGATGCGCAAGTTGACCTTCGGGTCGATCATCGCCACCTCGCGGGCAGCTCGCAACGCCATCCAAGTCAGCGGGTTGACCGCGTCAGAGCCGTCGCCCTTCACGCCGCCAAGCATCAGCGACTGACCGTTGTCACCCTGCTGAACCCCGGGATACAGATCCGAATCACGGTTCAGCGAGATGAAGAACTCCTCGAGCAGTTCCTCGGCCGCCCCGTCATCCAGCACCCCAGTCTTGAGGTCCGCCTCCAGGTAGGGCCATAGGTACTGATCCAGCCGGCCCAGACCCACATGGTAATGCCCGCTCAGCCAAACCACCGCGTGCAGCAACCGAAGCGCCTGCAGCGCCTCATGGAACGTCCGCGGCGGATTCGCCGGAACCCATCCCAGGAGCTCGGCAACATCCCGCCGGCCCAGATCACGCGCCACCAGAGCATATCGGCCGGCCAACGCCAGCACGCCGTCAATCGTCTCGACGGCCGCATCGAGAAACTCCACCGCCTCGCCATCCCCAGCCCGGGTCGCCCGCTCCCGGCTCGCCAGAGCCAACCGCCGCCGCCCCAGTAACCCCTCGGACAGGACCATGCCCCAGTCGGCGCAGATGTTGCTGATCGGACCCAGCTCGTGAAGCGTGTGCCCCGAAGTCAGCCGCTGCCAGTCCTCCGGCCGGTAAACCGGCGGAATCCGCGGCGTCGTTCGCGTAAAGACAATTCGCTGGTCCGACTCGATCACCGGGCGCTGGGCCTCACACATCCGACGGGTCAGTCGAGCTGAACGCCGCATCCACGACAGCCCCTCGGCATCGCATTCGGAAACCAGGTCCGGTAGCTGGACCTGGCGATGACCGGCTTGATGACGCTCGCGCACCTGATCGCGCATCCGCAGCAGTCGTGCGTCCATGGTCGCTCCCTATCCGCCGACAGACACCCTTCAGAACAGAACCTGACCAGACGACCTTCCGCGGGCTCTCGCACCTCGCTCACCCGCTACCCGACCGAACCCCTTTATAGTCTATCAGGCCGGCCCCACCGAGAAATTGAGCCCCTGCGTATTCTTCTTGAGATTCTTTGCGCTCTCCGTCGTCGCCTGGCGGCGATAGCCACACGGCGTCTGGCCCGTCAGTCGCTTGAAAAGTACACTCATATACTCCGGATGCACAAAACCGGCGAGTTGTGCGATTGCCGCCAGGGAAAGATCCGTTTCGGCCAGCAGTTGCTTCACTCGCTTCAGCCGCACGAGCCGGATCTCCGCCTGGGGCGACCGGCCAAGGTACCTGCGGAACCGCCGTTCAAGCAGGCTTCGAGAAACCGCAACGTGCCGGAGAACCTGCTCAACCCGCAGACCGCCGCAGGCCCGCTCGCGAATGAAACTCACTGCGGCCGCCACGTCCGGATCGTCAATGCGCAACACGTCGGTCGACTGGCGAGTGATAACCCCCAGAGGCTCGATCAGCTGCTCCTGAACCGGCACCCGTTTGCCGGCCATGAGCTGATCGAGCATCTCCGCCGCCTCGTAGCCAATACGCTCCGCGTTGGGAGCCACGCTCGACAGCGGCGGATCGCATAGCTCGCACAAAACAACCTCGTTGTCGACACCGACCACGGCCACCTCTTCCGGCACCACCACACCAGCCAACCGACAGGCGTTGAGCACCTGCTGCCCGCGGAGATCGTTGCACGCCATCAGCCCAAGAGGCCTGGGCAGCGCCCGAAGCCAGCGCGAGATCTGCTCCTGGTCCCGGTCCCAGGCCGGAGCCTCACGGCCAAGCCACGCAGACTCGTAAACGGCACACTGCCGGCCGGCCCGGCCAACCGCATCCCGAAAACCATCACGACGAAAAGCCGACCAGGGCTCATCGCGAAACCCGCAAAACGCGAAGTCCCGGAACCCACGCTCCAACAGATGCTCCGCCCCCAGCCGGCCGATCGCCCGCATGTCCGACCAGATCCGCGGCAGCCCCAGCCCCTCGTACAGATCGTTGAGGTCCACCGATGGAATCCGACGCCGCCGAAACGCCTTCGCCAGCTTGGCCGTCATCGATCGGCATATGATCCCGTCCCAGCGCCGCCGCAGCAGCCAGGGCGGAGGTGGGGCACGAAGCTCACGCTCTTCCAGAAACACCGACCACGGCTGGTGCGATCGCTGGTACCGAGCGATGCCGGCCAGTATCTCGCGCCCGTACGTGCCGGACATCTCCACAATCAGGGCAACACGGAACGGCGTCGGCATCGCGAGCCTCCGAGAATGAGCACGTTGGGACTCCACCAGGGCTCACGCCGGTGCGAAAAGAAACTCCGGGCCCATACGTATACCAGCGACCGACGCGGCCATCAACGCCACCCCCCGGCGCACCCGCCTGGCAACAAAACGCCCGGCACTCACCGCCTGCCAAGCAGGTTACTGGCAGCATCGGGCACAACGACCACCGCTTTTGCCCGCACGCCCAGATTGACAACCAATCTCAAGGGAAATACAAGGGTTCTCATGGCTGCTTCCCGCGCCCAGAAGTGTGATAGCAGTATCAGCGACCGCCGTGAGCCCGCTTCCTGAGGGATCGTTGCATGCACCCGGACCACCCCACAAGCCTGCCACGACTCAAAGAGACCGGCCTGCTGGGCGTCGTCCTGGTGCTCGGACTGCTGCTCTCCACCTTCGGCGGCTCGCTGACCATCACCAGCCGCGAAACCGGCCAGACCCGCACCGTCAACAAGTTCCTGCGAGCCGATAACCTCGACAAGCTGGCAAAGAACACCTCCTTCTTTGCGATCATGGCCGTCGGCGTGACGTTCGTCATCATCTCCGGCGGTATCGACCTCTCCATCGGATCAACCTATTGCCTCACCGCGGTTTGCGGAGCCATGTTCCTGCACCACTTCGGCCCCCAGGGCCACACAGCCGAGGCCTCGGCTGCCTGGGTGGTGCCTGCAGCCATCCTGTTGTGCCTCGCCATCGGAACCCTTGCCGGCCTCCTCAACGGACTCGGCGTCGTCCTCCTGGGCGTCCACCCCTTCGTGATCACCCTGGGCACCATGGCCATCTACCGCGGCATCGCGTTCGTCATGACCAAGGCCCAGTCCTATACCCACTTTCCACCTCAGTTCACCGACGGATTGATCCGTTTCGAGGTCGGCCGCAATCTCTACCCCATCCCCATGCTCATCATGGTCATCGTGACTTGCGTGGCCGCCGCCTACCTCAGATACACGACCGGCGGCCGGCAGGTCTTCGCCATCGGCGGAAACGAGCAGGCGGCGCGGTTCAGCGGCATTTCCGTCGGCCGGGTGAAACTCCGAGTCTACGCCTTCTGCGGTCTCACCGCCGGGATCGCCGCCGTCATCATGCTGGGCTACTACGGCTCGGCCTCCTCCGATGCAGGCAAAGGCTACGAACTGGACGTGATCGCGGCCGCTGTCGTCGGCGGCGCAAGCCTCAGCGGCGGCCGCGGCACAGCCCTCGGGGCCCTGCTCGGCGCACTCATCATCCAGATCATCGCCAACGGAATCATCATCCTCGAAGTCGATCAGAACTACAGCCAGATCATCATCGGCGCCGTGATCGTGCTGGCCGTCGTCCTCGACCGGATCAACACCGCATTACGCGAACGGCGGCATGCCGGAAGCGCACACAGGCTCCTGGCCGTCGAGCGCAAATCACTACGCGGAACCGAGTCCGGGAACGAACCTGCAGGGACAACGAAAGGAGAATGAAAACCATGCTGCCTACAAGGCTTCTCGACCGACGAACCGTCCTGGCCGCCTGCACCGCAGCCGCTCTGATGACCGGCTGCCGGGAACAACCCCAGGCGTCGAGCGGCGGCCCGGTTCCCACGACTCAACCTGCATCTGCCAAGAAGGAGTTCGCGTTCGCCCTCATCGCCAAGAGCCAGTCCAACCCGGTCTTCCAGGCGGCCCGCACCGGTGCGGAAGACGCGGCCCGCGATCTGAGCGCCAGGCTGGGCGTGAACATCAAGGTCCTCTGGCAGACGCCCAACGAGGAAGACGCTCAGAAACAGGCCGAGTATGTGGAACAACTCGTGACCCAGGGCGTGGACGCCATCAGTATCAGTTGCTCCGTCGCGGATACCGCCACACCGGCGATCGACGCGGCCGTCAAACAGGGCGTCCCGGTCATGTGCTTCGACTCGGACGCCCCCCAGAGCAGGCGGTTCTGCTTCTATGGAACCGACGACGTCGACGCCGGCCGCACCATCATGAGCGAGCTCATCAAGGAACTGGGGCCAGGCAAGCACACCGTCGCCATCCCCGGCGGCAACCAGAACGCCCTCAACATCCAGAAACGCATCCAGGGCGCTAAGGAAGAGGCCCAGCAACAC
This sequence comes from Planctomycetota bacterium, assembly GCA_022711465.1. Taxonomy (GTDB): domain Bacteria; phylum Planctomycetota; class Phycisphaerae; order UBA1845; family PWPN01; genus JAGNEZ01. The sequence goes on along the minus strand of JAKLEZ010000007.1, from coordinate 258,660 downwards.
CCCGACATCACGGTCAAGGGCGTCTACTACTCTAAAGAGGTCCCGCAAGACGCCGCCGCTAAGGTCGAGGAGGTGCAGACCGCAAACCCGGAGATCGACGGCTGGGCCATGGTCAGCGCAATCGCCCTCTTCACCGACGCCCTGCTGAAGTGGGAACCCGGTAAGGTGAAGATCGTGGCCATGGACGCCCTCCCCGCCCAGCTACCCTACGTTCGCAAGGGCGTCGTCGCACGGCTTTTCGCTCAGCAAACGTACCAGTGGGGCTACCGCTCCATCGAGATCCTGACCGACAAGGTCGTGCTCCATAAGGACCCTCCGTCGGCCATCGAGTACTCCCCCCTCCTGCCGGTGGATAAGAACAACGCCGAACAGTTCGAGCAAAACTGGAAGAAATGGCTTCGCCCATGAGCAGCGTACGCACCGGCAGGGTGTTCGACATCCGGGAGTTCACCATCCATGATGGCCCGGGCATTCGCACCACCGTCTTCCTGAAAGGCTGCCCGCTGCGGTGCACGTGGTGCCACAACCCCGAGGGGCTCTCCCCCCAACCGCAGGTGCTGCGCAGCGCGGCCGGAGAGCGCGAAGTGGGCCAGATGTACCGCTCGACCGATCTCGCGGAACGACTCAACCGCCAGGCGCCGGTGCTCCGCGATCACGGCGGCGTGACGTTCTCCGGAGGCGAGCCGCTGGCTCAGGCCGCATTCGTCGCCGAGGTCATCGAAGCACTCGATCGGCTCCATGTCGTCCTGGACACGTCCGGTTACGCGAACCGAGAGGATTTCCGCCTCGTGGCCGCCAAGTGCAATCTGGTTCTTTTCGACCTGAAGCTGATCGATGGCACCCGACATGCCCGCTGGACCGGCGTCAGTAACGAAGCCATTCTGGAGAACCTCCAGATCCTGAGCCGAATGGGCGTTCCTTATATCATCCGCGTCCCCCTGGTCCCCGGCGTGACCGACACGGAAGACAACCTGTCCAGCATTGCCCGACACGTCGGCGGCTTGCCCGGACTGCTCCGCGTGGAACTGCTTCCCTATAACCGAGCTGCGGGTGGCAAGTACGCCGCATGCGGCATGCGGTTCTGCCCCGGGTTCGACGAGTCTCAGGAATCCAGGCCAAGCACCGCGTGCTTCGAGGCCGCAGGCGTCAAGGTGCGGCTCCTGTAGAGCAGCCCCCTTCCGGCGAGCAAGCCCCGGGCGGCGAATGCGGCACAGACCCGCTTGTTCCCGCACCATCGGTCCAGCAGGGAAAACAAGGACTCATCGGGATGCCGCGGCTTTGCCTCCCGCCGCTGACAGCTCTAACATGCTCAGGTATGGCAACGGCCGGAGATCCACGTCCACTCCCCCAGCAAGACAAACGTCGTCTCATCGACTGGGACCGGCGCTTTGTCTGGCATCCGTTCACCCAGCACACCCTCTGGAACACCGTGGACCCGCTCGTCATCGTCGCAGCCAATGGAGACTACGTCATCGATGCCGATGGGAATCGCTACCTCGACGGGCACTCGAGCCTGTGGTGCAACATCCATGGGCACCGGCGGGCGGAGATCGACCGGGCCATCATCGAGCAGGTGGGCAAGGTCGCCCATTCCACCCAGCTCGGGCTCGCATCGCCACCGGCCATCGAACTGGCCAAACGCCTCGTGGATGTCGCTCCGGCGGGGCTCACCAAGGTCTTCTACTCCGATGACGGCTCCACCAGCCTGGAAGTCGCCTGCAAGCTCGCCTTCGCTTACTGGCAGCATCGTGGCCGGCCGGAACGCCGGCTGTTCATCGCCTTGAAAGAGGCTTACCACGGCGACACGATCGGCTCGGTGAGCCTGGGCGGCATCGACCTGATCCACCGCACCTATCAACCCCTGCTGTTCCAAACCCTCTTCGCCCCCTCACCCTACTGCTACCGCTGCCCGCTGGGCAGGTCGCCCGAGACCTGCGGCCTCGCTTGTGCCGACGTCGTGGATACCATTCTGGAGGAGCATCCCGGCCAGGTCGCGGCCGTGGCAATCGAACCGCTCGTCCAGTGCGCCGGCGGCATCATCACCGCGCCGCCGGGCTTCCTCGCCCGGATCCACAACCTGTGCCGCAAGCACGGCACGCTACTGATCGCCGATGAAGTGGCCACCGGCTTCGGCCGGACAGGCCGCATGTTCGCCGTGCAACACGAGGAGGTGACCCCGGACTTGATGTGCCTGTCCAAGGGACTGACCGGCGGCTACCTGCCCCTGGGCGCCACCTTGGCAACCGAGGAGATCTACCAGGCCTTTCTCGGCCCCATCGACTCGGGCCGGACCTTCTACCACGGACACACGTTCACGGGTAACCCCCTGGGCTGCGCCGCCGCTCTGGCCTCGCTCAACCTCTTCGAATCCGAAAAAACGCTGGAGCGGCTCAAGCCCAGGACGGCCTGCATCGCCTCGCACCTGGCCCGGCTGGCAGACAACCCGCATGTCGGCGACATCCGCCAGTGCGGCATGATCGCCGGAGCAGAACTCGTCCGCGACAAGACCACCCGCGAGAGCTACCCCTACGGCCTGCAGGTCGGCACCCAGGTCTGCCTGCACGCCCGGCGATACGGCGTCATCCTCCGGCCCTTGGCCGACACGATCGTCATCCTGCCTCCCTTGGCCATCTCCCTCCCCAACCTCGAACACCTGCTGCTTACCATCGAGCGATGCATCGACGAGATTGTTCCCCGCATTCGGAACGGCCTTCGCCCAGACAGCCCCGGCAGCGACGGGCTGGAATGAGCCCTTGGCATCAGCGAGCCGCCCGCGTACATTGATTGACGTCCGGATCGAAAGGACAGAAGGAGCTCCCAGTCATGCCCGAAAAGAAACGCGTCGCCCTGGTCACGGGCGGATCCAGGGGGATCGGCCGAGGCATCTGCCTGGCCCTGGCCCAGGATGGATTCGCCGTCGTCGTCAACTACAACAGCAACAGTGACGCAGCCCTCCACACCAAGCATATGATCGAGCAGATGGGAGGCACAGCCGAGATCTGCCAGGCGGATATCACAACCGTCGAACACCGCGAATTGCTGGTCGATCACTGCATGGAAACATTCGGCCGCCTCGACGTCCTGGTCAACAACGCGGGCATCGCCCCGCCCGAGCGACGCGACCTGCTGGAGATGACCGAGGCGAGTTATGACCTGGTCATGGCCACCAATCTCCGGGCTCCCTTCTTCCTCACCCAACGCGTCGCCCGCCTCATGATCGAACAAAAAAAGAACCGGTCCATCCCCGCCGCCTCGATCATCAATGTCTCCTCGGTCAGCGCCTACGCCGCCAGTATCAACCGGGGAGAATACTGCATCAGCAAGGCAGGGCTGTCCATGATGACCACCCTCCTGGCCATCCGACTGGCGGAAGACGGGATCAGCGTCTACGAGATCCGCCCAGGCATCATCGCCACGGACATGACCGCAGGCGTCAAGGAAAAGTACGACCGCCTGATCAGAGAGGGCTTCACGCCCATCCGCCGGTGGGGCCAGCCCGCCGATGTCGGCAAGGCCGTGGCCATGCTCGCTCGAGGCGACCTGCCCTTCTCGACCGGCGAGGTGATCAACGTCGACGGCGGCTACGCCTTGCGGTACTTCTGACGAAAGGAGCCGGGCCATTTCCACCCTGAACATCAAACCCGCCCCATCCTGCCGATGGGACGCAGTCGCCCTGGGCGAAATCATGCTTCGGCTCGACCCGGGCGAAGGACGCATTCGCACCACACGCCAATTCCGAATCTGGGAAGGAGGCGGCGAGTACAACGTGGCCCGCGGACTCCGTCGGTGCTTCGGGCTGAGAACGGCCGTGGCAACGGCCATCGCCGATAACGAGGTCGGACGGTTGCTGGAAGACTGCATCCTCCAGGGCGGCGTGGATATGTCCCACGTCAAGTGGGTGAAGTTCGACGGAGTCGGACGAACAGTCCGCAACGGACTGAACTTCACCGAGCGGGGCTTCGGCGTCCGGGCGGCAAAGGGCTGCTCAGACCGCGGCCATACCGCCGCCTCACAGCTCAAGGTCGGCGACATCGATTTCAAGAGCATCTTCGTTCAGGAGGGAGCCCGCTGGTTCCATTGCGGCGGCATCTTCGCCGCATTATCCGAGACGACTCAGGCCGTGGCCAGGGATGCCATGATCGCAGCCAAGGAGACCGGTACAATCGTCTCCTACGATCTCAACTACCGACCGTCACTGTGGCAGGACATCGGCGGGAAGACCAGGGCCCAGCAGGTCAATCAGGAACTGGCCAGGTATGTCGACGTCATGATCGGTAACGAGGAAGACTTCAGCGCCGCACTGGGTTTCGAAGTACCAGGCTTGGACGAGCAACTCGCGGAACTCGATCCTCGTCACTTCAAAACCATGATCACCAAGGCGGTCGCCGAGTATCCGAACTTCAAAGCAGTCGCCACCACGCTGCGCCACGCCAGAACGGCCACCAGCAACGATTGGGGCGCGATTCTGTTCCTCGACGGCGAATTCTACGAGGCCCCCCAACGCCCGAATCTCGAAATCCTTGACCGGGTGGGCGGCGGCGACAGCTTCGCCAGCGGACTGATCTACGGCTTCCTGGCCGGCAAATCACCCCAACAGTGTGTCAACTGCGGGGCGGCCCACGGAGCCCTGGCCATGACCACGCCGGGAGACACCAGCATGACCACACTCGAAGAGGTCGAAAGAGTGATGAAGGGCGGGACCGCTCGCGTGGCCCGCTAGGGAATCACCACCGATTCCAAACGCCGTCGATGCGGCCGCTTGAACCTGCTCGGACCCGAGGCCCCATTCGAGTCAGGTGTTGGCCAGGCGGTGAAGCGTGGCAAAATACTTCTGAGCCTCGAGAGCGTCTGCCACCCGACACTCGAACGTCTGCGGATCCACTCTCCGAACATGCGGAACCGCTTCACAGGCGTGCAGACCTTCCCAGTTGCGAAACCGAATCCTCAGCGTGGCCGGAAAGCCGGGCTTGAGTGGCGGGATCGACTCGGCGTCAAGCACCGCTTTGGCCGCCGTGCGGCGAATCTCGTCTCGAACCTGCTGTATCGGACGCATGCGGGCGGCATTGGGGCCCCAGCCAGTCTTCGTCATCACCGTATACACGCCCTCGGGAAGCTCCTCCTTGACCTGGGCCACAAGCTTGTCATCGCCAGTCACCATGACGACCGGAACGCCAAAGTGACCGGCGAAGGTCGCAGCCCATCCGGTCTCGCCCAGGGCCTTGTCGTTGACCTCCAGAGCCATCACATTACTCGACCAGGTGTGAGCCAGCGTCCCCCCGGCCGTCGTCGCCCGCGCGTGGTAGCCCACGAGAAATGCAACGTCGAAGGTCTCGTCTATCCCTTCAACCATGCTCCGGAGAGGCCCCCATCCACTGATCAGCTCCGCAGAAGGATGAAGCCGCTCTAATTCGATGTTCGTACCCGGACCATGGGAATCCTTGACCACAATCCGCTTGGCCCCCGCTTCAATCGCCCCTTCGACGGCCGCGTTCACCTCTTCCACCATCCAGCCACACGCCCGCTTGTAGTCCGCACCATCCGCGGACCAATGGGTCTGGGCCATCACCCCACAAATGCCCTCAATATCAGCTGAAATGAACACGTTCACAGCCAATCTCCTGCTGCAACACCCATCCCATCCAACCGCCATCCGGGCCCGTAGACTACTGAGCCGCCCCCCCAGGGTCAACCTCGCCCCGGGCGTACCCTCAAGCCCGCCAGAGGTCTAAAATCAATGTCAAGGAGGTGTCCCATGCGGATCGAACTCACCGCGGCCGAATGTGACGTCCTGTCCGATCTGGTGGAGCAGAAGATCTCCGCACTCGGACCTGAGATCCATCACACCAGCACCAGCCGATTCCGGGAGTACCTCAGGGAGTACCGGCAACGACTGGAGGGGCTGCTTCCACGCCTGCGAAACGAGGAGCTCGCTGAGACCGCGGCACCGCGCTGATCGGCCTCTCCTCGTGGCACAAAGACGCCGCCCTCGAATGCGCGGACGCAACCCCGTGGGTCCGATGGAAGAATGCTGCACAGCGGGCCGTCGGTAAACCCGCCCGCCCGCCGGCTCCCTGCGAGACGCCGCCCGGGCGATCAGCTGCGTTGTTCGAGCGGACGTCTTCCCGCTACAATGCTCCAGCTGGGGGCCACCCGAGTGTGACCTCGATCCAGACGCCTTTGATGGGAGTGCATATGCGCTCACGTTCGACACTGATGGTCCTGATCCTCGCCGCAATGCCGGCAGCTTCGCCCGTCCTGGGACTCGATGTGGGCGACCCCGCCCCCCCCCTGCAGATCACGGAGTGGGTGGCCGGCAAGGCCGTCGACCTCAAGGCCGGCAAGGGCAAAACCGTCTATGTCCTCGAGTTCTGGGCAACTTGGTGCGGCCCCTGCAAGATGAGCATCCCGCATCTCACCGAACTGCAAGCCAAATACAAAGACAAGGACGTGGTCATTATCGGAATCAGCGACGAGCCGCCCGGAACCATCAGGCCTTTCATGAAGAACATGGGCGACAAGATGGTCTACACCATCGCTTCCGACAAGGCCGGCACGACCATGCGGACCTACCTGGGAGGCTTTGGCGTCAACGGAATCCCCTACGCATGCATCGTGGACAAGAGCAGCACAATCGTGTGGCACGGCTCACCTTTCGAGGAACTCGACAACACACTCGAACAGGTGGTCACCGGTAAGTTCGACGTGGAGGTCGCGAAACGCAGCGCCAAGGCAGTCAAGATGCTCGACACCTACTTCGGTACCCTCATCAAGGCTTCCGAGACCTCGGACACCAAGGACAAGGACAAACTGGCCTCGGACGCACGCAAGACGGGCGACGAAATCCTCAAGCTGGCCGACAAAAACCCTAAGGTGCTCGCGATCCTTGCCCTCAACATCCTCCTGCACCCGCAGCTCAAGATCCGCGATCGCGAACTGGCCCTCAAGGCCGCGAGTAATGCCAAGGATCTGGCAGGCGGAAAGGACTTCGCCATCCTCGATGCTTACGCCCGAGTCCTGTGGGAGACAGGGAAACGAAACGAGGCCGTCAAACACCAGAAGGACGCCGTCGCCCTGGCCAAGGACCCGACGATCCGGCAGCAACTGACCGCGACACTCAAGGAATATGAGCAAAGCCTGGCCGGCGCCCAGCCCGCCACTACCCGACCCGCAGCCACCCCCCCAACGGAGGACAAGCCGGCCAAATGAACCCCCCGGCCCAGACCACCCCCGGCTCGCCGATCACACCCAGACCTGCCCAGGCCGCCGCCCGCGAACCACACCCAACGCCCGGCCGCCCTTGTCCCGGACGCCGCACCGACAGCTGATTGCCGGTCATCCCCTTTCCCGGTAGGATACCTGTCTTGAGGCTAGTATGGCTTTCGTCCCGATTCTGACTTGATGGATAGGAGTAGATCCATGCCATCCCGCGCTGCGCTTCTCGCCTTCGCCGTGACCGGCCTTGTCCTCGCCACCTCCGCCTTCGCACTTGACCTGGGCAGTCCCGCACCCGCCCTGCAGATCAGCGAATGGGCCAAGGGAAACGCCCAAAACCTCAGGGCCGGCAAGGGCAAAAACGTCTTCATCGTGGAATTCTGGGCAACCTGGTGCGGCCCCTGCCGGATGAGCATCCCGCACCTCACCGAGATGCAGGCCAAGTACAAGGACAAGGGCCTCGTGGTCATCGGCATCACCGACGAGCAACCCGGCGTAGTCAAGGAGTTCCTCCAGAAGATGGGCGACAAGATGCAGTACACCGTGGCCATCGACAAGGCCCACGCCACCACCAAGGCCTACATGGGCGGCTTCGGCGCCCGAGGCATCCCCTTCGCCTGCGTCGTGGACAAGACCGGGCTGATCATCTGGAACGGTAACCCCCTCGATGGACTGGACGAGGTGATCGACCAGGTCATGGAGGGCAAGTACGACCTCGAGGCCGCTAAGCAAGGCAGGAAAGCCGAGAAGAGAGCCGACGTCTACTTCTCCCTGATCCCCCGAGCCGACGCCGCCAAGACCGCCGATGGCAAGGCCAAGATGCTGAAGGACGCCCGACGAATCGGCGATGAAGTCGTCACCCTTGCGGCAAAAAGCCCGAATGTGCTCAACAGCTTCGCCTGGACGATTCTCACCGACGAGAAGTTCAAGAACCGGGACGTCGAACTCGCCCTCAAGGCCGCCCAGAAAGCCGTCGAACGGACCGAAAACAAGAACCCCAACATCCTCGACACCTACGCCCGGGCGCTCTGGGACAGTAACCGCAAGGATGAGGCTGTCAAGATTCAGCGCCAAGCCGTCGAGCTCGAGAAAACGCCCGCCGGCAAGGCCGCCCTCAAGAAGACACTCCAGGCATACGAGCGCGAACTGAATAGCGCCGGAACACCGGCCGCCAAGCCCGCCAAGTGAGCGGCGACCACGGCCCGCGACCGCCGAAAAGCCAGATGTGCCGCCAGCGCATCAGCCCGGCGACGAACCGTCGGACATGCGAACCTGCCGGTGGTCAATCACCCGCTTGGCCTTCCCAACGGCCCGCTCCAGGCTGTGCGGTTCGACCAACTCGACTTCAATGTGTATGCCGGTAATGATCCCGATCTCTCGCTCGATCCGGCCTTTCAAGGCCCGCAGCTCGCTGATCCGATCCGAGAAGTCCTGCGGCCGGATCTCAACCTTGACCTTGGCCTCGTCCATGGCACCCGGACGATCCAGCTCAATGAGGTAGTGCGGAGCGGTCCCTTCCACGCGCAGCAGGGCCTCCTCGATCTGAGACGGGAAAACGTTCACTCCACGAATGATGAGCATGTCATCCGAGCGGCCCACCACCCGGCTCATCCGCACCGTCGTCCGCCCGCAGGGACAGGGGGAGGAGTCCAGCCAGGCGATGTCCCGCGTGCGGTATCGCAGCACCGGCATCGCCTCTTTCGTCAGCGTCGTGATCACCAGCTCACCCTTCTCACCCACCGAAACCGGTTCAAGCGTGTCGGGATTCAGGCATTCGACGAGGAAATGATCCTCCTGCAGGTGCATGCCCTTCTGAACGGCGCACTCTCCGCTGACGCCGGGACCCATGACCTCGCTCAGACCGTAGTTGTTGAACGCATGGATGCCCAGCTCCGCCTCGATCCGCACACGCATGTCCTCCGTCCAGGGCTCGCCGCCGAAGTGACCGTACCGGAGCCTCAGGTCACCAGGCCTCAGGCCCTGCTCGCGACCGACCTCCGCAATGTTGAGGGCGTAGCTCGGCGTACAGATGAGAACGTCAGCCTTGAGATCCTGCAGAAGCAAAATCTGGCGATTCGTGTTGCCCGCCGCCGCCGGAACAATCGCCGCTCCGACCCGCTCGACACCCTGGTGCAGCCCAAACCCACCGGTAAACAACCCATACCCGAACGCGATGTGCACCATGTGCTCCGGGCGCAACCCGCCGGCCACCAGGAACCGAGCGCAAAGGTTCGACCAGAGCACCATGTCGGCGGTGTTGTAGGCCACGAACACCGGCTTGCCCGTCGTCCCCGAGGAACCGTGAATCCGAACCACCTGCTCCCGGGGAACGGCTAGCAGGCCCAGCGGATAATTGCGCCGGAAGTCCTCCTTGGTGGTGAGGGGCAGCCGGCGGATGTCATCCAGCGTCCGGATCGACTCCGGCCCGACACCCAGCCTGGCCAGGGCCTCCTTGTAGAAGGGCACCGCCGAAACGCGGGCCACACAGGACCGCAACCGCTCGAGTTGGCACGCCCGCAACTGGTCGCGGGACATGGTCTCCTCGGCATCCCAGACCCGGTTCTCGACTTTGAACTCTGGCATGAATCGTTCCCATCCGGCTCATGGACACCCGCCGCCCGGCTCCACCCGACAGGAAGACCGCCGCCGGATCAGTCCTTCGTCAGCTGCTCAAGTTCGGCGATCACGCCGACTCGCTTGGCGGTCAACGTCTTCAAAGCCTGGTCGGGATTGTCGAAACGGAACACCATCACCGCACGGTCACCCTTGCGGGCAGTGAACGAGTACACGTACTCAATGTTCAGTTCACTCTGCTCGATGACCGCCAGGACGCCGTCGAGACCGCCCGGCCGGTCGGGAACCTCAACCGCGATGACCTCGGTCAGATTGACGACACATCCGGCCTTCTCCAAAACCGCCTTGGCTTTAGGGGCGTCTTGCACAATCAGGCGAAGAATGCCGAACTGCTCGGTGTCCGCCAGAGACATCGTGAGGATGTTGATGCCGGCATCGGCCAGCACCTTCGTGGGCACTCGCAGCGTGCGCGGCTTGTTCTCGAGAAACAGTGACAACTGCTGGATTTTCATGGCTCACCTCGATCCTTTCCCGGGTACTCCGCCCGGATGACTGACCGGCCCGATCATCTCACCCTCACATGTTCCTCTTGTCGATCACCCGTTTGGCCTTGCCCTGGCTCCGTTCAATGGTGTGAGGTTCAACCAGACGAATCTTCACTCGAATACCGAGGGTTCGCTCGACCGCGTGAGCCAGCTTGCCCTGAACCTGCTCCATAGCCTTGACCTTGTCGCTGAAGATCTCCGCGGTAACCTCGACCTGCACCTCAACCTGGTCCAGCCCCTTGTCCCGGGTCAGGATAATCTGGTAGTGCGGCAACGTGCCCTCCACGCTCAGCAGCGCGGCCTCAATCTGCGACGGGAACACGTTGACCCCCCGGATGATGAACATGTCGTCACTGCGCCGGCCGATCCGACGAATCCGGCGAAGCGTCCGCCCACACTTCGACGGCCCGGACAGAAATGCGGTAATGTCATGCGTGCGGTACCGGATAACCGGCATGGCCCGCTTGCTCAACGTGGTCAGGACAAGCTCGCCCTCCTCCCCCTCGGGCAACGGCTCGCCAGTCTGAGGATCGACGATCTCCGGATAGAAGTGGTCCTCAAAAATGAACAGCCCATCCTGACCTTCCGCTTCCGAGGCCACCCCGGGACCAATGATCTCCGACAGGCCGTAGATGTCGTAAGCCTTGATGCCCGATCCCGCTTCAATGTGCTTGCGCATCTGCTCCGTCCAGGGCTCGGCCCCGAAGATGCCCGCCCGCAACGGAAGATCGTGCATGTCGATGCCCATCTCGCCGGCCCGCTCGATCAGATGGATGAAGTAGCTCGGCGTGCTGCAGATCGCGGTAACACCAAAATCCTTCATGACCATGATCTGCCGGTCACTGTTGCCGCCGGAAATCGGAATCACGGTCGCACCCAGGGCCTCCGCACCATAGTGGGCACCCAAGCCGCCGGTAAACAAGCCGTACCCGTAGGCGTTCTGGATGATGTCGCCGCGATGCAGACCACAGGCCGCAAACGTCCGCACCATGACGCTGGCCCAGACCTCAATGTCCTCCTTCGTGTAAGACACGACGATCGGCTTGCCGGTCGTCCCGCTCGAGGCATGAAGCCGAACAATCTCCGACATCGGACTGGCAAACAGGCCAAACGGATAGGTGTCCCGCAGATCGGTCTTCTGCGAAAACGGCAGCTTCACGATGTCGTTCAGGCTGCGGATATCGGCCGGGCTCAGACCCCGTTCCTTCATCCGGCTGCGAAAGAGCCCCACGTTGTCGAAGGCCCTCTGAACAACGGCCGTCAGCCGCCGAAACTGCAGATCGCGCATCTGCGGTTTCGGCAAGAAGTCCATGGCACTGGCCGGATGAAAACCGCCGGGCAGATCATTCCACTGTTCAATCGTCATCAAAGAGCCCTCCCGCTTGAATACGGCCCGACGCGGGCACTACACCTTCTTCGCAGACTCCCGCCCCAGAGCGAAAGCCTGATCATTCATCTCATGGAGCTTCTCGGGCAGATTGGCCCGTACCACCTTCAGCCATGCCTCGACCTCGAAAGGCAAATGGGCACTCAATACGCCCAGGAGAGCGATGTTCAGACACTTGCTGCTCGGCAGCCGCTCCGCCGCAACGGCGTCCGGCGGAACCAGCACTCCGCCAGGACGCAAATGCCGCTTGCTGTTCTCCAACTCCTCGGGCGCGAGAACGACCAGGTAGTCCGCCTGCCCCTCCGGAACCATCGGGCTGAAAACCTCCTGGCCGAACCGGACATCGCTCGTCACCGAACCGCCTCGCTGGCTCATCCCGTGAAGCTCGCTCTTCTTGACCGCAAGCCCCCGCTCAAAGGCGACTTCCGCCAGGATGTCCGAGGCCTTGATCACACCCTGTCCGCCAAGCCCGGCAAAAACCACGTTCGTGACTCTACCCGCCATCGCATGACTCCCCTACTTCAAGACGCCGACGAACACGCCGCGGCGGCCCCCGCCTGTCGCTCGTATTCCTTGATCTTGCCGGCCGCCAGCAGGCACGGACGCCGAGCCACGATCACCCACAACCCGCCGCCGCCCAACGCCCGCTGGACCAAAGCCTCGAAACCCTCAGGGTCGCCTACCGGGTCCGTCACCACCACGTTCGGAATCCCCAACGACCGCGCCAGATCCTCCATGCTGACCTTGCCCGTGCTCTTGTGATCCAGCGTGCGCCCCGTGGCCGGGTGCTCCTGCAAGCCGGTCATGGCCGTCGTACCATTGTCCAGGATCACAACCACGTGCCCGGTCGGCGGCGGGTTGTACACCATCTCCACCAGCCCGGTGATCCCGCTGTGCATGAAGGTGCTGTCCCCGATGACGCTGATCACCCGGCGGGCTTGCTCCTCCGGGAGCACATGCCGCAGCCCCAGACCCGCACCGATGCTCGCCCCCATACAAACACAGCTGTCCATCGCCTCAAACGGGGGAAGCACTCCCAGCGTGTAACAGCCAATGTCGCCGGCCACGATGCAGTTGAGCTTGGCGAATGTCGTGAACCCCGTCCGGTGCGGGCAGGCATTGCACAACTGCGGCGGCTTGCCCCGAGGAGGCGGAGCTTCCGGCGAAGTGTCGTTGGCCAGGATCCGCTGCACCCGCCCAACGTTCAGCTCACCAAACCGATACATCTCCGACTTGCCCTCGACGTTCAAGCCCGCCGCCCGCAACGCGTCAACCAGGTAGGGATCCCCCTCCTCAATGACCACGCAACGGTCAATCGTGTCCACGAACCTGCGGACCATCTCCACCGGCAGCGGATGGGTCATCCCCAGCTTGAGAAAACTCGCCCCAGGCGCCGCTTCACGAGCATGCATGTACGAAATGCCCGAGGTGATAATGCCCAGCGTGCCGTCACCGCTGTGCTCGATACCGTTCGGGCCGGAAGTCTCGTTCCAGGCGGTGATCTCGGCCAGCTTCTGCCGCAGCCGACGATGGGCCGGACGAGCATAGGCGGGAATCATCACCCGACTCGGAATGTCTCTCTGGAAGCTCGGGGCGGACTTGGGCTGGGCCAGCTCGCGCCGCACCACGGCCGTCTTGGCATGGCAAACCCGCGTGGTCATTCGAAACAGCACCGGAATACGCCAACGTTCCGAGATCTCAATGGCCAACGCAGCGAAATCGTAAGCTTCCTGCGAATCGGAGGGCTCGAGCATGGGCACGCCGGCGGCAACGGCAAACCGGCGGTTGTCCTGCTCGTTCTGGCTCGAGGCCATCCCCGGATCGTCCGCGGACACCACCACCAGGGCCCCGGTCACCCCCGTGTAGGCCGCGGTGAACAAGGGATCGGCGGCCACGTTCAGGCCAACGTGCTTCATCGTCACCAGCGCCCGGGCCCCACCGAACGCGGCCCCAATACCGACCTCGAGCGCCACCTTCTCATTCGGCGACCACCGCGATCGTCCGCCCAGAGAACTGAGGTGTTCCAGAATCTCGGTCGAGGGCGTGCCGGGGTAGCCAGTGCCGAGCGCAACCCCGGCATCAACAGCAGCCTGGGCAACCGCTTCATCGCCGGTCAGCAGATAGCGATTACGCTCCATCCCGTCGCCTCCAAACGCCGATGGCACCTTCGCCCTCGGCAAACCTCAAGCCTTCACCAAAGCGGACAGCCAAGCGGGAGGTCGAATCGGCCGGCCGGCCGCGTTGGCAACCGCGTGAACCGTGTACCCGCGAACCACATCCTGGCCACCCACATCCTGAGTCACTCGGACGTCGAACCGCAGCCTCGCCCGGCCGGACATCGCCGCGGATGCGGTCACGCGCAGGGCATCATCGTATCGCGCCCGCCCTAAGTATTCCACATGGGATTCAACCAGGGGCAGATAGACCCCCCGATGCTCCATGTCCGCGTAGGGAACCCCCAGGGCCCGAAGCAGTTCGGTGCGCCCGCACTCAAACCACTCCAGGGCCCGCGAGTTGTAGAACGTACCCATCTGGTCCGTTTCGCTGTAACGAACCCGAAGAAAAGTGGTATTCTTGACCGGCCCGCTCACCACGTGAAAACTAACTCAACACGCACAAACGTGCCCACGTCGTTGCTGGCATCCTTGTAGTAGCTGCCGGGAAAGAAGAACTCCGGCATCACCCGGGCAAACATGTGGCTGTTGAACGCGTACTTGAAGTACGGCACCAGCAGCTGCCCTCGGAAGTTGCCGCCGGCGAAGATGAGGTTCTGCGGGTTCTGATCGTATACCGTGTTCTCATCCGCAAACAGGAAGTTGTAGTAGAGCCCTACGTCGATCGCGGACGTCGGCGAGGCTTTCCAGCCCGGCCCGAAACGATGCGTGTTCCCCAGATCGAACACCCGGGACTCGGCGGCATAGGCGAAGCCATACCCCTCCGTCCATCGTGGATAACGACCCCACAGCACGTCGAACGCCTCGTAGTTGCCGTCGACCTGATAGCGATGCGAACGATCACCGGAGAGGTACTCGTAGTCGAAGTAAACCTCGTTCTTCCACTTGTCATTGAACAGATACGAGAGGCGGTTGTTCGTGGCCCAGGCACAGATGTTCTGGTTGTTGGGAATCCCTGCTGGGGCATCGCGGTTGCCGAACTGACCCGCCACGTTGGCACTATACTTCCAGTTCTTGCCGACCGTGCCGGCAACGCGGGTGCCGAAGGTGTAAATGTCGGCGTCGGTCCCGCTTCGTCTGATCGTCGTTGGTTCCTCATGCCGGTTCTGCTTGTACATGAAATACGGTTCAATCGACATGTTGGGGATTGACCGGTTGGTCACGTACAGGATGGCCCCCATCTCGTCCTGTTCCGTTTCATACAACGGCCAGTCGGTCTTGCGCATCATCGGCAACCATGCGTCGCCTTGGGCATCGATCTGGAACCACATGGCATCAAACGTGGTCTTGATGTCCTTCAGGTTGGTCGTGGTCCGGATACCATCAAAGTAGAACGTTCGCGATCCGTCCAGCGGCGTGCCGTCCATGACCAGCCACCCTTCCCCAAGGATGATATCCTGCCGTCCAGCGGTCACCGTGATCGGCAGACCGCCGATGTCGGTCAGCTTGACGTACAGGTTGTCGAAGAGAACCTGGTCTCGCTCGCTGATCCAGCCTCGGGAAAGCAGCGGCCGCTGCTCCCAGGCGTCAAGACGAGCATTACTTGGGTTAGGCAGCTGGTCCGGGGCACAGTAATTCCAGCCTTCCCAGGTCAACCGGACATAGAACTCGACATTCTTGACCGGCGTAACCGTCGCCCACCATCGCGCCCGATAGCGCTGGTAGTCGACCTCGTGACTCAACGCGTCCTTGTTCAGAATCATGACGTTGCCGCGACGGTCGGTGGAGCGAGTCCCGCCAAGGTTGTTGACAAACTCGTTCCGGGCCCGAATGTCCGCACCCCAGTTCAACCAGGGGAACGGATTCTTGGTCGCCTTGATAAACGACTCGATCTCGCTGTCCGCACCCTGGGCCGCGTCGGCCGGCTTGAGAGCCACCGCAGGCTCCTTCTCGGCCGCCTTCACCGCGGACGCCGCATCCTGACCACTGGGTTGAGTCGCCTGGGCCATCGCACCGGCCGACATCCATGCCCATGCGACAGCCGCGGCCGCCGTTGCCAGCACCCAAATCTTCGTGTCCTGCCTCATGCCTGTGACACTCCTTTCAACGCCTTGTGCCCAAAGACCTGGCCCCAGTCGACGCGGGCGATGAAACATCAACCGCTCGACGAGCCAGCCCCTGACCCGAAACATCTCTTCACATGATCCGCCCCCGGTGGGCGAGTCAATAGACTGACCAATACCGCCGCCACGATCGACAACGGCAACGCCACGACGATCGGCTCCACGACCGGCCAGTTGGGGTGGGCCGACAAGATGCTGGCCCGCTTCGGATCACCGGTCACCCACTGCACCAAACCTATGGAGCCCGCCTCGCTCCCCTTCACAAGCAAAACCCAGAACAGCGACACCCCAAACCCAACAAACATCGAAACGATCGCCGCCGCCTTGGTCATACGCCGGAAAAACAAACCGCCGACAAAGCTCGGCAGAAACGCCGCGGCACACAAGCCGAAAAAGATCGCCGTCGCCCGAGCCACGATGTATCCGCCGCGAGCGTAAAACGCGAAAATCACCGCCAGAATGATGCCCAGGATCATCCCCAGCCGAACAATGTGCGTGCTGCCGTGGCCGGCACCCGGATCACCGCCGCTTCCGCGAACCTGCTCAAATACGTCACGGCCAATGGCCGTCCCCGCAGTGTGGAACTGGCTCGAAATCGTGCTCATCGCAGCCGCCAGCAAGGTCAACAGAAAGATGACCTCAAACCACCGCGGCATGCAACTGGTCACGAAGGTCGGAATAATGCTGTCCACATTGAACATCCAGTCCTCACCCTTGCGAACCAGCGCCCGCGTGAAGCTGGTGGCCCGGGGACTCACCTCCACCCTCCCGTCGCCCAGGTCGCGGATCTCCGCCTTCGGCATCAGGGCCGCAGCCTTGCCAAGCCCTTCCTTCACCAGGTGCACATCCTCCTGCTCATCCCCGTCCACATCGAGATGAATCAGCGTACAGGGCACACGGACCTCCGCCGTCGCCTCCTTCTTGGCAATCACCTTGGCCTCGCTGGTCGTCCGAACAATCCGGCCCACGATCTTCTCGTGCTTGTAGAAGTAAGCGTTACTGAGCGCCCCTACGGTGAATGCGACACCAGTCATCATGAGGATGAACACGCCCCCCGTCGGAACCGCCCGGTTGAGCTCCCGCTTTGACTTGACCGTCATGAACCGCACCACGAGCTGCGGCTGGGCCAGGACCCCAACGCCCACGCCCAAGACTATACTGCTGACTACGATCCACCACATGTCAAAGGGAGACGGTTTTCCGGCGGCCGGGTCGATCCCGCCCCATCCAAAGCCGAACTTCGGCATCGCCGTCCAGCCTTGATGACCCACCGCTTTGAAGCCGGCAAACGCCTGTCCGGCCATCGCGGTCAACTCGCGGTGAGCTTCGGTCACGCCGCCCAGCGTCCAATACGTGCCCACCAGCAGAGTCGCCATCCCCAGGAACATGATCACGCCCTGCAACGCATCAGTGTACATCACCCCTTTGAGCCCGCCGGCCAGGACATACACGGCCACGATCGCGCTCAGCGACAGGAGGGCCACGTTGTACGGGATGGCGAAGGCCGACGAGATGAACTCAGTCCCGCCAATGATCACCGCCGACGCATAGATAGGCATGAACATGAAAATGATCAGGCCGGCAAAAACCTGGATGAACTTGCTGTTGTAGCGCCGCCCAAGCAACTCCGGGAAAGTGTGAGCGTCAAGCCGATGCCCCATTCGCCGCGTCGGCCCGCCGAGGAATACAAACGCGACGAAAATCCCCACGAAGATGTTGAAGACCGTCAGCCACAGCACGCTCATGCCGAACAGACCGGCCACACCGCCGAATCCTACGATCGCACTGGTGGAGATAAACGTGGAGCCATAGCTCATCGCCATGACGAACGGATGCGCCTTCCGGCCGGCAATCAGGTAGTCCGTGGCCGATTGCGTCCTGCGGTAACCCAGCCAACCCAGGTACGCCACCACCGCCAGGTAGGCCACAACACAGGTGAGTTCCATCAATCCCACGGACTGCGCCAGCACCACGGGATCTCCTTCCACTCGGGGTCCGGAGCACACGCGCCATGCTCAACAGAACCGGGCCACGGGAGCGCCCTGCCCGACAACCCTACGTCTCTTCTTCAGTCTTCTTCTCGCGCGTTTCCCAGTGCCTGTCCTCAACGCTCACCGGATCATCACTCTTGTTCCACGTGAACAGGCCGTAAATGAGACACAGAATCACGCTCGTGATCGAAAGGACATACGCCAGCCAGACGAAGGGGTCATCTATTCCGAACATGGAGCAGGACTCCCGCTCTGCAACCGCTTGAACTTGAACCCGCCGATCCGATGATCGGACGTCCGGCCATTACTTGGACTTGATTGCGCCAGGCACCTTTATAACCCCTCGCGCCACAAGAGGAAAGGCGCCAGAACGAAAAAAAACACCCAATCTGCTTTACAGTATAGCTGCAAAGCACAGCCCTCCCGCTCCTGCTGGACCGCCCCCCCCCGAGTCACAGAACGGTCCCAATAACACCCAGTATCGACCGGTCCATCCGGTACTGATGAGCGAATCAGCGCCCCGCCGGATCCTCGCCACGACCAAGCGAGGCCTCACCCGGCGGCGTCGGCTCGCCCCCGACCACACCCGCACAGACCTTGAGCCTCCAACTCCACCCACCACGCAACGGCGGACCCGACACCGGATGCCCCAGCCACTCGACTGCGAAGCCGGCCGGATCGCACCTCAGTGTATCCCGCATGCAACCATCAAGAAGCGGGAAACCCGCCCGCGAAGCACCTTCGCCCATCCTCGACACGATTGACTCTTGCCGCAGCAGCCCGATAATCCGTCTGACCCTCCTGCTCCGGCTCAACGGAGACAGCGACGGCAACGTGGGAGGTGGCGCCTTGCCAGTCAGGCTTTCGGCACGGTACGTGTGCATCCACGGGCTCTCCGTCATCCTCCTGACGCTCGCGACGGGCTGCCCGGTTGTCCAGAACCTGCCTTCCCCAGGTAGGGTAGTGAAGGAGCGGGAGCCGGAGTCCCAACGCCCCTACTCGCTCTACGTGCCCGCCAACTACACCGATACGCGGCGATGGCCTCTGGTCATCACCTGCCATGGCACACCACCCTATGACACCGCCACCGCCCAGTTCAACGAGTGGCGCGGACTCGCAGAACGACGAGGTTTCCTGCTGGCCGCACCTGACCTGGTCGGAACGCGGGGCGATCTCACACCGCCCCCGACCGAGCAGATCCGTCGCCAGATGGAGGATGAGCAGGCCATCCTGGGGCTGGTCAGGACCATTCAGGCAGCCTATGCCATCGATGACAGCCGAGTCTTCCTCACCGGCTGGTCGGCCGGTAGCTACGCCGCCTTGTTCACCGGTCTTCGGCATCCGGGAATCTTCCGGGCCATCTCCGTTCGACAGGGCAACTTCGACCCAGCCTTCGTCCAACCCTGCGTGCCTTTCCTCGATCGCTATCAGCCGATCCAGGTCTTGTTCGGCTCCGAGGATCTGCTCCTGGGTAAGCAGCCGGCGAACTGCATCGCTTGGCTGCGGAGCCATGACCTGGAGCCCACCGTGCTCGAGCGCCCTGGTTTCCACCGCCGCGAACCCTCACCGGTGGTCACGTTCTTCAGCGACACGGCCACACACCGGCCGTGGATCCGGGTGAGTGTCAAAGATGACCCCGCTACACCCATGAAGCTCACTTTCAGCGTCCGCTCCACTTTCGAGCCGACCCGCTACCTGTGGGACTTCGGCGACCAGACGGAGACATCGCCGCTGCCCAGCCCCACACATACCTACGAGAAGAACGGATCCTATGTCGTCCGGGTCGCCCTCTGGCCGACCAAGGGCAATCCCCACGTGCGCCGCGTGCAGGTGCAGATCCCCCGCGTTCGTCTGGGCCTCCACCCCACGGCGACCACCAGACCCGCCCAGGACTGAACGCGGCTCGACTCCCGGACACCAGGACTCCGGGCTATAATGCCGCTCCAGTGCCGCCCGATCGCGCGATGAGGGAACTCGAAGGTCTTACACACGAGCCACAGTACCGCAGATCGACGGGCCGTAAGCCCGCCCCCACATCGCCTCGACAGGGCACCCAGCAAAGGAAAACACCAGACATGGCCGACAACGAGACGAAGCCGTCCACCAGTTTCATCCACGACATCATTGAACAAGATCTGCACACGGACAAGCACGGCGGACGGGTCGTGACCCGCTTCCCGCCCGAACCAAATGGCTACCTCCACATCGGCCATGCCAAGAGCATCTGCCTGAACTTCGGCTTGGCCCAGGACTACAAGGACAAGGCCCCCGCCGGCGCTCGCTGCCACTTACGCTTCGATGACACCAACCCGGTCAAGGAAGAACAGGAGTACATCGACTCGATCAAGGAGGATATCCGCTGGCTGGGCTTCGACTGGGGCAAGCATGAGTACTACGCCTCGGAGTACTTCGACCAACTCTACACCTGGGCCATCCAGATGATCAAGGCCGGTAAGGCATACGTCTGCGACCTGGACGGCGAACAGGTCCGTCTCTACCGCGGCACCCTGACCCAGCCGGGCAAGGACAGCCCCTACCGCAACCGCTCCGCCGAGGAGAACCTGGATCTGTTCGAACGTATGAGAAAAGGCGAGTTCCCCGACGGCTCACGAACGCTGCGGGCCAAGATCGACATGGCCTCGCCCAACCTCAACCTGCGCGACCCGGTCATGTACCGCATCCTGCACGCCAGCCATCCCCATGTGGGCGACAAATGGTGCATCTACCCGATGTACGACTTCACCCACGGGCAGTCCGACTCCATCGAACAAATCACCCACTCGATCTGCACCCTCGAGTTCGAGAACCACCGGCCACTCTACGACTGGTTCATCAACGAGCTGGGCATCTACGCCCCGCAACAAATCGAGTTCGCCCGGCTGAACCTCAACTACACCGTGATGAGCAAGCGGCGGCTCCTCGAGCTGGTCAGAAATGGCTACGTGAACGGGTGGGACGACCCCCGAATGCCAACCCTCTCGGGTCTGCGACGGCGAGGCTACACGCCGGAAGCGATCCGGGAATTCTGCCGGCGAATCGGCGTCAACCGCATGGACAGCGTCGTAGACATCGCCCTCCTCGAACACTGCCTCCGCGACGACCTCAACCGGCGAGCCCCGCGAGCCATGGCCGTGCTTCGCCCCCTCAAGGTCGTGATCGACAACTACCCCGACGGCCAGGTCGAGGATCTCGACGCCGTCAATAACCCCGAGGACCCGGCCGCCGGCACACGTAAGGTGCCCTTCTCCAAGGTCCTTTACATCGAACAGGACGACTTCCGCGAGATCCCCCCGCCCAAGTTCTACCGCCTCTCCATCGGCAAGGAAGTCCGCTTCCGATACGCCTACTTCCTCACCTGCCGGAATGCGGTCAAGGATCCGGCCACCGGCGAGGTGATCGAGCTGCACTGCACCTATGACCCCGCAACCCGCGGCGGCGACTCGCCCGACGGCCGTAAGGTCAAGGCCACCGTCCACTGGGTGTCCGCCGCCCACGCGGTCAACGCCGAGCTGAGACTCTACGACCACCTCTTCACTCGGCCCGATCCCGACGACGTGCCCGAGGGCCAGGACTACAAGGCCAACCTGAACCCCAGGTCGCTCGAACGACTTAGAGACTGCAAGCTGGAACCCAGCCTGGCCAACGCCTCCCCAGGCGGCAAATACCAGTTCGAACGCCAGGGCTACTTCTGCGTGGACAAGGACTCCAGTCCCGGTGCACTGGTCTTCAACCGGACGGTATCGCTCAAGGACTCCTGGGCGAAGGTGGAAAAGGCACGGGCCAGTTGAACCACGCGAACCGATACACCGCTTCTGGCCCATCTCCTCCCTCGTACGCAGGCGGGCCAGCGAGTAATTCACGAGGTTCACTCCCGCCGGCGCTCCCTCAGGCGTCTGCCAGCCACGCCGCCAGACGCACTCCTGCGGCTGCTCACGGAGTACAGTACTGAATCAGCGCCAAACGAAATGGCCACCCGACCATTCAAAATGCCTGCGCGCCCACGTGCAACCCACACCCTTCGATGCTATCTTGCCGCAGGTCCTTGCGCCGGGACACTCGTCGCAGTCGATGCCGACACGCAACACGAAAGCGGCCACAATGCCGCCCGGCGGAGGCCGGCCCAGGAAAACAAGGAATGCCCCACAAGCACCCTAAGGACCCAGTACCCACGATCCTGCACATCGACGACCACCTGCTGGTCATCGACAAGCCCGCAGGCATCGTGTCCGTCCCCGGCCGGGAAAAAGAAAACTGCCTGCCCGCCCTGCTCCGTTCAAGCAGGCTGGTACCGCCCCACGAACCCTTCCATACCGTTCACCGCCTGGACCGCGACGCCAGCGGCACGATCGTCTTCGCCCGCACACCGCAGGCCCAGCGCGCACTCACCGAGCAATTTATGAACCGAACCATCGACAAGGTCTATCTCGCCCTCGTCCAGGGACACGTCATGGCCGACGGCGAGGTCAACCTGCCCATCCTCACCGACCCGAGCGGAACCCGAGCCGAGGTCACAACCGTCGGTGGCAAGCCCTCACGTACCCTCTACCGCGTCATCGAACGCGTGGCGGGAAATACCCTCCTGGAATGCCGACCATTGACCGGACGGATGCACCAGATCCGCGTCCATATGGCCGCGATCGGCCATCCCCTGTCCGTCGACCCCCTCTACGGCCACACGACCGGCCTGATGCTGTCATCGCTCAAGACAGACTACCATCCCAGCACCCGCCACGAAGAAAGACCACTCATCGGGCGGCTGTCGCTCCACGCCGCCCGGGTCACGTTCATCCATCCGGCAAACGGAGAACCGGTCACCTTCGAGGCTCCGCTCCCGAAGGATTTTCGAACAACTCTGAACCAGTTGCGCCGGCTGTGAACAACCATCGATCCGGGCACGGCGCCCGCCCCCCCTCAACCGGCCGGGATCCACCCCTGACGGGACACCGCCCTCATGACTCCGAGAGTATCGACCGCCCCGCGTTCTGCGTCAGTAAGGTCAGCATGATCTCCGTGGCTTGGTAGAGCTGATCGAGGTCCAGGTACTCGTCGGCGGTGTGAGCCTGGGCAATGTCGCCCGGACCAATCAGTACCGAGGGAATGCCGGCGCTGCTGAAGGGACCGCTGTCTGCAAAGTAGTTCACCCCTCGCGGCCCCTCCTGGCCGTTGGCTTCACGACACAGGTCCAGCAGCCTGCGCGGCAAGGGCGCATCCACCGGGGTGTCCAGCGGGGCGAGCGTCCGGACACTTTCAATCGCGAAACACCGCTCGTCGCCCAGATACGCAGCCAACATCCGTTCGAAATCCGCCAAGAGCTCCGAAGAGGCCTTCCAGGGAATCAGCCGGCTGTCGATGAAGGCCCGACATCGGGCCGGAATGATGTTGCTCTTCGCCCCTCCCTGGATCAGCGTGACCTGGGCGGTTGAACGACCAAGCAGCGGATGGCTAACCCGCCCGATGTACTCCAGCCACCGACCATGCGTGAACTCAACCACCCTGGCCATCAGATCGATCGCGTTCACCCCGCGGTCGGGCACAGAGGCGTGACAGGAACGGCCGCGGGTCTCAACCTCCATCCATAACGGACCCTTGTGGCAGGTGACCAGTCCACAGCCCGTCGGCTCGCCAACGATCGCCGCGTCAGCCCGAAATCCATAGTCCATCAGGGCCGCCGCCCCGTCACACCCCGTCTCCTCGCTCATGCTCGCAACAAAGTAGATCTGGTCGGCCGGCAACATGTCCCGATGGTAGGCCAGCTCCAGTGCGGCCAGGAAGGCGGCCATCGAACCCTTGGTGTCGCATGTCCCCCGACCGTACATCCGCCCGTCACGTACCTCGGCGGCAAAAGGCTCAACCGTCATCCCCTCGACGGTCACAGTGTCCAGATGAGCCTCGAGCACCAGCCGCTTGCCCGTGCTCCTCTCCCGCCAGTGGGCAATCAGATTGGGCCGACCCGGGAAAACCTCCTGACGCTCCACGGTCATGCCCATACGCCGAAGACGGTCGCTCACGAAATCGGCAATCCGCTCCTCGGTTCGGTCCCGGTTGGCCTGCTCCGTCGATGTGACCGCACTGTCGATCCGTACCAGATCGGCCAGCAGCCCCCGCACCCGATCCTTCTCCATCTCACTGAGACGCTCCATGCCCGGCAATTGTACCGGTGAACCCCGCCCTCGTCAGCGACCCGGGTCAGGAACCTCAAGAAATGCCAGATCATCCGTGCCCAAGTCAAGCAGGGCCACCGTGGGTACGGATACCCGGTGCAGAGCACCCGGATTGATGATCCGCAGGGTGCCCCGCCGATAGTCGTCACGCTGGTGAGTGTGACCGTGAAGCAGGTAGTCGTGACCACCGGAATCGGCCGCCGCCTGGATCCCGGATTCATGACCATGGAAAACCGCTACCTTCCTGCCGGCAAGGGTCAGACTCCACGGGCCGTCCGGCCAGGGCAGGCCCAAAGCCCTCACATGATGCTCCCAACTCGGCCACGGACGGTCGGTATTGCCCCAAACGAACCAGCATCGCCAGCCCAGCAATTCATCAAGAACCTCAAGCCCGCCAACGTCCCCACAGTGCACGACGCCCTGCGCCCCCGCCGCCTTCAACACCGCCAGGGCCTGGCGCACCAGGGCCACCCGACCATGGCTGTCAGACATGATCCCTAGCCTCATTCGCACTCCCCACGGCTCATTTGCCTGCGGGCAGGATTGCCCGTAGCATATCCCCTTTCGCCGTCCGGCTTAAGGCCAGATCGGTTATCCGCCGGCCAGGAGCGGTCCGGCACGGACGCATGGGGTAACGAACGCATGTTCGCCATTATCAGCGACATTCACAGCAACATCGAGGCCCTCACCGCGGTCCTGGCCGACATCGAGACCCGCGGCGTCGATAAGATCGTCTGCCTCGGCGACATCGTGGGATACGGCCCCGACCCCTGCGAGTGCGTCGACCTCGTCATCGAACGCTGCGAATTCGCCATCTGCGGCAACCACGACCATGCCGTGTTCTACGAACCCTACAACTTCAACGTCGGAGCCGAACGAGCCTGCTACTGGACCCGGCAAATCCTCGAGGACGAACCCAGGAAGACCCTTCGAGACCGGAGATGGGAATTCCTCGGCAAGCTGCCCGTTCGGGCGGTCTATGAGGATATGCTCTTCGTCCACGGCTCGCCCCGCCGACCGGTCAACGAGTACCTTTTCGCCGACGACGTCTACTCCAACCCCCACAAGCTCATGGCTAACTTCGAACGCCTGCAGAACATCGCATGCTTCATCGGACACACCCATGTCCCAGGCGTTTTTGTTGATGACCCTTATTTCGAATCACCAGAAGAATTGGCCGAACCCGGCGTCTACGAATTAGCCGAGGACGACAAGGTCATCATCAACATCGGCAGCGTCGGTCAGCCCCGGGACCGAGACCCGCGGGCCGCCTACGGGTTGGTGGACGACGACGGCCGGGTGGAGTTCCTCCGCGTTGAATACGACATTGAGAAGGTGGTTCACAAGATCCTGAACACCCCGGAATTGGACGACTTCCTCGGACACCGGCTGCTGGAAGGCCGCTAGCCGGTATCCATGCGGGCCCCCGGCAAGAATCGATAGCCCTGCACGACTGAGAAGGTGACGATGCAATCCCGAAGAACGATTTATGCCCTCATCGCCTCTGTGGCGGTCTTCTATCTCTGGATGCTCATCGCCCAGAAGTACTTCATCAAGCCCCAGCCGCCCTCAGCCACCCAGCCCGCAACCACCCAAACGACAACCACTCAGGTCTCTGAACCGCTCCCCGCCAGCAGACCGGCCGGCACTACCCCAACCAGCGCCGAAACCACCGTCACCGCCACCACCCAGCCAGCCACCCCCACGACCAGCCAGGTCCAGGTCGTCGGCGGCGAGGACCAGACGCCTGTCGTCCTCGGCAGCACCCGGTCGGGCGGCCCGTTCCCCATGGCCGTCCAGATCCTGCCACGCGGCGCAGCCATCAGCACCGTCGAGCTTCGCGACCACGATAAGAGCATCGAACACAAGGCCCCCTACCCGCTGCTCTCACCCCTGGTCGCCTCCGACACCATGGGCCGTGAACAGGCCCTTCCTTCCTTCGTCACACCCAAGGTGCGATTCGAAAACCTCGGCCTCGATGTCGATCTCGATCGCATCACCTGGAAGGTGGAATCGACCACCGCCAACGAAGTCGTCTTGTCCGCCCGCGTCCAGGGACCGAATCGCAAACCGATCGCCCGACTGGTGAAAACCTACTCCCTCGCCAACCAGCTGCCCAACCCCGATGTGCCCGCGAACCGAACCTACGATCTGGGCCTGTCCCTCAAGATCGAAAACCTCACCGAGAGCACCCTTGAAGCAATCATCGTCCAGCAAGGACCACTCGGGATGCGCAAGGAAAACTCGCGCGCCGAAGACCGAAGCCTTCTCGCAGTCTATTGGGAACAGGGCAAGCTGGTCAACAAGAGCTGCGTCCGCTCCGATGTGATCGGCAAGAAGCTCACCCTCCTGGCCAAGGATAGCGATACCGGTGGCACGCGGGTCTCCTGGACTGCCCAGAGCAACATGTACTTCACCTGCATCGTAGCCCCCCGCGACCGCACCTCGCCCGAGGACCGGCCCCGGTTCGCCTCCGTCGAGGCGGCTGCGCTCACACCAGATGCCCCCCACCGCGGCGAGGACCTGACCTTCCGCTACATCACCACGCCGATCAGCATCGCCAAGGGCGGCAGCCAGGAAGTGAACTTCGACTGCTACATGGGACCCAAATCAAAGGAGGCATTCGAGAAGAACGCAACCTACCGCCAGCGAGACTACTACCAGGTCATCGCCCAGGCCTTCTACTTCTGTGCACCCGGAAGCCTGGTCAGCCTGATGATGAACCTGCTCAACGTGTTCCACAAGATCCCCCCCCACAACTACGGCATCGCCATCATCGTGCTCGTCCTGGTCGTGCGGGCAGTGCTCCACCCGATCACCAAGAAGAGCCAGGTCAATATGTTCAAGATGCAGAAACAGCAGGCGACGCTCCAGCCCAAGATAGCCGCCCTCCGCGAGAAGTACGGCAACGACAAGGCCAAGCTGCAGCAGGCCACCATGCAGGTGTATAGCGAGGCAGGCATCAACCCCGCAGGCACCATCCTCTCCTGCCTGCCCCTGATGCTGCAGATCCCCATCTGGGGCGCCCTCTGGACCGCCCTCGCCTGCACCGTGGACATGCGCCACGCCCCCTTCGACGGCTGGTGGATCAAGGACCTCGCCGGCGCCGATGCCATCTACACCTTCAGCAAGCCTATCGAGATCCCCCTCCTCTCCTACCTCATGGGCGGCCCCATGGAGTCCATCAACATCCTGCCCATCCTCCTGGGAATCTCCCAGATCCTCCAGACCAAGTACATGCCCCACAGCAGTACGCCCCAGCAGAAGGGAGCTGCCCATGACCAGATGGAGCAGCAACGCAAGATGATGATGTTCATGAGCGTCTTCTTCATCTTCCTGCTCTACAACGCTCCGTCCGGCCTCAACCTGTACATCGCGTCGAGCAACTTCTTCGGCATCATCGAGCAGTGGCGGATCCGCAAGCACCTCGCCGTCCTCGAAAACCGACATGCTCAGGAACAAGCCCTCCGCAAAACCGACGACCAGCCACGCCCGAAAAGCTGGCTGCAGCAGAAGTGGGACCGCCTATCCAAGGAAATCGAAGACGCCAAGAAGATCGAGAGCACGCGAAAGAAGAAATGAAACGGGCTTGGCCCAGCCCGCGGCCACCGGCCACGAGCCCGCAGCCACCCCCTCCCATGCCCGGCCCCGACCACGACGCTCCCAAACCCCAACACACCCCCCAGCCCAACTCACGGCTTCCGACCACCGGCGGTCAGCTCCAGCGCTGACTCCAGCTGGCCATCACCGTACAGCTCCATCTTCAGCACGCCAAAAACCGGAGCTTCCGAACTCACCCAGGTCCGCCGGACATAATCAACACCCTCGTCGGCCCACCGGTCTTCATAGAACACCGCGTCCCAGGTCCGCCCGCCCAGCTCCACCGCCACCTGCCCCCACCCCCGCCTCGCCTTCACCGCGGCAACCGCCACCGCAACCGGATCCACACTCCTGAAATCCTCCCGCAAAACCGGCAACCCCAAAGGCTTGCCCCCCTCAAACACCGTCACCCGCATCGTTACCGTCGCCGCCCGAACGTCCGTCACCTCGTACAGCACCTCCCGCCGACCCATCGCCGCCAGCCGAGACCATTCCCTCGCCACGGCATCGCTCAACGGCTCGAACCCCGGCACCGGACCGGCCGCTGGCTCACCCCCCGACCTCGCCGACTCCACCGCGGCTTGGGCGACGGCAGGAGCACTGCCAATCTCGGGAGTATCAACAGGGCACGACGCCGCCCAAGAGGACCCGATTGCAACCGCCGGAAGCGCAGAGGTCAAACCAGTCTTGGCCGAGACCGACGGCGGAGACGCGGGCTGCCCACCACCATCGCAAGCCCCCGCCAAAGCGGCCCCAAACAGAAACGCGACCCGGCCGCCACATACCACGTGCCTTCGCTGAAGACGACCCATGAACAGACGTTCTAACGCCTCGGCAACACCCCGGCAAGAAGCCGGCCAACCCTTGCCTTCCCCCAAATCGGGCCTATTCTCCTGATGAGTGCGAGACGACTTCAGCCCCGATTTGTGAGACACCTCCATGGCAAAAACAAAGAACATCACCACCAGCTACCCCGAGGTCGGCAAGAAAGCCCCCCCTTTCTCGGCACCAGCCTCCAACGGCAAGACGATCAGGCTGGCCGATCTTAAGGGCAGCGTCGTCGCCCTGTACTTCTACCCCAAGGACAACACGCCCGGCTGCACAACCGAGGCTTGCGGCTTTCGAGATGCCTACACCCGCCTCACCAAAGAGGGGATCATCATCCTCGGCGTCTCTCCAGACTCCTTGGACTCACACCGCAAGTTCACCGCCAAATTCAACCTGCCGTTCCCCCTGCTCGCGGATACCGACCAGGCCATCTGCAAGGCCTATGGCGTGTGGCAGACGAAGTCGATGTACGGCAGAGAATACATGGGCGTCGCCCGAACCACGTTCGTGATCGACCGGGACGGAACCATCGCCCACGTGTTCGACAAGGTCAAACCCGACGGCCATGAGGCCGAAGTACTCGACTGGATCAGCAAGAACCTGAAACACCCCTGACAACGCCGGCAATGTGACCGATCCAGGCCCCGCCATCCTGGCTCAGAGGATGCCCTTGGTCGAGGGAACGGCCGTCTCCCGCGGATCAACCTCGCATGCCTGACGAAGCGCCTTGCCAAAGGCCTTGAAAA
Organism: Planctomycetota bacterium; assembly: GCA_022711465.1. Lineage (GTDB taxonomy): Bacteria > Planctomycetota > Phycisphaerae > UBA1845 > PWPN01 > JAGNEZ01. The sequence goes on along the minus strand of JAKLEZ010000007.1, from coordinate 229,379 downwards.
CCGCCTCCGCCATGTGGTGATTGTTCGTGCCGTAGGGAACCTCGACGTGAAGGTTCATCTTCGCGCTGCGGGCGACAGCAACGAAGAACTCCTCAACCAGCTGGACGTCAAACGTGCCAATCTTGGAGCCGCGGTACTTGACCCGATGTGCCACCGCCACCCGGCCGGAAAGGTCCACCGCCACCCGGGCCAGCGATTCCTCCATGGGCAGAATGAAGAAGCCGTACCGGCGAATGCCCCGCTTGCCGCCCAGGGCTTCATTCAGCGCCTCCCCCAGGCAAATGCCAACATCCTCCACCGTGTGGTGATCGTCAACGTGCAGGTCGCCCTCCGCCTTCACGGTCAAATCAAAAAGCCCATGCCGGGCCACGTGGTGAAGCATGTGATCGAAGAAACCGATGCCCGTGTCAATCGTCGCCTGGCCACTGCCGTCCAGATCGATGGTCAGCTCAATACGGGTCTCTTTCGTCGACCGCCGCACCGTGGCAGTCCGCCGGCCAACGCCGATGCCCGCAGCTTTCCCCACCTTCACAGTCGTTCTCTTGCTCACGCGGTCAACTCCTTGACAGCGGCAATCAGGGCATCATTCTGCTCCGGCGCACCAATACTGATTCGCAGCTTGTCATCGAGACCCGGAATGTTGAAGTATCGGACGAGAATCCGTCGGGCCTTGAGCGATTCATACAGCTGCCGGGCGGGAGGTCTCCTCGCGGTGGTCAGCAGGAAGTTCGATTGACTCGGCAATGACGAGAACCCGAGCCGCGCCAGAGCGTCAGCCAGCCGGCCTCGTTCGGCGATCACCTTCTGACGAGTCTGCTCGCGGTAGGCCTGGTCGTCCAGTGCGGCCGACGCCGCGGCGATCGCCACCGCGTCGACGTTGTAGCTGTCCTTCACCTTCATCAGGCCGTCGATCAGCTTCCGATCGCCCACCGCGAAACCAAACCGAAGACCGGCCAGCGAATACCCTTTGCTCATCGTCCGCATAACCAGAACATTCTTGCGCGTCTTGGCCAGCTCCATGCAGTTGTCGCAGGCAAAGTCCGCATAGGCCTCGTCAACGCAAAGAACACCGTCAATCGCGTCGGCCAGCCGGGCAACGTCCGCGACGGGCACAAACGTCGAGGTGGGCGAGTTCGGGTTCGCGAGGTAGATCACCTGCCCCCGGGCCGCTACCAGCTGGTCGATCGGCAGCGAGTAATCGTCCGGCCAGGCCACCTCACGCACGATCGACGCCTGGATGCTGGCCAATACGCTGTACAACGTGTACGTCGGCGTCGGATAGACCAGGGCCGCGTCCGGCCCGCTGAAGGCCCGAACACCAAGATTCAGAATGTCGTCCATCCCGTTGCCGCAGATCACCATGTCGCGGGTCACACCGAATACCCTGGCCGCAGTGTCCCGGAACAGATTGCCCAGCGGGTTGGGATACCGGCGAAGCTGGTCGGGACCCACCGCCGCAATAGCCTGCATGACCTTCGGCGAGGGCGGATAGGGGTTCTCATTGGTGTTAAGCTTGATCACCAAGGGATCGCTCGGCTGCTCGCCGGGCACGTATCCTTCAAGCGCGGCAATGCTCTTTCGGAAATAACTCGTCATCGTCTGCATCAACCTGGATCGTTGTCACTTGTCCTGAACACGGATCGTCGCCGACCGGGCGTGGGCGTCGAGACACTCCGCCCTCGCGAGCGTGTCAATGGCGGCCGCGTCCCGAGCCAGCCCCTCAGCGGTGTACTCGATGAGACTGGTGCGTCGAAGAAATCCCAGCGCCGAGACCCCACTCCAGAAACGGGCGGTTCCCCCGGTCGGCAATACGTGCGACGGACCGGCCACGTAGTCGCCCGCCGACTCCGGCGTGAAATGACCTAGAAAAACCGCACCCGCCGCGTCAATACGGTCGGCAAGAACCCCCGGGTTGCGCGTGGCAATCTCGAGGTGCTCCGGGGCAATGTCGTTGGCCAGAACAACCGCTTCCTCCATGTCCCGAATCACCACGATCGCGCCGTACTTCGCCAGACAGCGAATCGCTCCCTCCGGGCGGGCAAGCTCGGCCAACTGGGTGTCCAGCTCCGCCATCACCCGGTCCGCCAGCCGGCGCTCATCAGTCAGCAGAATCGCACAGCCGGGGTCGTGCTCCGCCTGGGCAAGCATGTCAGCGGCCACATAGTCCGGCCGGGCAGACGAGTCGGCGATGATCAACACCTCGCTCGGCCCCGCAAACATGTCGATATCCACCACCCCGAAAAGGAAACGCTTCGCCAATTGACCGTAAATGTTGCCCGGCCCGACAATCTTGTCCACCCGGGCAACCCGCTCGGTGCCCATGGCCATGGCGGCAATCGCCTGGGCCCCGCCCATCCGGTAAACCTCGGTCACGCCCAGCTCGGCAGCCACCGCCAGAATCGCCGGATGAACATCGTTGTTGTGCCGCGGCGGAGCGGCAATCGCAATCTCCCGAACACCGGCCACTTGGGCGGGAACCACACTGTGAATCGCGGAAGACATCAGCGGCGCCGAGGCCCCGGGCACGCACACCCCAACACGCCGCACCGGACGAGTGCGAACCGAAAGCGTCCGCCCGTGAAGAGCCAACGAGTCCGTGCGGGCCGCGAGAAGATGCTCTTGAAACCGGCGCACCGCCCGAATGGCGTGGCGGACAGCCTCCATCAGCCCCCGCGAAGCCTCCGCTTGAGCCCGGACAATCCGCTCGACCGGAACACGCACGGCATCCGGCGGAACACCGGCCGCATCAACCCGGGCAGTGATCTCCGATACCGCCGTGTCACCCCGGCGCCGAACGTCGGCAATGATGTCCTGAACCACCTGCGCCTCCGGCGGCGTGTCCAGGACAAGCCCGTCCAGCAGCAGCGGCCGCCGAATCTCCCGCAACGCGGCGGCGGCATTCACCGTCTGACCCTCAATCAGGCGCATCTCAGGCATCGTCGTCAACTCCCCCTCGACCCCGACAGCGGGCGAAGGAAGGCCCATTATAAGATGGAGCAGGGGGGTTGGCTATTGGCAGGACACAGGTCAGGCCAGATGCGCCTTCTCGGCGGCACTGTCCTGAAGCCGGAACTCGTACCCCGGCATGGTGGTCACCGAGCCGGAAATCTGATCGACAACACAGATCTCCTCGACACGGTTCACCAGCCGACGTTCCACTTTGAGCGGCCCCCGACGCTCGTTACGGAAGATGGTCATCTTGTCTCCAAGCACGACTTTCACACCCGGATAGACGGTGTGCTTGACTAACAGGCATACTCTGCGGTTCGGACTGCAGGCCGCGATCGCCTCCTGCTTCTTACGCTCGGTCTCGAGAATCTCGGCCTCCATCTGGTCAGCCTCGTACATCAGCTCCGTGGCCCGCTCCCGCTGCTGCGGGTTCAAACGCTTCAGCTGGGCCATCAGCGGCTGTATCTTCTCCCGGATCTTGGCGATGGCTTCTCGTTTCTTCTTCACGACCTCGTCAGCCTGCGCAGACCTGCCCAGCACGATCGGATCGACACCAATCGCAATCTCGGTCGCCCGATCGGCTTCGTTCCCCACCACCTCGATCTCAGCCCCCTCCCGGGCGTAAGCGTACCCGCCAACCAGCTTCCCGCTGGGGATCATCAGCCTGCCCAGGGCGTGAAGCCGGCTGTTGATACACTCCGAGATGATCACGATGTCCCCACCCGCCCGCAGGTTGGCTTCTTCACAGAACTTGCTGGTAATCTGCCCGCCCGCCGTCACCTTGCCTTGACCTCGGCCGGCCACACCCCCACTGACCTGGATGTCCGTCCCCGCTTCGACCACCGCCGCCTCAATCGCCCCCCGAACCGCCACGCTCTTCGCCGACTTGACCACGAACGTGTCCCGGATCGTGCCCCCGATCAACACATCCGTCGGCGATTCAATGTTGCCCGTCGAGAAGTCCACGTCCGACTTCGTCTCCACCACACTCACAACCGACACCGAGTGACGATTGACGTTCAGCCTCCCAGCCTTGCTGGCAATCAACGTCTTGCCGTCGCTGGCTAACTCAACATTCTCACCCAGCGCAACCGAGACAATCGGCCGCTCGCCCTCCACAGGCTTGCCGAAAACATCTATCCCCGCAACGGGCGGAGTCTCCGGAAAAAAGGTCCCAATGACTTCACCTTCCCCCACGGTGGCAATCCGCGAGCGGTAAAAATCAGTACGACCCTGCCCATCCCCCAACTCGGCCTTGTCCTCCGGACTCGGCGCAAGCTCGACACGGGCCCCAATGCCCGCAACCGGAGGCTTGCCCTCCGCAAGCACAAACGGCTCGCGAGACAGCTGACCCGCCGAAACCGCTTCGACCAGCGCCGCTACCCGGCCACGAACGGCATCGGTCACCGGAATGGACCGCTCACACAACCGCGCAAAAACATGCTCGGCCGTCAAGGTACCTTGATCAGTCTTCGACACGATCAGCGAGACGCTCAGGCGGTCCGCGGAAACCTCAATCGGGATGGGCTGTGCTACCACTACACCACTCATTCCTGTGTCTCCACCCCTCCACCATCACCCGACCAGTTGACCTGGCCACACCCCGACCACCCCATGCAGGCAAAAACGAGAGGCAACTACGCCCCCGCACCCGCCGCAACCGGCGACCGCAATGAGCCGGCCTTGCTCTCCACTTCCATCGCCACCTCCACGTGGAATCGACCCAGATCTGAGCAACACGGCAGGGCCAGACGCGGACTCTGCTTGGACTGCGACACAATGTGGTGGGCGCCCACAACCACACTCGGCAACGAAATGCTCACATCTAGATCCACCATCTGAGCCTTCGCGTGCCCGGCTACCATGTTGGCCAATTCGCCCAGAGCATCACAGAAATCCGGATGCATCGAATCAAGCGCCACCCCCGCAAACCGGCCGGCAACCATCACCGCCGTCGCCATCGGGAAAGTCAGCACCACACAACCCACCGCATCACCCGACAACCCTATCAGCGCGGATACGTCGGCGTCAGGCTCCTTCGAGGAGGGAATGACAAACGGCTTGCCGATCACCACATCCGCCGCCAGCATCGTCTTGAAGACGTTCTTGGCCGAGGCCACGAAGGGGTTAATGTAGCGGGCGTCCATGCAATACCTGCCTTCTCCGTTCCGAGTACCCCGCGACCTGACCCGATCGCACGCAGACGTTCAAACGACCCCAAGACCACACCGGACCACTGAGATGATCATCCGGACCCGACACACCGTTTATCGGCTCGTTTGAATCGACTCCTGACTACTCGCCCCAACCCACTTGCGCCCTCCGATCTCCAACCCGCCGCGTCCCTGAACCTGCTCGACGCTGGGCTTGTGAAGACCTGCGGTTATAGGACGTCATACCTCCCCCTCCGCAAGGGCTCGCCCACCTCACCCATTCATGCGTCGCCACGAACCCCAACCACCAGACGGGATACCGCCACCCAAGACGCACCCGTACCCGGGGCCCAAACCGGCGCCTTCCCTGAAGTGACCAGACGATGTGTTCGAGTCAGTTGTGAACCGTGCCCAGACGCGCCACCACCCGACCAAGGTGATCGAAGACCTCAAAGCAGGCTAACGGAGCCTCGGACGGCCAGTCGCCCGTCTCCGCACAGACGTTCTGGTATACGCACGCCCCACTCATGTCCTCGATCCAGATAGGGGAGCACGCAGTATCGTAAGTCCTCGCCAAAGCAAGGACTTGAGTCTCCGAGAGATGCCTGGACATCTTCGGCCGGGAGGGCGTGTCAAGACCAACGCTCATTCCTGAACATCCTTGTTCATGCATGGTTGGGGTTCGCTCAATAGCCATCCATAATTATCGGAACGCCACGCAGATTCGCTTGAGCAGCCGGCTTATAATACGCCTATGAAGCCCGACGACAAGATCTGCTACTGCTACGACGTCCCCTACCGCAAGCTGTGGCACTTCGCTCGCCGACACCAGCTCAGCCGCCCGAGCCAGTTGTCGGAGTGCCTGGGCGCAGGCACCGGATGCGGATGGTGCATCCCATTCCTCAGACGCATCTTCGAGGTCGCCAGTCAGGAAAACCCGCCCGATGCCGCCCCGCCCATCACCGCCGAAGAGTACGCCCACGCGCGACAGGCCTACCTCGCCAGCGCGGAACAACGCAACAAGTTCTGAGCCCCCGACTCCGCCTCGTCCGAACCGGGCTCACGGGTCTCCGCAACGAACCCATCACGCCTACACCGCCGTCAATCCACACAACTCGGATCAACGGCTTGGTTCGCTCCGCTCCAGCATCGCTGGAAAACGCCGAAATCGGACTGGTCGATATCTCCGTCACCGTCCAGTTCTCTGCCCCCGCAGCCTGCGGCCAGGGAAGTAGCGGGCCCGGACACGCAGGCCTCGAGAATACTCCGATCGTCGCCGTCTACGTCGCCGTCGCGGTCGAAGTCGGCCGGCAGGTACCTGACCTTCAGCTCGACCACGCCGGTGAGGAGCGTCCCGCAGTCGTTCTCCAGTACCACGTCATAGGCGCCTGCATCGGCCGCCGTCGCCGCATCGACGTGCAACACCGCTGTCTGTGTACCCACTAGATGCGGCGGATTCTCGGCGAGATCGTGGCCGTCCTTGCGCCACTGGAAGCGAAGCTCTCCTTGTGTGGAAGTCGCTTCCACCTGCGAGGTCACTGGCTGCCCGATGTAGAACTCGCGCCCGGCGGGCTCACTTGTGATTTCGATGCTGTTCGTCCAGAGGCCTGCAGTGCCGTCACCGCCCTTGGTGGCCTCTCCGTCCTCGTCGGGATCGGGTCCGCCAATCACGTCGATACTAGGACTAATGACGCCGCCGCATGCAGTCATGTAAACCGCCACGATTCCACCGCCGCCGCCCCCTTCTCCGCCACCACCCCTTGCGGAGATCAGGCCCGTCACCGTCACCGAGCCCGCCTGCAGCAGGATGCGCCCTCCGGCGCCGCCGCCAGGCAGCCCCCAGTCACCGCCCCGGCGGCCATGAGCTCGCGACGCCCTACTCTGCCAGTACTCCTGCGACGTGACATGACAAGTCTCCCACGAAGCGCCCACTCCAATGAACGCGCCCGAACAAGCCGAACAACCGTTCGGCCCCCGCTCCGCTTGGTGGAAGTCGACGAAAGAAGCTGACCCTCCGCCGATCCGGTCACGCTCACCTGGCCAGCTCCTTCCGCAACCACGCGAGCCCTTGCTCGACCTTGCCCGGAGCCGCCTCGCACTCGATGGACAACACCCCACTCCACTTCATCTTTTTGAGAACTTCAATGCAGCCAGCGATGTTGTCCGCATTGACCCCTTCGCCAATCGCCACAACCGACGTCGAGATGCCCGTCTCCTCCCCCCGGCAAGCCTTGGCCAGCGACGCGCTGACGTCTTTGATGTGCAGGTGCGTCACTTTGTGCTTGAATCGCTCCAGGAACTTCACCGGATCGTTGCCGGCAATGAACGTGTTGCCGGTATCGAAATTCATCCGCAGGTACTTCGAGTCGAACATCGACAGGATCCGCTCCATCGTGTCCGGATTCGTCGTGTAAGGACCGTGCGGCTCGACGTTGATGATGATGTCGTGGCTCTCCGCCCACTCCAGGATGACCCGGTAATACTGCTTGATCAGAACCATGACCTCCTCGTCGGTGTATCCCGCAGGCTTGGTCGCCCCATCCGTCGTATCCACGTAAGGAGCACCGACCGCCCGGGCGAACTTGATCGACTCGATCGTGTACGGAATCCCCCGATACTGGCCGTCGGGAAACGAGATCGGATACGCCGCGTCAATCTGCGAGACCTTGAGCCCCATCGAGTCGAGGTACGCCTTGAGCCGCAGCGGATCTGTGTGCAGCGGCACGTGCGGGTTGTAGCCCAGACTCTGAACAAAATAGTCCCCGTTCACCGAGCCCAGCTCGATGTACTTCATCCCGTGATTCTTGGCGAACTCGCACGGCACCTTCAACGGTGCATCCTGATGGCGCCAGTTGTCCACGTGCATACCGAGCTCGATCATACGGATATCCTCCGTTCTGCCACATCACACTGCACCAACCCCATTCGAACCTTCGCCATGAACCACGAACCTACGCTTTGAGCCCCTTCAAGTCCGGCTCCAGTCTCTCGTTTGCCTTGATCATCTCGTCCCAGGTCACCATCCCCCCCTTGTACCCGGCGATCCGGCCAAGAACGGCGGTCAGATTGCTCCGCACCGACGGGGCGACGGTCGGGTTGCTGACCTCGCCTTTGGTGATCGCCTCGTGGAACTCCTTGATGTTGACCTCCGCCCCGGTCGTATACAGGGCCCCATGCTCCCACTTGCTGCCCTTGTAGACGCACTCGGGCATGCCATCGATGTTCACGTGCGTGTAGTAGTCGGTGTCGATCGTGCCCTTCGAACCGTACACCCGGCACGGAATCTCCGTCGGGGCACCCGGCGTGCACTGGTTGCCCACAAAGCTGAGCACGAAGTCATTCGGGAACCAGAAATGGATGTTGAAGTAGTCCATGATGTTGCCGTAGGCCCGCAATCCCCTGCTGCCCCCGACACCCATGGCCTTGATCGGATCGGCGTTCAGAATCCATGTCGCCACGTCCAGCGTGTGCACGTTCTGCTCGACAATGAAATCCCCGGACAGCTCGCGGATGCAGTACCACCGGCGGAGCCTGTCGTCCGGCGTCCCAGGCCCCGGGAAGTGACCCACCCCCCAGGGATACATCGCCCAGCCGGTCACCAGCTTGCCGATGTCCCCGCGATGCACACGCTTGACCGCCTCCCGATAGTACTCGTTGGCTCGGGTCTGGAAGTCGACCAGGAAAACCAGCTTCTTCTCCGTGGCTCTCTTGCCCGAATCGCCAATGCTCAGGCAGCCCGGAGCATCCACGGCGATGGGCTTGGCCACGTAGACGTGCTTGCCGGCATCGACCGCCGCCGCCGCGTGAATCGGGTGAAAGTACGGCGGAGTCTGAACAATCACCGCGTCGCACTTGACGTCAAGCATCTTCTTGTAGCCCGACAGCGCCGTGAACCGCTTGTCCGCCGGGATCTTCCAGGCTTCCCCAAAACTGTCAGCATGGTCCTGGTAGTAGTCGGCACACGCCACCCACTTGTAGCCGCCGTGCTTGGCAAACAGCCCGCCCAGCCACGAGCCCCGCCCGCCGCAACCAAGCAACGCGATCTCCACCGCCGAGTTGGCCCCCGATCCCCGCACCGAAGACGGCCTGACAATGCTCACCGCCGCCGCAGCCGCTGCTCCCGCCAGTAAATCCCGACGAGCCAGTCTCCCTGCTTTCTTCTTCGCCGACATGTGTCTCCTCCACGGTGATGCCGATGTGGACCACCAAAAGGGGCTGTCAAGGGGGCACGTCAGGTGCGTCCGGTACTCCCCGGCGACGTGCGCCGCCATCCAGAGCCAACCATCCTATACCTCAACGCCGCTGATCGCAACGCCGAAGAAGTGAGACTGCAAAGTGATGAGACCGATGGGCATTCCGACAGTCGCCCCATGACTCGCTGGCGACGAACGCCGCCGACCTGCCCCACCATCCACCCATAGTACACCCCCTCCCCCGGTCTCACTGCCCACTTCTCACTTCTCGGCTCTCACTTCTCACCCCTCACTTCTCACTTCCTTCCCGCCCTTGCTCCTTATGGCTCTCCCGGAAATCATCATCGTCATCCAGCAGCGGCCCACCCTCCAGCTTCCGCCAGTCAAAGGTGCGATCGTAGCGCTTCAGGGCCAGTGACGGGTCGAAAACCCGCGGATCCACCTTCTCCACATCGTACGGACGAAAATCGGGCTGGTCCGTGAAGAAATCCTGGGGCAGCGAGGCGGCGGCATCAAACTGGTTCACCGGCGGCAAGTCCAGAATGTGGTACACCGTCTTGAGAATCGCCCCAAAGTTCGCGTGAGTGTGCGAAATGTACCCCCGTTTGACATACGGCCCGACCATCATGAGCAGCGACCGATGGGCATCCACGTGGTCCCGACCGTCCTGGGCGTCATCCTCGGTGATGATCACCAGCATGTCCTTCCACCACGGCGTCCGCGACAGCACGTGCAGAACCCGGCCCACCGCCAGGTCGTTGTCCGCCATGTACGATTCCTTGAACGGATATCCCGCATCCGGCCGCTCCCCCGCCGAATGGTCATTCGGAACGATCATCGTGATCATCTGCGGGAACGGCGCCTTCTTGCTCAGCCACTTCTCGCCCAGTTCCTGCTCGAACATCTCGATGCGAAACTGGTCCGGAACACTCGTGTTGTACGTCGCGTAAATGCGCGAGGTGCGATCGAACAACGCCTTGGGCATCGGAAAGACAACCTTCATCCGAATGCCGGTGAATTGATGCTCAGGCCCCTCCTCCGTGCCCGAAAACTCGAATCCTTCGCCAAAGTTGTAAAAGTCCACTCCGTGCCGATCGAGCTGCTCCCACAGCCCACCCACTTCGTTGTAGTCCTCCGGATAGACCGCCCCCGCCGAACCGGCCACATACCGCCGCCCCGGGGCACTGCTGAAAATCCGCTCGTCCTTGCGGGTCGCGGCATTGGCCTCCACCCACTCGTTCGGATACGTCCCCACCATCCAGCGGTGACCGTGAACCGATGCGTCCGAATCACAGTAGAAGTTGTCGCTCATCGCGAACTCGCGGGCGATCTTGAGATGGTTAGGCATCACCGTGGCCAGCTCGACCGTCCGCTTGGGCCACCTCGTGTCCCGACTGCTGAAGCTCACCTCAGCTCCATAGCGGGCCAGCGTCGGATCGCCATTCCCACCCTTCACCTGGCCAAAAACCTCGTCATAGGTGCGGTTCTCCTTCGTGATGTACACGATGTGGCGAATCGGACTCTTCCTCAGCCCCGGAGCGGCCGGCAGCGGGTTCCTGCCGTTGTCCACGACCGGCACCTCCTCGAAGGTGTTGCCAACCACCTGGCGGGTGTACTTGGCCAGCTGCTCGGCGCCAGGCACCGCAATGAACTCGCACGTGCCCAGCATGATGTCACCCACGTACGTCCCCTGAACCGGAGCTTTGAACCCCTTACCCCCGTTCGGGCCCGCACCATGCCCTCGCGCCGTCACCACGCACAGACGCTTGCCGTCCGGAAACACCGCCAGCTTGGTCGGGAACCACCCCGTCGGAATGTAGCCCAGGACCTTGCGACTCCCGGTGTCGATGACCCCAACGGCATTCAGTCCACTCAACGCCACATACAGCCGGGCCTCATCCGGACTCAACGCCAGCCCAAACGGGATCAGCCCCCGATACCGGTCGATCTTCGGATCCACATCCAGCTTGATGTGCGCCGCGATCCGCTGACTGCCCGCTTCGATCACCGAAATGTTGTCGTTCGTCGCATTCGTGACGTAAATAAACCGCCGACCGGCCGCGATCGAATTCGGACTCGATCCGCCCATGATCTCCAGCCCCTGAACACGCTCGCCCATCTGGTAGCCGGTCTTGATCTTGGCCACCACCTGGCTCGTCTTCAGATCGACCGACCAGACCGACACCGCCTCCGCAACCCGCGGACTGCCAAGCCCAGGAATCCTCTTCCCGTCAATCTCCTTGCCTTCCTCCGCTTCCTTCGAGGGCACACCATAGGGCGGAAAGGCCAGCCCAACCTGCTCCACATTCCTGTCCGTCACCCCCGGCACGAGCGGATAGTCGAAAATGCCCACGTTGGCCACGTAAGCCATGGATTCGTCCGGACTCACCCCCAAGCCAAAGGGAAACCGGCCAACCTTGACCGATGCGATCACCCGCCTCTCCTCCAGATCCACCACCACCAACCGGAAATTGAACTGGTCCAGCACGAACAGCCTGCGGCCATCGTCACTCAGGACCATGTCGCCGGTGAGACTGTCTTCGTACGCGCGACCGTCGAACACGCCATTGAGCGTGATGGCATCCAGACGCTTGCCGGCCACCAGGTCAAAAACGACAATCGATCCGTCATTGCCCCCGCTCAGATACGCCAGCCGGCTGTCCCTCGTCACCTGCACCCCCATGAACGCCCCGTTCTTGAACGGAGTGGCCAGCTTGCCATCGTAACTCGGATACCGAACGGCACTCCCAGGCTGGGCCACCTCCAGGACGGTCAACACCTGATCATGAACCGCCACCACCCGGCTCCCATCCCGGGAAAGAGCCATCCCGAACGGATCGGCCGTGATTCGCACCACCACTCCAGCCGGCGTGACATACCGCCCGCTGGGCAGAACACTGACCCCGCCAGGCTCCATCCGGCAAAACTCCTCCCGACCCGGAGGCTGCAGCGTTACCGTGCGACTGGAATCAGCCCAGACCGGGGCAACTACCAGCCAAGCCAGGACAAAGCTATACCGCCTCATCGAGCACCTCCGTACGAACGGACAGGTTGAATCGTCCAAACGCCCAGGCGAAAGAAACGGCGGCCATAAGACTCCCCCTCCACGAGGGGCGCCGCAATGACAAGATCGAACGGCCGCGCTCAGTGTATCGCCCTCGACCAGGGATGCAAATGAAGCCCCCCACGCAAAGTGAGGCCATCTTTTAGGTTGACACCAATGTCGCATTCTGCGAGAATAAATACGGTCCCAGTGGCAACTTGCGCACGCTGCTCGGCCCAAGTGAAGCGACCGGAGCCGATCAGCACCTTAAGGGTGCCTCTGACCAGTGCCGAGCGCGAACCGTTCAATCCCCCGCGGGGAGAACAACGGCTACTCGGACTACAGCGGTAGTTCGTCGCAACGAACGGGAGAGAGAAGCCGACACCGGCGATATGAAAGAGCCCCCCTCCAGGACAGAAAACACCTGGGCCCGGTCCGGCCAGCGTGAATCAACGACCGGTCCGGAGGAAAGGGGAAGGAGCACTTCTGGCGGTTGGGAATATCGGGGCGATTAGTCAGTAAGGAGGTTCGTATGAGGAAGCAGTGGTCGTCAAAAGCAGTTGCCTGTGGCTTCGCGCTCTGCGCACTCGGTGCCATCGCCGCGGGGGCAGCAAATGCCCAAACCATCACCGGTCAGTGGGACTTCGACGACGGTACCCTCAAGGCCACCGTCGGAACCGACGCAACCTACTGGATCAAGCCCGCCGATACCCGCGACATCGAGAGCGAAACCAAGTTCGGCACCACTACGTCCTTGGGGATTCCAGACATCGGCGGCCAGCCCACCAAGGTCATGAGCTTCCCCAAGGGAACCAGGAACATGGGCTATGCCATCTACCCGGGAGCCCAACCCAACGGCGGCGGAACCTATGTCAACGAGTTCACCGTCATCATGGACATCCTCTATCCGGCCGAGTCTGACGCCAAATGGCGATGCCTCCTGCAGACCAACAACTGCAACACCAACGACGGCGACTTCTTCATCAACACCGCCAACGGCATCGGCATCGGCGGCAACTACCAGGGCACCATCAGCCCCAACACGTGGTATCGGGTCGTGCTCTCCGTCAACTGCGCCAACACCACCGACGGCTATCGCAAATTCATTGACGGCACTCTCGTCGGCGCTCAAAGCGGGCAAGGCTTCGATGGACGAATGTCCCTCAATGGCGCCGGCGCAAACCCGGCCGAAGACCTGGCCACCCTCGTGTTCACCGACGAGGACCTCGAGGTCGAGGCCGGCTACGTCAGCAGCATCCAGGTCCGCAACTACCAGATGACCGACGACGAAGTGGCCGCCCTCGGCGGAGCCACCGCGACTAAGATCCCCGCCGCCGCCGGCGTCACCGGCCAGTGGGACTTCCTCAACGGCTCGCTCGCGGCCACCGTCGGGCGCGATATGACCTACTTCAAGGGCTGCACCCCGGGCGGAACCTGCGCTCAGAACCTGCCCGCCGAAGTCCAATTCGGAACCACCACCAGCTTCGGTATCGCCAATATCAACGGCTGGCCCGCCAAAGTCATGCAGTTCCCCAAAACCCTGCAGTGCAACGGCTTCCAGTTCACGCATGGAGCCGCCCCCAACGGCGGCGGCAGCCTGGTCAATCAGTGGAGCATGATCATGGACGTCATGTTCCCCGATACCGCCACCGGAACCGGCGGCTACGTCGCCTTAATCCAGACCGATCTGTTCAATGACAACGACGCCGAAACCTTCATCAAGTCCGGCGCCGGCCTCGGGATCTCCGGCAACTACATCGGCGATGTCACCGACGGCGTCTGGCATCGCTTCACCCTGGTTTCGGACATGGCCGTCAATACCTACACCACCTACATCGACGGCACCCAGGCCATCCAGAACATCGGCAACGAAGACGAAGTCCTCGACGGAAGGTTCGCCCTTTACTCCACCATCCTCATGTTCGTTGACCAGGATGGCGAAACCGCCCTCGGCTATGTCAACAGCATCCAATTCCGCGACTACGCCATGACGCCCACAGAGATCGCTACCCTCGGCGGCCCCACCGCCGCAGGCATCGGTCGCTACGACCGACGACCGGCACCCGACGTCAATAGCGACAACCGCGTCGATAGCGCGGATTTCGACGCCTTCCGCTTGTGCTACACCGGACCGACCATCACCCTCGCCGAACAGAATCTGACCGACTGCGGCGAGATGGATTTCGATGAAGATAATGACGTCGATCACAGCGATTTCGGCGTGTTCCAGCGGTGCTTCAGCGGCCCCGCGGCCTATGATCCGGCGTGTAAGACGGTCCCGTGAACGGCGTCACGGGATCAACGTGAACTGCAGCATCGACGTCAAGACAGGGAGCGCATCCCAAAGCCGCACCACGCGTCGCACACCGGCATCTCGCCGGTGACCCCGCCCAGTCGGCAAGATGCCCCCCGTCGGAAAGGAACCGAATGACATGACAACCGTACGACACCACCGGCAGGCGTTCACCCTGATCGAGATCCTGGTCGTGGTGGCGATCATCGCACTCCTCATTGCTATTCTGCTCCCATCCTTGTCAAGAGCCCAGGAACAGACCCGCCGGGGAGTCTGCGCCTCAAACGCCCGCCAGATCAACATGGCCTGCGCCATCAGGGCGGAGACCGACAAGACCGGCATCTATATCGCCGCCACCAGTACCGGTGACGATAGCCTGAACCACGTCTACCCGAAATACCTGCCCTCCGCCAAAACCGCCATCTGCCCGAGCAGCAAAAACATCGTCCGGGAAAACGTGCCCCTGCAAAGCACAACCGAGAGAGCCCTGTACCCCAAGGGTCTGCAGGACCTGAGGGCCGCTGCCGACGACGCGGCAGACGCCGACGGCGGCCACAGCTACGAAATCTGGGGCTGGTATGACGGCCCCTCCGTATACCCGGACGGCACTAAAATCGACGGCAAATCCGCCGGGACCTACGGCCAGCAACTCGGCTGGCCCGACTCCAGCACGCCGGGCTACAACAATGCCACCGACGGCGATGTCATCAAGAAGCACCGATTCGTCAAGAAACCCCAGAACACCTTGCTCGCCCTGGACAACGATCAGGGCGGAGGGTCCACCACCGGCGACATCTGGAACTTCCCGGATGCATACAACAACCATGGTCCCGACGGCCTTAACGTCGCCTTTCTCGATCTGCACGTCCAGTTCGTGAAACCCATGGACGTCATTCGGGTCTACATGAGAAGCTATGCCGACCCACCCAGCCAGGGCCTGTGGGCAAAGTACGCCCCCTGGCTCAGGCAGAAATCCGAGAACGGCTTCACGGTCTACTATACCGTTCAGCCGTCACCGTGAAAGGTGATCCTGTCGTCTCAAGACGCCGAAGGAGGGAGGTGAAGCGGGCAAAACGAAGAGACTCGTGTCCGGCCGCGATTCGCTTGCGGCCGCCGGGCCATTCCTGACCAATAGCCCCAAGGCCAGCGCTACCCCAAAGCCGGGACGCGGCCTCGCCAGAGGGAAATCTCCCTGCCAGCCGAGAGAACCCTCCAACGGGCTTGGCGAAAGGCCAAGATGCCTTCAAACAGGGCCGGCGCCCGGATAAAATGGTATGACGGTGTCTGCGTTTCTTTTTCATCTTCTATCGAGAGGAGAGAAGACAATGAAATCAGTAGGTAAACACGCTCTGTGGGCCGTCGCGGTCGTCGGCCTGATCACCGGCACAACCTTCGCGTCCGACAAGGTCACCGGTCGATGGAACTTCGACGACCCGTCGAACGGCCTCAAGGCTATCATCGGCGCCGATCTGGTCTACGGCGATGACGGTGCCACCGCCGCCGCCACCCAGTTCGGCACCACCGCCAGCTTCGGCATCGCCGACATCGGCGGCCAGGTCGCCAACGTCATGAAGTTCCCCGCCAATACCCCCACGATGGGCTACAAGATGTTCCACGGCGCGGCCGCCAACGGCAGCACCAACGACGTCAACCAGTACACCCTGATCATGGATATCCTCTATCCGGCCAGCAGCACGGGCTACCGCGCCCTGTTCCAGACCAGCGACACCAACGCCAACGATGCCGATTTCTTCGTGAACGGCAGCAACGGCATCGGCATCAGCAGCCAGTACCATGGCAACCTGACCCCCGATTCCTGGCACCGCGTCGCCCTGGTCGTCGATCTTGATCAGGCCGACGCCACCAAGAAGTACACCAAGTACATCGATGGCGCGTTCGTGGGATACACCGACCTCGGTAGCAGCGGCAACGCGGGCGGCCGCTGGGCCCTCTATCCCGATGGCAGCGGCTCGCCTGCCTGGATCTTCGCAGACGAGGACGGCGAGACCGCCCTCGGCTACGTCAACAGCATCCAGTTCCAGAACTTCGCCCTCTCCGCCGATGCCATCGCCGCCCTGGGCGGCCCGACCGCCGGCGGCATCGTGCCCGAACCGGCCACCGTCGCCCTCCTGGCCCTCGGCCTCATCCCGCTCTACCGGCGAATCCGCCGCTGAGCCTCGAGACCTTCAGGGTGACTGTACGGTCATTCGCACAAGAATGACCAAACCGGGGAGAAAAGCACCTGAAAACTCGTGGGGCGCCTGGTACAATCGGGTAGCCGGGCGCCCCATGATTCGCCTGGACGTCTCGGGGCACCCTAGTATCCCGATGGCCAACCAGGCCATCAGCAACACACGGAGAGGCTCAGCGCGACCACTCCCGCCCAACCGCGGCCCGGGTCGCGGAACGTGTTCTGAGCCTGGGGAGGTTGTCATATGCCGGTGATTCCCGGACGCAGTCCGGTCCGTTGGGTTCGTTTGGCGCTCGGACTTGTCTCCACCCTGACCATGACAGCATGGCCTGCCATGGCACAGGTATCTCAATGGGACTTTAACGGCAGCCTGGCCTCCTCCACCACAGGAGACGCCTTGACCCCAGGGGCCGCCCCACCTGCTACCACACCAGGCATAACCTACACGACCGCCACCATCGGTCCCGGTACAGCCCAGGTTGCCCAGTTTACCCGCGGCACCTTCTTCCAGGCCGCCCACAACCTGCCCGCCAACGGGGGCGGCAGCTACGTCAACCAGTACTCCCTCATCATGGACGTCATGTTCCCAAACACCGCAACCAGCGGCTGGGCCGGCCTCTACCAGACCAACCCAGCCAACACCAACGACGGCGACTGGTTCATCCGCTACTCCGACCACGGCATCGGCATCTCCGGTAACTACGGAGGATACGTCGCCGACAACGTCTGGCATCGCCTCACCTTGGTCGTCAACCTCGTCGCCGGAACCTTCACCGGTTACGTCGACGGCCAGCAGGTCCAGCAGAACACCGGCCTGGACTTCGACGGCCGGTTCGCCCTCGAAACCCAGGTCCTCTTCTTCGCCGACGAAAACAACGAAAACTCACTCGGCTACGTCAACAGCATCCAGCTCCGCGGCTACGCAATGACCGGCACGGAAATCGCCCAGCTGGGCGGCCCCGCGCCCGCGGGGATCCCCCTGCCCGCCATGCCTGGCAACCTTCAGCTCACCACCCCCAACGGCGGCGAGAACTGGCCGGCCGGTACCCCCCACACCATCAGCTGGACCGCAGCCAACCCGGACGGCTTCGTGAGCATCGACCTCTACAGCGGCAACACCTTCCACAGCCAGATCGCCCAGGTCGCTATGGCCAACGGCCAGTACGCCTGGACCATCTCCCCCTACATCGGTGACTCCACCAACTACTCCGTCCGCATATCCTCCGTCGCGTACCCCGCCGTCACCGACAGCTCGGACAACGTCTTCACAATCCACGGCTCGATCCCCCAGCCCGCGACCATCACCAAGCTCCCCATGCTCCAGGACGGCCGCCCCAACGTGATGAACCTGCTCTGGGAAACCGATGTCGAAGGATCCCCCCACACCGTCGAGTTCGGCGTCAACGACGTCAGCGAAAACACCATCACCAGCGTGACCACCCGCATGGTCAGCAGCACCCGGTACGTCCACACCGCGACCATGCAGCCCCTGGAGACCGAAACCGTCTACCAATACCGGGTCCGCAGCGGAACCACCGTCTCGCCAATCTACAGCTTCCGCTCCGCCCCCCACCGCACCACACCAATCAAGGTCGTCACCTTCGCCGATGAACAGGGACCTTCGGTCTTCAGGCAACACATCGCCCATATCGCCGCCCGAGACCCGGACATGCTCATCTTCAACGGCGATCTGATGAACGATGGCACCAGCATCACCCAGTGGCAGGATTACTGGTTCGGACCATTCGAGGTCGCCAACTTCTCCCAAACCACCCCCGTCCTGTTCAGCCGCGGCAACCATGACGGCGAAACCGCCATCGTCTACACCTACTCCAACCTCCCCGGCAACGAGGCCTGGTTCGCCTTCACCTACGGCAATGTCCGCTTCATCTTCCTCGACACCAATATCAACTCGACCACCCAGACCGACTGGCTCAAGTTCGAACTCACTTCCAAGGAGTGCCAGAACGCCCAGTTCCGAATCGTCTCCTTCCACAAATCACCCTACACCGACCTGTGGAACGGCGGAGGCTACACCGGCGAAGCTTGGGTCGCCTCCACCTGGCTCCCCCTCTTCGAACAGCACGGCGTCGACATCATCATGACCGGCCATACCCACGCCTACCTCCGTGGCGACCTGAACGGCGTCATGCATACCATCGTCGGCGGGGCCGGCGGGACCATCGACGTCGAACGCGTCGCAACCTGGGGTATCTTCGACGTGACCCTCTCCGTCTTCCACTACGTCATCTTCGAGGTCGACGGCAATACCCTGACTTGGACCGCCCGCAACCTCAACGACCAGGTGATCGACTCCTTCACCCTCGCATCCCGAGTGCCCGTCCTGCCCGGCGACCTCGACGGAGACCGCGACGTCGACCCCGACGATACCGCCCTGTTCCAGTCCTGCCTGACCGGCCCCGACGCCACCAGCATCATGACCTACTGCCGGCCGGCAGATCTCGACCACGACGGCGACGTCGACCTGGCTGACTTCGGAACCTACCAGCGCTGCCTCAGCGGCACCAACACCCCCTCCGACCCGCATTGCGCCGACTGACCCTGCCGGACAGCCAAGGTGGAATCGTTAGTTCTAAATAGGGGTATAAGGGTATTGCCGTGTTGCCTACCGGGCAATGTCGGCCACACAGCGGAAACCAATGGTCGAGCATCGATCCAAACCCGGCCACATGCAGATGAACTTCGCATGGTGATGACACGGCCGCGGCCCCCCGTCCGCATACCAGACGCTGCCCTCGGCCAAGTAATGACTTCCGCCCCGGATCACCGCAAACCGGGTGTGACCATCGTCCCGCTCACTCTCGGTCCACTCCCAGACATTGCCGGCCATGTGATGGCAGCCGTAAGGACTTCGACCCTCCGGATGGGAACGGACCGGACTCGTATGCCCGCCAACGATGCCGCACCGCCCAGCATCGAAGCGGTCACCCCACGGCCAGCTGCGACCGTCGGTCCCCTGAGCAGCCAGATGCCACTCAGCCTCCGTCGGCAGCCGCTTGCCGGCCCACCGGGCGTACGCCCGGGCATCCTCCAGATCCACATACACCACCGGATGGTCGGCCAGCTCCGTCGGCATCCTCCCGCCAGGCCAATGCCTCAGGAAGTTCTCCTTGACCCGCGGCTGATAACCGGACGCACCGAGAAACCCCTCGAAATCAGCGTTCGAAACCTCCGCCTCGTCTATCAAGAAGGACGGAACCACCAGCGGCCCAATGTCGTGCCTCAGCATCCCGTCAAACGGCGAACCCCACAGGAAACCCGCCCACTGCGACTCCGACACGCCCGGGTCCGGATAGCATCCACACTCGCGACGGACATGCTCGATCTTCATCCGAAAGGTCGCCCCTGGCACCATAACCATCCCCCGCGGCGCTACCGAAACCCGCGGCGTACTTGGAAAAGGGGGCAAGGGTTCTACAACCGAACGGGCGAAGTTGCGGCGGTCAACCGGAGACTGCAATCCGGCCGCTAACTCCCGCTGACGCGATAGGAGATCCTCCAGCAACCGATCGACAGATCGCCGCTTCACCGCCAGCACGCACCCGAGCCGCTCGACCGCACCCGTCACCACAACCTCGCCGCCCCCGGTGGCTTCCGTCCGGGCCGGCTCACCCGTCCACAAATCGAAGTAAACCGTATCCGCCTCCGCCGCCACTTCGATCAGCCCCGCCTGCCGGATCGGCGAACCCAGGTTCAGCAGCGTGTAGACGGTCGCATCCCGGCCCGGCCAGCGGTGACAGTAGAGCCGCTCCACCCGCGTCGGATAGAACGGATCCCAAGCCTCACCCGCAAACTGGGCCGCGAAATGCCTCAGGATCGGTACCGCCCGCCGCCAGGTTCGCCGATCCGCCGCCGGCCAGGGATTGTACGTCCCGAAGACATTCTCCCACACCAGCACACCACTCCCGTTGAAGAACGCAGTCTCAATCTCAGCCCCGTGACTGCGATCCCAGCGCCGAATCTGATGCTGAACGTGACGCGGCTCGAGCCACTTCAGATGCAACAGGCCCGGCGGCGATGGATCCTGAAGCCACTGGGCCCACGACAGACTCAGCAGCGGCAACTGGTCAATGTCCGGATGCCCCTCCGGCGCCAAGGCCACTCCCGACCGAGTCGCATCCAGCCGCCGACGAAGCGCCGCCGATGCGGCCGACATCGTGTCCAGGAAGATGCCGTCAGCCTCAACGGCACCCACCAGAGCGGCCAGAGCCTCCTCGTCCGAACACCTCTCACGACGCGTTCCCGTGTCCCACGGGTTGTAGTCCACGAAGACCTTCACGCCCCCGGCATGCGCCTGCCGCACGAGATCACGAATCCCGCCCAGGCCGCCGGGCATGTCCCGGTACATGTCGAACTGGTTGCGGTCGTCGACACCCAACCGCGGGTAGCCTTGCCACAGCACCAGAGCATCGTACCCCCCAAACTCCCGTCGACCGTCTTCCAGAAGTGCATCCAGCACATACTTGCCACCAACCGGATCGTACACCGAACGATCGTACATGAACGTGAAATGACACGTGAACACGCGCGACGTCCAGGTCAGATCCTGCCGGTCGTACAGACTGCGATCCAGCACCCGGGTACCCGCGACCAGCGTCCTGGTGGCCAGGTCGAATACCCGCGATCGCTCGGGATCACCCACCTTCAGCTCGATCGCCCTCATCTGCAACTTGCCCGGCGCCGGATCCTGAGTGGCATCCATGCCGATGATCAGCCGCGACCACTGACCGGCAGCGTCAAACGCCGGCACTGTCACCGCCGCTTTCACACCGTGCCACGAAGCCTCTTCACCCCTGACCGAGCCCTCCGCACAGTCTGCCGTCGGCCCACGCAACACCGCTTGGACACCCGACCAGCCCTTCCACTGACCCGTCCGCCGATCGTGCCAATCGAAGGCAATGCACAAATCGCGATTGCCGGAGCAAAAGCGGGCCTCAACCGCTACCTCGACCTGGTCGCCACCTTTCAGATCCAACGTCTGGGCCAGCACCGGCGCCATCCGCGTCCAGGCTCGGACCCCACGGTAGTCCGCCTCGATCACCGCCGCCGCACTCCCCTGCCGGACCTGCTCGCGATACGCCCGCATCTTCGCCAGCCACGCCTCCCGATCCTCACCACCTCGCGGACCGGCGATGTAGTGATCGTTCATCTCCAGGCCCTCGACCGAGGACCGCACCCACCGGCAACCCTCGTTCGGCTCGAAGCCACGAATCCAGGAAGCACCCTCCAACTCCCCGGCCAGGATGCCGCGGGAATCGGATGCCCCGACGACTGCGATCACCACGATCATGGCCGACGATGCCACCTCTCGCCCTCCGCGCCGCAGACAACCTGTCAGAGCCATCCCCATGGTCCGGCCATCATAACACATCGCCCGCCTTCGTTCCCCGACCCTCTCCAGGCTGAATCGACAGGCCGCCCCTCCGCAGAAGGACCAAGCGGTTCTGACAAGGCTGGGCCACGGCGACGTCTCTCCACCCGGCATCCCTGCCCAGGCTGTCAACAACCCCCCCAGCCCAAACCGCCCCGCCCCATTGCCACCGATCGGCGAATCGGTTAATGGATGACGCGAGGGTCCGAGGAAGCCGCCAGGCTGCCTGGACCTCCGGTTCGCTAGGAGGCAGGTGCATGTCGCTGACCACCGGACGACGCACGTTTCTCAAGACCAGCGCGGGGGCAGTAGTGACCGGTCTGGCACGGACCGAGACCGCAGCCGCCACCGCGAGAGCGGCTCCCACCGGAGAGCCCGAGATCGCCGACACAGGACTGGCCGCCGACAGCGGCGAGTACAAGGTCAGCTGGTATCAGTTCACCGAGCACCCGGATTCAGACTCCTGCTGGTCGCTCTCGGTCGGACCAGACGGACGAATCTATGCGGCCGCCTGCGCCGAGGGCGTCCCCGGTGGCGTCGTCAAGCTGGTCCGCTACAACGAAGAGAAGGACCGGCTCGACTACCTGTTCGCTCTGGACAAGGTGGTGGACGATCCCGGCGACTCCGGCCGGG
Source organism: Planctomycetota bacterium (assembly GCA_022711465.1). GTDB lineage: Bacteria > Planctomycetota > Phycisphaerae > UBA1845 > PWPN01 > JAGNEZ01. Next base: position 206,532 of record JAKLEZ010000007.1, on the reverse strand, counting down.
CCACCCAGTGCAAGATCCACTACAGCTTCGCCCCCTCAATGGCCGACGGCATGCTCTTCATGGCCACCCACCTCTCCGGTCCGCCAATCGACCAGCCGGCCTACTCGCCCTGGCATTCGTGGCACGATCCCAAGCGGTGCTTCCGCGGCAGCGCTCTGGTGGCACTCAACACCCGGACCGACGAGGTGCTCTGGCACGACACGCTCATCCCCAAGGAAGGCTGCCGCTGCCTGCTGCACGACGAGACACGCGGCCTGCTGTACGCGATCAGCTACCCGCGCGACCACTTCATCATCTACGACATCAGGAAACGCACCCGCCGCGACGTCGGGCGGATCGGCTCAGTCAACGCACAGGTCCTGTTCATCGACGCCAGGCATCGGATCTACACCAGCAGCGACTACGGCCGACTGGTTCGCTACGACCCGCAGAAGGACCGCCTGGAAAGCTCGCCCTACATCCTGCCGCACAATCCGGAGTACCAAACCGGCTTCCATAGCGTGTTCTACGACGCGGTGGCCTCGCCCGACGGCCAGTGCATCTACGCCGGCACCTGGATCGCCAACCCGTACCTGATGCGAATCTGGATCAACGAGGGCGAGTGGCCGCGAGTCGAGGATCTCGGCCCCACAACCCAGAGACGTGATCTGACCCAGCCCATGGACACGTTTCAGGACCACTGCGGCGGGCTGACCTTCGGCGGCGACGGACAGCTCTATTACGTCGCCTCGCGTTGGCGGGACCCGGTCTACAACCCCATGCCCCCGGAACACAAGCAGCGGGAGGGCGTCGTCTGGCGGCTCGATCCCCAGACGCTCAAACGCGAGGAGACAACCACACTGGTCCGTCCGGACGACCTCGCCCAGTACGTCTCCCGCGGAGCAGTGGACAAGCACGGCAACCTGTTCTTCGGCCACGTCGGCAGGCGGCCGGTGGGCATCTTCAAGGTACAGGTGCCGGCCAGCCGCCGCAAAGAGAACGCCCATCTACCCATGCGGATGTGGGGGTAACCATGAGCGACAAAAAGCCATATGACATGAACTCGCCGGAGGCCAAGGCCCTGATCGACGAAATCGTCCACGGCACGTTCGTCAAGGAAGGCACCATGGTCGCCTTCCCGATGTGCTTTCCTGGAGTGACCGTGCCGATCGTCGCCGACGAAAGCCGCATCACCGCCCTGACGCTGGCCACCGACGGGCGAGTTTACGGTGGCACCAGCGGATACCGAAGCCACCTGTTCATCGGCATGTTCCATGGCGTCACCGGCATGGTGTTCGACTTGGGCGTCGTCGAGGGCGCGAACCGCTGTGCGGCCGTCTCCTGCGGCAGGAACTCGTTTGCAGCCTGCGTCAACGGACCGGCCGGTGGACGCGTCGTGACCCACCCGCTGTGCGGCATGCCGTTCGATCTCATTCAGGAATGGGGCTTCTCGCGCCAGCCGGTCAAGGAGCTCGGCGAACCGGTCAAAGGGGAGCCGATTCTGCATGCGGTGTCCGACGCCTCGGGATCGGTAGCGATCGGCGTAACGCCAAGCCGCGTGTTCGCGGTCGATATCGACGCGGGCAAGATCGAAGTCCTCGGCGAGGTGGCCGGTGCGGGGCGAATAGCCCTGGGTCCGGGCGGAAAGGTCTATGGGCTCGACGGGGCGAGCCACCTGTGGTGTTGCGACCCCAAGTCCCGCAAGATGAACTGCCGGGCAGTGGCCCTGCCCCGTGGAACGTGGACGCCGGATCACGTGCGCTGGGCCGGAGATGGGAGATCGGGCCTGCTGTATCTGGCGGACGCCGACGGAAACCTGTTCACGCTCAGCGAAGGGAAGGGCATTGTCGGCCCGGTGGGCAGGGCGCCGCTCGCACCGGTCGGCCCGATGGCCGTCACCCACGACGGACGGCTCTTTGGCTCCTGCGGGCTGGAACTGGCGAAGCTGTTCTGTTTCGAGCCGGTCGGCAACCGAATGCTCAATCTGGGTGTGGCCGTCTCGGTTCTCGAACGGCGGCGCTACGGATACTGCTTCGGCGACGCGGTTACCGGGCGCGACGGACAGATCTACTTCGGCGAGGACGACGACCTCGGCCACCTGTGGATCTACTTCCCGTGCATTCAAGTCCGGGCCACAACATGACCTTGGAGCCCGAGAGTCTCAAGAACCTCAGTTGCTGAGCACGAAGTGGTAGGGCTTGACTTTCTCGTCCGCCTGGGGGGCGGTGAACTGACACCGGAAGATCATGGCCTCCGGTGCCTCGATGATGTAGTCAAAGGTGTAGGCCTGGCCCGGTTTCAGCTTGGCCTCGAGGAAGAACTCCTCGGTACCCACCATCTGCTGGATCTCGTGCATTCGAACCAGCTTGCTTCCGTTGGTCCGATTGACGGCAATCTGCTCACCGGAGGAGGACTTCAGGATACAGTGGGTCTTCACCCAGTCGTTCCATCCCTTGGGTTTGCCTTCTATCAGGGGCTCGTTCTTGCGGCTCTTGTGGGCGAGGGTAACACCGATGATGGCGTGCATGTCGATCGAGCCATCCTTGAGGTTCCCGAACACCAGCGGGATGTCGATGGCCGTCTCGCCGCCGCCCGAGACCACGGCGAAGTAGTAACCCATTCCGCCAAGGAAAAGGAGCACGCCCAGGCCGGCAACGATCTTCATACTATCGCTCCTTTCTCGAGAGACCTGACCCTCTGATCAGAAGACCACTATAACCCTGCCTGCATCCCCAAAGCAAGTGTCCAGGGGCATGCGACGGCGATGGGCGTGTCGCCTGGTGTCGCTCGGCCAATCCAGCGGGGAGCACCTGAGGCATTGCCGGTCGCGGGAGTCCGAGGCGCGAGGTGGTGCGGGCGGGTTCTCATCCCGGCGGGCCTCATCTGCGCGGCTCAGCGATGACTCGCCTACCAGTTGAAGCTTGATCGCCACGCGCCGGCCAGGTCGGCGACTTCGACATCGACGCGGCTGCCATCCGGCACTCCGGCAGCGAATCTTGGGAACGGCCGGGTGCGGCCGACGGCCTGGACGCTGACACCCTCCAACCTCTCGGCCAAGACCTCCACTTGGCTTCGGTCGGCCTCGGCGACCTCGAGGACATACCCGCAGGTAACCGCCGCGAATGGATCGACCTGGGAGAAATCCGCCTCGACGCCGCACTGCCCGGCCAAGGCCATCTCGGCCAGCGCGGGCATGACGCCGTCGTCGCCGCAGTCGTGGGCCGCGAGGACCGCGCCCGCGCGAATGAGGTCGGCTACCGCGCCGTGTAGGGCGGCCGCATGGCAAACGCTCGCCTCCGGCCAGTTCCTGGCCCTGAGGCCGACAAAGAAGAAGGCGTTTTCCGCCTTGTCCGAACTCGGCTTGGCGTCCATGCTCACGCAACGGCCGACGTCGTCGATCACGCCGAGGGCACTGACCAGCAGCGTCTCGGGGATGCGAATACGGTTGTTGAACAGCGGCATCCGCTGGCTGAGTCGACCGCCATCCGCCGGGTCGAGGGCAAACTCGTTATTGAGCGAGTCCTTGCCGGAGATGAAGGGTGTGCCGTAGGTGATGGCCGCGTCGTAGCAGCCCTGGCACGCCCGAACCAGGGCACCCATGGTCCGCGGATCCTCGCAGTTGCCCCAGCAGAAGTTGTCCAGGATCGCCGTGTGAGCGGGGTCCCCCCCCACGCAGACGATGTTGCGGATCGCCTCGTCGATGGCCGCCACCGCCATCCAGTAGGGATCTTCGCCGTTAAGCACGGGGGCGATGCCGTTGGCCAGGGCGACGCCGCGGGCGCTCTCCAGTCTCGGCCGGATGACTGACCCGTCCGATGGCCCCTGCCCCGGTCCGACCAGTGGCTTGACCACGCTCGCACCCTGAACCTCGTGGTCGTACTGACGAATCACCCACTCCTTGCTCGCGGTGTTGGGTCGTGACAGGCGGTAGAGCAACTCGTCCCGATAGCGGCTGTCGGGCGGCCAGACGGACTCAGTGGCTTCGACCGCATCTTCATCCCTGACCATGAAGCCGGTGGTCCCCCTGCTTGCCCTCCCCGTGGTCTCGCCCGCCGCGGGCTTCGACCAGGTCGCCTCCCTGTGCAGCCGCCCCAGTCCCTCGTGGAGAAAGGTCGTGTCCAACTCCCCGACGACCTTCCCTTCGTAGCGAATAACCAGCCGTCCGTCGTCGCGGAACACACCGATGACCGTCGCCTCGACGTTCTCGGCCTCGCAGATATCGCGCAGCGTCTCCCATTGGTCGGGTGGTACCGAGAGTACCATGCGTTCCTGGGCCTCGCTGATCCAGATCTCGTCGTAGCGCAGGCCGGCGTACTTCAGCGGCACCTTGGCCAGCTCGACCTCAGCTCCGAACCTGGCGGCCATCTCGCCGACCGCGCTGCTCAGGCCGCCGGCTCCGCAATCGGTGACTGCCGTGTACAGGCACCCGTTCTCGTGATCGCGAGCCTGCAACATGGCATCGAGCACCTTCTTCTCGGTGATCGCGTCGCCGATCTGCACGGCGTGGGAGAACTCATCTGCGTGGGTATCGGTCAGCTCGGCGGATGAGAACGTGGCCCCGTGGATGCCGTCGCGCCCGGTCCGTCCGCCGATGACCACGACCAGGTCGCCCGGCCGGGGTTCCTTGTGAATGCGGTTGCGGGGGATCAGGCCCAGGCATCCGCAGAAAACCAGGGGGTTTCCCAGGTATCGGTCGTCAAAGAGGATCGCGCCGTTGATGGTCGGGATGCCCATCCGATTGCCGTAATCGCGCACGCCGGACACGACACCTTTGAACACCCGCCGAGGATGGAGCACGCCCTTGGGCAGCATCTCCAGGGGGAAGTCCGGCGGCGCGAAACAGAACACGTCGGTATTGGCGATGGGCTTGGCCCCCAGGCCACAACCGAGTACATCACGAATCACGCCCCCGATGCCGGTGGCCGCCCCGCCGTAGGGTTCAATGGCCGAGGGGTGATTGTGGGTCTCGACCTTGAAGGCCACGGCGTACTCGTCGTCGAAGGTGATGATCCCGGCGTTGTCCTCGAAGACCGACAGGCACCAGTCGACCCGGCCGGATTCGATCAGCTCGTCAGTGGCCCGGGCGATGGTGTCCTTCAGCAGATTGCCGTAGCGGATCTCGACGTTCCGGCCGTCGGTCGGCTTCTGCGCCACCGAGCTCGACGCGGGAAGCGGCTCGCCGCGATAACAGACCGAAGCCTTGAGGGTCTTATGAACGCAGTGCTCGCTCCAGGTCTGAGCAAGCATCTCCAGTTCCAGATCCGTCGGGTCGCGGTCCAGCTTGCGGTAGTAGTTTTGAATGGTGCTCATCTCGCCGACCGAGAGAAACAGGTGGGCGTCGCGCGCGAGTCGAGCCAGGGCCGCCTCATCCAGCCGGCGGACGGGCACGTGCCGAAGCTCAAACGCCCGGGCGGGCGCAACGGGCAGATGGTCCGGGCGCGGGTCATGCCGGCCGAAACCAGTGAGGTAGACATCCTCGATGCAACCGTTCGAAAGCAGCCGCCGGGCAATGGCCTCTAGCTCGCTGACCGAGGCTACTCCTTTGAGTCGGTACAGCCGCACCGTGGCGACCTCCAGCGACGCGGTCTCGATGCCCATGTCGGCCATCGCCTCCAGCGTCGAACCGGCCACCGGGTCCATGACGCCGCCCTTGAGATGGACCTCGATCGCAGCCTCGTAATCCCTGCCCGGCAGGGTGCGATCATCGCCGCCTTCGCGGATATCGCACATCTCGGTGACGGGATCGGCCAGGAGTTGCTCGCCGACCCGCCGGGCGACCTCCTTCCCGATCGGTCCTTGCAGCAGCGAAATCCTGCTCGAAGCGACGCGGGTGACATGCTTGAGCCCGAGTTCATGGATGTCGCGGAGGACGGCAGCGCCATGGGCGTCATTGGCCGCGCTGCGCGCGGATACACTGACTCTCCAGAGTGAGGCCCTGTTGCTGACTGGGGCTGTCATGAGCTCATCCCTTCTTGTTGTAGCGGCGGCCGATCCATGCTTGGCGGGCATGCTGGCTGCGGGCCAGCCATCGGTCAATCGCCTTGGGGTCGTCTTTGTCAAGCAGGCTGCGGAATCGGCGCAGTTCGCCCACGAGCAGATCGACGGCCTTCAGGACAGACCGTCGATTGGAGCGGAAGATGTCGGTCCACATCGCCGGGTCACCCCCGGCGATGCGGGTGGTATCGGCGAAGCCCGGCCCGGCCACATCGATCGCTCCCTGAGCCATCGCCAGCCGGACCAGGGCGGCGGCGACAGCATGGGGCAGGTGGCTCACGCGAGCGAGCAACATGTCATGCCGAGCCGGCGACACGACCATGGTCCGAGCCCCGATTCGTTGCCAGAAACCGAGCATGAACCGCACGCTGGCGGAAGGTGTCCTGCGGGTGGGAGTGACCAGGCAGAGGGCCTCATCGAACAGGTCTGCCCGGGCGTACTCCACGCCGGTCTTCTCGGAACCCGCCATCGGGTGGGAACCGACGAATCCAACGCGTCGGGGTAGGAGCCGCTCAGCCAACCGCACCACCTCGCCCTTGGTGCTGCCGACGTCGGTGACGCAAGCCCCAGCCGAAAGGGCAGAGGCCAGCTCGCGCAACAGTCCCTCGAACCGGCCGATTGGCGTACACAGGATGACGAGCTGAGCCCCCGCCACGCCGGCAGCGACGTCGCACGTGACCTCGTCCACGGCATCGTATTCGAGAGCCTTCTTGAGCGAGGACTGCCGACGGCCGATTCCGACCCGCGTCCCGGTGAAACCGTGGGCCTGCAACGCCAAGCCGATCGAGCCGCCCAGCAGACCGACCCCCAGGATTGCGATGCGATCTAAGGTATTGATACTGCGTATCTTGTGCACTTGTGGCTGTGCCCTCTGGACCCCCGTACTGTAGCCGCTGGGTCGTTGGGGCGTCAAGTTCAGCTTGCCTGGCGGGGATAACTTGCTACCCTAGTATCCTCAGACTGCCTGTGGCGCGGCAGCGGGGTGTTATCAGGACTCAAGGGGATTCGAGCCGAAGATGAGCAACCCATCAGAAGGACGACTTGCCAAGGCAGAGCCTCGCAGCGTGGCGGGGCTCCTCGATTTCGAGAAGCCGCTGGCCCGGATCGAACGGGAGATCGCGGAGCTGGAAAGCACCCAGGTCACGACCGGCCGGGATCTCTCCGGGGAGATTCGTGAACTGCGTACCACACTGGAAAGCCTGACCAAGCGAACCTACGCCAAGCTCAACGCCTGGGAGACTGTCCAGGTTGCCCGGCACCCCAAGCGTCCGGTACTTCGTGACTACATCGACGCGTGCTTCAAGGACTTCTGCGAGCTCCACGGCGATCGCTGCTTCGGCGACGACAAGGCCATTGTGACCGGTTTCGGGCGGATCGGCGGACACAAGGTGCTTCTGGTCGGCCACGACAAGGGACGGGAGACCAAGGAGAAGATCGAGCGGCATTTCGGCTGCCCTCACCCGGAGGGTTACCGCAAGGCCCTGCTCAAGATGCGTTTGGCCGAGAAGTTCAGACTTCCGGTCGTTTGCCTCATCGATACCCAGGGAGCCTATCCCGGCGACAAGGCCGAGGAGCGAGGGATTGCCCAGGCCATCGCGGTCAACCTCATGGAGATGTCGCGGCTGAAGGCTCCGATCGTCTGCGTGGTCATCGGCGAGGGTGGCAGCGGCGGTGCCTTGGGCATCGGTGTCGGCGATCGACTGGGCATGTTCGAGCACGCTTACTACTCGGTCATCACCCCGGAAGGCTGCGCCGCGATTCTCTGGCGAAGCGCGGATCACGCCCCACAGGCCGCCCGGGCGTTGAAACTGACCAGTGGGGAGCTCAAGAGACTGAATCTCATCGACGACATTCTGCCCGAGCCGCTCGGCGGCGGGCATCGCAACCCCCAGCCGATGTTCGCCACGCTGGAGCGATACATCACCGACACGCTCAAGGATCTGAAGCGGATCCGAACCGATTCACTCCTCGCCCGGCGATACGACCGCCTGCGGCACTGGGGCAGCTTCTTCGAGAGCGGTTCCGGCAAGAAGGTCGGAGCCCGACGCAAACCGAAGGTGACCGCCACACCCAAGGCCAAAGGCACCGCCGGCAACGGGAACGGCCGGAAGGAAAACGGAGATGGCAACCCGGGCGGCAATGGTCGAGGAGCGACCGGACGCACCTCCAGCCGAAAACCACGCGACGAAGCTGCCGTGCCAGCCGACAAACAATGAGCCCTTTGACAGACTGGTCAGCGCCCCGCGAACCGAACGATGAAGCGGCGGCTGCCTCTACGGGCCTATGAGGCTGTGGTCCGCCCGGTCGCCGTGACCGTGACTGACCCTCGGGCAGCGCCGGCGGCATTGGGGCGTTTGCGGGTGCGCACCAGGGCAACCACGTTCGCACCGATGGCCCACAGCCAGGCGAAGACGAACGCCCCGCAGACCAGGAGGATCTCAAAGACCGGTTCGGTATCAGGATAGGGATGGGTCGTCAGCGCAGCGGCCGGAACGTCGGCGTACCCGATCGCCGCGGCCACGATCACAAACGGGATGACGGCCAATACGCGGACCAGGATCCCCGGTCCGACGACGGCGAGCAGAATGCAGCCCAGCGTCGGCAGGAGGCCGACGGGGATGTGAAGCTGGGCCTGGGCCAGGTAGCAGGGAATTCCCGCGACCGGGCCGCCCAGGATCATGGCCAGCGCGACCCATTGCAGCAAGCGCGTTCGCCCGCGGATGCTCATCTCAGGTGCCCTCTTGCTCTGCTCATCGGCTACCCAGGAGGTGCCCCCGTCGCCGGCCTGCAAGGCGCCACGCCAATGTCACCCTGCAAGCCGCCGGATCGTAGCCGAACCGAGTCCGCCAGCGCCCGGACCGCGTCCTGAGGATTGGGCCACAGGGCCAGGCGGCGGATCGTCGTCGGTATAGCGTACTTCAGAAGGCCGTCTGCCGCCACCCGCAAGATGGCGTTTTCGTGACGGGCCTCAAACGGCACGGGCAGACCGCCGTTGCCCAGCAAAGGTCTGCGGTATTGGCGCTCGGTGAGGGTGCCGTACCCACTATCCCGGATCAACCAGACCCCGGCGTCTCCCACACTCGCTTCAACTGCCGTTCGGACCGTCATGGCCGCAACCACCGCAGCCGTCTGACCCAACATCGCATCCGAGAGATGGCGGAGAGATGGCCGGACGTCACGGGCTTGCCGCCGATCCGGACCGAGGCAAGACGGGCCGGGAGGAGGGCATCGAGGTCGGAGTTGCGTCCGGCCAGGTCGTCGGAAGCCCACGACCGGCGCTCTCCAGACTCTTGCCCTGGTCTTCGAGTCCGAACATGTACCGCCAGAAGTACTCGTCGCCGTAGCGGTCGAACTTGCGGCCGTCCAGATAGACCGCAGGTGTTGACTTGGTGCCCAGTTCGGTGGCCTTCTTCACATCCTCCTTGACGCGGTTCCAGGTCGAGGTCGACCCCGTCGCCTTCTTCCAGAAGGCCTCGGGGTCGATGCCCATTTTCAGGGCGTGGTCCTTCACGAACTTCTGGGCCCCGGCGCGGAAGGCCTTCTGGTCGGCGAAGAGGGCATCATGGGTCTTCCAGAACGCCTCGGGACCGCCCAGCAGCCGAGCGGCTTCGGCCGTCACCGCAGCCGGGCACGCACCGGGGTGGAGGGTCTGGGAGATGTCGGGATTGCACAACTTGTCCATCGGGAAATGGCGAAAGGCGACGCGGAACCTGCCCGGATACTCCTGCATCTTCTTGTCGAGGATATCCGCGAGCGTCTTGCACCAGGGGCACTGGAAGTCCGAATAGACGACGATGGTGTGCGGGGCGTTCGCATCCCCGCGAATGGGATCGTCGGCGGTCAGCGGCAGATCCACCACTTCCTGGGCCATGAACTTGTCATAGACCCCCTTGAGCAGAGCCTCCTGCGCCTCCCATTGCTTCTTTGCCACAGCAAAGCCCGCCTCTTGAGCCTCGCTCGCCTTGCGCGACGAGGCCAGGAGGTTCTCGTACTCCTGCCATCGCTTCTGGTACTCGCGGGCATAGCTGGATTGGAGCCGGCGGCCGTATTCGCTCCATCCGACGAAAGAGGTCATCACCGCCAGGAGAACCGCTGCAAACACCAGTCTCCAGGAAGGATGGGCCGGAGCGGCGGCGTCCGCTTCCCCGCCGGCGAGCGCGGACCCGGAGGAGAGGACCGCCTGCGAAGCCACCCGACGAGGTCGCAGCAGAAAGGTGACGATGAAAAGCAGCAGCGTGGTCACGTGGGTGGCCGCGCAGAAGGGACAGAGGCCCTTGATCACTCCGTACATGATGATCGCCAGGCCGATCACGCCCAGCGTCCCGGCGCCGGTCGCCAGGAGGGGCAGCCCATGGAGCCAGCGACGGGAACCAGTCGGGCGGCCGATGACCAGGTACCACGCCGACATCGCCGAGAAGAAAAAGAAGCCCCACATGGCAACCGGAAGCCCGAACAGCCTGCTCCATTTACTGCTCAATACCTCGTCGCAACTGGCGTAGTCGGCTTCGCACAGCCGACCCAGAACGGGATCACCCCCGATCAGGATGACCACGTGGTGCTGAAGCAGGATGGCGCTCACCGTCAGGCCGAAGAGAGACAGCAGCACGGCCAGGAGAATGCCCCCTCGGGTCAACGCTGAGTTCCGCATGAGTCGTGTCCTCTCGACCACGTCGCGATATCCAAAGCGGCCTTGTCATCTCGGCGTCACAGGTTCTTGATCGGCCATACGCCGGCCCGCTGTCACCGAGGAGCTTCCCGCGAGCCTAGCGAGTCTGTCCGGTCTCCGGCGGGCGGAGCGGGCCGACGCCCTGGGCCGGCGCTTCCGGGGGGCGCAGCGGGCCGATGCCGGGACCGGGGCTCGGATTCACTGCCGGTCGTGGCGGGACTCTGCCCGAACCCAGGATCATCTTCCACATCTGCTTGTGGTGCGTACTGCGCACCTTCTTGCCGTCGACGTAGATCGCCGGCGTGGAATCCACCTTGGCGACTGCGGGGTCGGTCTCCTTGCCCCCCGTGGCCTTCTGGGGATCCTCGATGATCTTCATGCCGAGGGTCTCGCCTTCGAGCACATCGGCCGCTATCCGGTCGGCCGCTTCCTTGCTGTTCATCGCCTCGCGGAAGGCATCCGCGTTCAGACCAAACTCCTGTCCTTTCTGGACATACCACTTCTCGTCAGCATCCTTGAGCGCGTCGCGAGAGGCAAAAAGCAGGTCGTGCATCTTCCAGAACGCGTCGTCGCCGCCGACCAGCCGGGCCGCCTCCGCCGCCCGCGCGGCAACGCACGCCTTGGGATGCCGATCCACTGCCGTGTACTTGTTGCACCCGGGGCTGATCGGCCAGTGCTTGAAGACCACTTTGAGGCCGCCGTAGTCCTTGTTCGCGGTAGGCACGATCCACTCGTTCAGCTGAGTCTCGAACAGAGCGCAGGCCGGGCACTGGAAATCGCCGAAAATGACCATGGTATGGGGAGCGTTCGCCGGGCCTCGAACGGGTACGCCCTCGAGCTCGAAGGTCACACGGGGCATGATCAACCACGAGGTGAACGTGTGTTGCCAGTAGTTGTCGTACTCCTTGAACCGGGACTCCCAGTACTTGGCCCAGGTCTCGCCGGCCTTGACCCGCTGATTGGCCGACAGCGTCAGGACAAACAGGTGCTGGACGAAGACGATCAGGAAAGCCACGGCCGCCACGGTCAGCACCGCGGTCCAGCGGGGCCGAGCATCCTCCAGCGACCGGGCGCCGAGGGCCCCTCTCATCGTCGCGTAGGGGACCGCCTGCGCGGCTTGAGGCGGGCTGCCGGCAGCCTTGCCCGACTCATCAAACAGGGAAGAACCCGCCGCCCCCAGGGCGGGTATGACCGGAACACTCCTTGCCGCCGTTCGCCGCGGCCACAGCAGCAGCATGAAGAGGAACACCAGCAGGCTGGCCACATGGGTGGTCGCGCAGAGCGGGCACCACTTGGGCAAGGTGAGGAACATGACGACATCGAAAAACACCGCGAACCCAAGCCCTACGGTGGCCACGAGGGTTCCGACGAAGTGGAGGGCCCACCGCCGGGCGGTCACCGGACCGATGAACACGAACCAGCAGAGCATGAGAGCGAAGAAAACGACCCCCGCCTGGGCGGTGGACATGCCCAGGTGCACCTTCCCGATATTGAGGTGCAGTTCGGACCACCGGCTCTTGATCACTTCGTCGCAGCTGGAGGTCTCGAAGGCGGTACACACCCTGTCGACCCAAGTCTTCGTTCCCGACGACGCCGGGAGATGCTTGAGCGTGAGCTGGTGGCTGACGATCCCTCCAGCAAGACAGACAAGAATCGCGAGGATCTGAACGATCTTGCGGGCCGTATACGATCTCAACGGATTCTCCTCACTTGGATCCCCCTGGGCGCCGCGTGCCGGCGAGGCTCCCTCGTTGCATCCCACACCATTGTACCCTAGACTCTTGCCCGCATGAGCAAGCCGAAGGTCATGATCCTCCGTACCGCGGGCACCAACTGCGACGAAGAGACCGCTCACGCCTGGCAACTGGCCGGGGCCGAGACGGAACGCGTCCATATCCGCGAGCTTGCCGATCACCCGGATCGACTCAAGGACTATGCGATTCTAACCATCCCGGGCGGCTTCAGCTATGGCGACGACATCTCCGCGGGCAAGATTCTGGCCAACCAGATGGTTCACCACCTGGCCGACGCCCTTCACGGGTTCCTGGCCGCCGGCAAGCTGATTCTGGGCATCTGTAATGGATTCCAGGCCCTGGTCAAGGCCGGGCTGCTGCCCGGAGCACTGCCCGGGCAATCGGCGACGTCAGGCAACGGCCAGACGGTCACGCTCACGCAGAACGATTCAGCTCGATTCGAGGCTCGGTGGATTCACTTGCGATCGTGGCGGCGATGCGCGTTTCTGCCCGACGGAGCGATCCTGGCCATGCCCATCGCCCACGGCGAAGGCAAGCTGGTGGCCGCGGACGATAACGTCCTCGCCCAACTCAAGAACCGTGGGCACATTGCCCTGACCTACTGCGACGCCGAGGGCCAGTCCGGCCCCTACCCGGTCAACCCCAACGGCAGCCAGGCGGACATCGCCGGTCTGATCGACGCCACCGGCCGAATCCTCGGCCTTATGCCCCACCCCGAGAGGCACGTGTATCCAACTCAGCACCCGGAGTGGACGCGACGACCGAAGGCCGCGGCCAACGGGCGCGTGGTCTTTGAGACCGCGGTCCGGACGGCGAAATCTCTCTGGTAGGAATGGAGCATGGAGAATTGAGAAATGGAAGATAGGCGAGGTGGCGTGCGTCTGGCATGGACTACCCGAACCGAATCCATGAATGCCGCGACGATTCCTTCGGGGCGGCCATCTACTCACCTCGTCCGTTAGCCGAGCCGCCCCAGAGAGATCTTCACCTGGGCGATTCCAACTCCACGGCACGAAGCCCGCAGGCCCACGTGATTCAACGCATGAACTTCCGTGACACCCACGATCTGGCGGGCTGGGGTGGCTGCGCGACTTGGCCGGTCAACTCCTTCCTGCGCTGGGTGCCCGGCCTGAGATTGGACCATCTGTACCTCAGTCAGAAGCTCACCTGCAGCGAAAGCCGGACGGGCACCGGCCAGGGCTCGGACCGTCGTCCAGTCGTGGCCGAGGTAGGCTGGCTTCACCCGCCGATCGTTGATGGCGGCCGCGGATCGACTACAATTCCCAGCGGAAGCGCCAAGAGCGCGACGGCGAACTGAATAGAGATCCTTGAGAGGGAGGAAGGCATGGAGCACGCGTGTGCCAGTTGGACCTTTCTCCATTCTCACTTCTCCATTCTCGACTTCCCCAAGGAGCCCCAATGGACGCAATGGACGTTCAGTATTCACGGCAGTACGTGCAGGCGGCCGCAGACATGGGCGACTGGGCCCAGATCGAGCCGCTCTTCGATGAACTCGATCGCCGGCCGCTGGAGACGGCCGAGCAATTCCAACAGTGGCTCCTCGATCAGAGCGATCTGGAGGCTTGCATCCAGGAGGAGGGGACCCGACGTCGCGTGGCCATGACCTGCCAGACCGACGACCCGGCCAAGGAGAAGGCTCATCTCCATTTCCTCGAGCAGATCGAGCCGAAATGCAAACCCCGCTGGCAGAAACTCCAGGAGCGATATGTCGCCTCGCCGATCCGGGCCGAGCTGCCCATGCCGCGGTACTTCGTGTACGACCGCAGTACGACCGCGGCCGTGAAGTTGTTCCGGGAGAAAAACGTCCCCCTCCAGACCGAGGACGACAAGCTCGACCAGCAATACAAGAAGCTCTGCGCAGCGATGACCGTCCAGTACGATGGGCGAGAACAGACGCTTCAGCAGATGGGCAAGTATCAGCGAGATCCCGATCGCACCGTCCGCGAGAAGACCTGGGTGCTGGTGGCCGAGCGCCGGCTGCAGGACCGCGACAAGATCGACGCCATCTTCGATCAGTTGGTCCGCATCCGCCAGCAGATCGCCAAGAACGCGGACTATGAGAACTTCCGCGACTACCAGTTCCAGGCCTACCAGCGGTTCGACTACGGCCCCAAGGACTGTATGGCCTTTCACGACGCCATTGAGAAGATCGTCGTCCCGGCCAGGCGAGCCCTTCAGGAACAGCGACGTAAGAGCCTGGGCGTGGATCGGCTCCGGCCATGGGACGTGCTCGTCGATACCAGGAACCGGCCGGCGCTCAAGCCGTTTCAGGCGATTCCCGAATTCTGCGAGAAGACCGCGAAGGTGTTCCACCGCCTCGACCCGGAGCTGGGCAGACAGTTCGACGCGATGATCGAGGCCAAGTGGCTGGACCTGGACAGCCGCAAAGGAAAGGCACCGGGCGGTTATCAATCCACCTTTGACGAGCACCGCCACCCGTTCATCTTCATGAACGCGGTCGGCCTGCACAGCGATGTGATGACCCTGCTGCACGAGGGCGGGCATGCATTCCACGCCATCGCCTGCCGAAGCGAGCCGCTCATCGCCTATCGGCACTACGGCATGGAGATGGCCGAGGTCTCCTCCATGGGCATGGAGATGCTGGCCCTCGATTACCTGGACGAGTTCTACAAGGGTGACGACCTGATCCGGGCCAAGCGTGAGCAGTTCGAGGACACGCTCATGATCTTCCCCTGGATCGCGACCATCGACGCGTTCCAGCATTGGATCTACCTGCACCCCAACCATACACCGGAGGAGCGAACCAAGGCCTGGCTCGAGCTTCAGGATCGTTTCGGCGGCATCGAGGATTGGAGCGGGTACGAGACCGCGAAGGGGGCCTTGTGGCACCGGCAACTGCACCTGTTCAGCGTCCCGTTCTACTACATCGAGTACGGCATCGCCCAGGTCGGAGCCCTGCAGCTCTGGCAGAACGCCAAGCGGGACCCCAGGAAGGCCCTCGCCCAGTACAAGGCGGCCCAGGCTTTGGGCGGAAGCCGGCCGTTGCCGGAACTGTGGCAGGCGGCCGGCCTGAAGTTCGATTTCGGCGCGGCCACGCTCCGACCGCTCATTGAGGCCGTTCAGGCGGAACTGGCTCGACTGCCCGAATGAGCCTGCCCCCGGCGCGGGCCGGACGCAAGGGTTCTCTGGAGGACGCAACCATGCCCAGCAAGAAGCTGCATCTCCTGGCGATCGGAGCCCATATCGGCGACGCGGAAATCACCGCCGGGCTGCTGGTGAGCAAATACGCCGCAGCGGGCCACCGGGCGACGGTCCTGCACATGACCGCCGGCGAGAAAGGCAATCCGCGGATGGACCACCTCGAGTACCGCCGCCAGCGAATTCGCGAGGCCGAGGCCGCGGCCAGGAAGTTCGGCGCCGCCGAGTGCATCGTCCTCGACCATCCGGACGGCGAGCTGCGAAGCGATGAGAAAACCATCTACGAAGTGTGCGACCTCGTCCGCCGCCTCAAGCCGGACATCGTTCTCACCCACTGGCGGGGCTCGTACCATCGCGATCACCGGGCGGCCTACAACATCACCATGGAAGGCGGGTTCCTGGCCGCCCTGCCCGGCATCAAGCGAACCGAGCCGGCCCACTTGATCCGCGGTCTGTACTACCTCGAGAACTGGGAGGACCTGGAGGACTACCACCCGGACCTGTGGCTCGACGTCACCGACGTCTTCGAGACCTGGGTGGCCGGGTGCCGTGAGCACCAACTGCTCCGCGGCGAGGTGTCGTTCAATTACCTGCACTATTACACCGGGCTGGCCGCTCAGCACGGGGCCGAGGTTGGCGTCAAATACGCCGTCACAGTCAGCCTGCCGCCGATCTCGCGAAAACGCAAAGTGGCTTACCTGCCGGTCGAGACTGAACCGGTGCTGATCTTCTGACGGACGATCTCCTTCAGCCGGGGGTGCATGACGAAATACTGCTTGCCCTCGCCTGCACACGGCTCCCGACGGCCGGCAGGATCCGCCTTGAGGCTGCTCACCGCTTCGATCATCAGTTCGACGTTGACCGCGATCGACCTGGCTCGAAGCGTGTCCAGCGTATCGCCGGGCGCAACCGCCATCTCGCGGCGCAACACGATCGCACCGGTGTCGACACGATGAGCCACGAAGTGAATCGTGACCCCAATGGGCTGCCCGAGCAGCGCGCTCCATTCCAGCGCGTTCATGCCCCGAACGCGAGGCAGCAGGGCCATGTGGGCATTGAGAATCCCGATCGTTGGGGCCTCGATCATGGGCGAGCGATACAGTTCAGCCACGGCGCTGAGCAGCACGTCCACCCGGTTCCGCCGCACCGCTTCAACGGCCGCAGGGGCATTCACACTCGCCGCGTGTAGATACTCGATGCCCATCACCTGGCAGCTTCGCGAGAGCGGCCGGTCCCAGTTCCCAAAGCCGCGGCTGTCGGACAGTTCCTGAAGGCATCGCCTGGCACTGGCAGGACCCGCTTCGGCAAGATCCGCCTCTTCGAGCAGGCGACGAAGGAAGGCGCGCCAGCCGTGCCGTCCGACATACGCCATGGCCCGGGCAAACCGGGAACGATGGGTGGAGATGACCAGACAGGGCGTGTCGCTTGATGCCGCCAGTGCCGCAAGCAAGGTGGCGGAATAGAGATTGTCGTCGGCCGGCGAGACGATGCCCAGCCTCACGGCCGCCCTCCGATCTGCGCCAGGGTCTCCTCCTGGGCCATGATCGCGTCGGCGAAGAACTTGGCTGCCCAGTTGGGATACCCGAACCGCTCGTAGCCGCCCCAGATCGGGCGGGAGCCGGCGATCGCTCCCCGGATGCCGGGGTTGCCCGATCGCAGCCTCTGCGTGGCCTTCACCTGGTCCATCAGTTTGAGGGCCGCGTTCGCGAATCGAGGATCGCCGGTGATCGCGGACAGCTTGTGCCACAGGACGGACAACTGGCAGTCTCCGGTGAGACAACTGGACTTCGCAGCCGGTCGCCAGCGTTCATCGAACTGGCCGGGCAGATCCGCCGGCGGGCCGTACGGATCACGCTTGGACAGCTCGTACTTCATGAGCAGCGTCTCGGCGGCGCGCCGCACGACGCCCCGCACGCGTTCCCGATCCGCATCCCCCAGGTGAGCCGCAGATTCGAGCAGCCCCCGGAGCGTATAGACGATGGTATGCATAAAGGGATTCTGCCCAGGCAGGAAAGCCATGTGCTCGATCCAGCCGTTGGGCTGGACCTTCGACAGAACCCACTCGATGCACTTCTCGGCTGACCGCCGGTATTCAACGTTACCGGAAGCCTGGGCCAGTTCGAACAGCGGCCACGCCACCCGCGACTGGTAGGCGTGCGGAACGCCGGCGTGGTCAGATGTGCTCCATTTGCCGTCGACGTCCTGGACTGCCCGCAGCCAGTCCCCCGCCCGCACGGCGGCATCCAGGTACTTCTGCTCGCTCGTGTTCAGAAACAGTTCCACCCAGCCGAGAATAACCTGGCCGGTATTGAACACGATGGGGAAATCGTTCAGCCCGATCTGGCCGCGCACTCCTCCGCCGGGCAGCTGTACCTGGATCTCCCAGTCACCCATGCGCATCGCTCGATCGGTCCACTGTTCGTCGTCCGCGAACTCCGCGTAGCGCATCGCGGTACAGATGATATAGCCGGTGGTTTCCGGGTACGGCGGGAGCCATCCGGAGGCGAAGTAGTAACCGGCCGAGACGCCCCGTCCGCCGGCTGCATCGTGGGCTCGGGCAAGCCACGCCATGGCCGCCTGAAGGTGGATGCGGTCGTCCACCCGGCCGCTTTTCAAGCCGAGCAGATCGCGGACGACCACCCATCCATGTGAGAGGCGACTCGCCGCGCACAGGAGGGCGCGCGGCGCGGACACGCGACCGCGGGAAGGCGAGGCGTCGGCCCGTCCTGTCACCCCCCCGGCACATGCTTGTCCTTCGGCCATCCTGGTTGCAGCGGCTACCCGCACCTCGTCACCGGAGAAAGCGAATCGTCAGCGGATAGCGGTATCTCTCCCCGTTGTTGGCTTTGATCCCCGCGATGATGGTCATCACCAGCCAGAACAAGCCGAGCAGGGGCAGTAGGATGAAGCCGATCACGATGAAGCACAAGGGCACACAGACCAGCGCGTAGATGAGCAGACTCATCTGGAAGTTGAGCGACTCCTTGCCCTGGTCGTCGACGAATGGACACTGCTCTTTCTTGACAAGCCAGATGATCAGCGGACCGATGATGTTGCCCAGGGGAATGGCAAGGCCCACCAGTGCGATCAAGTGACAGAGCATCGCGAATGTCCGCTCCGAGGGATCCGTCGTCTGTGGAGCGTAGGGCATGTGGGACGGTGGCGGTGGCGGCTGACCGGGTATCTGGGACATGGCGTCGACTCCGATTAGGTGGCCTCGCGCACTTCAAGGCAGACCACAGCAGCGTCAGTCTGATGACAGGTTACGGCCGTGTCAAGACGGCTGTCGCCCAGGTGCTGGGATCGATGTGCCAGTTCAGATCGTCTCCGACGGTCAGGTACTGCTGGCCGAGGTCGCAATCCTCGAGCATGGTGCAGATTCCGATCCGGCGATGCTCGTCGGGGTCGAAGCCGGAGAGCGCCTCTGCGGGAATGTGGGCCTCCATGGTGTAGGTGTCTTTCTCCCGGCGGCCGGCGAGGTGGATCAGGCCCGGCGGCACCGGTGGCGCGTCTTCGGTCGCCCGGTTGATCCGAGCCGCACCCGCCACCGGCTCATCCCCATTCTTCCCGCCCCCTGCAGGCATGAAAAAGAACTGCTGGCAGTAGCGTGATGCCCGGCGATTGTCCCGAGCGTCGCGCATGTCGGTCATGAGCCGGAGGTTGTCTCCCTTCCAGAATGCTTTCGGGTCACAGCGGAAGGCGCTTCGCCGCCCCTCTACTCGGCAGGCCAGGAACAGGCCGGCCTCGCTCCACGCCAGCCAGATCCGCCCGAAGGGAGTGCCGCCGTCGAGGCGATCGAGCACGGGCAGCAGGTGCTTGTCCGACCAGTCGCTCAGATCCCCGTCGATCTCCGGCGACTGGCGGTATCGCAGGGCGATCTCAAACCGAAAAAGCAGCCGGTTGGGTACGAGACCGGTCATCCGTACTTGGCCGCGAGGCCGTCCACGAACCGCTTGCACGACTCCGTCGCCACCCAGGCGTCCGGCCAGAAGCACAGGTCGATTGTCCACCAGTCGTCCGGGCACCCGGCGGCCACGATGGCGGGCATGAGATCGTCGAAGTCCAGTCCGCCCTTGCCAAATGGAGGGTGCGTGCTGGTGTGGTTGTCATGCAGGGTGCCGTCCGAGTCGATCAGGTGGACGCGGCCGATCTTGCCCTTGAGCTTCTGAGCTAGTTCCTTGGCTCCACCGGGCAGCGTCTCGCGCTTGCCCGGCTGCCGCGAGCCATGCTTGGCGATCATGTTTGCGTGGCAGGTGTCGTACATGGTCATGAAGTTGCCGTGGCCAACCCCATCGACGACTCGGAAGATGTCGCTGGGCTTGTTGAACGCGAAGCCCGGCTCAAACTCCCACACCACCCTCACCCCGACATCAGCGGCTTCCTTGGCGCACTGCCGCCAGGTGGCGGTGACTCGCTTCAAGGCGTCATCGTAGTTGACCACCATCGCCTTGACCGGCTCGTCACCGACCCGGCCCAGGACGCCCGGGTCCTCGGTGGTGTCCACTCGAATCACGTTGATGCCCAGGTCCACACAGAACTGCAGGTTCTTCCGGAATGTATTCAGGTACGAACCGCTGTCTCGGGCGGTGATCAACTTCTCGCCCCACAGATCGGCCGCCAGGCCGCTGCAGCCCATACCCCGCGACTCCCATACCTGGCGAGCCGCCAGCCGGTCGTCCTTGGTCTTCTGCAGATCGGGGTTGGGATGGATGCCAAACCCCCCGAGTTCGACACCGTCAAAACCGAGCTTATGGAGCTTGTCGACGACCTCGACGAATGGAATCGGGTTGTCTGCGTAGGGCCCGATGGCATACGCCCACGTACCGATCGAGATGCGTTTGGACACTGTCTGGTCCTCCATGCCCCACCACCTCCCCCCTTTCCCAAGGGAGGTGATGGGGGTCAGGTCTTGAATCGCGCCGTCCCCAACAAATCCCCCACCTCAAGCCAGCCTCACCGGCCTGCGACCCTCAGGCCTTGCCATCCACCCTACCCTCTCTGAACCTCCTGGAAAGGCAGAACGGAACTCCGCCGGGCCCGAGCTTTCCTGCCGGCATCTACGCCTTCCGGTGATCGCCCACATGGGGCATGTTCGCGTGCACGTCGGGGCCAAAATAGCGCAGGCCCACGAGCGGTTCGCTGCCGGTGTTCTCGATCTCGATTCCCGCGGTCGCGGCCTGGTAGGTAATGAACACCTCGTCCTCGGTCTCCTCGCCAAACCGGATCATGGCCGGCGTCTGGACGTTCAGCCGGCCAAGCCGCCCGCGGCCCTGGACGGTGATCCAGCCGCTCGCCCCGGGATCCTTGAGTACGCACTTGACGCCCGGATCGACGGTCAGCTCCTTGGCACTGAACAGCTGCTTGCCCTCGAACCGGCCGTAGACGATCCACTTGTCGACGTAACCCTGGCCACTGGCCGCTCGATCCACGATCGGCTCAACGTAGTTGTGCTCGACAAAGTGAGTGTCGACGTTCTTCTCCCAGTCCAACTGGCCGATGATGTAGTCGAGATCCTGGTGCTTGTCCTTGGGCACATCCTTGACCAGCAGCGACCAGGGCACCTCGCGGCCCTCAACCAGCGACTGGTACATGCCGAACACGTCCGATCCCCACTGCGGCTCGTAGGTGCACAGCGAACCCGGAGCATGCAGAACACCCGGCGGGATCAGCCAGCCGGTGCCGCGTTTCAGCCGATATGCACGAGCGAGGTCCAGAATCCCGTTGTCACCTTTGTTCCAGTCCTGCAGGCACTTGCGGAGCTGATCCTTGGTCGTACCCGGCTCCAGCCCCATGAAGGTGTAGGCGAAGTTGTTGTCGACGTTGTTGAGTTGTGGGGGGAAGTAGTAGCCCTCGGGCTTGCCCTCCTGCCCGGTCCGGGCCGCGTCTTCCTGCCTCTGATGCATGTGGTGCGGGATTGGCCCCATGTTGTCGAAGAACTTGGAGTAGACCGGCCAGCGTTTGTACTTGTCGAACATGGGCTTGCCGATCAAGCGGGCCCCGGCCTCGGCCACCGCATCGCGGAGCAGGAAGCGCTTGCCCTCGAAAGCGACGTAGCTGAGGCCTTCGTCGGGATTGCGGTTCTCGTTCATCGCCTCGGTGGTACTGGCGAACCACCGCTCGTCGATGCCGCCGCGGTTCGTGCCCAGGGCGTACCAGTCCTCGGGGGCGAGTTTGATTCGCTTGCCCGGGTGCAGGAAGCTGCGCGGCACCCAGTTTGGCGTGAGACGCAGCACGCCGCCCCCGGCATCCAAAGCGGACACCAGTGTTCCAGCGATATTCTTGCCGATGATCGCACTCTGTTTAGGCTTGGACATGACCGCTCCCTGCAATGAAGTTCGGGGCCCCAGTGGCGCGTTGCCCGTGCCCTCGCAACCGGGCTGGTCCCTCGCCGGGCCGCCGTGCTCCCGAACGGCAGTTCCATCGCGGGCACTGTAACCCAAGCGGTTTCACCCTGCAATCCTTGCGGTGATCACTTGTGCGGATCGGCCGGCGACGTGCCTTGGCCGTGACTGTCGGCGACTTGGCCGAACACGTCGGGCAGCTTGACCCCCGCCTGACGGGCCAGATCATGAATCGGTGGCAGTGAACCGATGAGGCTCTTGAGGAATCCGGCCGTCGAACTGCCTCCGGCGGCGCTCTCCGAGCCGCTGTCCCAGACCGTGATCTTGTCGATGCGGAGGTTCTGAATGGCCTTGACCTGCTCGGCCACCAGTTCGGGCAACTTCTCGACCAGGAGCAGGGTCGGGGCGAGTTCAGGCTTCTGGCCGCAGATCTTGAGGAGTTGCTGGTAACCCTGGGCCTTGGCTTCAAGCACGCGCTGCACGCCCTGAGCCTCGGCCGTATACCGAGCCAGGATGGCATCCGCCGCGCCCTTGGCAATTCGCCGCTGCCGTTCCGCTTCGGCCTCGGCCTCGATCTCGACCTTGCGCTTGTCGATTTCCTTCTGAGCGACCTCGCCCTTCTCCAGGCGGGCGACTTCCTGCTCCTTCTCGGCCAGCAGGACGTCTGCGGTCGCCTTGGCCGACGCCGTCCCGCCGCGCCGTCGGGCTTCGGCCTGCCGTTCCTGCAGCGTGGCTTCGTAGGCGGCGATCTGAGCCTTGCTCTCGTTCTCGCCCTTGACGGCCTCGGCCTCGAGGGCGGCCACCCGCACGCGCTGCTCGGCCTCTGCCTGCTTCTGGCCCTGGGTGGCCTTGGCCCGCTGCTCGGCCTGGGCAATTTCCTTCTCTCGCAAGGCGGCGGCCTCGCCGGCCACCCCTTCGGCCTCGAACTTGGCCACCGCAATGCGGCGGTCGCGTTCAGCCTGCTTCTGCCCGGACTGCGACGCGGCAAACTGCTCGGCCACGCTGACTTCGCGCTCCCGGCTGGCCGTCGCCTCGCCGATCGCACCCATTCGCTCCTGCTGGGCAACCTCGACCTTGGCCTGCTGGATGGCTTCGGCCGCCGCTTTCTTGCCGATCGCCTCGATGTAGCCCGACTCATCGGTGATGTCGCGTATGTTCACGTTGATCACTTCGAGCCCAACCTTGTTGAGCTCGAAGTTCACATTTTTGTTCACCAAATCCAGGAACTTCTCGCGATCCTGGTTGATCTCCTCGATGGACAGCGTGGCGATGACCAGTCGCAGCTGGCCGAGGATGATGTCGCGAGCCTTGGTATTGATGTCCTGTTCCGGAAGGCCCAGCAGACGCTCCGCGGCGTTGTTCATGATCTCCGGCTGGGTCGCGATGCCGATGGTGAACGTCGAGGGAACGTTGACCCGGATGTTCCGCTTGGATAGGGCGCCCCCCAATTCAATGTCAATCGTCAGCGGCTCCAGCGACAAGTAGGCATAGTCCTGGAACAGCGGCACCACGAAGATGCCACCCCCGTGGATGCATTTGGCCGCCCGGGCCCCGGCGACCCGGCCGTAGACCACCAGAATGCGGTTCGAGGGGCAGCGACGGTACTGCTTCACGAGGAACACGAAGAAAAAAAACAGGATCAGGCACGGCACCATGACGAAAGCCGCCGTGCTGAGCCACTCCAAATCCGCCAACTGAGCCAACATGTCCGGCATCATGAACACATCCTCCAACCCGTCTGCCCTCACGAACACGGCGCCACCAAGAGCGTGCCGTCGGACTCCACCCGCATGACGGTCACCGAGGCAAAGGCCGGGATTGCGTCCCCCGTGCTGGATGCCGGGAGAATCCTCAGCCGGCCGCTTACCGTCACCTCCACTTGCCCTCGTCCCCTTCCCTGGGCTGGAACGGTTAAGTACACCCTCCCCACCGACCCCACACAGGACTCGAAGTCAACGGGAATCTCCCGGTTGAGTCGCCGGAGCTGGAATGTCAGGTAGGAAGTCATCACCATCATCGAGAAACCGAAGAGGCCGGACACCAGCAGCGTCGGCAGCGTCGGCCACTGCCATTCCACCCGAGCCGCCAGGCCCGACCAGCCCATGCCCATAAGGAATGCCAGAACAGACTGAACCGACAGGAGGGCGAAAGCCGCCCCGCTTCCGTGATGCCCCGGAGTGTCACCGTGAGCGTCGCCACTCGGGCCATCCATGTGCGTCGCATCGCCGCCGGCGTCGAGGCCGGCATCCATGTCGCCATGCCCCCCGCCGAGCAGCGAGAGACTCAGCTTCAGCGTGAATAGAACCGTGCTCCCCAGGGCCACCCAAAGGAAAAATGTGGCCCCCGGGGTCTGACTAATGGTCTCCCACATCGGATTCCTCCTACGCTGGAAGACTCCGAGAACGCGACCCGGCGCGTACCGCGTCGTCGTCACGAACGCACACAACCGCAGCGTCTCTGAGGCGGAACAACAGAGTAGAAGAGTTCGGATTTGCTGTCAAATGCTCACCAACGCTCAGGGAACCCTCGCTGAGCTCGATGAAGGGAGACCTGCCATCGGCCGGGTGAGCGCCTCCCAGCGGTTCGCCGGGATACCGGCTCTGCGTCAGCTGACTCGCCTCTGCCCGGCTCGAGTACGGCGGCACTGGCGTGCTCGTCGAAGGCTGCATCCGCGGTCTTGATCTGCGTCACCGTGGCGGCCGCCATTCCTGCCATGGCGATCCGCTCACGCGCCCGCGGCGAGTCGAAAGCGGTGAATGCCGCCCGCCGTTGTTCGTCAAGGAACTGCACCTGACTGGACGGTCGTTTCTTCCTCCGGCCATTTCTACATCAGGGATAAGCCCAGGCGCCAGATTCGACCGCGGATGACCAGTCCGGCTGGGCCGATGGTCTCTACGTCCACCAAGCTCGTCACCAACCCCGCGGCCCGCGCATGGTCCGAGAAGCCCTCCGCCGCCGACCGATTCGGATCGCTGAGCAGCGCGGTACCGCCAGGCCGCAGGGCAGACGCGACCCAGCGCGCGATCGGCTCGCCGTTTCGCCGTTCATACAGCAGATCGGCGGCCAATACCAGATCGTAGGGCGGAGCATCTGAAGACTGCCGAAAGTCGATGATCCGCGCACCGGCCAGCCCCAGACCGTTCCGCTCCGCGTTCAGGGCGGCGAACGCCACAGCGTCTTCGTCATAGTCGCTGGCCGTCACCGACCAGCCCGCCCGGGCGGCTGCCAGACTGACCAAGCCCACGCCACAACCGATCTCCACGGCCGGTCGCCCCGCCCCCCGCTCGCCAGCCAGGACGGCCTCCGTGAGGAGAACCGCGCCCGGCCATGGCTGCGCCCAGTAGGGCATGTACCCGTCGCCATCGAACCGCTGATGGGTTCGCGGCGCGTCCAGCAGGGCATCCATGTCGGCCGGCCAGGTCAGGTCAAACGTCTGCCCGGCGATCACCCAAACCTCGCGCCGCGTCTCGTAACCCCTGAACCTCGTACCCTGCGTCGATTCACTCATGCCCGAAGATCCTCGCGGCCGATGCAATGCTCACCCGGCTCTCGCCTTGGTCGGCTGCGAACCGGATGCTATCATAGCAGACGGGGTCGGGACATGAGCGACCGAACATGAGCATCGCCGTATCCACCCAATCGAGCGTACGCACCCGGAGCGGGCGCTACCTGCTGGCCGACTTTGACCGTCAGTTCGCCGCGCTGGTGGCCTCCTGGGTCCGCGATGATCATGAACTCTTCTGGCTCGCCCCCAAGACAGCGCCGCCGCTCACCACCGAGAAAGTCATCGCCTGGCCGGGGGCCGACGGTTGCCCCCTGCTGTTCTACCGTCAGGGCACCGCCGAGCCTTGCGGATACCTCGAACTGAACCCCATGCCCGCAAGCAGAGACCACCTGTGGCTTGGTCATTGCCTGATTCGCCCCGGACTCCGCGGCGTCGGTCTGGGACATCTGATCGTCAGGCTCATGCTCGATGAGGCATTCGTCGAACGTGAGGCCAGCAGCGTCAGCCTGGTGGTCTTCCCGCGCAACGATCCGGCCGTGCGCTGCTACCTCGCCAACGGCTTCGTTCACGTCGGGGAACAGGTCAAGTTCTTCTCCACCACCGGCCGGCGGCACCGAATGCTCGAGATGAAGATCACCCGAGGCAGGTATATCGAGCGACTGACCCAGTAGGACCGGTCTCCGGCCACGCCGCGTGACCCCGGCCTGAGCGCCCCTCTGCTTTCGCCCCGGGCACCCGATGCGCAGGAATGGCCTTGCACGGCGCGATAGGTGCGCTTTCTCTTGGAGCGATCGGATTCCGCGGATGCATGGAGTGGTTGCCGTTCGGCCTGGGCTGGCCCGCCTGCACTGCGTCCCTACGAGTCGGAGTCGCGCGACGCGTCACCAGCGCTGAGGATGGCCGCGGAAAGCCCGTTCACCACCGCGTCAAAGAACGTTCCACCATAGGCGCTGGTCAGGCCAGCGGCAATGTCAGGCACGGCCGTTTGGCGAAAGACCGCTTGCGCATGCTGGTCACAGCTCAAGCCCATTGTGCCCACCAGCATCGCCGCACAGAGCAGGCACCAACCGCCTCGCCGTGCCGGGTGTCCAAACCGAGTTCGGGACATGGTCAGATCTCCAGGGATCGCGCGGAACTCAGCCATCACGTCTCGTCTGCCAACGCTCTCCCCAGATGCTATCGGACGATCCCGGGAAGGCGGTCCAGGCCGCTCCGCGGCTGGAGCCGGCTCCCCTGCGATCCGGACGCGGCCACCGGCAGGAAATGCGCCGCGACCCACTTCTCGGGCGATTCCCACCAGCCCGTCCCTGTTGCCGGGACGGTCATGGGTTTGTACTATTTGGTGAGCGTAGTTGGTTTGCCTGGATCGATTCCACCCGGTGTCTGGATGCCATCCGGCATGTGAACCGGATTCTCACCGCGAGGGCTCGATCGGAGGGAAATTGTGGCCCGGCTGTTGGTTATTCACCATGACACCGCATCCCTTCGGCACCTTGCCGGCATGGTCAGCGGGCACGAGTTCATGGCCATCGACAACCTGTTCAACGGGGTCAAGGCCATGCCCAAGGTCAAACCGGACGTCATCATCGTCGGGCACGACCAGGCCAAGCGGGATGGACTTCGTCTGCTCAAGTACCTCCGCGAGAACCAGCTCAAGACCCCGGTGGTGGTGGTCCTCTCCGCCGGCGCTGGCGTCGACCAGCCCATGCTGATGAAACTGGGCGCCAAGAGCTTGCACGAAGCCCCGGTGGCGACTGAGGAACTGAACAACGCGGTCAACGCCGCCATGGCCTGCCGGGCTTCCGAACTGGCCGGTCCCCGCCCTATCACCGACGAGGAGCTGAACAGCAACCTGTCGGTTCTCGAAAACCAGCTCAATAAGCACATGAAGTGCTTTGCGGGCAGGAATCAGGTCTTCATCCACTCGCAAATCCTGGGCGGTGGAGCAAGGACCAAACCTCGGATCGCTCTCAAGTGCCCGTTGCGTGCCGAATACGGAATGAGCCGCGACGTGTACTTCGAGTTCATCAAGAGTGCCTGCTGCGGCAACCCCACCCGCTGCGAGGCCTACCAGCGATTCGCCGAGGACCGCAAAGCCCAGGAGTGAACGCGCATCCTCTGTAACCGCAGTAGGATACAACCGACGTAACCGGGAGAAGACGGTCCGCCGATCCCGGATCACGCCCACCCGGCCGGTCTCACCCCACCGGAGCCGGCTTTACCGCGACCGGCGACTTGACAGCCTGTCTTAAGGCCGTTAACGTACAAGGTTTACACGGAGAGGCTTGCATCAGCGGCCACCCGGGGTGGCTGAGAATGCAAGCCTCTCTCGCTGATGTGCGGGCCGCCCCCGGGGAGGAGCGATCTCTGGATCGCGGGGCGAGGCGGTCCGTGCCGTCGGTTCCCTGACCGCTGGTCACAAAGCGGATGGACGTGTTGAGTCACGAGTAGGATGCCCTATGTTACCTGTTGCCCGAACATCAAAAGCCCGTAAGAGGATCCGTCGATCGCACCACGCTTTGGCCCGGCCTAACCTGGTCGCGTGCCCCAAGTGCGGCGTGGCCAAGCTGCCTCACGGGGCGTGCGAGAACTGCGGCTACGTGAGCAGCACGGTGGCCCTGCCGCTGAAGACCGAGGAGAGCTAGGTCGATGCACATCGGCGTTGACGCGATGGGCGGGGACTACGCCCCGAAAGAAATCGTGCGCGGAGCGCTTGAGGCAGTTCCCACGCTCAACGGCCACCAGCTTGTACTCATCGGAGACGAGCATGCGATCCGAGCTGAGCTGGAGCGGTCCGAGATCCCGCACGCCAGATCCAAGGTCGAGATCGTCCACACCACCCAAGTCATCGAGATGAACGAACACCCCGTGGAGGCAGTCCGCGGAAAGAAGGACTCCTCCATCTGCCGCATGGTCAGGATGGCGGCCGAAGGCAAGCTCCAGGCGGTGATCAGCGCGGGGAACACCGGGGCATTCGCGGCCGCCACCCAGCTCCGAATGAAGCTCCTGCCCGGCGTTTCCCGCCCGGGCGTTGCCGTCGTCATCCCCTCGTTCACCGGCCCCATCGTACTGTGCGATGCCGGGGCCAATCTGACACCCAAGCCGCATCACCTGCTGGAATACGCCATCACCGCCAGCGCCTATGCCCGGTGCGTGCTTAAGGTCGAACGCCCCCGGGTCGGCCTGCTCTCGGTCGGCGAAGAGGAGGTCAAAGGCACCTCCCTCGTCCAACAGGCCCATGAATGCCTGCGGACGAGTAAGATCATCAACTTCGTCGGCAACGTCGAGGGCCGAGACCTGTTCCGCGGTAGTTGCGACGTCGCCATCTGCGATGGCTTCGTCGGAAACGTGACTCTCAAGCTGATCGAAGGTCTGGCCGAAGGCCTCTTCAAGACGATTGCCAAGGAAATCGCCTTGGCCAGTCCTGAATTAGCCAAGAGTTTCGAGCCCGTGGTGAAACGCGTGTGGGCTAACCACGACTACGCCGAATACGGAGGCGCCCCCCTGCTCGGCGTTGATGGGACGTGCATCATCTGCCACGGACGGAGCGACCACGTCGCGATTCGAAATGCGGTCCGAGTCGCCACGGAGTACCTCGACAATGACCTGAACACCGTCATCGCCGAGGAACTGGCCAAGGAGTCGGCCGCCAACCAGACAACCAAGTGAGCTTTCAAACAACCTATGGCTAAGCGACTGCCGTTCACCATCTTGGGCGTGGGCCACGCCTTGCCCGGCCGGATCATGACCAACGCCGACTTCGAGAAGATCCTCGATACGTCGGACGAGTGGATCACTACGCGTACCGGCATCCGCGAGCGGCGAATCTGCGCGGAAGACGAGAACACCTTGACGATGGCCCTTCAGGCCTCCCGAGCGGCCCTCACCGCGGCTGCATGCCAACCCGAGGACCTGGATCTCATCATCCTGGCAACCTGTACGCCGGCCTACCCGATCCCGGCGACCGCCTGCTTCCTCCAGCACCAGCTCGGTTGCCGGCACATCCCAGCCTTCGATCTCTCCGCGGCCTGCAGCGGTTTCATCTACGCGTTCAGCGCGGCCGTCGGCATGATGACCGTATCCCCCTACAAACGGGTACTCATCATCGGAGCCGAGACAATGTCCCGCGTCACCGACTTCCAGGACCGCGGCACCTGTATCCTGCTCGGCGACGGCGCGGGGGCGGCCGTACTCGGCCCTGCTGACGACAAGGTCACCGGGGTGTATGATCTCCATCTGGGAGCCGACGGCGGCGGCGCGGAACTGATTACCGTGCCCGCCGGAGGTTCATGGCTGCCAACCTCGACCCGGACGGTCGACGATCGGCTCCACTATCTGAAAATGAATGGGCGGGAGGTCTACAAGTTCGCGGTCACCAAAATGCAGGAGGTGATCCGGGAGGCAGTCCAGCGAGCGAGAATCAAGATGGACGACCTCGCTCTGGTCATCCCCCATCAGTCCAACGCTCGGATCATCGAATCCGCCGTTGAGAAACTCGGCCTGCCCGCCAGCAAGGTGGCCGTGAACATCGACCGGTATGGCAACACGTCGGCCGCCTCCATCCCCATCGCTCTTGCCGAAGCCGTCCAGGACGGCCGCATCCATAAGGGCGAATGGCTGTTGATGGCCGGCTTCGGCGGTGGCTTGACCTGGGGTACGGTACTCATCAGGTTCTAGACGTAAACGAGGCAACGGCGAGGATGGCCAGGACAGCGGTACTATTCACAGGCCAGGGCGCCCAGTCCGTCGGGATGGGCAAAGACATCGCGCAACGGTCCGGACCTGCGGCCGAGATCTTCGAGCGGGCGGCCCGAATCGTGGGCTACGACCTGCGGGCCCTCTGTTTCGAGGGTCCGGCCGATCGACTCGAACAGACGGATATCCAACAGCCGGCCATCTTCACTACCAGCGTCGCGATCTGGCAGGCGATGACTAATAACCGTCAGTGGGCCGCTCCCCCCGTCGCCATGGCCGGCCTGAGCCTTGGCGAATATACGGCTCTGTATGCGGCCGGAGCCGTGTCCTTCGATGACGCACTTCGACTCGTTCAACGCCGTGGAGAACTCATGCAGGCCGCAGCCGTTGCCACCCCCAGCGGCATGGTCAGTGCCTTGGGCCTTGACTTGACCCAGGTAGAGACCGTGTGCCGGTCAGCTGCCGCTGCAGGACTCCTCGTGCCGGCGAATTTCAACTGCCCGGGCCAGATCGTCCTGTCCGGTACCAGGGCGGCTTGCGAGGCAGCCGTCCCCCTGATCGAGCAGGCGGGCGGGCGGGCAATCCCCCTCAAGGTGGCGGGCGCGTTTCACTCGCCGATCATGCAATCGGCCGCCGACGGCCTGGCCGAGGTCCTGGCCCGCACCCCGCTCCAAACCCCCGCTTTCCCGGTAGTCGCGAACGTCAATTGCGAAAACCACCGTGATGCCGTTACTATTCGCCAATGGCTGGCCGACCAGCTGACCCACCCGGTCCGGTGGCAGGCCTCGATCGAGCGGCTCTTGAACGAAGGAGTGGAGCGGTTCATTGAAGTGGGCCCCGGCCGCGTATTGGCCGGCCTCCTGAAGAAGATTGCTCGCCGTACTCCGGTGGTGAACGTCAGCACCGTTGAGGGCCTCGAGGAGTTCTACGCAAGTTGAGGAACCAACCCATGTCCATGGCCGACCAGGTTGCGATCGTCACCGGCGGCAGCCGGGGAATCGGGCGAGCCATCTGTCTGGCGCTCGCCGCCAAGTCGGCGACCGTCCTGGCTGTCGCCCGCGATGAAGGCAAGCTCGCGGACCTGGCCGACGAGGCAGCCAAGAAGGAGCTCCCAGGCAGAGTCCTTCCCCGCACCCTCGACGTCACCAATCGCCAGGCCATCGACCAAGCGATCGACCGGATCGCTGAAGAGTTCGGCCGAGTCGACATCCTGGTCAATAACGCCGGCATCACGCGTGACGGTCTGATGATGAACATGGACGACACCCAGTTCGACGAAGTCATCAACACCAACCTCCGATCGGTGTTCTGGATGACGCGGGCCGTGGCCAAGCATATGGTCCGCTGCCGGTACGGGCGAATCATCAATATCAGCAGCGTGTCCGGAATCATGGGAAACGTCGGCCAATCCAACTACGCGGCCAGCAAAGCCGGCGTGATCGGCTTCAGCAAGACCGTCGCCAAGGAACTCGCCCGGCGGAACATCACCTGCAACGCGGTCGCGCCGGGCTTCATCACCACGGACATGACCGACGTACTGCCCAGCAAGATCAAGGACGGGGTGAAAGTGCTCATCCCGTGCCAGCAGTTCGGCGAACCCGAGGACATCGCCGCGGCAGTGGCGTTCCTCGCCTCGCCCGAGGCCAAGTACATTACCGGCCAGGTGCTGGCGGTTGACGGCGGGCTCAGTATGTAGTGAACCTTGTGCGCCCCGGCGGTCTCTGTGCACGTCGGGAACGCCCGAATACAATAGTCGGATTGGCCAAGACACTAAGCGATCAACAGAGGAGGATATGTAGTGATTGCTGAGGAAATTGAAGATAAGGTTTTCTCGATCGTCAGCCAGCAGATGGTGATCAACAAGGCCGAGATCACCCGGGAGACCTCGTTCATCAACGATCTCAACGCCGACTCGCTGGACATCGTCGAGCTCGTCATGGAGTTGGAAGACAACTTCGACATGAGTATTCCCGACGAGGAAGCGGAGAAGATCAAGACCGTGGGACAGGCGATCGATTACATCGCCGCCCATCTGAACAACAAGTGATCGGCCGGCCCGCCGGGTTGTCTCGTGCGGGTCAGGTCACGACCGTCGAGAGACGGGATCCAGACTGGCGCTGCCGCCGGGTCGATGAGTCGGCCCGGCGGCAGTGTAATGGAATGTAGAACGGACCCCCGCGGCGCAACTCGCCCCGGAGCAACGCCGAAAAGGGCGGATGGGCGTCTCCCAACGTCTCGGCTCGCGCACGAAACCGGGCCATCGGGGAGAAGGGATTGCATGGTTAAGCGACGCGTTGTCATCACGGGTATGGGAGCAATCACGCCTCTCGGCTGCACGGTCGCCGGGTTCTGGGACGGCCTCGTCTCCGGCCGCTCAGGCATCGGACCTCTCACGCGCTTCGACGCCTCACGATACGAATCCCGCATCGCCGGGGAATGCCGCGAATTCAACCCCACACGCTGGATCGACGGCAAACTCATCAAACGCCTCGACCCCTTCGCTCAGTACGCCCTCGCCGCCTCGATCGATGCAGTCAAGGACAGCCATCTCGAAATGGAAAAGGAGGACCGCCAGCGCATCGGCGTCATGATCGGCTCCGGCATCGGCGGTATCCAGGAACTCCAAGAACAGTACCTTCGCCTGCTCAACAAGGGACCCGAACGGATCTCCGCATTCACGATTCCCAAGCTGATGGTCAATGCGGGAACGGGTAACGTGGCCATCCATTTTGGCATCCACGGACCCACCACTTCCGCGGTCACGGCCTGCGCTTCCGCCTCTCACGCCATGGGCGATGCCCTCCTGTGCATCCAGCGCGGCGACGTCGACGTGGTCATCTGCGGGGGGAGCGAGGCGGCGGTCACCGAACTCGGCGTCGCAGCGTTCAACGCCATGCACGCCCTCAGCACCCGTAACGACGCCCCCGAGCAGGCCAGTCGCCCCTGGGACAAGGACCGCGACGGCTTCATCATCAGCGAGGGATCGGGCATCCTCGTCTTCGAGGAATACGAACACGCCCGCAAGCGATCGGCCCGAATCTACGCCGAGGTCCTGGGTTTCGGCGCGAGCACCGATGGCGGACATATCACCCAGCCTGACGAAACCGGCAGCGGCCCAGCTCTCGCCATGCGCCGATGCCTGGCCGACGCCGGCATCGCCCCCGAGCAACTCGACTACATCAATGCCCACGGCACCAGCACGCCGCTGGGCGATCTCGCTGAAACCAAAGCGATCAAGCAGGTCCTCGGTGCGGCAGCCGTGCGCGTCCCGGTCAGCAGCACGAAATCCGCAACCGGCCACCTTCTCGGCGCCAGCGGCGGCGTTGAGCTCATCGCCTGCGTCCAGGCCATCCGTAGCGGCATCCTCCCCCCTACCCTCAACCTCGACCACCCCGACGAGGGATGCGATCTCGACTACGTGCCTAAGGTCGCCCGAAATAAAAAGTTGAAGCGAGTCATGAGCAACTCCTTCGGTTTCGGCGGCCACAACGCCTGCCTGATCGTCGGAGCCCTTACCTGAAGTCAAGCGAGCGACCGGATCGGCCGATAACATGAAAAGAAACGTTGCGCTCGCGCACCGCCCGGCGCAGGGGGTATGCCCACCAGCGTTGGGGGGCGGGAGGAGCCGACGGCCGGATGCAGTATGCCCGAGACGCAAGAGGATATTGACGCCCTGCTCGCCGAAGTGAACTCGCTTGCCGATCAAGCGGTAGCGGACATCCTGGGCGACCAGCCTGCCGACGGCTCCGATCCCTTGGCCGGAATGGCCCCCGCGCCATCAGCAGCCTCTCCGCCGGGGCCACGCCGAGCGGACATCCCTCAAAACGGAGCATCCGCAGGTACGTCCCACAGTCCCAACGTCTCCCGGGTACTCAAGCTCCACGTGCCCGTGATCGTCCAACTCGCCGAACGGAGCATGCCTCTTTCGGAGATCGTCAGCCTGACCACGGGAGCCATCATCGAGTTCGAGAAACCCGCCGACACCGAGCTCGACCTGATGATCAACAACAAGTGCATCGGGCGCGGCCAGGCCGTCAAGGTCGGCGAGAATTTCGGACTTCGAGTCACTCTTATTGGATCTGTCAAGTCGCGCATCATGGCGATTGCCAAGCGGTAGAAGACCGGAATCGCACTCGCCGGTCTTCGGCCCGCTCACCCTGCGAGCTTGCCGGCAAAGCCCCCGCGGCCCACAAGGCACAACCAGGCAAACGATCGAACTCGCCCCCTTCTCCTGAACCTTGCTCGCTACGGCATTCGCCCATCGCCACTCGGGAACGCGTTCTTTACTCGAACCCCTCAGGTTCTCATAATGCCTCCCATGACGGCCAAGTACCACGAGCCGGCGGCGTTTCGCGGCCACATCGGTCAGCGGATTCGGTTCTATCGCGAGAGGATCGGCTTGACTCAGACCGCCCTCGCCCGGCAAGCTAAGGTCAACCAGGGCTTTCTCAGCGAGATCGAGCGCGGCCGCCGCAAACCCTCCCCCTCCTCCCTGAAAGCCATCGCCCTGGCCCTGGATGTTCCACCTGCAGTGCTCATCGGGGAGAGCGCGGACCACGACACACCCCAGCCACTTGACACCGTCGATCTCCCCTTGTTTGGCACCATCCCGGCCGGACCTCCGACCCAGAGCCAGGAACAAACCGAGATGTTCCCGGTACTTCGCCACCTGTGGAGCCCCAACCGATATTGTCTCCGCCTCAACTTCGACTCGATGGAACCAACCCTCAAACCAGGCGACCTGATCCTGGTCGAGTACCGACCCGGCGTGAGACCCGAGCACATCCAGGGCCGAATCTGCGCCTGCCTGGTCGACGGCAACCCTACGCTCAAACGCGTGTCCGTCGAACGCCGCTCCGCCGCGCAATTCGTGATCCTTCGGGGCGACAACCCTGACACGCCTCCCATGGTCATCGACGACACGCAGGACTTCTCCATCCAAGGGGTCGTCACCCACCTGGTCAGCCGAGCCCTCTAGCCTCTAAAACTGACATAAGTATTTATAGAATAGGTATTTAAAAGGAGTGAAAACGTCCCGCTAGACGCTTCTCAGCGTAAATCATTGCCGTCACTGATCTTGCCATCATGTGATGCGGGAGAGGAATCGCCCCAGGGATTGTGAAAAGAACCCGGAAAAATTCACGTTGGAGGGGGCTTGATCGCCGAAAACCATTGCTATAAGATAACTTGCGTGCGTGACCGACAAATCAATGTCGCTTGCATCGAGGCGTGATATGCAGACGATCACCAAGAAAGAACTGATCGACCGCATCGCGGAGAAGTCTTCCCACAAACGCGTGGTTGTCAAACGCATCATCCAGAGCTTCCTGGATGAAGTCATCGATGAGCTCAGTCAGGGCAACCGCTTGGAGTTTCGGGACTTCGGCGTTTTTGAGAGCAAGATGCGCGCCGCTCGCACCGCCCAGAATCCAAAGACCTTGGAGCGTGTCTCCGTTTCGGCCAAGCGAACCGTCAAGTTTAAGGTCGGACGACTCATGAAGTTGCGACTCTCTAACCCGCCGCAGACTGCTTCCGGGGCGCCCGTCCGCCGGCAGCCGTCCCCCCCCGCTCAGCCCCCGTTATCCTGACCTCTGGGGCGGAAACAGGCAAAGTCACCTCTTGACGCGAGTTATGCTCCAACGCTATAGTGTCGATGGCAGTATAGAGACTGAGTCTCAGTTTTCGGCAGCAGCCCGATAGCAGCGTCGTAGTCGCCGGGGCGGGAGGCCGAAATCTGGAGCCCCTATGAGAACAACCTGCTTCCCCCTGGCTCACGCGCCGGCCGGATGCGATGTTCGCATCCAGTCCATCCGCATGGCCGACGTCCGACGCACCCAACGGCTTCGGGAACTCGGGCTGATCGAAGGCCGGACCGTTCGCCCGCTGACCAATTGCGACCCGATGATCTGCCAAGTCGGCAATTGCCGACTCGGGCTATGTCGCGCCATGGCCCGCGCGATCCTGGTCGAACCGCTTCCGATGCCTGATCGCGAGTCGCCATGACCACTCCCGCCTTTGCGGAGGACCGGCACTCCGCCACCACAACCCGGCTCTTCCGGGTCGCGATGGTTGGCAATCCCAATTGTGGCAAGACCACCCTGTTCAACGCCCTGACCGGATCCCGGCACAAGGTCGGCAACTACGCGGGCGTCACCGTCGAGAAGCGTGAAGGCCACCTGGTCGGCGATCCATCTATAAGGATCCTTGATCTACCAGGAACCTACAGCCTCGCCTCGATCAGTCCCGACGAAGCCATCGTTCGGGACGTCCTCCTCGGCCATGCCTCGGACACGCCCAGGCCCGACGCCGTCCTGCTGGTCGCCGATGCGTCCAACCTGGAGCGAAACCTCTTCCTGGCCGGTCAAGTCATCGAGCTTGGATTACCCGTCGTTCTGGCCTGCAACATGATCGATCAGGTCGAGCGATCCGGGTGTCAACTTGACCTCGCCAGGCTGGGCGAGCAACTCGGGGTAGAAGTCATCGGCACGGTCGGCTCCTCGGGCAAGGGGGTGGACGATCTCCATGCCGCGGTCACCCGCGCCCGCGTCAGCGACCGACCTCGCCCGTCACGACGATGGTCCGCGAGCAAGAGGATCGAGGCCGCCGTCAAGACCATCGCCGATTCGCTGATGGCGGCGGGACACACTGATCCGGCAACCGCAGAGGGCACTGCCCTGCTTCTGCTCTGTCATGCCGAGGTCTCAACTCAGAACCATCTACCTCCTTCGGTCCAGCAGTCCCTGCTCGACACCGAGCGGCTTGCCGGCACGGAAAGCACCGATGATCCTTCGGCCGAGATCATCCGCCGGCGTTACGACTGGCTTCGGGAAGTCGTCGATACCTGCATGACGGGTACTCGGCACGAAGCCGCCGCGTCGGCGACCGATCGCCTGGATCGGGTCTTGACCCATCGGATCTGGGGCTATGCCTTCTTCGCCGCCATCATGACCGCAGTGTTCTGTGGATTGTTCGCGGCGGCCGCACCCCTGATCAGTCTCATCGACACATGCTCGGGATGGCTGCGAGACCAGACCATCGTCCACCTGCCCTCCGGTGTCCTGCGCGACTTGCTCAGCGACGGAATCATCGCCGGCGTGGGAGCGGTGCTCGCTTTCTTCCCACAGGTTTGTATCCTGTTCCTGCTCATGGCCCTGCTGGAAGACTCCGGCTACATGGCCCGGGCGGCCTTCCTCATGAACAGGGTGATGACCAAGGTCGGCCTGAACGGCAAGAGCTTCATTCCCTTGCTCTCCTGCCACGCCTGCGCGGTGCCCGGAATCATGGCCACCCGGACCATCGAGAATTCGCGCGACCGCCTCGCCACCATCCTGGCCGCTCCTTTCATGAGCTGCAGCGCCCGGTTGCCCGTTTACGCCCTGCTGATCGGAGCATGCCTGCCAACCAGGGCGTGGTTTCAGGGAGCAGCCCTCCTGGGTCTGTACGCGTTCGGTGTGGCTGCGGGTTTTGCCGTGGCTAAGCTGTTCAAGCGCACCCTTCTTCGCGGCCCCGATTCCGGCTTCATCATCGAGCTGCCACCCTACCGGATGCCCCGCCCTACGGCTGTGCTGCTGGCGGCCTGGGACCGCGGCAAGCTGTTCCTCACCAAGGCCGGCACGATCATCCTGGCCGCCACGATCGTGATTTGGGCACTCACGCATTATCCGTGGAGCAGCGACCGAGCAGTCCGATTCGCCAGGGAACGGGCAGCCGTCGAAGCCGGGTCGAACCTGGTGCCGCACACCGAGTTGGAGCGGCAGTTGATCGAACTGAACCAGCAGGAACGCCGCGATCGGCTTGACGGCAGCTTTGCCGGCCAACTTGGCCGTACGCTCGAACCGATCCTTCGGCCGATGGGCTTCAACTGGCAGATTGGCGTGGGCCTGATGAGCAGCTTTGCCGCCCGAGAGCTTTTCGTGAGCACCATGAGCATCGTCTGCGGCGGCGGCGACACCGACGCTCACTCGCCCGCCCTTCGCGACAAGCTCCGGGCCGCAACTTGGCCGGACGGCCGGCCACTCTTCACCCCTCTGACGGCCATCGCCCTGCTCGTCTTCTTCGCCCTGGCCTGCCAGTGCCTCAGCACGATCGCCGTCGTTCACACCGAAACCGGAACCTGGCGATGGTCCGCCTTCATGATCAGCTACATGAGCGCCCTGGCCTACCTCACCACCGTTCTGGTCTACCAGACGGGCACGGCGATGGGTTTCTGAAGCAATGGACACCTCCGGCCGTACCGGGCATAATCGCGGCCGTGTACCCAGCGCTCAAACGCCTGCTCGACCTTGGGACCAGCCTCATTCTGATCGTCCTCCTTATCCCCGTCTGGCTCCTGGCCGCCCTGGCCGTCCGCCTCACCACTCCGGGTCCAGTGTTCTTCTTTCAGGAACGCGGCGGCTTGCACGGCCGCCCTATCCGAGTCCCCAAGTTCCGCACCATGTACGCCGACCACGTGCATGATCCCACCGAGGTCGTCCCGTTGAGCCATTCCGGCATCACGCCCGTCGGCCGCATCCTCCGTCGTGCCAAGATCGACGAGCTACCTCAGCTCTTCATCGTCCTTCGGGGAGACATGTCGCTGGTCGGGCCACGACCTACGATCATGGAGCAGATCAGGCAATACGACGCGTTTCGCCGCCGCAGGTTGGAGGTCCGGCCGGGAATCGCCGGCCTCGCCCAGGTCAACGGCAATACGGCGATCTCCTGGGACGAACGAATCCGCTACGACATCTACTACGTGGACCACATGAGCTTCGGGCTCGACCTGATGATCTTGTGCAAGACAGCGATGACTGTCATCCTCGGCGAAGCGGCCTTCGCCCGGCCGTTCGATCAGAGCCCCTTTGCGGAGACGAAGCCATGAACGCCGCACTCATCGGCAGCGTGAGCTCGAGCGTGGCGACACTGCAGGGCATGCTCCGCGGGGGGCTTGAAGTCACGGCTGTCTGCGGCCTGCATGAGCGACATGCAGCCAAGATCAGCGACTTTCACGACCTCCGCCCTCTGGCCGCTCAGTGGGGAACACCCTACCTCGCATTCGACAAGGTGACCGAGCCGCAAGTAAAAGCGTTTCTCGAGCGGCATCGACCTGACTGGCTCTTCGTGATCGGCCTGTCACAACTCGTCCCCGCCGCAATCCGCGACGCTGCCCGGCAAGGTGCGATCGGCTTCCACCCGACCCCCTTGCCCGAGGGGCGTGGTCGAGCCCCCGTCGCCTGGACCATCCTGAACCAGCGACCGGCAGCCGCAAACCTCTTCTTCCTGACCGACGAACCCGACGCCGGCGATATCGTCGAGCAGCGGCCGGTGCCCGTCTTTCCCGACGACTACGCCATAGACCTGATCATCCGGACCAATGGCGTCCTCGAACAGATGGTAGCCGACCTCTGCCCGGCGTTCGCCTCCGGGCAGGTGACCCGCCATCCACAGGACCACAGCAAGGCCACCTGGTACGGGCGACGACGTCCCGAGGACGGTCGGATCGATTGGGGCCAACCGGCGATCGATATCTATCGCTTGATCCGGGCGGTCAGCCACCCCTATCCGGGAGCATTCACGACCCAACGCAGCCATGAGGCGCAACGCTCACGAACCGGCCGCGCACCGCTGACGGCCTCCCCACACCCGCCAACGCGTCTGCACCTGATCGTCTGGCGAGCCACACCGGTCCCCGGCTCCAATACGCAGCATCTGCCCGGCACGATCGTGGCGATCGACAGCAACGGCCCCGTCGTCCAGACCGGCGACGGCCTGCTCCACCTCACCGACATCCAAACCGACCCCGCTGCACACCCGGGCTTGGCCACCGGTCAGCGACTGGAGTAAGATCCCAGCCATGAGCAACACTCTGATCATCGCCCCGCACCCGGACGACGAGGTTCTCGGTTGTGGCGGCACCATCGCCCGGATGACCGCTGAAGGCAACCCCGTCAGCGTTGCCATCGTGACCAGGGGAACCCCGCTCTTCCCCGCCTCGCAGGTCCGCCAGGTCCGAACTGAAGCCAAGAAGGCCGCCAGGCTGCTCGGGAGCCAGCTGCTGTTCATGAATCTGCCGGTGACGACGCTCCACCTCATGCCCGAGCATGAGCTCAACGCCGCGTTCGCTTCGCTCATCGGCAAGGTCAGGCCGGACACGGTATTGCTCCCCTTCCCAGGTGACCGCCATGAAGACCACCGCCAGATCTTCGATGCCGCAATGGTCGCCTTGCGTCCCGACGGCCGCCGTCACCAGGTGGGGCGAATCGCCTGCTACGAGACCGTCTCCGAAACTCACTGGTCGGCCCCCGGCATCGAGCCGGCATTCAACCCCAACTGGTACGTGAGAATCGAGGCCACCCTGCCGGCCAAACTGGCGGCGATGCGTCTATACAAGAGCCAACTCGCCGAGGCCATCCCCGCCCGCTCGATCGAAGCGATCGATTCCCTGGCCCGTTTTCGCGGCAGCGTGGTTGGGATGAAGGCGGCCGAGGCCTTCCAGATCCTTCGGGAACTGAACCGCTGACGGAGCCTTCGAAACCAGACGCTCCGCCGAATACGCACTCGGCCCGGGCGGCACGCATCCGGCGAGTACGATGCGTTCACTGCACCGCGCCTCAAAGGGGCCGGCCACCTGCCCGTAACTGCACCCCGGATCCCACGCCTCGCGGACTCGGCGGCTAGCTGCCCTTGATGAACACTTGCTCCAGATAGTGCCGGCTGCTCTTCACGTTCTCGCTGAGCGGGCGGGTCACCTTCGTGCCCTGTTCGTAGGCCAACTCGATGATCAGCCACCCATTGTAGCCGCTCTGGCGAAGGTGGTTGGCGATAGCGGCGTAGTCCACGTCGCCCGGCCCCAGACTCTCGGTCCAGATTCCGTTGACCGAGTTGCGGAGATGCAGGACCCTGACCTTCCGGCCGGCTTCCATCAGCAACGTGAGCGGATCCTGCCCGCCCCGATAAACCCAGTGCGTGTCCAGGCACAAGCCGACGACTTTCGCCTCCAGATGAGCGATGTGATAGCGGAGCTCCTTGGCATCGTTAAGAATCTCGGCATCATGCTGGTGAACCACCAACGACATGCCTTTGTCGGCCAGCTTGTGGCCCAAGAGGTTGAGCATGGCAACCTGGACAGCCAGCTGGGCCTCGCTCTTGGCCGCACGGTTGGGCAGAGGCTGAGGATTCACGTCGATGAAGATCTTGCCGCAACGCTGCTTGGCACGGTCCGCCTGCTTGAGAATGACATCGATCGTCTTGCGGGCCTCGGCCTCCTCGTGAAAGACACCCCCCGCGTAAGCCCCCACCAGCGTCAGGGCGTGCTGCTTGAGCAACTCCTGGGCACGGTGTGCTTTGGCGTCGGTATCGAACCAGTCCAGGAAACCCTCGACGTGAGTCGCCCCGGAGGCGGCCACCTCGATGAACACGTTACCCAGGTCGGCCCAGAAATCGAGCTTCTTGGCTGCCCGGTCCTGCGCCCAGACGTAGGTCTGCACCGCGACTCGCGGGCGAAAGTCCGCGGAGGCCGGCGCCGGCTTCGTGGCCGCCCCGCCTGCCCAGACAGACACCGGCAGCAGACCCGACGCCGCCATGAGCACGCCGACAACTCTCTTGGTCACAATTCCAAACATGCAATCCCCCAGGCCTGCCGGTCATCTCCGCCTCGCAGCAGGAAGGCATCTGCCCTCCGCGCATCCGCGACCTGACTCCCGTCCGCCCTTGCTATCTCCGCCGCGACAGCCGCTCACTCAACCTCCAGCCAGCGCTGCTCCTTGGCGCTGCGCAGCACCGCGTCACAGACCTTCTGGGTCCGCAAGGCGCAACGGAAGTCCGGCTGAAACTTCTCGCCACCTTCGAGTCCGGCCAGGAAGTCGGCGAATCCGTGAACGAACGTGTGCTCGTAACCAATCGTGCAGCCCGGAACCCACCACTTGCCCATGTAGGGGTGCTCGGAGTTGGTCACGTGAATTCTCTGCCAACCGGTCAGGTGGCTCTCGATCTTCTTGCCCGTGGCCGGGTCGGCATACTTGAAATACTGGAGAATGTGCGGATCCTCCAGGTCGAAGTACAGGCTTCCCAACTCGCCGTTCAGCTCAAAGGTGTTGAAGTTCTTGCGTCCCCTCGCGTAGCGGCTGCTCTCGAACGTCCCCATCGAACCATTCGCGAAAATGGCCAGGAACATGCAGGCATCGTCTATCCCGACCGGCTCCATCTTCCCGGTCTCAACGTGCATGCGCTGCTTGATGAAGGTCTCGGTCGCGGCCACCACACGCTGGATCGGGCCGTTGAGCCACTCGGCCGTATCGATTGAATGGGCCAGCAAATCGCCGGTCACGCCAGATCCGGCCACCTTGACGTCCAGTCGCCAAAGGGCCATCCCACCCTGGGGCACGTCGGTCGCAATCGTCCAGTCCTGCAGGTAGGTCGCCCGATAGTGAAATGGCCGGCCGATGCGCCCCTCGCCAATCACCTGCTTGGCCAGCGAAATGGCCGGCACCCGCCGATAGTTGAACGACACCATGTTGGGCACGCCGGCCTTCTCGACCGCCGCGGTCATCTCCTCGGCCTCGGCGGCAGTCATCGCCAACGGCTTCTCGCAGACAATCATCTTGCCGGCCTTCGCGGCCGCAATGGTCAGCTCCTTGTGCATGAAGTTCGGAGCACAGATGTCGATCAAGTCAATGTCCTTGCGCTCGATGAGCTTCCTGTAGTCCGTCTCGATCGACTCGTAACCCCACGCCTCGGCAAAAGCCTTCAGCTTCTCCAACTCCTGCGGACGGGCACAGGCCGCCTTCAGGACCGGCCGATGCTCCCGCTTGAAGAAGTGGTTCACCTTGAGATAGGCGTTCGAGTGCGCACGCCCCATGAAGCCGCAACCGATCAGACCAATGTTCAGTGGTTTGGACATGACAGCACCTCTTGGATGAGTAACGAATCGTGACGACCGCGCCACCTTCCCATCTCCGGCCCACCGCAACTCCCAAGGAGCGCCCGTAGTCGCCCCCGGAAGGGCCGCCGCCAGTTTGCGCAGACAGCCACCGCGCGTCCAGGTCGGAAGCTCTCAGGATCTATGTCTTAGTCTACAACTCGTTGAAATGCAAGGGGTAGCAGGCGACAGACAGCTCCCCCCTCCACCATGACGGGCACCCCAACCATAGCCTGCCCACCCCTCCGGCCCCTCCCCTTTCGATGCCGGCGGCCCCTCCCCTGACTCGAAACGACAACTCCGCGTCGGCCCATCACCACGGCGGCTTGGTGAACTTGGCCATGAATTGGTTCATGAACGCAGTGTCCGTCGAGGGAAAGCCGATCTGGGCGAACATGTCGTAAGCTTCCGTCTCCAGCGAGTACAACGGCGATTCCGCGTGGCCGTCCAGGAAAGCGACATTGCTCCGGCCAAGACCCAAATCGGCCCCGTTCTTGCGCCGAACCACGCTGTGACGAGCAACGATCTTGTCGGTCACGTTGAAGTTGCCCTCGAAGTTGAAGCCCTTGTGGTAATACGGGTGCTCCTCGACCACCACGAACATCTTGTCTCCGTTCGACCAGTCAAGCCGTTCCTTCTGGGGCGTCCGAACCGGCTTGCCGTTTCTGTCATTGCCTTCAACCTTCCATCCGCTCGAGTTGGCCGGCCGCGCCAGCTTCTCCGGCGACTTGTAGCCGATGTACGCGTTCATCGAGTAGCTGTTGCGCCCGGAACTGCCGCCCCCAAGATCGTCCTTGTCGTCGGGCATACCCACTCGATCAGAGGGACACACGTAGACCGATTCACTCTTCGTGTACTTGAAGATCGTGCCGCGACGGGGCACGTCACGAATGAAGTTGGCGTTCTTCGGATCACCACCATAGCCTTCCGTGCATCCGTCCCATACCCAGTTCGGACCCTTCTTGTCAGGAGCGTTCACCATCGGCCAGTAGCCGCCAAGGTAGAACACGCTCTGCGTACCGGGAAGCACCTTGTACTCGTGGACGTACAGGAGCATGCCGGTCATGACTTGCCTCATGTTGGACTTGCAAACCTGCATCCGAGTCTGCTCGCGCGCCTTGCTGAGCGACGGCAGGAGAATCGAGATCAGCAAGGCGATGATCGCCACAACGACCAGAATCTCGATCAGTGTAAATCCCCTTGAGTTGCTTCTAGCGTTCATCATAAAGCCCTTGCGTTTGACCCAAGCCACGCCGTCCCGCCGCGGCTTAGCCGCTGGCAAGCAGTCACTCTTCCTCGGCACTCCTCAGGGCCACTTCCGAGGCCACTCCGCGACGTTTGGCCCATCCGTCTCTCACCTGCAACTCATTATATAACCATAACTCAGCACAGTACAGTCGCTAGATGCCATCTCGAAGACCGAAACCGGCGTATCTCGAAGACCGAAACCGGGTGCTTCCCCTCCCAACACCCCAACGGGCTGCTCACCGATGTCGGTTTTCCGACAGCAACAAGCCGCGGATAGCAAACGACTTAACGCGAAGACCACCGCCCACCCAGGCCACAACCAC
This sequence comes from Planctomycetota bacterium, assembly GCA_022711465.1. GTDB lineage: Bacteria > Planctomycetota > Phycisphaerae > UBA1845 > PWPN01 > JAGNEZ01. The sequence continues at coordinate 161,952 of JAKLEZ010000007.1, read as the reverse complement.
CCCGTCGGGCGAGCACCGGAGCTGACAACCGGACAGCCGCCGGCCAAACCCATCCCACATTCCATCTAGGATCCCTAGTCCGCCTTCTCGGAAAACAGGGCCTCGACGAAGCTGGCCGGGTCGAAAGGCTCGATATCGTCCGGAGTCTCGCCCAGACCCACGAACTTGACGGGGATATGGAGTTGATCATGGATGCCGATCACGATGCCGCCCTTGGCCGAACCATCGAGTTTGGCCAGGAATAGGCCGGTGACCTTGACGTGTTCGCCGAACACTTTGGCCTGGTTGATGGCGTTCTGACCAATGGTCGAATCCAGGACCAGCAGAACCTCGTGCGGGGCCTCGGGCATCTTCTTCTGAACCACCCGTTGAATCTTGTTCAGTTCCCGCATGAGGTGGTCCTGGGTATGCAGCCGGCCCGCCGTGTCGAGGATGAGCACGTCGAAGCCCCGCGCGACCGCGGCCTCGCAGGCGTCGTACGCGACGGCGCCCGGGTCGGCCCCCTGGTCATGCTTCACAATCTGCACCCCGAGCCGCTTGGACCATTCGGTGAGCTGGGCCACGGCCGCCGCCCGATACGTGTCGCAGGCCCCGAGAATGACCTTCTTCCCCTGCTTGGCTAGGTAGCTGCACAACTTGGCCACGCTGGTGGTCTTGCCTGAGCCGTTGACGCCGGCCACCAGGATCACGGTCGGCCCCGAGTTCGCCCAGTGCAGCTGGCGATCAGCCTCCGGCCAGAAAGTCACAATTCGGTTCTGCAGAAAGGGAATGATCTCCTCGGTCTGGCTGATCTCGCCGGACTTGTAGGCCTTGCGAACCTCGTCGATAAAACGGGCCGTGGCCGTCGGCCCCATGTCGTCGGCCAGCATGGTCTCCTCAAGCTGGTCAATCAGCGCATCGTCGATCTTCCGTCCGAACGGAAGAACCGACCGGAAGCTCCGCGTGATCTTGTCGCGGGTCTTGGCAAGGCCTTTCTTGAGGCGGTCAAAGAGTCCCATCGTACTCCTCAGAAATCAATCGCGGCCGGCGGGGCGGGCCTCGCGAGCCATCTGACAGGCGGGGTTGCGTTTCCAGATTGCGTCCAGAACGCCGTTAATGAACTGCGGAGTCTCAGCGGCCCCGAACTCTCGACCCAACTCGACCGCCTGATCGATGATCACCCGGGCGGGAACGTCCGGCTTCTCAATCAACTCGTACAGGGCCAACCGCAGGATGTTCCGGTCCACGACCGCCATCCGGGACACGTCCCAGTGACTGCCCGCCTCGGTAATCATCTGGTCATACCGGGCGTGGGTTGCCCAGGCCCCGCCGGTCAGCTCGCGGGCGTATTCGGCCGCACCGCCGTCGAGGGCCGCTTCGACCAGTAGCGGCGCCAGCAGGTCGGTGACCGGCTGGTCGTCAGGCAGACGCTGGATATCCAACTGGTAGAGGCCCTGCAGGGCGATCGTCCGGGCCTGATAACGCTGGTGTTTCATGGATCCGTTCTTGGGGGTTGTGCCAAGGCTCACTTCTTCTTGGGCGACAGCTTGGCATATACGTTGACCATTTCGATGGCTGTCATGGCTGCGTCGGCGCCTTTGTTCCCAGCCTTTGCGCCCGCCCGGTTGATCGCCTGCTCGAGCGTATCCGCCGTCAAGACTCCGAAGACCACGGGCATGCCCGACTCCAGCCCGACCTGGGCAATGCCCTTGGCCGCCTCATTGGCTACGTAGTCGAAATGCGGGGTCTCCCCGCGAATCACGCAACCCAGGCAGATGACGGCGTCGAACCGGCCGCTGCCCACCGCTTTCCTGGCGGTCATGGGCACTTCCCACGCGCCTGGCACCCAGATCACGGTGATGTCCCCGGCGGCACAACCGTGGCGCTCGAGAGCATCGGTCGCACCGCCCAGCAGTCGCGAGGAGATGAACTCGTTGAATCGGCTGACCACGATCGCAAAACGCTGACCCTTGGCCAGCAAGTCGCCCTGAATGATCCGCGGCGTTTCCGGCATGGCTCAACCACTCCAGGAAGCCCTGACGACCGGGCTGACGCCTCCCGGCTCCAAGCCTATCATCCTACCGAAAGCCGAGGCCGGCTACCAGTCAACCGGCCACCCGACTGCCCCGCAGATAAACCACCGAAGGGGAACGGTCATGACTCAGGATGTCCTCGACCGGGTCGGTTGCATCCCGATGCCCCAGAGGAATGACCACCATGTCGGCCTGTTTGCCGACCTCGATCGAGCCGACGTCCGCATCCAGCCGGAGGGCGTAGGCGCCGGCAATCGTCCCCATTTTCAGCAACTGGCCGGCGGAGAGACGCGGATCTTGGGCCCGAAGGAACCGCAACTCCTCCAGAACCGATAGCGAGTCGTTGCTGGCCAGCGAATCCGTGCCGATGCACACATTGATGCCTCGGTCGATCATCTCCCGGTAACGATGCGGCGCGTGACCAAAGAAATGGTGGGTACGTGGGCAGAATGCCACGTGACAGGTCGAGGCGGCCAACGTCTCGAGATCACGCGTGCCCACGTGATTCACGTGAGCAAGCACCGGGCGATGCTGGAGCAGTCCCACCCGGCGGGCGTATTCCACAGGCGAGCAGCCGGGCGGCTCAAAGGAGCCGTCCCATCGATTCCACCGTTCCAGCAGGTCGCGTAGCGGACCGGTGCCGTCGGTGAGGAATCGGACTTCTTCCAGCGTCTCCGCCAGGTGCGTGCACACCGGAAAACGCCGCAAGGCCAGGTACTCCACGACATACTTGAAAAGGAGCGTGTCCACGCTGTAGGGCGCGTGCGGTGACAGCCCCACCCGCTTGATCGCCCGGAGCGCCTGCCCCTGGCGATCCCGCCTGATGAGTTCGTCGACCTCTTCGCACAGGGCCGCCTGGACGCCAAAACCCTGTCGATGGGCCTCGAACCGTCGCGGACCCATACCCAGGATCTCCAGAAAACCCACCACATTGACCCGGCTCCGCAGCCACTCCTCCGCCGAGGGCGGACCGTACCCGATATCCCCCACCGTGGTCACACCGGCCACCAGGGACCGCCGAAACCCCTCCCGGATCGCGTTCCGCAGCGTTTCGTCCGGCAGATCCGCCGAGTGCAGGGCGACCACATCCTCGACCCAGTCCACGAACGTCCCCCGGAACGGCACCCGGTGGTGACAGAAGGTCAGTTCCAGATGGGTGTGAGCGTTGACGAAACCAGGAACAATGGCCACGTCACCGAGGTCCACGACCGCCGGCCCGGGGCCGCGAGCGTGACCCACCTCGATGATCCGATGTCCATCAAAAACCACCATCCCATCCTCGATCGGCGGGAGGGTGGCCGGGATGACCCAACGAGCTTTCAGCGCAGTTGCCGACATCAGGGTTCGCTCACCGCCGGAGCGCGAGTATGCCAGTCGGTGTGGGTCTGGTACTCGTGGGCCGCCCGCAAAAGACGATCCTCCGCGAAAGGCTTGCCCATGAGTTGCAGACCGACGGGAAGACCCGAGCCGGTCAGCCCGCACGGCATGCTCAGAGCCGGCAGGCCCGCCAAATTGGCCGACACGGTATACACATCCATCAGATACATGGCCAGCGGATCATTCACCTTCTCGCCCAGCCGAATCGGCGGAACCGGCGACGTCGGACCTGCAATCACATCGACATCCTCGAAGGCCCGGTCAAAATCCTGCTTGATCAGCGTGCGGACCTTGAGGGCTTTCAGGTAATAAGCGTCGTAATACCCGCTCGACAACACATACGTACCCAGCATGATCCGCCGCTTGACCTCCGCCCCAAACCCCTCCTCGCGGCTCGAACAGTACACGTCGACATAGTCCTTGGGAGCGGCCGCCCTCAGGCCATAGTGGACGCCATCGTAACGAGCCAGGTTGCTCGAGGCCTCCGCCGTCGCTACAACGTAGTAACAGGCGATGGCATACTTCAGGTGCGGGAGGTGAACAGGTCGCACCTGGGCACCCGCCGCACGGTACACCTCGATCGCAGCCTCCGCCAGCTTGCGGACTTCCGCATCCAACCCCTCGCCAAAGCACTCCTCCGCGTATCCGACGCTCAGGCCGCCCAAAGGCTTGTCCAGGACCGCCGGATAGTCCGGCACCTCCTCATGGACGCTGGTCGAATCCCTCAGGTCCCAGCCCGCGATCACCTTGAGCAGACAGGCTACATCGCGGGCGGTTCGAGCCAATGGCCCAATCTGGTCCAAACTGCTCCCGTAGGCGACAAGACCGTAGCGGGATACCCGCCCATACGTGGGCTTCAGGCCGGTGATGCCACAGAACGAGGCCGGAAGCCGTATCGAACCACCCGTGTCCGAACCCAGACTCCCGGCGGCCATGCCCGAGGCAACCGCCACCGCCGAGCCGCCCGAACTGCCTCCCGGTACACAGTCCGTGTTCCACGGGTTCCGGGTCGCTCCGAACGCACTGTTCTCCGTGCTCGACCCCATCGCGAACTCGTCGAGGTTCGCCTTGCCGACGATCACCGCGTCGGCCGCCTTCAGCCGCTCAACGACATGAGCGCTGTACGGCGATTCAAACTTCTCCAGCATTCTCGAGGCACAGGTCGTCCGACCCCACGACGTGCACAGGTTGTCCTTCAATATGATCGGCACACCGGCCAGCTCTCCCACCGCCTCCCCCCGCGCGATGCGGTCATCAATCGTCTGCCCGGCGGCCATCGCTCGATCACCGTCGTAGCTGACCAGGGCGTGCAGCTGGGGCTCCAGCCTCTCAATCCTGGCCAGGGATTTCCGAACCCACTCTCGAGAGCTAACTTGCTTCAAACGAATCGCGTCTCGCGTCTCGACCAGCGTTGACATGCTCATGAGCTTCGCTCGCCAATCGTTGCCGTCCGTTTCAGACCCCCGCCTCACTATGCGCCGCCACCCGACGGGGGCAAGGGGTCCCCTGCGTCCACCCCTCAATCTCTACGCGCTGTCCTGCTCCAGCACCTTGGGCAAGGCAAAGAAGACCCCGTCCCGCTGCGGGGCGTTCGCCAGGGCCTGGTCCGGGTTGAGGCCCGGCACGGGCACATCCTCCCGAAACACGTTGTGCACCGGCAAGGCGTGAGCGGTCGGCGGCACCTGCGAGGTGTCCACCTCGGCGAGCTGCTCCATGTACTCGAGAATAGCCGAGAGCTGCTCACTGGCCTGCGCAACCTGCGCATCGCTGGGGTTGAGCCGACTCAGATAGCTGATGTGCCGCACTTCGGCTTCACTGATCTTGGCCGCCATCACGCTCCCCTTCGAGACCGTCGATCCACCTACGAACTCGCCAGCACTTGCGACCAGAACAGGGCCGCGCGACCAGGCATGAACTCGCCTTCGCCCACCCGGATCGTGGGAATGACAACCCACTTCTCGGGGTGACCAAGGGCGTCCTCAATGAACGCCTCAGTCTCGCGTAGCATTCGGCGGCGAATGACGAGCCAGTCCTCCAGCTCGGGCCGAGGCACGCCGATCATGTCACAGCTCCTGTTCGGCTACGAGTTCGACCTTCCCGCCGCTCCAGTAACCCACGATCGAGCCGACCAGGCCGCCCGCCACATACTCCAGCGGCAGCGGGCGAGCCAGGGCATGCGGCGGCGTTGTCGCCAGAAGAGCGTACGCCCCGCTCCCCTCGCGCGTCCAGCTCATGTCCGCCTGCAGATAACCCAGCAGATACCCCACCAGGGCCACGATCAACGGAGCCAGCAGATAACCCCGAACATCGTCCACCCCGGTGAAATAGCGGGCAGCCATGGCCGCTAGGAACAAACCACCGGCCACCGACGCGATAACCTGCCCGCGAGCTACCGTCGCCACCGGCGTTCGAGCGACCGTAACCCAGATGATGAACAGGCCCAGCACGGCCGTCACCGCCCAGCCGGGCCAGGCCGCACGTAGCCTGCCGCCGTTCGCCACGCCCGACGCCTTCCTCGGGCCCTTCCCAGATGGCACGCCCGAGCCTTCCCCCGCCTCACCCTCCTGCTCCACCCACAACCATCGCCAAACCATCGACACAGCCTTCCACGAGGCAACCAGAATCGCCGCCCACAACAGCGCGTCGATCTCCATGTTCACCATCAGGGCCTTCCGCGTCGCCTCCTCCGTCCCGGCATGGTACCCTAGAACGGCCTGCATCGACCCGCCACGAATCGCCAGAGCCACCAGCCCGACCGAGGCCGCCAATAAACCGGATTCGGGCAACCGCGGCCCGGCAATCACCGTACCCAACAAGCTCGCGACAACTGTCAAAGCCAGCATGACCGGCCAAGCGGTCCATATCGCCCGTCCACCGGTCGTGTAACTCACGGCCATGTCCGGGTCCGCCGGCGACACCGCCATCCATCCAATCGTGGTCATCAGCACCACCGCCACCCCCGCAGCGGCGACGATGCGCACCTTCTCCAGGAACTTCAACGGCCCCGTAGAAACCACAGCAGTGTTCACTGTCGTACCCATGCTCCCCGAATCTCGCTTTCCTTCACCCGCGCACGTGACCGTCGCCCCGGACAACCCATTTGTACGTGGTCAGATCCGCGGCCCCCATCGGCCCTCGGGCGTGAAGCTTGTCCGTGCTGATTCCAATCTCGGCACCCAGCCCATACTCGCCACCATCGCTGAATCGGGTCGAACAGTTCACCATGACATTGCCGGAATCCACGCCCGCCACGAACGCATCGGCCGATCGAATATCGCTGGTCAGGATGGCGTCCGTATGATGCGAGCCATATCGGTTGATGTGCTCGACCGCCTCGGCCAGCGAACCGACCACCTTCACCGAGACGATCAGGTCCAGGTACTCGGCCGCCCAATCCAGGTCGGTGGCCTGCTTGACCGCCGGGGATAACTGGCAGACCTGCCCACAACCGCGAACCTCGACGCCCGCCTCGATCAGCTTCTCACAGATCGCACGGATCCGGCTGTCGCCCACATCCCTGTGGAACAGGATGGACTCGGCCGCATTACACACGCCCGGACGCTGCGTCTTGGCATTGATAATGACTGCCTCGGCCATCTCCTGCGGACACGAGGGTTCGACGTACACGTGGCAGTTCCCGGCGTAGTGCTTGATCACCGGAATCCTCGACTGCTCAACGACCGCCCGGATCAACGACTCGCCCCCGCGCGGGATCACCACATCGATGTTCCCCTCTTGTCGAAGCAGCAAAGGCACCAACTGGCGGTCGGTCGTGCTCACCACTTGAACCGCCTCGGGGACAATCCCCGCCTCCGTCAAGGCCTCGGCAATAGCCGCTCCAATGGCCATGTTCGAATGGAACGACTCCTTGCCTCCCCGCAGGATGCAGGCGTTGCCGCTCCTCAGGCACAGCGAGGCGGCGTCGGAGGTGACGTTCGGCCGAGCCTCATAGATGATCGCCACAACACCGATGGGCACGCGGAGCCTCTCGATCCGAAGCCCGTTCGGCCGTACCCACCCCTCGATGACCTGTCCCACCGGATCCGGCTGTTCGGCGACCTCGTCTACGGCCGCGGCCATCTTGGCGACCCGATCCGGATCGAGCCGAAGGCGGTCGACCATGGCCGGGCTCAGCCCACTCTCCCGAGCCGCGTCCAGATCCGTGGCGTTTTCCGCCAACAACCGGTCGGTGTTCCGGCGAAGCGACTCGGCCATCCGCACGAGCGATTCCCTCCGCTGCCGGCCGCTGGTCAGGGCCAGAACCCGCCCCGCCCGGCGCGCCGACGCAGCCAGGGAACTCGCGTAGGACTCCAGGGATACTCCCATGACGGGCATTATAGCCTTTCGCACCCGCGACGCCATGAGTCACTTGGACTGGGGAGGCGTGGCGACCTTGACCACTCTGAATCGCACCTTGGGCAGAGGCGGAACAACTCGAACGTCCTCGAAACCCGGCGGGAACACGAAATGCACCTCGCGCGGAATCCCTTCCCGGGAAACCGCCGGTGCGGTCTCCGTGATTGTCTTCGGCTCGGGAGCCAGATCCTCCCGTTCGATGCTCACAAACGCAATCACGTCCTTGTTCGTCAACACACGCGGCTTGCCGGCAGGCACAATCACCTCGATGTGCTGGACCTGGTCATCCTCGTCGGCCCACTCCACTCGGTACTCGCCCTCCGGCCGATACGACGGCCACAGCTCGCACAACGGAATCGCAGTCAACCGGTAAGTCTCAAAACCCTGTCGGCGGGTGACGGAGATCGTGACTTGGTCCGGAACGAAGGTCACATCCAATCCCTGCCACTTCTGCCGAGCCAACTGCTCTTCAAAACTGTCACTCGAACGATTGCGAAGCTGCTCCTCGATCGGGAGCACCAGCCGGCGCTCGGCCGAAGCGCGCTCATCGCGTTGACTGGCCAGCAGCCGAGCCTTCACTTTGGCAGGCTCCACGCGCGGCGGGCCCTTCAACTCGTTGGCAAAAACGCCGGGATCTGCCTCAAGCGTGATCTCGACTTCGACGAACCGATCCACCGTGTACCGAATGAACTCCCGGCTGAGACCGAGGACGTGCAAGCCACGACCGGAGGCCCACTTCTGCACTTCGTCGCGTACCTTGATCTCGTCGCTCCGAGTGCCCGTGGCCGGCATGGGCAGCTTCAGCGTCAACCCACCCCGCCCCTCCTCGATTTCAAGCTTGCCGATGGCCGCCTTCGCACCACCCAACTTGACGGCAACCTGCATCTTGTCCGGCGTCTCAGGCAAGGAACCCTCCATCCGCACCACGAGGTCCGAACCCGTCGGCACGTTCAACCGAAGAGTGAGCTCGATATCCCGGGTCTCCTGGCTGGCCAGATCGGCGTAGACCCACACCAGAACAGTCAGGAACGCCGTGGCCACAATCAACTGAATCTGCGTCTTCATGCCGGAGCCGCCTCCGGGGGGCGCTTGCCAGCCGCCACATCTGCGGCCGGCGCGGTACCGGGCGCCATCGGCGTCTCAGCAAGCTTGCCGCCGTCACCCGAACCTCGACCGTCACCGCCGGACTCTCCACGACTCTCTTCCCGGACACCGGCGACCGCGACCGGCCCTTCACCAACCGGAGCACTAACGACCGGCTCCAGCCCCCCCTCTTCAGCCCCCTCCGGCCTGGCTCGCGTCCGGGCCAGATGGCGGCTCAGTACCCCGCCAAGCATCTCCGGGGCAATGTGAGAGTAGAGTCGGCCGTTCTCGGCGATCGAGATAGAACCGGTCTCCTCACTGACCACAACCACCACCGCGTCTGAGTCCTGGCTCAGTCCGATGGCCGCCCGGTGCCGACTGCCCATCGACCGGTCCACGCCCTCCGCGTCGCCCAACGGAAACGGGCAGGCCGCCGCAGCAATCCGATCACGCTGAATGATCACCCCGAGATCGTGCAAAGCCGTTCCCGGCCAGAAGATGGCATTCAGCAGCTCCGACGACAGCCGGGCATCCAGCCGCACCCCCTGCTCGACGATGTTGGCCAGCCCCACGTCCCGCTCAATGGCGATGAGCGCCCCGATCTTGTTCTTGGAAAACTGAACACACGCCGCCGTCACCGGCCGAACGACCCGCTCGATCTCGCTCAGCCGGTCCCGCCGCCAGCGAGTCTCTCCCAGACGCATCAGACCCCGACGGAGCTCAGGCTGGAAGACAACCAGGGCGGCAAGGAAAACCGTCCAGACCAATGGCCGATAGAGCACCATGATCCTGTCAAGATTGAACTTCTCGGCCAGGAATGTCACAACCAAGAAGCCGAGAACAAGCAGGATGAGCATGCCCTGCAGAAGTCGAGCCCCACGCGTCCCGTGCAGAAACCGCAGGACTGAGTAGACCACGATCCCGATAAGCAGCATCTCAAAGCCGATGGTGGGCAGCCCGTACAAGTCGGGACGCATCAGGCTGTTGAGATAGTCGCGAAAGTCCATGATTCACGCGCGTAAAGGGATGCAGACGCACGGCTTCCGTTGTCCCATTTGAGTATACGACACACCCAACTGGGCCGCAAACCGAAGATCGGTAAAAAAGTAATCAAGAGACCAGCAAATCACCGCTTGGCGGAAGCCCGGCGATACCGACTCTCCAAATCTCCGATGGCCTTCTTGTTGGCGATCTTGTCGGCACCATCCATGCGATCGACAATGAGCTTGCCGTCGAGATGATCGATCTCATGCTGCCAGATGCGGGCAACCAGACCCTCGCCCGCGAGTTCCGCAGGACGCCCAGTGAGATCCTGGCCCCGAAGCTTGCACCGCCGTGCCCGCCGGATGTTCACCCTGACGTCCGGGACGGACAGGCAACCCTCCTCGGCCTCAACCAGCTCGGTGAGGTCCACCAACTCCGGATTCACCAGAACGGCATCATCCTGCGGCTCGCCGGTCGGATTGTAGACGAAGAATCGACGAGATACGCCCACCTGAGGAGCCGCCAGTCCCACGCCCCGCTCCTCATGCATCAGCTCAAGCATCCGCTTCACCAGGGCCTCAAGCTTCCCATCGAAGATCTCCACCCGAGCGGCCTTACGCCGCAGACGAGGGTCAGGGTACTCGATGATCTTCCTTGGAAGAGAACTCGTTACCATGGATCCTCCGCCGAACCTACGCCCCGCAGACCGAACCGATGCTCCGCATCAACGCGACATCCAACGCCAGTCCCACCCAAAACGACTCCACCGTTACCGCTCGGATCATTGTAGCAGCCTCCCCGCCGGCCCACAGCTATTCGCCCGCAAACTCCAGCCACACAGCCCCCTAGAGAACGCCGCCCAGCAATAGGGCCGCGCCCCACCCCCGCGCGTCGGCCATGCCGCGCCAGCCGCCCCCGTACCGCACGACCACCAAAGGAGAGCCCCAGCCCTGAAAATCATTCATAGTGGACTAATTCAATCTCGAATTCTGGGCCGACCTTCGATGTGAGACCCACCCGTCGCACCAGCCTCGCCACAGCTCCGCGCTGATTCGGCTGTCACCGATACCTGCGTATGACGCCTATAACCACGCCCTGAATCTGGACGCTGCGGACATAGATCGGCTCGTAGGCCGAGTTCGCGGGCTGCAACCGAACGCGATTCCTCTCTCGATAAAACTTCTTGAGCGTCGCTTCCCCATCCGGAAGAAGCGCTACCACCGTTTCCCCGTCACGGGCCAACTCACGGCGCTCGACCACAACCAGGTCACCATCACGAATCTGCTCGTCAATCATGCTGTCGCCGCGAACCTTCAGCACAAACGCCCCCCGCGGCGCATGAAACACCTCTCCCAGGTCAATCGTCTCTTCGTTCTCGATTGCCTCGATCGGCAAGCCCGCCGCTATGTGCCCAACCATCCGAAGCCGCGAACTCGGCTCATCCGGGAACTCCACCCGCGACGTGAGTTCCAAAGAGCGTGCCCTGTGTCGCGAATGACGCAAGAGTCCCTTCTTTTCGAGAGCGCCCACGTGCTCGAACACGGTGACCTTGCTGACGTCGAGGACATCGGCCAATTCCTGCATCGTCGGGGAATAGCCATTCTTGCGCTGAAAATCGCGGATCAGCGTCAGAATGCGAAGCTGCTTGGGTGTCAACCGGGAACAACCCACGCTTGATCGACTTGACATGGCTTGTCTCCATCCGTGGCCAGACCGGCCGGTCCAGGAGTCCGCTCAGTCCGTCAGGGCCCACCACGACCAGCGGCCAGACCTCCCCCCCCGACGAGCCCCGCCCCCCTTCGGCTCGGCCCATGCCGAGAAACCTCGCCAGGAATCTGGCTGCCCGCTCCACCCGCGCAATAGCCCCGTCGAACCGCCCTAATTCAACCGCCGCAACCAGTTCACGCCGCCCGGCCCCATCGCTGACCACGCCCCGGCCGTCCGAACCGATCACCTGGCGAAAGCCCCCCCCCGGACCAAAAACACAAAGCGGCAACCCGTCGCCAACCATGTGCGTGCCCATCGTGCCCGCCTCCTTGCGGTTTTCACTCGGACGCCACCGCCAAAGCGGCAACGCATCCTCGCCCTCGCTGCCACTTCCTTGACCCTTCCAGCCACGTGTCTCTTCGATCATGAGTATACCCTAACATGGACCGAACGTCAAGCCCGAAAACCACTTTTCTGCACAAAGAGCCGCACACGCTTTCCAAGGGTGGACGCTCATGCCATATCTGGGGGGCCATCGTCCTAACGGCCACAAGGCGTAGCGTATATCGGCCGACCGCCAGAAAGCTCTTGACCAGCCAAATGGCCGCCTCCATCTCGCGACATTATCGGAACCTCGCCGTCATCCCACTCCCGCCCAAGACCCTCCCGGCGGTTCCCATCTCGACCGAAATCGGCCACAATAAAGAGGCCGTGGCGCTCACCAGGAAAACGCCACCCACCAGCGAGGACAACACCCGATGGGCCGCGTCACAACTCTATCTAAGACCTTAATAGTTCTTCTAGCTTGTACAATGCACTACGGCCATGCCCAGCCGACCACCGGACCCGCCAGTCAGCCGGCCAGCCAACCGGCCACCGGGCCTGTCATCCAGGGCATGGTCCTCAACGAGAGCGGGGGCGGAATCGCCAGGGCAACCGTCCGCATCGAGTCGCTGGATGCGGCGGCGGATGATCCCCCACTGGTCGAGGTCGTGAGCAACTCGACAGGCGACATCTCCGCCCAACTGCCTCGCCCCCTGCAAGGCTCCGTTCGGGTTCGCGTCCACATGGACGGCTTCAACGACTTCGTGGACGAATACGAAGTCTCTGACCCCGAAAACCCACCCTTCATCGACGCGACGTTGACCGGAACGGCCATCCTCGCCGGTCGAGTCAGCGCCGCGGCCACCGGCAAGCCTCTCGCCGGAGTCGCGGTCCGCTGCGAGACCGGCTTGCGCTCGCTCAATGCCCAGACCGATGCCGACGGGGAGTTCTCCTTTACCAACGTGACTCGGGGCAACGCGACCTTGACTTTCACCGCCGAAGGCTTCGGCATCGAGCGGCGCATCGTCGGCATCATGACCAACCACGCCAAAACCGACATCCAGCTTCGCCCGGAACGTGCGGTCCAAGTCAACGTGGAGGACAACCTCGGCAAACCGGCCGCCGCCGTGGCCATCGAAGCCCTCATCGAGCCCAGTAGCGACTACATCGAGGCAACCACCGACGCTAACGGCCGGGCCAGCCTCAAAGGCGTTCATCCCGAAGCGACCGCCATCCAGTTCCGCCTCAACGGCGACCGCTACGTCCGCAACCGCGAGTTCGTCAAGTCCATCTCCATGCCCGACCCGGCCACCCAGCCTGAACAGCCGCTGTCGGTCACACGACGGCTTACCGTGCGAATCGCCGCGAGAATGACCGGCAAGGTGGTCAACGCCGCAGCTGAACCTGTGAGCGGCGCCCGCGTGTTCGTGGGCAAGCAGCTTCGCCCGGATATGCCGACCACGTGGACGGACGACGAGGGCAAGTACGAGCTCGCCCGCCTGGAGCCTGGCTTCAGCATCGTCTCCTTCCAGCATCTCGACTACGCCACGACCATCCGGGAGTGTCGCCTGCCACCCGATCAGGTGACCACCGTAGACGCCAAGCTGCTGCCGGGAAAACCACTCGGCGGAACGATCGTTGACAACCAGGGCCGGCCTGTGGGCGCGGTCTTCGTCTCGGCCGACTCGTGGAAAGGCTATGAGACCCTCGGTCTGCGCCTGCTGACCGGCGACGACGGCCGGTTCGGTTTTGACAACGCACCAGACGGCGAAATCGAATTCAGCTTCGTCAAACCGGGCTTCGGCCCGCCCGTCACCCAGACCCTTACAGCAGGCAAGAGCGACTACCGCATCATCCTCAAGGAGCAAGCGGTTGCCCCAGACGGCTTCGCCGCTGAGGCCAGAATCAAGACCGGCGATGCCATGCCCGATCTGGTCGTCACCGATACCGACGGCATGCAATACAAACTCGCCGATCTCCGAAGCAAGTACGTCTTCCTCGATTGCTGGGCCAGTTGGTGCGGCCCGTGTATCGCCGAGATCCCCAACGTGAAGGCCCTGCGCGAGGCCACCAGAGACCGGACCGATTTCCTGCTCCTCGGCATCAGCCTGGACCGTGACCGCGACGCCTTCAAGGCGGCCGTCAAAAAACACGGCATGGACTGGCCACAGGTCTTCGGCCCCAAGTCCGGCGGCACGGAGGTCTTCGAGGCCCTCAACGGCGTGGGCATCCCCTACACCTGCCTGATCGGTCCGGATGGCAAGATCCTCGCTCAGAACATCCGCGGACCCGACACCGTCGACGAGGTCAAGAAACACTTGCCCAAGAAGAAAGAATAGCACCCCCCGGCCGGCGATCCGCCGCCCGCCCATCGTCCCAGGAGCCGCTTGGCAACCGGCGTGTTTTCGACGATAGTGCCGTTATGGCATCACTCATGGTGGAGAAGCAGGTGGGCAGCGTCCGGCTTCAGGGCTTCAGTCTGGCCGGCGAAGAAAACGTCATCGCCGCGCCCGAGCTGAACGTGGCGTTCGACGTCGGCCGGGCCCCCCGCGAAGTGGTCGCCATGGACCACGTATGCCTCAGCCACGGACACATGGATCACGCCGCCGGTCTGGCCTACTACTTCTCCCAGCGCAACTTCCAGGACATGCCTGCCGGCACCGTGCTCGTCCAGAACAAGCTCGTCGGGCCGATCCAGGACCTGATGCGAGTCTGGGCCCGAATCGAAGGCCACCTCTCACCCCACAACGTGGTCGGCGTGGACGAGGACGAAGACTACGAGGTGCGTCGTGGACTGGTCGTGCGGCCCTTCCGCGTCCGGCATCCCGGCCCCACTCTGGGTTTCTCTCTCATCGAGGTCCGCAAGAAACTCAAGCCCGAGTACGCGGAGCTGTCCGGACCACAAATCGTCGATCTCAAGAGGACCGGCAAGGAAATCGAATACCGTCTCGAAGTACCCAAGGTCGCCTTCTGCGGCGACACCGAGGCCGGACCGTTCCTCGATCACGACCACGTCCGCAACGCCGAAGTGATCATCCTGGAATGCACCTTCTTCGAACCGGATCACCTCGATCGCGCTCGCAAGGGCCAGCACACCCACGTCCAGGATCTGCCCGCCATCATGGAGCGGCTCCGCAACCCGCACGTGGTCATCAGCCACATCACCCGGCGGACCTTCATGCACGAGGTCAAGCAGACCCTGCAGCGAATGCTCAAGCCGGTGGATCTCGAGCGAATCACCATCCTCATGGATCGCCCGCGGCGAACGCCGCCTCGGGTGGAAAAACCGGCGAGCGCCCCGGCCGGTCAGGACGCTGACCGAGGTGAGTCACAAGCGACCCGGGATTGCTGAGCCTCCATCAGCCGGCCCACGGCGAACGCAAGCCCCCTTCATGCTGCCAGCATGACCGCCCGGGTCTTCTCCAACGCCGTCCTGGCCACGACCGCCGGATCCTGCCGGTAATACTCGGGATTGAACAGCTCGATCGACAGCGGACCAGGATAGCCGATCGCTCCCAGGTCACGGAACAACTGCTTGAGCGGCGCAACGCCGTCGCCCGGATAGACCCTGTCCTTGTCGCCGATCTTCTCGCGAGGCGGATCGGCCGGATAGTCGTTGAGATGAAACCCGCCCAGGATCGCCGGATTCACCAGCCGGATACTCGACAACGCCGATCCCCCCTTGTACAGGTGGTACACATCGGCCAGCACGGTTGCCTTCGGATGATGGGCCTCCAGAGCCACCAGCATCGCCTGACCCAGCCGGTGGAGAAAACCCGCCGCGCCCCAGATCTCCAGAGCGGGCGGAACCCCCTCCCGTTCGCCCAGCTCCAGAAGCTCGCGGTATCGCTTAGCCGCTCTCAATGGGTCCACGTTCTTCACATCGCCAAGCGGCGGGGCGGCCAGGTGCAGCCCACCAATCCGGGCCAGCTGGCCCATCCGTCGCTTGGCCTCCTCAAACGCCCTCGACCGCTTGCCCTCGTCGTCAACCATCCACTCGAAGAAAGCGATCGCCCCGGTGACGGCCAGCCCCCGATCCTTCAGCTGCTTGGCCAGATCACTCAGCGAACCACCCCCCTCCACGTGCCGATCCAGCTCATCAACCCAAGGCTCAATCCCACCGTACCCGGCCCGGGCCGCAATGTCGACGATCTGGGCGATCGGCAGCTTGTGCCCCCGCAAGGTGCTGGTGTTCAGGCTGATCCGGTACTCGCGCGGCGCACCGCCGGCAGACCGGTCCCCCTCACTCTCCGCAACCGCTACACCGGGTACAACCGCAAACGCCCCGCCCACCGCCCCACCCGCCAACACCTGCCGCCGCGTCAGCTCAATACCCATGATCTGCACTCCCCTATCGCCAGCCGTGTCTCCCTTTCCCAGAGCCGCCAGGGTAGAATAACCGCTCGACAGGATACGCCCAAGACCGAAGGAGCGACCATGCCCAGAAATGCCACCAGGAACGTCCGTCTGGCCTACGGCAAAGCCGGCCTGAAGGTCATCGTTCCGGCCAGCGCCGTCGTGATCGAACCCCAATACGTCCCCGGCCTGCCCGACGAACGGGCCACCCTCATCAAAGCCCTGCGCAGCCCGATCGGAAGCCCCCCGCTCCGCGAACGGGTCAAGCCCGGCCAGCGGGTCGCCATCGTCCACACCGATATCACTCGGGCAACCCCCAACGAACGCATTCTGCCCCCCCTGCTCGCCGAACTCGAGCAGGCCGGCATCCGGCGGTCAGACATCCTCCTGCTCAACGCCCTGGGCACCCACCGCGAACAGACACCCGACGAACTCAAGACCATGCTCGGCCCGGAAGTCGTCGCTAACTACCGCTGCCTCCAACACAACGGCAATGACGACGCCAACCTGGTCAAGGTCGGCCGCACACGCTTCGGCCACTACATCCGAGTCAACCGCCAGTACATGGAGGCCGACGTCCGTATTCTCACCGGCTTCATCGAGCCCCACTTCTTCGCCGGCTTCAGCGGCGGACCCAAGGGCGTCCTGCCCAGCATCGCCGGCGCCGAAAGCGTGCTCGACAACCACGGAGCCAAGATGGTCGGCCATCCGAAAGCCACCTGGGGCATCACCGAGGGCAACCCCATCTGGGAAGAGATGCTCGAAGCCGCCACCTTGACCAAGCCAACCTTCCTGCTCAACGTGACTATGAACCGGGATAAACAGATCACCGCCGTCTTCGCGGGCAAGCTGCTCGCCGCCCACCAGGCCGGCACCGCGTTCGTCAAGAAGTGCGCTATGGCCCCCGTGCCCGCACCGTTCGATGTCGTGATCACCAGCAACTCGGGCTACCCGCTGGACCTCAATCTGTATCAGTCAGTCAAGGGTATGTCCGCCGCCGCCCAGGTCGTCCGCCCCGGCGGCAGCATCATCATCGCCTCGCAGTGCTGGGACGGCATCCCCGAGCACGGCCAGTTCGGACGCATGCTCCGGGAGTCCAAGAACGCGGCCGACGCCCTCGCCCGCATCGAGGCCCCCGACTTCCCCGGCTGCATGGACCAGTGGCAAGTGCAAACCCAGACCCGCATCCTGCAAAAGGCCGACATCTTCGTCCGGGCCGACGGCCTGACCGACGAGCAGATCACCCAGTGCCTGTTGAAACCGTGTCACAAGATCGAGGATACCCTCGCGGCCCTCCAGGCCAAGAACGGCGGCCACCCCCTGACCATCTGCGTACTGCCGGAAGGGCCGCTGACTATTCCGTACGTGTCGGCCTGAACAGCCAGAGATCGAGCGTCTGTCAGCCGACGGGGAAATCGCCCGGCGAGATGATCGAGCCCAAGGTGACGAAAACCGATAGTCACCGTCCAGCGATCGTACCCCCGCAGAAATGTCACCGTAGCCAAGCCCACCTTCCTCCCGGCGAAAGCGAAAACCATGTGAGGAATTCTCTCCGCACCATTCAGCATCCCCGATTTCTCACTTCTCCATTCTCACTTCTCACTTCCGCGTTGCGGGCAATGCGACACGCCTCCCTTACCAGATCATCCGTGCCACCGTCGCCACGACCGTGCACACGGTAATCCCCATGACGACCGGCATGAACGCGGCCACCAGCGTCCACTTGCGGCTCTTGGTCTCCTTGTAGATCGTCCAGATGGTCGTGCCGCAGGGGTTGTGCAGCAGGGCGAACAGCATCAGGCACACGGCGGTCAGCAGCGACCAGCCGTGCTGGTCAACCAGCAGACTGCGCAGGGCAACATCATTCGCCATCTCGGTCATCTTCCCGCTGCTGAGATAGACCATGATCATCGTCGGCACGACGATCTCGTTGGCCGGAATCGCAATCACGTAGGCCAGGAGAATCACGCCGTCCAGCCCCATCATGAAACCCAGCGGCTCCAAGGCCCGGGCGCAGTGGATGGCCAGACTCGTACCGCCGATCTTGAGGTTGCCCAAAACCCAGATCACCGCCCCCGCCGGGGCGGACACCCACACCGCCCGCATCAGCACAAAAAACGTCCGGTCAATCAGCGAAGTGTACAGGATCCGCAGAAAGCCCGGCCGTCGGTACGGGGGCAGTTCCAGGGCAAAGGCCGAGGCTTCACCTCGCAGAACCGTCCGCGACAGCACCCACGACGTCGCCAGCGTGAACCCGACCCCCAACAGAACGATGCCGAGAACCGCCCCGGCCGCCGCAACCGACACGAGTTCCGGACGGAACGATGCCCCCACGAACACCGTCGCCAGCATGATGATCGTCGGAAACCGCCCGTTGCAGATCATGAAGTTGTTGGTCAGAACCGCAATCAGCCGCTCACGAGGCGAGTCGATGATCCGGCAAGCGGTCACCCCCGCCGCATTGCACCCAAAACCCATGGCCATGGTCAGCGACTGCTTGCCGTGTGCCCCGGCCTTCTTGAACAGCCAATCCAGGTTGAACGCCACCCGCGGCAAATAGCCGAAGTCCTCCAGAATCGTCCACATCGGGAAGAAAATGGCCATCGGCGGAAGCATCACGCTCACCACCCAAGCCATGCATAGGTACACCCCGTCCACCAACACGCCCGTCAGCCACCACGGGGCATGAACCAGATCGAACCCGCGATGCAGGAGAGCACCGACGCTCATCGTCAGGAACGCAGGCGGGTGCTGAACACCGAGGTAGTCCTTCAGCCACTCGGAGAGACCATTCTCGTCGATCAACAGACCGGCCAGGAACCTGGACGGCACGTTCGCCCCGACAACCGTCAGCCAGAACACGACCGCCAGCAGACCGAGCATAATCGGCAGGCCGAACACCCGCGAAGTCACAATCCGGTCGATCGTTCGATCCAGCTTGACTGATCCGCCTTCAACCTCACGTACCGCTCGCCGGGCAATGCGACGAGCATCTTTGTACAGGCTCTCAACCAGCTGGTCGCGGAATCGCTCACCAAGCCTGCGCTGCAACTCGTCCGCCCGGGCAATCAGTTCCTGCGGAGTCACTGGGGTGCCTTGCTCGCTCATTGGCCGCCCTCCAGGGCAACCTTGCGGCTCTTGCGCTCCACCGGCTTGGCCTGCTCGGAAATCACCCTCTGAAGCTGATTGTCAAGCAGTGCCTGGCGCACAGAATGGTCTCCTTCGAGCAGCCGATAGGCTACCCACCGTGGATTGGGCACGCCGGGAACCACACGCTTGATCAGGGGCAGCAACTCCTCCACCGCCTCCCGCAACCCCTCCGGCGGCGGTGGGCAGCGCGGCGCCGGTACGATCTCGCCGGCCACCACTCCCGAAACGGCATCCAGCAACTCCGGCAAGCCCGCCCCGGTCCTGGCAGTGGCGAGCACGACCGGTACGCCCAGGTCCGAAGCCAGCCGCCCACCATCCACGCTCAAGCCCTTCCGTGCCGCCTCGTCCATCAGGTTGACGCAGACCACGACCTTGTCCGTGATCTCCATCACCTGAAAAACCAGGTTGAGGTTCCGCTCCAGCACCGTGGCGTCAGCTACGACGATCGTGCAGTCCGGCCGGCCGAACAGCAGAAAGTCGCGGGCCACCTCCTCGTCCTGCGAAGCCGACAGCAGCGAGTAGGTGCCCGGCAGGTCCACCAACTTGTAGCCCACGTCGCGGTGGACAAACCCGCCCTCCGCCCGACTCACCGTCTTGCCCGGCCAGTTGCCGGTGTGCTGCCTCAGACCCGTCAGGGCATTGAAAACCGTGGATTTGCCGGTGTTCGGGTTCCCCGCCAGAGCAACGACCTTGTCGTGACGGCTCACATCCAGGCCAAGCCGGGCGATGGCGAACGCGGATCGAGCCTGGGCTTCCCGCTGACTACTCATGCCCCGTCCCATCATCACCGGCCCAATCTCGAACCCAAACCTTGCTCGCCTGCTCGCGGCGGAGCGAAACCAGACTCCCACGTACCCGGAACGCCCGCGGGTCCCGGAACAGGCCACGCAGCTCCGGCTGAACAATCGCTCCACTGGTCAGGCCAAGATCCAGAAGCCGCCGCCGCCCAAAACCACGATACCGATCGTCGATCCCCACCACCTCGACTTCCTGGCCGTCAGGCACGTCCGCCAGCCGAGTCAAACCCGTTGTATCCAGCCGGTCCCCGACCGGCACAACCGGGCCAACCTGAATACGGGCCGCCGCCAGCGGCGAAAGCCGATACTCCCCCTCGACGTCCATGACCACAATCCGAGTGGCGTCGCGACTCACCACCCGCACGACCTGGCCGGGCCTCAACCCCTCGGCGATGATCTGACTGAAAACCACCTCCGGCTCATCCTCGATGTGCAGTATCCGCACCGGCTCGTCGCCGGCCCAGTCGATGAGCGGCATGCCACGCACAGGTTCGACTTCGCCACTCGCCCGCGGAATGGGGTCACCGTGCGGATCGGTCTGCGGATATCCCATGTGCGCGTCGAGGACATCCAGTTCCTCCGGCGTCAGTCGGTGCTCGGCCCGGTGGGCCGCATGGTGGATGGCATTCAACGGCATGGCAGCCTCGTCGGCCAGGTAACGCTCCCAGAGCCGATGAGCCCGCATGACCTGCAATCCGACCCGCTTGCCTTCCGTGGTCAACCGCAAGGCCTCTCCAACCGAACCCACCAGGCCGGCCGCCTCCATCTGACCGATCAGCCGCTGCCGGCCAGGCGCGGATAGCCCCAGGACCCCGCCCAGCGACTCCACCGTCGCATAACCTCCCCCCTGCTCGCAGTCCAGCATGTGCTTCAGCGCGTCCTCGAACCTCGACCGCTCACGCAACTGACGCCAAGCCCGCCACCGGTCGCGCAGCAGAAAACCCACCAGCGCCCCGCACGAGACGAACAGGAAGACGAGAACCAGAACCCGACCAGCCCAGTCGGCCATCATTGCCTCAGATCAAGTTGTCCATGGTGAGTGTAGGCCCGAGAATAGGGTTGTCAAACAGCATCCCGCGGAGAGGGTGAGAAGAGACCATCGCGAGATCGCCAACCTGGAGCGTCCACTCACCCGGCGAACACACCCTCCCACCCGTCGCGCCGCCTCAGCAAGGTCCGATCACTCAACCTCGGAAAACCCGATCACAATTCCAGCCCCGGCGGGAGTAAATCACACCCGCCACCTGACCGATGAAAAACCATCAGCTTCACATTCCGCCTCACTGAGAAAGGACGGCACAAAATGTCAAGAACCGCCATCCAGGTACTGAAAGGCATCTTTTGCCTGGCACTGCTTCACTTGGTCATGGGACAAGGGTGTGCAACAACCACGCCGACCGCCGACACCACCGGCGACGACCAGACCACGGATGAAACCAATGAAGCAGGAGGCGGCACGTCAACCTCAGACCGCGTCACCCTCAACGTGATCAAACTCACCACCGAGGCAACAACCGAACGCGGCCCGGCCGTCGGCGACGGCGTCCTCGCGTTCGACGCTGAAAACGGAACCTGGCTGGCCTGGCTTGCCGCCGGCCAGACCCAACCCTCCCAGGTCTCCGCCCCCCACGAAATGGCACACGACCGTAACGCTTTCGCGTTCGGCGGGAAAAAGCTCGTCATCCGCGACCGCTACAGCGGCAGCCTCTACGTCTTCGATACCGAAACCCAGACGGCCAAGGCCATGCCCTTCGCGTCCATCAACATGGGCGGCATCGCCGGACCCAACTACTGGACCGTCGACGGCAACCTCGTCGCCACGGTCAACGCCAGCACAACCACCGCGGACGGGGCAGGCAAGCGAATCAAGGTCGTGAACATCAGCGACATGAACGACTTCACGATCACAGCGTACAATCTGCCGGGAACCGCAGACCCCGACGCCATCGACCTCGACGCGGACAACGACCAAATGGTCGTTCGGGCAGGTGACTACCTGTACGTCTACACCATCAGCGCCCCGCTCACCCTGGCCACCCGCTTCAACCTCGCCGAGGTCTCCGGAGCCGGCGACTCGACCGTCCTCATCCGCGACGGCCTCATCACCCTCTTCGACGACAACGACTACTTCAGCATCCTCCGTATCAGCGATTCCTCGGTCGGCAGCCCTTCACGCAACCCCGCTCGGGCCAGCCGCGGGGCGGCCATGAACGGCAATCGATGGGCCTACTTCGTCACCCAGACCGACGACGATGGCAGCACCATCGACCAGTATAACCGCGCTGTCGTCGGCACCGGCGACACCCTCACCAGCGTCCTCGACCCGGCCGGCACCTGCGTCAACGGCAGCGATACGTCTGACGGTCGAATCGGCTTCGGAGCCACCCTGGCCATCACCCCCAGTGGTAAGTACGTATTCGTGGCCGGCGAGACCACAGTCAGCGTGGATGTCGACGAACGGCTGTTTGTGAGCGTCGACGGAGCTGACTTCCAGATGGTCGCCGACCCGGATGATTCGCTGAACGCCATTCGCGCCGCCGGCGTCGCCGCCAGCGACAACATGGTCGCTTTCCTCATCCCCGCCAGCCTCAGCGGCTCGTCGTCCTATGTCCGGGTCGCCTACGCGACGCTGAGCCCTTGACCATCGGACAACACCCGGCTGAAGGACCCAACCTTCAGCGTGCGGCCATCGGCGGTCGGCTCAGCTTCTCTCCACCGCTGTCCGGACGACCGCCGATCGCCGCCAACGATCCATCACTCGTTCTCGGCCACGGCCATGCCCGTGAACGATGACCCAACTCCCCCCCCCCGCATCCACCCTGCCCACCCCCCTGCACAAGGAGGACCTGCGTATCCCTGTCCACCACCAGCGCCTGCCCTCAACCTCCCGCACCAGCCTCGGTGGCATCGCTGCAAGTGGACCGCTATACTGCCCCCCCGAACACGATGTCAGCAACCACCCAAAGAGGGAGACCCCTATGCCGCAGACCCATCGATACGTGCCCGCTGAATCCCACTACAACATGGGCTACGTCTGGACGATCTCGGTCACCGCAGCCCTCGGCGGCCTGCTCTTCGGATACGACTGGGTGGTGATCGGCGGCGCCAAACCCTTCTTCGAACGGTACTTCGGACTGACCGGCAACGCCTCAGCCTCGGGCTTCGCCAATAGCTGCGCCCTGATCGGTTGCCTGGTGGGCGCCATCATGTCCGGCGCACTCAGTGACAAGTTCGGACGCAAGCGGCCACTCATCTTCGCCGCGATGCTCTTCGCCGTCACCTCCGTGGGCAACGGCCTGGCCGGCAGCTTCACCGCGTTCGTCACCTGGCGCATCCTCGGCGGCGTGGCCATCGGCCTGGCCTCCAACCTGTCACCCATGTACATCGCCGAGGTCGCCCCCGCCCAGGTTCGCGGCCGCCTCGTCGCCATCAACCAGCTGACCATCGTCATCGGAATCCTCCTCGCCCAGTTCATCAACTGGTTCCTGGTCCGACAACTGCCCTCGAACGCAACCGACGAGTTCATCATCGGATCGTGGTATGGGCAGCAGGGCTGGCGATGGATGTTCGCCTTGACCGCCGTCCCCGCCCTGCTCTTCTTCGTGGGCATGTTCCTCGTCCCTGAGAGCCCACGCTGGCTGGCCAAGAACGGCAAACCGGACAGGTCGCGAACCATACTCGAGCGGATCGGCGGCCCCGCCTACGCCGGCACGGCCATGGCCGACATCGAAGCCACACTCGTCAATGAAACCGAGAAGGTCGATTTCCGCGCCCTGCTCGATCCGCGCATGACCGGAGTGCTCGTGCTCGGCGTGGTGTTGGCGGTTTTCCAGCAGTGGTGCGGCATCAACGTGATCTTCAACTACGCCGAGAATATCTTCCGGGCCGCCGGCTACGACATCTCTTCCGTACTGATGAACATCGCCTGGACCGGCTCGGTCAACCTGGTCTTCACCTTCGTTGCTCTCGGCGTGGTCGACCGCCTCGGACGCCGCCCACTCATGCTGATCGGTGCGATCAGTCTGGCGTTCATCTACCTCGCCATGGGGTACTGCTACTACTCCGGCGTCCAGGGACTCCCCACCTTGCTCCTGGTCCTGGCCGCGATCGCCTGCTACGCATGCTCCCTTGCCCCGATGACCTGGGTGATTCTCTCAGAAATCTACCCCAACCGCATCCGCGGAGCGGCTATGTCCGTCTCGGTATTCGCGCTCTGGGCCGCCTGCTTCGTCCTGACCTACACCTTCCCGATTCTCCATCAATGGCTCGGTATGGCCGGAACGTTCTGGCTCTACGCGGCCATCTGCACCGCAGGCTTTCTCTTCACCTACCTCCGATTGCCCGAAACCAAGGGCAAAACCCTTGAACAGATCGAGAGCGAGTTGGTGGATGGACGCGGCCGGAGCGAGTTCCCCCCCGCAGCCGAGATGGACCCCGGAATCGGGCAAGCGGATAATCGGAATCGGTAACCCGCGTTCGGCGCTCACGCCCCCTCGAACGCGAACCGCCACCCGAGGAAGCGCATCGTCAAACGCCGATCACAGTGACGTCCGGCAACTCACAGCGTCCAGCCCTGGCGATACTCGCGCCGAACAAACGCATTCGCCTTCGCGTCGTTGGTGACCTGCATCTTCTCGCCGTCCCAGTCAAGCGGCCGGTTCGGGAAACGCACGGCCAGGTTGCCCATCAGTACCATCTCGGACAACGGTCCGGAGTGCTCGAAATTCGACGAGGCCGGCTTGCCGGTCTTGCAGGCCCGCACCCAGTCTTTCTCGTGGCCGTTCATGTCGCCGGGAATGCGCTCAATCCTCTGCGGCGTCTGGGGCAGATCCTTCATCAGTTCCCCGGGATACACCCGCGGATTGCGCCCGTAGCACCCGCAGATCAGCACGCCCTTCTCGCCGACGAAGATCACACCGCCATCGTCATCGCCCAGCTTCTCGTCGGCTGGAACCCCTTCCGGACGCGGAGGCATCATCCCGCCGTCCCACCAAGTCAGCTTGACGGGAGGCAGATCACCACGCGCGGGGAATTTGTAGCGAACGATGGTCGACCGCGGAAAAGTCTGATGCCGAGGCTCCACCCGCTTCCATAGATCCTCCCAGTACGTGGAAATGCAGGCCTCCACGCCGATCGGATACTTCAACCTTAGCGCCCAGAACGGGGCGTCGAGCAGATGACAACCCAGATCGCCCAGCGCCCCCGTCCCGAAATCGCACCACGCCCGCCAGTTGCCCGGCACGTACGCCGGGTGATAAGGCCGCTCCGGAGCCGGACCCAGCCACTTGTCCCAGTCCAGCGTGGCCGGCACCGGCGGCGTCTCCTTCGGCCGCGCAACCTCGATACCCTGCGGCCACACCGGCCGGTTCGTCCAGACGTCCACCTCGCGGATCGCACCGACTACACTCGCCTCAACCCACTCACGCACCAACCGGGTGCCGTCGCCCGAGTGGCCCTGGTTGCCCATCTGGGTCATGACCTTCTTCTCACGGGCCGCCTCGGTGAGCACGCGGGCTTCGTACACCGAATACGTCAGCGGCTTCTGAACGTACACATGCTTGCCGGCCCGGATGGCAGCCATCGCAATCATCGCGTGAGTGTGATCGGGCGTGGCGATAATCACCGCATCGATGTCTTTCTGCTTGTCCAGCATCTCGCGGTAATCGACGTAGATCTTGGCCTTGGGAAACTCCTTGTAGGTCTTGGCGGCGTAGTCCTGATCCACGTCACACAACGCGACAATATTCTCGGCGGCACAGGCCTTGAGGTTGTGATTCCCCATCCCGCCTACGCCCACCCCGGCCAGGTTGAGCTTCTCGCCGGGCGACTTCGTGTCTTCGGCGACAACAACACCCTGTCGCGAGATCGTGACCGCCGCCGTGGCCATGGCGGCCGTCTTGAGCAGCTCTCTTCGGGTATTCTTCACGGGTAGATCCTCCTTCAGGGTCATTGTGCTGCCGGGTACCGCATTTGGCAAGCTCGGATCCCCCCGGATCTCGAACCAGAAACCGTACCCTGCCGCCGGCCAGGCGGGACACCGGCCGTGCCAGACTGTACAATCTCCCCTTGGTGCAAGCCGGCGACGGTACGCCGACTGACCTGGGAGACCCGCCGGGGATGGACCAGTACCCATGAGCAGGATCCAACCAACGTTGGCAACCTATCGCTGCCTCTGCAGCGTCCTCTCCGCCGCAATCATCACCGGATGCCAACACGAAACGTTCAACCGAGATCCGGCAGCCTACATCGATGATACCGATCTGGTCGCGATGCGGCTCGATGCCGAAGCCTCTCCGCCACAGCAGGGTCAGAGCACACCGAAACCAACCCTCAAGGCTCTGCCCACCAACCTCGATCCGCCAGCTTCGCCCGCCGAGTTCCGCCAGTCGTGGCATTTCAAGCCCGTCAATCAGGGGCGCACCGGTCACTGCTGGTCGTTCGCCACCACTTCGTTCTTCGAATCGGAGATCCACCGCCTCAGCAAACGCGAGATCAAGCTCTCCGAGCTGCACACCGTCTACTGGGAGTACCTCGAGAAAGCCCGACGGTTCGTCCGCGAACATGGCAACTCCGAGTTCGGGCGCGGCTCGGAGCCTAATGCCGTAATCCGCATCTGGCGAAAGTACGGAGTGGTACCCGAAAACGCGTACCCCGGCCTGTTGCCCGGCCGCAAGTTCCACGACGATCGACGGCTCTGTGCCCAGATCCGCGAGTACCTGGACTCTCTCAGGGAAAAGAACACCTGGGACGAGAAATCAGCCGTGACCACCGTCCGAGCCATCCTTGACCGGCACCTCGGGCCGCCACCCCTCTCCCTGGATTGGAAGGGGCGAACAATGACGCCGCAGGAGTTCCTGCACAACGTGGTCAAGCTGAACCTCGACGACTACGTCAGTGTCCTCTCACTGATGAACGAACCCTTTAATGCGTGGTGCGAGTATCGGGTGCCCGACAACTGGTGGCATTCCCGCGAGTACTTCAACGTCTGTCTCGATGACTTCATGACGATCGTGGACCGCGCCACCCGCGACGGCCAGACGATGTGCCTCGGGATCGACAACACCGAGCCGGGCTTCCTCTACCGCCAAAACGTGGCTTTCATTCCGACGTTTGACATCCCCGACTTCAGCATCGACGACGCCGCCCGCCAGATCCGCTTCAACAACGGGAGCACGACAGACGATCATGCGGTCCACCTCGTGGGATCCTGCCGACAACACCGGCAGCCATGGTACCTCATCAAGGACTCCGACACCGGCCCGCTCAATGGTCCGCACAAAGGCTACATGTTCTACCGCGAGGACTACCTGGGACTGAAAACGCTCTTCATCTTGCTGCCGCGAGATACGGTCGAGAAGGCGCTGGGCAGGTCGATTGGCTCGCCCGCATCGGCACCGACAGGAAACGAATGAACTGAGAGCCTATCTCAGCGGGCGGCGTGGGACAGGCTTCCAGCCTGTCACTTGACCGGCAAAATGCCGGTCCCACACTTGACGGGGCTCTATGTCGCCACAGCGACAACGGGTCGTGTAGTCATGAGGACGGGGTACCATGAATCGCTCACCGCATCTACTTCTGACCGTCTGTCTCGCGAACTCCTGCCTGGTCACATCGGCCTTCGCGCAAACGAAGCCGACGAGCAAGCCGGCCGGCGCGACGTCCAACAACCGTTTGTTCCGCACACCCAACGACGTCCACCGGCTCATCATCAACGAGTTCACCAACGGACTGGAGATCGCCCTGCGCAGTGCCGGCAGGGAGAACAGGCCGAGCGGTGAATACACGTCCCCGGTGATCACGACCGAGTTCCCTTTCAACGACCTCCTGGCGTCGTGGAACATGAATGTTCCCGGCCGGTCCGGGTTCTACGTCGAGATCCGCGTCGGCCGCGCGACTGGCGACTTCTGGACGCCATTCCTCTACCTGGGCGGCTGGGGCAACTTCATCCCGCCGGCAAAGAAAACCCTCAACGACGACAACGGGCACATCGTGGTCGACTACTTCCAATCGCGCAACACGTTCGACCGCATCCAATGCCGATTCGTCTGCTCGGCCGACGCCGCCGCCCATGCCCCCATACTGCGGCGACTCGCCTTCGCCTACAGCAACACGCTGAACAATGCCGACCTCGCCGCCAGGTTCCGCACGGCCATCAATCCCGGCCCCAAGGAGAAGTGGACCCGGCGGCTGCCAGTCCCCTTCCGCAGCCAGAACTGGGAAAGCCCCGAGCTGCGCGGCGAGGTCTGCAGCCCCACGTCCGTCTCCATGGTTCTCGAGTACCGAGGCGTCAAGCGACCGACGGCCGAGGTCTGCAAGACCCTCTACGACGCCGAGAACCGGATGTACGGCAACTGGTGGCGGGCGATCCAGGGCGCGTGGACCTACGGCGTGCCCGGCTATCTGGAGCGTTTCGGCGATTGGAACGCGGTCAAAAAGCACATCGCCGAGGGCTGCCCGGTCATCGCCAGTACGCGGACCGACAAGGGCCAGCTCCGCCACGCGCCCAACTACGAATCGCTGGCCGGCCACCTCATCGTCATCACCGGATTCGACCCCGACGGCAGCGTGCTGGTCAACGACCCGGCCAAGCGAACCACCGAAACCGGCCTGTGCAGGTACCACCCCGACGATGTCGAGAAAATCTGGTTCGACCGCGGCGGCGTCGGATACGTCCTTCTGCCCCGGCCTGACTGAAGACAACGACAAAGGCGACGCCCTGCTCGTCAACCCCGAGCGCAAAAAACAAGTCCATCGACCTGGCGAACAAGCTGAGCAAGAAGTGGGAGACGTCCAGAGTCAGTTCGGTCATGATGTACGCGGCCGCCCGGTACAACGCGTTCAACTTCGTCTCCCTCGACCCCGATCCTGCCAAGAACTCCCGGCAGGCAACCGGTTTCTGCTGCGAGGAGTACTAAGCGATGCTCACCGAGAACATCGACTACCTCATCCCCCGCCGGCGAGCAGACACCACATTCCATCCGTCCGCACACCAGCCCACGCGGCAACCGCCCAGACGAGTCGCTCGCCCCCCGCTCTCCAGGTACTCGCCCGCCCCGCGTTCCCAGCTTCGGCCGCTCAACCCATGCCTTCGGCATTAGGGCCACACCTTCAACAGCAACAGCAGCGACACCGTCCCGTCAATGATTGGTTCGTTGGTCGAGAAATCAGCGTAGACGTCGTGATAGACGCCGACGTCCGACTGAAAGCGGGCGTAAACGTCCTGGCCGAAGTCTTCGAACTTGAGCCCGTCGTTGATCTCCTTGTAGACCGGCCCGTCGACCAGTCCGCCCACCGGGAGGATGTTCGCCAGCCGATAGAACAGGTGGTGCGGGTGGCGCGACGGGTTGCCCGTCTCCGGAACGCCGATAACCATGGAGACACCCCACGGGTTGCGGCCAAAGATCCAGTCGCGGGCCTCGGTGGCCAGCAAACGATAAGTGCTGTCGCCGGTCATCCGCTCATAGAGCACCGCTTGCGTGGCGAAAGCGACAACATCGTTGCACGAGCACCAGACCAGCGGCGTGCCCAGGCGATAGGGGTTCCGCTCCGCGAGGCGACGGACCGACTCCAGCCCGGCCCGATAGAAGCCGGCCAGCTCCTTCTTCGCCGCATCATCCACATGCGGATAGAGCCGCCAATGGGCCAGATTGACGTAGGGAAACAACTCGTAGTGCCCGTGACGCGTCCCGCCCATGCCCGGATTGGGACCGGCCCGGCGGGCATATCCAATCGCCTCCTCAAGGTAAGCCTTGTCCCGGGTGGCAATGTACAACTCCACCGCGGCCCATTCGAGATCGTCGCTGAAGGTGCTCTCGCCGTAGTAGTACGGGGCCTTGACTGGCACGGACATGGCGTTGCCCGGGTACCTGCGGGCGAGTTCGTAAAGCGACTTGGCCCTCTTCAGGTCGCCGGCTAGAGCCATGGCGGCAGATGCCCGGCCGGCCAGGCTGGCCTTGCCGGAGGAACGATTCCTGTACCTCGGCCCCTCCGGCTTGCCAGTCGCGGGCCAGGCGGCTCGCGGGCCCGCTCGACCCCACCCGTAGTCGGACTCGTCCTCATGCCACAACTTCGCGGGCGGACTGTGGTCGCGGTCGTCGGCGATCTGAACGTAGATCGTGTCCCGATCGGGGTGAATCTTGCGAACCAGCTCGGCTCCATGGTCCGCTTCCCCGCGCTCACCCGCCAAATACAGGGCGGCCACACAGTACGTGGTCGTGATCATGTGCTTGATCCGGTCGGCCGCATCGTGCCACCCCCCTACCAGATCGTGCTGGCAACCAGTGACCGTATCGATCGCGTCCCGCTGGTGACATCTCCGGCCAGTCACCGGGTTGTCCCCGCACCGCTGCAGACGCATGAAGGACAACAGTCTCCCAGGCACATCGGCATAAGCCTGCCGACCAACCGTGAAGGGCAGCGACACCGCACCAGCAAAGCGGATCTCGTAGCAGCCTTCCTTGACCAGCGGCGTGAAATCGAGGCGGTAGTTGTGCCGGAACGGACCCCACGCCCCCTGGTCGTCACCAACCGGCGCCGAGAAACCACCAACCGTGAAGCGGCCCTCCTGCGGCTCGTCACTCGAGAGAATGGCGATTTTGGGTTCGCCGGGCAGATAGCCGATCTGGCTTGCACGAACCCACACGCCCGGTCCCGATCCGGGCTGCGAGGCGAGCGGGGGCGGCAGATCGGCGGCGCGGCCGCAGGCGATAACGGCCAGAATGACCAATGACCCGATGTTCACGGCATGTCTTGCTGCCATACGGCACCCAGTCCATCGATGAGTGAGACGGTTCTCTATCATATCATCAAGCACGGGCTTGTCAGAGGGATGCCATGGTGGGATGATGACCAATCACATGTGCGGCCGGGAATGGTGCGAGGATCGGCCGGAATTCGGGGCATTCCCACGGCTGCGGAACCTGTGCCGGCCGGTCCGGGAGCCATTTCGGCCCGATGGGAGGATCACATGGACCGCAGAATGTTCCTCAAGAGCGTGCCCGCGTTCGCCGTGCTGGCCAGCCGAACGCCCAGCTTCGGCGAAGAGATGGCCAACCCGCCGGCGGTACTGCCCGAGCTCAAGCCGATCACCCTGCCGAAACCCGAGAAGGAGGGGGGCAAGTCGGTGATGGCCGCCCTGTGGGAGCGGAGGACAAACCGCAGCCTGAGCGACAGACCGCTGCCTCCGCAAATGCTGTCCAATCTCCTGTGGGCAGCGTGGGGCGTCAACCGCGAAGGCGGAGCATCCGGACGGATCGGGCGGACGGCAGCGTCGGCGAGCAACTCCCAGGAAATTGACCTGTACGTCTTTCTGGCCGAAGGGGTCTACCTGTACGAAGCCGTACCCCATCGCCTGGCCCCGGTCCTGGCCGGCGATCAACGAGAGAAGGTCGGTCGCCGTGGCCGCGGAAACGCGGCCGCCAAGGCCCCGGTCAACCTGGTCTTCGTGGCCGACCTCGCCAAATTCAACCGGGGCACGCCGCAGGAACCAGGCCTCAAGGACCCCGAAATCCAGAAGTCGTACTACAACATCGCCGCTGGCCTCATCGCCGGAAACGTCTACCTCTTCGCCGCGTCCCAGGGCCTGGCCGCCTGGTTCCGTAACTGCAACAAGACAGGTCTGGCCGCAGACCTGAAACTGCGGCCGGAACAACGCGTGCTCTATGCCCAGACCGTGGGCTATCCGGCGTAAGGCCCGGTCAGAGGAGCCCTCCCGATCGCGGAACGAAGAACACATGACCGGAGGTCAATCCGTGAGTCAACAACTCACCTCCCTGGCTTTCTTCTTCACCCTGACCCTGTCTCTGACGGGACACCACGCCATGGCTGAAACACCTGAATCCAATGCATCAAGGTGGCTCAAGGGAGCACCGCCGGTGCCCGCATTCGAGGCGCCCGCTTCGCACCAGCAGTGGGAATCCAATCGCGCCGGCATACGCAGACAGATCTGGAACCTCCTGGGCAAGCTCCCGCCGCGCCCGGACCAGCCGGCCGTCGAACGGCTCTCCCGCGAAGACCGCGGCGACTACGTCCTGGAGAAGTTCTCCTTCGACAACCAGGCGGGGGCGACCGTCCCCGGCTACCTGCTGCTGCCGAAGAGCAACCCGGGCAAGGCCCCTGGCATTCTGTACTGCCACTGGCACGGCGGCCACTACGACGTCGGCAAGGAGGAACTCTTCAGAACCAACGCCGTTCCTGTGCCGCCCGGCCCCGCCCTGGCCAAGGCGGGCTTCGTGGTCGCCGCCATCGACGCCTACTGCTTCGGCGAACGAAACGGACAGGGGCCCGGCGGACCCGGGGAAAAAGGCGGCAGCGGAGAGATGACCGCCAGCAAGTTCAACCTCTGGGTCGGCCGGACCCTGTGGGGCATGATCCTGCGCGACGACCTCATGGCCCTCGATTACCTCTGCTCCCGGCCGGAGGTGGACCCCACACGCATCGGAGTCACCGGCATCAGCATGGGGGCAACGCGCACCTGGTGGCTCATGGCTCTGGACGAACGCCTCAAGACCGGCGTCGCCGTAGCCTGCCTGACCCGATACCAGGACCTGATCGCGACGAAGAACCTCCCCGCTCATGGCATCTACTACTTCGTGCCCGGCCTGCTCAACCACTTCGACACCGAGGCCATCGTGGCTCTGGCCGCACCGCGCCCGCTGCTGTTCATGACCGGCGACCAGGACGCGGGATCACCCGTGGACGGAATTCACAGGATCGAAAAGTCGGTGGCCGGCGTCTATGCCCTCTATGGAACCGAGGCCGGCAGCAGATTCCGCAGCGTCATTTACCCCGGACTCGGCCATGTGTACACACCCGAGATGTGGAAGCAGACCGTGACCTGGCTCAGCAAGAACCTCGGAAACCACCCGTGACCCTGCCGCCCGCGGCTCAGCCAACGCAACCTACCGCTTGACCTCGATTTCCTTTGTCGCCCGACCCGCACGGCCAGCTTCGTCCCAGGCAATCAAGGTGATTCTGTACCTGCCAGGCCGGTCATAGAGATGACGAGGACGCAGCTCCTTCGAGGGAACACCTTCTCCAAAGTCCCAGAGCAGAGCCGCAATCTGACCATGCGCCACCCTGCATCTGCCGATCGGCTCGACCGGTTCTCCACATCGGATTTCACGCCGTAGCTCGAACACCGCCTCGGGAGCAGGATGCGAGAACGCCTTGGCCGGCGGCAGGCGGTCGTCGCCGTTTCCTTCAACACTGCAGTCCGTCCACTCCAGAGCCGTGTACCCTTGCGGCCCACGCACCGCCGCACCTCGGTTGTCCCGGATCGTACAACGCCGAAAACACAGGGCATCAACGCGAGAACCGCCAAGCTGCAGGCCCAGCCGCCCGTTCCCACTGGACTCGCACTCCTCCAGAGTAACGTGACAGACGTCACCATTGACCCGAAAGCCGTGCCCTTCGTCACCCGGATACCAGACCGGTCCAAGCCCGACGGGCGTCGACAGGAACCTGCACTGGTGAAAGTAGTGATAGGCCATTCCCCCCGATTCACCCTGCAATTGCGCCCCCCACTGGTTGCACCCCCGGATCGTGTTCCGGGCCCAGAAACAGTACCTCTTGGGCTGAGACCCGGAAACCGACAGGCCAATCTTCTGGCCGCCGTCCACGACGTTGTCCGTAATGACCAGATACGAACCGATGGCCTCAATCCCGCAGAACTTGTACGCGCCGGACTTGTCGCTCACAACATTCCGCCGGGCAGCCCCATAGTCGCATCCACCGAAACTCAGCCAATGGTCGATGCGATTGTCTTCAATGACCGCCCGGTCGCAGCCCCCCCAAACCTCAATGCCCAACCCCTCGCCGCCCGAGCCGCTCACCGTGTTCGACTGGATCAGCACATCGGTCGAACCATTGTCGGCAAAGATGCCCCCTCGACCTGTGTCGCGGATGGCCGTTCGTAGAACCTGGTTCCGCGAGGAACCCCAGGAGAAACGAATGCCACAGCCAAACTCGGCGCCAAGACCAATGCTCTCCAGCACGCAATCCGCAATTCGACTGTCGGTGACACTCCCTCTGCCGGTCGGATTCTCGCCGGAAAACAGAATGCCGTGAGGTCCAAACCCGCCACCCTTGACCAGGTGACGTATGACCAGATGGTGAAGGTTCAGTTTCCGGGCATTGCCGGCCGAGATGCCCTGCAACGCTTTGGCATCCCCATTCCCATCCAAGGTCAGATCCGACACCTCCACGTTCTCGCGGCCGGCTAGGCTGAGTATGCTCCCAGGCTCGGAAAGAGCGCAAACGACAACCGTCTGTCCAGGCCCTGCACCCTTGAGCACCGTATTCGACTTCGGACGAATGGTCTGACTCACCGAGTACCTGCCGGCCGGCAGGTAGACCGTGTCACCCGACCGTGACTGATCGATGGCCGCGCCGATGGCCGTCGAATCGCACCCGGCAACCGCCACGGTACTCGCCCTGATTTGGCTTGGCCAAGTGGCCATACCCCCGGAACACACCAGAACGAACAACCATACCACGGACCAAGGCATACGACCGTCACGCGCCACGGGGTTCATGGGCAGATACCCGTCTCAACGCTCGGCGCCGTCTGGGCAACCGGAGTCCCGCTCAAGCCGGCTGGAGACTCACCCGCCGGTTGATACTCCAACCCAACCGCTGCTTCTTCGAGCCCAACTCACCGCGTTCCCCGACCACGCAGTCCCGGCTGGACAGGGACATGCCCCTGGCCCGTCTCCCTTGCCTGGCCGATCCGGCCGGAGTACCCAACTTACCGCCTCCTCAGGTCATTGACCAGGCCTCCGCTGCACAACCCCCCGACCAGGAAACCCGGCCGCAGGCCCCAACTTCCCGTCAGGGCTTTGCAGCACCACCGCGAGTTGTGGTATACTGTGCCTCAGGTCAGGTCACGTCGTTACACTGGAGGCATGTCATGCGGTTGATCCCCAGGGTCCCAATGTGCCGGTTCGTGACCGGTTCTCGCGCTTTCACGCTGATCGAGGTTCTCGTGGTGGTCGCGATCATCGCCTTGCTGGTGGCGATTCTGCTGCCTTCCCTGGCGGAGGCCAGAAATCAGGCCCAGACCGCCAAGTGCGCGGCCGGCCTGCGACAGGGCGTGACAGGAGCCATCCTGTACCAGACGGAACAGAGAATGAGAAAGGAGCGATGGAGCACCAATTTCGGGTGGGCCATCGCCTCACTCCGCCAAAGCAAGGGCGAAACCGGGATCTTCCAATGCCCCGCCGACAATAACCCCACCCCTCTCCCCGCCCTCTTCGACCGCCAGTACTCGGATAGCGGCCGGACCGACTTCCACGGCGAGGTGGGTTCCGACGCGGTCTTCAACCGGGTATGGAACCTCGGCGGGGGCACCTACTCGCTGAACTACCAGGATATCGTCGACTTGGCCGGCTTCGGCTACGACGCCGACGCGGACGCCTACGACGCACGGGTCGACATCACCGTTCCATCCATCGGCCAAAAGTACGCCCAAGGCATCGGCAGCAAGCCCAGCGCCGCCTGGACCCACGTCATGTACACCTTTAAGGGCAAGCAGATCGGCGTGGACAGCTTCCCCGCCACCACCCTGCCGGTCTTGTGGATGAGCTTCGGGGCCAACGCCAGCGCCGGACTCATCGGAGTCAGAGGCTTGCCCATCCTCGCCATCGAGGCTGGCAAACCCGGCGTGTTCCCCGAGACCCTCGGCAACTTCAACGCGGACGTCCTCCCTCACGCGGTGCGGTTCCGGCACGGAGGCAGAAACACCCGCCCGGGCTTCGCCGGACAGGAATACATGAACGTGTCACCGGGAACGTCTCGGTCCTCATCGGTCATGCTACCCCTCAACAAAACCGATGGCCGCTACGCACCGCGATTGAAGGCCAACGCCGGTTTCCTCGACGGCCACGTCGAGGGAATGAGCTGGGGACGCCTGTTCAGCGATCCGGCCGCGGGCTATCCGGCCCCCAGGCAGCAGGCCTGGGTCGGACTTGGCCGCAAGAGCAACACCATCACCTTCGGACCACCGGAATGATCAATCGGGCCGGACGCCAGACTGCCGCCACCCCCCGCCTGCCAACACAAGACAAGTGAAACAACGCCGACGTGCGCCCGACGCCACGCTCACGCCTTTCGTTCGGGGATTTCACCAGTCATCCTCGGGCACCTCACCGAACCCGGGCCGCGCGGTCAAGCTGGACGGTCCGCGTGGAATCGTCGTCGAACACCACCTTCACCGCCCGCGGGCGGGCACTCAGGTCGGTGAGAACGTACTCGCCCTCGTCATACTGGACCCGGATACTGTCGATTCCGAACCCCTGGCCACGGGCACGGTCAATGAAGACATCCCCGTAGTGATCGTAGATCCGGTTCCGCGCCTCGCTGGCCGCGCCGTTGCCCCAGTCGTAAATGGTAAACGTGCCGATGCCAATGCCACCCGGCCCGGTCCGCCCGCCGTGGCCGTAGTTCTCCATCATGAAACCGTAATCCCGCGGCCCAAAGAACGGGTGAGCCTTCTCCCACTGCTCCTTCTGCTGCGGATTCTCCGGGCAGTACATCATCACGAACGAGGCCTTGAGCGCGGAAATGCCACGCTCGAAAAGATCGGACTCGCCAGTCTCGCGATAATAGTCCATGAACAGCTCGGCGTAGAGCGATTGACGCGAATCGTTCCACTCGCCGTCGAAGTTCATCACCCCGAAGCCGCCTAAGGCCGGCACGTAAATGAACGGCGGCTGCCAGACCTGCTGGCACATGGACAACTCGTCCAGCGTCCGCCGGCCCCAGGCCAGGTACCTCCCGTCGCCAGTAGCCCGGTAAACCGCCAGCAGGGCCTCGGCCGTCCAGAACATCGAGAAATTACACTGCTTGTACATGCCGTTGCGGGCATACTTCCTGCCCACATGGTCGTCCCGACCGAACGCGCAGCAGGACCAGTAGGTCTCAAAATCCTCCCACCGGCCTTCGGGAACGACTTCCACCAACAGCGCATCCGCAGCCTTGATCGCCGCTTCGCGGAACCGCCCCTCGCGGCTCACGTCAGCCATCTTGAGCAGGAAGGTAACGCTCATCGCCGTCTCCGGCGTCCGGAACATGACCGGCGACGGCTCCAGCGTCTCCGGGTTCAGCCAGCCAGGGAAAAAACCCCGCTCGTCCTGGAGTCGCAGGAGCTTGTCCGCATACTTGCGGCAAAAAGTAACCAACTGCTCATCCGGGGCAATCTCCTGGTGCCAGCGGAGCATGAGCAAACAGGTCCAACTCGCATCCAGCACGTGGTACCAGGCATCCGAAATGCCGAGGTTGCGCGGGCTGCGATTCGAATTCCGCCAGGTGGCCTCAGACCAGGGCCGCGGCCGTACCACCTCCTTGCCCTGCTCCTGAACTTTCTCGGTGGCGGTCCCAATGACGGCCGGAAAAATGCCGTCCTTCATCGGGGCCGCCAGGGCCAGAACCTTGGTGAGTTCGGCCTTCGCTCTGAGGTTCTTGTCCACCATTCGACGAGCCCACCGGGCCAGGCCGCTGGCGCTTCGCAGCGACGAGAACCAAGCCTGGTTCCAGATGGACAGGAACTCCCGCTGATACCAGGGGCCGGGGTAGTTCGGCGACTGGCTGATGTTGACGATGAACTGCGGAGCACCAACCTTGCGGCCGTTGAGCTCGAACTCCTGCCAGACCGCGTGGCCCCAGCGGTCAAAGGCCCAATCGTAGGTGTGCTTCACAAATACGTCCATCGGCACCGTGCCCGGTTGACCTTCCAGGTGCAGCGGGCGACCCCACCGCCTCCAGAGCAACCGCGCTGCCCGCTTCCAGGGATTCAGCGGCAGATCGGCATCCTGATACTCGGCCACGTAGAAGGCTAACTCCACCCGGCCGGGCTTGAACACCATGCCGGGCTTCTTCCGAAAACCGACGTGACCGACCACCTCGGTGCAAACCATCCCCAGCGTGATCTCGTTCTTGGCGGCGTCAAGGTCGAGGAACCAGGGGTCGTCCGCAAGCCGGCCGACAAGATCAAGGTCCGGCACAACGACCAGAACCGTCTGGCCCTTGGTGACGATCGCCGCCGGGCTGCGGAAAACGTGCTGACCAGCCACGAAGCCGTCTTCCGGCGCTAGGTGCGGCAGCCAGTGGAAGTCGGGCGCAAACGAGGGCTGCAGAACCACTGCAAGCTCATCTTGGGACGTCTCGGCGGTGAGATCCCATCGCAGGGAAACCCGCGTCCAGCCGGCCTCGGGAACATCCGGCGTGATCGCGACCGCCGCCGGACCCTGGCCCGCCAGCCGAGGAACGGCAAACTTGAAATGGAACGATCTCACCTCGGCAGCGCCGGAGTCGCCGGCCAACTGAACCAGTTCAATCGCGCCGGCGCGACCGGAAAAGCACCCGACGGCCAGAAACGAGAAAACCACGACGGTGACCAGACGCGGAACACTGCGATACGAAACCATGCCCAAACACCTCTCCATCGGGTCAGTCGCCAATCACCGCACCCGATCCGGGCGGCAGAGCAGGCATTATAGCGCGACCTTCACGGATCGCTACCCCGCACCCGCGGCCGGCCCGCAGACCCCACGGCACCAGCTCGCCCAGGGTGACATCCGCGGCAATCATGGTAACATAAGGTCATAGACACGCGGCTCCGCAACCTGGCGTGAGACCGCGTCTCAACACCCCTCGGCAATGATCTTGAATGGAAGGAACACGATGAGAGTCATGACCAGCATGCGCGCCTTGTCAGCCCTGTTGGCTGCGTCGGTTCTTCCCTGCTTCGGGCAATCCCTCGATTCGATCACCCGCCCCCAGCAGGGCCGCTCCATGCGCGCAACCAGCGGTAACCCGTTCAACAACACGGATCTGGCCAGGTTCGAAATCGGCCAGAGCAAGACCATCGCCGACCTGGTCGGACCCGGCGAAATCCGCCACATCTGGCTGGTACCCACGTCCATGGACATCCGCCACCCGCGAGCCCTCGTGCTCCGCATGTGGTGGGACGGCGCCGCCGCGCCGTCCGTCGAGGTCCCGCTCGGCGATTTCTTCGCCGTCGGAAACGGCATGCAGGCCGACGTCGACTCGCTGCCAGTCAAGGTCTGCTCACGCGGCCGAGGCTACAACTGCTACTGGCGCATGCCGTTCCGCAAGTCCGCGAAGATCACCCTGGCCAACGAGTCCGACCGCGAACCGGCTTCCTGCTACTTCCAGATCGACTGGGTCCGCCAGGACCGCGAGCCCGACGACCTCATGTACTTCCACGCCCGCTACCACCAGGAGTGCCCCCCCCAGATGGGCAAACCCTACACCGTGTTCGTCGGCAAGGGCCGCGGCCATTACGTGGGCACCGTGCTCTCCTCCCAGAACGCGATTGGACACTGGTTCGGAGAGGGAGACGACTTCTTCTACATCGACGGGGAACAAGTTCCGTCCATCGCCGGAACGGGAACCGAGGACTACCTCAGCGAAGCCTGGAATATGCGCGTCCACTCCAGCCTCTTCACGGGTTGCACCATCTTCGAGCCCCGCGCTGCCGACGCCCGGATCACCGCTTACCGCTGGCACATCCCCGACCCGGTCATCTTCCGGAAATCACTCCGTCTCGAACTCGAACGCAAGGGCTTCCTCATGACCTCGAAGGGCGAGGTGCTGTCCGAGGCCGGCTCGCGACCCGACTACTGGTCCTCCGTCGCCTTCTGGTACCAGGACACGATCGCCGAACCCTGGTGCCAGTTCCCCCCCTATCGCGACCGGGTCAACCCCGAAATCGTCCTCCAGCTGCCCAGGGTGGTCAAAACCATCCGGCACTCCCAGGACGTCGAACTCCAGGTCAACCCGTACAACCGGGCCACCTACACCAAGCCGTGGTTCCGCGCCAAAAACGAGGCGATCGGCTCGTGGATCGAAATCCCCTTCACCATCACCGAGAAAGGCCGATACTCGATGTCCCTCTTCCAGCACCTGCGCGACGACAACGGCATCTGGAAGGTCTACATCGACAACCAGGAAATCCACCAGGCCGGCGAATCCCAAATCGCCGGGGGCTACGAGGTCGACCTGGTCAACCAGCTCGCCCCCCAGGCGGTCAATAAGACCCTCGACTTCTACAATACCTACCGCAAGGATGAACACGAGGACTACATCTACGGCCAGCGACGCGAACGGAAAATCGGCCTGTTCCACTTCGAGCCCGGCGAGCATGCCCTCCGGCTTGTCTGCGTCGGAGCAAATCCAGGCTCGGTCCATCCGGAGACGGGCAAGCCCGGCTACAACCTGAGCGCCGACGTCCTGTCGCTGCGGAAGCTGCCCTTCGAGAACATGGACCAGTGGATCCAGAAGGCAATCGAGATGGAGAAAGCCGCGGAGAAAACGACACCGGGTAAATGACGGCCGGCAACGTGCGACGGACCCCGCCCCCGTCTCCATGGCAAGTGTGGAACAGGCACGCGGCCCGTCACCCAACTGACAGGATGCCGGTCACACACCGGCAGGTAGGAATCGGGCAACCGCCCGTCCCCCAGACTTTGCGGCGCTCGGCTCGCCGCGGAGAGGACCTGATTGATGACCTCACTCATGACACCACGTTGCGTCTTTCTTCTCACGTCGTCTGCCGCGTGGCTGGGCCTCGGCGTCGCCATCGCGGCCGAGCCCGGGCCACCGCTCATCGGCGACACCGAGCAAATCTACATCCTGGCAGCAGAGAACACCGAGATCAGAGGCCTGGCCGTCGACGAAACCACCGCCGAAGCCCCCCAATTGCTGGTCCTCGACCGCTCCGGCAAGGTCTTCGCCTACCCCATCGACCGTCACGCGAAGAAGGAAGTCGGTCCACTCGAGCCGCTGCGGGTCTACGACCTTTCCGCCACAGGCCAGGATAAACGCCCACCCCTGACCGATCCTCGCGGCCTGGCCTTCGCCATGGAGGACCGCCACCCGATCCTCTACACCCTCAGCCGAGACAAGGGCGAGGAGATCGCATCCCGGCTCTGGCGCTTCGATCTCGACAGCGGTACGACCGCCGACGCGAACCTCTCCCTCTATCACTTCCGGATCGGCGACCGCGAACCGCTCGGGATCACCGTGGACGACGGCCAGTTGCTCATCAGTTACGAGTCGGCAGGTTACCCGGACGCCAGCCTCCGCGTGCGGCGCGGCATCATCCGCCTCGAGTGGCCGCCGCCGCATCACGCTCTGCCCCGATTCATCCGCCACATGCCCGACGCCGGAACACTGGCCTCGCATGGCCTGGCCGCCATGAAGATGGAAGACGCCCGGTATCTCTGGTCCACCGTCGGCGACACGCACATCTACTGCGCAGATGCGCCAACCGGCCGCGGCCTGTTCGCGTTTGAGCGGCCCCGCTCCGTCGACACCGGCAGCGCCTGCCGCGGCCTGACCTTCGGACAGGGTAGTCTCTGGGTGTCCGAAAACGCACCCGGCCCAGACCGCGTACACCGCGTCAACGTGACCAGAAACCTCGACGCCCTGCGCGAAGGCCCCCGCATCCTCCGCCATCTGGTCATGGCCATCGATACCAGGCCAGAGAAGGACGGCGGCAAGGCCGGTAAGGTGTCTCACAACTACTCCCGACCCTACACCTACGAGCAGCTTCACAACCAGGGCTTCTGGCCCGAAACCGAGAAGATCGTGGACCTGACCAACGCACCCAATGCCACGATCAGACACTTCAGCTACGATCCCGCCGACGACGTCAACGTCCGCCAGCAGATGCTCAGCGTCGAATACGCCGAGGCCTCCGCCCGCCCCTACGCCTCGCAGTACGAGCTCGACGTGTGGACCAACTCGTGCCGGAGCTACGTCTACCCCCATCGGGCCAATCGCCAGCGCGACGGCTTCTCCGGAACAGGCTACCTCGCGGACGATCCCGAACTCTACAACCTCAGCGACACCAAGACCTACAGGGCTTTCATCGCCCGCGTCACGACCCATATCAAGAACAAGTACGACGCCGATGCAGACATGAAAAACTCCTACTGGGCCGCGCGTAATGTACTCGAGTATATCCAGGACAACTACTACTACCCCATCCCCCCTCTCATGCGGCCGGCAACCGTCGATTACTCCCGCAAACACTACGACGCCAATCCCGCCAATCTCAAGATCGAGTTGTCCGATCGTCCCTACGACAAAACCCAGATCATCGCCTGCTCCGGAACAAGCGTCATCCTGGCCGGCGCGATGCGGCACCTGGGCATCCCCGCCCGCTGGCTCGGCACCGCCGCCGAACGCGATCCCAAGACCTGGGACACCAACGGCAACGGATTCCTCGACACCGACGAAACCGCCCCCTGTACCAACGGCCACCGCTACACCCAGGTCTGGCTCGGCAACCACTACGGCTGGGTGTGCTTCGACGCCACCCCGAGCCGGCCCGCGTCGAGCGATTACGACGTGCCCCCGCCACTCCAACCACAGTGGCGATTCATGAGCCGCGCCGCCGCCGGCCACATGGTCGAACGCCGAATCGTCTTCAACGTCGGCTCGGCCACGTTCCGACCGCTGTATCGCGATTTCGAATACGACCAACGGCTCGCCCTGGAAAACAACTGCGGCGGCGACCAGCGCTACAACCTGCAGGCCCGGTTCGAGAAGCCCGAACTCTGGCGCTTGCCAGGCAACCGCATCGCGCTGAAGAACCTCTGCTTCATCCGCGACGTGAAAACCACCGGCCCAAAACCCAAAACCCGCGTCACCTGGCGACTCGAAGGCCATTGGGGCAAGCACCCCAACGCCACCGTGTCAATCGACCTTCAACAACTCCCCCCCAAGGGTAACAAGCCCCGGCAGACCGTCACCGTGGCCCGGGGAATCCGCGCCAGCGCTCAGTCGGCCGATGTCAACCTCTCAGGCCACACCGGGAGACGCTGCCGTCTGCTGCTCCGCAAGGACGGCGACAGCGAAACCGGCAACTGCTCGGAAGTGTTCGATCTGGAAAGCCACGCCGAGGAGAGATAGGCCCCGCATGACCGCAAACGAAAACCAACGACCATGGCTGATCCGCGGAGCCGCCCGAATCCCCCGACACAGCAAGGCCGCCGCGGAAAAGACGAAGCACACAGCACCCAAGGCTCGCCGTACTGGGCCACATCGTGGGATCCACCCCACGAGCCGTGAGGCTGCACCCGGTAACCCTGGCGGCGTGAGCCCACTCGGGGCTATCCCGCCTTGCGGAGCAGTTCCACCGTGTCGATGCCGAACGACGTCCCGGTGGAGGCCGCATGCTTGCCGATGACGGTGAAGCGGAGGCTGTGCTTGCCGGACTTCAACTCGTGCACCCCAAGCTCCAGGTACCCCGCCGGGCTGACCTTGCCGGAATAGAGGTCGCAGGACTCCGAGGCCGGTCCACCGTTGAGAGATGCCTGGATCCTGCCGTAATCCGGGCCGGCCGTGAGCCGCACTCGCACGCGGTATGTCCCCCCCCTCTTGACCACAAATCCGAGCTGCAGGCGGCCTCCGTCCCTGGCCCGGCAAAGCAGCTGCCGGCCACCACTCCACATCTTGCGGCACCATTCCCTCATGTCCTGCGTCGATAGCTCACAACTGCCCTTCTCCTCCGCCTCCAGCCGCTCAGCCTCAAACGACTCGAGCGGACGCTCCGAATCCGGCGGCCCCAGCTCCAACCATACAGCGTCGTTCGCATAGGCCCGGGCATAGGCATAAGACATCAGGCCGTACCCGTCCTCACCCCAACCCCTGCCCCGACTGTTGCGGAACCGGAAGGCACCACCCCCGGGCATAGCCGCGTCATCCTCGTATGCCACAAAAACAATGCTGTGTCCATCCATGACGTCGTCCGGGGCAGGAGGAGCCATCAACCGCTCGGCCACACCGTTCTTCGGCCAACGCAAGCCGCACGCCACCGGGTGCCCGCTCCTGATCGTCCGCTTGATCTCCGCCAACTCGGCATCGGTCATCGGCAGGGCAACATTCCATCGCCTGATCCAATGGACTCGCCATCTTCTGCTTCGCGAAGCAGCGTCCTTGCTGGCCTCCTCGGAGGGTTTCGAAGCAGGCTCGGGCTTGGCCAGATAAGGCATCAGCTCGCTTCGGCAAATGCCATAGTTGCTGAGCCCGAGGATCGCCTCATAGAACATCGCTCCATCATCCTTCGACGAGGAGAACCTCTTGGCCGACCAGAGCAGGTACTCCTCCGAGAACCGAACCGGCGGGTCCGGCTCGCTGCCTAGCCACTCGAAGTTGGCCAGGGCGGTGATCGCAAACAGGGAGCAGTTGGGTCGCCCGCCTTGAACACCAACCGTCATCCCGAGCCGCTGAAACTCGGGCAGAATCGTGGCCCTGGTTGCGTCTGCAGGCCGTGATTGGGCGAAAAACGAGGCGGTACACAGGACATGGACCCACAGCAGACTTGAACAGAACAGCACTCAATCACCCTCTCTCATGGCCCGCGCACGTCTCACTCTGCTCTGGGCACAAGGGGAACCGGGGGGTGGCGA
The DNA here is from genome assembly GCA_022711465.1 of Planctomycetota bacterium. Taxonomy (GTDB): domain Bacteria; phylum Planctomycetota; class Phycisphaerae; order UBA1845; family PWPN01; genus JAGNEZ01. The sequence continues at coordinate 117,369 of JAKLEZ010000007.1, read as the reverse complement.
CTCGCGGGCGGCTCGCCTTCCGGCCAGGAGGCGGTCGTTGCGGCCGCCCGGCACGAAGTGTCCCGACCCCATGTGCTCAACTACGTCGCTCCGGCAATGCCTCATCACGGTGCAACTGGTCATTGTAGCAATCCCAGGCTCCGCGTCCATGCGCATTCCTGGCCGTTCCCCAAGACATCCAACCTTGCACCAGAGGGGGGTTTCAGCCCGACCGGGACTTCGGATAGAATCCCGGTCCGTGTGGCCGATGTTGCAGATACCATACTCCTGATAGCGAACGGTAAACCATGACCACCAGCGACTCACGTTCGACCGACTTGGCCGGCACGAATGAACCGGCGTTGGGCCCGACCCTGTTCGGCCACCCCACCGGCCTGTTCGCCTTGTTCTTCGCCGAGATGTGGGAGCGGTTCTCCTTCTATGGCATGAAAGCCCTGCTCATGTTCTACATGATCAAGGGGTTCCTCAAGTACAACGACGATCAGGCTTACGGCGTCTACGGAGCCTACACCGCCCTGGTATACACCGCCCCGTTCATCGGCGGAATGCTGGCCGACAGACTGCTCGGAGCCCGGCGATCAGTGATCATCGGCGGCCTGCTGATGGCCGCCGGCCAAATGCTCCTTACCGTCGAAACCTCGATTGCGTTCTTCGTCGCCCTCTCACTGCTCATCTGCGGAAACGGCTTCTTCAAGCCAAATATCTCCACGATCGTCGGCGGCCTGTACTCCAAGGACAGCCCGAAGAAAGACGCCGGCTTCACGATCTTCTACATGGGCATCAACCTCGGTGCGGCCATGGCACCCATCATGTGCGGCTACATCGGCGAAACCTACGGATGGAACTACGGCTTCGGCCTCGCCGCGGCGGGAATGATGGTCGGCGTGGCCGTTTTTGCCGCCCCCACCCTGCTCACCCAGACCCTGATCGCCGCGGGCGCTCTGGGCGGCGCAATCGCTATGCCCTTCTTGCAGGACAGCTTCCTGCAATTGCTCGCCCGGCTCTTCCTGGGCACCGCTTTGGCCACCGCCGGTCTCGTGGCCGTCGTCGCGCTTCATCGAGGCGGGCTTCCTCACCAGGCGGGGCGGCCACCGCATCCCGAGAGGCTCGGGCAGAAGATCGCCGGTGTCCTGCGATACGACTTCGCCGTCTGCCTCGGAATCATCATCGCCGTTCCGATCGTCGCACTCCTCGTTCAGCGAGACACCGTCGCCGGACTGGCCCTGAGCCTGGTGATGGTCCTCGCCCTCATCTATGTCGTCTACGATGCCTGCTTCCGCTGCACCAGGATCGAGCGACATCGGATCTTCCTGATTCTCATCCTCATGGCCTTCTCCCTGCTGTTCTGGGCGTTCTTCGAACAGGCCGGAAGCTCGGTCAACAACTTCACCGACCGCAACATCGATCGCGTGTCCGAGAGCCGCCACATCTCGGAGAGCGACATCGGTTCCACCATACGGTTCCGCATTCCCCCCAAGGCCGACGGCGAGCTGGCCCGGCTTCCACTCCTGACCCAAGAACAGTTCGGCTACGAGCATGAGGACAGACCCTTCACGATGTCCGATCTCGTCAGACTGCACGAGAAGGCCGCGAAGGCCGATGCCGCCAGCGAAGATAAGGCGGTAACCTGGTCGCTCACCGCATCGCACGTCGGCATGGGCGTCGGGGGAAACGAAATCCCTGCATCGGAATTCCAGGCGGTGAACCCCGTCTATATCGTCCTCCTGGGACTCGTTTTCACCGCTCTCTGGGGATTCCTCGGGGCCAGAGGCCTCGAGCCCAGCACACCGGTCAAGTTCGCATTGGGCCTCATCCAGTTGGGACTCGGGTTCGCCACGCTCTGGTACGGTGCCCGAGTGGCGGACAGCCGTGGCATGGTCGGCCTCTCCTTCCTGCTGCTCAGCTACCTGTTCCAGACGACCGGCGAGCTGTGCCTCTCACCCGTCGGCCTCTCCATGATCACCAAGCTCTCCCCCGCGAGGATTGTCAGCACCATGATGGGAGCTTGGTTCCTGGGAACAGCCATGTCCCAGTTCCTCGCCGGCCAGATCGCCAAGTTCACCTCGGTCCTCGATGAAGGGCAGGCCGAGCAACTCATCCCCGCACCAATCGAGACCGTAGCGGTCTATGGGAGCGTCTACGGACGCATCGCCATCGCCGCCGCCATCTCCGGTTTGATACTCTTCGTCCTGTCACCCTTGCTCAAACGCTGGGAGCACCCCGGCGTCGTGGTCGAGGAGCCGGCACCACACGCCCAACCCGGCGGCTTCCCCGCCCAAAAGGCGGAGTGACCAGGATAGAAACAACTGGGCATCGATGTGCTTGACCTTGCACTCCGGCCGCTTCGCGATCGCCGCGCCGCTCGTAGACCGGGGCAATGATGTGGGCGCCCACTTGCCGGGCTTGGGCCGACACCCGCTGGACAATCTCATCGTCCGCCAGCAGAGCGTTGGCGTCGACCCGGCCACCCACGTGGGCACAATGGAAACACTCGGTCAGTACAACCAGGTCCGGCTTGCACGACGCGAGCTTGTCGATGCACCGCATCGCCCGGTCCACATTCTCCTTGACCGTCGATGCCCGACCGGCCACATGACTCTCCAGACCACCACTGACGGCGGCCACAGTCACCGGCCGGGGTGACCGGGCCTTGCCCACTCCAGCACCGCCCGAAACCGGCTCACGCGCGGTTGCACCCGCATTCACCGCCCTCGTGATTGCACCCGCCGCCATCCCCGCCGTTGCCGCCAGAAAGCCGCGTCGATCCACCACCCGTCCTCCAATAGAAGAGCCGCCTCCAGGGAAACCTGCTCCATTGGCCATGAACCACGGGGACATTGTATACTACCCGCCCAGAACAGGAATCATGCCATGAAACGAATCGATGACAAGCCCTACTGCAAGGAATGCGGATACCTGTTGGTCGGCTTGACCCACTCCGCCAAGTGCCCGGAGTGCGGCCGTCCGATCGTCGATGTCCTGGTCCGCGACTCGTTCCCCGGACGAGCCGGCTATCGGTACGAGTCCGAAACCCGACTCTTCGGCCTGCCCCTCATTTCGATCGCGTCCGGACCCCACGGACCAGAAGTATTCGGCAAGCCGGTCGGCATCATCGCGATCGGCGACGCGCCCAGGGGCGTCATCGCCATCGGCGGCCGGGCGATCGGGGGTATCGCCATCGGCGGCCTGGCCGTGGGCGGCATCTCGTTCGGGGGACTCGGGGTCGGAATCATCGGCCTCGGCGGCTGCGGCGCCGGCATCCTGGGCCTGGGCGGCATGGCCTGCGGGCTGTGGGCGATCGGCGGTATGGCCCTCGCCGTCATCCAAGGCTGGGGCGGGCGGGTCATTTACCTTTGGCCCTGGTAGGCTCTATGATGGTGAGTGCGCGGGGCCGCGTCGGTCCACGCGTGGGTCTGTCCGTTTGGGCAGTGCAAACCTGCCCTCAGAAAAGCCTGTCCCTTGGGTGTGGGACCCGCATCTCGCCGGTCCAGCGACCGGCTGGAAGCCTGGCCCACACGATTGAGCGAGATAGGCCTCAAGTGTAGATCGCTATGTTCGAAGGCTTAACCAAACGATTTCAGGGCGTATTCCACCAGCTCCGCGGGCGAGGCAAGATCACCGAAGGTAACGTCGAAGAGGCCATGCGCGAAGTCCGCACCGCCCTCCTTGAGGCCGACGTCCACGTCCAGGTGGTCAAGCAGTTCTGCGACAGCGTGCTCCAGAAAGCCCTCGGCGCCAAGGTCATCGAGACCCTGCACCCCGACCAGGTCATGGTCAAAATCGTCCACGACGAGCTGATCCGCCTCATGGGCCCGGTCGATCCCAGGATCCCCTTCATCACCCCGGGACCAACCATCATCCTCATGGCCGGCCTTCAAGGCTCAGGCAAAACCACCACCTGCGGCAAGCTCGCTAAGTACATCATGAGCAAGGGCAAACGCCCCCTCATGGTCGCCGCAGACTTGAAGCGACCGGCAGCCATCGATCAGCTCGAGGTCATCGGCGGCCAAGTCGGCGTGCCGGTCTACACCGAACGCGGCCACGCCAACGCCGTTAAGGTCGCCCGCAATAGTATCATCGAGGCTCGCAGGACCGACCGGGACGTGGTCATCGTCGATACCGCCGGTCGTCTGGCCATCGATGAGGAGCTGATGAACGAGATCGCCCAGGTCGAGCAGGCGATCAACCCGACCCAGGTCTACCTGGTCATCGACGCAATGACCGGCCAGGACGCGGTCAACACCGGCAAACGCTTCAACGAGCGGCTCGAACTGGACGCCCTCATCCTCACCAAGTTCGACTCCGACACCCGCGGCGGCGCCGCCCTCTCCGCCAAGGTCATCACCGGCAAGCCGATCAAGTTCATCGGTATCGGCGAGAAGCTCGAAAACCTCGAGGAGTTCCACGCCGACCGGATCGCCGGCCGCATCCTCGGCATGGGCGACGTCATCGGGCTCGTCGAAAAGGCCCAGCAGCAGTACGACGCCGAAGAGGCCAAGAAGCTCGAAAAGAAAATGTCCAAGGGACTGGACCTCGAGGACTTCCTCGGCCAGATGCGCAAGATGAAGAGCATGGGCTCCGTCAAGGATATCATGAAGATGGTGCCGGGCATGACCACCCAGATGGAAGGGATGGACATCGACGAAAACGAGCTCGACCGCTACGAGGCAATCATCCAGTCCATGACCCCCAAGGAACGCCGCCGCCCGGACATCATCGAGGCCTCCCGCCGCCGCCGCATCGCCAAGGGCAGCGGTGCGGACGTCAAAGACGTCGGCTCGTTGATCAAGAGCTTCGAACAGGTCCGCGACATGATGAAGGTCATGAGCGGAATGTCCATGATGAACCGCCTGAAATCCGCCACCCAGTTCGCCAGCATGGCCGCCCGCGGCATCAGCATGAGAATCAAGGGCGGTTCCTCGGTAACCAAGCGCCAACTCAGCCAGAAGGACAAGCGCAAACAGCGCAAGAAGCGGAGTCGATGAAAAACCGACCTCACGTCTCCATGATCGGGGGCGAGATCCACTACGGCCGGCTCCAGCCACGCTACTGGGGCCCTGTCCTGGATGCCGCAAGACAGCTTGGAGTGGAAGTCCTCGCCACCTACATCATCTGGGATCTGCACGAGACCAGCGAGGGCACCTACGACTTCAGCTCATGGCGAGCCTTCCTCGCCGAGGTCGAAAAACGCGGCTTCAAGCTCATCGCCCGCCCCGGCCCCTACGTCTACTCCGAATGGCGCAACCTCGGCATCCCCGATCACGCCGTGCCCTACCACAAACACCACCCCGAATTCAGGCGAAAGGCCGCCCACTGGATCGCCGCCGTCATGGCCGAGATTCGCCCATACCTCGGCCAGCCCATCGTCTGCGTCCAGGCAGACAACGAAATCGACCCTCTACCACACTTCTACGGAGAGGATATGGGCTTCGCCGACTGGCTCAAACGCCACTACCCGTCCGTCGAGGCACTCAACAGAGCCTGGGACTCCAGCTACGCCAGTTTCGCCGAGGCCATCCCCACCCTGACACCCTTCATCGAAGACCAGCGGCTCAAGGACAGCTGCCAGTACCGATACGACCTGGCCACCGATTACGCCCGCTGGGCCGTGGCCGAATACCGCAAAAACGGCTGCACGGTGCCAATCCTGCTCAACACCTGGCCGGGCGTCGATGCCCAGCACTGGCGCGATCTGGCCGACCTCTGCGACCTCTATGGCATCGACCCCTATCCATCCAACGAGTGCCGCGAGGATTACCGCTACTTCAAGGACCGAATCCGCCTCCTCCGCTCCGTGACCGACTTCCCTTACCTGGCCGAGTTCGGCAGCGGGATCTGGCACGGCATGCCAAACCGCGAGTACTCGCCCGACCACTACCGGCTGACCGCCCTGACCGCCCTGGCCGGCGGCGTACGCGGCTGGAACTGGTACATGCTCGCCGACCGCGATAACTGGTATCGCTCGCCCATCAACGAGCGGGGCGTGGCCAGGCCCGAACTCGCCCCCGCCTTCACCCAGGCAGTCAACTGGTTCAGGCAACTCGAAGACACTCCACCACCCGAAACTTCCTTCGCCGTGACCTGGTCCTGGCATTACCACCAGATCGCCCAGCTTCGTAAGAAAGACCCCGACGACCCTCTGTTCGCCGTCCTCCATGATATGGGCATCGAGTACGACTACGTCGACGTCGACCGCGATTTCACCCCCCCAAAACTCCTCCTCGCCGCCGGCCGACTCGATCAGCCCGAACGGCTGTGGCACTATGTCCAGAACGGCGGTAACCTCGTCCTGTTCCAGCAGCTCATCGAAGGCTGCCCCCGACCGGACGGGACCAGCCATCCAGGTGCCTCCCATCTCGAGGTCTCCCTCGGCTTCGTCACCCGGCAGCCCGTCTTCAACTACCGCGAAGTGCCGGGGGCGGCCATCGTCGCCCGCCAACTGCCTGTGATCACCGACGAGGACCAGCGCCGACACTGGGAACTGGCCACCGGCCGAACCTACTTGACCGGCTACTGGGCCACACGCGGCAAAGGCAAGATCATCGTCCTCGGCTGCGCCCCGAGCCGCGACGCCATTCTGGCCGTCCTTCGATTCCTCGACATCAACCTTCCCGTCCTGCCGCTGACACCCGGCGTCCACGCCGCCCGGCGAGGCAAAAAACTCATCGTCGTCAATCCCGGCGAGGCCAAAACCGCAAAACTCCAGATCGACGGCCAGATCACCTACGTCGACCTGCCCCGCTGCTCCGGCATCATCCTGGGCTGACCACCGCGACTGACCGGCCCGATATTATCGGTCCTCATCGCTGCCCCACATGACCGCAACCAGGTCCCACACCGTCGGGAACGTTCCCACGCACATGTTCAGACGCCACCCGTCAGACCCGATATTAAAGCAGCGGACGTACCCTGTAGACGTGACGCACCCGTGGACGGTGTCTCAATCTGAGGTCCTCTTACTTGCCTCCGGAATCGGACGAATCGTATGTTTCTCCCGGAAGCGCGGACACGCACCTGGAGACGGCGATGAACGAAACCTGTCCACACCAGGCCCGTGGTCTGCTGACGCGAATGGTCCGCGGCTGGCAGGTCGTCCGCCATAGTCTGCAGTTCAAGGCCTCTCTCCTCGTCATCCTCCTGATCATGGCCGTCGCCACGATGACCAGCGCCTTGGCCCTGCGATCAACGAGCCTTGCTCTCTACCAGAACGAATTGGATCGAACCAGAGAGTGGGCCGCCTCCCTCGCCGCCACCGCCGCCTCCGAGGTCGGCAGCCTCAATCGCGAACCCCTCAACCGACTGCTCGACACCCTTGTACGCACCCCAACCGTGGCCTATGTCGCGTTTACCGATTCCTCCGGCCGAATCGTCGCCGCCGCCGAGGCCAAGCCCGGACTGCTGGCCAACGTGCTCACTTCCGACGGCCGCCGCGTACGCATGGATATGCTCGAGACACCTCGGGTCATGTCCGACCTGCACACCGGCATGGACTGCGTCGACGTCATCGCCCCCGTATACGCTCAAGCGGCATCTCAGGGCAACGACCACCAGAAACCCATCGTCGGCTACCTCCGCCTGGCCACCAACGTCGGACCGACAAAAGCCAAGTTGGCTAACGTCGGCGACCAACTGGTCAGAATCACCCTCGGGGTCCTCATCCTCGTCGTCCCCTGCAGCCTTGTGCTCATGCGCTACATCGTCCGGCCACTCAATAAACTCGCCCTCACCGCCCGCCAGATCGCCGAGGGCACAACCGACGCCCGCGCCGATGTGCGATCCCAAAATGAGATCGGCCAGCTCGCCCGGGCGTTCAATCTCATGACCGACCGGGTCATGCAGTCCCGCCGTGACCTCCTCAAGCTGAACTCCGAACTCGAGGCCCGAGTCGAGGCTCGTACGCGAGAACTCGAGGAACTCGCCTCCCGCGATCCGCTCACCGGCCTGTATAACCGCCGCCACTTCAACGAGGTTGTGGTCCGGCAGTTCGCCGCCGCCCAACGCTATGGGGCCGATCTGACCTGCCTCATGTTCGACCTCGATCACTTCAAGGAAATCAACGACCGCCTCGGTCACCGGGCCGGCGACGAGATCCTGATCCTGCTCGCCCACTCGATCAGCAGCCAGCTGCGAACCTCCGACCTGGCCGCCCGCTTCGGCGGCGATGAATTCATCGCCCTGCTGCCTCAGACCTCCTCCGCGGCCGCCACCAGCCTGGCCAACCGCATCAAACGCGAATTCACCCTGAATGTGGCCAACAGCTTCCCGGCCGCACCCGCCACCCTGAGCATCGGCGCCGCCAGCCTGTTCGCTACCCACACCGACTCGCCCGAAGCCCTTATCCACGAGGCCGACGTCGCCCTGTACTGCGCCAAAACACACGGACGAAACCGCCTGGTCGATTCCTCAGAAGTGGCCGGCCTCAACGGCTCGACCGCACTCGCCCACGGATAGATCAAGATACAATCAGTCCTCCGCAACAATCAGCAACCATGCCAACAAAACCTCCAACCCCTGAACCTCCATCTTCATGACCGCCTCCACCATTTCGGTCCCGGGCCTCCCAGCGGGTCTGCTGATGTGTTGTTCCCATGGGAGCCCGTCCGGGCGAAGCACTCCCTCCGCGCTCAGGCGGCGATCGACCAGCCGATCCCGCCCAACGCCGAGCTCCCATCGCCATGAACGACCTCGTTGGCTTCGTTTGGCGCTCTACGCTCCCAGGAGGTGAAGCCCAAAAGCCCGCTGGCAGGCTCGAAAACGCGGTTCCGGCACCAGCACGTTGGCTTCGTTCTCTGGAATTCAATCCCCGGCAGCACGTGCCAGAGGTGAGACTCGTGCAAAAGCCCCCCGAGGTCAGATAACCGGGTCATCTGGATAGATGACGCCCAAGGTATGGGATGCTCGAGGGGAACGACCAACCCCAAACCAGAGTGCCACCCACCGGCTGTGCGCCATGCTTTGGGCGGGGCAAGGGACTCCTTGCCTGTAAGACCAACCGGGAACGCAAACCGCAGCAAGAGGGCTCGTCGCCCGAAAAATACGGAGGACTGTGGGGTGAATCTCAGACTGCGAGAACCACCGCGTGAAAACAGCCAGGGCCCGATCGAGCCCCTTGCCTCGCCGCTAAATGGGTGTCAAAACCATTCTTTAAGCGAAATATACCTTTTAAAACCACTACCGGATCAGGCTCGCGCCTTGTGCGGATCAGGGCCGCAGGGCCCGACCCGGCAGCGGGCTGCCGAGCGGCGGCTGCGCCCCATCCGCCGCCACCTTGCCCTCCTGCCTGAGCCTCCTGAACCAATCCCGCAGTTCCTGCTCGGCAGGCTTGCCGCGCGGGGTGTAGTTGTAGTCACTGGTGCCGCCGGCGGTGTCATTCCATTCCCACCACATGATGCCGCCGACTTCAGGCGTGCCCGACCATGTCTCGATGAAGGCCCGGTAGCACCTGCGCTGTTCCTCGAGACCGGCCGGGGTCGCCTTCTGGTTGTGATAGTAGTTCCACGGCTCGATCGAGGTGCCTTCCTGGCTGCACCAGCCGGCTTCGGTGAACATCAGTGGCTTGCCGATCTTGCTCTGCCAGCGCAGAATGCCTCGCTTGATCGGCTTCCAGGCCTCGATCAGCGACTCCTGCGTCGGATTGGGGTCGTCCGACAACTTGTAGTAGTTGGTCATGCCAACCAGATCGAGGGCATCCCAGAACTCGACCACCTTGTAGTGATCCCAATTGGCCGAATAGGACAACCGTCCCTCGTAGACCTTGCGAACCTCCTTGATCAGCGCCCGCCAGCGATCAGTGTACTTCTCGGTGCTGATCAGCTCGGAGCCGACAAGGAAGACCTCGACCTTGCCCCGCTGGGCAATCCGGGCAAAGTGGACCACAAAGTCGCGATAGCGGTCGAACCAGTCATCCCAGTTCGGGGGACTGATCACCCCCCGCCACTCGTTCCCCCGTGGGTCGCTGAGCAGGATGATCGGCATCAGAATCACACGCAGGCCGCGGTCGTGGGCCTCCCGAAAGATCTCCAGCCACTGCTCCTCGGAAGGCGTGACCGCCGGGTCAATCTTGAAGGTCTCGGACCCGGCATGTTCCTGGTAGCCGGGGGTACTGATCAGCACCGTGTCGGCGCCCATGTCCGCGATCTCGGCAAGCAGTCTGCGCATCCGCTTCACGCAGTTGTCGGAACTGTGAAGCGGAATCGACAAACCATGGTACGGGGTCTCCTTCGAGGCCAGCGGCCGGGGCGAGGCCACCGGCTCGACCTCGTCGATCTCGATCGCGGGGGGCGCCGCTCCACCCGGACGAGCACTCTGCCCCGAGCACGCCAGACGATCATTCTCCCGCGAACAGGACCACCAGACGGCCGCCCCCACCACCAGAATCAATACCAGGATCTTGCCCATCAACTTCGTCAACTGTACTACTCCTCCGCTCTCACTTCTCGGCCTGCGAAGCCTTGTCCTTGGCTTCGCCCAGAGCCCAGGCCACACCAGCCATCAGGTGCTGCTGATATAACGGGTTGGTCCATACGTCTTCACGGTGCCCAAGAGAGGTATAAAACACCCTACCCTTGCCTTCCGTCCGGGTGTAGGCCACGGGGTAGTACTCGCCCTTCTTCATGTTCTGGGGCTTCAAATCGGTCTTCTCAGTGTCGATGCTCATGAGCATGTGCACATTGTCCTTCGAGAAGTCGTTCATCTGGTAGATCTCGTCGGCAATCACCCACTCGGCAGGCAGCATTCGGGTGGCGGGATGATCGCGATCCTCGATCGTGATGGTCACCTTCCTGTCCCCGGCGCCGTGCACCTTGAACGAGCCGCCAACCATCTTGACGTATTCCGGATCACTCTTGAAAGTATCCGTTGCCGCATGAATCCCAATGAACGCCTTGCCCGATCGCAGCCACTTGAAGAGCGACTTCCTGTCGATCTTTGGATCGCCGGTCGTGTAGAAGACGACCGCGTCGTACCGGTTGAACTTGCCCTCATTCTCCAGATCATGGAAGCTCTGCGAGAGGTAGACTTCGTAGCCCGCCTTGGTGGCGATTTCCTTGAAGATCTTCTCCGCAAAGGCGACCTCGCCGGTCAGTGGCCGGACGACCACCGAGTGCGGGAAGCCGTCCGACTCGGAATAGAAGAGGATCCTCTTCTTCGCCCCGCCCTCATCCGCGGCCCCGCAAAGCCAAGTCATCCCGAACACGATGGCCGCCGCCCCGCCGATCATCAAAGCCACTCTTGATTTCATGATATCACCCCATCATGAGAGCCATACCGTCAGACCGATTCCACCCGGGCGCCTCACGGCGACCGGCCAGACGGACAAGGTACCACCGGACGGAAAGGGGTTCAACTCGGCAAGCGGGCCCAGCGGAATCTGGCGGAGCGGCTCCGGGGGTTGGCGATTCGCTCTCCGGACGTTGGCTGAACGGGTGTGGCCGCCGCCGCCTGGTAGAGGCCGGTCGCGACGCCCCGGGCAAAGGCCTCCTGCACCAACCGATCCTCACCGCTGTGGAAGCTGATGATGCCGATCCGACCACCGGACCGAAGGCACGCGGGCCCGATCCGCAGAAGCTCCTTCAGGGCGGCCAGTTCGTCGTTGACCAGGGTGCGCAGTGCCTGGAAGGTCCGTGCGGCGGGGTGGAGATCGTGCTGGCGGGCGTCCCTGCGGTCACGCCAGGCCTGGGGGGTCATCCCCTTGGCCTCGAAGATGATCCGGACGAGGTCGGTCGTCGTGCGGATCGGGCGGTGATGGCGGTGATGGACGATGGCGCGAGCGATGGGGCTGTGGTCCGGTTCGTCGCCGAGAACCTCCAGAGCGCTCGACAGATCGGCCTCGGGCAGGGTGGCCAGGAGATCGGCAGCGGTCTGCCGGCGGCGATCGTCCATGCGCATATCCAGCGGCCCGCTACGTTTGTAGCTGAAGCCGCGGGCCGGATCGTCCAGTTGCATACTCGATGAACCGAGGTCAGCGAAGAGGATATCGAAGCCTGCGAGTCCTTCTCGGGCCAGCACCTGAGCGATTCCTGCGAAGTTGCAGCGATGGGTGCTGAAGTTCGAGCCGACGGCTGCCAGCCGCTCTCGTGTTCGGGCCAAATGCTGGGCATCCACGTCGAACCCGACGAGTCGGCCGGCCGGGCCGATCCGCCTGAGCCACTCGACGGCGTGACCGCCGTAGCCCAACGTGCAGTCCGCGACGATTTCTCCCGGCCGGGGTTTGAGGCATTCCATCACCTCCTGGACCAGGACAGGCACATGTGTACCGGCCGGGGTGCCGCCTCGCGCACGAACCTGTTCATGAATGCTGGGGTAGGCCTCGGGGTGATGTTCCTTGTAGCGATCTTCGAACCGTCTGGGATGCGTGCCGGGGTAACGCCGACGCCGGCGCCGAGGGGGATCAGCTCCATGCTCCTGAGGGTCACTCATCTGGCGTATCCTACTCCAGCAAGCCGGTGATGAGAAAGCAAGGCAAGGCTCCGCGCAAGGAGGAGTCGAAACCCACCGATCTGATTCCGGCTCACGGTGAGAGTCGATGAAGGCGCGGCACTTCGAGCAGTTCGACGCCGGCTCCGATCGCGGGGGGCTCGGTTCGGGCCAGGCGTCCGGCGCGCCATGACAGGAACTGGTTGACGGGGTCGTCGATGCGGCGATCAAAGACGAATCGGACGGTGCGAATCCCGTCACGCTCGACGTCTTCGGCGACGGCAGTGAATGCCGAGGTCCGATAGTGTGCTCCCTCGACCAGGGTGACGCCGGGACTGATGAACAGCCTCTCGAAGCGATTCTCGAGGAACGGCGGCCCCGTTGCGGTCAGGGTCATGGTGTGCTCGTCGATGCGTTTCCAGATCAAACCCCGGCGGCCGAATTGCAGCGGGAAGAACTCCGTCTGGCGGTCATGGTGAAGCACCGACCAGGTGGTGGCCATGGTCAGAGAGAGCATGTTCGACGGGCTGTTCAGCAGAAAGACGTGTCGCGGCGCGGGCACGGCCGCTTCGATTTCGGCATCGCCGATGATACTGCGGTCGGTGTGAGCCACCCTGGCGATCATGACACTGCGGGCGATGGTCATCGGGACGGAGCTCACCAGCCCCAGGAGCAGGAAGACGGCCAGGATGTACTGGGCGTACTGGCGACTGGCCCATTGTTGTTTGAGCGGCAGGAGGCGATCGAAAGCCATGCCGATCAGGAGGCAACTCGCCACCGAGGCATCCATGAGCAGGCGATCGGACGGTTCCGTTCCCCCCACCGCCAGGAAGCTCAGGAGGATCCAGCCGACCGCGAAGACGACGATCCGGGTCCAGCCGAGCAGGCGGAACAGGATGTAGCCAACGCCCACCAGGAGGGGGACACCCGCGCAGATGAGCCACGGCGTGTATTGGGGAAAGGCGGGGACAACGTCGGATGCGACTCCCAGGAAGAGGCTGAGCAGCGAAACCGGGATGAAGACCGCGAAGCGGGCCAGGTACGCAGCAGGATCGCTCCACGGCATGGGATACATCAGCGACCGCGTTCCGTAGTCCCCCAACACATAGAACGTCAGAAAGCCGAGTGCCAGCACTCCGAGAATCCGGAGAGCCGGTGACCGCAGGCATGGCCCAATCCTCCGGATCACGGATCTGCCCGTGGCGCACGGTCCCAGTGTCAGCAGGTAGAGCCCCACCAGCGGGGCGGCCATGATCCCGGACTCGCGCGAGCCGCAAGCCAGCAGGAAGCACCCGGCCCCGGTGAGGAGCCAGCGCCGTGGATGCCGGGACGTAGTTGATCGAACGGCCGCCAGGACCGTCGCCACGACGAAGAGCGCGCCCAACAAGCCGTTGCGACTGGCGATCCAGCTCACCAGCAGGGTGTGCCCATCCTTCACCACCAGGAAAGCCAGCGCCCACAGGCTTGCCCGGGCAGGCACGCCCAAGGCGACGTACAGCCTGAAGGCCAGCCACAGGAATGCGGCGAAGCAAGCCAGGCTGGTCAGATGGTAACCCGGCGCCCAATCCTCCCAGAGTTTGTAGTCGGCCCATAGGGTCAGACTGGTGACCGGTCGGAAGAACCGAACCTTGAAATCTGGCGACGCCCACCAGGGGTGCGTTCGCCAGTCGGGCATCTGGAGCCGGTCGCCGGCCGTGAACTCGTACAGCCCCCACCACGGCATGGTCGTGTGTTGACCCAAGCCGCGCAGGGCGAATTGGTGAAAGTAGTCGTCATAGAGGAAGCCCCAGCGTAGTGATCCCGCGTGGCTGAAGACCCCCAGCAGCACCAGGCACGCTGCGATGCGCGCCGTCCGTCCGATCCGACGAGGGCCTGGGCCGGGCAAGACCGGGTGGCGAACGTGATCATGGGGCGCGATCATCGCTCACGCTGTTCCTCAGCTCCGGGCGAGTTGACCCACGGGAGGCAGGTCGCGGATCTTGCGGGCGGGCACGCCGGCCCAGAACTCGTTCGGCCCGACCACTGTCTCAGGCAGCACCACGGCGTGGGATCCGATCATGCAGCCCTGTTTCAGGACACAGCCTCCGAACACCACTGAATCACCGCCGACGACGACGTCATCTTCGATCACCGTGCGTTTGAAGACTACCCAATCTCGCTCCTGGTGGTGGCCGAGGATGACCGCATTCATACCCAAGACCACGTTCCGGCCGATGGTGACGAAGTGTGGATCCATCACGAGGTTGTCGGTCAGGCTGCAGGATCGCGAGCGCGGGCCGAAGATCGGCCCCATCAGCCAGCACATCGGCGGCAGGCTGGAGATGTGATAGACCAGGAAACCAGGGAACGGCGGTTCGTACCGGGCCTTGGTGAGCAAGGCGAGCATGCTCGACCAGACCAGCTGGCGGTCGATCTTGCCGCCCGGCACCATCCGGTAGCGGCCTTCTTTCGGGGTGGGCACCAGCAGGCGGAGCACCACCAGTTCCGCCACGTAGATGATGTTGTAGAAAACCACGAAACGGACGATGCGTTCGGTCCATGTCCCGACGAGATGGAGATCGGCGCCGATCGGACCGCTGGTCGGCCAGAAGCCCAGCCGGTTGAACAACCACATGGTCAGGGTGAAGGCGTTTGCCCAGATGAGCAGGCGTACGCCCATGTCGCAGCTCAGGAGAAAACGCAATGCTCCGCGAACATCGGGGGCTCGCCCGGATAATGGTGGAGGCAAATGTGCATCACGGGCATCGGGAGTACCGTCATTAGCGTCTGGAGATCGCGGTCTAGTGCTGACGGGTTCCACTTGCTCGCTCTCCTCGCGGCTGTCGCAGGGCTGACGCCACGGGGGAGTCTATCACCCCTTCGGACGAGGGGCAATCGGCGGTTTGTGCAACCGGAGTGGTTCCGGTATGGTGGGTCCCTTGTGGAAACGTCGTGGCCAAGGCGGGTTGGGTATGATCTCAAGTGAGTTGACGATCTCGTTCGTGGTCTGCTGTCTTCTGTTCGCTGAGGCCGGTGCTCAGACGAGCCAACCCGCCAGCCACCCGGCGGAGCAGTCTGATCGGCTTCCGGCGTCGCTGCAAGGCACGGTGGAGAAGGCCGCCAGCACCTCCCACGAGATCATCATCGCTGGCAAGCGGGTCAGGTACCGGGCAACCGCGGCCAACATGCCGATGAAGGATGAGAACGGCAAGCTCAAGGGCACGATGTTCTTCGTGGCCTACGAGAAGGAGGAGCCGCGCTCACCTGTGCCGGGCACGATTGACCCGGCTCGCACAGCGCCGGTCTCCGCGATCGACACCCAGCCGTCGCTCATCGGGCGGTCTGAACGACCGATCACCTTTGTGTTCAACGGCGGGCCGGGGGCGGCGGCCGTCTGGCTGCACCTGGGCACGGCCGGCCCGATGCATGTCGGTCTTGGTGCGAACGGCGAACCTCCGCCGCCGCCCTACCGGTTGATCGACAACCCCTTCTGCTGGCTGGACGCAACCGATCTCGTGTTCATCGACCCGGTTGGTACGGGCTTCAGTCGGCCGGCCGAAGGCGAGAAGGCCGAGCAGTTCTTCGGCGTCCGGGAGGACATCCAGTGGGTGGCGGACTTCATCCGGCTCTACATCACGGCGTACGAACGATGGCCGTCGCCGAAGTTTCTCGCCGGCGAGAGCTACGGAACCACCCGGGCGGCGGGGCTGTCGGAGTATCTGATCGACCGCCACGGTATCGCGCTGAACGGTATCGTCCTGATCTCGGCGGTTCTGGACTTTCAGACCCTTTCGCCGTCGGACAGCAACGATCTGCCGTACCCGTTGTACCTGCCCAGTTATGCGGCCACCGCGTGGTACCACAAGAAGCTGCCGGCGGATCTCCAGGTTGACCTCAAGGCGACGCTCAGGGAGATCGAGGACTGGTCGCTGACCACTTACTCGATTGCCCTGGCTCGCGGAGCCACTCTGCCGAGCGAACAGCGGCAGACGGTCGTGTCCCGGCTCGCCCGGTACACCGGCCTGCCGGCGGCACTGATCGACCAACACAATCTCCGGATCGCTCCCGGGGTTTTCCGCAAGTACCTGCTGGCGAGCGAGCGGCAAGTCATCGGGCGTTTCGATTCACGGTTAAGGGGTTTTGACGCCGAGCGGGGCTCCAACTCAGCGGGCTATGACCCGGGGCTGGCCGAGTACCTGGCCGTCTACAGTTCGACCTTCAACGACTACGTTCGCCGCGTGCTGAAGTACGAGAGTCTGCTCCCCTACGAGGTGCTGTCCGGCCGTGTGCATCCCTGGAAGATGACGGAAGCTGGACAGGGCTACCTGAACGTCGCGGACAACCTGCGTTCCGCAATGATCAAGAACCCGCACCTCAGGATCCTGGTCGCCAGCGGCTACTTCGACCTGGCCACGCCGTACTACGCCACCGTGTACACGCTGAACCGCCTGGACCTTCCTCCTGCCCTTCGGGCGAACATCAGTACGGTGGTCTTCATGGGCGGGCACATGATGTACCATCACGAGCCGTCGCGGGAGAGACTGCACAACGAAGTGGTTGCGTTCATTGGGGGATCGATCAACTCCCAAAAGAGGTAATGACGGCGAGCGGAATCGCCTGATCGGGCGACGTCCGCACCGAGCGATCCACTTTGGCAGCGTCACCTGCGATTGTCCATTCCGGCACCGCTCGTCACGGGATGAGGATGTTGTTGCCCGCCCCCCCATCGAGCACGTCGATTCCCGGCCCGCCGAGCAGCACATCGTCGCCGGCCCCGCCCATCAGGAAGTCGTTTCCATCGCCGCCGATGAGTACATCGTCCTCGGTCCCGCCGTCGGAGGTCAGCTGGATGGCGGTCGCCGCCAAACCCGAAGCGTCCACGACATCATCTCCCGCCAGGGCGTTGATGATGAGCCGGTCGCTGGCCGCCTCGCTCCCGGAGATCCCCACCTGGCTTGCCAGGCCGAGCACGTTGCCGGTTCCCGATGATCCGCTGACGAGTACCGTATCGGCTCCGGCCGTGCCGTTGAGGATGATCGTATCAGCCTGAACATCACCGATCCCCGAGCCCGGCGGGTTAGCGAGGTCGATGCCGACTCCTATGACATTGGTTCCGGCGAGGTTGTTCACGGTGACGACGTCGGCCCCGCCCAGGGCTTTCAAGCCGATTTGCTCAACGTCGTCGACGTCCACGGTCACACTGCCCACGTTCCGGAAGAGACGCAGCCGCTGGCCATTGGCGGAGATGTCGATCGTTTCTGCAGCGCCTGAGCCGTTGAAGACCATCCCATCGATCCCGGCCTGCCCCTCGACCGTGTCGCTGCCGTCGCCGGGGTCCCACTGGAAGGTATCATCTCCGGCTCCCAGGAAAGCCACATCGTTGCCCTGGTTGCCGTCGACAAAGTCGTGGCCATCGCCGCCGAGGATGAGGTCGGCTCCATTGCTGCCCCGCAAGGTGTCATCGCCGGCTCCTCCGTCCATGGTGATCTGGATCAAGGCGGCCAGGTTCCCCGTGCAGGTGACGGTGTCGTTGCCAGCGCTGGCATTGATGACCAGGCTCTCACAGGTACCTATATCCAGGGCAAATGGGGCGGGGTTGACCCGGTCGAGACGCACGCGCGTTCCGTTGGCGATGACCGTGAAGTCTTCGGCGCCGATGCCACCGTTGACCTCGACGGTGTCGATGCCTTCGGCGCCCTCGACGAGGTCGGTATCGTCGCCGGGGTTCCAGACGAAGCGGTCGTCCCCGATTCCCAGGTTGACCAGGTCATCGCCGCCGCCGCCGTTGATGGTGTCGTGATCATCGTCGCCGTTCAGCACATCGCTGCCCTGACTGCCGGTCAATGCGTCATTGCCGATCCCGCCGTTGACCGTCAAGGCGATCGAACCGGCCACCAGTCCTTCAGCCTGCACTTGGTCGCTGCCGTTACGCGCCCTGACCGTGAGCCGGTCATTGGCTCCCTCGGCCGCGGTGACATTGACGACTGCGGCGAGGCCGGTAACCGTTGTGCCGGCTCCGCTCCCGGTGATGGCCACGTTGTCATCGCCGTCCGTGGCGTCCACGATGACGTTGTCCGCCTGTCCATCGCCGACCGCGCCGTTGAGCGTCGAGGCCAGGTTGACGTTGATTTGGGTCACGGAGGTTCCAGTGAGGTCATTCAAGGTCACGATGTCGGATCCTCCCGCGACTCCCAGGTCGATCCGATCGATATCGTTCAGGTCCATGATGATACTACCCACGTTGCGGAACAGGCGCAGTCGCTGGCCGTTGGCGGATACGTCGATGACTTCGCCGGCGCCAGACCCGTTGAAGATCAGCGTGTCAGAGCCAGCCTGGCCCTCGACGGTATCGCTGCCGTCGCCTGGATTCCAGCGAAAGACGTCATCGCCGTCCCCCAGGAGAGCCACGTCGTTCCCGCGGTTGCCGTCGACGGTGTCGTCGCCGGAGCCACCGAGGAACGTCTCCGGACCGGAGCCTCCGCGGAGCTCGTCGTTACCGCTTCCGCCGTCGATCAGGATCGCTTCGGTATCGGTGAAGACTCCGTTGGACTCCTCGATCCTGACCAGGTCATGCCCCCAACCCATGCTAAGCCGGACGTGATCGAACAGAGCGCGGTCAAAAGTGAAATCGGCCGAACCGTCGTCCTCGAAATCGACCTCGAGAATGGCGGGTACTCCCGACCTCAGGCGAAGGGCCAGCCGATCGCTTGCCGCCGTGCCGAAGACGAAGAGCTGAGTCCCGATGACAACGGCGGCAGGTCCCGTGCAGCCCGGGTCGGCGGGCTGGTTTGCACCGCTGTAGCATCGCTGGAATACGCCGAAATCGCTCAGGTCGACGTCGGCATCATTGTCGAAGTCAGCGGCCTGGCAAAGCGACGTACCCGCCGACGGGATGGCCGGTCCCGACCAGCAGGAGTTCAGCATGGCGAGGTCGTCGGGGCCCACATCACCGTCGTGGTCGAGGTCACCGGGGGTGGCGAGCGGGCAACCAGCTGTATCGACGATCGCCCCGGGGATAGTGCCGGGGCAGCTGTCGACGTTGTCGCACACGCCGTCGCCGTCCAGGTCACTGACACAAGCGGCCGTCGCGAGCGACTGAATCGCCAACCAGGCAGCCAAGAAACCACACAACTTGCCACATCGGTGCATGATGATCCTCCTTGTGCGGGCCGAAGGCGCGCGCACTGCCCATCCGTCTGGCTGCTGCCCATCCACCGTCCCCGAGTCGACCCGACACCGGAGCGCGACTTCCACGGATGCTGCCTGGAATGTACTCGCCGAACACTCCAGACAGACTGCGAGAGCCGCCGTTGTGAACGATGAGGGCCTCGTCCTGTCCAGACCCGCGGAAGGGGCACGCCGTCTCGCGTGGTCAGTCATGTGCACGGCATCAGCGGCTGAAGGTGGGGGGCTCCCGTTCCACATCCGCAGACGCGAGCAGTGTGACGAACGACACTAGAAGCAACGCGCTCCAACAGAGGGACAGCCGTTGCCCCTGTAAGCCGCCGGAATGGAAAGCACTTGCCTCATCTCAGCATCCTCTTGCCATCATAAGCATGCTCCGGCGGCGCCGACCACATTTTCCGGGCATGTATCGAGACAGCCGCGTGAGGCCAGGTTCTCATTCGTGGTATGCGGAGCCCGAACGCGCAGCGGGGTTGGGCCATCCGGGGCTTCGAGGCCGAGGATCGAGCGGCGAATCCGACTCGTTCAGGTCCGAATCTGATGCTGGGCGTGTCGCTCAGCACTCTTCCCTCTCGGCGCCGGCGGCATGCTGGCGATTCACGGGCTTCTTCTCGTCGGTTGGGCGTTGGGGTGGGCCGTAGCGAGTGAACTCTTCAATCTGCTGGGCGAGGCCGATGAGGATCTGGGCCTCGGCGCGGGTCAGTTCGGCACGGGACAGGATCGCACGGATGGGGAACATGAGGTGATCGGGCTTCTCCGGCCGAAGGTAGCCGAGGGTCAGCAAGGCGTGCTGGAGCTTGTCGGTGAGGCGAGCCATCATGGCGAGGTCGGCCGGGTCGGAGCGGCGGCGCTCGAACTCGTCGGTATGACGGGTCTCGGCCAGGGACAAGAAGGCCTCGTATAGGCAGATGGTCACGGCGTGGGAGAGATTCAGGGTGGGGTAGTGCGGCGCGGCCGGGATCTGGACGATGGCGTCGCAGGCGAGCAGATCCTCGCGAGACAGCCCGTTATCCTCGGAGCCGAACAGCAGGGCTACATCGCCGTCGGCCACATGGGCAGACAAGGTGGCTCCGAGATCGCGAGGCAGGAGGTCGTTGCGCTGATGGACGGGGCCCGGCCGGCGGCTGGTGGCCACGGCGAAGACCACCCCTTGGAGGGCTTGCTCCAGGGACTTGACCACGCGGGCGGAATGGAGCCGGTGCTCGCCGTGAGTACTGCGTTGCACGGCCTCGCGATGGAGCGGATCGGCTTGCGGAGCGACGAGTACCAGCGGGCCGGCCCCGAAGTTCTCCATGATGCGGGCCACGGCTCCGATATTGCCGGCGATTTGCGGGCGGACCAGAATCACGCGCACCCGGGCCATGGCCCCGGAGGGTTTGCCAGCCGGGGGAAGATAGGATTCAGAGGGTAAGCGATCGTCTTCCTCCATGCGCGCGTCGCACCATCAAGCCATGAGCCTGCTGGTCAGGGCCACGAGTTCCTTCACGTGGTCGATGCTGACCTGGAACGCGGCCCTCTCTTCCGGCGTGAGCGGTATTTCGATCACCTTCTCGACGCCGCGGGCCCCGAGCATCACCGGCACGCCGACGAAGTACCCGCCGATGGCGTACTCCTTGTCGCAGTAGGCCGCGCAGGGCAGGATTCGCCGCTTGTCCTTGATGATGGCCTCGGCCATCTGGACGCTGGCGGCGGCGGGGGCGTAGTATGCGCTGCCGGTCCTGAGCAAGGAGACGATTTCGCCGCCGCCCTTTCGAGCCCGATCGACGATCGCATCGAGGCGAGCCTTGCCGATCAGGTGAGTCACCGGGATGCCGGCCACCGAGGTGTAGCTGGTCAGCGGGACCATATCGTCGCCGTGTCCGCCGAGCAGCAGGGCGGTGATGTCTTCGATGCTACAGTTGAGTTCCATGGCGATGAAGGCCCGGTAGCGGGCGGTGTCGAGAACACCGGCCTGGCCGAGGACTCGATGGGTGGGGAAGCCGGACGCTTTCCAGGCCACGTAGACCATGGCGTCGAGCGGATTGCTGACGACGATCATCACAGCATCGGGGCTGTACCTGGCGGCCTGCTGGGCGACGCTCTTGACGATCTCGGTGTTCTTGGCGACGAGGTCATCGCGGCTCATGCCCGGCTTGCGGGCCAGGCCGGAGGTGATGATGATCACGTCGCTGCCGGCCGTCTCTTCGTAGTGGTTGGTACCGATGATGTCGCAGTCGAACCGTTCGATCGGAGCGGCTTCCCGGAGGTCAAGAGCCTTGCCCTGGGGCAGTCCTTCGACGATGTCGACGAGGACGATATCGCCCAGTTCCTTGGCCGCCGCCCAATGGGCACACGTGGCCCCGACATTGCCTGCGCCGATGACGGTGATCTTCGCCCTTCTACCCATATTGAGCTCCTCCGCGGCGTGAGGCCGCACATCGCGGCGAGAACGAAGGAACGGAGCCTGCATCTGCCGCACGCGGGCGGATTATAGACCGACGAACAGGTGGGGCCAAGCCGATTGGCGAGCCAGCGGGAATCACGTAGAATAAACGGGTGGACCCAGGCAAGAGCCGAGATGCAAGCAAGACTCGAGCTATCGCGCATGTTGTCTGTCTCGCCGTCAGCCTGATCGTCATTTGCGCCGGCGTTCCCGTATCGGCGGGGGTGCTTGTCGCGGATGAGCTGCTGCTGATCTACAATGACGCCGATCCGGCCGGCAAGGGGCTGGCCGAGCGATACGCGGAGGTTCGCGGCGTGCCCGCGGACCGGCTCTGCCCGCTCATTGTGCTGGGCAGGTCTGAGGAGATTGTTCCGGGCCAGTTCGAGAGGCTGATCCGCCAGCCGGTGCGAGACTATCTCGAGCGGCACGGACTTCGCGAGAAGGTGCGCTGCCTAGTGCCCTTCTATGGTCTACCGATCCGCGTGAGTCCCCGCAAGAACACGGCCGCGGAACGTGTGTTGCTGCTGCAATGGCGTCGCCAGCTCCAGGAGACGCTGATCGAGCTGGACAAGGTTGACGCCGAGTTGGCCGTTCTGGCCGGTGAAAACCCGGCGACGCGCCCGACCGCCACGCAGCCGAGTGACAAGGACCTGGCGCGTCTGGCCGAGGAATACGAGCGTCTTCGGGCCTTGGCCTTCGCGCGAATCATGCCCAATCCGCCGACCCGGGAGCCCCCGCCGGCGTTTCACCGATGGGTGAAGCTGGTGGAGACGGGTGAAGGGGCGGCTCGACTGCTGGCCCAAATCAGCACGCGGGCGGATGCCGGGGAAGATGCTCCCCAGGTGTTAGCCGACTCACAGCGACAAGGGCGTGAGGTTTTGTCGCGGGCCCGAGCGCTGATGTCTCGCGCGTTCACCGATCCCGAGCGGGAGAAGGCCCGGCCACTGCTCCGCCAGTGGGGAGGTCTGCTTGATGTGGCGTATAGTCTGCAGAGCGACATGCAGGAGGTTGAGGGGCGGGAGACCGAGGCGGCGGTGGACAGCGAGCTGATGCTGCTCTGGTGGGACCACCATCCGGGCTACCGCTGGCAGCCCAACTGGCTCAATTGGCGGCAGCGAGCGGCGTACCCGACAAGCAGTCCCGGCGCGGCGGAAGGCGTCGGCACGCAGCCGGCAGGGCTGGAGCAACGGCGTACCCTGCTGGTCTGCCGGATCGACGGGCCGACGGCCGGTGTAGCCCGCCGGATCATCGATGACTCGATCGCCGTCGAGAGGGCCGGCCTCTGCGGGAACGTGGCCATCGATGCCCGGGGCATACGAGGAAGCCAGGGCCACGGCGAGTATGACACGGATCTTCGCAGCCTCGCCCAGCTGCTGAAGAAAAGGACTCCCCTGCCGGTCCGCCTGGACGATCGTTCGGCGCTGTTCGCGGACGGCGACTGCCCGGAGACGATGCTCTACTGCGGCTGGTACAGCCTTCGCCGATACGTCCGGGCCTGCGCGTTCGTTCCCGGATCGGTGGGCTATCACATTGCCAGTTTCGAGGCCGCCGGTCTGAAGCAACCGAAGGAGACGGGCTGGTGTCGAGGTCTGTTGCTGGACGGGATGGCTGCCACGCTGGGTCCGGTGGCGGAACCTTATCTCCATGCTTTCCCGAAGCCCACGGAGTTCTTTGGTCTGCTCCTCACCGGGCGGATGACGCTGGCCGAGTGTTACGCCTACACCACTCCCTGCACATCGTGGATGATGATGATGATCGGTGACCCGCTGTACCGACCATTCGGCGCCAAGCCGGTGCTGACGATTGACCAGGTCTTCCCGGCGGAGCTGATCCCCCCCGAATGGGCAGGGGGACTACCGACCTCGCTGACGAACTGATGACACGCGGTCAGCCGGCGTCACTGTGGGTGTTCGGCCTGAGCGGGCTGGAAAGCCCGGGCGACGAGGTCGTCGTATTGCTGGCGAAGATAGGCACGATCGGGGCCGCTGGCGATGTGGTCCCACGGGAGAATCTCGCTCACCGGGCGCTCGCGGTGGGCATAGAATGCCGGATCGAGGCCGGTCTGCTCGAAGGCCTTCTGCCAGAGGTCAAATCGGAAGCACTCGTCCCACCCGTCCATGCGGGCCCCGAGCCGATAAGCGGCCTCGATCACCCCGCTCAGCCGGCGATCGCCGCGAGACAACACGCCCTCGAGAATCGACCGCTCGACCTTGTGGGTCTTGATGCGGACGGCCGAGCGGAACTGCTCGGAAGTGCGGCGGAGCAGGATCCGAGCCTCGTGGAAGTAATCCGCGTGCGGCTGGGCGGCCCACTGAAGGGGCGTATGCGGCTTGGGGACGAGCCAACCCACGCTGGCCGTGATTGAAGCCGGTCCCCCACCGACCGCCCGCTTGGCGAGGCTCAGTTTCCTGGACAGGTGGAAGATGTCGGCGATGTCCTGCTCGCGCTCGCCGGGGAAACCGCACATGAAATAGAGTTTCACCGAGTTCCAGCCGGCCGCGTAGGCCTGTTTCAAGCCGGCGAACAGGTCCTCGTCGGTCACCTTCTTGCGGATCGCGTTGCGCAGCCGCAAGCTGGCCGCCTCGACCGCCACGGTAAGGCCGCTCTTGCGGACGCTGGACACCAGCCAAGGGATATCCGCGAGCATCTTGTCGACCCGGAGAGAGGGGACCGACAGACTCACGTGCCGTTCTTGGAACTGGTCGTTCAGCCGCCCGGCCAGTTCCGCCAAGTGCGGGTAGTCGGCGGTATTGAGGCTCAGCAGGCCGATTTCCTCGCAGCCGGTCGCCTCCCAGGTGCGTTCGGCGATTTCCAGGATACGATCGACGCTGCGGGCCCGAACCGGGCGTTTCGTGTAGCCTGCGTGGCAGAAGCGGCAGCGCTGCGGGCAGCCGCGCATGATTTCAATGCTGACGCGATCGTGGACGACCTCGGTGTGAGCGACCAGCGGCCGGAGCGGCACACAGGCATCCTCGAAGTCGGGTGTCTGACAGCAAGCGACGCGTTGAGGTGGCGTGAAGCTGGCCGGAGACCGGCCGCTCGGGCGGAACGCGGCCATGGTGCCGTCGGTGTGGTAATCCACATCGTACAGGGCTGGGGCGTAGATCCACTCGAACTGCCGGGCCATCTGCTTCACAATGTCCGACCGGCCGGCGCCCTCGCGTTTCATGCGGCGGTAGAGCTCGACGATGGCCACCATGCTGTGTTCGCCGTCGCCGATCACCACCAGATCGACGAAATCGGCGATCGGCTCAGGGTTATCCGCCTGGGGTCCGCCGACGATGACCAACGGATCCTGTTCTGCCCGCTCCTCGCCACGCAGGGGAATGCCGGCCAGATCAAGGAGAAGCAGCAGGTTGGTGAATCCCAGCTCATAGTTAAGCGAGACGGCGAAGATGTGGGCATTGCGGGCGGGTTGGCGTGTGTCCCAGGTGAACAGCGGGATATCGCCCCGCCGCATGATCTGTTCGGCATCACCCCATGGCGCGTAAACCCGCTCGGCACAGACTCCCGGCATCTGATTGCACAGGGCGTAGAGGATCTGGCAGCCGAGGTGGCTCATGCCGATGGAGTAGGTGTCCGGGAATGCCAGCGCGACGCGTACATCCGCCCGTTCCCAGTCGCCTGGGCGCACAGGCTGGTTCCACTCATGGCCGATGTACTGTCCCGGCTGTTGGACAAAAGGGAGAAGCTCTTCGCTGATCCGTTGACGGAGGCTCATGTGGGATCAAAGGCTGAACGGAGGAGGGTGGCAGGCCGTCCCTGTGCGCAAGGTTGAGTGTGGGGCAGGATCGGGCGTGAGGCGATCGAGCCCGTTCCGCCGTTTCACCGCTGGCGATACACGATCCGCCCGCGTCCCAGATCGTAGGGGGAGACTTCCACGGTCACGATGTCACCGGGAACGATGCGGATGAAGTTCTTCCGCATCTTGCCGGCGATGTGGGCAAGCACTTCGTGCTTGACTCCGCCGGTCTCTGCCTCGACGATAAACTGAGCGTTGGGCAGGGCCTTGATTACCTTGGCCTCGAACTGAATACTCTGGGCCTGGGCCACGTCGCACCATCCTCGCAAAACCACCGATCGGACACCCGGAGCCTTGTGGTGAATCCACAGGCGGCCGAAGGCGCATTATCGTCTGCCTTGCGAGAAAAGGCAAATGGGTAGCGCGGGTGACGGGTACCGACCATCTCCGGTATAATGGTTTCGCTGAGGAATTCGAAGCGACCTGGTGAGCAGAGCGAATCCATCCAGACACGGCGTTTCTCCGGCGCGCGCGGCGGCCCTGGCGGCCCTATCCGAGTTGCGTCTGGGCCGGCATGCCGCGGGCGAATCGGTGGAGCATCTGTTCACCGCCGGACCGCTCAGTGAGCGCGATCGTCACCTGGCGGTCGAGTTGGTCATGGGTGCTCTGCGGCATCGCCAGACGCTCGCGGCCGTCTTCGGCGCGTTCGCGGTCAACGGGTGGAAACGGATCAAGCCGGAGCTGCAGCAGATTCTCCTGCTCGGCGGCTACCAGCTCCTCTGGCTCGACGGAATACCGGCCTTCGCCGCCGTGGACGAGGCCGTGGCTCAGGCCAAGGGCGAGGGGGGATCGCGCCCAGGCCAGTTCGTCAACGCCTTGCTCCGATCGCTGCAGCGCGAGATCGAGCAGCGCCGAGTGCCCGCGGCGGAGGCCGATGCGGTCAGAGCCATCCCGATCGATCCCTGGCAATACTGCCAGTTCCGTCGGGTGGTGCTGCCGGACCCGCACCGGCATCCGATCGATCATCTTGCGGCCGCCACTTCCCAGCCGAACTGGCTGGTGAAACGGTGGTGCGAAGCCTTTGGGCTGGAGAGGACGCGAGAGGTGTGCCTGGCGGGGCTATGCCGGCCGCCGATCGTCCTCCGCCCCAACCGGCTGCGAACCACGGCGGAGGCTCTGGCCGATCGTCTCCGCGAGGAGGCTGGTTCGGCGGAGCCGGCTCCGAGCGGTGACGTGGTCGTGGTGAGTCATTGGGGACCGCTCTCATCGACGGGCGCCTTCCTCGAAGGCTGGTTTCAGCCCCAAGACCGCACGGCCATGGGGGTGGTCCAAGCGATGGCTCCGGCGTCTGGCCAGCGGGTTGTCGATCTCTGCGCCGGTCCGGGCACCAAGACCACCCAGATGGCGGAGCTGATGAACAACACGGGGGTGATTTTGGCCAGTGACAAGGATGACAGCCGGCTGGTACCGGTTCGGGAAAACGGTGTCCGGCTCGGGCTGAGCATCATCGACACGGTTCTTCCCGGCGATCTCGAGGCGGCGGCGCGTGCCCTCGGGCCCATCGACTGGATTCTGGTGGATGCGCCGTGCAGCAATACCGGCGTACTGGCTCGTCGCCCGGAGGCCCGGTATCGAATCAGCATGCGGGCTCTTCAGTCGCTCTCCGCCCTGCAGTTTCAGCTTCTGGACTTCGCCGCCCGCCTGGCCACCCCCGAGAGCCGGATCGCTTACAGCACCTGCAGCCTGGAGATTGAGGAGGATGAGGCCCTCGTCACGCGGTTCCTGGAGCGCCGCCCGGACTGGCGGCTCGAGCGGTCGGCCAGGATCCTGCCCCGGGCGGGTGCGGCGCCGACCGACTATCACGACGGGGGTTACTGGGCGATTCTGGCCCGATGACTCATTTCCTGGGTGAGGTCAACTGGTCTCGGACAAGATCCGATGAAAGAGGCAGGTCCTGTCGTCTTGGTGAGGCAAGAACCATGCCCCCTCCGGATTATCAGACGCTGCTGATGGTGCTGGTTGCGTTGCTGGGTGGCGGCGCATTCCTGCGTATCGTCGGGAAGGAGAAGCACCGGCGCGAGAAGTGGCTTCAGTACCGTCTCGAGGAGAAGCTGAAGGAGCTCAGGGCCAAGCAGATGGAAAGCCCGGACGGGGAGGCAAGCAACGAACCAATCACCGCAACTCCAACCGGGATCGAAAGTTAGAAGCGGGCCGGCCGTGTTGACTTGGCTGCCGACAGCCCTTAGAGTGCCTCTGGACTCGGGATGCTGAGCCGCGACGGCAAGCCGCAGCCCCAGGAGCAAGTAACGTGTTCGAACTACCCAATCCTGAACGAAATCGGTCTATCCGATCCATGTCGCTGGCGATCGCGATTGGGGGGGCGGTGGTAGGCGGCGCCTTCGCGTTGGTTGGGCTGTACCAGTTCACCCCCTGGTCGAGCGCCCACGGGTCCGGTGTTTTTCTGCTGGCGGCGGGGTGCATTCTGATGACGGTCTCGCTGTTCGCCTACTGCCTGCTGGAGCTCACCGCCCAAGCGGAGGAGAACGTCAACCGAATTCATCAGATCGCCGTGGATCTGCTGGTCATCGCCCGGCGTATTGAGCCCCACTTCAAGACCATCGCGGACAACGTGCGGCTGTCTGACGCGGCCAAGTCGCTAGCCCACCGGGAGCTGGAACGTGAGGCGCTTCGGCAGGCAATCCACGAGGAGATGTACGGCGGAGATGCAGAGGCCGTCCAGTATCTCATCAACGAGATGGAGCGTCGTTTCGGCTACAAGCAGGAAGCTCAGAAGCTGCGTGAGGAAGTCAGCCGCAAGCGTGAGATGACCATCGAGGAGAAGATCAACGAGGCCCTCTCGCACATCGAGAAGATGATGGACGAGCATCGGTGGGACCGGGCCCAAGTCGAGTCTGACCGTCTGACCAAGCTGTTTCCCCGGCACGAGCGGGTGAGTTCTCTGGCCACCGAATTGGATCGCCGCCGTGATGCCCGCAAGCAGGAGCTTCTGGACCAATGGAAGGTGGCGGTCCAGCGTGAAGAGATCGACCGTGGCATCGCGATTCTGACCGAACTCGACGCCTACCTGACGAAGGAAGAAGCCCAGGCATTGCAGGATTCCGCCCGCCACGTGTTCAAAGCCCGGCTGGTGAATCTGGGCGTGCAGTTCGGGCTAGCCGTGAGCGAGAACCGCTGGCGTGACGCCCTCGAAGTCGGGCTCCGTATCCGCCAAGAGTTCCCGAACAGCCGGATGGCCCAAGAGGTCACGCAGAAGCTGGAGACGCTTCAGGTCAAAGCGGGCTTCGTAGCCGACGCCGATCTGATCGAGCAGCGTCCGGTCCCGGCAGAGTGACTGAAGTGCTGATTCGACTTGCGAAGCCGGCCGATCTCGCGGCGATCAACGACATCTACAACTACTACGTGCTACACTCCAACTGTACCTACCAGACCGAGCCGGAGTCGCCGGATGAGCGGCGGGCGTGGTTCGAGGAGCACCGCGAGGGGCATCCGGTGACGGTGGCGGAACGTTCGAGTGAGGTTGTCGGATGGGGTTCCCTGTCGTCGTTTCGTTCCCGGGCCGCCTATGCATGGACGGTGGAGGATTCGGTCTACGTGCGCCAGGATCTCCTGCGTCGCGGCATCGGCGGCCTCCTGCTCGATGACCTGATCGTGCGGGCGAAACGGTTGGGGCATCACACGATCATCGCCGGGATCGACGGCGAGCAGGCCGGCAGCGTGGCCATACATGCCAGTCGGGGCTTCCAGCAGGTTGCCCACCTGAAAGAAGTAGGGTTCAAGTCCGAGCGGTGGCTCGACGTGATCTACATGCAGCTGCTGCTGGCCGGACGGGGGTGAGCAGGCTTCGGCACCGCCTTGTCCCCCCGGCGGTGCGGTTTGCACGGGTGGTTCGGATCGGCGGAGGCCGTTGCCGAGGTCAGAGTCCGGCGCCGAAGGAATCGTTCTCGTCCGCGGCCTGAGGTGGCGGAGGGACGGTGGGCGCTTTTGGCCCAGCCTTCTCGGAAGAGCCGCGATCGGGCCGTGACGGACGCGGGGCGGGAGGAGTGGCCTCGTGGCGTGTACCGGAATCCTCGGCCGGCTGGTCGATCGTGGCCGGGTGGTCCGCGTCGGATCCTCTTCCGTTGGGCTGGCGCCGGCTCTGGGCATCGCGTTTGAGATCGGCGATGAGCGAGTTGTAGTCGCCGAAGTGGTCGCCGGTTGCCTTCCTGCCTTCGCCGGCGCCGGCATCGGCCACAGGGGCGGGGGGCGTTTCCCTAGGCTGAGGTCGGGGCTCGCGAGCCGGCTTGGGCTGGGGGGCAGGCGCGGTTTCCCCGGGGATGGGGGCGGCAAGATCCTCCAGGTCCTCATAGTCGTCGAAATCGTCGAACTTGGCGGGCTTATAGTCAGGTGATTTGGCTTTTTCCTGCTCGGTCTGGTAGGCCTCGACGACTGCCTTCTGGACCTGCTCGCGGCAGGCGGCGTTAATGGGGTGGGCCACGTCCGCGTGGAGCTTGGCTCGGCCCTGAGCGTCCTTGGGGGCCCGGTTCTCGTTCAGGGAGGCGCCGCAATCGTTGCAGAACCGGGATCTCAGATGGTTCTTCGAACCGCACCGGGGACACCTATCCATCAACTTGCGCGAAGGCATGGCCACAAACACGCCGTTTGTGCCATCGATGATTTTCAGGTCGCGGATGACGAAGGCGCCGTCCAGGGTGATACTGCAGAAAGCCCGAAGTCTCTCCCTTGCGTTCTCCACCAGTTTGATCCGTACTTCCGTGATTTCCATGGGTGCAACCTCCGAAAAAGCGAAAAGGTGCAGAGCTCCGCGGACGTCAATTCTGCTCCAGCGACCGTACCACGCAAGCGTCCACATCGAGGTCTTCGGCCGCTCGGTCGGCAAATGCTCGAGCCTGGGACTCCTCGTCGAAAGCCGTAAACAACGTCGATCCGCTACCCGACATCCGCACCGGACGGCCGGCGAGGGCTGCGGCCCGATCGCGCCACGCGCGCAGGGCTGGACTCACCTGGAAAGCGGGCCGTTCCAACATATTGTAGCTCTGTTCCATCCACCTGACCGCCGGCAATCGCTCAGCAGGCCAAGTGGGGATGTCCGGGGGTGAAGGTGTCTCGACCGGGTGCCACGCGGCGTAGACCTCGGCGGTCGAGACCGACACACCCGGTAGCAGGAGGACGATCCAGCCGCTCCAGGCCAGGGAAACGGGCCGGACGTGCTCGCCCCGGCCGCTGATGACGACCGGACTACCATAGAGGAAGAGAGGGACGTCGCTGCCCAGCCGCGCTGCAAGTGGCAAGAGGCGGTCTGTCGGCCAGTGGAGACCCCAGAGCCGGTTCAGGCCGATCAGGGTGGTGGCGGCATTGGAGCTTCCGCCGCCCAGTCCGCCGCCCATCGGAATACGTTTCGTGAGTCGGCAGGTCATTCCCGACCGTGCTCCGGCCTCGGCGGCGAGCACGGAGGCGGCCCGCCAGATGAGGTTGCCTTGTCCCGTGGGCAGGTCCTGCCGGTCGCAGATCACTTCGAGCTGGGCATCCGCTCTCTCTGAGAAAGCCAGCTCGTCGAAGAGTGTGATGGTGCTGACGAGGGACTCGATGTCGTGATAGCCATCCGGCCGGCGTCCCACGACCCGTAGCGTCCAGTTGATCTTGGCGGGCGATTGAAGCGTTAGGTCCATGATCACTGTTGCCCGAACTCGCGCCGGCCGCCGCACGTCACACTTTGCCTCCGCCCTTCACTGGCGGCGCGATTCTAGCAGGCGGGGAGGACCTGTCAACGAGGCACGCCCGGGGGTCTCGGGCAGGGATCATGGCCGAGGCGGTTATTCTCGGACTCTCCGCCGTTCTGAGGCTGGAACGGCCCCTGGGCCGGGCCCGGTGTCGATTTTCAACTCATCTCCCCGGCTCGCCGACCCGATTTTATCAGTATCCGGGCTCAGGGAAGCTCCGGGCAGACGAGGACCAGGCGCACATGGCTGTCACGCTGATCTGTCCCAATCTCAAGTGCCGAACGATCCTCCAGGTCCCCGACAAGGCTCGGGGCAAGAAGGTCCGTTGCGGGAAGTGCGGAAGGAACTTCATTGTCCCTGATCCCACCCAGCAGCGGGCGGCGGCACCGGGTAGTGAGACGGCCAGCCCGGCCGGCAAGTAGCCCCCGCCTGGCCGCGAGGTTGCCCTTTCATCAATCCTCCGGCAGGGGCCGGTCTTTGGTTTCCGGCGCCCAGATCAACGCAAGCAGTCCCAGCAGATAGAACCCGCAGAGCACCACTGCCCCCCAGCGGAAGACCTCGACCACGCCGACGTTCCGCAGGAAGTCGGTCAGCAGGTTCGAGAACAGCAGGATGGCGGCGGTCAACACACGAGCGGCGTTGTAGCAGAAAGCCGTACCGCTCGACCTCAGACGGGTTGGATAGATTTCCGGGAAGTAGATCGAGTAGCCGCCAAACACGCTCAGGGTCACGAAGCCAACCAGGGGCAGCAGCACGTAGACCTGCCATTCCTGCCGAAGGGTGAGGAATACCGCGGCGACAACGATCAAGGCCACGGCGAATGAGGCTCCGAAGCTGATTTTCCGGCCGAAACGGGTAGCCAGGATGGTGAACACGAACATGCCGAAGAAAGCCCCGACATCCTGGAGCAGTGTGCCCAAGGCCTTGACCGTGCCGATCTTCTCCCTGGTCAGGCCGGAGCCCTTGAACGCCTCGTTAATCAGTTCCGGGGACCAGAAGCCGACGCCCCACAGGCCCACGACACCTGCAGAGGCCAGGGCCACACCGGCCAGCGTGTTTCGCCGCCAACGCGGATCGGTGAACATGCTGCGTATGTCGCCCATCTGTTTATGGAGCTTGTCCTGGGCATTCTGTCGGGCCGCAAGCCATGTTTCCGGCTCCTTGATGGTCTTCATGATGAAGAACACGAGCACGGCCGGCACGGCCCCGAGGAAGAACAGCAATCGCCAGCCGGGGATGCCGTTGGGAAAGAGACCCCTCAAGTAGCCGTCGGTGCAGAGGCCCTTCAGATAGGAGCTCTCGGGCAAGACCAGCGTCCAGGCCAGCGCCGAGGCGGTGATGTTGCCCACGGCGGACAGGGCCTGGAACATGCCCAGGGCGAAGGGCCGGGAGTGGGACGGCAGGGTCTCGGCGATCAGGGTTGCCGCAGTCGCGAAGGCCCCGCCGATGCCGCAGCCCATCAGGAACCGCCACAAGCAGAAGTCCCACCAGTAGACCGAGAAGCCGGACAGCCCGGTGAAAAGCGAGTAAATGAGTACCGACATCGAGAGCGTCTTGGCCCGCCCCCACTTGTCGCCCACGACCCCGAAGTAGAACCCGCCGACCGCCCAGCCGATCATCATCGCGGCGGTGGCGTAGTTGCCGTAGGTGCGAACCAGGGCGGCGGTTTGATCCAGACTGGTCAAATCACCCAAGGCGGGGGCGCGGGCGAGGACGAAGATTCGCTGGGCCATGGTATCCAGCGTCCAGGCCAGGGCTCCGATGAACAAGACCCACCAGTGGTAACTGGACATGCCCTGGTACCACCGCTGCCTCGGTGATCCTGCCCCGTCCATTGACCCTGCGCCAGAATTGTTGGTTTGATGGCTCATGAGGCTACTCCCGCGATCGGAGTCATGGAGGCTGTTCCTCACACGGTTCAGCTTGCGGAAGTAGAGAGGTTCGCTGCCCCGCTGTCAACCTCGACTTTCCCGACAGGTCCCCTGCGTGCCTAAGACTGCGTCGGAGAACGCGTTACGACGATGATCGGTCTCGACCATTCGATCCTCGGATCAGGAGGCGGACATGTCTTTCTCGGCCTTGGCCCGATGGTGTTCGAGATGCACCATGGGCGGGACACCAGAATGGAGATTGGCTCACATGATCGGTACGGGAGCCGCTGGATGATTCGAATTGGCGCCCCTCGCGTACGGCGATCCGCAAGGCATAAAAAAAGCGGAGCGCGGTGGTGCGCTCCGCTTGATTGAGCGGAAGTTGTTTACTTGCCGACGCGACGGCTCAAACCGAAGAGCCCACCAAGGACGAGCAGGAGTGACATGGCCGCCGGTTCCGGAACGATCAGCGGGGTGGTGGTGCTGCCCATCCCGGCGATCTCGCCAGTCGTCAAGGCGCGATTCCACACCGCGGCCGTGGCGACGAGTCCCCAGGCGTCTTCCCAGTCGTTATCCGCGAAGAGCAGGAAAATCGGATCGAGGGAGAACCTGCCGTCAACGCCCTGGGCGGGGCCATCGAGGTACATCACGCCGTCAACATAGACTCTGAAGAAGCTGCTGTTGTCGACGGACCAGACGATTCGGTGCCATTGGGACGAATCGAAGGTCAGGGTTGAGTAGCCGGTGTCAGCGGTGCCGATGACGGATTGAGTGCGAGACGGGCCCCTGATGAACAGATCGCCGTCATTGGAGTTGCTCATGTTCGTCTGGAACAGGCTGTTGTAGTAATGGCCGTTCCACAAGGCCGTTTCCGTTGTCTGGAGGTAGTCGACGGCGACCGTATACTGATTCACGTAGCTGCCGCCGCCGTTGGCGCCGATGTTGTGGGTGACCGTCAGGTAGTGGTAGCTCATTTCCTGAACGACACCCGCGTCGCTCATACCTGGCTCGATGACAACCATGGGACCCAACATCCAGGTACTGTTCTCGGGATTGCTGGTGGTCAGGTCGGTACCCACGGTTGCCTTCAGCTTGTCTTCGCTGGTTTGGAACCGCCAGAGCCCGGTGACGCCTGCCGGGACATTGCCGGCGGCCGCGACCCCCGCCGCCACCAGAACCGCCATGACCGAGACGATACGTGCAGACCAGTTAGATACTCTCACTTTTCCCTCCGTTCAGAACTATACACACAAGAAACAGAACCCCCAACGGACGACCCTGGCCGGACCGCCCGTGGATAGCTCATTTTATCCCGGCATCCGCGGCTTTTCAATGACCTGTGTCCGGCAACCGGCGCTGCCAACCCAAGTCCGAGTACTCCGCAGCCGGTCGTGGGCTGCGACGATGGCCGCTCGGATGGTGTCCGGTTCTTCGTGACCCGATTTATTGGACCTCCGCAGGAACTGGCTGGGAGGGCACGGGGCAGGAGAGCGATTTGCTCACCTGGAAGGACGGCGCGGGCAGATATGCTGGCGTCCCCCCTTCGGGCAGTCACGCAGCCGTGGCCGCCGGGTAGCGGATCGCTTGGCACGGCAGCTCTTGGCGAGGGAGGGTGACCATGTACGGGGAAAGGCGCAACTGGCGGTGAGACGGGGACGACAGCGGGGCGAGCGGCAGGACGCGTTTCCGGGCGTTTTCGCTCCGGTGGCGCGGCGCCGGCGTCCTGGGGCGTTGTCTCTCGGCCGAGTTGCGGGCTTCGGCCTCACTCCGGAGGCTGCCGTTGGAGCCGGCCACTTCCAAGCGCGGAGTTCGAGTCGAAGAAGCCGATCTGCGACGCAACCGCCGCCCCGCACTCCGGGCAGAATCCGCTGGTGTTTCCGGTGAGGTCGTAGTCGCAGTGGGCGCAGTAACCGCTGAGCTTGCTGGCCAATCGCCGCCTGAAGGATCGCGTCTGAGCTGTTGCCCGGGCCGCCAGGATCGCCGCTCCTGCGAGGGCCAATCCGGTGCCCGCCAGGCCCAGGACCCAGCATGGGCGAAGCTGTTCACGCTCGTATGCGTCGTAGGCGGCCGACACGACGGGTACGGCAGGGCCGTTGCCGATGAGCTTGTCTTGCAGATTACCATCTATGAGAGTCCCTGAGATCCAAGCCCCAAGAACGGCGAGCAGCCCAACGACGATCATTGTTGCGCCGATCCATGGCGCGGATGCCTCGCCGGCCTTCACCTTCCTCATCGTTGCCTCCATAACACGCCGCGGTCCGCCCCTCAGATCAGATCCATCATACGGGCTCTCCTTCGACCCGCCAAGGATCTGCCGGATGGGCAGACCTGTAGGTGACACGAGGGGGCTACAGCCTGACCATGGACAGGTACACCCACACGGTCCGCAGGAATCGAGTCAAGGCCCTGGCGGCTCTACCGGATCTGTCCCTCCCCCCTGCTCAGGAGGTGGAAGCCACGGGAACGGATGGGGCCGGCGTTGCAGCGGGTTCTGTCTGGGCGCCCAGCTGGGCGCAAAACGGCCAACAACTGGAGATGTCAGTAGGCGCTGGTGGACAAATACCACTGGAGGCCGATAGCAGCACAGCGCGCGAAAACGCCCGCAAAACCGAAGTAAAAGGCGATTTTACGGGCGATTCTAACGGAGGCGGAGGGATTCGAACCCCCGGTGCAGTTACCCGCACGCCGGTTTTCAAAACCGGTCCCTTCAGCCGCTCGGGCACGCCTCCGGGAAAGCCGTCGGCCCGCGGCCGACGATGATGAACTCGGGCAGGGACTCGGGATACCACTCCGTGCCGGGCGGTCACGCGGCTTCAGGCCACTCAGGCACCACGCGCCGACGGGGAGCCCCACTCGGTTTCATCGCCGTCGAAGCGTAGCGGCAACACGGCTCTCACGCAACCCTGCCGCACGGTCCCGGGCGGCCTGTACCTCGCGGGTCCGGTCTCTGAGGAGGCAGGTCGGCGAGAAGCCCGGGGCCTCCATACGAACCTTCGCCGCCAGGTATCCCGGCCCGCTTGGGGGAGTCTTCGCGGCGACTCAGGATCCCGGGCTCCGGGCGACGAGCTCGTTTTCGAGATCCTCGATGCGGGCCCGCATGGCATTGATCCGCAGGGCATCGTCAACCAGCTTCTCCACCATGACGGGCTCGACCACACTTGATGCCGTCGCATACGCCTGCTGCATGTTGACGATGTTCTTGATGTGCTCGATGTTGGAGGTGAGGATCTTGAGTTCCTCGGCGATGGTCTCCTGCTCGCTGGCCAGGCACTCAGCGAGTTGGCTCAGATAGGACGGCAGCTGCCGTCCTCGGGCGTCCTCGGTGATGAAGGCGCCCAGGTCCGCCGCATGCTCGAGCATCAGGCGGCTGACTTCGGAGAGACCACCCAGTCTGGAACGTCGGATCCTCTCCGCCACCACCTCTGCCGACACCTTCACGTTGTCTAGGACGTTCCCCACGTTATGAAGGACGCCACTGGCGATTTCGGCCATGCCGGCCTGGCGTGAGAGATCCTGAAGTTCCCTGTGCATGGTCTCGATCCGGGTGGCATTTGCTCGTCGCTCGGTGATGTCATCCCAGGCCGTGAGCAGGCACGCCCTTCCCTGGACCTCAATCACTTCCGCGGACAGCGAGGCCCATTTCGGCTCGCCGGTCTTGGGACGCAGCGGGACTTCGCGGTTTCGCACCGTTCTCGCCTGGGCCAGAAGCCGCAGGAACTCGGACCTCTCATCTGGCCTCACGTAAATGCCCAGATCCAGAGAGGAATGGCCGATCAGCTCCTCCCGCGAGTATCCCAGCATCCGCGAGGTGGCTTCGTTGACCTCGATGAAGACACCGGTATCCAGCCTGCTCAGACTGATTCCGCAGGGGCTGAGGAGAAAGGCCTTGGCGTACTTCTCCTCTGACAGGCGAAGAGCCTGTTCGGTACGTTTGCGTTCGGCGATCTCCGCGCTGAGTTCCCTGTTGGCCCTGCCCAGTTCCTCGGTGCGCTTGTGCACACGATCCTCGAGTTCGTCGAGGACCTTTCTCAGAGCGTTTTCGGCTCGAGTCGCCTGGATCACGTGACTTGAGCTGGCCGCCAGGCCTTCGAGGGCCCGATCGTCCTCGCTGGTGATCGCATGCTTGGCGAAGAGGGCGAGGACGCCGACAGGGACCCCGTTACTGGCCGTCAACCGGTACCCTGCGAACGACACCAGGCCGAGCCGCTTGGCCCATTCGCTATTGTGGACCCGCGGATCATTCTGAGCGTCATTGGTGATGAACTTGCTGTCCTGGCCGGCAGCTACCCGTCCGATCTTGTAGCAGCCGAAGGGGACCCGTCGATGCACTGCACCGTCCAGATGGGTATACCGGCCGGAGCTGGCCAACAGGTGAAGGCACCGATCGCGGTGGCAGCAGACATGCGGACCCTCGATGACCTGAGCGTGCACGCACCCGGATTCGCAGCGGTCGCCCGGTGCCGTCACCCAGATGCGGCAGAAATCAGCGTCGAAGGCTTCGACCACCGCATCGGTAATGCTCTGGAGTTTCTGTTCAAGTTGATGGTGCACCGGGAGCTCATCCTGCAGCAACCGGTTCAGGCGCACCTGACGTCGCAGGTTTCGCTTGAGCTCTTCCTCAGCAAGGAGAGTCCGTGGCGCGACTGGATTCTCGACGGTCACGCCACTTCGAGTGCCGTTCATGCGAATACCTCGCCGTGCCGAACGACGGCATGCGTCGGAGGGCGCCGGACCCCGTCCTGGTCGTCTCCAGCTTCGATCGGATCACGTCCTCGTGTCCTGTCGCACCGGAAGGCTCCAGAGAGCTGAGCCCGCAGATCGGCTCGAGCCCGAGATGGCCGCCCGGTCGGCCTGAGGTCGTCAACTTCGTGCGCAGGGCGCCTCTGTAACCTCCATCGGCTACGGGAAGGAGAGTGTTTACCCCCGTCTCTCGTCGGAAAGCGAGCGGAGAAAGCGGCGCGATCCAAGTATGCGTGGTTCTGACGAGGCGGCGTTTCGGCAGGCGATTATCGGTCGGAAGCGCCCTGCCAACGACACGGCTGATCGAACCCGGTCTTCGGAGGGAGCGAGTGCACTGCGGCGGCCGCCGCACGGCCCCGCGGGCTCAGTCCGGCAGGTACGACGTGTCGATGCCGTGGTAGAGCATGAGAACGACCTCAATGAAGTACGCGCTGGTATCGAGGAAACGCTCGTAGCTGTGGGCCGACTGCGTTCTGTCATCCACCCGCCGCCAGTCCACGATCCCGTTGCCCACGCCGGCTTCCCGTTCACCGGTTGCCCCGAACCACAATCCGGATCGGGCGGAGTCCTCGACCCACAGGAACCGCCACCAGGCGCGCTGCAGCGTCTCCAGATCTCCGGTCCGCGCCGCTTGGCGCCACTCCATGCGTGCCAACTGGAGACCTGCTCCGGGCGAGAGCCGCTGATTCTCAGGACGCGCGGTGTCGAAGTAGTGATGAAGATGAGTTCCATAGAAACGCCAGTCCGTGGGATCAGCCGTGTGCGGCGTCATCCGGATCGACGGGGATCGCCGGTCGCCGATTGTCCAGAAATCGCTGATCGATCTGGCCAGGGGGTCACCGGCATCGAGCAAACCGGCCTCATAGGGCAGGAGGCAGAGTTGGTCAATCTGGTCACCGTGACATGGCATGTAGCCTCCGGACGCATCACGGTAGCGAAAGAAGCCCTTCCATACTCCGGCATCGGCCATCGCTCTCACGCCGGCGGTCAAGCCCGCGGCCGCAGCTGCGTAGTCCCGAACCGGGCTCTGGCCGGCGGCCTCACTCCAAACCGCCAGGGTTCGCATGGCCGCTGCGGAGAAGACCGCGTCGGTGAGCCAGAGATCCTCGCCACTCGAGTTTGAACGGACCATTTGATGTGTTGCGTTGACCTGGCGAGCGATGAACTCGCCCCCGTCTCGGGCCACTGGCCAGGCGTCCTGCAACCACTGGTCCGCGAGGCTTGCCTGCCCGACAGCCCGCTTGTATTGGCCGTATTTCCACATGGCAACGATCATTTGCCCGGTCACCGCAGCATTCGGCCCGCTGCAGCCCTCTCGTTTCCCCATCGCGTCATACTCCACGTCGCTGCAGACGGCCCCGCGGTCGTCACCGGCGTCGGCAACGATCGGCTGGCGTCGCTGCAGAAGCCAGGTCTGGAAGAAGCGATCCAGGATCCGGTCATATCGACCGATACCGACCGAGTCGCTGTGCAACTTCCGGGCACCGGCCATCAGACCGATCGCGCCCATGGCTGCCTCGCCGGGCCGGACCCAGTCCGGGCCGTTCCAGTGAATCCGGTTGTCATTGAGGACACCGTATCCATCCGCGTCGGGAGCGGCCGCTGCGTGGTTGGTCGCATCTTCGGTAAACGAACAATCAGCAATGTAGTCGCACTCCTTGACCAGGGTCTGCCTGGCCCACTGGCGGTCGCCGGGCATCGGCAGCCACGTCCCGGACACACAGGCGGGGTTGGCCGGCGTGGCCGGACCACTGAAGCACCGTTGGAGCAGTCCGAAGTCATCCTGATCGACATCGCCGTCGCGATCGCCGTCCGCCGGCACTCGGCCGCCTGCGTCGGCGGTCAGCGCGCAGCCCGGCGGCAAGCCATCAGCCTCGAGGAGCACACCCGCACCGGCCATACAGGGAAGGAAGAGCGTGAAGTCATCACGGTCGACATCCGCATCGCCGTTGACATCGCCGGGAATGAGCGGAGCCTGAGCGACGACCCGGGCCGCCATCGGGGCAAGGGCCGAGCCGGCGATCGTGAGGCTCACCAGGATGCGCCTCCATGTTCGGATCGCCCGTTGAGGGCGCACCGCTCGGTGCCGAGCGTTTGCGCCCCCTTCCACACTCTCCACAGTCCCACGCCACACTGTCGGACAACCTCCTAAAAGAACCTCCGATTGCCCTCTGCCGCCGCCCAACAGGCCACTCCGCTTTCAGCTCGATCGCAGCGCCCGCCGATCGGAGCCCCGCACGCCTGTCGCCGGACCGGTGCGGCCGCAGACCGACACACCAGGCGTCCTCGCAGCCGACCTTCCACACCCTGACGATGAGCCTCTCTCCAACCCACAGGGAGACGGCGTTTCTGTTCGGCGTCCGGCACCCGAGCATGCCGTTGCCTTGCCTGACGGCCAACCGGCCGAACCAAACATCGCGGGTACGCCGGAATCCTGCGGAGCGGTCACCTCTTCATGATACGACACAAGGAAGGGGTGACCATCCTGTGCGAGCAAAGCGTTGCCCGGATCCGGAACGCGCGAAAGGCCACGGCGATTGAGCCATCCGGTCAGTTATCGGCCGTTGCAGTCCTGTCGCGAGGAGGCTACCGCGCCGGTTCAGTTCGCTATATCGTCTATATTCACTATTTTGAATATTTTTGACTGTACACACCATAAATAGGTAGTGTAGGATGCTTAGTAATCCTCACCCATCTTGCCTTGGGCAGGACGCTCACGTGGGGAAGAGAGCGGAAGAGAGCGAGGGTGGTTGAACTTGGAGAGGAGAACGGGATGTGGTTTGAGCATAGGTTCGAGGTGGTTGGGCATGTGCCTTTTCCGATTGACATGTTGCGGTACGACAGTTGCTTTCCGGCGACGGTGCAGGACTCCAAGGCCATCACCGAGTCGCTGGAAGGCCCGCGGAGCAGTATGAAGACCGTGGCGCTCGTGTGTCTCACCCACAAGACCGACTGGAGGCCGGCGGCGGACCGGTGGCGGGCATGCGGCTGGACGATTCGTCTGCATTCGAAGCAGAAGACGCCGAGCCTCCCGGAGCGTTGACATCCCGGCTCAGGGGTTGAGGAGCGTTATGATCACGAGGAAGACGATGCTGGTGCCGGGTTCGAGCCTTCTCGCATGGTCTCTGCTGGCGAGGT
Source organism: Planctomycetota bacterium (assembly GCA_022711465.1). Lineage (GTDB taxonomy): Bacteria > Planctomycetota > Phycisphaerae > UBA1845 > PWPN01 > JAGNEZ01. The sequence goes on along the minus strand of JAKLEZ010000007.1, from coordinate 76,140 downwards.
GGCCGTTGCCGACCGACGTCTGCGGTCGGGGTGGAACTTCACGGCCGTCGTTCGGGCCGTCTTGCCGTCTTCGATCTTGACCGCTACGGTACGCGCCCCGAGTATCTCGTGCCACAACTCGATCTCGTACTCGCCGGCCGGCAGCCCTTGAACGGCCGCCTGCCCTTGGGCGTCGGATACTGTGAAGAACGGGTGATCGACCACGTGGCACCAGGCGAGTTCCCACGGATGGACATCGCACTTGAGCTTGATCACTTCCGGGTATTCCAGGACCACGCGGCGTCTCTGGCCTTCGGGAATGTTGAAGCTGAACTCCTTGTTTCGCCTGGCGAAGCCGTGGGGGACCTCCAGCGTCTTGGTGTCGTTGTGGAATTCGAGCGGCTGGCCGACCATGACACCCAGCACGTGAGGTGTGAACCAGCACTTTTCGTTGACACTCACGGGCTCACTGGGCGCCGGCCATTTCCTGTTCTTGGGTAGGCCTTTGACCACAGAAACGAACACGTTTTGGAGTTCCCGATCCTTGCTCACCAGGAGCGTGTCTTCCGTCCTCGGCTTCTCTCTGACCAGCTGGGCGCAGTAGGGATCTTCGCTGCAGTCGACCTCCTTGGGCTCCGGCGGATCGCCGTCGTACAGGACCTTGACTACGAACGAAGGTGGCCGACGCTGCTCTGCGAAGAGAATGCGGCCGGCCGCCAGCCCCCCCACCGCGAGCGCCGCCCGACCCATGAAGTCCCGTCGACCTATGTCTGTCATCGGTGTTTCCTTTCGCGTCAGAGATCAAGCACTTCGTATCTCTTGGCCAGATAGGTGCATCCCACATTGATGCACTGGATATGCCCGCACCGAAGCCGGTCCAGCCTATGGCTGTGGCCGCACACGAGCATGCGGACTTCCGGTTGTCCCAGCAGTGCCCTTCCGAACCGATCGCTGCCCAGGAACGCGCCGGCAAACGCCCAAGAAGGGGTGTCCGTAGCGGGCACCAACTCGGCAAAAGGCACGTGATGCATGCCCACCACGATCGGATCGCACTGCCCGGCCACTTCCGTCAGATGTCGGCTGAGCCGATCCACCAGTCGCTGGCAGAACTCGACGTCGCTCATCTTGAGCCGAGTGTGTTCGCCGTCCATCCAGCGGGTGCCGATGCTGAAGGCCGCCTCGGGCACATCCGATCGATCAGCCAGCAGGTGCTGGAAGCCGGGGAGGCGATCAGCGGCTCCCGGAGCGATTTTAGCCTCATAGAAGCGGAGCGGAATCCCCAACTGCCGGGGCCGATAGCTGAAATCGTACCATCCGATCGAGCCGACCAGGCCGACATGGCCGAGCACCGCCGGCTCGACGTCGAGAGGGTGAAAGCCCGCCTGACGGCAGATCGCGGGCAGCTCGCGTTCCAGTTTGTCAAGGGAGTCACCGCCGGGGCCCGTCCAGATGTCATGGTTGCCAGCCACAAAGAACTTCCGCCCCCTGAAGCGGTCGAAAAGCCGAAGGGCCTCCAGTACAATGCCCGAGTCTCGCCCGGCGACATCGCCGAGGACCAGTAGGGCATCGGCCTCGAGCCCGCAGATCTCCTCGGCAATAAGTCGGGTCGGCTCGCGACTGCGAGTGATATCGTAGTGAAGGTCGGCGGTGGCAACGATCCGCATGGTCATTGACCTCGATGACCCAGTGTAGGAGTCGTTTCAGCCGACCACAAGATGGCGCGGAGTGACATGGACGCGGTACTAGCAATCGAGGATCTGGCCAAGACTTACCGCATGGGCGGTCAGGTCATCAAGGCCCTGGACGGCGTGTCGCTGAGCGTGGCGGCGGGCCGGCTAGTTGCGATCATGGGGGCCAGCGGCTCGGGCAAGAGCACGCTGCTTCACCTCTCGGGTGGGTTGGACACCTGCGACCGCGGCACGGTCCGGGTCGAGGGTCTGGACATCACCCACATGTGGGATCGCAGCCGCACGCTCTTTCGCCGCCGGCGGGTCGGGATCATCTTCCAGGCGTACAATCTCCTGCCCACGCTCACCGCGGCCGAGAACATCGCCGTACCCCTGCTGGTGGACGGCGTGCCCACCGCGGACATCCGTCGCAGGGTGGGCGACATCATGCGGCTGGTGCACATTGACCACCGTTCCGAGCATCGCCCCCAGGCCATGTCCGGTGGTGAGCAACAGCGCGTGGCTATCGCCCGGGCCCTGCTGAACGATCCGGCCCTGATCCTGGCCGACGAGCCAACCGGCAACCTCGATTCGGTCAACGCGGCGGAGATCTGGCAGTTGCTCCGTCATCTGGCCCACGAACTCAAGAAGACGGTCCTCATGGTCACACACGAACCGGCGGCGGCCTCCTACGCGGACGAGATCCACGTGCTCAAGGACGGCAAGCTCATCGGCTCGATCGAGGGAGTAGAACTCGGCGATGCGGCACTGGTGGCAACTCGGTACGCGAAACTGGCGGGCTAGGCCCGGACGGACAGCTGGTGCCCTCGCGGCCATCGCCCTCGGCGTTGGCGTGGTGATCTGGGTGACTTGCGCCTATGAGTCCGTGCGGCTGGCCCTTCGTGATCAAGTCTGGCTGTGGGTGGGGAAGAGTCACGCGGCCATTGAAAGCGGCTACGGAGCCGACGGCAACGTCTTCCAGTCGGTCAGCGAAGAAGTCCGGAAGATCCCCAACGTCAAGCATGTGACCTACCAGCTCAAGCGGCGAATGCTGCTTCGGAGGTTCGATCCGACCACCTCCCGCCCGGAGACCGATCTCCCTCTTGCGGTTCCCACTTCCCAGCCCCCGCCGCTCGCCAGTCTGCCGGCCGACGTCGCCTTCGACGACGAAGCCGACCCCAGCATGCTCGATCAACTCGTGCAGGCCATCGGCATCGAGCCGGATTTCGAGTACATCTTCCGCGACTACGACCAGGAGCGCGTTGAGGGACGAATGCTACGCCAGGACGACACCGACGCGGCGGTGGTTGACTACCAGTTCGCCAACATGCTCGGCCTCAAGCTCGGCGACAAGTTCACCCTGCGCGCGGCGGCCCTCAACGAATATGACCGCCCGACCGAGTCGGTGGCCGTGTTCACCGTGGTCGGCACGCTCAAGCACCGCCGGGTTGCCAAGACTCAGCGTCCGGTAGTGCTGGCCAAGCTCGATCGCATCCAGGCTCTGTCCGGCTACGGGCGCGATCCGAAGCGGGTCACCAAGATTGACGTCATCCTCGAGAACACCACGGACCAGGCGATCGTCCGGGCCGAGTCCAATTTGAGCATGATCGTGCGCAAGTACCAGGAGGGATACCTGGTCACCTCCTCGCGTGCCAAGATGAGACAGGTCCAGATGGCCCAGGATCAGACCGGTGTGGTCATGGGGATGTTCTCCACCGTAGCCCTTTTCACTGCCCTGTTCACCATTCTCTCAACGCTGAGCATGGGGATGGTGGAACGGATCGGCCAGATGGGCACACTCCGCTGTCTCGGCATGACCCGCGTCCAGATGGCCCTCTTGGTCCTGGGCGAAGCCCTGCCAACTGGAATGGTCGGTATCCTCCTCGGCATCCCGGTTGGACTGGGTCTAGCCAAGATGAGCGTCTGGCTGGCCCCGGAGTACATCGGTGAATTGGCGATCAACAAGACCGGCCTGGCCCTCGCCCTGGCCGGCGGGCTCGCTACAACGCTGGCCGGCGCGCTGCTGCCGATGATGCAGGCCCTGCGGGTCTCACCCTTGGCTGCTTCCCGGCCCCAAGCCCAGCCCCCTTCGGGCATTCTAGCCTGGCTGGCGGCGCTTCTCGGCGTCGCGATGATCGTCACTCACTCGGTGATGCTGGTTCGCATTCCCGCCAACCAGTGGTTCCTCAAGCCCCACCTCAGCTTCATCGGAGTAGGGCTGCTGTTCACCGGCTACGGGCTGATCATGCCCCTGACCATCCGACTGGTCGGGCCGCTCGCGGTTCATCTCATGACCGTCGTTCTCGCCCTGCCCCGGCGGCTGCTGGGCGACCAGATCGGGCGGGCGGTGTGGCGTTCGTCAGCCATCTGCTGCGGACTGATGGTCGGGCTGTCACTCATCGTGACGCTAGTTGTCTTGAGCGCCTCCCTGGCGGCGGGATGGGATTTCCCGAAGAACTTCTGCGAGGCCTTTGTGTACACCCTCCCCCCGATCGACTGGACCGTGGCCGACCAGGCCCGGCGGACGGAAGGTGTCAGAAACTCCAACATCCAGGGCAAGGAGGAATGCGCCCTCATCAATACCGGCATCAAATGCCGGACCATCGGCGCCGGGCTCTTCGACTTCCCCGTTTCTCTCTTCGTCGCCGGCGATCCGGAGGAGTTTTTCCGGATCGCCAAGCTCGAGTTCGTCGAGGGCAGCCGCGATGAGGCCGAGGCCAAGCTCAAGCGCGGCGGCTACATCCTGGTCACGCCCGAGTTTGTCCGCACCAAGAAGAAGACCTACAAGGACAAGGTGCTCGTCCGGCAAGGCGCCCTGTTCGGTCAAGGACGCTACTTCGAGATCGCCGGCGTGGTCACCAGCCCGGCCCTGGACATCGCCGCCAACTACTTCAACGCCGGGGACATGCTGGTTGCGGCCGCGGTCCACGTCGTGCTCGGTACACTGGACGATGCCAGCAAGGTCTTCGGGCTGCCCCGCCAAGCGAGCCTTTTCCTAGTCAACTTCGACATCCCCTTCTCGGCCAACGTGCCGCCCGAGTTCAAGCAGACCAGACCGCCGCTGACCAGCGACCCGCTCCGAATGGTCAACCAGCTGAGATCGTGGGCTCCTCTCATGCCCGAACGAAAGGCCGAGATCGACTCGATCATGGGTGACATCGAGAATCGCCAGGCCAGTGCCGGCAGCCGCGCCGCCTGGGACCAGGTCCCTCTCCTTCGCCTCTTCCGCGAGGCCCTCACGCCGCAACTGGCTCCTCCCTGGCCCGATCTCACCCCGGAGGAGCGATGGCAGACCTACCGCGAGGAACTGGTGATGCGGCTGATCGCCAGGCGGACCGGCAGCTCCAACACCATGCACGCCTCGGTTCGGGCACTCAAGTCCCAGATCGATCACGATCTGGGCCGAGCGACCCGGCTCTGCTCGGCGATTCCGATTGTGGCCCTGATCGTGGCCGCCCTGGGCGTGGCCAACCTCATGATGGCCAACGTCACCAACCGCATCCGTCAGATCGCCATGCTCCGATCCGTCGGAGCTACCCGTTGGCAGATCACCCGACTGGTCATCGGTGAAGCCCTGGTGCTGGGTGTACTTGGATCGCTGATCGGCGTCGCCCTGGGGATGCATGCCGCCTTCGGCATTAACGCCATGACCGAGGCCATCTGGGGATTCCGCCCCGAGGCGACCGTCCCCTGGGGCTGGCTCAGCCTCGCCATCGGCCTGACCCTGAGCGTATGCCTGATTGCAGGCGTTCTCCCTGCCCGGCGAGCCGCCGGCACGAATATCATCGACGCGCTGCGCACAACCTGACGGTCGTGCGAGCGGTCAGCGGCCAATCAGCTTCCGGCTTGGCGACTCCAGCCGAGGAGCGATCCGGGAGACGGCCGAAGGGGCTGCGGGGACCGGGCAACTCCCTTCTGCACCGTCGTTCTGACATCTCGGCGTTTCGAGGAGCCTGCCCTTTCCCTACTTCCTCTCCACTCTATGCTTCTGCGTGAAAGCGCGGCGCAGGGCGGGATCGCGGACGTCGACAGCGGCCGACTGGGCAAGCTCGCCCTCCAGAGTCTCCTGCCGAACGCGGCTCAGCCGGTCGCTCAGGCTCTTGCGAAGCCCGTCCTTACCGACGCTCTCGAATCTTGCGTTGCTGGCGGGGAACCGACGTTCCAGCTTGATGAGGTGATAGGTGTTCTGTTCATGGATGGCGGTTGAGACTTCGCCTTCCTTGAGGCTGAAAGCGGTCTCGCGGATGAGCGGCGGAATGCCCGGATCGTTTCGCGTGAACGGTGTGACCAGCCCGCCTCGAGCCGCGTTAAACTCGTTCTCGCTCAACTGCCGGGCAACCAGTTCGAAGTCTTTCCCGCTGGCGAGCATGGCCTTGGCCCTGGTGACCGCGGCCAGCGAACCGAGTTGGATGTGACGCACCTGGACCTTCTCGCCGTAAGCCAAGGCGTATTCCTCACGGAGCATCTTCTCGGTGATCTCCATTCTGGCCACTTCGGCGGCAGCGATCTTGGCCAAGTAGGCCCGCTGCTCCATGCGCAGCTGCCACTCACGCGCGGAGATGTTCTTGGCAGCCAGGAACTGATCGAGAAGCGTTTGGGCGGTCGCGGCATCAATGCTTGGGCCGTTGGAGGCGCTGAGCGGCGAGGCCAGCCGGCGAAGAGCGTCCTGATGGGCGGCGGCCACATCGGCGGCGGTGACGCTCAGGTGCAGCTCAGCGGCCCGTTTCTTGGCCGCACTGAGCAGCACGAGATGCTCCAGGATCGTCAGGCCATGACACTCATAGAGCAGCTTGTCCATTTCGGATCGGTGAATGGGCGTGCCGTCCACCAGGGCCAGGACTTCGCCCGGCTGGGAGGTTGGCGAAGAGCCCGGGTCAGAGGCAACCGGGAGGGCACTCGCCAGCGGCGCGGGTGATGGGGCCGGACCCGGCTTGGGATCCGCGGGCACCTGGGGAGACTCCAGGGCCTGCTCCACCGGCGTGCCGACCGGCTTCTCCTGCGTGGCGCAGCCCGGCCAACAGCAGACGAGCCCTGTCGTCAAGGCGATGAATCCGACCAGACCCGTGTGTTTGACTCGATCCATGGCGACCTCCACGGCCGTTCGATGACGGCCTGAGGCACACCATTTCACTCCCCCTTGCCCCGGTTGGCAAGGGGACCATGACGTGCCCGCCGAACGCACCTATAATGGTCTCTTTGGCAGCTGCGAACGGAGGCCTATGGTCCTATGAGCCACGAACCCTCGGAACGGGACTTCAAACGCCGGCTGACACGGCAGGTCAAGATCGGCAACGTCCACGTCGGTGGCAACGCGCCTGTCTGCCTGCAGTCCATGACCAGCACTCACACCCATGACGTGGACTCGACGATCGCCCAGATCAACCGGCTTGCAGCCGCCGGGTGTGATGTGGTTCGAGTGGCCGTGCCGGACCGGAAGGACACGGAGGCGCTCAAGGAGATCGTCCGGCAGAGTCCGATGCCCGTCGTTGCCGATGTCCACTTCCACTTCCAGCGAGCTCTGGAAGCCATCGCGGCCGGGGTGCACAAGATCCGGCTCAACCCCGGGAACATCAAGGATCGCAAGCAGGTGAACGAAGTCATCCGGGCCTGCCGTGACGCGGGCATCCCCATCCGAGTAGGCGTCAATGAAGGCAGCATTGTCGAGCGTCAGGACCAACAGCTCCGGGCGGCGGAGAGGGAGAATCTGGCCGCCGATCGATCGAATCTGGTGGGACTGATGGTTCGGAAGATGGAGGACTACATCCGCATCTTCGAGGAGAACGACTTCCACGACGTTGTCCTGGCGGCCAAGAGCCCGGATCCGATCATCGTGATCGACGCGTACCGGGCGATCAGTCGGAGGTTCGACTACCCGCTGCATCTGGGCGTCACCCACGCCGGGCCGCCAGAAACGGGACGGATCCGGTCGATCGCCGCGCTGGCGTCCCTGCTGGCCGAGGGGATCGGCGACACGATTCGCATCTCGTACGCCGCCGATCCGATTCACGAGGTCGAGGACGGGAAGGAACTGCTATGCAGTCTCGGCCTCCGGCCCAGGACGGAGCCGGAACTGATCGCCTGTCCGACCTGCGGGCGAATCGAGGTCGATCTGTTCAAGCTCGTCACCCAGATCCGGACGAAGCTGGCGTCCCTCAAAACGCCGATCAAGGTGGCGGTCATGGGTTGCGTGGTCAACGGCCCGGGCGAAGCCGAAGGGGCGGACGTCGCCGTCTTCGCCGGCCGGGGCCGAGGCGTGATCTACGTTCAGGGGGAGCAAGTCCGGAGCGTCAACGAAGACCAGATTGTCGAGGCGCTCTATGATGAGGCCCGAGCTTTCGCCTCCCGGGTCGAACGCGGGGAAGCCCGACTGTCGCGGGGCGAAGTCAGCATCACCCCGGCTTGACCGTCCGGCCGCGGTGCTGATGCCCACCTGCCGGACACCGCGCCGCGGCGTCCGTCAATCCCGCGACAACCCCTGCCGTCCGATGGCCGCGGGCTCTGCCTAGGCTTGCTCATCGATCATCTGGAAGAGGCCGGCGAGCCATTCCGCCGAGGAGCCGGTCGATTCAACCTCGTCGAGGAGTGATACCCCCTGGGATTACCCGCGGGCAGTGCCCATTCCCGCATTCTGACCCCCGGGCGGCGGCGGGACCGAGGGCATATCCGCCTCCATCTCCCGGTTGAATGCTTCGGCGTCCACACCGTACTGGGCCAGCACCTCCTGGACGGCCGCCTTGACGCTGTCCCGGTCATCGGCTCCCCCCTCGGCATTCTCCTCCGCCGCGCGAACCGCCTCCTCGACCGCGCGAGTGATCTCGTCGATCTGTGAGGAAAGTGATCGCAAGACTTGTTCTTCTCGCTCGCCGAATGAGCCGTAGCGAGGGGGTGAGCGAGAACGCGAGACTTGAGATGAGGATGGAGGCGCCGTCCTCAGCCGCGCGGAGCGGTCTTTCGCCACAGATTCCAGGACTAAAGGTCAGACCTTTGGATGCAGCATCGGCTTTCACCCGGCTCCCGCACCTGCCGGCCCGAACCGCTCATCTGCCCCGCTCCGAGAGCTCCGCCTTGCCGGTTCTCAGCGGCAGGCAGTCAGCAACTCTCGGAGCGGGTTCGTCGACAGCAGTCGGTGACCACCAGGCTGACGACTATGGCATATCCATGCATTCCGACGACGCGGGAATCGAGCTCCCCGCGAAGCACCGCTGCAGGAGGCCGAAGTCATTCTGGTCGCCATCGCCGTCCTGGTCGAAGTCCACCGCCTCGCATCCTTCGGCCAGGGCCACGGCCGGTCCGCGGGTACAAAGGATGAACAGCGACACGTCCACGGCGTCCACGTAGCCATCGTCGTTCAGGTCGGCGGTCGGACGAGCAGGATGAAGCAGGAACTTGGTCGTCTTGAGAGCTGCGTCGCTGATGCGCACCTCGTCGATCCAGCCGTAGAACCGATCCGTGTGCCCGCCCGCGTACATGCCTCGCCCGACGGTCCAGTTGCCTGCCAGCCAGTCTCCGCCGGACCCTGCCCCGGCGGACATGGCCGTGTCGGGGCTGCCGCTGGCGGCGATGTCGGTCTCGGCGACCAGCTGATACCCGTTGCCGGCGGCCACGTCATCCAGATACAGCCGCAACCAGGAGCCGTCACTGACCGCCGCCGCGTGGTACCACCTGTCGGCCTGGACCGCCCCGTCGATCGAGATGGCTTGGTGGAAGAACCCAGAGACATCGGAGAACTTGAAGGCGATCGCATCACCTGGGATAAGCTGGAAGTACAGGGCCGACAGATCCGTCGAGCTCGGCACGGTACCCTGGCTGTCACGGCCGACGAAGGTACGATATCCGGCTGAGCCCGCTTGCCCCTTGAAGGAGGCTTCGATGGTAAAGGCCGCGGGACTCATGGTTCGCAGGGGAGCGTCCGGATCGCTCCACAGTCCGGGGAGACCGTCCAGGTTTTGAATGCTGAAGGTGTTGACCGCGCCGGTCTGCATGATCGAACTCACCGGCACGTCGGTACGATAGTAGTTGTTGGACCAGGTCGAACTCCACGCCGACAGATTGTAGCCGTTGCCGGAGCTGTCGAATGCACCCGCCTGCCATGCGCCGTCACCGGCGGTGTGGTGGATCAGCGTGTCAGCCGGGCCTTCCTCGAACCGCCAATAGGCCACGGTGCTGGCGGGTCTCACCACCTTGATCGTCCGCTGCGGCGAATTGAGGCCGCTGAAAGAGGCTGTGATGCCGGCGGTTCCGAGCGCCTCTGCGACGATCTGCCCATCCGGCCCGACGGTGACCACGCCGGTCGGTGCGACGCTGTACGACGTTCCGAACGACGCGGCGCTGACCTCCCGGGTCCCGGCCGGGCCATAGCTGGCGATCACCCTGGCCTGCTGGGTCAGGCCGACGCGCATGGCGTCGTAAGGAAGCCGAAGATCTATCGACTCGGCGGCATGAACGTTGGCGGTCAGGGCCGGCCCGGCGCCGGCCGGACAGCTGCTGGAGGACAGCGAAAAGCGAGCCGTTCCGGGTACACCAAACGCAATCGGGATCGTCCGGGCGGTCGAGCTGCCGGCGTCAAAGTGGACTTCGAGGGAGCCGCCGGTGCCGTCGACCGGCCAGGCCACGGTCGGCGCATCGCTGGTCACGGTCACGTTCACCGCCTGAGTCGCATTGCACGCCGCCGAGATGGCCAGCGTCACGCTTGCCGGGGCATCGCCCACCGCTGCGTCGATCGCGTCCGGCAGCAGCACCATGATCTGGTTCGGGTCGAAGAAGAGGAATTGGGTGACCGGCAGAGCCGCGCTGCTGATGCGCACCTCGTCGATCCAGCCGTAGAATCGGTCCGTGTGCCCGCCCGCATATATACCTCGCCCGACAGTCCAATTGCCCGCCAGCCAATCCCCACCGGAGCCTGATCCCGCGGTCATGGCGGTGTTCGAACTGCCGCTGGCGACCATGTTGGTGTCCGCGACCGGCAGATAGCCCGTACCGGCAGCCACGTCATACAGATACAGCCGCAGCCAGGTGCCGTCACTGACCGCCGCCGCGTGATACCACTTGCCGGCCTGGACCACGCCGCCAGCGGAGACGGCCTCGTGGAAGTACCCGGAGACATCGGAGAACTTGATGGCGATCCCATCGCCTGGAACAAGCTGGAAGTACAAGGCTGACAGATCCGTCCAGGCCGGCACAGTGCCCTGGCTGTCACGGCCGACGAACGTCCGATGCCCCGAGGATCCCACCTCCGCCTTGAAGGAGGCTTCGATGGTAAAGGCTGCAGGGCTCATGGTTCGCAGAGCGCTGTCCGGGTTGGTCCACAGCCCCGGAAGGGCATCGAGGTTCTGAATGCTGAAGTGGTTGGCAGCGCCGGTCCCCAGGATCGAACTCACGGGTACGTCGGTACGATAGTAGTTGTTCGACCAACCGGCGCTCCATGCCGACAGGTCGTACGCGTTGCCCGAACTGTCAGCCGCACCCGCCTGCCAGACACCATCACCGGTGGTATGGTGGATCAGCGCGTCAGCCGGGCCTTCTTCAAACCGCCAGTAGGCGACGGTATCGCCTGGCGTTATGACGTTGATCGTCCGCTGCGGCGAAGTGAGGTTTCCGAAGGAGGCCGTGACACCGGCCGTCCCGGGAGCCGCTGCGGTCACCTGACCGTCGGCGCTCACGCTGACCACACCGGCGGGCGCGGCGGTGTAAGTCGTCCCGAACGAGGCGGCGGTCACATCCCGCGTTCCGGCGGCGCCGTAGCTCGCGATGACCGTGGCTTGTTCGGTCAAGCCCACGCGCATGATGTCATGCAGGACATGAAGGTCGATCGATTCGGCAGAATGGACCGTCACGGTCAGGGCCGCTCCCGCGCCCGAGGGGCAGTTGCTGGCCGACAGGGTGAAGTGGGCCGTCCCGGCGTCGCCAAACGCGATCGGAACGGACTGGCTGGTCGAGGCCCCGGCATCGAAGTGAACCACGAGTGCCCCCCCGGTTCCCCCGGCCGGCCAGGCGACAGTTGGAGCATCGCTGGTCACGGTCACGTTGACGGCCTGGGTTGCGTTACAGGCGGCCGAGATGGCCAGGTTCACGATTACCTGAGCGTCGCCCACGGCTGCCTCCCACGCGCTCGGCGACATGACCATAACCTGATCAGGATCGAAGAAGAGGAAGTCGGTGACGGGGAGTGCCGTATCGCTGAGTCGAACTTCATCGATGAACCCGTAGAACCGATCCGTGTGCCCGCCGCCGTACATGCCGCGCCCGACGGTCCAGTTGCCCGCAAGCCAGTCGCCGCCGAAGCCCGCGCCGGGAGTCATGGCTGTGTTTGGACTACCGCTGGCGGCCATGTTGGTCTCGGCAACCGGCAGATAACCGGTGCCGGCCGCTACGTCATAGAGATACAGCCGCAGCCAGGTGCCGTCGCTGACCGCCGCCGCGTGATACCACTTTCCGAGCTGGACCGCACCGCCGGCCGAGATGGCCTGGTGAAAGTACCCGGAGACATCGGAGAACTTGGCGGCGATCGCATCGCCTGGAACGAGTTGGAAGTACAAAGCTGACAAATCCGTCCAGGTCGGCACGGTACCCTGACTGTCGCGGCCCACGAACGTCCGGTACCCGGCCGCCTCAGCCTTGAAGGACGCCTCGATCGTGAAGGCCGCGGGGCTCATCGTTCGCAGCGCCCCGTCCGGACTGCTCCACAGCCCCGGAAGAGTATCCAGATTCTGAATGCTGAAACTGTTGACCGCGCCGGTCCGGCGGACCGTGCTCGCGGGAACATCGCTGCGATAGTAGTTGTTGGACCACGTCGAACTCCACGCCGAGAGCGCGTAGTCATTGCCGGAGCTGTCGGCCGTTCCTGCTGTCCAGACGCCGTCACCCGCGGGGTGCGGGATCAGCGTGTCAGCCGGCCCTTCCTCAAATCGCCAATACGCGACCGTTGAACCCAGGGCGATAGCCGACTGACTGACCAGTACCGCCAGCAGCACACCGACGACCCAACGTTCAGTTCTTGACCACCGCATCGTTCACCTCACAATCCTGCAACGAGAACACGTTCGCGAAGACAGAACACGGATATGGAGAGCGCTCAACCTCAGAAGATGCCGGCGATCTCTCTTGTCATTCACGGCGCCCATGAAGTGGATGCTGACGCCACCGGGCAGGCTCTTGACGGACTCCGCACGCTCAGCCAAGACCCATCGAGCCGAAAGAGGACCTCGCCACCGAGATCGGATGACCGTTGATGCTCCCATTTCCGCCTCTTCCGCCAGGCTGAATCATCGCGCCATGGCGGCCTGTCGCAAGAGTACTCATGGTATCACGCATTCCTGCTCGGCTGAATGAGCGCCAGCGTATTTAAATTGAGATCCTTTTCGATCCCACCCATAGCCTGCACATGCCATAGTGCGGCCATCAACGACAGGTCATCCCGAACAACCGGAGCGGGAACAGAGACCAGGATTCACCCGGCACCCCGGCGTGCCGACCTCCGCTGTTCTTTCCCTCCAGTGTGCCTTTGCCGAGGTCCCAACCCGGTCCGGCGATTGGCGGTCGGCCGGCACTTGGCCCTACAATGCACACGACCTCGAGGGTCTGGAGTACGATCCATGAACGGCTGGTTCGTGACGGGCACGGATACGGGTGTGGGCAAGACGGTGATTGGCGGGGCACTGGCCATGCTGGTCCGGGCGGCGGGTCTGCGCGTCGGAGCGTTCAAGCCAGTGGCCACCGGCTGTCGGCGGGACATGAGGCTGGGGCTGGTGTGTGAGGATGCCGAGTTCCTGGCTCACTGCGCGGATGCCGCTGAAGATCTGGCCACGATCAACCCGGTCCGTTACGCCGGCGACCTGGCCCCCATGGTAGCGGCCGAATGGCGCAAACAACCGATTGACTGGAACGCGATCGACCAGAGCTGGGGGCGGATCCAGCAATCGTCGGACTGGGTTGTCACCGAGGGGGCTGGCGGCCTGCTCGTGCCCATCGACCGGAACAACACCATGGCCGATCTGGCCCGGCGTCTCGATCTGCCGCTGGTCATCGTCGCTCGCCCTGGGCTGGGCACGATCAACCACACGTTGCTGACCCTGGAGGCCGCCCGAGCGCGGAAGCTCACCGTGGCCGCCGTAGTGGTCAACGGCTATCGTCCGGGATCGGCCACCTTGGCGGAGGAGACCAATCCCGAGGTCATCAGCCGGCTGGCGAAAATGCCCATTCCCCTGATCGTGCCGTTCGACGCCAGAACCGACACTCGCCAGGGGATCGTCGGCGAGTCCGTCCTGTTTCCGCTCCGCGACTTCGTCAATCAAGCGATCGGGCAACAGAGAAAGGCGAGCCGCACGCCGTGACCGCCCGCTGCCCTCTGCTCGTGGCCAGTGGGAGCCGCCGACCCCGAGCCGGTGTCATGCTCGTGTCGACTTCCCGAAGATCCTCCCTCCGCTCTCGTTTTCTCGGCTTTCTACTTCCGCTTTCCCTTCTGTCGCTCGACCATCCCGCTCACCTTGGCAGGCAGCCCGAACAAGCGGATGAAGCCGATCGCATCGGTCGAGTCGTATTCATCGCCCATGGTGAAGCTGGCCAAGTCGGGCATGTAAAGGGAGAAGGGGCTTCTGCATCCGACCACGCGGCAGTTGCCCTTGTACAGCTTGACCCGCGCCGTGCCGCTCACGTTCTTCTGCGTCGTATTGAAGAACGCATCCAGAGCCTGGCGCAACGGTGCGTACCAGAGACCGTAGTAGACCAGCTCCGCGTAGCGCAGGGCGACTTCCTGCTTGTAGTGGAACGTGTCGCGATCCAGGCAGACGTGCTCAAGCGACTGGTGGGCGGCGTACAGGATCGTACCCGCGGGCGTCTCGTAGACGCCGCGGGACTTCATGCCCACCAGGCGGTTTTCGACGATATCGACCTGCCCGATGGCGTGCCTGCCGCCCAGTTCGTTGAGCTTCTCGATGATCTTGACGCCGTCCATTGCCCGGCCGTTGAGCCCCACGGGCACGCCAGCCTCGAAGTCGATCTCGACGTAAGCGGGCTTGCTCGGCGCCTTCTCGATCGGCACGCTGATGACCAGCATCTGGTCCTTGGGCTCGTTCCAGGTGCTCTCCAGCTCGGCGCCCTCATGGGAGATGTGCCAGAGATTGCGGTCCCGGGAGTAGATCTTCTTCTTGGTCTGATCGACGGGGATGCCCCGGGCGTTGGCGTACTCCACTGCCGCCTCGCGGCTGCGGAGCTTGAACCGGGGGTCTTTCCAGGGAGCGATGATCCTGAGCTTGGGATCGAGGGCCATCACGGTGACCTCGAAGCGCACCTGGTCGTTGCCCTTGCCCGTTGCCCCGTGAGCGACGGCGTCGGCCCCGAACTCGTGGGCGACCTTGACCTGCTCCTTGGCGATCAGCGGGCGGGCGATAGAAGTACCCAGCAGGTACCGACCCTCGTAGACCGCCCCGCTCTTGAGCATCGGCCAAAGGAAATCGCTGACGAACTCCGACCGCAGGTCGCGAATCACGCACTCGCTCGCCCCGCTGTTGAGGGCCTTCTTGCGGACCGCCTTCAGTTCATCCCCCTGGCCCAGCTCGGCGGCGAAGGCGATGACCTCGCAACCGTAGATCTCGCGGATCCAGGGCAGAATCACGCTGGTATCGAGACCGCCGGAATACGCAAGGACGACTTTCTTAGGATTCTGTGCCATTTTGATGTTCCTCTTCAATCGGATCCCGTGAAAGCGGGGATTATCCGCTCCTCGCCCGCACATGTCCAGCAACGTGCCCCCGAGGCGTCGCCCCACAGGTTCCACGGTCAAACCGGCACTGCCTGCATCGGATGGCAGTCAGGCTGCCTGGCCGGTACCTTCCACGGCTTGCGCCCCCCCACCATGCACCAGAGATGGTACTTGACGAACACGTCCGCGTTCACGTAGCCGATTTCCTTGAGCCAGCTGACCTGATCCATGAACGGCTCGTGCAGGTCATCGCCCTTGGTCTTCGGCCGGTCGAAAAGCTCAACGTTGCGGCGTTTCCAGTTCTCAAAGTGCCCCGCCCACTGCCGGGCGTGCCCCTGCAATTCGGGCGGCACACGGAGCATCTGCTCAGCCACGTACCGTACCCACACGTCCAGACTCCCGCGGTACGCGTCCGCGTCCAAACCCTTCATCTCGTCGATGTTGACCAACCAGCCACCCTCAGCGAGGAGATCGAAACTGCGGGCATAGACGGCCCTTTTCTCGTCGTGCTCGAGGTGGTGAATGGCGGACATGGAGCAGATGACGTCCACAGGCGCCGACACGCGGCTAACCCAGTCTCCTTCCATCGGCGAGAGAACGTAGGTCACCTGGCCCCCGAACCTCCCCAGCCGTCGCCGCGCGGTCGCCAGAAACGCCTCCGATGAATCCACCCAGTAACATGAGGCACGCGGGCACACGGTCAACATCCTCTCCAGCAGCCGACCACTGCCCGCACCAAGGTCAATCACCCGAGGGCTTGCCAGCGAGACCAGATCCACCTGGCGAATCATTTCCTGCTGCAGGAACTCGTACATGGGCACGAGGAAGGGGGCCATTCGGTCGTAATCCTCGGCCATCTGGGCAAAACGTTGCCTGTCCACTGACTGCATGCCCGTACCTCCTTTGTATTCCGAAATCGAAGCGTCGAGGCGTGACTAGCGGCCGAGACGCTGAACGAGGTGAAGTCGAATCGTGGCGGTGGGGGCGGGAATGCCGGTCCAGATCTGGAATTGGGCGGCGGCCTGATTGACGAACATGGCGACGCCGTCGATGGTGCGGCAACCGCGCTCTCGGGCGTCGCGGAGAAGCTGGGTTTCGATCGGATTGTAGATCGTGTCGAACACGACCATCTTGCCCAAACGCGGACCACCAGGCAGCGGCGATTCGTCCACCTTCGGCCACATTCCGATACTGGTGCAGTTCACGACCACGTCGGCCTCGAGCCGCCCGCGATCGTTCCACGGCCGTGCGGTGGCCTGGAATTCGTCAGCCAGGGCCCGGGCCTTGTCGGCGGTGCGGTTGCAGATCGTCACCCGGCAACCAGCGTCGCGCAGACCGGCCACGATTGCCCGGCTCGCACCGCCGGCGCCCAGGACGACCACGGCGGCATCGCCAAGATCGCCCCCCCCGGCCAGGCCGGCCATCAGGGCGTCCATCGCCCCCCGGTAGTCAGTGTTGCTCGCCGAGACTCGGGCGTCGGAGCCGTCCGGTCTCGTGCCCTTCTCCACAGACAGCGTATTGGCCGCTCCAATCCGGCGGGCCAGCGGCTCGATGTCGCCGCCGCGTTCCTCAACGTAGCGCAGCAGATTCTGCTTGTGCGGAATGGTCACGCTGCAACCCCGCAGGTCCAGCCATGGCCGGCGCAGGCACCCGTCGACGAAGGCCCTGAAGTCGGTGTAGTCCGGTTCGACCCGCATGGGCAGGTAGACGCCGTTGTGGCCCACCTCGCCGAACGCCGCGTTCATGATTGCCGGGCTCATCGAGTGTGCCACCGGGCAGCCGATGACCCCGTAGACACGGGTCTCGGCGTTCAGCGCATCCCAGCGGTACATCTCGCGCATCTGCGTAACCGGCACCTGGCCGGGAGCGCTCTCCTGCCCCGCTTCCAAGGATGCAAAAGTCAGCACCGCCCCCCACTTGCGGGCCAGAACGCGGGCGAGTATCCCAGCCTCGCCCATGGACAGGGCGATGGTCGGGCGGACAGCGGCAGACGCCCGCAGGGCCTCGAGCATGAGCAGCGAATCGGTAATCTTGTTCGCCTTGCACGCCAGCTTGACCACGTGGGCCGGCTCACGAGCGATGTCAGCGAGAATCGATGCCGGGTCGTCGGGGGTCCTCTCGAAGTCGTGCTTGGAAAGGATGAGCCGGGCGCGCGGGCGGCTGCTATCGGTATTCACATCACAGACCAGGCCGATCTTCTGACGGATATTGGCGCTCCGCCGCCAGGCTTCATACTCGAAGTCCAGGTAATGAGCGCCGCACAACCCGGCCAGTTCCATGAGGCTGACCCGCCCCGATTCGTCGCCGTCCCACCGGCCACCCTCCTCGGCCATCCTGCAGGTGACGATGAGCTCACCCGGGAATGAACGGGCGGCGTCCATCAGGCGTCGGAGCGACGCCAGGTCGTGATCGCGAAGGTGGTCCAGTCGAAGTTCAATCATGTCGGCCTGAGCAGCGGTTGCGGCCCGGATGTCGGCGGCCATGCGCTCGTACGTATTCGCTGTCAACGGAACGCAGAGCTTTGTTGTCATAGGGTCACCTGCTGACTTCTGTTCCCCGGTCAGCGTTGTCTCCGCCTGACCGAGGAGGCCACTTCATCCGGTATGGTCGCTGGATGCTATCGTCAACACCCGGGCCGCTGTGGATCCCGCTGTCAGTCCTTGGCGGCCGCGGGCGGACTAAGCGCCTTGCCAAGCCCCCTGACGGCCCGGTTGACGGCGTTGAGGAACGCCAGAGCGCTGGCTTCGATCACATCGGTGGATCGGCCCCGCCCGCGATACGATTTGCCGCGGGCCACGAGTTCCAGCTGGACTTCGCCCTGGGCGTCGCGACCGCCGGTCAGGGCGTGCAGGTCATACTCCTTGAGCACCGCATCCACGGCGGTCATACGCAGGATACAGGTGAACGCGGCGTCGATCGGCCCGTCGCCGGTGGCGGCGTCAGTCAGAATCTCGTCGTTCTGGTGGTTCTTCAGACGAACGGTCGCGGTAGGCACGACGCCGGTCCCGCCAGTCGTCTGCAGGGCGACCAGCTCCCAAGCCCGGCCATCGTCTGCTTCGTCCAGAATCTGGCGGACGATCGCCTCCAGATCCTCGTCGAAGACCTCCTTCTTACGATCGGCCAGGCTCTTGAACTGGGCGAACACCTGATCGAGCCGGCTGTCGTCCAGGTCAAAACCCAACTGCATCAGCCGTTCGCGGAGCGCATGCCGGCCAGAGTGCTTGCCGAGCACCAGCGTCGAGGCGGTAATACCCACGTCCTCGGGATTCATGATTTCGTAGGTGGATCGGTGAGCGAGCACACCGTGCTGATGGATGCCGGCTTCATGGGCAAACGCGTTCTCCCCGACGATGGCCTTGTTCCGCTGGACGTGCAGGCCGGTCAATGCACTGACCAGGCGGGACAACGGATACAGCCGCTTGGTGTTGATCCGTGTCTGACACCCGAAGACGTCGGCCCGGGTGCGGATGGCCATGACGACTTCTTCCAGACTCGCATTCCCCGCCCGTTCGCCGATACCGTTGATCGTGCACTCGACCTGCCGAGCACCCGCCCGGACGGCCGCCAGCGAGTTGGCGACCGCCAAACCCAGATCGTTGTGGCAGTGGACACTGATCACCGCCTTGCCGATGCTCTTCACGTTGGCGAAGAGGTACTTGATGATGTCCTCGAAGTGATCGGGGGTCGAATAGCCCACGGTATCGGGGATGTTCACTGTCGTCGCTCCCGCCTCGATGACTGCTTCGACGACCTCGGCCAGAAAGGGCAACTCGGTCCGGGACGCGTCTTCCGGCGAGAACTCAACGTCGTCGACGAAGCCCTTGGCCAGCTTCACGCCTTCGACGCTCAGCTTGATGATCTCCTTCTCGGCTCGCTTCAGCTTGTACTGGCGGTGAATGGCCGAGGTCGCACAGAAAGCGTGGATACGCGGTTTGGCAGCACCCTTGACTGCCTCCGCGGCCCGAACGATGTCTTTCTCCGTACAGCGGGCCAGTCCCGCGACCGTGCTGTTCTTGATCACGCCGGCGATCTGCCGGACGGCCTCGAAGTCGTCGGGCGAGGTGATGGGAAAGCCGGCTTCGATGATGTCGACGTTGAGGAGTTCGAGCTGCTTGGCGATCTCCAGCTTCTGAGTGGCGTTCAACGACGCTCCCGGAGACTGCTCCCCGTCCCGGAGCGTGGTATCGAAGATGCGGATCATGGGCCGATCCTTCGTTCCCGACGGCTCGCTCGCGCTCATGGCCTGTCTACCTCCAACTCCCCAAAGCGTAAACGTTACCCCGGGTCCACCGGGGGTGCCAGCCCACCGGTCACCCGGCGAGGCGGCAGCTGAACTCACCAACGAAAAAAGCCCCACGCTTGTTCGCGTAGGGCTTCTCGATTCCAGCTTCTTCTTTCGGTCAGCCGGCCGAAGACCCTACGCGCAGACCAATAAGCAGCAGGCCAAGGGCGAGCCCCAGCTCTGCTGCCTCACTCACGCGCAAGGTCGAGTTATAGGCCAAAACCGACATCATACTGGGGATCATATCGGCTTGTGCCAGGCTTGTCAACAAGTGAATTCCGTGTTTTCCGGGCCGGGTAGCGGCTGGCCGGGCTCTGGTGTATCCTGCCCGCGGGCAGGGACAGCTGCCGTCTGGGCTCGTCCGGCCATCAATCATGATCCTTCGAGGTGTCTATGAAACCCAGTGCGTTTGTGAGCGTGGCGGCAATGACCCTGGCGGCGGGACTCCAGCTTCGGGCCGACCCCCCTTCGCATGCCCGATTGCAGGCCGTGCCCTTCACCCAGGTCCAGATCCAGGACGAGTTCTGGCTGCCGCGGATCGAAACCAACCGCAAGGTCACCCTGCCCCACAACATCAAGCTGTGCGAGGACACCAAACGAATCGACAACTTCGCCGTCGCCGGCAAGAAGAAGGAAGGCAAGTTCGAGGGCATCTACTACAACGACTCCGACGTCTACAAGGTCATCGAGGGCGCCGCCTACACACTGGCTCTGCACCCCGACAAGGAGCTAGAGGCCAAGACCGATGAGATCATCGACCTCATCGCCTCGGCCCAGCAGCCGGACGGCTACCTCAACACCTACTACACGCTGGTTGAGCCCAGCAAACGATGGACCGACCTGCCGGCCAAGCATGAGCTGTACTGTGCCGGCCACATGTTCGAGGCGGCGGTGGCCTATTTCCAGGCGACCGGCAAGCGCAAGTTCCTCGAGGTCTCCTGCCGCTTGGCCGATCACATCGACGATGTGTTCGGACCGGGCAAGCTCATTGGCTACTCGGGCCACGAGGAGATCGAACTGGCCCTGATCAAGCTCTACCGTGCCACCGGCAACGAGAAGTACCGGAAGCTGGCGGAGTGGTTCGTCGCCATCCGCGGCCAGGAGCGCAACCCGAAGGAGGAGTACCGTCAGGCCCATCTGCCGGTCAAGGAGCAGAGCGAAATCGTGGGGCATGCGGTGCGGGCCATGTACCTGTACAGCGGCGTGGCCGACATCGCCGCGATGACCGGCGACCAGGGTTACAGCGATGCCATGGAGCGGCTTTGGCAGAACGTCACCGGCCGCAAGATGTACCTGACAGGCGGCATCGGGGCCGAGGCCCGCAACGAGGGTTTCTCCGCCGACTTCGACCTGCCCAACGATTCCGCCTACGCCGAGACCTGCGCCGCGATCGGCATGTGCTATTGGAACCATCGTCTGCTGCTGCTGCATGCCGACGGGCGGTTCACCGACATCCTCGAGCGGGTCATGTACAACGGGGCCCTGTCCGGCGTCTCGCTGGGCGGCGACCGGTTCTTCTACGTGAACCCGCTGGCCAGCCGCGGCGGGCACCATCGCCAGGCGTGGTTCGGCACCGCCTGCTGCCCGAGCAACGTGGTTCGCTGGCTGCCCTCGCTGGGCGGATACATCTATGCCCAGAACGACAAGGGCGTTTGGGTCAATCTCTATGTCGCCAGCACGGCCAAGATGACCCTGGCGGGCAACGAGCTCAAGCTGGTCCAGGAGACCCAGTATCCCTGGTCCGGTCAGGTCAAGATCAAGCTGGAGACGGCCAAGCCCGGCAGCTTCAGCATGAATCTGCACATCCCCGCATGGTGCGAGGCCTTCGCGGTCAGCGTGAACGGAGGGGAGATCGCCGGGGCGAAGCCGGAGAAGGGCTACCTGCCCCTCAGCCGGGAGTTCAAGAGCGGCGACGTGATCGACCTCAATCTGGCCATGCCGGCGCGGCGAGTGGAGTCGGACCCGCGGATCAAGGGCAACGTCGGGCGGGTGGCCATCGAGCGCGGCCCGCTGGTCTACTGCCTCGAGGGCACGGACAACGCCGGCAGAGTCCGCAATCTGGCACTTCCCCGAGAAGCCAAGCTGACCGAGAAGCTGGAGCCGGAGTTGCTCAACGGGGTGGTGGTGATCACCGCGGATGGGCTGACCGCCAGCCGGGCCGACTGGGGCGGGGCGCTGTACGGCAAAGCGGGCGAGGCCAGAAAGGCGAAGCTGACCGCGGTGCCGTACTGCGCCTGGGACAACCGCGAGCCGGGCGAAATGGTCGTCTGGATCCCCGAGGCCACCGGCCTGGCCGAGTCGTCGCTTCCGCCGACCAAGGCAACCCGGGCTAAGGTCATCGCCTCCCGGTGCTGGGAGCATGACACCGTCGCCGCGGTGAATGACGGAGCCATGCCGGCGCACTCGAACGACACCGGCGCCCCGCGGTTGACCTGGTGGCCGAACAAGGGCACCCAGGAGTGGATCGAATACCGTTTCGAGCGCCCCGAGATGGTCTCATCCGCCGAGGTGTATTGGTTCGATGACTCGACCACCCAGGGAGGCTGCCGCGTGCCGAAGTCCTGGAAGCTCCTCTGGAAGAAGGGTGACCAGTGGGAACCGGTGCAGGCCCCGGCGGGATTCCCGGTCCAGCGCGACCAGTTCAACCGGGTGACGTTCACTCCGGTACCCACGATGGCGCTGCGGATCGAGGTCCAACTCCAGGAGGGGATGAGCGGGGGGATTCTGGAGTGGCGAGTGCCGTAGCCGCGGACCGGGCGTGCGTCGTCCCGCCGATCTCCTGTGAGGGCGAGACCTTGCCCCTCTCACAAGGTCGACAAGACACCGAGCAGCCAATCATGAAGACAAGATACACTGCATCCAGCGAGGAACGCCCATGACTCCGGCAATCGCAACCCAACGCAACCCCTGGGCCTGGATCCCATCGCTGTACTTCGTCCAGGGCATTCCGTACGTCATGGCCAACGTGGTTTCGGTCATTCTGTACAAGCGGCTGGGAATCTCCAACACGGACATTGCCCTGTACACGAGCTGGCTCTACCTGCCCTGGGCCCTCAAGCCGCTGTGGAGTCCCTTCGTGGATATGTTCGGAACCAAACGGCGGTGGGTGCTGGCGATGCAAATTCTCCTGGGCGCACTCCTCGCCTGCGTGGCCCTTACCATCCCGATGCCCAGGTTCTTCCAGTACACGCTCGCTTTCTTCTGGCTGCTGGCCTTCAGCTCAGCGACCTATGACATCGCGGCCGACGGGTTCTATATGCTTGGCCTTCAACAGCATCAGCAGGCCGCCTTCGTGGGCGTACGCAGCACGTTCTATCG
This sequence comes from Planctomycetota bacterium, assembly GCA_022711465.1. GTDB lineage: Bacteria > Planctomycetota > Phycisphaerae > UBA1845 > PWPN01 > JAGNEZ01. The sequence goes on along the minus strand of JAKLEZ010000007.1, from coordinate 53,198 downwards.
TATCGCGACCATTGCCTCCCAGGGCCTGCTGGTGATTCTGGCCGGGGCGATTGAAAGCCACAGCGGTCTGCCACCGGTGGAGTTCCAGGTCATGGTCAGGACACAAGTGGCGGCAACGACTTCCGCTCCGGCCACGCCGCCGAATCCTGCCCACGACGACGGTCCGGTTCACATCGTCGTCGAATCGGCCCGCGTGGAAGTGGGCCTGACGCCGCCGGACAAGGCCGTGCTCCAGGAGCTTCTGCAACAGGCCCGATCGAGCAATATCGAGAACGGTTTCTGCCCAGCCCCGGAAACCAGCGGGAAGAAGGAGCCCTCGTTCTGGACCCGACACGTGGCCACGCCACTCAAGGAATCACTGAAGAAGCACTTTGGTGACCCGCGCAAGAGCATCGACAAGCGAGCCGCAAGTCTCGCCACGGCAACCATTCGCCTGTCGGGGCCGCCGCAACCGGGCCAGACGGTCGCGGTCGTGGTCGGCCGAACCGGAGGAGACGAAAACATCGAGGCGATCGAAGGGGCACGACTGGCATTCACCGACCAGAACTGGAATCGGCCGGCGCGGGTCATCCTCCAGGTCGATCCCAAGCTGGACAAGGAGGTGACCACCACGTTTCGAGCCTCCGCCGGAAACATCCCGTTGGCCTGGAGCACGGTATTCGCGGTCCTAGCGGCGGTGTTCGTCGTCTTCTGCATCTACCACCGGTTCATCCTGCCCTATCCGGCGGCCGACCAGCCCTCCCTCTCCACAACCGAAAGCAGCCCGCTCCGAGAGTTCTTCCGTACTTTCGCGCTGTTCTTCCAGAAGAAGCGGATCTTGGCCGCAATTCTCTTCCTGCTGTTCTTCCGATTCGCCGAAGCCCAGCTGGTCAAGATGGTCTCCCCCTTCCTGCTCGACGGCCGCGAAGTGGGCGGCCTGGGCCTGACCACAAGCGAGGTCGGCGTGGCCTACGGAACGGTGGGGATTGCGGCCCTGACGGTTGGCGGTCTGCTCGGAGGGTATGTCATCTATCGGCAGGGTCTGCGCTTCTGGCTCTGGCCCATGGTGCTCATCATGCATCTGCCGGATCTGGCGTTCGTCTATCTTTCCTACGCCCAGCCGGAGAACCTGTACCTGATCAGTGCCGCGGTCGCAACCGAGCAGTTCGGGTATGGTTTCGGCTTCACCGCCTACATGATGTTCATGATCCTGCTGGCCGAGGGGGAACACAAGACCGCCCACTACGCGATCTGTACCGGCTTCATGGCACTGGGCATGATGATCCCGGGCATGTACAGCGGCTGGCTCCAGGAGACCATCGGCTACCAGCACTTCTTTGTCTGGGTCCTGTTGTCGACCATCCCAGGTTTCCTGGTCGCGGCCCTGGTCAAGATCCCGTCCGACTTCGGGCGCAGGAAGAAGGCGGCGTAGGCCCTGGGTCAAGCCGATACGGCGCGTGGCGACCGAGGATTCCGGCGCGGGCAGTCGGGCCGCGTTTCGGTTCTCGGCCTCCTCTCCCCCATTCCGCTTCCCGCTCTCCGCCCAACCCGAAAAACGAGACCGAAAAGCCCCCTGGGTACCCGGGCGAGCGTCTGGCGTCAGCCTGGAGAACCAGAGAAAACTCGAAAAAGGGGTATGTGTCACAGGGGGGCACGGTAGTATAATGGTGGAAGACAAGCCGGCGGCGTGACCGGGCAAGGTCACATGGGAAATGTCGGACAGGCAGTGCCGGTCCATCTCGCTGGGCCCACAACCGAACAGGAGGATGCCCTCATGTACCCGAGAATCCGTAGGTCCCCCCCGGCGGCCTTGCTGTGTCTGGCTCTGCTCACCTTCGCGGTGGGCGGGCCTACGTGCTGGCCGTCACTCACCAGCCTGAACCAGAAGACGGTCACGTTCCCGGCTTATTCATTCCCGGTCGGCGAACCGAGCTACTGGTTCGACCTGACCGAGTGGACGCGGCCCGACCGACCCACGACCTTCACCGTCGATTTCACCACCACCAAGTCCCTCGATTTCGTCAACGACGCCAACGGTGACGGCACCTACAACCCCGAGGAGCTCGACGATGTACGTGCGTGGGCCATGCTCCAGAACGGCCACGGCGGCGGGACGACCAGTTACCTGCCGATGAAACTGAAGTTCATCTCGTACCGCAAATACCAGGCAACGCTTGTTGGCCTGGCTCCCGATCTGGCCACTGGACAAGGGTCACCTGCCAAATGGAAGGTCCGAGTGGACAAACGATATTATGGCGATCCGGATCTCGACTTCACCATGGAGGTCAACTGCCAAGTCACATTCACGCCGTGGGGACAGCTTTAGCCATTGCGCGCATCTCAAACAGCCCGATTGCGCAGGGAATCTCCCTGTCTCTTCCCCGATGCGGCTGTACGCGCGGAGCACCCTTGTACGGACCGGTGCAGAGACGCCGAGTACTGAGCCAACGCCTGATGGCTGAATGCTGATCTGACTGATCAGCCGCAGACCCGTGGCCGGCGGCAGGAGGATCAACGCCGCCGCTGCCGCAAATGAGCTCGTGTTCACCGGGTCAGTCGTCATTCGCGACCGCGTCCGGGTAGAGGACGCCACTCTCTGCGGCATCCGCCGCCATCAGCGCTTTGAGCAAAGCCTGCACCGCCAGAAACGCCGGAATGACCGTCGTGAGGCGCTTCCCGTCTCGCTCGCCCTCCAAGCGACCGCCTGCCCGATGGGCCTGGAAGATCCTCGGCCACCGGATGGCAGGAAACGGTCCGCGTGGTCGCCCAGGACGCGATCAGCTTTTCCGCCCCCTCCCGAGAAAAAAAGACGACGACCATGGCCGTTCCCGGCCCCTTGCCGGAAACACTTTGCAGGCAATAGCGCAGGAGCGGCCGTGCAGATGATCTCCACGACGCTGGAGCGTCTGAGGCCCGCGCTGCATTCCATCAGCCCTGGCGGCCCAATGGTACCCGGGAGGACCACCGGGAATCGAACCAGCCGCGGGACTGACCGCCCATGTAGTCCTTCCGCAGCGGTGATCCGCTGCTGAGCGGGGGAGCCCCTGGCCGCGCCAAAGGCTGGGGGCACTTTTGTACCCCTTTGTATTACATAGTAATACCGCCGTCAGCCTGGGCCATTATGCCAGACAGTCCCTTCCGGCGCGGATGGGCCACTTCGCCCCTGGCCGCTGAAAGCTCGCCTTGGCGCCCCTTGGCGCCGAGCCTCCGGCGGAATCCAACGTGACAGCCGTCTTCGCGGCATCCAGAACAGGAGAGGGTGATTGCCTCGATATCGACGAACACAAGCAAGGGCCTGCCTGGGGAGTTCAGGTGACCGGCTTGGCCAGGAGGATGACCTCCCGGCCGAGGAAGATGTCGGGCTCGTAGACCTGCCGGCCGGTTTCGGTCATGCCCATCGACCGGTAGAAGGCGGCGGAGCTGTCCACAAGCGCGGCCACGGTGGCTTCGCGATGGCCGGCGGCACATATCAGGTTGATGCCGGCGTCGAACAGGGCCTTGCCAACACCTCGCCGGTGATAGCGAGGATGAACGTAGAGCCGGGCGATTTCGTTGTCCTTGACCGCGACCACACCCAGGATGGCACCCTCCTCGCGGGCCACCAGGTGCGGGCGGATCCTGGATTCCTGCCGAACCGTCTCGACCGACGAACGCTCATCGACCAGAAACGCGGTCTGCGCCGCGGTGAAATGCTCGCGCTCGGCCAGCCAGCGGAAGCAGGCCTTGAGCAGGTCGCTCACTTCGGGAATATCCTCGGCTCTCATGCTCTCAATCAGCATGATGGTCGGTCCTTGTCATGCGCCAAACGCCACGGCAGGCAATACTCAAGGCGACAGAAGGAACACCTCGACACTGCGCGGAGCGACCTGTCCTCGAAGAACCCACGATCCGCCCTCGTCTTGATGCGCGACCGCGCGACCACTCCACAGGCTTCGAACCTGACAAGGGCTGGGCAAACGGAGAAGATCACCTTTCACATCCGTGTACCGCCCGTTGTAGACCGTGAGGATCGTCTCCGACAGAGTGGCAAACCGATTGGCGTAGACACCCTCAACCAGGGTGGGCACGAGCGGCTCGCAGTCCGGCGAACGGAACGTTGCCGCGCGATCGCTCAGGATCCGGCGGGCGCGCCGGGCAGTCTCCAGGAAGCCGGGCGCATACCACGAGTCGCCGCGGCCCTTGAGCCAGAAAGCCAGGCCGTGGAACAAGCAGCGGTGCAAGTCGTCCTCGGTGACGGGTACCGGGCGAATGCCCTGGCTGACCATCTCGATGGGTACGACCTCGGGGAACACGAACCGCGACAGGGGTAACCGGGCCACATGGCGGGCGGAATCGTCGCCGGACATGCCGTAGTCAAAAGCTCCATCCACCAGGCCCATGGTCGCGTCGCACGGCAACTGCTCGACGTAGACAGCCGTTCGTGGGGTGCGGCGATCGAGGGCGGCGCGGATCTCGGCAAGCATGGCCTGCTCCTCGACCAGGGGATTGGACGGAACGGAGTGGCCGTGCTCGGATGACCAGCAGGCCTTTGCGGCATCGGCGAAGCCGAACTCATCCACATAGACTGCGTCCGCCCCGGTCTCGGCGGCCACATCGGCAATGGCCTGGGAGAGCTCGTGCCTCCAGGCGGCCACACCGGGGCATGCGTAAAACTCCATCTCGCCGGGCCACCACATCAGCTTGTGCCGGGCGTCGAGGATCTGCCAGGCGGGCAGGGCCCGAGCCGCTAGCGGCGCCCGCCGATCGATCAGGTACCCCTCGAAATACAGGCCGACCTTGACGCCCCGCTGGTGAGCCGCCTCGATGGCCTCGCCCAGCGTCGCCAGCCCACCCAAATCGTTGGTGCGGTACTCCCCGACTCTGCCGGTCTTCTCGTGATAGGCCCAGCCAGAGATATCGATCATGTCGACGCCGCCAAAGCAGCGGACGGATTCGTTGACCAGGGACTGCGTCTTGTAGCTGGAGGCTTGCACATCGAACAGGTAGTCGGTGCCACCCAGGGGGTAGTCCCGGCGGCAGTAGAACAGACTACCCAAGCCGCCAGCCCGCCGATTCTCAACCAGGGCTCGGATCGAGTGGCGATACACCCCGTAGGCGTCGTGCCAATCGCCGAGATGAGCAAAGAGTATGCAAGGGGGAAAAATTACCTTTTTACTGGCCTGAACTGTAACTCGGGGGTACTCCACCGACATGGCCGTCGCGTCTGCATCCTGGCTGAAATGGAACGTCTTGGGCAGCAGGGAGACATCCTCGATTGTGAGACCGATCCCCCCGCCGTCGGTCGGGCTGAAGAGGTCCATCAACTGCAGCGGGAACGCCCCACCGTAAAGCTGGTCAACCCGCACAGGGCGATGGTCCAGGACGGTGCTTCGCGTACCCAGGAGATACCATCGCTCCTCGGGACGGGCGGCAATGCGACAGCCAGCCAGACGTGGACAGCAAACGGTGAGATGCCCAGGTGGGGCGACCGGGCTGGACAAAGCAGGCGTCAGGCGGATCCAGCCGTCGTCGGTTGCCTCCAGCCGCAGGTTCACCACAAAACCACCGTCCGCGTCATCCGTCGCCCAAGTGAGCTCGATCACGGTGCCGGCTTCCCGGCGGCTGATGCGGCCTCCGCGATAGTGCAGGGCGAGCAGCTGTCCCTTGTCGTCACGGATCTCGAGCAGGGCAGCGGGCGATGCGGATGACGCGATCACCTCCCGCTGTAGCGGCACGATCTCGAGGCGACGAATGCTGAGGCCGGCCTGCACGTCGGCGACCAGGTTCAGCCAGGCGTTCCGCATGATCAGCGTGCCTGCTTCGAACCGCGCAGACGTCTCGGTCGTGGCCGGCACCGGGAGGTTCAAAGGCCGACCTGCCGGGGCAGCGTCAACCGGGTGCAGAGCCGGGTGATCCGGCGGGCGAACACTCGCGGCGAGCAGAAAGACCTGACCGGCGGTCATGCGATCCTCGATCTCAATGCGGGTCAGAGTGTGATCGGGGTCGAGGGGAACAACGTATGCCTCGGGCGCCATCTGCACCGAAGACTCGCGCCGGGTGAGCGACCAGGGCATGGCCGAGCGTCGCGAACCGTCATCGTAGTACGAGTGGACGACCAGTTCATGAGGGGAAACGATCGGCCCTCGCGAACGCACCGATCCGGTGCCCGGCCAGGGGGAACCTGTGCCGAAGACGCGGGTCGCCAGAAGCAAGGCCAGTTCACATCCTCGCCAATGACCGTCCAGTACGAGACTGTGGCTTGCGTCAACGGCGGTGGCTACGGCTGCCCGGCCTGCCGAGCCCAGGCGGAACTGAGCACCACCCTGTTCGAAGACCCTCTCGTCGGACCACGAGCAACGCTGGCCGAGAGCACGAGACAGCCAGTCCTGGTTGACCGGCTGACCGGCTGCCAGCCCGATCGGCAGCCAATCACCCGCGGCCACCCGCGACGCCGCAGGAGAGGCCGGCGGCCAAGCCGTTGCCGGGGTGGCGGCAGGGCCTGTCGACGTGGCTCGGGGATCGGCGGCAAGAAAGGCTATCCGGCGAAGTCGGAGTGTCGCCGGTCCCCGTGTGCCGCGCAGAAGGATGCTGACTCGTGCCACGCGGTCGGACTTGAGCAGGCCAGTGAGGTCGACGAGATGCAGCCCCCCCGTTGCCGGGAGGTCGATTCGGGTGCGGCCGCCGCTGGCCAGGGGGTTTTCGGGATTGAGGGCGCCAGGGGTGATCGGCCCCGTGGAGTCATCGCTGAGCATGATGACGACTTCGGGCTCCTGTCCCTGGAGCGTGTAATCCACGGCAAGCCAGGGAAACGCCTCAACCCAGACCGGGCACGTGGTCCGGGTCCAGGCCATGGCCTTGCCCGCAGCCGAAATGGAGAAGACTCCTCCTCGGTCACCGAACTCGGCGCCGGGCTGGTGGTCGGGGCTGTGAACGAGCCACGGCTCCAACCGCCAAGCTTCGCTGTTGCTGAAGCGATCCTCCCAACCCACTTCGACCAACGAGCGTCCGTCATCCGCGGGGGTCGTCGGAATAACAGACATCCACAGAGCGGCGGCAAGGAACGGTAGCATGGAAACCTTCCTGATCCACTGACCGGTCGTGCCCGCAACGGCGGACGGTCAATGAATGTCGGCATGGTACTCCTGGAGTGACTTGACTCCGCTTTTGCCGCGACGGCGGGCAGCGATGCCCTCAGCCGAGGCCAGTGCAGCGCTGATCGTGGTGATATACGGTATCTTGTGCTTGATCGCTGACTTGCGTATGTAGGAGTCGTCTCGCTGACTCTGCTCACCCGCCGGCGTGTTGATCACCAGCTGAATCTCCCGGTTGGTAATCGCGTCCAGAATGTGGGGCCGGCCCTCCTTGAGCTTCCGAATAGGCTCGGCTTTGACACCGTTGGCGTTCAGGAATACCTGGGTCCCCTCCGTGGACAGGATACGGAAGCCAAGCTCCTGGAACCGCCTCGCGGCGGGCAAGATGGCCGGCTGATCATCACGGTTGACCGAAATCAGCACCGTACCCTCGGTGGGCAGGGTCTGCTTGGCAGCGTCCTCGGCCTTGTAGAATGCCAGGCCGAAACTGTCCGCCATGCCCAGGACCTCGCCGGTCGAGCGCATTTCCGGTCCGAGCACTGGATCGACCTCCGGGAACATCGGGAACGGAAACACCGCCTCCTTGACACCGAAGTGGCGGATCGTGCCCCCCTTGAGACCGAGGTCGGCCAGCTTCCTGCCGAGCATCAGCTGGGTGGCGTGGCGGGCCATCGGTATGTTGCAGACCTTCGAGACCAGCGGGACGGTCCGCGACGCCCGGGGGTTGGCCTCCAGGACGTAGACCACGTCCCCGGCTATCGCGTATTGCATGTTCATCAGGCCGACCACGCCGAGTTCGCGGGCGATCCGCCGGGTGTACTCCTCGATCGTGCGAAGGTGTTTCTCCGGTATGCTGATCGGCGGAATGACGCACGCGGAATCGCCGGAGTGAATCCCGGCCTGCTCGATGTGCTCCATGATCGCGGGCACGAGCACGTCCCTGCCGTCCGAGACCGCGTCCGCCTCGGCCTCGGTGGCGTCCTGAAGGAACCGGTCGATGAGGATGGGGCGCTCCGGGGTGACATCGACGGCCGCGGCCACATATTCGCGCAGCATCCGGTCATTGTGAACGACCTTCATGCCCCGGCCACCGAGCACGTAGGACGGGCGGACCATCAGCGGGTAGCCGATGCGGCCGGCAATGGCCAGGGCCTCATCCAGCGTGCTGGCCATTCCGGACTCGGCCATGGGGATGCCCATGCGGTCCATCATCTGGCGGAACAGGTCGCGGTCCTCGGCCAGATCGATCGTATCGGGGCTTGTACCGAGGATGCGGACACCCTCGGCGGCAAGCTCCTGAGCGATATTCAAAGGGGTTTGACCGCCGAACTGGACGATCACACCCTCGGGCTTCTCCTTCCGGTAGATGCTCAGCACGTCTTCGACGGTCAGCGGCTCGAAGTAGAGCTTGTCCGAGGTATCGTAGTCGGTCGAAACGGTCTCCGGGTTGCAGTTGACCATGATGGTCTCGTAACCCAGGTCGCGCAGGGCGAAGGCCGCGTGTACGCAGCAGTAGTCGAACTCGATTCCCTGGCCGATACGGTTGGGTCCACCGCCAAGGACCATGACCTTGTCCCGACCGCTGACCGGGACTTCGTCGGGGGCGTTGTAGGTCGAGTAGTAGTACGCGGCACTCTCCACTCCGCTGACCGGCACGGCCTGCCATGTCTCGACCACGCCGAGCGTGAGTCGCCGCTTCCGGATGTCGGCTTCCGGTACGCCCAGCAGCTTGGCGAGGTACCGATCGGCGAAGCCGTCCTTCTTGGCCCGGGTCAGCAGGTCGTCGGGCAGGAGCTTACCTTTGCACCGGAGGATCTTCTCCTCAAGCTCGACCAGTTCCTTCATCTGCTGAATGAAGAAGGCCTTGATGTAGGTCAGCTCATGAAGCTGCTCGACCGTTGCCCCTTTCCGCAGGGCCTCGTACATGATGAACTGCCGCTCGCTGGACGGCTCGCGGAGCATGGCCAGCAGTTCGTCTAACGAGCGGCGATTGAAGTCCTTGGCGAAGCCCAGGCCGTAGCGGCCGTTTTCGAGGGATCGGATCGCCTTGAGCAGTGCTTCCTTGTAGGTCTTCCCGATGCTCATGACCTCGCCGACAGCCCGCATCTGGGTGCCAAGCTTGTCTTCGGCGTCGCGGAACTTCTCAAAGGCCCACCGGGCGAACTTGACAACGACATAGTCGCCGGAGGGCGTGTACTTGTCGAGCGTGCCGTCGCGCCAGTACGGAATCTCGTCGAGGGTCAGTCCGGCCGCCAGCTTGGACGACACCAGGGCGATCGGAAAGCCGGTGGCCTTGGATGCCAAGGCCGAGGAACGCGAAGTGCGTGGGTTGATCTCAATCACCACAACCCGCCCGGTCTTGGGATCGTGGGCAAACTGGATATTGGTCCCGCCGATGACCTGGATCGCCTCGACGATGTCGTAGGAGTGCTTCTGCAATCGCCGCTGCAGTTCAGGGGCAATGGTCAGCATGGGGGCGGTGCAGTAGGAGTCGCCGGTGTGCACGCCCATGGCGTCCACGTTCTCGATGAAGCAGACAGTGATCATCTGCCCCTTGGCGTCGCGGACCACCTCGAGCTCCAGTTCCTCCCACCCGAGCACGGATTCCTCGACCAGGATCTGGCCGATCAGGCTGGCAGCAATGCCGCGGCTGGCGACCGTCCGCAGTTCCTCGACGTTGTAGACCAGGCCACCGCCTGTACCACCCATGGTGTAGGCCGGTCGGATCACCACTGGGTAGCCGAGTTCAGCAGCCACCTTCTCGGCATCCTCGACTGAATAAACCGCGGTGCTCTTGGGCATGTCGATGCCGAGCTTGTTCATCGTGTTCTTGAAGGCGATGCGATCCTCGCCACGCTCGATGGCATCGGCCTGAACTCCGATGATCTGAACGCCGTGCTTCTCCAGCACGCCGGCCTTGTCGAGTTCGGACGCCAGGTTCAGGCCGGTCTGGCCGCCAAGATTGGGCAAGAGGGCGTCGGGCCGCTCCTTGGCAATGATGTCGGTCATGGCTCCGAGGGTGAGCGGCTCGATATAGGTGACGTCGGCCATGCCGGGATCGGTCATGATGGTGGCCGGATTCGAGTTGACCAGCACGATCTTGTAGCCCAGTCCGTGCAGGGCCTTGCATGCCTGGGTGCCTGAGTAGTCGAACTCGCAGGCCTGCCCAATGATGATGGGCCCCGAACCGATGATCATGACCTTGTGGATATCGCTCCGCTTGGGCATCAAAGCCGCTCCTTGTCTGCAGGACGTGAGACACACCCTGGTTTCGTGACGGAATACTAGCGGAAGCGGCCCTGGTCGCCAATAGATCGGAGACCATCGGTCGCCTTCAGGAGCGAGAAACGCGGCCCAGACCCATCACGCTCCGGGCATACGGGGGCGCCCCTCCGGCAACGGACGCCGACATCGGCCAGATTGCTGCTCGGTCCACCAGACGATCAGATCTTCGGGTACTCGTAGCCCTTACGCCGCGGACGAGACAGCAACTTGTTGGCCTCATCGTCTCCCACGAACTTCTCGGCCTTGGGGTCCCACTTCAGTCTGCGGCCGAGGTCGCGGCAGATGTTGACCAGGTGGCAAACGCTGTTCGACCGGTGAGCGATCTCGACGTCGGCGTTCGGCCGCTTGCGGGTGCGCAGACATTCGAAGAAGTTGTCGAAGTGCCACTTGACCTCGCCGGGGACGTTGGCGGGCATGGTTGCGGGCTGATCCTTGAGCAGTTCCGGGCGATCGGTCAGGAAGGAGCCGCGGAGTATCTCGATCTTGCCCTGGTCGCCCATGAAGATGGCCCCGAGGTCGGCCAGGTCCCGCTTGGGGCCTTCAAGCTTGAGCAGCGTGCCGCTTTCGTACTTCATGGTGACCTTGGCCTGTGAGCCGGAGCCCTCGGTCCACATCTCGACCGGGCCGGTGTAGTCGGTACCCAGGGCGCACTGGACCTGGTCAAGGGCGTGCGTTCCCCAGCCGCTGACGCCCCACGACTGTCCGCCGCCATCGTAGTCCCACCAGATGCCCCATTTGCCGTAGAGGTCGGGATGATACGGCCGGAGCGCGGTCTGATTGCACCACTGGTCCCAGTCCAGCCCTTCCGGTATCGGCTGGCCGGGTTGGTCTGTCCAGCGGGTCGGCGGTTCGAAGTTGCAGGCAATGACGGTGTCAACCTTGCCAATGGCCCCCTCGCGGACCAGCTTGCTGGCGTAGACGTTCGACGGCTGAGACCGCTGCTGCGTGCCAACCTGGAGGATGCGGTTGAGCTTCCGAGCCGCCTTGACCAGTACCTGCCCCTCCTCGATGGTCAGGGTCAGTGGCTTCTCGGCGTAGACGTCGAGGCCAGCCTGCATGGCGTGCAGGCAGATCAGAGCTCGAGCGTGAGTGGTGGTCGGAACGAACACCGCATCGAGCTTCTCCTTCTCGAGCATCTTGCGGTAGTCCTGGTACTTGTTCCACCGCTCGCCGCCGGGGACTGCTTTGGCGGCATCCTCCACCCTCCTGAGATAGCAGTCGGTGGCGGCCATAATCACGGCGTGGTCGGCCAGGTTCTCGCCGGCCATCAGATGCCGACCACGGCCACCGGTACCGATGAAGCCCACGGCAAACTTGTCGTTGGGGCCCTTCCGGCCTGGAGCGGCCAGCACGCCCGATGGGATGAAGTACGGGAAAGACACACCTGCCGCCGCCGCGGCCACCGAATTGCGAAGAAAATCACGACGTCTCATCGCGTCTAGCCCCTTTCGTCGACCAAGCCTCGGAACCAAAGGCCGGATTGCGGCCAGCCCGGCGGCACCAGATGCACGCCAGCTCATACCCTCTAGGGTACGGCAGGTCGACGAGATCCGCAATCTCAGAACTGGCGGAGTCAAGGCGGACATGACCCGAACGGGTCGACTGGCAGGAACCCTGGATCCGAAGGCGACGCCGCAGGAAACCTGCGCTACCGATCGCCCGCAAGGCGGCGCAGCCCCGCTCCCAGATGCAGGCCGCACGGAACCCAACGGTACATGTCTTGTGCAGGCTGCCGACTGCGGTCATACTATCCTCGTGGTGCGAACCACGACCTGCCATCGGTTGCTCCATACCCTTCTCGTTACGACCTCCCTATCGGCTGTCGGAGGCTGCATCGGCTGCCGCGATCAGGATGCCGGTCCGCCCACCAAGCTGATCATCGCCGACACGGGGACTACCGAAGTCAACAAGGCCACCTGGGATCGGGCGATCGAGCTGTTCAAGCAGCGGCATCCGGGTATGGATGCCGAACGGCAGGTGCTCAAGGACGACGACTACACGACCTACGGCCTGCCCTCGCTGATGCGCAGCCGCCGGCCGCCGGACATCTACTTCGCCTGGGCGGGGTACTCCATTCGACGCGACGTCGGCGAAGGCGTGGCCCTGGACCTGACCTCGGCCCTGAGCGGCGATTGGCTGGCCACTTTCGACCCACGGGCCTTCACCGGCTCAACGCTGGAGGGACGGTACTACATGGTGCCGGACTCGATCGCCTTGTCCAACGTGATCTGGTACTGGCGGTCGATTCTCAGGCGCCACGGCATCGAGCCGCCGCGAACCTGGCAAGAGTTCGCCGACGCCTGCCGGCGGTTGTCGGCCGCCGGGGTGTGCCCGATCGTTCACGGCAACCAGGCGGGCTGGCCGGCCGGCAATTGGGCCGCACACCTGGTCGAGCAGTACGCCGGAGCGGAAACGTACCAGGCGGCCGGCGTGCACGGCTCAATCGTGCACCTGAATTGCCAGCCCTTCGTGCGCGCTCTGCTGCTGCTTGAGGACCTGGCGGCAATGGGGACATTCAATCGTGACATGAACACGATCAACGACGCCGAGGGCGTGGCCCGCTTCAGCGCCAAAGGGGGAGCATTTCACTTCAACGGCCAATGGCTGCTGCAGGACATCGAAGATCAGAACGACATCGGCTTCATCGGCGTACTGCCGCTGCCCGACCTTCCAGCCGAGCCATACAGTGTTCTGGCCACGGCGTCAGGTTACTTGATCCACGCGCATTCCCCTCGCCACGACATGGCGATCGAGCTGCTGAAAGCCTACATGCTGCCGGAAACCCAGCGGATCGCGGTGGCCGGCGGCGTGTTCTCCGGTACGCGGGATACAAACGTGGGCCAGGAGCGCTCGCCGCTCATGGCTCACGCCGTGGAGGTACTGGCGGGCGCGGACCACTTCGTCCCTGCGCCGGACATCTCCTGGCACCCGCGAATAGCAGACCGGTTCTATCACGCGGTTCGCCAGGTCGTGGGCGGCAGTGCGACGGCACAGGCAGCCCTGGACGCCGCCGCCGCGGACGTGGCTGGTTACAGGTAAGGGCGATCGAGCGTTACCATGAGCTCTTCCTACCACAGATCAACCTGGCGCTGCTGGTGGATGCTCGCGCCGGCCGGAGCGGTATATGGACTTTTCGTCATCGTGCCGTTTCTGGAAACGGTGTGGCTGAGCTTCCGCGAATCGTCGGGACTCGGACTGACTTCCCGCTGGGTCGGGTTGGCCAACTACCGGCGAGCGCTCCAGGACGCGGTGCTGGGCCGGGCCCTGCTCAACAACGCGACATACGGCTGCATCACCCTGATCGTGGAGGTCATGCTCGGGCTGGCCCTGGCGGTGCTGATCCATCGCTGCCGGCGCGGACAGACGCTCTACCGGATCACCCTGGCCGCCCCCCTGCTCATCGCCCTTGTCGCCAGCGCCATCCTGTGGCGCAACCTGCTGGGACTCAACGGACCGATCAACACCGCTCTGCAGGCATTCGGGCTCGACAGCCTGGCCCGGGTCTGGCTCGGACCCGAGCGGATCGTCTACGCCATCAGCATCATGTCCGGCTGGGCGTATTGCGGCTTCTACATGCTCCTGTTCTCAGCCGGTCTGCAGCGCGTCGGGCAGGAGCTGCGCGAGGCTGCCCGCCTGGATGGGGCTGAGGGCTGGCGGCTCTTCTGGCACATCGAGCGACCGCTGCTCAGACCGGTCCTGGTGGTGGCCGTGGTGCTCTGCGTCACCGGGGCGTTCCGGGTCTTTGACCTGTTCTACGTCATGGTCGGAGCGTCGGGAGTACCCGAGGCCGAGGTGGCCGCGACCTGGGTAGTCAAGTCGGCCTTCAAGTTCCAGGAGCTTGGCTACGCGGCGGCCATGGCGGTGCTGGTGGCGGTCTTGTTGGCGGTTCTGTCGGCGGTCCTGCTGAGGCTGGTCAACCGGGCCAAGGAGGTCGAGCTGTGAGCGAACGCCCCAGGCCCGTCGCCGGCTCAAACGCTCCTGGCGGCTCCGCGCGCCACGCGGTACTCCTCGTCGCCTCGGCGGCCACGGTCCTGCCGCTGGCCTGGATGGTGATGGCTTCGATGCGGCCGGGGGCGGAGATCCTGGCCAATCCCTTGGCCTGGCCGGAGAAGCTGACGCTCCAACCGTTCATCCGGGCATGGCAAGTCGGCGAGTTTCAACGCCACTTCCTGGCGAGCGCCGTGGTGTCGGCGGCGAGCGTGACCGGTATTGTCCTGTTCGGCTCGCTGGCCGGTTTCGGCCTGGCGCGGTTCAGCATCCCGGGTGGGCGATGGCTGTATAGCCTCCTGCTGTTGGGTTTCCTGCTGCCGACCGAGGCGATCGTGCTGTCGCTGGCCGGGCTGACCGAGAAGCTGGAAATCAGCGGCACGTGGCTGGCCCTGATCGGTCCGTACACGGCGATCGAGCTGCCGACGGCCGTGTTTATCTACCGCAGCTTCTTCGTCTCCATCCCCAAGGCCTTCCACGAAGCCGCCTGGCTCGATGGAGCCAGCACGTGGCAAGTCTATTGGAGGGTCTTTCTGCCAATGGCTTGGCCGGCGACGGCCGTGGTGGGCATCGTCAGCTTCCTGGCGGTCTGGAACGAGTTCCTGCTGGCCACCCTGCTGGTCGTTGACCCGGACCTGCAGACCATGCCCGCGGCATTCAACGCGTTCTACGGCTACCGGCGAAGCGACTACCAACTCATCCTCGCCGGCCTGACCGTCTACGTCCTGCCAGCGATCGTGGTGTACCTGGTTTTCAATCGGGTCATCTCACGCTCGGTCACTGAGGCAACGTTGAAGGGATGAGTCTCGGCGGATCAAGATCCAAGCAGACGGCCACAGGCCTGCCCAGCCCGGGGGGCACACCCTGAACGCGCAACCCGGCGCCAACCTGCTATGTCCCGCCATCAATCCAATCCCCGCGGGTGCAGTCATACCAGGCCACGTCATATCGCCCTGCCTCCATCTGCACCCCGAGCTTGTCGCCGATCCTCAAGTAGGCGATGCATGTCCTTCCGGCGTCGGCCAGCACTAGACCATGTACCCGTGGCGCACCACGCAGCCGCAACCACCGAGATAGCTGGCGAACGCACCGAGCCTGGTCGGGTTCATCCCGACGTCCGCCGGCGTCCGGCGAACCCATGATTCCGCCGGAAAGAGTTGGCCACGCGATGCGGAGGCGATGATGAACAAGACCACGCAAGCTCGGAGGATCAGGACCACGGTCATCGTCCCGTATGCTGCAACTGAGGACTCGATGGAGGAGTATCCGTAGCCCCCTGCCCTTCCCCATAAAGAAGGCTACAATAGAGTGTGTCATGCCGTAAAGCCCGAGGAAGAAGGTAGATGGCCGACTCCAACGCCAACCAGACCGCGGTGGCAACGCCCGAGATCGAGAAGCAAAGGAAACCCTCCGCAACCCGGCCGCGCCCACGGCTGCAGCCGCCTTACCATGTCATCCTGCACGATGATGACGATCACAGCTACGAGTACGTGATCGAAATGCTGGGCAGACTGTTCGGGCACAGCTCGGCCAGGGCTTTCCGTATGGCCGCCGAGGTCGATACCACCGGCCGGGTGATTGTCGAAACCACCACCTTGGAGCGAGCCGAGCTCAAGCGCGACCAGATCCATGCCTACGGGCCCGATCCTCGTATCCGGCGCTGCAAGGGATCCATGCGCGCCACGATCGAGCCGGCCACCGATCCGTAGGAAGCGGTCTCACCGAGAGGAAACTCTGATCATGAGCAGCATGTCGGAAGACCGCGAGCACGTGGCCCCGACGACGCCTCCTCCTCTCGGGATCGGCGCAACCCTGCGCTGCATGGGCGACACACCCGAACGCGAGCCATCGTGATTCCCGGGCAGCCGGCTTCATGGTATAACCCCGTGAACCTGAATATCCCGAGCCGGACCCGAGCGGCCTGTGGCAAAAGGATGGGCAACGTCATGACCTCGATTCGCCGACACACGCCGCCGCTCCTTGCCATCTGCATCTTGGCGAACCCGGCCACGGCCGGCAATCTGAGTTTCAAGAACGACGCCCTGGCCAGACTGGTCGATGCCGTGCCTGGCATTCTCGAGGACTACGATCCGGTGACCGGCCACTTCGGCAAGGGCATCTGGATCTGCAGCGATCAGAACGTGATGTACCCGCTCGCAGTGGCCTACGCCACACCAGGGCCGGGTAACAAGTACCACAAGGACACGAAGCTCCTCGAAGTGATCATGAACGCCGGGGATGCCCTGATCGCCGACGCGGACGCCGCCGGCCAATGGGTTTTCCGAAAGAAGGACGGCAGCACCTGGGGCAAGATCCACATGCCCTGGACCTACTCGCGATGGGCCCGGGCTTACAGCCTGATCAAGGCCGACATGCCGACCAACCGGCGCGAGAAATGGGCCAGGGCCCTCACCCTCGGATATGCCAGAATCGAACGCAGCCAGTTCGGACACGTACACAACATCCCCACCCATCATGCCATGGGGCTCTATCTGGCAGGACAGACCTTGGACCGGCCGGAATGGTGCACCCGAGCGTCCCAGATCATGGCCCAGGTCATCAAGGCCCAGTCCGAGGGCGGCTTCTGGTCCGAGGGCGGCGGCCCGGTCATCAGCTACAACTTCGTGTATGTCGACGCCGTTGGAGTCTACTTCGCTGCCAGCGGCGACAAGGCCGCCCTGGAGGCCCTGCAGCGAGCAGCCCGGTACCATCGCCACTTCACCTATCCCGACGGCCGGAACGTCGAGACCATCGACCAGCGCAATCCCTACCACGACACCGTGGCCGAGGCCAACGTCGGGTTCACGTTCACGCCGGACGGGCGGGCTTATCTGCACAACCAGTGGCTCAAGCTCGGACCGAAGAAACTGAGCACGGACCTGTGCGCGTCACTGCTGTTGTACGGACAGGAAGGAACCACTGAAGAACCCGAATCGCCAAACCGCCGCGGCGAGCCCGCCGGATCGACCAAGAATGTGGAACACCGGCTTGATCAGAGACTGGCGAAAGACGCCCCCGGTTTTGAGGCCCTCAGGCAGCTGTTCGTGCTCCGAGACAGGGGGACCAATCGGGCCATGACGGTTTCACAGGGACCGTGGTTCATCTGTCTCTCCGCCTTCACCTCACCGCTGTCCACTTCGCGATGGATCCAGGACCGCCAGAATCTGGTGAGCATCTACCACGAGAAGACCGGTCTCATCATCGGCGGCGGGAACACCAAGCTGCAACCGGCGTGGAGCAGCTTCACGGTCGGCGATACCGCCCTTCTCGCCCACAAGAGCGGCGATACCAACCCGGACTTCGAGCCCAAGGGCACACTCTTCCACATCCCATCCCGCATCACACTCGTCGACCAGCCTTCGCCCGGGCTGGATTGCACCTACGGCCAGGAGACGTGCACCATTCGCGTCCAGCCTCACAACCAGCGAACGCTAGTCTACACCGTGGAGACAACCACCAGATCGGCTTTACCCGTAGCCGCTCACCTGACCCTGCTGCCACACTTGGGCAAGACATTCGATACGTGCCGTGGAACAAGACACCAGCTGGGCAACTCGCCGATTGACCTGTCGCCCGAGGAACTGGGCGGTGGCCTCACCTTCACCGGTTACCGGCTCGGTCTGCCATCGACCGCCAGCCTGCACTGGCCTGCCCTACCGCACAATCCCTACCGCAAGGACGGCCGGGCGGAAGTGTCTGAGGGCCGAATCGAAATACGAATACCCCTTGACACCCAACACGCACGATACGACGTGACCGTCGAGGTGGGCACCGACCAGTAGCCGCTCGTCGGGCAACCCGAGGGTGACTCACCGCCAACCTGTCGGCTCACCCCAAACATGCTCTGGACTGGCAGGCAATCCCGCTTCCGTTGATCAGACGGCAATCCGTCAATCCGGCGTATTCCCATCGGCACGGCGAACAGATCAGCATCCCAGCCGTCGGCGAAAGAAAGTTCCGCACCCCGTACCCGACATGGCGTCCGCAGAGGGTATTCACGGCCGAGAGGGTTACCCGGGGACAGTCGGCTCAAGATCCCCAGCGGGCGAGAGATTGGATCCTCGGGTTGGGAGCGGTCGAGCCAGTAGCCAGCCGTGGCGGCCATATCGGTGCCCCCGGCCACACCTCGATAGGGGTCGTCTCCGCCCTCCCTGACGGGATTCGCGGCATACAGGTCGGTACCAGGAATGTGGTCCAGGCAACCCGGCAGCCATCTGTCCCAGCGACCGAAGAACCTGCCGAAGTGATGCGGCCAGGCTCGTGCGATCGGCGGAAAGGGCGGAGGAGGAGGGGTAACTACCCGAGCCGAAACGGTGCACCCCTCCGGCATGGGCCCTGGCCCGCCTTCAGGACCAGTTCACAGGCCACTTGTCCCAATGATATCACCCGAGGGCGTATCGGTCTGCCCCGCCTTGAAGATGAACGCCGCTTCAGAAACGTCGCCAGCCCCCGCGGAGAGGTCAACAAACTGGGCTGCAAGGAGCCAGCAGGGCTTGACGTCGAACCGCAACAGAGGATAATGTGCGAGTAGCGTTTGTGGGCCCCATGGGTGGTCGAATGCGGGCAGTCCGCTCTCACCTTCCCTTTCGGTGCACTTGCCAAGGCTCAACAGACACTTGGTTGGAGTTGCTTGAGACCTTCTGCGAGCCCATTTCGCCATAGGATTATGGCCTGTCCCTGAACCGGAGAATGTTGCCCATGTCATTCGAGGACAAAACGATCACCTGTGTGGACTGCGGCCAGCCCTTCGTGCACTCCGCCGAAGACCAAGCCCGCTATGCTGAGCGTGGTTTCACCAACGAACCCAAGCGCTGCCGGGATTGCCGAGAGAAGCGCAAGAAGACCGGCGGTGGCGGACGCAGTGGAGCCCACAGAACCGGCGGCGGCTCGCCCGGGAACGAGGCTTTCGGCAACCGCGGCGGCGGCGATCGGCCCTTTGGTGGCGGACGCGGCGGCACAGGCGGACCCCGCGAGTCATTCGAGGCCGTCTGTGCCGAGTGCGGCGCAACCACAACGGTGCCTTTCAAGCCCACGCAGGGCCGCCCGGTCTACTGCCGCGATTGCTTCCGCGCCAAACGCGGGTGAGCGACCGTGATACCAGCCCTCGAGGTTCCGGGTCGGACCGGGAGGGCGCCCGGGGTTCCCTATTCTCTTCTTCTCAACCTTACCCGCACACCTGCGGGCCCCACATGGGTTGACGCCCCATCTGGCACATACCATGTCGCGCGGGGATGGCTGCGGAGCCGCACGATCCGTCTGAGCCACACTCAGTCACGGACTGCTGCCCGACTCAACTCGGCGTGAGTGGGGCCTCGGTAGTGGTCGGGATGCGTTCGGGACGCGGGCAGGTGGCCAGCCCGGAGGTCTGGGTGGCGCTGCCCAGCTTGATCGCCTCGCAACGGGTACACTCCAGGCAGCGGATACAGCGGGAGTTGTTGAGGTTCCTGGCTGGAAGGACGCCATACTTGCACATCTTGCCGCAGGCCCCGCAGCTTCGGCACGCGTCACTCTCGAACCGGAGGACCAACAGGGAGAACCGGTTGAACAAACCGAAGATGGCCCCCAGAGGGCAAAACAGGGTACACCAGGGTCGCCACTTGATGAACATGGCCGCGAGGACGAGCCCCAGAAGGGTCAACTTGGCGGTGCTTGGCCAAGGAATGGGGCTGTGGGCCATGGCCGCCTTGATGACGCCGGGCACGGCACCCTCCAGCGCCCCCGCCGGGCACAGCCGGCAGAAGAAGAGCGCGTGCTCTTCACCGTACAGAAACGGCATGACCAGCACCAAGCCGATGAGCACCGCGTAGCGGAAAAGACTTGTCCAGGCAGGGAGACGGAGCTTTGGAGTCGGCACGCGGCCGATCAGATCCTGCAGGAATCCGAAGGGGCAGACCCAGCCGCAGACCGCCCCACCAATCGATGCCCCAACCAGCACCAGCGTGCCGACGGCCAGGAACGGGAACACGTGCAAGGCGCTGAAGTTGGCGATGACGCCTACCGGGCAGGCGAAGGTGGCTAGCGGGCAGGAATAGCAGTGAAACACCGGCGAGCACACGCTGTGCATCCGGAACAAGAGCGGATCGAGCCAGACCAGCAGAAAGGCAGCCTGAATCCAGGCTCGTCGGCGGCTCCAACGTCTTGCGAAGGAATCCTCGGATGGGTTGGCCATGGCCACCATGACCTTTCGTCAGTGTACTCAGGTAGGGCACAAGGAGGGCATGTCGCCGAAGTAGGTTCGCCGGATGAGACCCTTGTCCTCACCCGCGCGGATTAGAGTCAGGCCACCAACGGTAACGTCTTTCACCATCACCGGCTCGGAGAGCGTTTCCTTGACCCAGACCTTCTCCTTGCGCGGCGGAGGCCCGGGCGGCTGCGGCCGGGCACCGAATATCGACAGACCCGGGATCTTCGGCCTGGCTGGAACAGGCACCTGGATCGTGATCTCCTCCTGCACTTCCACCGTCCTGGCATGCAAGCGGACACCATAGGACACGGCCGCTGCGCCGAGGACGACAAGGAGCACGGGAGGTATCAGTCTTCGGACCACACTCAACACGAGCCCACACCCTCAATCAGCAAATGGCGGAGGTGAATGGGAATCGAACCCACCCAGGACCCTCATCGAGCCCCACACTGATTTTGAAGACCAGGAGCACCACCAGGCACCTGTCACCTCCGAGTCGAGTCGGCCCGGACAACCGGGTCAACCCTTCGAATGGGCATTATACCACACCATCAGCGGCGAGCCGCCAAAGGAAATCGCCATCCAGGCGGCTTCATCGATTTCATCCTGGCAGAAGCCCTTCTCTCGGGCTTTCTTCAGGTGCATTTTCAGGCAGGGTTCGCAGCGGGCCAGGACCGACAAGGCAATCGCGATCGCCTGCTTGGTGTGAGCGTCAAGAGCACCCGGCTGGTTCACGGCCTTGAGGAACTCCTGGTACCTTCGCTGAATCTCACTCACCCCGCGGCCGCCGGCTGCCATGCCGCCGACGGCGTCGCTGCAACAGGGCACTTCATCACCGTGTGAAGACATGCTCGGATCCTCCTCGGTTCGGGTCACGGGCCACTCCGCCTGCCTGCCGCCAGTCGATGGCACCAAGAGACACCTCTGACCTGTCGTCCGAACGGTCACCCTTCCGCTGCCCGGCGTGACCGCCCTGCCGATGACGGCCGCGCCCCCCATCCCGGCGTCACGCATACGGGCGATGAATCGGGGCGCCTCGTTCTCGGGCAGAGCGACGAGCAGTCCGCCCGAGGTCTGCGGGTCGAAGCATAGATCAAGCATCACCGGCTCCAGACCGTCAGCCGAGACATGGTCGCCGCTGGATTCGCGGTTCCGCTCGACGCCGCCGGGCAGGATACCCTGGGCCAGGCATTCCAGAACACCGGGCAACAGCGGCAGATCGTCCCACACGACCTCGACGTCCACCTCGCTGGCGGCAGCCATGGCCGTCAGGTGACCCATCAGTCCGAAGCCGGTGATGTCCGTACAGGCATGGGCGCCAGACGTGAGCATGAGCTCGGCGGCCACCTTGTTGAGCGTGACCATGGATCGTGCAGCCGCCTCCAGGGCCCCCGGTGGGCAGCGATCGATCTGGGCGGCAAAGGCGATGATGCCCGTACCCAGCGGCTTGGTCAGGATAAGGGCGTCACCCGGGCGTACACCCGCGTTGGTGACAATCCGCCTGGGGTCTATCAGACCGGTGACGGCGAAGCCCGCCTTGATCTCTCGATCCTGGACACTGTGCCCGCCAATAACGGCCACACCGGCCTCGGCCATCTTGTCGATCCCCCCACGCAGGATGTCTTGCAGGACGGAATCAGGCACTTCGCGAATGGGGAAGCCGACGATGGACAAAGCGGTGATCGGCTTGCCTCCCATGGCGTAGACGTCGCTGACCGAGTTGGCCGCCGCGATCTGGCCAAAAAGATAGGGGTCGTCCACCGAGGGAGTGAAGACGTCGACGGTCTGAACCAGGGCCTCTTCGTTTCCGAGCGAGTACACGCCTGCGTCGTCGCCGGCGGGTACGCCGATGAGAACCTTGGGATCCTCGGACACCGGAAGCCCCTGTAACACCTTACGGAGCGCCGCCTGGTCGATCTTTGACGCACAGCCGGCCTTCTCGACCAAATGGGTCAGCCGCACCGGCCCTTCCGTCGGCTGCACCCGCTCGCCGGCACAGAGACACACGTCCTTCTCGCGCAGCAGGTCGCACGGGCACGGCGTCTTGGGATCACAAATGCAGTGCCCCAGGCGGATGGACCGCTGCATGACTCGGCGGCGCTTCTCAGTCTGTCTCACGGAGAGGGTTATACCTTGAAGGGCAACGGTAAAGCAATGAGGACATGGAAGTTGCGAATGGAGAAGGAAGAACGGAGAAAGCACACCCCTCGCGCCCGTGACATGCCTCGATACCTCGGTCGGGTGGTACCAGACATTCAGCATCCGACCGTCGAGCCTGCGGGGGACCGCAAAGCCGCCTGCCCTGCGGCCAGTCTGGGGCGCACAACGCCTTCGCCGTCGGCTGGAGCCGGCAGGCTTCAGCATCTGCATCCATCGGCGTGGATCTGCGGGCGACCTGACCAGGGCGGTCGGGTGTATAATCGCCTCCTGCCCTCGTCCCGCGGCGTGATCCGGGACGAATGAACCAGGCCTCGCTGAATTTCCGAAGGCAAGGGCCCATGGACATTACCAACCCCAAGCTGTTGTATCTCAAAGGCCTCCTGTTTCTCCTCCTGGCCATGCTGGCGTGCATCCTGATCCTGCAGGAACAACCTACACTGCGAACCGCCGCCCTGCTGGCCGTCGTCAGCTGGGCCTCTGCCCGTGCCTACTACTTCGCCTTCTACGTGGTCGAACACTACGCCGATCCGGGATACCGCTTCGCCGGCCTGGGCTCATTCGTCCGTTACCTCCTCCGCAGGCGGCGAAGATGATGGCTTGCCTCAGCGTTGCCCTGGAGCTGATCTCAGTAGGTATGGCGCCGGCGTCTCGCCGGTGCTAATTCAAGCGGCTTTCCTGTCTCACGGAACCTGCTGGGCCTGGAGGCCGAGCGGGCCAGCCAGTGGAAGCAACGGGGCAGGGTACACGATGTCCGGGGGCGTGATGCTCTACACTTCTCGCTGTTCAGACCCCGTGGGCGAGGCGGAACCTGAATACAGCCATCGCCCGATCAGGGAATACCGCCCAGTGCCTTCGGGCCTTCGGGGCGGCCCGGCAAACCCGCTTGCGATACCAGCCGCCGCATCATACAATAGAAGGGAATCCGGCAGGGTGCTGCGAGCGGTTGGCAGCTCAGAAGTCAGCTCCAAGTCGGCCGATACGCTCGGTATCCAAGATGCCGCATCTCTTTGGGGGCCAACTCGCCGCCTTGTGGCGAGGTTGCAGGCGCAGCCAGGCCAATCGTGAGCCGGCCGCGAGACGGGGTATACGGCAATCACATGACCCGACAACGCATCTGGATAGCGATGGCGGCGGCAGGCGCGGTTGGCTTGATTGCCTTCGCAGCCCGATCGATGTTGTCCTCGGGCGGCTCTGAGCACGAGACCATCACCCTGCTCAGGCCGTTGGCCTGCTCCGCCTGCGGGCATCGATATGAGGGCTCGATTTCGCGGCCGCCCCTGAGATGCCCAAAATGCAGCCAGGAAGCGGTGTGGCCCGCCGTTCAATGCGCGAAGTGCGGCACGGTCCTGCCCTGCGATCGGCGGAAGTTCAGGCAGGAAGGGCGAGATCCCTACTGTCCGAAGTGCCATTCGACCCAGTTGAACTCGGTTCGGGCTGGCGGTTGAAGGCGTTCATCGGCTGGCGACTTCAGGGAGGAACCTGGGTATGAAGTCTCACATCGCAGACCGCAGGACGATCTCGACATGTGGCCGCGCAAGCGTGTCCGGCCGGACAGCGTTCACGCTGATCGAAGTGTTGGTCGTGGTAGCCATCATTGCCCTGCTGCTGGCGATTCTCCTGCCTTCCCTGTCGGGAGCCAGAGCCCAGGCCAGGGCAATCCTCTGCCTCAACAACGTGAGCCACTTCGGCAAATCGGCCAGCGCCTACGCCCATGACCACAGGGGCTTCGTCCCCCGCGACTACTACTACGGGCAATACGATTCTCGCGACGACAGCAAAGGCGGCCACGGCCTCCCGCATGTACTCGTCCCTGAGGTCATGTCCGGCTATCTCGGTGGACCGAAGTATCCTTTGATCCAGTTCGAGCAGGATCCGCACAACCAGAGCCGGGACAAGAGGCTGGCTCCCATCTTCGCCCGCATGCCGGCCCTGCAGTGCCCGGTATTCCCGCAGGGAGGTGACACGGCCAGCGATTTCGCGGGCAAACCGATCAGGGAACAGCCGTATGATTACGTGGCCAACGCCTTCAACTTCGAGGAGGAGAGAATCAACAAGCGCGGCAGCAACCAGTACTTCAACTCCCAGGGCTTGACCATGATCTCTCGGGTTCCCACCACCAGCCGCCTGATCTACATCACCGAGGCGAATGCGGATCTGCCTTTGGACATGTTCGGATGGCATGACATGTTCCAGCCCGAGCATCTTTGGTGGGGAGCGGATGCCCGCATGATCAACGACTACCGGCACGGCACCGGAGGTCTCAAACAAGCCGGCCGCGGAGTGGCCATGGCCCTCTTCTTCGATTTTCACGCGGAGAAGATGATGTTCAAGCAGATGACCATTAACCGGTTCACGAACAACTACACCAGCCGGGAAATCCCCCTTCCAAGGGAAGTCGGCAACTGAACGAACCGGTCGGTTCGGAGGGCGTTTCGCTGGTGACGAAAGGCCCCATTGCACGGACGCGTCCCTCTCTGCTATTCTTGCCCATGCCATGACCACTCAGGAGACGGACATCACGGCCCTCTCTCACGCCCCCGTGCTGCTCACCCGACCGCGTGTCATCTACCTGGACAACCTCAAGTTACTGCTCACGATTCTCGTCATCGCCCACCATGCCGCCCTGGCCTACGGGCCTTTTCGCGGAATATGGCACGTCGAGAATGCGGAACGCGCCGACGTGCTCGGCAGTCTGATCGTGGTCAACTCCATGTTCTTCATGGGTCTCTTCTTCTTCATCGCCGGCTACTTCACCATGCCCGCCTACGATCGGAAGGGCGCCCGCCGATTCGTTCTGGACCGTGCGCTTCGACTGGGCATCCCGTCTTTGGCATGGCTCGCGGCGAGCATCCTGGTGCTCCGCCAGGTGGGATACGCCCACATGTGGTTCGCCGTCGACCTGCTGGCCCTCTCGATCCTCTACGCCGTCTCCCGCCTCTGGCAAGCGCGCACCGGACGACCCCGTCACGACCAATCTGCCGCGACCCCACCGAGCCGCCTCACAATCGTGATCTTCATCATCGTGCTGGGACTGGCGACGGCCGCCGTGCGACGCTACTACCCCATCGGCCACTGGATCGCCTTCCTCGGCTTTCTGCCGCTCGAGGTGAACCACTGGGTGCAGTACCTGAGCCTGTTCCTGCTGGGGATCGTCGCCTGTCGGAACCACTGGCTGGAAGGACCCGGACTGGTGCGGAACACGCCTTGGCTCCCGATTACCCTCGCCCTGGTCCTGTTCTTCCTGGGTGGGAGCCTGTGGCCAGCGAAAACCCAGGCTCTCTTCGACGTCGGCGGCGGGTCCGGGGGCATGGTCCTCTACTCGCTGCTCGAGGCCATCCTGTGCGTTTCGCTCTCCATCACTCTGCTTTGGGCATTCCGGCGATGGCTCAACACCGAGACACCATTCTCACGGGTGCTGGCGGCCAATAGCTACGGCATCTACTTCATACACTACGCTCCAGTGCTGATCCTGCAGTATGTGCTGCTGGACATACCGCTCCATCCGATAGCCAAGTTCCTTCTGGTCACCGCCGGATCGTTCGTCCTGTCACTGGCGGCGAGCGTTCTCCTGCTGCGCAGCACTCGATGGGGACGGCGAGTCTTCTGATCGGCAATGTGGACGTCCTGCAGAGCGCAGAACTGGTCGAAGAAGGCCTGGACCTGGGGGTGAAAGACGAACTCCAGCTCATCCCGATGGTCGCCGTGCTCACTCGCTTGCTTGGCCGCCATTCCGGGCTCGGCAAACATGGATGGGAAGAAGGAATGGTAGACAGACCCATGCAGTGAACCGCTTCCTCCATTGCCGGGCGGTGGAGACTCCGCTGCGCTGCGAGCTGCGATCCGGCTCATGCCTGAGGTGCGAGGTGGCAGCGGAAACACCGAGGACCACGCCCTCCAAGACAGCCCGGTGGCGGCATTGCGGCTCCTGAGAAGGCAGAGCCTCCGCCGGGAGCGGATCCGAGCGATCGAAGGGGTCGCCGGACAGGCGACCAATCCGAGAGAGGACAAGACCTGCGACAGACCAGTCCGTCGCAGCCGAAACCGCCTGCCCTAGCCGGTCGGTTTCCGCCGGCCGGAATCCCCGTATCGACCTTCCGATGCAGCCCGACCCATCCCCACGGCTCCAGACTTCCTCAACAGCGGCCGCCGGGTTATACTATAAGGGCTATTCGATCATGAAGAGCAGTTTGGGCGAGACCGGCTGAAAGGTGCCATGTTTCGGATTCTCCGTTCATTCTTCGATATCTGGCGACCCACGCCCGAGCGAGTCATTCATGACCTCTGGGGCGTGGAGGAGTCCTCGGTCGATCAACTCCTCTCCGGCCGACTCGATCTCGGCACCTTTGTCTACGCCGGACTGGGCTACACCGAGGACACGTGGCCGCTGGTCATCGCCGGCCAGTTCTCCCGGATCGGGAGCGAGGGCCGGCGCTCCCGCAGCTATGACTTCCGCCATCACCGAGGCCGCATGGTAATTGACTTCGAGGGCCGGTCCGCCTGGGTCCAGGCCGGCTGGAGCAAGCGGAGGCTCTTTGCCGCCGATATTCGCTGGGATATCTCCGCTCTCGAGGCCAGCGCCCTGCGCGTGTCTTGTTCTGAGTGGCAATTGCAGTTGCTCACCGATCCGGGCAGATGGCGGCTGGCCGTCACGATCACCGAGGCACCTTTTCTCCTGGAGAGCATCGCCGCCCGGATCAACCACCTCTGGACGCACGGCCGCGAGACCGCCTCCCGGTTGGCTCAACTTGGCGAATGGGGCTCTCTCCGCGGCTACCGAGACCGGTGGAAGAATCCCGACTCGCGGCTGATTGACGAACTCAGAGCCCTGGGGCGGGTAGCGGCCAAGGCGGGATGAGACAGGTCGAGTCTCGGTCTGGCGCCTGAGACGGACGGGTCTCCACGGTCAAGTCCGACGCGCAATCGCCGGAGCACGCACCAAGTTATCTCCTTGCATTCCGGGTGCATTTCCCCGTCATCCCGAATAGGATGTTGCCCGTCGGCCCGGCAACGATCGGGCACAAGATCCTGATGCAGGACCTTGGCAGACTGGAGAACCCGGCATGATCCTGTCCACCCTCCGCGGACCTCTGATCGGCTTAACTCTCATTGCCGGAACCGGGGCGATGAGCATGGGGGAAGAGTCGTTGATGCCTCCGGGCGGAGTCGCGCCACCAGCGGATGCCTTACTCGACCGGTTGACGCAGGTTCCGACCCCGTTCCAGGTCCTCCAGACCTCCAGCCACAACAAGCTCGGACGCAATGGCGACGCCAACTCACCGCTGTACACGGACTTCCACGGTGACGGCGTCATTCTCGATTCGGCCGGCCCAGGCTGCGTGCGGAGCATCTGGGGCACGGCCTTTCCCAAGGACGCGCTCCTGAAGTTCTACTTCGACGGGGAGAAGGAGCCGCGCTACAAGATCAACCAGATCGAGTTCTTCTCGGGCAAGCACCCGGACTTCCCGCCGCCGCTGGCATCCTACGATGTGCGCGGCCAGTACGAAGGGCCCCAGTACGGCGGCAACTGCTTCGTACCGATCCCGTTCGAAAAGTCGTTGAAGATCACCATCGCCGGTGGAGTCTCCTTCTTCCACGTGCTCTACGATCAGTATCCGCACGGCAGACCGGTTCAGAGCTTCACCGGCAAGGAGGACCGAGCGGCCATACTGGATAGCTTCACCCGGGCGGGCGGCACACCGGCCTCACAGCCGGCCTTCGAGGTCACCGCGGCCGGCAATGGGCAGGAAGCACCGGGCAAGGAGATCATTCTCTTCGATCGCAAGCAGGCTTCGGGCATCATCCGTGAGATCGTGCTCGATGCCGATGCGTCCGACGCCTTCTTTCAGAACACCGAACTCGTCATGCGTTTCGACGGCCACGAACGCGACGACGTGCGAGCCCCGACAGGGATGTTCTTCGGCTGTGCCAACCACGTGGCCGACGTCGCGTCACTGCCGGTGACCGTTCGCAGGGCCACCGAGAAACGGGCAGAATTGCACTGCTACTTCCCGATGCCCTTCTGGCATGAGGCTCGGATCGTCTGGCGCAACCTTTCCGACAAGCCGCTCGGCCCGCTCAACGCCAAGGTGATCGTCGATCAGAACTCGATTCCGGAGAATCGGGGGACCTACTTCGCAACGCTCTACCGCAAGGGCGAGACAACGTATCGCCGCGATTGGCCGCTCTTCGACAGCCCGGGGACCGGTTGGTTCGTCGGAGTCGTTCAGTCCATGCAGAACGGGCACTACTGTGAAGGGAACGAGCACTTCTACGTGGACGGGGCTGTCTCGCCGCAGATCAACGGTACCGGGACCGAGGACTACTACCTGGGTTGCTTCTGGCCGAACACCGTATACAGCGGTCCGTTTGCCATGTGCTCGCAGGACATTCAACTCGAGGGCGGCAGCATGGCCGGGGCCTACCGGATCCCGTCCTCCTACGCCCGATTCCACCTGGAGGCCCCGATTCCGTTCTTCCGTTCGATCGACGCCCGCATCCAGCATGGCGGGATGAGCGACATCCGCTCCAACTATCGCAGCCTGGCGTTCTGCTACCTGCGCGGACGACCCGCTCTGCGGGAGACGGACTTCATCGATGTGGGCAACCCGACCAGCGAGCGCATTCATCGCTACACCGCCGAAGGCTCAGAAGCGACCGGCGTTGTGACCGCCCGGCCGGAAGGGGAGTACTTCGAGACGGCCGAAGATGAGGCCGGCCGGCGCCATGGAGGGGGCGAGATCACGTTCACGGCGGCGATCGATCCGAAGAACGCCGGCGTACGGCTGCGACGGCGGCTGGACCAAGCCGGACCGCCCCAGGCGGCCGACGTCTACGTTGACGCGAAGTTCGCCGGCCGATGGGTCCACGCCTTCCAGAACCCGCACCTCCGCTGGTTCGACTCCGACTTCGACATCCACTCGAGCCATACGCAAGGCAAGACTTCGCTCGCCATCAAGCTGGTGGTGGCTGCGGGTCAGGACGTGGGGCCTTACAGCGACTTCAGCTATCGCGTGGGGTGTTTCGAACCGGGGCTGGAGGCGTCTGGTCACGGACAGGCGGAGAACAGTTCTCGGATTCCACCATGACGTCCAGGTTCTGGGAGGCCGTCCTCTCGGGAGGTCCGATATCGCCGGGCTACAGCCCAGGCGTGACGGTCACGGTCACGGAGAAGGATCGGGCGGCCGGGAACTCGGTGGACTCCCACGGGCGCCGGTATTCCATCCGGAGCGGGGTTTGACCGGCCGCTCGTCCGCTGAAGTCCCACTGCTCGGTTCCGGAGGTGCCGGGCATGGTGTTGGAGGGGTGGACGTAGGCATTGCCGGTCTTCTCGAGAATCGCCTGGTCGACGTTCGTCAGTTGCCAGCCGTAGCCGGTGGAGGGGTTCGATGACAGGACGACTTCGACGCGCGTGCCAACCGAGATCGCGGCCGTGGTTCCGTTGTGCTGTTCTGTCAGCCTGAGCACGGTCGCGGAAGAGGCGGGAAGGCAGCCGGCTGAACCAAGAGCGACGAAAGCGGCGAGCGAGGATGCGCATTTGAACATGGGTTGTCCGCTCCCTGTATCGAGATCGTCACCAATAAGAAGTTTTTGATTCTCACCTTTCTCTCTCCGCTTTGAGCCTTGCGGCCTCCACGTCTGGCTTCACTCGAATCGTCTCAGCCGTCGGTTTGCCTTGGCGACGACGGAAGCTGTCGAGGGATTGGCCTGCACCGCCTGCCTCCAGGCGTTGAGCGCCCCCTCGGTGTCGCCCAGGAGGTACAACACGTCGCCGAAGTCCATCCACGTCTGGCCGTCGTGGGCGTTTCTGGTGAGCAGCCGCTGGAGCATATCACGCGATTCAGCATACCGCTTCAGGGAGGCGCAGGCCAGGGCGGATCCGCGGAGGGCGGAATCATGAGCAGGTTCGGCGGCCAGGACCTTGGCATAGAGCTCGAGGGCCCTGCTGTAGTCTCGCTGCAGGTAATGGATGCCGGCCAGATCATTGAGGGCCGGGAGCAGGTTGGGGTCGGTTTCCAGAGCGGCGCGGAACCGCTCAGCTGCGGCCGTGTCTTCACCACGAATCAGATGAACCGCGCCTTGCCGGTACAATTCCTCAGCCATGGCCCGTTCGAGCAGACCCGGTCCACCGGGCTGCGCTGCTAACAGCGCAATGGCCTGCGAAGGCTTGCGCAGCGGGGCTGACACCGTCGGCATCACGTCGCTGGAAACGACCGCCGGCCGTGTGGCAGGTGTTGGTGTTGCGTCGATCGCAGGCACTGGGACGTGGTCAGCTGCCAAGGAACGGCCATTCGCCGGTCGCGTGGTCGGCGTCCAGCTGAGCACTTTCGGCTCGTCGGTCCTCGGTGCGGGCAATGACTCCTGGTGAGGCTGCGTAGCCGGGGCGACTGTTGCGACGAGGTGGGCCGGCTGCGAGGCGGCGGCCATCGTGAGGCTGGGTTGCGTCGACGGGGCTGCCTGGCTGTCGGGGACAGATCGCCTGGCGTGAGCCGCGGCATTCGCATGGAAGTCGCCGGGCCTGGTCGTCGGCGACCGGGGGGCGGCGGAAGCATAGTCCTGAGGCTCGGCGGCCGGTTCGGTCTTGTGCCCCGGGCCGCTGGCGGCGAGGAGTCCCTTCTCCGCCGGATGCTTGCCGAGCCACTGGATTGTACCCTTCTCCAGATCGTAGATCGCACCCTCGATCTTCAGCCGGCCGGAGGCTGCCAAGTGGCGCACGATCTCGCTGTTCTTCAACAGGTCCTCGATGCTCTGCAGGACGTTCGCCTTGATGGCCTCGGCGACCAGAGAGTCGCCTTGTAGATCGGGATGTGCCCTCTGTGCAGCGGCCACGGCCCGAGCGATGTTGTCCACCAGTTGGGGGATGCTGCCGCCGACGTTGTCCTGTCTCGTTACCGCGGTAACGGCTCCGCACCTGGTATGGCCGAGGATCAGGAGGAGCGGCGTCTCGAGGTGTTCGGTGCCGTACTCGATCGAACCGATCTCGTCTGTGTCGCAGACGTTGCCCGCCACGCGCACGACGAACAGGTCGCCGATGCCCGCGTCAAAGAGGATCTCGACCGGCACTCGCGAGTCGGAACAGGAAACGACGGTAGCTATCGGCTTCTGCCCTTGAGATGCGGTGACCGCCCGACGAATCGCATCCGCATTGGGATGCTGGGACTTGTCGGTCACGAACCGGGCGTTGCCCTCGGCGAGACGTTTCAGGATCTCGGCCCCGGTGAGGGCCTCGGCCGGTGCGGTAGTGGTTGTGTTGGGGTCGGGTTCGGTAGCGGCCGACGCGGGCTTGGCCGGTTGGGCATGGCCGGCAGTACTGGCGGCCGACGATCCGTGGCTGGTGCCCGAAGCTGTGGCTTTCGGCTTGCCTGCGCCTGCGGCCGCTGACGAGCCGTGGCTGGCGGCGGTCGCGGCCTTGGCCGCACCGGTCTTCGCGGTACCGGCCTTGGTCGTGCCGGCCTTGGCTGGCTCTTTTGCCCCGTGGCTGGAGCTGCTGCTGGCCGCCTTGCCGTGTCCCGAGTCGCTGGTCTTCGACTTCTTCTCTGATCCGCTGGCTGCGCCGTTGGCGAGTGCCAGGGCGGCGATCAGTGCCATGATCCGACCCGCAAGGGCATTCAGTCTCGCCGGTTTCCGCATGAGAGAACCATCGCTTTCTTGGAGGATCGCCCGCCGGTCTTTCGGCCGAGTCGCATTCCGATAACCGTATCGTGTGCCGAAGCGCGGTCATCGGTTAGTTCGGCTCGATGCGCTGACGGGTTTATGCGCCGCACTCAGCGTGGCGGCGAGCCTGCCGCGGCCCTGCCTTATCGGTCGCGAGGGGGAGGAGTGGTTTCTACTTGTGGTCGTCGGGACTTGCCGGAGAGACCGACTTGCGGCCGCGCCACATGCGCTCGATATCCTCGAGCGACCGGCCCCTGGTTTCGGGCAGCACCCAGAACACGAACAGGAACATGACCAAGGACAAGGCGGAGTAGATGAGGAACACGCGTTCACTGAACTGCTCCAAGAGCCACAGGAACGTGAACGAGACGAGGCTGCAGGAGCCCCACACAGCGAACACGGCGACTGACGTGGCCAGTCCGCGGATCTTGGTCGGGAAGATCTCCGACAGGACGACCCACACGACGCCGCCCACTCCGACGGCGAAGCTGGCGATGTAGAAGAGGACGATCGCGATCTTGGCGAACAAAGGGACGCCCGCCGAGGTCATGCAGGTGCCCGCGAGGGCCATGGAGATGGTCATCCCGGCGGTTCCGATCATGAGCAGCGGTCGCCGGCCGACCTTGTCGATCACCGCCAGAGAAACGACGGTGCTCACGAAGTTGGTGAGGCCGACCAGCACGGTGGCCCACGTGGCGGAGCTTGCTTCCGGGAATCCCGCCTTCAGGAAGATGCTGGGAGCGTAGTAGATGACGGTATTGATCCCGCTCAGCTGGCCGAGAATAGCCAGGATTGCACCGATGACAAGGGCCGGGAACACCGCCGGGGAGAAGAGCTCAAGGGCGGAGCCGCTCTCGCCGGCCAGCGATGTCTTGATTTCCTGGAGCTCGCTTTCCGCATGTCGCCGTCCGCCCACGCGGGCGAGGATGGCCTTGGCCCGGTCGTACCGACTGCGCTTGGCCAGCCAGCGAGGGCTTTCAGGCACGGCGATGAGCGCGATCAGCAGGAGCAACGACGGCAATGCAGCGGAGGCGAACATCCATCGCCAGTTGTTCTTGCCGATGTCGACCAGGAGGCCGCTGGTGATGTTGGCCAGAAGTACTCCGGTCACGATGGCCATTTGCTGAAGCGTAACCAGCGTGCCGCGGATGCGTGCGGGGGCGATCTCGGCGATATACATCGGAGCGATCATGGAGGAGATGCCGACCGCCAGTCCGCCCACGAAACGGGCGATCACCAGTCCAGTGAACGTGCGCGGCAGGCCGGCGAAAACTGCCGACACGATGTAGCCGGCCGCGGCGAGCAGCAGAACCGGTTTTCGTCCGAAGCGATCGCTGATCGTGCCGCCGGCGGCGGCGCCGAGCATGCAGCCGACCAGCAGGCTGGTCGTGGCCCAGCCGGCCTCAAGGGCGGTCAGGCGAAATTCGGCTCGCACGTGCTCGATCGCCCCGGAGATGATCGCGGTGTCAAAGCCGAAGAGCAGACCGCCGACGGCCGCCACTCCGGAGACGATGTAGACATAGAGGGTGTTGCCGCGGGTGTTCGCCACGTTGGTCAGTTCGGGCTCGGGTGATGACATATCCGCCAAAGTTGCTTCTCCTTACGATCTCGTTCCGCACGGCATCCCGGACAGGTCTCCCCGGGCGGCGGAGGCATTCTAACCGGCCATCGGGCAGAGCAACACGCACGCGGCAAGGGCGACGGGCGGCATTGCGCGGGCGTTGCGTCACGCAGCAGGCGATGACCGACAACGCTGGGCCGTCAAGTGGCAACAGACTCGGCGTTCAGCCAGGCGGGCAGTTCCGCGACGCTGCCGAGTTGCAGATCCGGTTTCGCGCGGGCCAGATCCTGCTCTGACCATGAGCCGGGACGGCCGGCTACCAGGGCGGTCCTCATGCCCATGGTTGCCGGGGCGATGACGTCGCAGGTCGGGGAATCGCCCACGAACAGGACTCGGGCCAGATCCGGTCGATGGCCGTTGGGGTAGGCCCTGTTGAGGGCCGTCTCGTAAATCGTTTTCGATGGCTTGCGATAGCCGATTTCGCTGGAATACACTGTGAAGTCCATCAGTTCGGCAAAACCCTGGCGGTCCAGTTCCCGGTCGCAGTAGCGCTTCGGAACCCAGCAGTTGCTCACCAGCCCAAGCCGGTAGCCGGCCTCACGGAGTCTGCGGGCGGCGTTTAGTGCTCCCGGCAGAGGCGTCAAAGCGCCGCCTACCCACTGCTCGCCGAGGGCTTGTACTGCGGCGGCCACACGCTGGGCGTCGGCCGGCCATCCGTGAGCCTTGGCCCAGTCGGCCATCAGGATCGCCAAGTCAACCTCGCGGCATCTGGGATCGGCCGCTGCCGCCTTCTCCGCGCCGAGGGCATGGAAAACCAGAGCTCGAGCGGCGTCCGCATCGTTTCTACCGCTGAGCACTTCGCTCACCACCGAGGAGCCCGCAAGAAGGGCCTCGGGCTGGTTGGAGACATCGGCCAGCGTGCCGCCCCAATCGAAGATGATCAAATCGATCTCCACGGT
The DNA here is from genome assembly GCA_022711465.1 of Planctomycetota bacterium. GTDB lineage: Bacteria > Planctomycetota > Phycisphaerae > UBA1845 > PWPN01 > JAGNEZ01. Next base: position 18,362 of record JAKLEZ010000007.1, on the reverse strand, counting down.
GGGTCGTTTCTCCTCTCTACCGCAACATGGTATCCGAAGCCCGTATGCGGCGGACACGTGCCAGTTGTTCGGACTTGGGCCCCGGCCGCAAGCTGCGGTCACCGGCCACTCCTCACCCACTCGCTGGGACGACGGAGACGCTCGGTGACATACTCCAGCTATGCCCCTTGGGTGTTCGCACAGAGTCCTGCGGCCCCTTGTCAGGTCACTTGGTGCCCGCGAACAATCCGACCGCCGCGGCAACGCGGGCCAACCGGCGAGCATATGTCGACGGCCCGGGCGCCGGTCCTGCGCTCCCCCAGGGTCCAAGACTGCGGATCGCAGAAGCTCACGACACGGTTATACCGCCGCTGAGGAGGGCTGTTCAAGCCGCGGATGTCCGACTGGGATACGCCGGCTGAAGAGGGATCCGCCAGCAGGATAATGATGCTCACCCACACCACGGAGACGCTTCGAAATACCGATGCGCCAACGGGGTCTGACGCGGTCGTCACCCAGAGCCCGGGTGGACCCGCGTTCAGGCCCCGTTCTTGTTTGAGGCCGGAATCGGCCCCGGCAATGACGGAGACGGCCCTGCTCAGGCGTGATTCGGGCAAACGAAGCCATTGGGCGTAGGTGGCAGGCGGGGTGTGCTCACGGGTGTTGCGAGAACCCACAAGGCCAAACGAAGCCAACGAATCGCGGACGGAATTCCGTAAGCCAAGCTTCCATCGCAAGTTAAGGAATCGCCCGGGGTTCACGGCCATGGTGTCTGTCCCCTTCGCGGTGGTTGGATCCCCTCGATCCGTCTCGGATCTCGTTTTCGGCACTCCTGGTCTTGCGGTCGCCACCTGGGAGCGGCCAGGCATGGGATCGAACGGAACAACACCGCGTCCGTTCCGGCCAGGCTGGATCTCGCGGAGCGGGATGAAGAGTGGCCGCTGGCCTGCCCGGTTGAGGCGGGAGGTCGGGGCGTGGCGAGACTGGGGAGGTTGGAGCGTGGTGACAAGGTGAGTCGGTCGGCATCGAGCGTTCCGGTGACGGATTGGGCGGGTGACCGGCTTGGGGGCGTGGACCTGATCGAGCAGACATCGAAGCGGGAGGACCCAAAGCGGGGCGAGATTGGGGGGCGTTCGTTCGGAGCATCGGGCTGGACGGTCAACGCGGTGCCGAAGCTCGGCCTGGAGCGGTCGACTGGCCCGGGCGGTTGTCCACGTGAGCGGAGAGGTGAGAGTTGGCCGGAGAACGGGTGTTCAGAATAAGCGGACCCCGACCCGTGAAAAACGGACCTGTCCCCGTTATCCGAGCCTTCTCTCGGGCCAACTGCGACACGCCAAACAACGTGGTCCCCGAGGCGCAGAAAACCCCTGGTTTTGTTGGGTTTTCTAAGCATTTTCGGGGGGATTCGGTTAGAACTATCGAGAGCGAAAAAACTGGGCGCGGTAGGATTCGAACCTACGTAGGCTCACGCCAACGGGTTTACAGCCCGTCCCCTTTGGCCGCTCGGGCACACGCCCCAATGCTTACTGACTAAACTCCTGACTATTGAAGCTTCGGCAAAGGTCGGCTATACTCCACTTTTGAGCGCTCAGGGCCTCGAACCCAGGGACAAAGCCAGCCATGCCGCGACCTCGCAAGTACGTCATCCGACACGGTCAACAAGTTGACGGCGTCAGTTGGTCGGACGACGGTGGTTATTACATCATAAGTAGCCGCAGACGTCAATACTTCGGCAAATCCGAGGCCGCCCTTTGGCAGGCTCAGGCCGCCCACAAGCGCCAAACCACTCCCACACCGAAATGGGTGAGCCAGGATCCCAACCTGCTGTCGCAAGCCGTCGCCGACAGAATGGGCGAGCTTGCGGACTTGGGACTCGATCGCCAGGAGCTCCACAAGAATCCCGAGCTGTTGGCCAACATCCAAGCCCAGGCAGGTTCCGCACTTCATCCCGAGTATGTCAGGTCCGGCTCGCCGACTGAACTGACCCGGGAGATTCTGACCGACCTTTTTGGCCCCGAAGAGGCTGCCCGCCACGAGGCTCTGGCAAGCTCCACACGCCCAGATGGCGAGAGCCTGACCCTGTCGCAAGTAGGGGAGACGTATCGGCTGTGGTACCTCGGAGACCGGGGCTACGATGTGTCAGAGCTGCAGGCCCGGGCCTTGCAGGCGCGGGCTGGGCTGGTCACCCGGTTGGAAGGCGACCTCAAACGTCAGCAGACGCCGCGGTGTCGAGTCCTCCGTGGGGCAGCGAAGCGAGACGGACCCAGTCGGAAACGGGCCAACCGCATTCAAGCCATGTCCCGCAAGCTGGCCCGCATGTCGTTCGTCGATTTGCTGGAGCCGACCGCCAAGCGAGCTTACCGTGAGCATCAGAAGTACTTCGGGGAGTTCTTGCTTTTCATGAAGAGCCGCCATGGGGGAACGGACATCGCAGCCTGTCAGCTGGAAGGAGCCGATCTTAGAGCGTACGCCGCATCCGTCGTGGCCCTGGTGGCCCAGAGGAGACTGACCCAGAAGGCTCGCAACACCCGCTTCCAGGCGGTAACCACGGCTTTCCGGCGTGTCAAGAAGCGGCATCCCGACGCCGCGTGGCCGCAGGGTTTCTTCGGAGAAGACGGTACACTGGCGATCCTGGAACAGAAGGACACGGTGGCCGAGGCTCAGAAGACGCTGATACTCGCCCATGAGTTCCATGCTTTGGTCGACGTGGCCGACACCCAATGGAAGAGCATCCTCTACCTGTCGCTGAATGCCGCCCTGGAAAACACGTCGGTTGCAGAGATGGAGTGGCGGCACCTCGACCTGGATCGGGCACTCATGCTGATGCCCCGCCCGAAAACGGGGAGGCCAAGGCAGACTCCGCTCGCTCAGGCAACGGTTAAGGTCCTCCGGGCCTGGCAGGCCGAAAGCGGGAAGAGCGAGGGGCGGGTCTTTTCCACATGGCAAGGCACCTCTTGGGTGAGCGGGACGGATTCAGTCGGAAAGCACTTCGAGCTGTTGCGAGACAAGGCCAAGAAGGCGACGGGCCATCCCATTCCGGCCACGTTCAAAGCGTTGCGGAAGACTGCCGCGAGTACTGCGATGGCAGCTACCCACGACGAACGGGCGGTCGATTTCCTGCTCGGGCATTCGCCCGCCAAGTCGTGGCGGCACTACGTCGGCTTCGCTCCCGAGTTTCTCCATCAGGCGGTCATCGCCATCGAGCGCGAGTTCTTCCTGAGATAACGGGAGCCTGCAGCATCAATACCAGGCTTCTTGGCGTCGGTTCCGGTCAGGGTTCGGGGCCGAGCCATCAAGGTCATTCGCTGCCGTGCACCGTCCCTGAACTGTCCCGTGAGGGTCTCCATTGGCCCCGCCAACAAGCCACCATATCCATGGGGTGATTCACGCGGCTGTCTGCAGAATGAAGGGGTGCGAGGCGATCCCCATGCCGCCTTCAGGAGCAATTGGCCGGAACATCTTTACCTATCGCACTCGGCGGGAGGACCACGCCCCAGCCAGCCCCACTCAGGATCCACTGTACGTAGGTGCTGCTGTTCGGGCCCCAGACCAGATCGAAGCGGCCTCTACAAGGATAGTCGGAAGATCGTGTCTCAATGAACATAATCACGGGCTCGCTTTCTGCGCCGGTCAACTCTGCCAGAACGTAAGCACTGCCCGCACCCAGGTCGCCCTCCGGTGGGAATAGATCCATGCGAACGTAGCCGTACGGGTCGGCGGCAGTCACCCAAACCTCCCAGCGGTGGAATTCCGCCGAGTCAGCATGCTTGACCACAAACCATGCATGGATCGCAATGGACTCTATACCGGGAAGAGGGGCCGCGTAGAGCCGAACAACCGACTCGCCGTTCTGGTGTAACGAATCCAGCGGAGCAAACGGCGTCTGATCTGGCGGCGGAGGAGCGCCCACGCAGGCCGTGATTGATGCCATCACCACGGTGGCCAGGTTGAAGCATGCCGTTCGCGGCAGACGATATGCCCGTCTGCTGATGCCGTGTGCCACAATGCCAGCTCCGCTCTTCAAACGCGACGCCTCGGAGTCAGTCATCCCATGTGATTCGTCCACCCCGCTACCGCTGCTTCAGAGCCGTGACCTTGCTTAGCGGATACCACCCGTCGTCCGCACGCCCTTTGATCGCCAGCCTCACGACAGGAGTCGCACGGTCCCCGTCCACGATGGCGATGGACAAGGTGAACTCACCCGCAGGAAGGTCAGCGGGGAGGGAGACGCTATCCGCCACGACCACAATCTCCCCAGGCGGCAAGTCCTTCGGCTCCTTGAGGAACTCGTCAGTGAAGGGATCGACGGAACCGGGGAGCCAGCGGTTCACGGTCACGCGGCCAACGAAGACCCGGCTCACCCCACGGTCATTGCCCAGCCGGAACGCGATCTGATAGGGTCGGTAACAGGGAGCCGAGCCGACATTCTGCCACTTCATGGACAGATCCAGCCTGGCTCCCGCTGGCACTTCGGCAGGATGTCTGAGTTCCTTGAGGACCAGGCGGTAGCCGAGCCGGCGCAGGAACCGCTCGATCTCGGGCCGTACGTTCTCGCCCGGTGGTAACGGGGCCGACTTGTTGTTGATGCAGGAGGCATGGCAGGCCAGGGCATAGTCGAAGATGTATCGCAGCGACCAACCTTCATTGAGCCACTTCCGCATGTCCCAACACGTTTCCCAAGCGACCGGTGCCGTCTTCCAGGTATCTTGGATACCCGCCTCCTTGATCCAGGTGGGATAACCGTTGCACATGTGGCACCAGGTCTTCGAGAAGCCGCCCATGTCTCCCAAACAGTCCGCCCGCCAGCCCGCGCCGTGCTCCGTGGCCCGTTTAAGGCACTCTGCTCCCCCAATGAGCATCAGTAATGGCGTCTTCTTGAACGCGGCGAGATAGGCATCCACTACCTTCGTGCGGTTGGCCAGCGTGGGCAGCTTGTACTTCTTCGATCCGCTCAGATGCCACTCGCCCCACCAACCGACGGAGCCGAGATCAACGTGGTCGATATCGGGATGCCCGTCGTATCGCTGGCCCAGACGCTTGATGAAGTCGAGATGGCGTTCGAGAACGACAGGATCGTCCATATCGGGGATCGGCAATGGCTCAACACCATCGTGGTCGGCGATGAGTTCCTTCCCGCCAACGTCCTTGATCCATTTCGGATGATACGGGTGCCCCTTGCTTGTCGAGCAGCACATGACCCTGAACGCCAGTTTCTGGCCAGAATCACGGGTCGCGGCGAGCACCCTCTCCAGAAACTCCGTATTGAGCTTCCCTGGCTCCGTCTCCAACTCGCCCCAACCCCACCGGGCGTAGTGAATCGTGGAGGGAATCCAGGGCGGCAAGGTCTTGTCCTGTTTACTCGTCTGGTGAAATGTCTCCCAGCCGATGCCGGGGTTGGCGAGGATCTCATCCGTCTGTTCAGGGGCAACGACAACTTCCTGGCCAAGCGCTGTGCCGACGCCCAGCATGACGAAAAGGCAAAACACTGCCTTCGGGGGGTCGCTTCTCATAGCCAGCGTCCTCCAGAATCGTACCCTTACTCGTCGTCATCCACCGCATGACATCATATGCCCGGTGCAGCAGGTGTCGAGATGTGTCTGGCCGTGAAGACTCCGGCGATTGGTGGAACGCGGTTTGGCGTCGAATCACCACGGCCACTCGTTCTGATAGCAGCCATGGACCGTGCCTGAACTAGCCGATGAGATGAGAGCCTTCTGGTTTTCCCGCCAAATGCGAAACCAGTTTCTCATTTTCCCTGTCCAGTTATCGTTGACTCTGCCCTCTTGTCGTGAGGTCCGTTGCCGGAGGAAGTGTGAAGGTGTCGTGCTGGAGGCAGGTGTCGTGCCAGATCCCCTTGAATTTGCCCAGTTCGTGATGGCTCGAGAGAAGGCAGCCCGGATGGGCAACAGCCAAGACGTCGTTCCCAGTCCCAGAGCCTTCTTCCTTGATGACGGAGACGCCGTCACCGAACTCGACGGATCACCGTTTCGCTGGGAGACGCCAGACGGACATGTGGCGATGGCGTTGGTTCTGCGATTGTTTGCCCATGCCCTCGACGCTCAGAGCATGCTCTTCGTTTCCGAGGCGTGGACGGCCTCCCGTTGTGCTTTCTGCGGAGCCGAGACCAGCCCATCAGCCCAAGGCAACTGTCCGAGGTGTGGGCGGAAGCCTGCCCTGCCCGTGGCGAACCCGCATCGCAAAGAATCGCTGATCGGGGCTCTCAGCCTCAAGGGCCAGGAGAAACCGTTGCTGTGGGCGAGTCGCATCGAGAGAGACGCTGACGGTCGTATCACCGGCTTCGTGGACCTGTGCGGCGGCGAGCCGTCTGAGATGAGAGGCTGGTTCGTTGACCCTTGGACGCTGCAGTCGTGGATGTGCGGCCATTTTGCCCTGAACTTCCCGAACGTCCTGCGTGCCTTCGGCAAGACGGTGAGTGCCGAGTGGATCGAGACCGCCGAAAAGGCTGCAGCATTGGACTGTCCAGAATCTCCCCTCGTTCGTTTGACTGTCCACCAGCTCAGCTCGGTCATGCTGGGCAGAAACTGAATCTTGAGATCGACTGATTCATCGCACCTTCAGGATGGCGACGGTAGTATAAGAAGCAGAAACGCTAAGGAAGTCGCGGCGGTCGCTCACAGCATGTCGTTGGTCATTGAGGACTTGAAGATGTCAAGAGTGCGCCTTCCGCAGCTCTTGGCGTATGCGGACTCTCGGATAAGCAGCAATTCGGTCTCCTTCTTCTTGCGGTTGATAGCTGTGGTAACCGGGATACGTACCACACGGAAGCCCTTGTAGAGCTCCCGGATCGCCGGCCGCTCATAATAGGTTACGGCCACGGAGCCCTTAACCTGCTCAATTACGTCACGCAGCTCACGATGGTTGAAGCCACCTTGTCTGTTGACGTCATAGTACTTCGTTTCCACGTCGAGATACGGCGGATCGATGAAGTGACAGTATTGTGGCCCGTCGTGCAGTTGCAGACAATCAGCGTAGTTCCCACACTCGATGGTTACGGTCTTGAGCCTTGAAGATACCGCCATCACCACCTCGGGCATGGCCTCCCAAGATACCGACCTGGTCTTGCTTTGACGGCTCATGGACCAAGTCAGTGGCGGCGTGCCATAGAATCCCTGCCGGTTAACAACAAGGAATCGGCGAGCCCATTCAATAGGATCGTCGTCCGGAGCAGCTCCCTGGCGGATGTATTCGTAGGCCTCCTCGAACTCCCGGCGGCTGTAAAGTGTGCGGGCGATCCGCATCGCAAGTTCATTCGGCTGATCGCGAACAATCCTAAACAGGTTGATTATGTTCACATCGGCATCGTTGATGATATCGCCCTGAGGAGCAGGGTCTTTGGCAAGCGTGATGGCTGCTGACCCAGCGAAGGCCTCAGTAAAGGCCAGATGAGCAGGGAGGTGCTTGAGAATCAGGCGAGCCAGGCGTTTCTTGCCTCCGACCCGGTGAATCAACGCTCTTGGTTCTGGTGCTGTGCTCATGATGCGTCCCTCAAGGCTTGGACGGGGTGGACCTCAGGGAAGATGTCGCGAGAGACGTAGCGGTGTGGCCTTTGTCGAGCCCATGCCGAGGACCGGATGAACAGGCCCTCGGTAACTTCCTTGGTCTTCTGGCCGACTTTCGTGGTGACGATCTTCGTGACCACATCAAAGCCGTTATACAGCTTCAACAGGTAATCGCTGACGTAATACGAGACGACCGAGGAGCCCTTCACTCCCTCAAGAACCTCCCTTAGGGCCTGATGATCGAAACCCCCGTCTTTGTTCGCTTTGTAGTATACCTTCTCCACGCCTTCGTAAGGCGGGTCACAGTAAAACGTGGTGTCCTCGGCATCCCATTTACTGAACAGGTCCTTGTAGTCGAGACTCTCTATGGCAACGCCCTGCAGTCTCCTATGGATCGGAAGTACCCACTCGGGTAGGCGGGCCCAGGTCTGGGACGGCAGGAAGCCCTTTCTAGCGGTGGACCAAGTGTCAGCTCCGCCGCCGATGAACCGCTGACGAGTGCAGACAACATACTGGCGTGCCCACTCCACGGCGTCATCCGCCGGCCCTCGCTTGTGATTGACATACTCGCAGGCCTTCTCAAAGTCGCGGCGGGAGTACGGGGTGAGGGTGAGAGCACCGGCCAATTCTTCCGGTCGATCTCGCAGGACGGTGTAGAGATTGTGGAGATCGCCGTCGATGTCATTGTAGACCTCGCGGGGGCTTGGTTTCTTACCGAAAAGAACTGCACCTGTGCCGCCGAATACCTCCACATAAGTGTTGTGGCTTGGCAGATGGGACTCGATCCAGGGTGCGAGACGGGTTTTCGAACCGACGCATTTGGTTGGTATGATGATGGACATGGTTTTTCTCCTTTTGAAAGAGGTCCACCACAACCATCACATTAAAAATGTCAAGAAGCAAATCTGTTTAACAAAGCGGTAGAAAGAACAACTCAACGACACTGGCGAGGGCTCTTGTTCATCGGCTGCTCTGTTCAGTGTGAGCGGGAGGCAGGGGTCAGCAGGTCGATACGAAGGCCGTACGATAAGCAGGTACGATGGGTGGGCTCATCTTGAAGCCGTAATCGTCTGACTATGTGGTCAGGGTCGCCGTTCTCGTTCAAGTATGATGCGCTGGGAGATTTCGCCCTCGGGCTCCGCAGAGCAGAAGGTGAAAACGGCAAAGTGCACAGGGTTAGTTACCCTCTGCGGGAGCCCTGGTTAACTGCCTGACATGCTTGAGCGGTCGTGGTCAGTCTGCACAATTCGGATCAGCCATGATGTTCTCGCCACTCATGCAACGCAGGAACCGAGCAACGTCGAGATTATCCACATCGCTGTCTCCATCCAGGCGAGTGTCTTGACACGCTGGAGCGTCCTGTGAGTAACCGGCTCCTGTGAGACACGCCTGGAGATGGCCAAAATCCGATTGGTCCACATCACCGTCTTTGTCAAAGTCGCCCGGAGCGAGTTGGCATCCCTTGGTGTTTACCGGGGTGCCAGGGGGCGTGCTCGAACACAAATCGCACGCGTCACCTACGTTATCCCCATCCTGGTCCTCCTGTTGCGGGTTTGCGACCTCGCGACAATTGTCGCAGGCATCGACAACTCGATCCTGGTCCGAATCGACCAGGGGTGCTTCGGCGAGCTCATGGGCGCCCATGTCTACAATCGGCAAGTTAGGGAAAGCAGAATGAGGCACACCGCTGTTCTCGGTGCATTGGTAATCCTCAAATCGAGGGGTGTGGTCGATGTCGATCGGAATCGGCTCGAAGCTGTCCTCGTCCGCATCCAGATCCGTTGCATCAGGGACGACCAAGTTGTTGTTCCCGGCATCGATGCAGGGTGAACCCGGTACTAACGCGAGGTTGTCGTCCTGAGTGCCGGGCACATTGTCGGGGCCGTCGGCGTCGGCAAAAAGAGGGTCCTCATCGATGTTACCGCTTCCCCAAACCAGCGTGCAGTCGCCATCAAGATGAACGGCTGATCGTCCTCCTTGGATACTACTGTGGGCAACCTCCAGCCGATTCATGTCACCCCAAGTATATCTGAATGCGATTTCGGGGCCCACGGCTGCTCTGTTGCTATAAAAGATAGAATTGGTGACCATTGGCATCGATCGCTCCCAGAGGAGGCCTCCACCGTACCCGTTGCCAGCACAATTGGAGCTGACAGAACAATTCGCAAGCAACATCGCTCCCTCTGTAGAAATTCCTCCACCCCCCAATGTGGCCGAATTACCACTAATGACGCAGTTTGTTATCTGGGGACTGGCACGATACCCGAAGGACATACCGCCCCCCTTGTTCGCAGTGTTTCCGTTGACGATGCAGTTCATGATCCTCACGCTTCCGTCCCAGGAGAAGATCCCACCACCTTGGCCGCCCGCCGAATTGCCCAAGACAAGGCAGTTGGCGACGGTGGGGTCTCCACCCCCATAGAAGTACATCGCGCCTCCTCTGTTTATGACGCGATTAGCCCGGAAAGTGCAATTGACGATGGTGGGACGGCTGAACTCACTGCAGACAGCTCCCCCATTGCTGACAGCTCCCCCATTGCTGACAGCTCCCCCTGTATTGACTCCTCCGGCGGTCACCACGAAACCGTCGATGACGGAGGACTCCCACTCCTGGGAAATGAACAGGAAGCCTCGCCCCTGGCGTTCGCAGTTGATGATCGCTTCTTGCGGAATCTCGCTCCGCACCACAATGGCTTTGCCACGCAAGCTGAGGTCCCTATTGTCAGGTCCGGTGTAGACGCCCGGACTGACCAAGACCGTGTCCCCCTTGACACCAGTTGCATCTATGGCGGCCTGGATGGAGGAGTAGTTGGCCGGGACATTGAAGACACGGTTGATATGGAGAACACAGGGTAGGATTCTGCCGGAATCACCCGCTGCGGAGCTTGTTATGACGATGTCACAGAAGTAACTGCCGTACGCCAAGCTGGTAGCATCCGCAATCATGGCCAACTCCGTGACTTCACTGCCAAGCGTACCCTGAGCTACAGGCACGGATAGCCACTTACAGTCTTCCCGGATCTGCCACATGAGCGGTGCACCGCCGCAATTGCGGAGCATGATTGTCGCACGGGGGTGATTGGAACTGCCCTCTAGCGCAGAAAACTCGTGTTCAGTCGCCGACAGGGCGAGGTGGGAACACGAAGGATTGTACTCATATGCACCCATGTCCACGAGAGGTCGATCACCGATTCCCACGTCCGGCGCCTCGGGGTCGTCTGTGAAACGAGGATAGAAACCTGAGTCCAGGGGAGTCGGTTCTGCGTAGTCCCCGTCGCTGTCCAGGTCGGCGAAGTCCGCCGGGACGTATTGGTTACCTCCGGCATCGATGCATGGGGATCCACGCAGAAGGTGAGGGTCAGCAGGGAAGGCGAGCTTCGGGTCCAGGTCCATTACACCGTTTCCCCACTGTACCATACAATCACTGCCCAACGCCACCTCCGCCGCTCCACCCTGGATGTCACAATACTGAACCGTGACGAGGCACCGGCGGAAGCAGTTGAGCTGTGGACCTTCAGACGCCGCGTTTCCCCAGAGAATACAATTGGAAAGAAGTGGATTGCTGTCGATCCAGGATAGGGCTCCACCATAACGGCTGGCTCTATTATTACTGAACGTGCAATTCACGATTTGGCAGGACGATGCACTGCCTCGAATGGCAGCTCCATCCCCCGCCCGATTGTTGACGAATACACCGTTGATTATGAGCGGATCGCTGGACTGCAGATTGCAGATAGCACCTCCTTCGTCAGCGATATTGTCGCGAAGAAGGCAATTTGCGAGGAGCGGATCGCTGTTGTTGTTGTAAAGCCCACCGCCACTCATAGCTGCCCAGTTTGCCAAGAACCGACAGCGTGAGAAGTGGGGACTGGACGCCTCGTTGCTACAACCCGCTCCGTAATGTGCCGTGTTACGGATGAAAGTGCAGTCGATGAAGGTCGGGCTGCCATTCTGAACAATCAGACCGCCTCCGCTCGGGTGTTTCTCAGTGTTCGCATTGCCACCGGTTACCATAAAGCCATCTACGACGGCAGTATTGTCGACACTGGTGGCGGTTATGACGTGAAGACTGTTCTCCATAATGTTACAGAAGTCAGGTGCGTCATCCCTTTTCAGGTCGCCGCTCAGAACTGTTTTATGGCTCTCAGGAGCGCGTTCGCCACGCTGAGTCTCCCCGCCCGGGTGGGTGGCCAAGCCTTCTCCCTTGAAGCCGCCGAACAGACTCACGCCTGTGATCAGTCGAAATGTTGCCACTCTGTAGCGATTGTGAAACCCACTGACGAGGTTATAATCCGGGGTGTAGGTGCCCTCCGCTACCCAGATTTCATCGCCTGGAACAGCAACGGCCAAAGCGGACTGCAGTTCGACAAATGCGTCGTGCCAACTTGTTCCGTTGTTGACTCCCGTGGCATCCGCATCGACATAGATGACGTTTGCCGCCTGTGCTTGAAGTGAAATGACCAGGATGATGACGAGGCCGATGCCAACGCTGATCTGTCGTGATTTCATGAGATATTCCCCGCCGAACGATGCCGGGGCGAGTTAGTTCGCAGTGCGGGCGATCCTGCCTGCAACTCTTGAACCATCGCCATTCTCGTTTCGGACACATCTCCGCTTTTCGTCTCCGGGCCGGCAGATCAACGAGTAAGAACCGGAGTGCAGCGTTTACTCAGCGTCCGTGGCCAAGCGGAAACCTATGCCCGTGTACCTAAAAGAGGACGCTACCGGTATGCGGTAAGTGGTTGTACAGTATGCCGCACTGTCGTACCAACCGCCGCCCCGGATAACAAGATCCAGGTTTGCATTGTACGTACTACTGGTCCACTCCCACTGATTACCACTCATGTCATAGCAGCCATAGTAGCTCATGGCGTCCTTGCGACCACCCGTGCCGTTGTAGCTGCCCACCGGCATCGTGCCTCCCATGCACCAGCCGTAGTTGAGCCAAGAGCAGTTTATGCTGTCGCTGTGATACCCGTAGGTGTAGAGTTTCTGCTCCTCCGGGTCCCAACCAGCAGCCTTCTCCCATTCCTGCTCTGTCGGCAGGCGATAGACGCGACCCTCCTTTTGGCTTCGCCACGTGGCAAAGGCAGTGGTATCATCATAGTTAACATAGCGGATTGGATACTCCTCTCTGTCACTTTGCGCCGCGTAGGAGTAATTGCCTGCTGGTCCTGTCTGGTCGATCTCCATACGGAAATCGTAGGCATCTCCTTCTTCATCCGCTTCGTTCAGAAACTCGCAGTATGCGGCATTTGTGACCTCGTACTTGTCGATCATGAACGCGGCAAGGTAGACCGGCGGTCCGTTCTGGTAGTTGAACGCACCGGCGGGGACCAGCACCATGCCAGGTGGAATGACGGGTGCGTTCACCGCGAGGCTCACCGTGCGGGTCGTGTCCCCGCTGGCGTTCGTGGTGTTGGCGAGGGTCAAAGTGTCGCTGTAGCTGCCGGCAGCCAAGTCATTCGCCTCGGCGTTGATCGAGATCTCCACGGCGTCCGAAGCCCCGCCGGCGAGCGTACCCCCGGTCTTGGACAGTGTGACCCATGCCTGGGTCTTCGCCGCCGTCCAGGCGATCGGCAACCCGCCAGTGTTGGTCAGGGTGTAGGTCATGCGCGACGGCGTGAACGGGCCGCCCTCATAGCCGGCACTGGCCAAGCCGTCAGGCTCGGCAATCGAGAGCACACCCGGTGCTGGCGGCGGACAGGTAGCCCCCTGCTTGCCGATACCGTTGCGGACGACGGTCATATCCAGCGTATTGATCCTCCCATCGCCATTCACGTCGCAGCGGAAGTTGGCGGAAGTCAAAGATACGCCGGTGTTATTCCTGACTCTCGTCATGTCCAGCACGTTCACTCTGCCGTCGCCGTTCACATCGCCAGTCAGGAGAGCTAGGCAGATTTCGCTAGGCCCCTCTAGCGGGCGACCCTCGGCATCGATGAATCCGCTCAACTTGACTTGCAGACACGCTGCATTCGGAATGTCAGCGATCTGGATCGTGAGTTCATCGCCATTCATGCTGATCAAGGCCAAGCCATCCGAAACCCAGACTTCGTCGTCTAATGCTGCGTCTGCCGGTACCACTGGCTCGGAGAAGACCACCACCAGATTAAGCGGGGCACGCACCACTTGCCCGTCGGTGACCATTGTCGCGCACTCCAGCGGCAAAGGAATATCGAAGCTCCCAGCCGCCTGGTGCCAACTGCGCGAGACGGCAGACTTGATGAACGGAGCGTCGCATGCATCCCCGACGCCATCGCCATCACCGTCGGCTTGGTCGGGGTTGGGTATGGTCGGACAGTTGTCGCAGGCGTCGATCACGCCGTCATGGTCGGAATCAGCCTCGCACTCGTCGGGTATGTCGTTGTCGTTGCAGTCATGGTTTTCAAATGCGTAGACGTATGCCGAACCGCTGGAGGATCCGCTGCCCGGAGCCCCGATAAGGACATGTCCTCCTATGATCGAGACCGAACTGGAGAAGGCATCACTGGCCGCACCGTCTGAGGCCACAAGCTTCTGCGTCTCAATCCACTTCCCTGCTCCGCGCCGAAACAGATAAGCTGAACCACTACCGTCACCCTTGTCATCGTCCTGCGCAGCCCCGACCACGGCAGTATCCCCGCTGACCGACACACACCTGCCGAAGGCATCCCCCGCAGATGCATCCGATGAAAGCAGTTTGTCTTCCTGGACCCACGTATCGCCCGTTCGGCGAAAGACATACGCTGAGCCGGCGTCAACTCCGTTGTCGTCGTCCATAAACGCGCCGATCACAGCCAGATTCTCGCTCAAGGAGAGCGAATAGCCGAACTCATCCCCACTTGCAGCATCCGAGGCGGTGAGTTTCTGCTCCAATGCCCAACTGCCAGCCGCATATCGGAAGACGTAGGCCGAGCCGCTATTGGGCCCCGCATGGTCGTCAAGATGGGAGCCCACGAGCGCCGTGTCTCCTTGGATGGAAACGGATATGCCAAACTCTCGGCCGGGAGCGGCATCGGGCGCCTTCAGCTTCTGTTCATAGAGCCACACACCACCCAAACGTCGGAACACATATGCAGCTCCACTCCGGCTCTCGCCCTCGCCGTCGAGGTAGGCACCCACAAAGGCGACCTCTCCGCTGATCGCGACCGCAAAAGCGAATCCATCCCCTGAAGGCGGATCGGGCGAAACCAGCTTCGTTTCTTGCACCCAGCCGCCCTCGATGTGCCGGAAGACATAGGCGCTGCCGTCGTTCGTTCCTACAATGGCAACATCGCCAGCTGACGCTATCGACGATCCAAATTGCCTCCCACCTTGGGCATCAGACGGCACCAGAACCTGCTCCTGTACCCAGCCATCACCTTGATGCTGGAAGACGTAGACAGCGCCACTGTTGCTCCCTGATACATCTGCGAGAGGAGCGCAAAGGAAAGCCGTATCATTGCTGATTGCGACAGCTGAACCGAGTAAGTCATCAGGGAGCCCACCCGCAGCTGCCACCTTCTGGGTTCTGCCAATCATCATGAGCTCACACTCGTCCGGCACGCCGTTACCGTTGCAGTCACGGCTGGTGCCGCTGCCCAGATCGCACGGGTCGAGCATGCCGTTCCCATTGCAGTCGGCAACCGTGCCTTCGCAACCGTTTTCTGATGTCCCGGGAGCAACCTCGAAACGCACAATCGCGAAGTTGGCATGCCCCCCATCTTCGTTAGCTGTACGAGCGTCACCCCAGTCGATCCGCTGCGCGTATGTACTTGTCTCTCCGGCGTAGTCTGTAAGCACGAGAACACCATCCAAGAGCACATGGGCAAGACCGTTGGCATCGTCATCGGTAACGGTAATCAGATGGTAGCCAGCCGAGTTCAAGCCGGGTGAGATGATCCGACCGTCCCCCATCAGGCCGATCCCGGGACCTCCACTCCCTTGATCCGGCGTAAAGAACAGCCCGTATGTCCGAGGCCCCAAGAACACAACCCTCAAGGCAGGCGAGGTAGGCGAAGCAGCCTCGATCGCACGGACCATCAGCGTCAAACGCCAGCCTTGAGCGTATGCGTTGCTGACTTCTGTGTCGGACAGATTCCGTTGATATAGAAAGTCCCCACCCGAGTGAAAACTGTCCAGTTTCCAGCTATCGATGTAGCCAAGGTCATCCTGAACAGGACCGTAGAGGTGGTTACCGCCCGATTGGTCGAACAGCGTCCAGCCCTCGCTGAGCGGATCGTTGGCTCCCACGTGTTGGACCAGCACTCTGCCATCGGCGGGCTGCACCGACCCGGCGGCAACAATGACGACGACAACGCAAGCGAATTGACGGAAGATCGCCATGAGATGTCTCCTTTCAGAACCGAACAGGAAGTGCGCGGTCTCGGTTCCGCCGAGGCTGCCCCGTTAAGAGGTCTTCATGTTATAGCCCCGTGCGCCACACTTCAAGCCTTTTCTGTTTGAATTAAGCTACACGCGAACGATGAGCCTGGTGGCATTTCCGCTTGCCTCCTGACAACATCGAAGAGAAAACGAGCTGATTTTGGGGCGATTTGTGGCCACGGCGATTGATAATGCCCTCTTCCAGCGGGTTGCACTGACTAGACATGGACAGCAGTGTTGCGGTAATTCATCAATCTTGCTTGCCACGGAGTGTCCGTGGCAACATCCCGGTTACCCAGTGCCCGGTCGTCGGGACACGTTTGTCCCCTCTCTTTGAAACAGCCCACCGCAGAAAGACCGACCAAGCTGGACTTGTCGCGAGGGTCAGCACCCCAGACCCTAGGAACACCAAAGAGGACCCAAACCACAGATCCCCTGGCAGGGGGCTTGACCTTCGATGAGATGCTATCGATCCTATTCAAGCGAGTTGGCTCCGGCCCGCAGCAGTATCTGCCGGAGGAGGACGAGGAGCAGGAGCGCAACGCACACTACCGTGAACAAGCCAATGTACCGAGGAGGATCACGAGATGACATGGTCTAAACCGAGCAGCAAGTTCGTATCAATGCTCTGCTTGCTGGGTTCTGTGTTCCCGGTACTCGGGCAAGCCGCCGCAACAACCAAGGGCCAATTCGACGCCGCCGACTTTGGGGCCAAAGTGGATGGCAGGAGCGACGACACGGCGGCGATCCAGAATGCCCTCGATGCGGCGGGCAAGAACGGCGGTGTGGTGAACCTGCCCGCCGGGCATTACTTGGTCGCTGGCAGCCTGAAGATCCCACCCGGTGTTGCCCTGTGCGGCAGCCAGAAGGCTCCGGTCTACATCGAGCCACTGATCGGAACAGTCATTCTCGCCACCGGCGGGCGTGACAAGGAGGACGTCGCGGCACTCTTTGAATTGGGCGACTCGGCCACGGTCCAGGGACTGACCGTGTTCTACCCTGATCAGAAACCCGACGATATCCACCCCTACGCCTGGAGTTTCCATCTTCAGGGCGGTGACAACACGGTGGAGAACGTCACCCTCATCAACAGCTACAACGGTATTAAGATCGGTCCCGAGAGTAACGTGCGGCACCGCATCCGCAGCGTCTCCGGGTGCGTGCTCCGCCGGGGCATCTGGCTGGACAGTTGCACCGACATCGGTCGCATCGAGAACGTGCAGTGGCATTGCCACTGGTGGTCCTCGAAGAAGGTCGGCGGCGACTGGGAGAAGGTCTACAAGTACATGTGGCAGCACTGCGAGGGCTTCATCTTCGCCAAAACCGACTGGGAATACGTGACGAACACGTTCATCTTTCCGGTCAATATCGGTTATCACTTCGTTGCCACAAAGAACGGGGCGATGAACGGCCAATTGTGCGGTATCGGGGCCGACGCCGCCAACCGCTGCATCGTGGTCGATCAAATCCAGCCGATGGGCCTACTCATCACTAACGGCCAGTTCGTGGCCTTCGAGGGGGAGAACCCCATCGAGATCGTGATCAACCCGACCTGCATCGGTTCCGTGCGTCTTCAGAACTGCGACTTCTGGGGACCCGCCGTGCAGAACGTGGTCTCGCACAGCAAGAGCTTTGTGTCCTTGAACAACTGCTATTTCAGCAGCGGGCGACCCAACAACCCCGGCAAAGCTCTGGTCGAGGCAGACGGCGGCAGGCTTCAGGTCCAGGGCTGCAGCTTCGCCACTCCTGAGCTCTCCATTCTCCTGGGCAAGGGGCTTGGCCACGCCATCATCACCGGGAACAATGGCGACGGGTTCAGCGTGACGAATGAGATCGGCAAGAAGGCGGTCATCGCCAACAACGAGGAGAACAGGAAGAACGAGTGAGGCCTCAAGGCAATACCCCCGCCGACAGCCGCTCTCAGTTCCCTTCCCCGCTCCATCGCTTCCTTACCCCATCCTCATACCTAAGAGCGGCTGCCGCAGGTTAGAGGGAAGCATACTCGGTCTTGGCCAGACAAGCAATCGTGAACGTTGGTTGTCGCGAGATATTCAGCCTGAGTAGGCGATGTGAGCAGCGGAAACTGCCCTGTGGGCAGCGCCAGGGCCGATTCCCTTCCAGAGGCGTGACGACATTATTCTCTCCGCTTTTTGTTCAGTTGCCGTTTTCCCGGGCGTTTTCGTTTCTCTCGGCGAAATTCAAGTCGTCTACCCGCTCAAGCCCACGTGTCTGCGTTCGTGAACGGTCTCCCTCACGACCACGGGTGGGGGCAGCTTGCGACAATGCACCCGCACACCACGCAACCTCTCCATGAGCAGATCGTACGTTGTGTCACACCCGTCGTTGAAATCCTGCACGGAAGCCATGGCGGCCATCTCCCAATCACGAAATGACGGGTATGTGGACGGGGTGGGGTTGTATGAGTATGTGGGGGGTGACCCTGTTGACTTGGTGGACCCCGAAGGGCTCTGGTATTGGCCGGAGAGCTGCAACCCCGCGCCATTCAACAGGTGGCTTGGG
>JAKLEZ010000069.1 GCA_022711465.1 Planctomycetota bacterium | reverse complement strand
GCTGGCCGAGGTCAATCTCCACGTCATCACCGCCTCCCGGCTGCGTCTCGATCAACCCACCGACCGATCCCGGCTGTTCGAAACCGCGCGACGGTTGCGCCCGAGGATGCTGCTCCTCGATCCGCTGCCCGCCGCCGTGCGGCAAGACGAGATACTGCTGACCAGATCAACACCGGAGGTGATGCTGATGTATAGGCTGCTGTTCAGGAGAATGAATACCGACGAGGACTGGAGCGAAGGGGCCGAGTTCTCGGACGAGAGGCTGACCGCGGAAGCCAGGGATCTCCTGACCGACCGCTACGCCAGGGATGGCCTGGAGACGAGGTTCGAGCGGGTACCGGATGATGGGGGTGAGGAGCGGTGAGACGATCGAACTGCTCATCGACGACACCCGGGTCGCCAAGCGCGGCCGGCAGATGGCGGCTTTGCAGAAGATTTGGGATCACGCTCATCAGCGTTTCGTGCGGGGGCACATCTGGGTCGTGGCGGCCATCCGGTTCCGAGGGGTGGTCCTTCCGTGGCGGATCGAGCTGTGGAAACCTCGCAAGGTCGCGGCCGCAAATTCCGCAAGACCACGTCGGACAAGGTCGGTCAATCGCGTCCCGATAGAACTCAAGACTCTACCCACCGTCATGTCCTGGTCTTTCACAAACGGCCTTGTCCGGCCACGCGTGTTCTGTCCCAATCCCGGCGGCAACCTGTCAAGTCAAGCCCCCCGCACGCAGTACGTTCTCTCCCAGTCTTCGATCCACCATCGTGGCAATCAGGCTTTTCGCGGTATCGGACAACCCTTCGGTCACACACACGAACAGATTGCAGGAAGCTCAAGAACGAAGAGCTGCTGATGGTCCAACTGGGAGGAACGCGGCTGAAGTATGAGCTCGACCGCGTGCCCTTGTGGCGGGGGAATCATGTCGGAATCAAGATGCTTGCCGAAGACGTGGCTAAGTATCTGTACCTGCCGCGGCTGCGGGATGAGGACGTGCTGCTGGCGGCGATCCGGGATGGGGTGGAACGGCTGACGTGGCAGACGGAGACATTTGCCTATGCCGACAACTGGGACGAGCAGCGGAAACGGTACAAGGGTTTGCAGGCTGGTCGGTCCATCCGCGTACTGATCGACGGGCAGAGCCTGTTGGTCAAATCGGACGAGGCGGCCCGACAACTGGAGGCGGACAAGGCCGAACAGGACAAGAAAGCGGCACCCACCACTGGAACCAAGGGGGATTTCCGGCTGGCTGGTACGTGTACACCGGCTCGGCCAGGAATGGCCTTGCTCAGCGAGTCAGGCGGCACTTGCGTCGCGAGAAGCGGAAGCACTGGCACATCGATTACCTGCTGGCAGTCGCCGACGGTGTCGAGGCTTTCGTGTTGCCGGGGACGGCGGTGGCGGAGTTTATGGAAGCACGTGCGCAAGCTGCTGTGCGCAGCCGGGAATGTCCCCCACGGAGCTGATCGTTATCACCATCACAGCTACGCCCCATCTCGGCTGTCATTGATTTAAGGGACCAGAAGGATAGACTCTTGAGGATCAGACCATCCGTCAGAAGCGAGATTGTGGCCGAGGGAGACGCACGATGTCAGCGCTAATCGCCACCGGTCTGACCGTGATTCTGTCACTCGCCGGCGCCGGCGAGCGCGACATCGATGTCGAACTGAGTGCCGAGCGAGTCCCGCGCTTTACCAAGCTCGAGATGACGCTGAACGCCCAGCCCGCGGGCCAGAACGCCTATGATCCCGCCGAGGTGGATTTCCAGATCGCCATCAAGTCACCGTCGGGCCGGGGGCTGTCTGTGCCCGCTTTCTGTTACCAGGATTTCGAGCGGCGGCCCCTGAGCCGGGGCGGAGCCAGTCGCGAGTGGCTGTACCCGGTGGGACAGTCCGAATGGAAGGCGCGCTTTGCTCCCACCGAGGTGGGCACTTACACGTGCACCGCCGTACTCAAGGACGCAGCTGGCACGGTGCAGTCGGCGACCTTTCGGTTCGAGTGCGCAGCTTCAAAGAAGGAGGGTTACATCCGGGTCTCGAGCCGCGATCGGCGCTATCTGGAGTTCGAGGACGGCACGCCGTTCTTCATCGTTGGCCAGAACGTTGCGTTTGTACACAACGGCTACAGGGCCATCGAGAAGATCCGCAAGCTGGGCGAGAATGGGGCCAATTTCGCCCGAGTGTGGGCCTGTGCCGAGGATTGGGCCATGGCCATCGAGGCCCGCAAGAGCGCCTGGGGCCGATCGTGGGACTGGGTTCCGCCGATTGTGGCCACACCAGGTCGGGACGGATACCACTCGTCGAAGCTGTGCGTGAAGATCAGCGGCGCGGCCGGGGCGCGCGCAAGGGTATCGCCGGCGCACCCGGTGGGCCTGCGACCGGCAACGGGCTACGTGCTGGCCGGCCGGATGCGGGCTGACGACGGAGTCGGCGTGGCGTTGGCTTTGGGGGGAGATGAAGTCATCACCGGCAAGCCGCAGTGGGAGCCCTTCAAGCGGGAGTTCACATCGGGACCCGACCAGTGGTGGTTGGGTGATGTCGACCTGCGGTTGACGGCCAAAGGTGCGGCCTGGATCAGCGACTTGTCTTTGCGCGAGGTCGGTGGCGGGCCGGAGCTGCTGGGAGAAGCAGACGTCAACCGCCCCGTGCTGGGATCCTATAACCAGGCTGACTGCTTCCTGCTGGATCAGGTCGTGGAAGCGGCGGAACAAGCGGGTGTTTATCTCCAGTTGACCCTGCTGACGCGCAATCTCTACATGCCCACGCTCACCAAAGCCGGTTCGGCGGAGTACGCCGAGGCTATTCGATACGGCCAGCGTCTGATTCGCTACTGCGCCGCGCGTTGGGGTTACTCGACGCATGTGGCCATCTGGGAATACTTCAACGAAATGGATCCAGCCCTGCCCACCGACAACTTCTATGAAGAGCTTGGCCGGGTGTTCGAAGCGGTCGACATCAACCGGCACTTGCGGGCCAGCAGCACGTGGTCGTCGCCGTCCAAAGACTACCGGCATCCGCGACTGGACACCGCCGACATGCACTACTACTTGCGGCCGGCCAATGGAGAAATCTGGAAGAATGAGGTGGCGTCGATCCTGGCCCGGCGGGATATCCTCCGGCAGAACGTCACCGATAAGCCCGCATTGCTCAGCGAGTTCGGTATGACTGATAACCAGTGGCAGCACGCCCCTGAGCTGGACAAAGACACAGAGTACATCCACCTGCACAATGCTCTATGGGCTTCCGTGCTGAGCGGCCTGGCCGGTACCGTGTGCCACTGGTTCTGGGACGACATCCATCAACGTGACTTGTACCGCCATTACCTGCCGATCAGCCGATTCGTGTCCGACGTTCCGTGGACGACTGGACAGCTGCGGGACACGTCGGCCACCTGCGACGGTGGCGTTCAGGTGGTTGGTCTTCAGGGTGAGCCGGGGGCGTACCTTTGGCTGCACGACAAGCGAGCCACGTGGTGGAACATCGCCATCGAGAAGCACAAGCCGGAGGAGATCAGCGGAGCGTTGGTGAGCATTGATGGCCTTGCCTTGGACACCTATCGGGTCGAGTGGTGGGATACGTCTGAAGGCAAAGTCACCCGGCGTGAATCAGCCAGGCCGACCGGGAACCGGGTTGAACTCGACGTACCCACGTTCGCGGGCGACATCGCCTGCAAGATCGTCAGGGACGGCAGGCAATAGGCCGGCTTGGGACTTTCCGACGGTCGGAGACCACCGAAGCAGGGGCGACAGCAGGGCGTCGGGGCCAGGTGGGGCTGATGGCCTGGGTGCCGTCACCATCGCGGTGTGCATCCAGTCCTTCCCCGTGTGGCCTGGCAGCAATCGTCGACGAAGCCATAGCCGCCAATTCACTTCGCGCAGTTCGGGTCGGCCGGCTTCCCGGCTCCGCTGTAGCACCGCTGGAAAATGCCGAAGTCGGACTGGTCGACGTCTGCGTCGCGGTCACGGTCGGCGGCGATGAAGCCGTCCGGGTCCACTAACAGCAGGCATCCCGGCGGCGGGTGACCCGGGTCAAAAGGAATCGCCGGGCCGGTCACACAAGCGGCGAAAACCTGCAAGTCGGCGGCGTCCACATCGCAGTCCTGGTCGAAATCCACCGGGACGAACGCGCTGCAGACCGGGAGGATCACACTCCAGAACCCGCCCGTCATCGTGAACTGCTCGCCGGTCATCACCACGGTGTTTGCATCCGGCTGGCCGATCGTGCCGGACAGCGTGTAGCTCCCGCCGGTGCTGCTGTTCGAAACGCCGGCCCCGCCGCCGTCAACTGTCCACCACGACAGGTCGAAACCGTCCGCTGCGAGGATTGTCGTCACGCAGAGGACAGACAACAGGATGGAGAGGCCGCCTCGTCGTCGGTTGGCGTTCATCGCTCACCTCCGTCCTGCCGCTCCGCCAGCCGGGCCATCATCGTCTCAAGCTTCTCAAGTCGGCTACTGAGTTCGGCGATTTGGGCGTCCTTCTCTTTGAGCTGCTCATGCAACTCCTGGACCGCCGCCGCGGTGTAGATGGTCAGCGGGTAGGGATCGACCTGGAGGATCTCGCTCCCATCCGGCAGCTTCTCGCCGCTGGCCTGCACGTAGTCAGGAAAGACCTCGGCGAACTCCTGGGCGATGACGTTCAGGTATTCGCGGTCGGCGAGAACCGGGTGTTCGCAGCGGTACTCGTCGGTGTAGCGGAAGCGGACCAGCCGCACCCGGTCGAGCGTGTCCAGGGCGTGGGTGACGGTTCGAACGTCGGTCTTGATCCGGGCGTCGGAGTTGATCTCCCAAGCGCCGCTGCCGGCTGTCTTGGACGCGTTGCCCTCGACCTCCAGCTTGTGCGCTGTCGGCGTGCGGCCAATGCCGACCAGGCCGCTTCCCTCCTGAAGCCGAACCAAGTCCGCGGCCCCGTAAGTCCCGATCCGCACGCCCTGGCCGGCCACCGACTTGATGTAGTGGTTTCCGTCACCCAGCAACAGGCGCGATTCGACCCCGGCGCCGGGCCAATCCCGGCCCTGCACCAGCGCGTCGCCGAGAGTCTGCAACGCGGGCGCGGTGTTGCCCTCCCTGCTCTCGAAATAGCCGGCTATGCCGCCATCCAGGAGAGCTATGCCTTCAACGCCGAAGCCGTCATTTGTCAAGCCCACGACGCCATCTGTATGGGGGCCGTCCCCGCAACCCATAACACCGCCACCAAACGTGTTGTCGCTGTGTCCGTAAACGCCGACTCCGACTTCGCCTCCCCCCCGACAAGACCCTCCTGTCCCGACGCCCCCGATTGGCGCCTCCGAGACGAACGAACCACCCCAGTACCCGGTACCGTGGACACCTATGCCAAACGGGCTGTCGCTCTCGAAGTAGCCACCGCATGTAAACCCGCTCGGTGCACGGGCACGGCCGTAAACGCCGTAGCCTTTATCGCTGTGACTCTCAAACGCGCCGCCATGAGTCCGACCGGTGGCTGCCCACGCAGTACCGGTAACGCCGCTGGCCCCAGGTGTGGAGCTCCAGCAGTTGAACACGCCGCCCGCATTCCAGCCGCTCGGCGACGTCGCGTCGCCCCTGACACCGCAGCCGTTGGGGTTATCGCTGATTCCATAGGCGCCGAGGGTGCCTTGCGTTCTCCCGTAGATCGCCCGGTCCGAGGTCGTCTCCACGTGCAGCGCGTACAACGGCGAGGTCGTGCCGATGCCGACATAACCGTCATTATTGACGAACAGGGCGTCGATGGGATCGCCGTCGGCCGCGTTGAGCGAGTGCCCGTCGATCCCGGGCACCTTCAGCGCGTAGGGTGTGGGCAGGATGGCCTGCCGGGGGCTCAATGGAATGTAATCTCCGCCGCCGGCGGGGGTGACCACGCCGATCTGCAGCCAGCGGGCTTCCCCGTTGAACGCCTCAGCGCCGAAATCCACCGTCGTGGTGAAGAGACCATCCTTGACCTGGACGTTGCCGGAGGCGTACGGACCGGCCACGATGTGGCCCCCAACCGCCGCGTCATAGAGCGTGAACTGAATGTCCGCTGAGCCGGTGTAAGGCTGGCCACTGGAGTTGAGCCGCCCCTGATAGGTGAACGCCGTACCCACGGGAGCCTGGGCACGCACGTCGGATCCCGCCACCAGCAAGACAACGATCGGGACGATCGGTGAGCAGAGCGCTTTCATGGTCACACCTCCAACCCAGTTCAGATGACCTGTCTGTTCGGCCTGCGGCCGAAGCGCGCATTTCAGGTGCTGCTGTTCTGGTAGTCTCGTGAGGTGCGGCGGTCGTCGGCCCGATCTTGACGCCGAAGAGACATGAGGCGCCAAGCTCTCTCCTGGCCGTCGCTCCCGCGGAAGCTGCTGGCCCAGCATGTGCGCTCAAAGGTCATTATACCGCTTTACAGCCCGGCATCGGCACGGATTCCGCCGCTCGGCCCGATTCGAGGTCGGCTGCCTCGTCGATCCCTCTGAAGCAATGCTGCAAAGTGCTCGGATTCGCTCACGTGGCGGTCGGCGTCGAGTCCACCTCCACGAGGCCTGGCCGCCTTGGCCGGGGGAGGGATACGATGACATCCATCAGGACGCTGCTGCTCAAGCTCGTTGACGAGCACGGAGCTAGCCACATTCACGAGGTTCACATCGAGATACTACGCGACAAGCCGGGGACGCCGGAGCGCACCACTCAGTTCGCGCAGTCCGGATCGGCTGGGATGTTGGGTCCGCTGTAGCACCGCTGGAAGATGCCGAAGTCGGACTGGTCCACGTCGCCGTCGTGGTCCAAATTGGCCGGCGAGAAGCCCTCGCTGTCTGATGACAGGCTGCACCCCGGTGGAGGGCTTCCGTGCAGGTAGGAGATCGCAATCGGCAACAGGCTCTGAAGGAGTTCTCCTTCGGTCCCAACATGAACCTCCTTCCGCGAGGTTGCCCGAACAGCGCTGCCCGGCTAACCGTCTTCGCGGGACCGCCAGAACGCACCGAGTCGGAGTGGTGGAGGTCGAAATCGAGGTGTTCGGTCTCACCCTCGGCTGCCTGGGGCACGGCCATCGGTTCGCTCTATGCGCCACTCACTCTGCTCAGTAACGCCGCGGCGGTCGCACACAAGCCCGCTGCCGAGGCAACCGCAATCAGAAAGCCCCGCTGGACGCTTGTCCGTTGGGCGTAGGCACCCATGAGCAAAGGAATGGTTGTCCAGCCAATCCCGCCGATGGCAAAGAACAGGCCCACTGCCCGGCCATGAACCGACGGCTCAAAATGGCCCAGCAGGACAGCCATGATCGTGGGGAAGATCGGCCCAAAGACCAAGCCCGCCGCGATTACCATCGTGGCGGCCACGGTTCGGCCCCGGCCCCACACCACGCCCGCCAAGACCGCGATACACACCAATGACAGTCCCAGGATCAGAACCGCCTCGCCTCCGGCGGGAAGCGCGAAAGCGGTCATCAAGCGTGAGGCCATGAATGTCAACCAGAAAGTTGACAGCACTCCCGACGCGGCGCCCTCGCTGACGCCTTGCTGGCCCAGGTGCGTGGTGGCCCACGCCGCCATTGAGGCTTCCAGCGGACTGTAGAAGACGAGCCCCAGCGCACACAACCACATCATCGCATCGCTCAGCAAGGTGATCATGCCTGGTGCCACGACGCCCGTGGTTTCCGGTGGCGGGATGGGCGGGGTGATGGCTGAGAAGTCCGCGCCGACCGCCAGCAAGGCTGTTACCAGAACGAAGCCAGCCAGTATCAGCAGAGCGGGTGCAAGACCGACCCTTCGCAGCAGGAATGCGACGACCAGCGGGGTCACAAAGGCGCCCAAGCCGAAATAGAAGCACGCCAGATTCAATGCGTAGGCCTTCGTGCCGCCGAAGGCAATCAGAGACAATGGGTTGACAACGTTGATCACGGTGGCCCACCCGGCGCTCAGCATGAGCACGCCGAGCAGCGCCAACCCGTAATGCTTTGCACGCGCGAGGAGGACCAGGCTGGCCGCCAGGACGACCGAGCCGCCGATCAGGACTGGCTGCTTGCCCACGAGGTCCGTCAGGAAGCCGACCGAGAGCATAACAGGGATCATGGCAAAGCCGAACATCGACACGAGTCCGCCCACCCGGGTTTCGTCGATTTGGAGTTTTCGGGCCAGGGCGACCTTCACACTGCCCAGCAGTGCCACGCCCGAGCCGGTAGCCAACAGCCCCGCGATCGTCGTGGGTTGAAGCAGATCCATGCCGAGTACCTCCCAAACCAGTCTCTTGTCGGTTGCGAAGCGCTACGTGAAAGCTCGGGGCACTGCAAAGGTAGCGAGTGGCAAACCCGCCTGTCAAGGTGTGGAGATCACAAACAACGTGATCATGGGTCTGTGATAGCGGGCCCATCTGCCCGAGTCAGGGGAGGCGCCTCCCTGACATCCACCAGAACGCTGCTGTTCGAACTCGCGGACGAACACGGCGTCAGTCATATCCGCGAGCTGCACATTGAGATTCTGCGTGACAAGCTGGGATCGCCCGAGCGCACAATTCGAGTGAGGCGGTTCGAGGCGGTTTCGGATGGATTGTTGTGTCGCGTGGGTAAGTTGGAGGCGCAACCTGCTCCTGGTCAGAAGTCATTCTTGAGGATCTCCAGCGTCCGCCGGCACAGCTCGCGCCCGTAGTCGGTCCAGATCCCCGGCCCCCAATAGCGATAGCAACTGGTCTGGGTCATCATCAGGTGGTAGAGCGCGTTACGATATCGAGGCTCGGACGTGGCCACTCCCCGACGAATCACCTTCTCCGCGAACAGCGCGCTCGCCATCTCCATCGGCCCCAGCACGTTTTCGTAGCCCCGGGTCCACGAAACGTCATTGGTCCAACTGCCGCCATCCATGTGGAATCCGCCGTCTTCGGATTTCAGTCGTCCAATGACTTCGGCCAGCGGCCCTGGCCCCGTGTCCCCCTCGAAGCGGTCCCAGACACGCTTCTGCATGATCGGCCGGACGGCCGGCAGGTGAGCTTCGGTGATCCCGATCGATTCGAGGTATTCCAGGTACTCCGTGACGTTCACGGCGGGAGTGTCGCTTCGCGAGCACTCGCGCATGACGGCATGATACTTGGGTGGGAACTCGTTCATCATCACGCCGCCGTTCTCGCCGTCGGCGATCTGCGTCACGAGTGGAGGAACCGATTGGCCGGCCAGCGAGACACGTGAAAGGCTCTTGGCTTCGTAGTAAGGCTGCATCTGCCCCACCAGCTTGGTATCGCTGCCCTGGGTCTTGATGATGGCGATGATGCTGAGGGTCTGGCCGCGTGAGTTCCTCGCCAGCAGCCGGTGAGGTACATGAGGATACTGAACGGGACCGCCGTCCTCGGCCCGCTCTACCGTGTGCTCCTGCACCAGGACCCAACGGTAGCCGCACTCCAGGAGGGCCCTCACGAACTCGTAGCAGACGTCGGGGTGGTTGGGCAGGGCCATCTCGGCGGGTGAGAATCCTCGCACCCGGCTGAGGGCCTCGAGGCCAAAGATCGCGGCAAAATGGTGCTGCCAGGCCCGGACGTGGAGACGGTAATCCTGTACCGGCGTCGAGGGCGCCACGGGGTGACCCCAGGCCGAGCCGAGCCACTCGACGCAATGGTGGTACGTAGGATCGGAGGTAACGACCCTGAGGTCATCAAACACGTCGTGCAATCCCATCGCACCCAAGCCATGCAGCAGGCAGCCCGAGTAATCGAGCATGACTCGCGGCTGCTTCCCCTCGCGAACGAGCTGAAGGATGAACTGCCCCATTCGTTTGTAGCACTGATGAAAGATAGAGGCATTGTGTCTGTCCCCGGTATCCGAGCGGTCCATCATGTGCTTGAGATTGCTAATGACCGGCGCGTTTCGCAGATCGCCGGCGCCGGCGGCAATCAGGGGCTGGTGCATATGGAGCGCGATGGCGAATGCGCTCTTGGCATGGCCGAAATCGACTCCGCCCTCGCCTGGACCGACCGGGCGGGTGTGGGCCATCGCCTCGCTGACCAGATCCTCCGATCCGCAAATGTTTGGAAGTCCATCAAGGCATTCGGGAATGAGGCGTCTCGTCATCCAGCGGTTACTCCTGTCATTGCCACCTCATCCGAAGAGGCCTTGACCGCGTGTTGCCTACCTCGGGACGATCCGGTTGTCCCCGGGGAGGCTGATCCAGTAGGGGCATTCTCCTCGAGTCTCCTTCAGCCATTGTACGTCATAAGGGGAACGATAGCTTACGAGTGGTTCGGGAGATGGTCATCCAGGGCGACTTTGAGAGCGCCCGGGTACTCTCGATGAGTGTACGGGCGTGACAGGCAAAGTAGTATCGCCGTTGTGGTGGTTGACCTTGAAGCGATGACTGCGGTCGATGGCCCACCCGGTGACAGTAGCGACGTCCTCGTGGCCGCCGGGAAGGCCATGTTTACGAGGGCGTCCTCGTTGGCTGGAGAGACCCACGTTGAGAGAGGCGTGTGCGCTGGGTCTGTTCGCGGCGGTGGTCTGGGATCAGGAGCGCCCCTCGGCCAGCCGGCCGGCGATTGAAGGAAGCGGGTGGAGAAATCAGACGCCCGTCATCGTCGTAGAAGGACACCCGATCCAGATCCCAGTGGTGCCGGTACGTGACAAGGGTGAACTCTCGCCCATGCAATGGGTGGAACGGATGGGTGATGTGGAAAAGTCGCCCCGGACTACCACTAAGGGGTGCATTTGACGATGCTGCTGCGAGCGACCATCGAACGAAGGTATAAGGACGAGGATAGCACCTGGAAATCGTCTGGAAGTTTCAGCCGGAACGAGATTCCCATGGCGGTGTACTGCCTGTTCAAGGCGTTCGCTGCGATGGTGGAGGAGAGGGACGCGGAGGATGGAGAGTGAACTCGCATCCACTCCCCCCGCGAGGCGGGGGGCTTCTTTCCACCGGCAGTGGTTCAATACGCTGATCGGCCTGCTCAACTGAGCTGTCGGGGGCTCTTCGGAGCCGGCGACTGACGGCAACGCTGGGCGCAACATGGAGCGGTGATGCAGCCAACTCCACACGGCCGAGCCTGGTCACGGCCACAGCCGTGATATTCGTCCTGCGGACTCGAGAATCCTCGCCACGCAGACCCCTTATCGTAAAGCTTTCCCCGCCTGCGGGCGGGTCGGCCTTTGGCCCTAAAGCTTTATCGAGGGGTCCGCTTCAAGGCGAGGATTCAACGGTTCAAGCGGCGGGTCGCTCAGGATTGGGCGACCCGCCACAAGAGCTGGCCGTGCCGGAGGTACATACCATGAAACAACCACAACTTGAGGAATGCGAGGTCGAAGGCGTCCCTGTGTCGCCGCTTCTGGCCGAGGGCCGCGGGAACCCCTACGGCAGCGTTCCGGGCCTGGATGACGAGGAGCTGGCCGACGTCGAGGAGCTGGAACGACAGGTGCTGCTCCAGGCATGGGGACCGGTCTTGAACCTGCCCGCCCGGTGCAGAAAGGGCAGTCTGAAACCGGCGACGGCCGAGGTCGACTTCGGTGCGTTTGCGACCGTGGATTTTGAGCGCCGCAGGCCCGAGTTGGATAAGGCCCGGTACAAGGCGGACCGGCTTTCTGAGAGGCTTCGGGACAAGGTCATCCATCTGGAGAAGGTGCTGCGGCCGAAGGGTGGGAAACGATAAGGCGTGGCCGGTGTTTTGAGGCCACGCTTTGCCCGGTTCTTCAGTGCAGGGGAAAACGCGTTGGCCTCCTCCGCCGGTATCAGGGCCGGGAAGCTTCGCCGCGTCCGGGCCGATTTGGGCATCGCCGGCGTGGCCTTTTTTCCTGGCCACGCCTTCCTCGCCCGTAATCGAATGACGAGGC
>JAKLEZ010000068.1 GCA_022711465.1 Planctomycetota bacterium | reverse complement strand
GTTCTTCCCCTCACCTTCGGGATTGGCACCAAGGCGATAAATCCCTCGCGGCAACCGCCGCGAGTCCGAGGGCGACAAGGTGGTCAGAATATCCGGAAAAATGTGGTCAGAATTTCCGGAACGCGCACCAGCGGGTGAACGCCTGGCGGCGGGCCCATCCGGGCTACTGGCGGAAGCGGGACCAGACGTCGCGCGCGTTACAAGATCACTGCGCACCGCAAGTCCTTGTGCCACCAGCAGATAAGCTCACCTTAAATCCGCGCGCGTTACAAGATCTCATCTGCACGCAGGGCCTGGCCCTGACCGGACTTGTCGCCCACTTAACCGGCAGCGCGTTACAAGAGAACATCGCTTCGACCACCCGCCGGCTGATACGCTTGGGCCGGGAGATTCAGGGACCCGCAAGCGGGAGACCGGCCGATGGCGGTGTTCAAGCGTGTGCTGTGCCCGGAGCGATTGCGGCAGGTGCCGCCGCAGTTCAGTTGGGTCGACCATCGGCTGGTTCGGGATAGGCATATCGCCGGCCGGTCAGCCGAGGCCCTGGCCTTGTATCTGTTCCTGGTGACCGTGGCCGACGGCCAAGGACTCAGCTACTACTCCGACGCCGGTATCGGCAAGCTGCTGCCGCTGGATGGGCCGGCCCTGGCTCGGGCTCGTGAGGAACTGATCCGGGTCCGGCTGATTGCCTACGAACGACCTCTCTACCAAGTCCTTTCTTTGGACAAGTTCGCCACCGCGAATCTCGCCGGAGGCGGACCCGCCAGCCCGAGGGGCGGTGCGCCGCAAAGCCTCGGCGAGATCCTCCGACAATTGAGGTTTCCGACATGATCGACTACGAGCTGTATTGCAGGATCAAGGACTATCATGACCACCGTCACCTGACCGTGGCCCAGATCGCCCGCGAACTGCACCTGGATACCAGGACTGTCACCCGCTGGGTGGTGGCCGAGAAGTTCCGGCCGCGCAAGGTGTCCCCCAGGCCCAGCAAGCTGGACCCGTACAGGAAGCAGATCGCTCATTGGCTGGAGAGTCATCCCTACACCGCCACGCAGATCTTCCTGCGACTCCGTGAAGCCGGCTACTCCGGCGGGATCACCATCGTCAAGGACTACGTCCACCGGATCCGCCCGCCGCGGACACCGGCCTTCCTGACCCTCTCGTTCGCCCCCGGCGAATGCGCCCAGGTGGACTGGGGCCAGTTCGGCTCGATTCCGGTGGGCAATACCCGCCGGCGGCTGAGCTTCTTCGTCATGGTCCTGTGCTACAGCCGGATGCTGTACGTCGAGTTCACGGTCAGCGAGACCATGGAGCACTTCCTGGCCTGCCACGCCAACGCCTTCGTCTTCTTCGGCGGGGTCCCGGAGCGGGTCATGGTGGACAACCTCCGTTCCGCGGTCTTGCGGCATGCCATCGGCCAGGCACCGGTCCTGAACCCGCGCTACAAGGACTTCGCCGATCACTTCGGTTTCATGGTCTGTCCCTGCGGGGTCGGCCAGGCGCATGAAAAGGGACGCGTGGAGAACGCTGTGGGATACGTCAAGAAAAACTTCCTGGCCGGCCTGGAGCTGAGCGACTTCGCCCTGGTCAACCCGGCGGCTCGTCAATGGCTGGAGACGGTGGCCAACGTGCGCATCCACGGCAGCACCCACCGGCCGCCGGCGGAGCTGTTCCAGATCGAGAAGCCCCGGCTCAAACCCTGTCTCTTCAACCGTACGACGTCGGGGTCATTCAGCCCGTCCGGGCCAACAGCCAGTTCCGCGTGACCGTGGACACCAACACCTATTCGGTTCCTGCCGAGTACGCCAGAGCGGCGTTGACCCTCAAGCTCTACCCGGACCACCTGTGCCTGTACCATCAGGACAAGCTGATCGCCCGGCATGTTCGCTGCTACGACCGGGGGCGGGACTTCGAGGATCCCGATCACCCCCGAGCCCTGCTCCAGCAGCGTCGCCGGGCTCGCGATCAGAAGCTACTCCAGCGGCTGCTGTCGCTGACGCCCAGGGCCGAAGGGTTTTATCAAGGGCTCGCTGAGCGGCGGCTCAACGTCTTGCACCACGTCCGCCAGATCGTGGCCCTGGCCGAGATCTATGGGTCAGACCAAACCGCCCGAGCCGTCGAGGATGCCCTCGAGTTCCAGGCCTTCACCTGCGAGTACATTGCCAATCTGCTCGAGCAGCGGCAACGCATCCTGCCGGAGCCCGGGGCATTGCACCTGACCCGCCGACAGGACCTGCTGGACCTGGAACTGCCCGAGCCCAACCTGGGGCTCTACGACACCCACGACACCTCGCCGGCGTCGCCGACCCAGGCTCCGCCGAGAGGAGAGCCCGATGTGATCTCAGATTCGGCTGCCGAAGGCGAAGGTCCGAACCCGATTCCCGGAGAAAACCATGAGCCGCCGCAAGACCTGTGTCCCGAGCCCGGATGACCACCTGGGCCGACAACTGCAGCTTCTCAAACTGCCGTACATGCTGGAACACTTCGAGGAACTTGCCGGCCAGGCCGGCGTCCAGCAGTGGTCCCACGTGGAGTTCCTCGCCCGCCTGATTGAGGGCGAGGCCGCCCTGCGCCAGGACCGGTCCCGCCAGCGGCGGATCAAGCAGGCCCACTTCCCGGTCCTCAAGACCCTCGAGCAATTCGACTTTACCTGGCCGACGAAGATCAATCGGCTGGCTGTCCAGAACCTCTTCCGCCTGAAGTTCATCGAGGACAAAGCCAATGCGATTCTGATTGGCGGAGTGGGCCTGGGGAAAACGCACATCGCCATCGCCTTGGGCTGGGCTGCCTGTCAGGCCGGTCCGCGCGTCCGCTTCGCCACCGCCATCGACATCATCAACGGCCTCCTGGCCGCCCAGAACGCCGGACGGCTGGTCAAGGAACTCAAACGCTACACCCGCCCGGAACTGCTGATCATCGACGAGTTAGGGTACCTGCCCATTGACAAGCGCGGGGCCGACCTGATCTTCCAGATCATCAGCCAACGCTACGAACGCGGCTCCATCGTGCTGACCACCAACAAGGCCTACAAGCACTGGCCGTCGATGTTCAACAACGACAGCACCCTGACCTCGGCCATCCTCGACCGCGTCCTGCACCACGCCGAAACGATCATCATCGAGGGTAAGAGCTACCGCATGAAGGACCGCATCGAGCCCTGAGTCCCTGCCCCAACCTCGCGCCGGCCCCGCTGACCTCGGTCTATCCCCGAGCACGTTCAAACCGGCTAAACCATCGCATATTCAAACCGGCTGATTCACGGCATGTTCAGACCGGCGCCGACAGCAGCCCAAGCTCGACAATCATCAAGAGCATCAAGCGGGCGATGGCGGCTGAATACAGCCGCGAGTTGTCGTGCAAGGTGTTCAAGGGGCAGTGCAACCTCATCCAGAAGGGGTATCGCCAGGGTGGACCTGCGGGCTACGGCCTGCGTCGAATGCTGATCGACCAGACCGGCCAGCCGAAGGGCTT
This sequence comes from Planctomycetota bacterium, assembly GCA_022711465.1. Classification (GTDB taxonomy): domain Bacteria; phylum Planctomycetota; class Phycisphaerae; order UBA1845; family PWPN01; genus JAGNEZ01. The sequence continues at coordinate 8,438 of JAKLEZ010000068.1, read as the reverse complement.
GCTGAAGAGGGGCGAGCACAAGAGCCTTCAGACGGATCGGGTCATCCTCGTGCCAGGCCCTGACGAGGAGGTCCAGACTGTCCGCTGGATCTACGCCGCGTTCACCAAGGAGGGCAAGCGGGAGACAGATATCGCTGACGCCCTGAACGCCCGTGGCATCACGAACGAATACGGTCGGCCATGGACGCGCGGCATGGTCCATCAGGTTCTCATCAACGAGAAGTATGTTGGGAACAACGTCTACAACCGGGTCTCGTTCAAACTGAAGAAGAAACGAGTCCGCAATCCGCCGGAGATGTGGGTCCGGGCGGACGAGGCCTTCGCGCCTGTCATCGACCGGGAATCCTTCTACGTGGTGCGGGGAATCATCCTCGAACGCAACCGCACCTTCTCCGACGACGAGATGCTGGACAGCCTGAAAGCACTGATCGCCAAGCATGAGCAGATCTCGGGGCTGCTGATCGACGAAACGGAGGGGATGCCGTCCAGCGCGTCGTATCGCAGCAGATTCGGAAGCCTCGTACGGGCGTATCGACTCGTCGGATACACGCCAGAACGCGACTATGAGTACATCGAGATCAACCGGCATCTGCGCAAGCTTCATCCCGAGACTGTGAGCGGCATCATCGAGCAACTGCGGGCGATGGGGGTCACCGTCGTTCGGGATGATGTGACCGACTTGTTGCGGATCAACGACGAGTACAGCGCCTCGCTGGTGCTCTCCCGATGCAGGAGAACCGCCACCGGGTCGTTGCGATGGCTCGTTCGGTTTGACGAGGGGCTGTGCCCCGACATCACGATTGTGGCCCGAATGGACCCGCCCAACGAGCAGCCAACGGACTTCTACCTCCTGCCCCGCATCGACATGGACTCGCCACGGATTCGGCTCTGCGAGTTCAACGCCGCGTATCTCGACACGTACCGCTTCGACACGCTCGACTGCTTTCTGGAGATGGCCAAGCGAGTGAAGCTGAAGGCAGCCGTATGATTGCGAAGCCCGAAACAACGGTGCAGATGATCCCCATTGAGCGGATAGCCGTTGTCAATCCGCGCGCTCGCGGCAAGTCGAAGTTCCAGCAGATCGTGGCCAACATCGCCAAGCTGGGGCTGAAACGGCCTGTCACGGTAGCCAAACGCGGGGTGAAGGATGACCAACCCCAGTACGATCTCGTGTGCGGGCAGGGCCGTATCGAAGCGTTCAAGGCCCTGGGGGCGACTTCGGTTCCCGCCATTGTGGTCGAAGCCACCAAAGACGATCTCCTGCTCATGAGTCTGGCCGAGAACCTGGCGAGAAGACGGCATACGACCGTCGAGTTGGCCAGGGAGATCACCGCCCTCAAGGACCGTGGATACAAGTTCGACGAGATTGCCCACAAGACCGATCTGGACGAGTCCTACGTTCGGGGCATCGTCCGCCTGCTGAAGAAGGGGGAGGAGCGATTGCTTCAAGCCGTGGAGAAGGGGCAGATCCCGATCAGCATCGCGATCACCATCGCCAGTGCAGACGACGAGGATGTCCAACGGGCGTTGGCTGAGGCATACGAGAGCAAGAATCTCCGAGGGAAGGCATTGCTGCACGCCCGGCGTCTGATTGAGAAACGCCGCACCTGCGGTAAGGCGTTACGTCGTGGGGTCAGACGCAAGGACAGCAAGGACTTGTCGTCAGTTCACATCGTCCGGGCGTACAAACGCGAGACCTCGCGGCAGAAACTCACCATCCAGAAATCGAAGATCTGCGAGACCCGGTTGCTGTTCGTCGTGTCGGCCATGAAACAACTTCTGGCAGACGACGGTTTCGTCACCCTCCTGCGGGCGGAGTCCCTCGACACCCTCCCGCAGTTCTTGGCTGATCAGGTCAAGGGGAAGGCCAGGTAGCGATGGTGAACGGCGTGAAACTCGCGTTCCAAATGGAGGGAGTCACGCTGCCGATGGATCGGATCCTGCCCCTCAAGCGTTCGGACGCGGCTTCATCCACGACCAACAGATTCAAGCGCATTGCCGCCACGATCCAGGAGCTTGGCCTCGTCGAGCCGCTGATCGTTTATCCGCAGAAAGGGCATCGCGGACATTACCTTCTCCTGGACGGACATGCCCGGTTTGAAGTCTTGAAGTCGCGCGGAGACAAGGAAGCCTTCTGCCTCATCGCGACCGATGACGAGGCGTTCACCTACAACCACAAGGTCAACCAGATCTCGCCCATCCAGGAGCACTTCATGATCCTGAAGGCCATCGAGCACGGTGTGCCGGAGGATCGAATCGCCACTGTCCTCAACCTGGACCTCACGCGGCTCCGAACAAAACGCGACCTGTTGAAGGGGATCTGCCCCGAGGCCGTCGCGCTGTTGAAGGACAGGAAGATCTCAGCGCCGGCCCTCCGCGAGGTCAAGAGAGTCGCGCCCATGAGGCAGATCGAGATGGCCGAGTTGATGATCGCGTCAAGCAACTACTCCGCGTCATACGCCAAGTGCCTGCTGGCCGCCACGCCGCAGGATCAGATGATCCAGCCGGACAAGCCCAAGGCGGTGCCGGGGCTCAGCGCGGAGGACATGGCACGGATGGAGCGAGAAATGGAGACGCTGAGCCGGGACTTCCGCCTCATCGAGGAGTCCTACGGTCGGAGCGTCCTCAATCTGGTTATCGCGGTCGGCTACCTGCGGAAACTGCTGAACAACGCGGCTGTCCTGCGTTACCTGTCGAAGCACTTTGCGGAAATCCTGGCGGAGTTCCAGAAGATCGTGGAGGCTGCGACCCTGGAAGGAAGCGCATGACCCTCGCGTGAAGACTGCCTGTGCAGATCTGCTAGCGGTAACGCTTTCTCCCGTCGTGTCCGCCCTCAACCGCACGCATCACACCACCGACACGGACGGATACCGCTTCCGGTAGTAGTGGCCCTTGTGGCGGCGGAGAAGGTATTCGAGCCAATACGCCGGGGCGTCCTCGCCCAGCAGGTAGGCATCCTTGATCGACTCATCTCCGTATTCCGCTACAACGCGATGCACGAACCGTGGGCTGACCGCATCCGACTCGATGAACCCGCGAATCGCGCACATCTGATCATGGGTCAGGTCACGACCCTTGTGCCTCAGCCCCTCGACGATGGCGTTGAAGCCGTCCATGATCTCCTTGCCTTCGTCCGGGTTGATGTAGACCGCGATGCCGCCCTTGCTGTCGAGCAGGTCTTTCGGGATGGTCATGTCCGGGCGGCGGTTCTTCAGGCCGTGTCGTCGGATGGTCTCCTCTATCGCCTCGTGGGGCCGCGATTCCCAGTTGTGGCGCATCTCCTTCTGCCAATCCGCCGCCATCGACAGGCCGTCCGGGTAGATGATCAGGTCTCGACCGTAGAAGGCCATCATTCGCTCGTGGATGTCCGCTGCCATGTCCAGTACCTTCGCGTGGTAATCGGGCCAGAACCGGCAAAGGACGTGCGAGTTCTGCCGCTTCATCGTATCGCGGATGCCGTCCACATCCATGGCGTCGGCATCGTCCCACTTCTGCTGCAAGCCCGACCAGTACCACTCGCCGCACCACGGGACGAGGCTTCCGAACACCATCTGTCCAACCCGAAACGGATGCTCGGGCATGTTCATGCGGATCCGGTATGGCCGGTCGCAAACCACGTTGACGGCATCCACCGTGTCGTCGCTCACGGCGACGATGCGATAGAAGGACGCATGGCGCTCGTACCAGCTTCGCAGGTCGCGACGTTCGTCCTCGGAGATGTCGAGCATTCCCGCCAGGAGGTCAAGCGCGCCGAGACCGGACCACCGGGTCCATTCCTGGCAGACGAAGTCGTCGGTGCAGGCGATGTCCGACGTCCCCCGGTTGTGCCGCTTCAAGTAGGCGGTGTGCAGAAGGCGGAGCATGTACGATTCCGTACCGAGCCAGACCAGCTTGCGCTTCACGTCCCAGCCCCACCGGTTGGCCGATTGGATGAACGCCTTGGCACCGGATTCTCGCGGCAGCGAGCGGAAGGCGTCGCTCAGGAACCGCTGCATCGCGTCCGCAGCACGCTCCATGTCCTGGTGCGTCGGCGAGAGGATCAAGCCGGGTTCCACCTGGGGGTACAGCATCCACAGGAGATGACGAACGCGGTCGATGTGGATGCCCTTCATCTGGCCGGGGCAGGACCGTTCGGTCAACGGCAGCGGCGTGCCGAAGATCTCGGTGTTGTACCGCTCGTAGGCGCGCCACAGGCCGAGGCCCGCATGAAGATCCTCGGCGAAGTCCACAAGCAGATCCGCGAGTTCCGCAAGCAGCTTCTTCCGAAGCCGCAGCGAATCGTATGCGAACTCGCGCTGGCAATCCGCAAGCACCTGCCTCAGCATATCGGCGGTCTGGGGCAGGAAGGCTTCGAGAGCCCCCGTCAAACCAGCGTCTCGACGACTTCGGCGGAACATGAAACATGCCACTCCTTGGCCCTGATTGTCTCCATGGCCGCCGCCGGGTCAAAGCCGCTGTCCCCGGTTCCGCCGGCGGCCCTCTCGGCTGCGGCACCGCCGACGCCCTGCAACATAACCCCCGCTATCGGACGCCAGGGCAGCATTCTGAGAGCGGCGGCTGTCGCCAGGCGTCCCGGCAAGAAAATGACCCCGCGCGAAGATTTTTTCGCCACCTCCTCGCGTGCTCCCGGTCGCGGCCTTCTCGGTAGCGCGGTCACTACCGCTTGCTCGACAAAAATGTTGACTCTGTAGCATAAATGCCGGGTTTTCCTCTTGTTCCGCGGACCCGATTGCCGACGATTCCTTTGAGAACACGACGTTTTCACAGGAGGAACGCCATGGAAGGCCCCGGAGAGCACCTGCCCGACGTGACCGAAGGCATCACCCGGGTGGAGGATCTGCCCAAGCCCAGGATCGTCACCCAATCCCGCAATTTCAAGTGTCGGCCGTGTCCATCCTGCGACCGCTCGGCCTACCGGGACCGGGTGGTTACACGTATCCTGCACGACCTGGGTGATCTGAGGGCCAACCGCCCGGTGGATCTGAAGGTGACTTACTCCCAACACTACTGCTCCCATTGCGACATCTACTTCAACGCCGACACGGACGACCTGGCCTTGCCCAAGGCTCATTACACCCACCGGGTGGTTTCCATGGCGGTGCGATTGGTCGTGGAGGACGGCCTGCCGTACCGCACGGCGTCCTGGCACTTGTGGCGGGATCATCGGGTCTTCGTCCCCTTCGCCACGATCCAAAACTGGGTTGAGGCCGGGGGGAAAAAAAGCGGAGCGGCACGTCACCGGAGCGTATCTGGACGAGGCGTTGGCCGAGTTCAGCGGGTACATCGCAGCCGATGAACTCTATGACGGCCCCTACTGCGTACTGTCCATCGTGGATAACCGGAAGTTCCGGCGCCTGACCTACCGGGTCCTGGACCACAACCCCACCCACGAAGACATCCTTCGCTTCTTCAAGGACTTCAAGAAGGAATTGGACCGTCGTGGCCTGGCCCTCCAGGGCATCACCACCGATGGATCGCCCCTGTATCCCACGCCCATTCGTACGGTGTTCGGCGATACGCCGCATCCGATCTGCGAGTTCCACGTCATCAAGGAACTCACCCAAGCGATTCTCCGGACGGTCGCCCAGGAGCGTAAGCGGCTGAAAGCGTCCATGCCCATCCTCGGCCGTGGCCGTCCGTCCCCCAAGACGAGAAAGGCCGCCCAGCGCCGCAAGCGGCTCGAACGCAAGGTCACCGATCTCTTCGACCACCGCCACCTCTTCGTCAAGCACCATCTGACTCCGGGAGAGAAGAAGACGCTCCGTCGTATCACCCGCGGGCTGCCCCAGCTACTCAGGTTGCGCGAGATCATGGATAAAGCCTATCGGCTGTTCGACCGTCGCTGCCGAACCGACACGGCTCTGGACAAGCTGGCTCGCCTTCGTCGCCGCGTGCAACGATCCAAGAGCGTGAGCCGCACCCTCGCCAAGCTGTTCTCCGAGAACCTCGACAAGGCGTTGACGTTCCTGGACGACTCGCTGCTGCCGTCCACCTCCAACGCGGTGGAACGCGGCAACCGTCGCCATCGCAAGATGCAGAAGACCGTCTACCGGGTACGCACCCAAGCCCAGATCAGCCGACGCATCGCCGCCGACATGCAACGCGAAGCCCAGATGATCGGACGAATCCAAACCACCCGGACGCTCCACGAAAACCGGAACCGATGCCAGGTGGCCCGGTATTGATGCTACAGAGTCCAATTTCACGTTTCATCACCAGGATATCAGGCCCATTCTGCCAGGCATCGATGATGCCAGCGTGGGCGAGGAATAGGATCGCGATGAACCGCCAGATTCGGTCCAGGCGGGTGTTTTCACTGAGGGGTGGTATCTGATCGAACCTCATCGGGAACGGCCGGATATGGGCGTGTATGTGGCTCTGGTAGCGGCTCAGGCTGAAGGCCGGAAACAAGGGTGCATCAAAGCCGCCGTCCTCTACTCGCACCAGGCCATCGAGCGCTTCCAGTAAGCCGGGCATCGCCGCCAGGTCCATGGGCTCCGGCTGGATCGCCGGCGACCGGCCTTGGGTCAGCATCTGCCGGACCCGTTCGCGCAGCTCGCGCTTGCGTTCTCTCGATTCGGCCATCTTCTGCCGGAAATACTCGGCATCGAAGACCAGGCCATCGAACAGAAACCGTGAGGCCACATCCTGGCCACAACAGCTGCACTGGTACCGCCGGACCATCAGTCTCGGCTTGCCTCCACAGCCTTCGCAACGCTGAAACGTCACCGTGGGATCAAAAGAGGATCCGCAGGAATGGCATTGGCAGGTCCCTTCCGAGACCATCTCCAGGCTGCCCCCGCATCCCGGGCACGGATAGCCCGAGAGCATGACCGCGTAGTAGAACGCTCGTGCCTGCTCCATGAACCGTTCCACTACCGCGGCCATGCAGAACGCCTGGCTCACGATGTCCAGCGGTTCTTGTTCTACTTCCATCTGACAACTCAGCCTCGGTCACTTGTTGCCGAGGCTGGGGGCGTCTCTTCCATCACAGATTTCTGGCCCGCGGGCTTCTCGTTCGTTGGCTTCTGGTTCCGCGGGGTGAACTTCCGGCCGCAATCCCTGCAGCGCCGGATTCTGCGTTTGCCCAGGCTCTTCGTGATTCTCGTTCCCTTCGACGTTGACCTAACCGATTTACAAAAAGGGCAGATCGGCGGCCTTCCTCTTGGCATATGCATCACCTCACGAGACCTGCGAGGGGCCTGAGTATAAAAGCCTTTCCCGTCCCGGTGGAGTAGTGATGGCTGATCGCGCGGGCCAATGAAGAAGCCACATGCCAAGCGCGTTCACAGCCAGCCGACCTGATCGCAGACACTGAACGCCGGCGGCTGAAGGGGGGGGAGTATGTGTGGAGTTAGCGCGTGAGCACTTATACTGATCGGAGATGTCTTCTCTCTTTTACTCTTTTATCTTCCTTTCTCCTCCTATATTCTATCTTCTTCTTCTTTCTGATTTCTTTTCAATATGGAAAGGTGATAGGCCGATCGTTTGAACCGCACACCACGTGTACACCGTCCACCAGGCATAAACCGCAGGGTATCAAGGACATCTCTCCAAGAAGAGGACCGGTACGTGTAAACTCCACACACTCTCTACTGCGGATCAAAACGAAACCGGCAGATGGGTTCCAGGATGCTGCGGTCGAAGGTAAGCAGGACACGGTTGGTGTAAGCCTTGTCCACCTTGGCCGAGATCAGGGCGATCAGGCCGGCGCTCTGGAGATAGCTCAGGTTCGAGTAGAAGTAGACGTAGCTGAAGGGTTTCTCCTTCTGGCCCTGGCTGAAGCGGCAGTACCGTTGGTAGATGTCCTTGGCGAAATCCGAGGGGCTGTTGGCCACCGCCCAGAGGATCATCAGGGCGTGGCTGGACAAATCGTTGATCAGGTCCACGACGATGTCCTGGCGGGCCTGCTCGAAACAGGCGGCCACCTCGGTCGCCGATTCAGTCACGCTGTAACACAGCGTCTTGATGGCCACCCGGGTGTCGGCGTTCGTGTTCCGCGTGGTCAGGGCGGCGATCTCCGCCAACCGGCCGTCGTCCCACTGCTTCAGGCCCTTCCGGGCTCGTTCTCGCAGGATCTGATGGATCTGCTCGGCGTTGTAGTTGCGGAAGTGCACCAATCGCGGCTGGAGACTGCTCCGAGTCGCGGCATCCAGTTCTTTCAGAACGTGCGGACTATTGGAGAGCATGATCACCATGAAGGGCTTTTCGCTGCGGCTGAGCAGGTACAGAATCTCCCGCCGGCGGTCCTTGAAGCTCATCAGATCGACCTCATCGAGAACGACGATCCTCCGGTTCTGGCAGGATGCGCAGAAGCGGTCGAAGAGCTCCGCCAGGCTAGCTCCCCGGGCCTCGAGGTTGAGCAAATGGGCGAGGATCTTGAAGCTCGTGTTGTGGTGCCGGCAGTTGGCATACACGACGGAAAGACCGGTCTGCTG
>JAKLEZ010000067.1 GCA_022711465.1 Planctomycetota bacterium | reverse complement strand
CTGGGCCGGACCACCGGTCGGGGCAAGGACGATCAGACCCACAAGGCCAGCCGGTCGATCAAGGAGATGCTGGGTTACCCGCTTCGCCGCGACTTCCGGGAATGGCTGGCGTCGGTTGAGCCGGAGCAGGCACCATGAAGACGCCCAAGCCGAGAATCCTCGAGCTCAGCGTGAAGGAGTGGGAAGGGATTCTTCAACACGCCGAGTCGGGTCTCCTTCGCCTAAACGTCGAGAGACGACACGTTCTGGTCGGCTCTCTCTGCGTCAACCCGTGCTCCTACGTCGCCTTATCACCGCCCATCCGCCCAGAACCAACAGCGTGAACGCAGCGGGCTCAGGAACCTGGACGACGCGGAACCCGATGCTGTTGTCCTCGACGGCCGGGTTGCGCCAACTGCGATACGACGCAAGCAGGTAGTAGCCGCTGTTGTAGAATGCCCCACCCCGCCAGCCGCGATACGCGTACGTGGCATCTTGGGACACAATGGCTTCGTTCCACTCCCACACGTTACCGCCCTGGTCAAACGTGCCGTGCGGACTGTCGGAGTTCTGGAATTCACCGACGACCGTGGTGTACTTGCCCGAATCGATGGGGTACGGACCGCTGCCAGTACGCTGGTTGGCGTTGTTGCCGGAGGCATCGGTCATGTCTCGCCCCGGTGCGGCGTCGCTGCTTGTCGGGTAGTCCCAATACCCCGCGTTGGTCGCTCCGCCCTTGTAGTACGCCGCTTTGTACCACTCATCCTCGCTGGTCACAGCCCACTTCCACCCGGCGTTCCGCTGGATGGTCCAGCCGTGAAAGCCGTTGTAGCCGTCAAGCGTGTACGCCCCTCTCTCTGTCGTGGTCGCGCCCTGCGCACCCCCTGGCTGACCGTTGTGAAGCCAGTTCGCGAAACGGCAGCAGTCCCAATAGCTCACGTAGTTCACGGGACGGTTGGCGAAGTCCGACGCCACCGAGTAGATGTACGGGTTGCCTACGGTCCCCCCGCCGCTTCGCGTGATCCCGCTGCCATTGTCGAGCCGTGACATGCTCCGGTTGTATAGCCAGTAGGTGTCCACTCCGGCGACTGCATTCAGAAACGCCGTATACTGACCCGCCGTCACCTCGTACATGCCGACGTTGTATGTGTAATCCACCGCGCCGCAGATGCGGTCAGGACCGTAGCCGCCCGCGCCTTCCCCGGACAACTCGCCGACGTTCCCCGGATTGCCAACGGGGACGGTCTGGATGGTCACCGCGCTGACGGTACTCACCAACAACCCGACCAGCACACAAACCGGCAACCGCGCTTTGGAGGCGCTCATGCTTTTGCTCCTCGATGTGTTATGTCCTCGCGTTGCCTTTCTTCTTCGCCGAAACGTCGAGAGCCGACACGCTCTGGTCGGCTCTCTCTGCATCATGTGCTTGTCCGTTGCCCTGTATTCTACAACATCTACCGTGCTCATCCCAAGGTCCGGCATGGATGAAGCTGCCCGTCCCGCGATCCGGCCTGTCCTCCGGGCAGCCGGTCGATAGCCAGGACCACGTTTATCGAGGGGTCGCTGCCATTCCGCCCCCCCCTCACGCGTAACCTGCGTGATATTAAACGTTTGCGCAGCGCCTTGGCGTGGCCAGCCGCTGGCGTATACTCCCGCGAGCTACCCCTGCGCCGCCCCTGGCAGCTTCTGCTCGGGGCGGTGGGCAAGGCCGGGGCGCCGCAGCGCCAGGGGGTGAAAGGCTGGACAGGAATTCGAGGATGATATGTGGCCAACGTATCGTTCTGCGAAGTGACTCTCCGCGAGTCCATTGGGCCCACGCCTTTCATGCGTCGCCTCGGGCGGAGCTACTTCTCTCCGCCCGTCCGAGACCAACTTCCAGCCGTCCGCCAGGCGGCTAGAGTCCTGTCCTTGGTTGGCTGTGAGGCATACGTCAGGGTTGTCTAGCAACGCGCAAATGCCGCAGGACTCGCTTTAGCTTCCGATCAAGTCCCAAAGGCTGCAGAACCGTTGATTTAACAATGGAGGCGAGGACCGCACAACGATGCACAAGCCGGCACCTGCGCGTGCGCCGCGAGTGCCCACACAAGTGCAGCGTAGCTTCGTCCCAGGAATCGCTCCCGTAAGTGCGCTTGAACTCCGAATCGCCGAACTCGTAATCAACTTCCTTGACTCCAATGGTCATCAGATCGGACAACACCCGCAAGTGAAGAACGGTGCCGAGAGACAGCTCACCGTATTCGGGCAGGTAGCCCATGGCGTGAAGGAAGTAGGTATCCCCATATACGACACCGACCTGAAAAGCAACCGGTTCCCCACCGCAGACCAACCAATAGCAGCGCAGTCGCCCGAGCCGTGCCTCGGTCTCTAGTATCCTATGCCACTTGATAGAATCTGAGAAGCCCAAGCCAAGGGCCGCTTGGTATGTCTTTCCGGCGAGAGAAGCCGTTCGCGTCATGAAGTCGGTGACTTCCTCAATACGGCAGAAAAGCCGAACGCCAACGGCGCCTTTGAAGTGATCCAGTACCCCGCGGTCTTTTCGACGGATGTTGTGGCGGTGATTTCGAGAGAAGCCCTTTAGGACGTCTGCATAAGAGGTGCCAGGCAACCTGTACACCCAGTGCTTTCCAAATCGCGTCCTGAAGGACGCGAGGCGCGAAAGCGAAGCATACGTCTGGTGACGTGTCGCCAAGCCGTGGATGGTAATGCAATCAACCTCATGATCCGCCAACATCTTATCGAGGTGAGTACACACCGAGTGCTCTGCACGGAGCGTACCATCTGTCACCAAACCGCCATACGAAATCTCGAATCGTCGGAGCTTTGGTGTCGACACGGCGCGATAGCCGATTCGGCAGATGCTCCGGCCGAGGAGGATCCTCCCGATGATGGCGCAATAGGGAACCCCGGATTCACGATAGACGACTGCATACGGCTCGGCGTGGTCCTCCGGCCCCACTCCAATCGTCGAGAGAGCATCAAGATCTGAGAAAGGTGTCAACTTCCCTCGCGCGTACGCGAAAGAACGCAACTCGTCGCGAAGTCCCGCCGCTTCGGCGAGCGATCGCGCAGTCACGACTGCCCGTCCCCCACCGATCTCAGCCATGTGCCTCGCGTCGGATTGCGGTCCTGCGGTCGATTTGGCCTCTAACGATATGGAGCCAAATGAATGTAGCACCGGCGCCCCTCCTCAAACCGATGTTTGCTGTTCAGCCTGGCTTGGCCCGCCCGACTACGTTTGTCATTATACCCGCTCTGCCGCTGCAGGACAAATCGCAGAAGTTGTGAGTACCCGATCCCACTGTCGACGAAATGATTGTGGCCTACTGGGAGTTCAACATCACCTCCGCTGTCGATTCGATCAGTAACGTCTCGTCTTGCCGCAAGGCGGCGCGCGTCCGCGAACTCCAGGAGAATGGCGTCCTTGTCCCGCGAGCCGTCGATGATCTCCTTCCCCGCCGTCTTTGGAGAGTCACTCAGCCTGCTCGATGCCCAGAATCGTCAATCGGCGCAGTTTGGATCGGCTGGGATGCCTGCACCCGTATAGCACCGCTGGAGCAGGCCAAAATCGGCTTGGTCCACATCGGCGTCGCGGTCGAGGTCCTTGCCCGTACACCCTGATGATGAACCAAGCGTCGGTCCTGAGACACAGGCTGCAAAGGCGGTAAGGTCGTCGCCGTCCACATCGCAGTCCTGGTCAAAGTCCGCCGGCGCGAAATTGGTGCACGCCGGACCTGGGCTTTGCCAGAATCCGCCGGACAATGAGAAGCTTCCGCCGATCATGGGTAGGAGTGCGGCATCCGGCTGGCCGATCGTACCGCCCAGCGAGTAGGTGCCGCCAATGCTCCACATGACGCCGCCGCCGTCGAACGTGTTCCACGTGAGGTCGAACCCGACGCCGACCTGGGCGAGGACCGGCGTCCCCGTGGATGCGACGACGCACGCGACCAGCCACTTCTGTGTTGTCCGAGATCGCAACGCACCACAGTTCCATTGCATGGTTGTTTTTCCTCGTCGATTCCGTTCTCCGGGCCGACCCCGCTTGCGGCAACGCACCTCGTAGGTCGCCAGGTCTTCAATCCGTCGGCTCCGAGATCGGGTGGATCGCCTCCCGCGGCGACTTGCCGAGGAGTTCGGGGTGCAGGTACTTGCCGCGTTGCCCCGGGGGCTTGGCCTGCTCGACGAGGGTGCCGCGTTGGCGCACGTATGCGTCGTTGCGAACGCCCTTGACCTCCCACGAGACCTTCCCGTTCGGCTTACCGCCGCCGATCGTGAAGCTGTTCTTTTCGATCTCGCCGGCGACGTGCAGGTTCGGCATCGGCGCGCCGATCGGCGTCAACTGATAGCGAAAATCGCGGTTGATCGCCTCGAAATAGGCCGGCAACTTCACCCGTGCTCCCCCCTCCGCGTCCAGCACGATCGTGCCGCCGTACACGTTCAGGGGTTCGGGGCCCTCGGCGCAGTAGTGGTTGAGCAGGGAGTTCTCCGGGTCGAGCGGGTGATCGATCTGGAATGACTTGGTGCCGGTGGCCGTCAGATTACCTTTGAAGTAACCCGCGTACTTCGTGCCGCCGCCGCTCACGTCGCCGTACACCCCGTACTTGGTTTCCGTACCGTCCCCGGTCGCAATCGCATAGAGGCCGTACTTGGTCCCGGTGCCGGCTCCTTCGGCCCGGGCCACGGCGCCGTAGTTGATGCCGCTCCCGGTGCCGGCGGCACTGGCGCGAATGCCGTAGGTGCGGTCACCCGAGCTTTCTCCGGTGAAGTGGCCGCCGTACACGATGGCGCTGCCCTCGGCCTCGCCGCAGACGCCGTACCGCGTTCCTGTGCCGCCGGCCAGGGCCAGGCCGTGGACGCCATACACGGACGCCGCCCCCGTGCTGCGGCCGATGAGATAGCCGCCGGCTGCCTCGTCGGTGTCCGCCTCAGCGTCCCCAAAGACGCCGAGAGCCGTGTTCGACGATTGGGACAAGGCGTTGACCGCATAGTTGTTTCCGTTTCCACCTTGGCACGAGGCCGAGACGCCGTAGTACAGGGCGAGCGGATTGTCGTCGGTCGGATAGCACCTCCCGCTCACGCCTGTCACTCCGCCGGTCCCGATCACGCCGGTGCCCCGGTGATTGGTCGTCGTGTGGGTTCCGGCGATCGCCGCGTCGTCATTGTTGGCCCGCGTATGCGTGACCGCGAAGGCTTGGCCCCACGCGTCCGTGCTGCCCGCGTAGGGCAGAACCAGGTCCTTGGCCTTCAGCGCGTACTGCGCGTACGGTGTGGCCAGGAGGGGTTGCCGCGAACTCAACGTGGTCCAACTGCCGCTCCCGGGAGGAGTCCGCACGGCGATCTCCAGGTAGCGGTTGTTCCCGTCCAGCCCCGACTTTCCGAAGTCCAGCCAACTGCTGAACAGCCCGTCGGTCACCGGATCGGTCCGGGTCAATGTCATCCCGATCTGCGTACCGCCCGTCCACGCATCCCACAGCGAAAACTGGAACTCCACGTTCCCGTTGACGGGCGCGCCGTCCTTCTTCAGCTGGCCCTGGTACATGAACGCGCTGCCCACGGGGGTCGCGGCCTGCGCGATTGCGGCAGCGGGCAAGGCACTCGTCGCTGCCACAACATAACTCACGATTCTCACTCGGCGTTTCATGATCCTCCTCCTGTTCCGCCATACGAACACTCAGCGGGTGATGTTTAACTTCCGTGACGCATCCTGCGGCTCGTGAGCGGCGCGATCGGGCATGTACCTCGCTTCGATGCCCTTCGATTCGGGCTGGCCGTACGCCTCAAGGTGCATGTAGGCGCCGCTTTCGGTAGCCGGCTTGGCCTCCTCGGCGGGGATGAAGCTCGCGTTCGCCCAGGGGTCCTGCCGGGTGCCCAAGGGGCCGAAATGACAATGGCGATCGCGAACATGACAAGGCGGAGGTGAAGTCTCCCCGGCACGGCTTGCTCCTCTCCTCTTCACGCCCCCACTAACGCTACTTCCGTACGACGCCGCAACCATACGGGCGGCGGCCTCCCGAACGAGAGCGCGGTCTTGTCCCTCTTCCCACGCGACCTTGCTCGGCAGTGCCGTCGAGCAGTATGCCTTCATTGTACCGCGCCTCCCCAGCGCGGTGCCAAGCCAAAAACAGGCCGAATTACAGCTTCAACGGAATTGGCCATTCTGTTGCGGCGGGATCGTGCTCAAGGGGGCGTTCCCGCGCCAGGTAGGGCTTTGCGGACGGTCTTTCTTCAGGGCTTCGACGCTGCCGTTTCGGCGGGCAATTCCCTTGTCATTCGAGTGCCCGTGCCGGATGGTCAGGCGCTCAAGTCCGGCCCGAGCGGCCTCCAGGCGGCAAGCCATCCCGATTCGCAGCTGGCACCGGGAATTCGCGTCGACTGCTCGGTATACTTCGAGCAGGTGCCGACGAACGGCTCCATGATCGCGATCAAGGATGGGGAATACCAGCTGCGGGTGAATCCGGCCAAGGAGGGCGGAGCGTTCGCCTTCTTTGTGAACCTGGACGGCTGGGAGCCGCGAGTGAGTTCCGACGAACGCGTACTGCCGGGCCACTGGTACCGGCTGACCGCCCGCTGGGACGGGTCGGCCCTGACGCTGGACGTCAGCGAGGCTCCTGCGCTGACCTCGTGGACGCTGCGTGACAACCGCGGCTATGCCACGGTAGAGGAACTCGACCGGGCGAGGCCTTTCAACCGGCCGTCGGTCATCGAGGGGGGGGCCGACATCCGAACCGAAGAAAGTCCTCAACGAAGCCCGCGACTGCGGCTATACGCGACCGGGAGCCTGTGATTGAGGGGCGGTCAAATCAATGTGACGAGCGGCACAAATACGAGGATACCGACCGAAATGAGAATACTCCGATCATCACCGTGGTCCCTGCCTGCCCTCCTGCTCGGCCTGCTGTCCGGGCTCTCGCCCACGCTCGCCGCGCAGAAGCTGAACGTCCTGCTCATCATCTCTGATGACTTGCGGGACACAGTAGGCTGCTATGGGAATACCACTGTCAAAACGCCGAATCTCGACCAACTTGCGGCCCGCGGTGTTCGCTTCGATCATGCCTACGCGCAGTACCCGGTGTGCAACCCGAGCCGCACATCGTTCCTGACCGGCCTGCGGTGCGAGCAGACCGGAGTGGTCAACAACACCACGATGTTCCGGAGCCGGTTACCCGACATTGTGACCCTCCCGCAACTGCTGCGGCAGAACGGATGGCACACCGCATCGTTCGGAAAGGTCTTTCACGTCGGCGAGCGAATGGGCGAGATCCGCGCGGGCTGGATGGACCTCGGGAAATCGTGGGACGAGGCGGAGATGTTCCAGCCGACGCCCGCGGGCAAAGCGCTCCAGGGCCGCAACCTCACCGGCGGCAAGCTCAAATGGTGCGAATGGGGCGCCATGGCCGGCGGCGATGACGATCAGCCGGATGGCCAGACCGCGGCTCATGGCATCGGGTTCATCGAGAAATGCACGGCCGAGGGAAAGCCGTGGATGGTCGCGGCCGGTTTCCACCGCCCGCACGACCCCTTCCTTTCCCCAGCCCGGTACTACGAACTGTATCCCTCCGGTTCGCTGCGACTCCATCACGATCCCCCGGACATCACCCCCTTGCCGCCCCTGGCCATACCAGGCGGGGCCTTCGCCGAAGCCTTCAATGCCTTCACGGACAAGGAGCGGATAGAGTTTCTGCGGGCCTACTACGCCGGCGTGTCCTTCATGGATGCCCAGGTGGGCCGGCTGATGGAGACACTTGATCGGCTGACACTCTGGGATCACACGCTGGTCTTGTTCATCGGCGACAACGGTTATCACCACAACGAACGCAACTGGTGGAACAAGAACACGCTCTTCGAACGCAGTTGCCGCGTACCGTGCATCATCGTCGCTCCGGGCGCTAAGACTGGACGGACCTGCCGCTCACTGGTTGAGCTGGTAGACCTGTATCCGACCGTGGCCGACTATTGCGGCCTCCACCCGCCGCATCGGCTCGCTGGCCAGAGCCTCCGGGCCTTGCTGCAGAATCCGGAAGCCAAAGGCCGGCTGGCCGCATTCACCTTGGTCACCCGCGGCGAGACTCGTTACGGACAAACGGTCCGTACCGACTCATGGCGGCTCATCCAATGGAGCGACGGGAACGTCGAGCTCTACAACCAAACCGACGATCCCCAGGAAATCCACGATGTGGCTCCAGATCCCCGCCATCAAGCAGTGATCAGGGAACTCAAAGCTATTATTGCGACCGTCGGCCCGTTTCGGCCGGCCGAACCCAAGGGGAGAAACCAAGGACCATGAAACCCCTCACCTATCACAACCTTTGTTCATCTTGTTTGCACGTGTCGCTCACGATTGCCGGCGGGGCAGCTTTTCTCGCCGTCCCGGCCGCCCGGGCCGCCGAGGACCGGCCCAACTTCCTGTTCGTCTACACCGACGACCAGCGACAGGATGCCATGGGCGTGGTACAGCGAGAGCAGGGTGACCATGCACGGTTTCCATCGTTCCAGACGCCCAACATGGATCGACTGGCCAATGAAGGTGTGCGGTTCCGCAATGCCTTCGTGACCCTCTCGCTCTGCTCGCCCAGCCGGGCCGTGTTCCTGACCGGGCGGTACAACCACTTGAATGGGTATGACGAGTCACTGCGGATCCCCATGATCGTCCGTTATCCGAAGCTGTTTCCCAAGGGGGTCGGGCAGGACAAGATGGTGCTGAACATCGACCTGGCCCCGACCTTCCTCGATCTGGCCGGCGTCGAGGTGCCGGCCAAGATGCAAGGCCGCAGTTGGGTCACGCTGCTGACGGGCAAGGCCGCAGTTGGGTCACGCTGCTGACGGGCAAGGCCGCAGACTGGCGAAAGTCGTTCTTCGCCGAGTATTTCTTCGAGAGGCCATTCGTCGGCACACCCACGCTGACCGCTGTCCGCACCGACACTGCCAAGCTGATCAAGTACGCAGGCCACGAGAAGTGGACCGGCCAGGCCACGGGAATGTAGATGAGGACGGCCATTGCCATTTCGATGGTGCGGAACACGTCGAATACTACCAAGGGGTCGATGAGCCCGGTTTACGGCGCGCAGCCTGGCGGCGGGCTGGTGCGGTCAAGCAGGATGGCCGGGCCGGTCCAGCACTTCGTGAACTCCCACAGATCGGAGTTGTCCACTCTGTTGTCCGGCGGCAAGAAGCCGCCGCCCTCCTGCGGAATAGGCCGGTCGAGGCACCGGCATTCGGGGTGCAGATAGCCGCTGGTTGCCCCGGTGAAGCAGGTCTGGAACACGCCGAAGTCATCCAGGTCCACGTCGCCGTCGTCGTCCGAGTCCGCAAACGGCCAGCAGAAGTCGCAGTTGGCGTTGTTGGTTCCACAGGTGGAACCTCCGCCCTTCCAGACTCCGCTCAAGGTCTGGCATTCAGTCTGCGACGCGACGATGCTGCACGTGCCCCCCCCGAGCGCGGTCCTCACGCAGCACGCGCCGGGCGAAGCGACACCGCCGATGGTGCCTCCGGTGAGGAAGACATCATCGATCCGGGCGGTGACCCATCCCAGAACGTCGTTGGCTCGCAGGCTCAGCGTGTCGAACTCGCCGCCCGTGTACTGCGCGGTGCCGGTAGTCGATCCACCCCCTTTGAGTTCGCTGAGCATCACGCTTCCGTCAGACCGGATGCACATCCACAGCCTGTTGTGCCCTGTGGCCGTGGCAAACGCGTTGATCCTGACCCACTGCTTTCCATCGAAGAAGTAGGGGGTGGCGTAGTTTACCTGTGTGCCTCCCGCATCGGGCCAGCCGTTGATCAATCCGAAGGCCAGAGCCGGGATCGGCTCGGGCAGAACAACAGTGGCATCTTTGGGGATACTGACGTTCTGGCCGCCTTTCGAAATGACGATGATGGTGTTCACGAGCTTGCGATTCGCCAGGGGGGCGCTGATGTACAGGTACATGCCGACGCACAGCTCGCTGTCGGCGGCGGGTGACACCCATTGTCCGGGGTACAACTCTGCACCGGTGGCCTGACTGTTGTTGATGCCATCGGCCAGGTTGTTGATCAGGCCCCTGTCCTGGTTGACGCCGGGATACTCCAGGTTGTTTGGACCGGTGAAGGCATTGTCATTGTCCGTCAACAGGTTGAATCGATTCAGACTATCCAGATCGGCCCAGACGGCCAGGAATGTCGGGTCCCCGGGGCCGCCGTATGAATCCCAGGTCTCATGATAGTTCATCGGCGCGGCCAGCGCGGTGGCAGCCACCGCCCAGAGGCCACCGGCCGCCACAGACTGCCAGTTGGGCATCATTCTCGGCTCCTTGTGATCAGACGCTCTCTCCGGTTTGCTGCGCCGGCAAACGCCGCGATTCTGTGCAAGCTTCACGCCGCCCGGATGCAAGGCCGTCGGGCCCAAAATCGCTCCCTGTTCATCACCGGCGGCGGCGCCCCAGGCCGGCCATGGCGCCCATCGCCAGCAGGGCGATCGTCGCCGGATCGGGCGTGTAGGAGAACTCGGTCCACTTGTAGTTGCCCGCACCGGAGGTATCGGGCGTCATGACGTTGAGATAGAGCTGATCGATGTTCCCGTATGCGACCGTGGTCGTGTTCGTGTAACTCCAGGTGGTTCCGTTCTCGTTCGCGCTAATCGTGTACTGAATGGTCCCGCCGGTGAGCTGGGTGAAATCTAATCCGTAGTAGTTGTTGCCGGTCCTGGTACGGGTGGAGGCTGGCCCGTTGGCCCAGGTGGAGCCGTCATACTGATGCGCCAGGATCTGCTGAGACGCAAAAAAGCCGCGGATCCCTATATCCAGAATCCTGCCGTCGCTGTCCTCAAGAATGACCGCCCAACCGCTCTTGCCTGCCGTGACCGGATCGTAAATCCTCGCGTGGACCGCCGTAATCGGGGTCCTGGGAGCAGTTAACTGGGCGAGGGTCATCTTCTCGGCGTAGGTGCCGCCGTAGGGGAGCCACGTCGTCTTGGTAAGGCCGGTCGGGGCCGCCATCTGCATGGAATCAGGGGCTACCAACGTCACGGCTCCGCTCGTATACGGTGCGAGCGGCTGTGTCTCCCAGAAGTTTGTTGACGTTGCCGGCCACGGCCCGATAACGGCCGCCAAGGCGGTGCCGGGCAGCCCGAGGGCGAGCACGCCGGCGATAGAGATGAACGTCGTTACGGACCTCATCGCTTCTCCTCCTCGCAAATGACGACACTAGACCGTCGGGACAACTGAAGCCCTGTTGAGGTGGCAGCTTCTCTGTTTCCTGACTCCACACGATTCGATTTCACGTTTCTCTGGGCCGTCTCGTCGCGATTCCAGACCGAAAGACATGAAGCCTGTGTCGCGAGGGGGGCGACCACAGCACCTATATGTTAACCAAGCCGCCGAAGGCCTGTCAATAGGGTTTGCCCCTTGCTGCCCGGCCGGCGAGGTCGCTAGCAAGAGGGAGAGAGTTCCGAGTGGGGGCGTTCGCAGGGCAAGCTGCAAGGAACGGGAGAGCACGCAAAGCCATGTCTGCGAGTTGTTTATGCACTACGTTCACGTTGGGCCGGTCGCGGTTCGCCCTGTTGTTGCAGCAGAGTACACTCAGCCTCCGACCGCCGATCGCGAGCTCGGGCGATGGACAATGAGTCGATTGACGCCGAGGCTGAACGGGAGAGCGGGAAGGGTGCTTAAGACTTGACGCGCCTATCTCATTACTGCTGGAAGGAGAAGAAGACCGCTCCTACCGGTTTCAAGTCACTTGCTCGCCAGACCGACGGCACCGGTCCGCACGGCCTCCCTGAGACAATGACCGCTTGAGGCCGCTCGCGGCCCACGTCCAAAGCGGAGATTGCTGATGGCCCAGTCCCTGAGACCGCAGACCCTCGACGAGATGATCGGCCAGGAAGCCGCGAAACAGAAGGCCCGAATCGCAATCGGTGCCGCGATACAGCGCGGCGAGCCGCTGCCCCACGTCCTCCAAACCTCCAGCGGCGGCCTGGGAAAGACCTGTTTTGCCCGGATCCTCGCGAATGAGATGTTCAGCCCGCTCGTTGAGACCAGCGGACCGTGCGTCGCCTCGGTTGCCGACCTGCGACGCGTTCGCGTTCAGCTCGAGCCCGGCAGCCTGCTGCATATCGATGAGGCCCACGCCATCGGCCGGCCGGCCGCCGAAGAGCTTCTTCTCGTGCTGGAGGAGCACATACTGAATCTCAAGCTGGCCGGCGGCAAGCCGGTTGTATGGGGTTTCGGGTCGTCGGGCTGCCGGTGCCGATCGCATCTGGCGTGGTTTCGGAGGAGGCCGGGGATGGAGGGGATGGGGCGGGCAACATTTCCTCGGTTGCATGAGCTTGGTTCACCTCTATGATGCCTCCCGCAGCGATTCCGCAACTGACTCTTTCCTGCACACGTAACCCCAGCTCATGACAAGCATTGATGGACTCGGCAGGGGTGCCGAGCAGATTCGCATTCATTTTGGGCTTGACAAACCGGCCGGTGTCT
>JAKLEZ010000066.1 GCA_022711465.1 Planctomycetota bacterium | reverse complement strand
AAGCGCCCGGCGAACTCGCGTCGCCGGAGACGGGCGAAGGCTCGGCCGGCAAGCTGAGCTCCTGCTCGAACGCAGCGTCGATCAGCCGTCGCTCGGGGGATGCCCCCGCTTGCGGGTCGTTGGGTGGATCATTGGTCATTCGTGCACCTGAACCACGCCGTCGCCCGGTTTCGGGGAGCCGCAACCCTGCCGAGGCCAGGCGATGGTTGGTCGTTTCCCACTCTCACGAGCGGAAAACGCCGTTTCCGCTCACGCGCGGGGGCTCAAATCGTGCTGAAATAGGCCGAGGCCGGTCCCATGAGCTCCTGCAGCCGTGAGTGGGCTCGGGCACGGAGCATGAACACCGCCCCCGGGCTTCGCCCCAGGGTGGCGGCCACATCGCTGATCGGCCGGCCCTCCAGGTCATACAGCCGCACTACATGAGCATAAGCCTCCGGAAGCTGCCCGATGGCGCGCTTGAGGTAAACCGCGTTCTCTTCGCGACTTACGCATCGGCTGGGTGTCGAGGTGCTCGCGGTCAGGATGTCGATGAGGGTGATGTAGGATTGGTCACCTGTCTTCGGCTCGATTCGCCGAGCCTTGCCCCCACGCCGGTCAGCCTCCAACCCCTCGATGGCATCGCGCAGATTGTTGTTCATCAGCGTCGCCAGCCAACGGGGGAAGGCGTCAACGCCCTGGGACTTGAACTTATGAATGTCCCGCACGGCATCCGCGTAGGTCTGTTGCATCACATCGTCTTCGGAGAGGAGGGAACGCCACCGCGGCGGGATTTCGCCCACCAGCCCTCGCCGCACAGACGGGCCGTACTGCTCCAACAGGGTCGCCAGGGCCCCGCGGTCGCCGTGAATGGCGTTGTCGATCAGGGCATCCTCGGAAGCCGCCATGATTGCACCCCGGTGAAGTGGCTTCATTCCCCACCCAGCACCGATATCAATGAGTTTCTGGAAAGCAGGCACCTATGTCAAGTGGGGCCGGAATCGGAGCGGCGTCACCCGGCGTCACCACCATGCTCGCGATGCAGGGGACGCTCAGATTCTGCCAATTCCGTTTTTTCGGCGTGAGTGCGTGGACGGAGTCCCGCTCGTGAAGGTGGGGATGGGAGAATCGCCATCGTGATTCGGTGCAACGACCCGTGAGATGGAGGACAGTCATGTTCCTGAGAACGAGCTTCGCGAGCGGTCTGGTTTTGTTGTGTGTGGCTTCCGGCCTGCCGTCGTTTGGCCAGGCGTCGTCGTCATCGCAGCCAGCGACGCAGCCCGCGGTGGACAGGATCGCCAAGTACCACGACCTACTGAAGAACGAATTCATGACCGATGCGGACAGTGAGATCATCCTGACCTCTCGTGCCGTTCAAGAGGCGATTCAACGAGCACGCCGCAAGGCCGCCGATGAGAAAGGGAACGTCGATCGCATGATCGCCTCACTGAATGAAGAGAAGCGAAGCACCACGGAGAACAAGCTCGCCGAGATGGACAAAGCAAGAGCCCTTCGGAGTGAAGCCACGGAGCACGATCGAAAGAGCATCAAATGGCGCATCAAAAGGGGACCAAGGGGCGGGATCACGCGGTGGAGCTCGCCGAACTACAAGGAACAGGCCGCGGCAGCCGAGTGCCGAAAGCAAGGTGCCGAGCACGAGGGAGAAGCGGAGAAGCACGACAGGGAAATCAAGAGACTGGATGCAGAACTTGCGCCGCTCCGGCGTAGATCGGACTGGCTTGCCCTTGTGGCCGTCCCGAACGGTCGTACCCTCCCGGGAAAGGAGTTCTGGGTAGACCTCACCGCCGAGCAGAGGGAACAACTGGAGCGAGTCGGCATCAGTCGCGAGCAATTCAGGAAGCTGCTTCCTCGCATCCAGCAGACGGAGGCCTCGTTCATCGCCTGGGCTCGAGAGACGGAACGAGAGTCGTCGCGTTCCGGCGATGACCTTGTTCTTCGCTTGAGGCGGTATTTCCAGGATCATCTGTCTCCACAATCGGATAGAACTGGGATAGCCAGACGCCCGGTGACTCCGTGAGGGCGGTGGTACAAGGCTGGAAGCATAGATACTCGGGCTTCGACGATTTCTCTTGGCGGCGTGCCCGGCGATTGAACCATGGCTTCCGACAATGGCATGAATCCTCTCTTCATAGCCGATTACCGTGTCTGGCCAGTCTAGGGAAGATGATTAATGGGAAACAAGCTGAGCAAGGAAATGGGCGGATGACGCTGCCCGGATGTAGAATGCCGGAACCTGTGCGATTGCGGCGTGAACAGCCAAGGCTGCGCAGACACTCACAGCTGGGGTGCGAGGGCTGAGCACCTGGAAGGTAAGTCAAGATCATCGTCCTGTAAAGGGGTCGAACGTCGTTCAGCGGTGTATCTTGGTCAGGTAACGTGGATGGGATGAATCAACATGTCTCCTTATCCCGGTGGAGGTGGGCTGTGTTACGGTTGTCCAGTGTGATGCGTGGCGCGGTGATGGCAAGCTTCATTGGGGCGAGCCTTCATGTGATCGCCTCAGGTTCAGCGTTCGCCCAGGTAAGCGTGAACGGCGTCACCCCTGACTCGGCGCCGACGCAGACCAACATCTACGTCACGGTGACGGGAACGGGTTTCCAGTCGGGGGCGACGCTCAAGCTGGCGCGAAGCGGCCAGGACGATATCGTGGCGACCAATGTCAATGCCGCGAGCGATACCGGGATCTCCGGATGGTTCAAGCTGGCTGGCGCGCAGATTGGTCAGTGGGACGTGGTGGTTATCAACCTGGATACCCAGTTTGCCGTCCTGAGCAACGGCTTCAACGTCACCGCGGGGCAAGCCATCCAGACGACCGGGGACAACTCCTTTGGCCAGCTGGGGACCGGGGCTTCCTTGCTCGCTGCGCCGGTATTGATCGGCAATGTGGCGGCGGTCGCTGGCGGCGCTGCCTACAGCCTTGCGGTCAAGAGCGACGGGACGGTCTGGGCGTGGGGGTACAACTACTTCGGCCAACTGGGCGATGGCACAAGGACCGATCGTGCGACTCCGGTGCGGGTACAGAATCTCACGGGGGTAGTGGAGGTCGCCTGCGGGGGACAACATAGCCTTGCGCGTAAGGGCGACGGGACGGTCTGGGCGTGGGGAGAGAACCTATGGGGCCAAGTGGGCGTTCCAGGCGAAGTCTATTACTCGGCTCCGGTAGGAGTATCAGGTTTGACGGGGGTAGTGGCCATCGCCGCTGGCGGCCTCCACAGCCTTGTGATCAAGAGCGACGGGACGGTATGGGCGTGGGGATCCAACGACTTCGGCCAAGTGGGCGATGGGACAACCGAACCTCGCTCTACCCCGGTTAAGGTGTCGGGATTGGCGGATGTGGTGGGAATCGCGGGCGGCACATATGCCAGTTTGGCGGTCAAGAGCGACGGGACGGTGTGGGCGTGGGGATCCGGGGTCCTCGTTCCCGTTCAGGTGCCGGGTTTGACCGAGGTGAAGGCGGTCAGCAGTGGCTATTACCACAGCCTGGCGCGCAAAAGTGACGGGACAGTCTGGGCGTGGGGTAACAACGACTATGGCCAGTTGGGCGATGGAACGACCCAAGCTCACTCCACTCCGGCTCGGGTATTGGGCCTGACGGGGGTGGAGGAGATCGGTGGTGGCGCCTACTGTAGCTTCGCACGTAGGGGCGACGGCACGGTCTGGGCGTGGGGAAGAAACGACCTCGGTCAGCTGGGCGACGGAACGACCCAGGATCACTTCACTCCGGCTCAGGTACTGGGCCTGACGGGGGCGGTGGAGGTCGCCTGCGGGGGAAGACATTGCCTTGTGCGTAAGGGTGACGGGACGGTCTGGGCCTGGGGATGCAACGACTTAGGCCAATTGGGGGATGGCATGGCCACAAGCCGCAGCGTGCCGGCCCAAGTTAGAGATTTGGCGGGGGTGGTCGCGGTTGCTGGCGGCGAGCACCACAGCCTTGCGGTCAAGAGCGACGGGACAGCTTGGGCATGGGGGTACAACAACATCGGCCAACTGGGCGATGGCACAACGACCAATCGTGCGACCCCGGCCCGGGTACAGAATCTGACCGAGCTGGTGGCAGTCGCTGCCGGCAAGTACCATAGCCTTGCGGCCAAGAATAACGGCACCGTCTGGGCATGGGGAGGGAACTGGCGAGGTCAGTTGGGCGACGGGACAACTACGGACTGCTCAACTCCCGTTCGAGTTTCAGGTTTGACGGAGGTGGTCGCAGTCGCAGCTGGCGGTTATCACAGCCTTGCAATCAAGAGCGACGGCACGGTCTGGGCGTGGGGGGACAATGGCTATGGCCAATTGGGGGACGGAACGGTCACCAGACGTATCCTCCCAGTTCGGGTGAAGGATATTGGGGGGACAGGTTACCTGACCGGGGTGGTCGCGGTCTCCTGCGGCGTCTACCACAGCCTTGCGGTCAAGAGCGACGGGACGGTTTGCGCGTGGGGATCCAATGGTTCCGGTCAGTTGGGCGACGGGACAACCGCGAATCGCAGGACGCCGGTCCAGGTCGCGGGTATGACCGAGGCCGCGGCGGTCGCCGGTGGTGACGCACATAGCCTTACCCTCATGAGCGATGGTACGGTTTGGGCCTGGGGATCTAACGGCTGCGGCCAGTTGGGTGACGGGACGATCACCAGTAGTACGAGCCCGGTTCAGGTTAAGGACGCCGGGGGAACGCATTACTTGAGCAGGGTGGCAGCGGTCGCCTGCGGCGGTCGCCACAGCCTTGCACTAAAGGAGGACGGGACGGTCTGGGCGTGGGGGTACAACTACTTCGGCCAGTTGGGCGATGGCACAGCAACGGACCGCCCGACCCCGGTCGCGGTAGCGATTCTGGCGGAAGTAGTTGCAATCGCTGGTGGTGGCAATCACAGCATCTTCGCGGGCTCGCTAGAGCCGGCCCCCCTGGTGGCCGTGAATACCTGGCCGCCTGCCGGCTCAATGGAGATCGGCGTGAGTAACATCGCCGTGTCATTCAGTGAGGACGTGCAAAACGTCTCAGCGGACGATCTAGTCTTGTCAGTGGGGCACGTGCTCTCTGTGAGTGGCGCCGGCAGCTCGTTTGTCTTCGAGGTGACCGGTGTTGTCGGAAACGTGACTGCGATTATCGACGGCGACATCACTGGCCTCGGCGGCGAAGATCTGCGGGGGTACCAATGGACGTTCACTTCACTAGAGCCTCTGACAGTCGCGCGCATCACGCCAGACCTCGCCCCAACGCAAACCAATGTCTACGTCGCGGTGACTGGGACGGGTCTCCTGCCTGGGGCAACACTCAAGCTGGCGCGAACCGACCAGAGCGACATCGTGGCGACCGACGTTTGGGTGGATACAGACCGAATCTCTGGGCGACTCATGCTGGCGGGGGCGGCCGTCGGACGGTGGAACGTGATAGTCAGCAATCCGGATGGCGAAAACACTGTGCTGAGCGACGGGTTCACGGTTGCAGCCGGCAAAGCCGTCTGGATGCCCGGAGTCTCAGGGTTGGTCCGCGTGTCCGATCTGACAGATGTCGTGGCGGTGGCCTGCGGGGAAGCCCACACCCTTGCGCTGAAGAGCGACGGAACAGCTTGGGCGTGGGGATCTGATTATTATGGCCAGTTGGGTTCTGGTTGGCCAGGGCCGACATGGGAGGGCAGCTCGACTCCTGTGCAGGTGTGGGGTTTGGCAGGAACGGTTGCGGTTGCCTGTGGCCCTAACCACAGCGTTGCCCTCACGAGTAACGGAACAGTCTGGGAGTGGGGACTGTGCAGGCCGCTCGAATTCATAACGCGGGACTACACACTTCCCAACAGGGAGTGCGAGGGAGGTATGGCGGTGGCCGCCAGCGAGTACCTCGGTGTTGCGCTATTGGGCGACGGAGGCTACCACTCGTGGGAATACGTTCCCTTAGCCGGCTCATACTATCGCGAGTACGCGTACGTAGACGCGGAAGAGGCGGTGGCCATTACCGGTACCTGGTCTCACACCCTTCTACTTAAGAGAGACGGAACGATCGAGAGGTGGTCATCCGACGACCAACAGAATTGGGGAGTAGTGACGGGGGCGGTAGCGGTCGCGGGTGGAGGTGGTCACGCCCTCGCACTCAGGACCGATGGGACGGTCTGGGCACGGGGGGTAAACAACGACGGCCAGTTGGGCGACGGGACGACTACAAGCCGTTCTACTTGGCTTCAGGTCCCAGGTCTGACCGGGGTAACGACAATTGCCGCCGGCTACAGCCACAGCCTTGCGCTGAAGAGCGACGGGGCAGTGTGGGTGTGGGGGGACAACGAGTCCGGACAATTGGGCGACGGGACGACCGAAGACCGCTCCATTCCGGTTCCGGTATTGGGCGTGACGGGGGTCGTGGCAATTGCTGGCGGCTACGACTGCAGCGTTTTCGTCGGGGACGACATTCCTCTGGTCACGGGGACTTGGCCGGCGGCCGGTGCCATAGAAACAGACGTTCACAGCATCACGGTCTTGTTCAGTCAGAACGTCCAGAACGTCTCCGCGGACGACTTGGCCTTGTCCGTCGGGCAAGTTCTCTCGGTAAGTGGCGCCGGCAACTCATATGTCTTCCAGGTAAGTGGCGTTGTGGGTGAGGTCACTGCGATCATCGACGGCGACATCGCCGACCTTGGGGGCAACGATCTGCAGGCGTATCAATGGACGTTCACGTCGCTGCCGGACTCCGACGGCGATGGTGTTCCCGATCCCTCGGACCTGTGCCCGAATACGATTCCCAGTAGTCCTGTGGACGCCCAGGGTTGCCCGCCGGTCATCTTCGGCGATTTCGACCGCGACGGCGACGTGGATGCGGACGACCTGGATACGTTTGAGGGCTGCGCGACCGGGCCGGCGATACCGTACGACCCCCAGAGCCCGCCGGGCGGGTGCACGCTCGAGGTTATCGAGGGGTTTCTGCCGCCCGATCACGACCAGGACACCGACGTCGATCAGGCTGACTTTGGGATGTTTCAGCGGTGTTTCAGTGGAACAAACCGACCGGGGCGGGTCGGCTGTGACGCCGCGGATACCACCGAGCCGCCCGCGGGCATGGAGCTGATCCCAGCCGGCGAATTCCAGATGGGTGACACGTTCAACGAGGGAAACAAAGAACAGCCGGTGCATGCGGTCTATGTGGACGGCTTCTTCATGGACCGCACCGAGGTGACCAACCAGCAGTACGCCGACGCGCTGAACTGGGCCAAGAGTCAGGGCAACCTGATCACGGTCAGCTACAACGTGGTCTACAAATACAACAGCAGTATCCTGTATTGCAGCACGGCGCTCGGCTCGTCGTACAGCCGGATCACCTGGAATGGCACGACCTTTGGCGTCGTAGCTGGGAAAGAAGACCACCCGATGGCGATGGTAAGCTGGTACGGTTCTGCCGCATATGCCAACTGGCGGAGCGGGATGCAGGGGCGACCGCTGGGTTACGATCTTTCTACGTGGAGCTGCAACTGGAACAGCGGCTATCGACTGCCGACGGAGGCGGAATGGGAGAGAGCGGCCCGCGGTGGCGTGGCCGGGCACCGTTTCCCGTGGTCGGACAACGACGATATCCAGCACGCTCGGGCGAACTACTACAGTTCGAACGACTACTCGTACGACGACAGCCCGACTCGCGGCGATCACCCCCTATGGGGTATTGGGGCGTGGCCGTACACCAGCCCGGTGGGGTTCTTCAATGGAGGACTGCGGTACAAGGCGGACTTCGGTTGGCCTGGTACGCCCACGAGCTATCAGACGAGCCATGGGGCCAGCAACTACGGCTTGTACGACATGGCCGGCAATGTCTGGGAGTGGTGCAACGACTGGTACAGCTCGACTTACTACCAGTGGTGCGTGGACAACTGCGGGACACCATGTGCCAACCCGCGTGGGCCGGCGACGGGAGACGTGTCCCCGGTTCTCCGTGGTGGTTGCTGGGAATGCGATGCGAGCCGCTGTCGGGTAGCCGCCCGCGGCGGTATTGGCGGTGGTCGAAGCGCCTGGAGCAGAAGCATCGGGTTCCGGCTGGCCCTGAACTCGGAGTAAGGCTTTGCACGGTTCCTTCAACCGACACATTGGCCCTATTGGCCTGGGGGCGAGGCCCCTGGTTGCCTGATGAACGGAGATGGGACCTGGGGATCGTTTCATTGAAAGGGCTGCTGAACGCTTTCAGGAGGACCGCAAAGTGAAGACTTCCAGAGCAGTAGATCTGCCATACTCACGAGTCCATCTGTTCAGCATCATGGCATCCACTCTTGTTCTCCTCATGCTACAGAGCGCAACGCCCGCAGTGGCGGATTCTGTTTGGCCGGTCAACGGCCATCGCTATCGCGCGGTGAGCGTGCCCGAGGGCATCACCTGGGACCAGGCGAACGATGCCGCTATTGCGGCCGGCGGATACCTGGCGACCTGCACATCCTCGGCCGAAAACGACTTCGTGTTCAGCCTCGTGAACACATCTGAGTTTTGGACCGGTTCGGGGACGAACACAAACTGGGGCCCGTGGCTCGGCGCCTATCAGCCGGAAGGTTCCGCCGAGCCCGCGGGCGGCTGGCGCTGGGTCACGGAGGAGACCTGGAGATATGCGGCCTGGCTTTCAGGTCAGCCCAACAACTCGGGCGGCGAGAACCGCGTTCACTACTACGTTGTGGTCGGCCAGGCGCGGGCAGCCACCTGGAACGACATCGGAGCCGGGACCTTGGTGAAGGGATATGTGATCGAGTTCGGACTGGCCGAAGTCCGTTGGCCGGGGAACGGACATCTCTATCGCGCCGTCTACGTTCCCAGCGGCATCACCTGGGACCAGGCAAACACCGCTGCCATCGCCGCCGGTGGATACCTCGCTACATGCAGATCGGCCGACGAAAACCAGCTTGTCTTCAGCCTTACCGACGCGGCTCAGTTCTGGTATGAGAATCCGTCGACCAGTTGGTATCGGGGAACGTGGCTGGGAGGATACCAGCCGAAGGGATCTGCCGAGCCATTGGGGGGATGGAGATGGGTAACTGAGGAAGCGTGGGACTACACCAACTGGTTGCCGGGCCAGCCCAATAATCGGCTCGGCGTGGAGGATCAGCTCGATTACGGCGTACCGCTCGGCCAAGCCAGGGCGCCCGTGTGGCAAGATCAGGAATCAACTGTCCTGCTGAGAGGTTTTGTTATCGAGTTCGATCCGAGACCCACGGAGGCTGTGTGGCCGGTCAACGGCCATCGCTATCGCGCGGTGAGCGTGCCCGAGGGCATCACCTGGGACCAGGCAAACGCCGCGGCTATCGCTGCCGGTGGACATCTGGCCACCATCGGTTCCGCTGACGAGAACGCCTTTGTCTTTGGACTAATCGACGCACCGCAGTTCTGGTGGGATGATCCGCTTGAGGACAGGTCTTATGGCCCATGGATCGGCGGTTATCAGTCGGCCGGATCCTCTGAACCGCTGGGTGGTTGGCAATGGACCACTGGGCAGCCGATCGTCTATCAGAACTGGTGCTCGGGCAACCCGGATGACTTCCTTGACCATCAAGACTATCTCCACTTCTCGCTTCACGGCGGTGTAGGCCGGGGTAGCCAGTGGAACGACCTTTGGGAGGATCCTCGCGGGTACTCGGGTCTCGTTGTTGGTTACGTGATTGAGTTTGGGAATGGAGGGTCGATCCTAGAAAATGGGAGCTTTGAAGTCGGCCAGGACCCCAGCGTTTACACAGCATTGGCCCCAGGATCGGCGGCCATTCCAGAATGGACAATTACGGGCGGTGTTACCTACACCGGTAAGTACTGGCTCAGTTCTGCCGGTCGTCGCAGCCTCGATATGGATGCGGGTGGTATTGCCCAGACCTTTCCGACAATTGTCGGCCAGGAGTATGTTGTGGTTTTCGACCTGGCTGGAAATCCGGCCTGCGACAGCTTGGTGAAACAGCTGCGTGTTCAGGCGGCTGGGACGTGG
Source organism: Planctomycetota bacterium (assembly GCA_022711465.1). GTDB lineage: Bacteria > Planctomycetota > Phycisphaerae > UBA1845 > PWPN01 > JAGNEZ01. The sequence goes on along the minus strand of JAKLEZ010000066.1, from coordinate 2,766 downwards.
AAGGACTTCACCTTCAGCATCACTGGCCGTGAGCTATGGGACATGGGCTGGCAAACCAAGACGTGGCAGTTTACAGCGGTAGATGCGGAGACAACGCTGGAATTCCTGGCAACCAATCCAGGAGACTACAACTGCGGGCCGGCCTTGGACAATGTGTGGGTGGTCATTCATGGCGCAGAAGATGCAGACACGGACGGTGGGCCAGATGCTGTCGACAAGTGTCCGACCATACCGGATCCCGGTCAAGTGGATTTCGATGGAGACGGCCTGGGGGACGCCTGCGACAATTGTCCGATCCGGTTCAACCCTGATCAGGCCGACAGCGATCAGGATGGTGTTGGCGACGCCTGCGAAGCTGCCTATCAGATCGTGAAGGGTGAATACACGTGGCATCAGGCTCGCAATAACGCGGCCTGCTTGGGCGGCCATCTCGCCACCGTGACCAGCCTTCAGGAGTTCGTTTACGTTGCCCAACTCCTGGGAAATGCGTCCGGGCTTGATTTCGTTTGGCTGGGCGGATTTCAAGAGGAGCCGAACGTCGTCGGAGCGGATGGTTGGTCCTGGATCACCGACGAACCCTGGCAATTCGCGGCCTGGGCGCAAGGTCAGCCCAATGACGGCGGCGTCGGTCCAGAGTCCTTCCTCGGCCAGTTCTCACGGCCGGGGAATGGTTTGGGCTGGCACGACGCCGACACGCTCCGCCAGAGTGACTTCCTCGTTGAGTACGAAATACCCCCTCTCACCGACGACAATAACCGCAACGGAATTCCGGATACTGCGGACGATGACCAGGACGGAGTCGTCGACGGCTGCGACAACTGTGCGCTGGTCAGTAATCAGAATCAGTCTGATATGGACGGCGATAGCGTCGGCGACGCCTGCGACGTCTGCCCCTGGTGTTCCGACATTGCCGACCGCAACGGCAACGGCGTGATTGATGGCCTCGAACCTGGTATCGATCCCGACCAGGGATGGATTCGCTCTTGGGCCGTGCTTGGTACGTTTAGCGGTTCGTCTTTGAACGACCGACTGACAGGAGGTTGCGGTTACACTGATGCCACGGTTGATCCCTCGCCAGGCAACCGTACGCGCGGACGAGCATGGACCCACATCCTGGGAAGGGCCTTGTGCTCGGGTGAAGGAGTGCGTTTTCTGGATCTCTGGGGAGATGCAGTAGCTGTTGCATACGCACACACTTATGTCTACAACCCGGTGACCCGTGTGGTTCGCACCCGCGTGGGCAGCAATGATGGTTTCAAGATTCTCGTGGACGGCGTCGAACGGCATCGATATGCAAGTGATCGAAACTGCAAGCCTGACGGTAGTATCTCGCCACCGTTTGTATTGAGCGAAGGGTGGCATCGTGTTCTGGTCGCAGTCAACGAAATCTACGCGGGGGGCTGGTTATTCGTACTGCGTTTTGACGACGGTGGGAACGCCATTCTCGCTGACTTCATGGTCACACCCTTCCGGTCGGCTATTGGTGACAATCAGAGCTTGACGATACCCGATAATCCTGCGAGTCGACCCAGGGCGATTCGTGATTGGCTGATCCTCGGGCACCGCTCGGAAGGAGCTCTGGTTGGATCCGGATGCAACGACCTTTGCGATACTGATGTGCTGGCTCTCTCTGGCGGCGGATCTGAAACCGCCGTCTCACCCCTCCCTGGCCAAGTTCAGGCTGGTAAGACATGGGTGAATCTTCGTGAAGAGAGCGCGGTACAGTTCACTTCGGCGACAATGCTGGATCTCAAGGATTACTATGCCAGTAGTGACACAACCGGCAGGGTTGCCTACCTCCACACTTACTGCTACAACCCTGGGCCTCCTCGAGGGGCGCGATTATCCATGGGCTCTAATGATTCAGCCTTTGTGTGGGTCAACGGTACGCGGATACTCCACAAATGCGAGTGCCGAGAGAGTGCCTGTGACCAAGACGTGTCCGACGTATTCATGCTCGGTTGCGGCTACAACCGCATCCTCATGCGCGTTGATCAGGGCTCGGGCGGCTGGGGCGGTAGTCTCCAGCTGATCGAGCCGGATACGGCCGACCCCCTTGCGGGTGTCATGTTCGTGCTGAGTCCTGAGCCGTCGCTCGAGCCGCCCGATGAGGATGGCGATGGATTCCGTGTCTGCGACAACTGCCCCACCTCTCCCAATCCAGAACAAGCAGATAGCGATGCCGATTGGGTGGGTGATGCCTGCGACACATGTCCGGGCACCGTTTCCGGCGCGGTCGTAGACGCCCAGGGCTGCCCGCTCGTCATCTTCGGCGATTTCGACCGCGACGGCGACGTGGACGGCAATGACTTGAAGACCCTCACGTCGTGCTTCACCGGCCCGGCCATCAAGGGTCCACCCAGCGAGTGCGCGCCCGCGACATTCAACACCGCGGACTTCGATCAGGACGCCGACGTGGATCAGTCTGACTACGGCATCTTCCAGCAATGTTTCAGCGGAGCCAACAAGCCGGCCGATCCGAACTGCGCAAACTAGTCCTCGAGATCGATTGCTCCAGAGACAAAGCGAGCACCAGGGAAGCCAGTCCGCGTCGGAATCGCGAGTAGTACTGTCAGATAGCAGCTGGGATTCCAAACACCTTGTGAGGTGCAAGAGAGGAGGCCAACGGGGCGATCGCGTGTCGCCGGGCGGGTTAAACGGAGCCACTTGTGGGCGGGTCAAACGGAGCCACTTTTCCTTTGGTTTCCGTCGCCCCGATGGTGCTTTCCGTTGATCTCCCGGCCTGATAGCATGACCGTGCCGGGT
>JAKLEZ010000065.1 GCA_022711465.1 Planctomycetota bacterium | reverse complement strand
GGCACCGGGACGGCCCGGACCTGATGCTGGCGGGGTACACGGGTACGTTGCTGGCGGATTGTTATTCGGGATACCAGGGGATCAGTCTGCGCAGCGATGGGCGGATCCGCCGGGCGGCCTGTAGTGCCCGTGCCCGACGCAAGGTCTTCGATGCCCGTGAGGTCTATCCGCTCGAGTCGAGCGTGGTGCTGGCCATGTTCCAGCAGCTCTACGACATCGAGGATCGCGCCCGGTCAGTATCGGCCGAGGAGCGGCTGGGGTTGCGTCAGAGCGAGTCCGCCCCTGTCTGGCGGTCGCTGGGCGAGTGGATGGAGAGCAAGTCGGCCACGGATGTATTGCCCAAGAGCAAGCTGGGCGAGGCCCTGGGCTACCTGCGCAACCATTGGGAACCGCTGCAGACCTACCTGAGCGACGGCCGGGTTCCGATGGACAATAACGAAGTCGAGCAGTTGATGAAGCAGGTGGCCCTCGGAAGGAAGAACTGGCTGTTCATCGGCAGCGTGCCGGCGGGTGATCGTGCCGCGGACTTCCTGACGCTGGTCAGCAGCGCGGTCCGCAACGACCTGGACGTGTGGGTCTACCTCAAGGATGTGCTCGATCGTCTGCTGGCCGGCGACAAAGACTACGCCGCACTACGGCCGGATGTCTGGCGGCACGCCCATCCGGAAGCCATCCGCGAGTACCGTGCTGTGGAGCGCCGCGACCGGGCCGACCGCAAGCAATATCGCCGTGTCGTACACCGGCGACTCCGTGCAAAGTCCCGACGCTGAATCCATCGCCGCACGATCCCTGCCCTCATCCAACCGATTATGGTGCTGGTGGGCACTCACGCAACCACGACTGAAGCACATCACTCTGAGGCGCGGCGTGCCTGCTCCAGGAGGAAGCTCGGGGCCTGCGTGAGGTGTGCGTAGTGTCGTGCCAGCATGGACGTGTCCGAATGGCCCATCAGCACGGCAACCGTGACGCTATCCAAGCCTCGCATGAGGGCCCGCGTGGCGAACGAGTGCCGCAGGCTGTACAGGCAGCACTTCACTCCCAGTTTCTTCTTGAGCCGCCCAAAACGGCAATTGGCAGCGTCCGGTGTCCACGGCCGACCATCGGTGTTGCGGAACAAGGGGCCCTGCGGATAGCGCTTCATCAACCGCTTGGTGATTTCGAACGCGGCGGGCGTCAGGTAGATGACCCGAGGGACTCTGCCACCCTTGGCCTCGGATGCCGGAAAGACCCAGCGGTTGCCAGCAAGGTCCACATGCCGAGCCTCAACGCGCAACGACTCCTGCGGCCGGCAACCCGTCTCCCACGTGACGGTAAGCAGATCCCTGAAGCTCTCGTCGGCCGTGTTGTCCACCAGCTTCTGGTATTCGGCTACAGAGACAACTTGCTCCCGGCTTCCGCCCCGCGGTTTCTTGAAGTGCGCGAGAGGCGACCTCTCGATGTAACCCTGCTCTTCAGCCCAGCGCATGGCTCGCTGGATCGAGCGGCAGTAGTTCCGCTTTGTTCCATTGGAACGGTCGGGGTGGGAATCGATCCACTTCTGGAGATGGAACGGCCTGAGCTGGTCCACGGTCAGCGAGGCCGGGATCGCGTTGCAGAACAGCTCGAGCCGGTCCTTGTACCAGCGGTAGGTCTCGGGGGAACGGTGCTGCTGGACGAAGTCGAGGAAGGCGTCCACGACGACGGCCACCAGCTCGGATTTGGAGACGGGCGGCGGCTCCTGGGGCGCGGCCATGAACTCATGGTAGCGGCGGAAGGCTTCGTCGCGGCCTTCAGCCAGCCTGATCTGGCGGGAACCGACCTGAACGAACCAGGCGAGGCGGGCGGTACGGAAGAACGGTTTGGGGAAGCGTGCCATAACAAACCTCCGATCCACTTGGGAGCAGACCGTCGAGGTTTGCTTGGGCTCCGGGCGGGATCACGACCGCCCGGGGCCTTTTCCTGGCGCGCATCTCTGCCAGATATCTCTGCCACAGGGGATACGGCTCTGATCTGCCCTGCCGTAACTCCTTGGCAAATCAAGTACACCGCGCAGGAGTCGAACCTGCAACCTTCGGCTCCGTAGGCTATCAGCCCACAGTACAGGCCGTTGGAAACCAAGAACTTACATGCGGCACACCGCCAGTTTGTGATGGGGTTTGTCAAAACCTGCCCGATTCCATCACCGCCGACCGCCTGGCCGCTCTGGCAGCGGACCTGGCGAAGCTGCCGCCGGAGGCACGAACACTGCTCGCCGGACTGCTCAGCGCCCTCCACGCGAAGGACGGGATCGCATGAGGCGACGACCGCCACCATTCCCAACTCGCCCCGGCGGCATCAGACAGCGCCCTGACCTTCAGCAGGCGGATCATTGCGAAACAGCGGCAATCGGCATCAGTAGGCGAACCCGCGGGCACCGACTGCCGGGGGAAGGCATTGGCTGGGCTCGGCTGGCCAGGCCAAGTTTGGACCACACTGCCGCCGGTTTCGTGGAATACACACCACTTCATCTACGCCCCCGCCATGCAGGCCGAGTAGCTGCCACCTGCCTGCCTTCCCCGGAAGGAGCCCCGCTTCATCTGGTCGGCGGCATCCCCATGCTTGTCCACGAAACCCCCTTCAGGGTCACCAACCCGGGCGCCATACGACGATTGGGGGCCGAGGGCAGTCTTGGGCCATGCGAGCAGCCGATCGGCGCTGGCAGGCACGTAACCAGCCGCTTCGTGCCACTTCGGCGACAAACACGGGAGATGCGACATGCAACGATGGAAAAACGGACGGCAGATCGTGCTGGCGTGGGAGGACTTCCAGAAGGTCGCCGTGCGGACCGGGCTATGGCCGGACGTTCACGACCGGATGTATGCCCTGCTCGCCGCCGGTCAGCGGAGGAACACCGTGAAGCGCCGGGTGATGCGGGAGTTCCTTGCCCAGCTCATTCTGGAACTGGCACCGGAACCAGCGATGTCGCACAACGGTGTGCCCATGTGCCCGTCTCCTCCGCCGCCCAGACCAACACCGCCGGTGTCGATGTGCCCTCCTCCACCCGCGCCAGCTCTGCCGCGGCCGATGCCGCCGAGCCACCCGCTACCGCTGCCGTCGTCCCATCGGCCTCTATCGCCGCCGCCACCGCCTCGACCACGGCCAGCACCTCCGCCCGCACCGCCATCTTTGCGGTGAAAAGGGGTCCCATCGGGTGGCTCGCCAGAGGGCAATCCGGACCCCCCGGTGAACGCGCAGACGGTACTGGATCCTATCTCGCCCACCCGACGGAGTGATTGTGGCGCGAGTCGCTGTGGAGACGCCGCAGCAGGCTCGAAGGTACCCCACGACGCGCGACTCTAGCAACCCTCAGTGCCCGCAATTTGGATCCGCCGGTTGATTCGCCCCGCTCCAGCACCGCTGGAACAGGCCAAAGTCCGACTGGTCCACGTCGCCGTCCTTGTCGAAGTCGGCGGTTTGGCAGGTTCGGGTACCGTCGTGCGGGATAGCCGGGCCTGAGACGCAGGCCTGGAATACCAAGAAGTCGTCCGGATCCACGTCGCCGTCCCTGTCGAAGTCGCCCGGGATAACCGGTATGAACTCGTACGTACCCATGTCCACCACGTGCGGGTAGTGCGGCGGGTCGGGCACGCCCGCGTCGGGGGTATCCGGATCATCCAGGAAACGCGGATGACCGTCCAGGTCGAACGGCGTTCGCTCGGTTATGTCGCCGTCGCCGTTGAGGTCGAACGCGTCCGCCGGCACGTCCGTGTTCCTGGCCGCGTCGATGCACGGCGAGCCGGGTTGCAGGTGGAGGTCGCCGTGATCGTCGTCGGAGGTCCCCCACTCGCCGTCCGGGCCGGGGTCGGGGGCTTCCACGAACGACGGATCGGCGTCGATGACCCGGAGGATAGGTATGGAGAGGCCCATCACATCGGAGTCCAAGACATACACGCCCGCTCTATCGCAACGAATTGCATCCACGTCCCACAGGATGCTGTTATGCAACATGTACGTAACGTTGTTGTTTTCACTGTCGCATGCCACGCTGCGCCCCGCGCCGGCTCCGTTGCCCGCAAACGTGCAGTTCACGAAGTACACGTGGGGGTAGTATGGGGACCTAACGCCCCACGATGCGGTCCCGCCTCCATAAAGCCCGGCACGGTTCCCGACAAATACACAGTTGGTCAGGTTCACAGGAGACGAAGGCCCGCTCACGAGATGAAGCCCACCTCCGTAGGTGGAGGCGGAGTTCTGAACGAACTGGCAGTTGGTCAAAGTCACTGTGCCGCCGTTGACGTCGATACCGCCGCCCTGCTTCGCGGTATTGCCTACAAACGTGCAATTGACTAGCGCGGGCATGCCGTTCTCGATGTATAGTCCACCACCATTGGAATTGGCCACGTTGCCGGCGAATGTGCAACGCGCGAACAACGGCGATGCACTGGATGTAGCGACGGTCACCCCGGCGCCGCGACCAATAGCTACGTTCTGGATGATCCGGCAGTGAATCACCCGCGGCCTGCCGGAGATCCCCATCCCCCCGCCGAAATTCAGGTGCCGGCCGTTCGTGATGGTCAGACCGTTCAGGACCGTGTCCGGCCCTTCGCCGCTTCTGCAGGTGACGACCGTTCCCGCGGCGCCTCCGTCGATGATGGTGCTTTCCACGACAGCGGGATCGAGCGGGTCGGTGCTGCGAACGGTGACGGCTTTGCCGTGGAGATCGATGTGCTCGTAGTAGGTTCCTGGCCGGACAACGATCTCATCGCCGGCAACCGCGGCATCGATCGCGGCCTGGATGTGGTCGTAGTCGGCCGGCGCGTCATCGTCAACGTAGATCACCCCGCCTTCTGCGATGGCGAGGGCCCACAACACCGCTCCTACCAGCACCCTGGCTAAACCTGCAACGCTTCGCATGATTCGTTCCTCCTGCCCATTCCCAGGGCCGATCATCCCCCCGCCGTGCAGTTCGGATCGGCCGGATTGTTGGCCCCGCTCCAGCACCGCTGGAAGATGCCGAAATCGTCCTGGTCCACATCGGCGTCCTTGTCAAAATCCGGCGGAATGGATTGGCCGGCTGGCGTCACCGTGCACGCCGGCGGAAGCTGAGCCGCATCGTACGAAACCGCAGGACCGCTGACACAGGCCAAGAAGATCTTCAGATCATCCACGTCCACGTCGAAATCGTGGTCGAAATCCGCCGGGCTGGGTTCGGGGAGCATCGCTTCTGCCTGCATGCGATGGAAGACGCGCGTCGAGTGCCCGGTCCTGTCCCAGTACAGGTACTGGTCCGGGTCGGCGACGATAACCGGGGGCGGACCGAGGCTGCTCAGCGCCGGCTCGGTCACGTTGGTCAGGCCGAAATCGCCGGGCCTGGCGAACAACTGCTCATACAGGCCGTAGGTGTCGAACTCATAGATGGCCACGGACGGACCCAGTTGAACCCGCAGCGCGGCGACGTGCGAGGCCAGCAGCGCGTTGAACTGCGTGGCCAGGTTATTGAAGCGCTGTTCATCCGGGGTGCCCCGTCTGCGCGGGCTACTGCCTATCGGGGCCAGTTCCGCCCACAGGAAGTGCCTGGCCCCCCGCTCGGCCAGGGAGACGATGAGGTCTCGGATGGCCCCGGTCGGAACGCCGGGGTCGGTCTGGCCGAAGCTGAAGTCGTTGCCCCCGCCTCGAAAGGTGAAGAGGTCCGTGGCTCCCGGATTGTCCTTTCCGAGGAACAGCGCGACTTGGTCCTGAAGCGATGGAACGTTGAGGGAGGCGTGACCGACCACCTGGGCACCGCCGTAGGCATAGTTGGTGGCATTCGGCCCGCCGACGAGGCTGGCAGTGGGTACCGGAACGCCCAAATGCCCGGCGAGCACCTCGACCCAGACGGGACCGTTGGAGAAGCGGCCGTCGTAGTAGGGAGGCGATGGAAAGCTGGCCTGAACATATGCCGGGGCGAAGATTCGGAGGTTGCCCACGTCGGAGCCGCTGTCGCCGAAGTTGACGATCCGCCCGAACTGCCTCGGCCGCAGGGGTTGGGGAGAGATCCAGTCGGCCGCTATCGCGGGGACGGCCGCGAGGGCAACTGGCATCAGGAAAAGGATGCCGCGAAGTGTGTACATGCGTCTCATGATATTCTCCTTGTGTTTTGGCTCTCATGCCTGAAGGCCCCGCGAAATGATCGGCGGCATGCCATCAGGCCAGGGCCTGCCGCAGGTCAGTCAGTCAATCGGCGCACTGCGGATCTGCAGGCTTCGCCGCGCCTCCCGAGCTGCGCAGGTACACCGCCTTGCCCAGGAAGTTGATCGCTTCGGGGTATGTCCCCGGTCCGACGATGATCTCGTCGCCGTCTGACGCGGCGTCGAGGCCGGCCTGGACCGTCCGCTTGGCCGCGGTCCAGCTCAAACCATCGTTCGCGTCGTCACCCGTCGTGGCCACAAAGATGGTGGCCGCGCTGGCGGCGCCGGCCAGCAGCCCGACCAACGCACAAGCCAGCATCCATGTTCTGGAAGCGTTCATGCCGTGCTCCTTCCGTGAGAATGTCGTTTGCGTGTCCTGCCGGGGTGCGTCACGTCCGCCAGGACGGTTTCAAGCAGGTCCACTCCTCACGTTGCGGTTCCGCCGCCTTGCGACCAGCCCGGCACCGGCGAGGGCCAGCAGCAGCGTGGCTGGCTCAGGAACCTCGGAGACGCGGAACCCGAAGAAGTAGCCCGCGGCGAGGGATTCGCTGAGGTCGTCGCGAAACCACGCGTGCGGGTCGCCGGAGTAGTACTCATAGCCGCTGCCAAACGACCCGCCCCGCTCACCGTGAGACGAACCGATCACAGCTTCATTCCACTCGAACACGTTGCCGCCCTGGTCGAACGTGCCGTAGGGGCTCTCAGAGTGCTGGAACTCGCCGACCACCGTGGTGTACTTGCCCGAGTCGATTGGGCTAACATAAGGGAAGGCCCAGTAGTTGGCGTTGTTTCCCGATACGTCGGCCATGTCCTGCTCCGGAGGCGTGTCGCTGCTCGTCGGAAAGTGGAAGTAATTGCCCGTCACGCCGTCGTTCTTGTGGTACGCCGCCTTGTACCACTCGTCCTCACTGGTGATCGCCCACTTCCAGTTGCTGTTGCGGTTGACTGTCAGCAAGGCCGCATCACTCGTACCGCCATCGAGCGTGTACGCACCACGCTCCGTGGTCGAGGCACCCTGCGCCCCCGTCGGCTGCCCGTTGTGCAGCCAGTTGGCAAAACGTGCGGCATTGCCCCACGAAACCCAGTTCACCGGGCGATTGACGTGAGACGACGCCACTGTGTACGTGTAAGGGTTACCCACGGTCCCGCCGCCGCTTCGCGTGATCCCGCTGCCTACGTCGGTCAGCGACATGGGGGTTTGGTAGAGGCCATACGTGTCCGCGCCCGCCACCTTGTTCAGGAACTCGCAGTACTGTCCGGCCGTGACCTCGTACTTGCCGATGTTGTACGTGTAGCTCACCGCGCCACAGATGCGGTCCGGTCCCCAGCCGCCCGCACCTTCCCCCGAAAGCTCACCGGCATTCCCCGGATTGCCCACCGGGACAGTCTCCAGACTCGCTATCCCATTCCAGCTTCCGTCAGGATTTCGTGTCCCGCCCATGTTCAGCACATCGGCGACCGTCGTACCGGTCAGCCCGGCAGTCAACAGACATGCCATGCAAGTGCTTTGTGAGACTCTCATCTCTTTCTCCTTTCCGATGCCCACCAGCCCTGCGGCCTTTCCGCTGCCGCGGCCAGTCGGAGCACGCATCAGCTCAACTGGCGCACTGCCGAGCTGCAGGCTTGCCCAGCCCGCTGTAGCAGCGCTGGACGATGCAGAAGTCGTCCTGGTCCACGTCGGCGTCGCGGTCGAAATCGGCAGCGATGAAGCCGCCGGGGGTATTCCCTCGAATTACCAAATGCAGCTCGCATCGCTAGTGTACCGACAGCGTTGATTGTTTGGGCGTTGGTCGCCTGGAAATCCAAAGCCAAACAGACAAGCACGGATTCGCTACCCATAGACTCAAAACTGACGGTACACTAGTTGCACGCCGTAAGCACAACCGCACCAGCAAACCGCCTCTCAAAACAGACATGACAAAACCTCCACAAACAGAAATGCTCAAACAAATCCAGACCGCAGCGTACGGCCAGCGCCGGTTTTCAGGCGGGGACGGTGAAGGGATCAACCGTGATCGCAATCAGAGTTGCCCGGGCGGAAACCCTTCCCGCAGGGAATCTCGCGCTGCCGGGCGCAGGAAGGGCTCCCGCCGTGCCGGAGGCGACGGGGGTTTCGCCGTAACAAGCGATTGTACTGATAACCAGCCCTCTCCCGAAGCAAGTGACGCTGCAAGCCCAGAATGCCTCCTCGTTCAAAGTCCTCCGTTGTACGGCCACGACCGCGGTATGGCATCGCCCGCTTGCGTCCTTGAACCGGCCCGTGCTGCCGATCTGGAAGCGCGGGGCTGCGGCCATCCGAATCGTCAGACCCTGGGGTCTGGTAGCCCCGGGAGGCCGTCTGACGCTGTTCCACTCCTGTATACGGGAAATTCAGAAATTCGTTATGCGCTTTCTGTCCGCCCCGGGCAGAATTTGTTAGCATGAGGTCTTGTCCGCGGTTTCGTCTCGCCGGGAACGCGTCAACGGATTCAGGCCATGGACCGCCCGGATTCATCCTGCCTGCCGTCTTCGGCATCCGGCGCGTCGTTTCCCAGCACGCATTGGAGCATGGTGCTGGGGGCGGGGCTCGGCGACGCCGCCGGGTCTCAGGAGCTGCTGGCCGAACTCTGCCGCAAGTACTGGTATCCGCTCTATGCCTACGTTCGGCGGCGGGGCTACCGGTGGGAGGACGCACAGGACCTCACCCAGGAGTTCTTCGCCCGCTTCCTGGCGCGCAAGTACCTCAGCCTGGCCGATCCCCGACGCGGCCGCTTTCGCACGTTTCTGCTCGCATCGCTCCAGCATTTCCTGAACGACGAATGGGACCAGGCCCGCGCGACCAAGCGCGGCGGCGGGAGCACACCGTTTTCGTGGGACGCCGCGCAGGCCGAGGAACGCTACCTCCGCGAGCCGGCCGACGATCTGACTCCCGAGCGGGTGTACGAGCGGCGCTGGGCGGCCACGCTTCTGGGTGAGGTGCTGGCCCGGCTGCGGCAGGAGTACGTTGTGGCGGAGAAGGGGCTCCAGTTCGACGCCCTGAACGCCTATCTGTCGGATATCGACGAGGCCGCGCCCTACGCCCGGATCGCCGGCCAGCTGGGCCTCTCCGAAAACGCCGCCCGAGCAGCCGTCTTCCGGCTGCGGACCCGCTATCGCCAGATTCTGCTCGGTGAGATCGCCCGGACCGTCCAGCATCCCGGCGATGTGGAGGATGAGATCCGCCAGTTGTTCGCCGCGTTCGGGTGATTCCGTAACGTTTTGCCGGGTTTCCCGTATAGTAGAAGGCGGGCGACGCGTTCGCGAGGCGTGGATCATTCATGAGCGCCAGTCGCACATGCCAGAGATGCGGGACCGTCTTGGATGAGCCCTTGATCGGGGGGCACTGTCCGCGGTGCCTCCTCCGCAGTGCCCTGGAGCCCGCGAGAAAGGCCGCGAACGCCGCCCTGCATCGCCCGCCTGCCGATGTCGCCGAAGCACCGTCGGCCGGCATCACGGGCAGCCGGTTCGGCGACTACGAGCTGCTGGAGTCCATTGGCCGGGGCGGCATGGGCGTGGTCTATAAGGCCCGGCAGGTTAGCGTCAATCGGACCGTGGCGCTGAAGATGATCCTGGCCGGCGAGTTCGCTTCACCGGATGACCTCCGCCGCTTTCACACCGAAGCCGAGGCGGCGGCCAACCTGGATCACCCGCATATCGTGCCTATCTACGAGGTGGGCACGCACAAGGGGCGGCATTACTTCTCCATGAAGCTCATCGAGGGCGGCACGCTGGCTAGGCAGACGCGCCGTTACACCGAGAACCCGCACAACGCGGCGCGATTGATGGCCCAGGTGGCCGGCGCCGTCCACTACGCCCATCAGCACGGCATCCTGCACCGCGATCTCAAGCCGGGCAATATCCTGCTGGATGCGGAAGGGAATCCGTACGTGACCGATTTCGGGCTTGCCCGACGCGTGGCCGAGAAAAGCAGTCTCACGCTCACCGGTCAGCTTATCGGCACGCCCAGTTACATGGCCCCCGAGCAAGCCGCTGGCAGCGGCAAGCAACTCTCCATCGCGGCCGACATTTACAGCCTGGGAGCGATCCTGTACGAGCTCCTCACCGGCCAGCCGCCCTTCGTCGCCGACACGCCGCTGGCCACGCTCCAGCAGGTCCGCGACACCGAGCCGCGCCGCCCCAGCACGATCAACCGGCGGATCAGTCGCGACCTGGAAACCATCTGCCTCAAGTGCCTGGAGAAGGACCCGCAGCGGCGATACGCCTCGGCCGGGGTTTTGGCCGAAGACCTGGAGCGATGGCTGGAAGGCCGGTCCATCCTGGCCCGGCCGGTGGGTCAGACGGCGAAGTTCTGGCGCTGGTGCCGGCGCCAGCCCCTGATCGCCGGCCTGGGCGCGGCAATGATCTTGATTTTTGCCGTCGGCTTCACCGGTATGCTTTGGCAATGGCAACAGTCTCAGCGGCATGCGACCGCCGAAGCCGAACAGCGACGGCGTGCTGAAGCGGGTGAGCGTGAAGCCATTGGCCACGAACTCATAGCGCGCCGAAACGCCTATGCCGCGGACATGATCCTGGTCGAGCAAGCTTTGGCGGATGGGGACTTGGGTCAGGCACGATTCCTGCTGAATCGCCATCTACCGCTGCCCGGCCAGGAAGACCTTCGCGGCTGGGAATGGCGCTATCACTGGCAGCAGTGCCGGAGAGATCCCGCCTTCCGAGAGGAGCTGCTCCAGCACTCGGATTCCGTGAAGCACGTCGCGATTTCGCCCGACGACAAGTGGCTGGCCGTCGGAGGCGTGGACGGATGGGTTGGCCTCATGGACCTGGCCTCGCGCCAGCTTCGGACGCTCCAGCCCAAAAGCGCCGGAAAAGCCGTGGTGGCCTTCTCGCCGGACAGCAGCCGCCTCTTCTTCACCTGGGACAACGGCAAGAGCAGCAGCGCCGTCAAGCTCTACGACCTGTCAAAGGAGGAGGTGAGGCTGTCTCTCACGCAGGAGGCACCCATCACGGCGCTAGCCTTCTCGCCGAACGGCCACATGCTGATTACTCTGGAAATGTCCAAGCGTGCGGACCCTCACAAGCCGGAGCCTCAGTTCGTCACGGTCTGGGATTTGCAGACGGGCATCCGATCCTCGCGGATTGTGATCGAACCGCCTGATGCGAAGAAAACCACGCCCAGACAGCGGTTTCGGACCACACCCCCGCGCGATGCGGAGCATGGCAACCCGGCCGCCATCTCGCCCGACGGCAGCCGACTGGCCGTCGGCGACGTGCACGGCAGGGTTCACATACTGTCTTTGCCTGGCGGGGCGAGGCTTCGGGACTTCCCGGCCCATGCCGACGACATGTTCGCGCTGGCGTTCTCCCCGGATGGCCGTCTCCTGGCCTCCGGCGCGGGCTACTCCGATCCGGTGATCCGGCTCTGGGATGCCGCCACCGGTGAGTTACGCGGTTCTCTCCAAGGGCACCAGCGGTTCATCCATGCTTTGGCCTTCTCGCCCCGGGGCAGTCTGCTCGCCTCGGCCAGTGCGGACTACTCGATCGGACTCTGGGACATCGCTTTTGAAAGGCCGGTGATGCTCAACACGCCAACGACGCGAAGCGTCGGGCCCTCAACCGGCGAGCAAGGCTCGCCCGGCGCCTCGAGCGCGCTGTCAGGCGGGCCGATGAGACCTTTGCGCGGGCACGCCCGCGAGGTCTGGACCCTCGCGTTTTCACCGGATGGCCGTCGCCTGGTCACTGGGTGCAAGGACGGCGCGGTCTGGCTATGGAGCACGGAGCCCCAAACCCCCGGGCAGGGCTTTACGGTCCGGCGATCGTCTGGCGTCAGGTATCTCTTGCCATACCTGCCCGACGGAAAGTCTCTGGCTGTGGTGAACCTGTCCGGCTCGGTCAGCTTGTGGGATGCCCAGACCATGGCACCGAAGGAGGACCTCGCAGCGATGGGCACGAACAACCTATGGCCGGAGGTGTCTCCAGACGGGCGCTGGCTGGCGGTTGGAGGGCTGGACGGATGCCTGCGGGTGTGGGACTTCACAGAACAGCGCGTCGTGGCTTCCCAGCCCGCCTGGCCCCAACTCGATCAAGGGGACACTCCTTGGGCTGGGATATGGCTCAGCGATTTCTCCAGAGACGGGACCAGGCTCGTAACCGGGACTACGGCGATGCCCGAACGCGTGTTTCTTGACTGGGAGGTGCCCGCCTGGAAGCCGCGGCCTCCATGGGGCATGGACCTGATCGGGGGTGCGCGACTGTCGCCCGACGGCAAGCTACTCGCCTGCGGCCGCTATGATGGCAAGGTGATCATCTGGGACCTCGAGCGCCGCCAGGCTCGGCCCGAGATGTACCATCAGGGCGAAATCGCCGCCGTTGCATTCTCGCCGGATGGCCGCCTCCTGGCCACGGGGAGCAACTACGGAACGCTCAGGCTATGGGACACCCAGACCTGGCAGGCGCTCACGCCTCCCCTCCCCGGCCACCGATTGGCCATTTACTGGCTGGCCTTCTCTCACGACGGCACGCGCCTCGCGACCAGCGGCGGCAGCCGCGAAGAGGCGGTCCTGCTGTGGGACGTAGCCACGCGCCGCCAGATCGCTACGCTTCGCGCGGAGGGCACGACCTTTCGCGGCGTGACGTTCTCTCCCGACGACAGCACCATCACCGTCCAATCGGTCGAGCGTGACCTCTATATCTGGCGTGCCCCCTCCTGGGCCGAGATCGAGGCGGCCGAAGCGGCGGAGCAGGAGCAGGCGAAGTCCGCAGAATGACGATCCCAAACGCGACGCCGTTCTGTTCAGTCGCGAGCAAGCAGAAAGATCGGCCCACTCGTAGAATCACTCCGCGCAAGCCGGATCTGCGGGCTTGCCTGTGCCGCTCCAGCATCGCTGGAAGACGCCGAAATCACTCTGATCCACGTCGGTGTCCTTGTCGAAGTCGGCGGCGATGAAGCCCTCCATGTCGGGCACGAGCGCGCAATCGGGAGCGTCGGGTAGGGACGGCCCGCCAAAGCAAGCCTCGAAGACGGTCAGAGGAAGGAGTACGGAGGTCTGCGCACCAGCGATTCCGCAACTGACTCTTTCCTGCACACGTAACCCCAGCTCATGACAAGCATTGATGGACTCGGCAGGGGTGCCGAGCAGATTCGCATTCATTTTGGGCTTGACAAACCGGCCGGTGTCTG
>JAKLEZ010000064.1 GCA_022711465.1 Planctomycetota bacterium | reverse complement strand
GCTTTGAAAAACGGCACCCGCCCATTCCTTGGTTGGCCGGCAAAAAGCTCAATCTGGTCTTCGGATAGCTCACGAAAACCAATCCAAAATGTTAGGGCCAGAACAATCCATGGGAATCGAGGCTAGCCCAGCGTCGCAGGCAAAGCCTGAACCGCCTGTTTCAAGACGGACTGCTCCTGCTCGACCGCGAGGAGCAAGAAAAGCAGCTTTTCGAGGACTTCTCGACCATTGCCGCCGCGGGGGCCGACGAAACCGACGTCGAGTTCGCCCTCGACGCTCAAACCCAGATAACGGCGGGTTCATGAGCCGCCCCGAGGTCAGGCGCGGCCAGATCTGGCTGGTGGACTGGTCGCCCGCGCGTGGTTCCGAGCAACTCGGCAGGCGCCCCGCCCTGGTGATCCAAACCGACGCGGCCAACACCAACCCGCGTTACCCCAACACCATCGTCCTCACCCTGAGTTCAAAGGGCCTCCCCGTCGCCACTCACGTGGAAGTCGTTCCGGATGCCCGCAACGGCCTGCGCGAGACCAGTTGGGTGAAGTGCGAGCAAGTCCTCACGATCTCGAAGGACCGCCTCGTCATACTCTGGGGCACGCTTTCCGCTGCTGACGTCGCCAAGGTGGAGAGGTCGCTGAAATTGGCGTTGGCGCTGGCGTAAACCGGCGTGAATCCGTTAAGCGCATACGAACCATGACTGAATGACGGACTTTGAACGGGTTTCCGGCTGGCGAAGCACGGTCCCGCGCGATAGGTTCCTCGCGATGCGCGGGTTGCCGTCCAGGTCCGTGGGGCCGGGGGCGTAAGCAATTGAGGCTGGCAATGATGCTGTGCCTCTCAGCCCATCGGGTGCTTCGTCACAGTGGCTGAACCAAAAGAGGGACATGTTTTGAACGCCTCGGGCGTCTTTGGTGACCCTTGGTTTATGGCGCTTCGACAACTCGATAGAATCGTTGTGGTTCGCCCTGAACGACCGGGCAACTCGTTTCGACCGGAGTATTGGTGGCGAGTATCGTGTTACCGGTTGGCAGCGTGACGCGTGTCCAGCGGTTGGTGACAACGTCCGCGCTGGATTCGACCGAGTAATTCACACCCGATTCTCCCTCCCACACCAGGCGCAGCCGGTTGGCGCCTTCGATCGTTGCCGCCGTGATCCGCGACGTCACCCCTCCTTGCGGATCGAATACGTCCAGGATGTTGTAGAAAACCGCCTTGGGATTGACAAATGCGGGTTCCTCGGACGCTCCGCCAACGATATAAACCCTGCCCTCGATTACAGCACTCGCGGCGCAAAGTCGGGTTCGCGGCATCTTCCGTCTGGCCGTGAACTTGTCCTGGGCAGGCTCATAGGCCAACACCGCGTCGTAACAGGTGTACCAGTTGGGCGACACTCCTCCGAGCAGGTAGATCGTCCCGTCCACTGCCCCTGAAGCCATACCCCATTTTGCGGGCGAGAACTTGGCCTGGGCTGTCCACTGATCGATCTTGGGATCATAGATGAATGTTTCGGTTCCCTCGAAGACGTAGATCAGCCCATCCACCACACTGGTCGTCAACAGCATAAGCGGTTTGGGCAGCTTGATCTTCATGGAGTCATCTCTCTTTTGCGGGGACCTGAATTTCACTGGTGCCGGAAGTCACCAACCTCGGACGCGGAAGAACTTGGCTGCCTCGCTGGCCGGGGCCGTCATCTGCTGCATCCCGGGCATGGACCACTCTTGGACCGGCAGCCAGGGACCCAAGACGGTTGCCGCGCTCTCGAGAATGTAGTTCGCGGTGGCGGCAGCGGGCCACATCAGCCGGACGGCGTGCTCGATGACGAGCGGTGGGGTTTCACAGGTCCATAGCTCGAGGTTGTCGAATATCGCCGTGGGCGCGGGCTCTGAGCCATCCGTGTTTTGGAACACCCCCAGCAATGGGAAAAACGAAGTGAGAGGGTCTGCCTTCTGATCGGGGCCCAAGTCGGTCAGGCGCATGCCGGTCAAGGCCTCAAACTGGCTGACGGTGAGGGTGGGGTCCGCCTCGGGAGTGTCCACGACACTGGCCTGATACAGGACGGCATTGGCCGCGGCCTTGTCCAGGACGCGGGCGGTAATCACCAGATTCGGTTGGACCCGTGTGAGGGCGAGAGAGAGGACGACATTCGTGTTCCTGACGGCTGTTGTCCCACACGCGAGCATGCTGAATCCAGAGGCTGACGTCCATTTGAAGAGGTACTCGAAGGCGCTGCCTTTGTGGAAGGCATACAGCCCGTTAGGTGTGCCGACCGCTATGATCGCCGTATTCGTGGCGTTGCCGTCGAGGCTGACCAAATCCGCCCGCCATTCCTGGGTCTTGCCATCGGGAACGCTCTGCGGGTGCTGCGCTCCGCCGAACACGTACGAATCCAAAATGGAACGGGTCACGTTTGGAAAATCCCCGCGCGCGACCAACCGGCCGTCGGTTAAGGTGATCGTCCCTTTTCCCCACACGCTCCCGCTGTAGTTGAGAGCATCGAAATTGTCCACCACCAGGCTGGTGTTCTCCGGGGGTAGCTTGATGGTCCCGGTGTACCGATAGGGGATGGCCGGATCGAGAATCGGTCCCGCCGCGCGCGTCAGATTTTCCTCGAGACGCAGCCCGTCAATGGCGCCGCCCTGACCATGACCGACAAAGTGCAGTTGAAGGCTGTTGTCGGTCCCCATGACCCCACGGTAATCCAGCTCCCAGAGCCCGCCGGTGGGGGTGAACTTGGGCAGTTTGGGATCACTCAGGTCCCACGTGCCGACTTCCTGATAGACCGAACCGTACAATGCGGCCGTGCCATCGGTGTTGTAGCCCCCATTGACGATCACGGTCCGGTTGCCCGTGAGACGGGAGTCATCGCTTTGCACCATGACCGTGTGGACATTGGCCCGGAGGAGCACCTGACCGAGGGCATTGGTGACGGTGAGCGGCAGGACGGGCACGCCGGTGATCCAGCCGGTGGAGGTGTAAGACGATGGAGTCGTCGCGGCGACGGATCGGGCGGCTAACACGACGGTCGCCGCCACTGTGGCAATCGCCATCACAAGAAGGTTTCTTCTGGTTAACATGATTATGCTTCTTTCTTCGTTTTGGCTCCGGGCTCGAGGGCGCTGCTGCCGTCGAGAGCTCGCAAGCAATCTGGTCGCTCGAGCCAGGAACCTAGGTTATGTGCGATGCGATACAGTTGCTCTCACCTGATTACAGAAGCGAATCCCGGGAAAAGTAACGCGGGCCGGCTCAATTGCTGGTTTTAACCTCCCCGGGGACATGGAGTGCCGATGCCCAACCCCAGTGGGCCACGCCACCCCGGACGGGGCGCCCTTACTACCGACGATTCAGGGCCTGACGGGCACCGTAAAGCGCGTGCCGGTGCCGTGAGCAAGTTCGGAGCGGTGCCGAGTCGGCGGAGCCGCGTCCCCGCTTGTCTGAGCCTGCGACGGTGGCGGACTCGGGCCGGCGGGGCGGTCAGGCTTCCCAACTCACCGCCGCCCCAGGCGATCATCGGCGACCGGTCACGGGTGTCCTTTTCGCTCGGACTCGTCGATGTCTGCCCACGAGGGCGCCCGCCAAAGCAGGGCGGTGCCGGTCGCGGTCACGGCGCCCAGGGTATTCCCGTCCGGGGAGAACTGGACGGTATAGTAAAGTCCAGGTTCGCCCGGCAGGGTGGCAACGTCCCGACCGCTCTTGGGGTCCCAAATCGTCACGGCTTCGGTGGAGCCGCCGCCCGTCACCAGTCGCTCTCCGTCGGGGGAAAAGCCGACCGCGTGGACGGCGTTCTGGCGGCTCCGGTCGATCTGCCGCAGTTGGCGCGAGACGAGGTTCCAGAGCGCGATCCGTCCATCCGTGCTGCCGGCTACGAACCACCGCCCATCCGGCGAGTGCGCCAGATGGTCCGGGGTGCCGTTGCTTGTATCGGCGACCCCTTCCGTGCAGTGGCGGCCTTCACAATCCCATTGCGCAATCGTGCCATCCCCCTGGCCGATGGCCAGCGTCCGGTCATCAGGCGCCAGCGAGACCCAGGTCAGCGCCCTGAACTGCCCAGGTTCGGGTCCGACTTCGTGCCAGGTCGTCGTATCCCACACCTGGACCGTCCTGGCGGAGTCGCCGGGTTGGACCAGGAAAGCCACCAGCAGTCGGCCTCGGCGCGAGAACTCGAGGCGCGCCAGCCAGGTCGAGGCAATGCTCAGTTCGCGAATTTGATCTTCCGTCGCCAAATCCCACACACGAACGTGGCCTTCCCCATCGCACGTTGCCAGCCGGCGACCCTCCGGCGAGACGGCAAGGCTCAGGTGGTTGGTGCCCGCGAAGGCGAGTTCTCCCAGGGTTCGGGCTGTGGCCAAATCCCAACGGGTCACGGCGCCAGCGGTCCGGCTGATCGCCAGCAACGTCTGCCCGTCGGGCGAGAAGCCCAGCCCGAACATGCCAATACGGCTCGGCAACACCTCGTAGGCTCCCACTGAGGGAGTCGCCCGCGGATCCCAGCGCCGCACGGCGCCATCGCGTCCGCCGCTGAGCAGTTGTCGTCCATCGGATGACCAGACGACGGACCACACCTCATAGGTGTTGCCTCGCAACACCGTGGGCGGACTCTTCCCCTGGACATCCCACAGGCGCAGGGTTTGGTCGCCGCTCGCCGAGGCGAGGGTCCCGCCATCAGGGGAGAAAGACAGATCCGCAATCCAACTGCGGTGGCCGGTCAGGCGCGGCTTCTCGGCGCCGCTTTCCAGGTCCCACAGGTGAATGTCCTTGTCAAAGTACCCGCAGGCTGAGGCCAGGAGTCGGCCATCGGGCGAGAAGGCCAGCGCGGTAATGCCGGAATCAGGAGCCGACAGCGGGAGGATGAACTCCCCACCCGTGGCTATGTCCACAAGCCGGATTTGGCCTTCACACTCCCCGATCGCCAACTTGCGCCCGTCGGGCGAGAAGGTCACACAGCCGTAATGGCTGTAGCCTTGGGCAGGAGTAGTGATCCGTCTCGCGACGCTCCGGGTCTGGACATCCCAAAGCCGGGCGGTTCCGTCGGTGGCGAGGGTTGCCAGCCAGCGCTCATCCGGACTCCATGTCGCCGAGATCGGCACTGAGTCATGGGGGAGCGAGGCCAGCGACTTCCCGGCCTTGATGTCCCACAACTCGACCTGCAGACCGTTTCCGGTCTTGGGGCTCCAGGCAAGCAGGTTTCCACTGGGCGACAGTGCCAGGGCGATCTTCTCCCGTCCGGCACCCGGCAGTTCGACCACCGGTCTTCCCAGACGGCCATCCCAAAGGACGACGGGACCGTTCTCCAGGCGCGCGACGAACCGCTGGCCATCGGGTGCGAAGGCCAGCGCCGTGACGGTATTGGAAAAAGTCAGCAAGGTGGACTGTTCGTCGCTCCGGCACTGCTGCCAGAAGTAGCGCCATTCCCAACCGCGGAGGTCCGTTCGTCCCGCCCCGGGTCGCTGTGCATCCAGGAGCGCCCGGACCCTGCCGAGGTCGCCATTGGCCAGTGCCGCCTGGACGTTGTTCATGTCGGCGACGTAGGCGATCCGCCGGGCCTGCAACTCGCCGGTCGTCGCACGGCGCCATTGCCAGAGCACACCCGTGAAACCGAACAGGAAAGTGAGGAACAAGGCCGCCAGGGTGCCGGCCAGAGCCGGCCGCCGTTGACACCACTTCCAAGCCTTTCCGAAGGCGCTCACCGGTCGCGCCTGAATCGGCTCGCCTTCCAGGAACCGGCCCAGCTCATCCGCCAGCGCCTGCGCGGTCGGGTAGCGTCGGGCCACATCTTTCTCGAGGCACTTGAGACAGATCGTTTCCAGGTCGCGTGGGACACTTGGATTCAGGCGTCGCGGCGGGACCGGTTCTGCCTCCACGACCTGCTTCAAGAGAGTGGTAAGCGTGTCGCCCTGAAACGGCGGCTGGCGCGTCAGCAAATGATACAGCAGTCCCCCCAACGCATAGACGTCGCTGGTTGGCCCGACGTCTTTCTGTCGGCCTTCCGCCTGCTCGGGCGACATGAAGTTGGGCGAGCCCAGCACTTGGCCGCTGACCGTGAGGTCTGAGTCGATTCCCAGTCGTTTCGCGAGTCCGAAATCCGTGACGCGAGGTTCGTCCGATTGATCAATCAGCACATTGGACGGTTTGAGGTCGCGATGCAGGATACCGCGCTGGTGCGCAAAGTGAATCGCCTCGGCCACAGTTTTCAAATAGCGGGCCGCTCGTTGAGCTGACAATAGTTGATCCCGCACGAGATCGGCCAGCGTCTGGCCCTCGACGTAGTCCATCGAAAAGAACGGCTGACCTTCGTGCTCGCCGACCTCGTGGATGGCCACGATGTTCGGATGCTGGAGCCCGGCCGCCGCGCTGGCCTCCGCCCGGAATCGCTGGATCACATCATCCCGGGTGAAGGGTCCGAACGGCAGCAATTTGAGGGCGACGATACGATCCAGGCTGATTTGGCGCGCTTTATAGACCACCCCCATGCCGCCCTGGCCGATGCGCTCCAGCAGTTCGTAGTCCCCCAGGTGATCGCCCGCGGCACCCAGCCGACGGCCGGTTTTAACGGCGCCATCCGCCTGAGCACCCAGGCTAGCCTCTGGCTTCGATCCAGCGGCTTTTGCCGCGGGGATGTCCATTCCCAATTCCGCCGCGCCCATCCGGAGCAGGCAGACTGGACAAAGCTCCTCGGGAGCGTGGTTGGGCAACGCGCGGCCGCATTCGTAACAGGTGCGCAATAGTCTCATCGCCAGTTCACTTACCTACATAAGCAATGCGGTGGTAAAGTAACACCCCCCTAGCCGCTCAAAACCGTCATCAAATGACGGAGTTCGTCTTCCACGTCATTCGGGTCGGCGACGGTGTTAGCGATCTCTTCTCGGAGTAATTCGCCGTAGCGGCGGCGCAATCGTTGTACGGCCATTTTCAAGGCGGCTTCGGTGGCCGATAATTTGGCCGCCAGATCGGCGTAAGTCATGGATCGCTTCTCGCCCGTTAGGAAGCCTTTGAGTTCATTGAATTGTTCCAACCGTCCCGTGGTGGTTGCCTCTTCTCGCAAACGCACGAGCACGGTTTCCAATAGCGCCAAGGCCCAGTGCTGTTCATAAAGCTGTTCGGGAGATCTCTCGCCAGACGCATCTTCCTGAAAACGCTCTTCATAGGCATCGTCCTGGTAAGCCTGAAAGAAAATGCGCCCGCCGCGTTTGACCGTTTTGGCGCGATCCCACTCATTGGCCAAAAAATGATTCATCGCCACCAGGAGAAATGAGCGGAATTTTCCTTTGCGGCGATCCACCTGGGCCAGCCAATCCCGGTCCAAAAGCCGATAGAAAAAGTCCTGCGTCAGGTCCTGGGCATCCGGCGCTTCATAGCCGCGGCGACGGACGTAAACGTAGAGCGGATACCAATAAGTGCGGCACAGTTTCTCCAAGGCTTCGGCTGCGAGCGGCGATTCCGAGTCGCCCGCCGCCAGCACGACGCTCCAGTGCGTCGTGGCAAACACGCCCCTTTGCGTTTCAGCCTTTTCACTCTCCTTGCCCGAAGGAGCCATGGCCTAACATTACCAAAGGGACCGAACAAAGCACGGTGAAAAGCACTCCGAGGCCGGGCAGTTCAGGAACCCTACTCAAAGAACACTGGAATCCAGGTGCCTTTCCGGATGCTGAGAGACTCGCCGATCATGGATCAGGCCTTGAGGAGTGCCTTGGCGCAATAACTGTTGAGGCTCTCCCCAGCAGCGAGGGCTTTGGCCGCGAGGCGGCGATGGATGGCTGGTTCGATGCGGAGCACAAATTTCCCGCTGAATTCCTTTTGCCCCAGCGGACAGGGCATCTCCTGGCCGTCCGCGTGGATCAATCCCACCATTTCTTCCACCGCCCGGCACAGTTCGGCATAAACCTTGGCCTCGTCCTGGCCATGGATGCCGCCCAACATCAGTTCGGGACACCGGCCAATGAAGCATCGGTCTTCGTCGCTCCACTCGACAAATTTCGCGTATCGCGCCGCCTGGGCTTTGATTTGACTGCGTGTCATAAACGTTCACTCTTTCGCGGTGTCCAACGCCCGCCGCACATCCCGTTCCTGATAATGCTTGGCGTCGTCACCCGCCTGGCCGCTCAAGGTCACTCGCACTCCTTTCGGATGCGTGAAATTCCGATGGCTGCCATGGCAACCGCGGTTGACGAATCCGGCCTGGTCCAGGTCGGCGATCAGTTGGCGAAGCTTGCGCGGCATTTCAGTATCGAAATAGTATCACCCCGATTTAAGGATGTCAACAGCGTGGCCGTTGCCTCCCAGTCTCTTTCCACATACTCCCAAATACGACCCGCTTCGAATAACTTGACCAGACAGACTATGCACGAGCGATCCGCCGGCGCGGAGTCCGGGAAAAAAGTGTCGATAAACCTGTCGATATTTTTGACCGTGTTTGCAAGTGCTTCCAGCGCAATGGGGATGAGCACAATGGCATTGTGGGGGTCAGGGGTTCGAGCCCCCTCGGCTCCACCAACCTTCAGGGTCAAGGATTAATCCAACATTCAGTGCTAAGGCTTCTTCAACTTTTTCAATCAGATAGTCGCGCTCTGGGCTGAAGAACGAACATTAATTTCTGAGGCAGGCTTGGTTCAGGTTTTCCGTGCTTCCATTTTTTTCGGAATCCATTACTTAATGCGCATGGGCACGGTCCAAGAAATCGAGGCCGCCATCCCTCGGCTGAAACGTGAAGAAATCGAAGCACTTCGGTCCTGGATTGATGAGTACCTTGAGGAGCAGATGGAATTGACGGACACGGTCAAGCAGCGCCTCGATCAGTCGCGTCGCGAGATTTACCGCCAAGGCTAATCGGAGGCTCAGGCAGAGGAGGATTCCGTCGCCGCTTCGAGCTGTCACAACGCACTCATCGGAACGGCGTGCAGGTTCGGCCCAAACGCGACACTCGTCGAACCCGTGTAGAACACGATGCCGCGCAAGAAGTTCTTGCCCGTTTGTGCGCTCAAATGGCGCAAGCCTCTAAAGTCCCCGCTCGTCGGGCTGGCCGTCTTCTTCACTTCGACGCCCACCAACTTCCCGGCGGCGATGACCAGATCCACCTCCTGCTGCTTCTGAGTCCGAAAATGAAACAGGGCCGGCCGAACGCCGCTCCACGAGGCTTGCTTCGCCAATTCTGTGGCCACGAAGGTCTCGAATACCGAACCACTCATCAACTCATCCCCCTTGAGCCGCTCCGCATCCAGACTGAGCATGTGACACAACAGCCCGGAATCGTTCAGCAACTCCTGGCCGCGGATCCTGGCCTTGCGTGCACCTTAGCGCCGGTGCCGAAACGCGGAGAGACGGTTCCGAGACTGTGTCCGCGATCCTAACACAAACGGCGACGAGCATTTCAGGTGCTACACCGGTCAACTCGGTGTTGCGAGGCCCATGGAGTTCCAACGCACGACTCCAGCCCAGGCGGCCCGTTGGTTCGGGCCTTCGCCCCGAGCGCGGCGCTCATCGTCATGGGAGGCCTGTGGGATGTTCGCAACTTTCCACCGGGTTTGCCTTAGAAACACAATGACGGACCAGTGTTCCACCTGTGAGAGCGGGAGCTTCCGGAGGGAGCCGGCGCGAGTAACGTCGGCCTCCTGCTAATAAGGCCCCGGCGGCGTGGAGCATCGATGGGCCGGCAACTATCAAAGGAAAGATCACACAGTGAAGACGTTAATCAATCGACTCCTGCAAGGCAGGATCGCGCGTTGGGGATTCCTGGCCGCCCTCCTGATCGCGGTCGGCGCGTCGGTGGGCTGGATGAACCAAGGACACTATCAACTGGGCGGCGGTTGGATTTTCTCGGCACCTGACACGATATACACGGCGCTGCAAATACCGCTGGACCCGGCTGGGCGAACCGCCGCAATCCGTGTTCATGCCATGACCTATGACCTGGGCACGGCCGGGTTAGTCACCGCTTTCGGTGCCGACACGTTGAGTGAGAGCACCGGCGAGGCGGAGATGACCGGCCGCAACACGGCAAAATGGACTTTAGTCGCCTATGGTCAGGCGCAGGGGAATCCGCCCCAAATCCGTGCGATCTGCGTGAGTGCCGGCACCCTACAGTTTACCGGGCCTAACAGTTTGGGAATCCTTTACACTCTGAAGGTCTACGCCGCTACGGCTGATGCTGATGGCGACGGGTTCCCGGACCCGGACACCTTGCCCGCAGTCACCATTCCAGGTCTGACCGCCACCGCCAAGCGCGTGCCGGTCCCGTAGTCAACCGTTGAGACTACCTCGGCGAATTCCTTCGTGTCCTAGTGGAAAACGAGCCAGCGACCGGCAAGTTGCTGGGCGCGAGCGGTCCGCGGTCCGCCAGAGTAACCAGCTGAGAGCGTGTGCAGAAGCCCGGCGAGCGGCTGGATGACCGGTGCATCAGCTAGAACGACGACAACAACCCTCAACGAAAGGTTCAACCTCACGAAAACACTGCGCAATCGATTGGCTGGCCGCCAGGGCCTTGGCTCCGGTAGGGTGGCCACAGCCACCGTACTACTGCTGGCTGCTCTGCCAGTGGCCGCTGCCGACACTCCCTACACCGCCACCGGCTGGGTGAACGGGTTGTTGGCGCCCGGTATCACTTCCACAAATACTTCCGGCCAAGTTTTCGTCCGCGGCAATGTCCACACCGTGCGGGTGCAGAGCAGCGACCCGCGATTGACGGGCAGCCGCTTGGTCTTCGTTAACGGGGACTACCAAGCGGACGGCACGGCCAGCTTACAGGGGACGGTCTATCAGCAGGTCGGCACCTGGGATGCCGGCGAGACCCATTTCACGGCCAGCGGTGGGCTATGGGAAATCAGCTACCGCGGCGTGATGCAGACCGACAACAGTCTGCAACTTCACCTCGTCGGCTCCGGTTCCGGCGGGACTATCGATGGCTTGCGCGTGGAGGAAACGCTGACCCGGGCGGCGGCGTCAGGTCCCATGGACCCGACCGTGCCCTACCTCTACACCGGGACCCTCAAGCCCCCACCGGTGAATACGACCCAGATCTTGGACAACTTCAATGACAATAAGCTGATCGGTTGGAGCCAATATGGATCGGGAAGCCTTCTTGAAACCAACCATCAGTTGACCTTACGCGCCCATTTTCCAGGCGTCGTCACCAAACACATCCACAGTACGTTCTTCATGGTGAGCAAGGATGGCAGTAACTTCGGGTTGGACCAGGGCAAGACCAAGGAGTTACGGGTAGCCTTGGTCAGGCTGGACGAGCAGGCCACGAACTTTGCGGGGCTCGGCTTCGGATCGGGCAGCGGTATTTACGTGTTCCACAAGGGCCGGGATTGCCTCGCGCTCACGAAATGGCTGGGTCCTTGGGAAGATTTTGCCCTGTTCTACTACGAAAAGGCCTTGGTCCGGAACACCAACATCATTCTGTCTTTCGCCCTGACACGCGCGCAAACCAACGTGATCCTTACCGGCCGCGTGCTCGACCAGGAGAATCCAGACACGGTGCTCTACGAACGCACCTTCGTGGATACTCCCCAAGCCGATCCTGCCTTGACATCAGCCGAGCTCGAGGCCTTGTCCGGCCTGCGCCTGAGATTTGTGCCGGACGTAAAGGCTCCGCCTTACACTTCCGAGAACGTTGGTCTCCTCCTTTGGCAATACACCGACGGTCAGCAACCGGCCGCTGAAGCCATCTTCGACAACCTGGAACTGCGCACGTATGAAGTGCCGCTCGTCGGCATCGAGCGGGCCGTGCGCCTGAGTTGGCCCGCATCGGCTGCGATCCACTACGCCGTCGAAGGCGCGCCGACCGTGCAAGGCCCCTGGCTGCCGGTCCAAGAGCCCGTGACGTCCGGCATGAACCAAATGGCCGTGCCCGCCAACGCCCTGATCCAATACTTCCGTCTACGCCAGGCGCCGTGAACGAAGAGATTGCACCACGAAGGCACGAAGTGCACGAAGACAGAATCATCCTGAGCGCCTTGGCGAGCACGTCAGTCGCGCCGGAATCCGCGAAGCGTTTGGAGTGCGGGCGATTCATCGCCGCTTTCGACGCTCGTCTCCGCGTCACCGTGACACACGGCGTCAGGCCGCTACTGCCGGATGATCTCAGTGATGCTTTCCAGATCAATCAACACCCACTCCGAGTCGCCAAAGTAAAAAATCTCCCGAAAATCCTTGGGCGCCCCGAAGTTTCTCGGCTCGCTGAACGTGTATTGCGTGCCGTTGTTCAGCCGCACCGCGAAAGGCCGGAAAGGCTGCCGTTCAGCCACCTCTTTGATCGCCGTTGCATTCACCAGTCCATTTTAATCCCGCGCCGCACCTGCGGCAACGGAAAGTGTCGCAAACGGATGGATCGGAAGGGAAGTCCGAGAAACCGAAAACCGAAATCCCGATAGAACAAACCATGAAAACGAACCCAACGAAACCAAGCCACACATCAATGTCCCGGGTCCGATGTTGGTTGTTCGATGTTGTCCTGACGTTCTCACTGCTCCTGCCGACCGTCCTGTTGAGACACGCCGCCCGTGCCGCTGAGCTGCACGGGGTGATGGACCAGGGATTCCTGAACCTCAGTTGGGACGCGCCTGACGCCAAACTGGAAGAGGCACCCGCGCTGGTTGGCCCCTGGCAAACGGTCATTACCACCGACAGCCCGTATCGGCTGCGTCCGTCAGCCAGCATAACCAACCGTTGTCGATTCTACCGTTTGAAGATGCCTTCCCCAGGCAAAAAATGGCTGATGGTAGCCGCCGTCACGATGCAGTCGAAAACCAATACCGAGGCCAATCTTCAGACGTTTTTCTCCCACATGGAGCGGGCCGCCAGCAATCGCGTCGATTTGATCGTTTTCCCCGAAGTGGCACTCCAGGGGTGTCCCGGATGGCGGGAGGACGACGCGAAACCGTCGGTCCAGGAGATGGCCTACATCCAACAGACCGCCGAAACGATCCCGGGGCAGAGCACTAGTAACGTGGTGGCCAAGGCGAAGGAGTTGAACCTCTTTGTGGTCTTCGGGATGACCGAGAAGGACACAGCGGGCCGGCTCTACAACGCCAACGTCTTCCTGGGACCAGATGGAGTTATCGGAAAACATAGGAAAACATTCCACGTTGGGAACGATAGCCTGATCTGGAGCCGCGGCTCAGGATTCGAAGCTCTCGATTGCCCCCTGGGCAAAATCGGCCTGATGATCTGTGCGGAATTGTGGTCGGGCGGTCACTTTCCAGGACCTGTCTTGGCGAGCCAAGGCGCGGACCTGCTGGTGACCTCCTCAGCTTGGTGGAATTCCGTCGCCGACTCATGGGACGCGGTTACGAAGGAAAACGCCGTCCGAGCCAAGCGTTGGCACGTCGCCAGTCAGCAAGTCGGCGCCATCGGACACGCCCAGTGTTATGGCCACAGCCAAATAGTCGATCCGTTAGGTCAAATCGTCTGTGATACCGGGGCCGCCGAAGGGCTCGTGATGTGGGCCACCGACACCTTGATCGACGTTCGAATCCCGTGACAACGACCTTCGGACAACACACACCAAACCCAAGCAATCGAGGTAATTCATGAAGACTCTAATTCGTTTGACGGTTTCTTTGGCGGTGCTGGCCGCCACCAGCGCCCACGCCACCGTGCGCTATGTGGACGCGAACAGCGCCCACGCCACGCCGCCCTACACC
>JAKLEZ010000063.1 GCA_022711465.1 Planctomycetota bacterium | reverse complement strand
CTCCAGCCGGGAAGGAACATCACGCGCGGTGCCGGTGCTCATCATCTGTCCTCCATGGAACCTTGTGGTGACAGATGACCATACCAGACGACTCAGCACGGTTCATGCAGGCTTACCGGAAGGACACAATGCTTCGATGTAATCCTGCCCGGCCTTGCGAGCTTCCTCAAGCAAAGGGTTGGTCATGGCTTATCCCAGGGAGATGGCCGACGCCTGGCTGGGGCACTCATCCAAGGGCACCAGTCGCTTTGATACGGGCGATGCCCAGCCGGACTGCCTGCTGCCCTTGGTCAAGGTCATCGGGCAGAAGTACTTCTCCACGCCTGAGGCAAAGTAACGTAAGGAAAACGGTCCACCAATGACCTGCGTTCGAGCCGTTGCTGGCCCGCCGTTGCTGGCCCGACGTGGCGTGCCTCACGGTAGCGGACAGGGTGAATCTGTGTGTATTGCCTTTGACAAGTCGAGGTGGAAGAGCCAAGGCAGAAGTGCGAGGCGCTGGTGCTGGGAGGCTGCGAGTGCACGAGCTTCGTTCTCCTGCGGATGAGTCGGTCCCTGCGCCTATGGCTGCTCTGGACGGGGTCTATGTCGCTTACCCTTCGGTGATCGTGTGACGCCGCGCCACGGATCGCCCTGCAACTGTGGAATCAGGATTCCCAGAACCAGCCTCATTGCCTCGGCCGCATCATACTGGACAGCGGCACTGAGCAGGGGCGCGATGTCCTCCAGGAAGGAGGGGAAGCTCTGTTTCTCGTCGAGGTTCTGCTCGAACTCAGCCCGCGACACCGGATGTCCCTCACGCTTCATGTACTCGGTGAAGCAGGCAACGACCCGCTCGGGGTCCAGCAGCTTCCGGCTGATGCACAACCATAGATCGAACAGGTCCCGCCCCTTGCGGCGCTGATAAAGCGCCTGCAGCTTGGTCGCGAGCAGCTCATCAAGCACGTAGGTGGTGACGGCCGTGGCTCCGGCGAACCACGAATTCTCCACGCTCAGCCGCGGGTGTTGAAATCCCAGCAGCGCGAAATGCTCGCGCGTGTTGATCTCGATCTTGAGCCTCAGAGGACGGACTGGCGCGATCTCCGACTCAAAGCGGTAGACCAGAGCGACACCGCCCACGGCACGGGAGCGGGTCGGTTTGCCCAACCAAGAATCCAGCCTGCCCCGGATGGCGTCCAGTAGCGGCCCGATCGGGCCGGCCTGCGTCTGAACCAGGTCGATGTCTTCTGAATAGCGGCTGGCGGGCTGGATGAAGAGCTTGTTGAGCGCGGTCCCTCCCCGCAAGGCGATCTGCTCGGCCAGTGTCGGTTCGCTGAAAATCTCGATCACCGCGCGCGACAACACGAGGTCCTGCTCGACCTGAGCATCGTCAGCCCACGGCACGACTGCTCGCCATGCGGTGATATGGGCTTGGGGAATCACGCTTCCACCTCCAGTTCGCCGTTGACCAACACATGCCAGCGATGGTCCTCTCGGGCGTGCATCGCCGGCCGGCCCGATCTGAGCGGCGCGGGACGAGGCTCATGCCGCTCGATCCAGGCGCGCACCGCATCGGCAAGGTGTCGGGCGTGGACGCGGTCGAGGATGAATCCCAGGCGCTGGGCATTGGGCACATCGCCCACCCGGCGGACGGCTGCGACCAGCCGTTTGGCATCCAGGGCGGGCGACAGCTCCGCGATGACCGCGGCGACATGATCCAGATATCCTGCTGCCCTGGCGAAACGGACCAGGTCCACGGCGGTTGCCTCCGGGGTGGACACGCGCATGGCGCCGGTCGGGGTCTTCACGTCCAGTGTCGAAACTCTCTCGGCGTACTTGCTGGCCAGGAACCGGATTCGCGTCCGGCCGGCGGTCAGGGGCCGAACGGGTCGGTCGGTGACGACCTGGAATTCCTGCGGCTGCTGGTGGGCGGCGCCATGGATGCCCGCGGCCGTGAGCAGCCCGACATAGTAAGGCAGCCGCATCGCGGCCATCAGGTCGTGAATAAACCAGGAGGCCGGGGGCGCGCCCGCCCGCAGGTACTCCAGGGGTACGACCACGTAGAAGTAGTCCTTGACCTTGGCAACGCGCCCCCGGCGGGCCAGTCGTTGAAGAGCTTTCTTCACGGCCTCTGCGGACAGCCCGCTCCCCCCGACCGCCTCGGAGCGGAGGAAGGTGTACTTCCCACCCGCCTGTAACCTGTCGATCCAGTGCTCCAGCGTCTCGGCCGGCATTGGGCACCCTCAATCGTCATGCATAAAGGGGTAGGAACTGTCCCTTTATGCAAATCATTGTATCGCCGTGCCTGTGGATGGCCAAGAGGGTGGCTCGGTATTGTTCTCCTTCCGCACCTCCCAGGCGGTCCTGAACGCGCCCGAGCAACCGCGACACGGCCATGGCGGAGAAGTTAGAGGCCATGGTGAAGTTGGGGGAGCTGAACAGTCGGATGAAGGGCTTCTTCGACATCTGGCTGCCGGCGGGCGGCTTTGATTTCGATGGTCGGACCCTGGCGGGCGCCGTTCGTCGGACGTTTGACCGGCGTCACTCATCACCATTCATGCAGGCTTGCCGGAAGGACACCCTACACAGACACAGGCGATTGCCCGGCCTGACGCGGTCTTGTTGCTGGTAGCCGTGGTCGGCGGGATCGGGATTGCACCTGCGGCCATTCAGGGCCCATCGGGCAATGCCCGGCCCAGGCTCGTGGCGTCGACTTGGGCTGCGTCCACCCCTTGTGCTGCGATGTAATCCTGCCCGGCCTTGCGAGCTTCCTCAAGCAAAGGGTTGGTCATGGCTTATCCCAGGGAGATGGCCGACGCCTGGCTGGGGCACTCATCCAAGGGCACCAGTCGCTTTGATACGGGCGATGCCCAGCCGGACTACCTGCTGCCCTTGGTCAAGGTCATCGGGCAGAAGTACTTCTCCACGCCTGAGGCAAAGTGATGCCACGGGCTCGGAGTTGGGTTCACGTTGGATGTTGCTTGCTCTGCTGCTTACGCCGTGCGTCTTCTGCGAGAAGATGACGGACCAGAGCCGCGGGTGCTCGGAAGTTGGTCGTCATGAGCTGCTGGAGTATAGAGGGCAGATCCACCCACCCTGCCCGTGCTGCCCTGTCCAGAACCAGTAGAGTGCCCGTCACTTTCAAGCCGCGGACCATTGCGGCCTTGCGGGCCTTCAGGTCATCGATCAGTACCTCATTGGCGCGAAGCTCACGAGCCAGCGAGATCGCCTCGACCTCGCCGCGGCCGAGTCGGATCGTCGCGTCGATGTATGAGGGCGTCCGCACCTCCAGCCAGGTGGGAATAGCGATTGACCAGGCCTGAAGTGCTTCGGGTGACCCATGACTCTGCAACTCGTCCAACACCGCTGGTGGAACGAGAACCCGTCCAAAAAGTCTGGGTAGCAGGTCGATCTGACCGATCAGAACAAGGTAGTTGATAGGTGTCGTGTCAGAGATGACGATCATTCAGCCAGGGCCTTGTCCAACTCGGCGCGGTCATGCTCAAAGTCAGCGATCGTGTAAGGCAGCTCCACTCCGCGCTGCTTAAGCAGTCCGTCCGCCTGATATACGGAAATGTCCAGCATCTCTGCGACTTGTCCAAGACTCAGCTTGCCCTCCCGGTAAAGCTCGACGGCTAAGGCTTGCTTGGCTGCCTCTCCGAGGTTTGACCCGACCGCCTCCTGTAGCTCCTTCTCGATCCGCTCGGGCAACGTAAATACGATGGTCATTGTGCAAATACCTCCCACTCAGTCCGTCATTCTAGCTGAGCGGCGGGTGCGAGGGTAGTGGTTCTGAGGCCGCCGCCCGCGACAACACGAGGTCCTGCTCGACCTGGGCATCGTCAGCCCACCAGTCGCTTTGATAAGGGCGATGCCCGGCCGGACTACCTGCTGCCCTTGGTCAAGGTCATCGGGCAGAAGTACTTCTCCACGCCTGAAGCAAAGTGCAAAGATGAGCTGGAGGGGGCTAAGCCATAAGGTTCGATACGTTAGCACTTTACCGCAATGAATGTCGTTGGAGATCACCCAGATTGCGGGTCGGTTGTGACCGCTTCCTAAGATGAGCGAGAGGCGTTCAGGGTTTTGAAATTTCCTAAAAACAGATGTTTTCTGACTCCGGAAAACCGTTATAATCAGGAAATAGGCGTCTTCGGCATGCGAACCGCCAACCAGTATTGTTGCGAGAGTCTGATTTCTGGATCCGGAAAATGCCTGATACCGAGAAAGTCCCCGGGGAAGCCACAGCCATCGAGCGACTCCGCTCCGGCGAGGTGCGGTTGCTACCGCTATCGCTGAGAGTGACCAAGGCAGACGCGAACTCGTCGGGAGACGCCGGTGTCTGGGATGCTCTGGTCGAAGTCTCTTGGGCTCAGAAACGCTATCGTTTCGGCCTCGCTTATAAACAGCGGTCTACGCCGAAGGTCTTCGATGAATTGCTTGCCGGCCTGCGCAGCCGCAGTCGAGCCACCGCTGCTTACCCGATGCTGATGGTACCGTATCTGTCGCCGCAACAACTCGCCGTCCTGGAAGAAAACGGAATCAGCGGCATCGATCTGTGCGGCAACGGCGTGGTGATGGTACCGGGGCAGGTATGCGTCTTCCGCACCGGTCAGCCTAACCGCTACCGCCAGTCTGATCCCATTAAGAACATCTATCGCGGGACGAGTTCCATCGTGCCACGAGTATTCCTGTCGCGTCCTCGCTTCAGCGCGCTTCGAGAAATCGAGGAGGAGATCAGAACGCGTAATGGGCGGGTGGTCCTTTCCACGATTTCCAAGGTGGTCTCCACGCTCGATCAGGACTTGCTCGTCCGCAAAAAGGAAGGTGAGATCCGTCTTCTCCAGCCTGAGGCGTTGCTGGAGCGGCTGGCCGCCAATTACAGACCGCCGCGTGTGGAACGGCAGATCGTCGGCGAGTGCGACCTGGATGTTGCGGCCATCCTCGCCTGGCTTTCTGAGCGAAAGCGCGACACACGATTCCGAGTTGTGGCGAGCGGCCTCAACTCGCTGTCCCGCTATGCCATCATGGCCCGGGAAGCGAAATCTCAGATCTACTGCAGTAATCTCAAGATGGCACTCGATCTGCTCGGAGCCCGCTTCCGTGAGACGCCCCGCTTTGCAAACCTGGAATTGGTGGAAACGAACGAGGATTTCGTCTATTTCGACGCCAGGGTCGAGGACGGGGTACCTTGGGCAGCACCGGCGCAGGTCTTCCTCGAACTCATGTCAGGCGACAAGCGCGACCGCGAGACGGCAGATCAAGTGCGAGACCGAATCCTGCAGGAGCTGCGGTCATCGAAGGAGGCGCAGGCATGAACGCTCTTGATCTGCTCAAAGCGAGCCTGCTGGACCTGCACTCCCAGCTTGCGCAGCATGAGGTCCCGCTGATTCTCGGTGGTGGCTACGGACTGTTCCTCAAACAGCTTCACCTGCGCGCCGGGAACATCCCCACGCTTCTCGAAGTTGAGATGTGGCCAGAGGCTCGGTCAACCAGCGACCTTGATCTATTCCTTCGGGCAGAGATCGTTATCAGGGGGCGCGCGTCCGCATACGCATGCGGGCTTGTTCGGGATGAGCCTCCCGCGGCTCCCCCGGTATACAGTGGAGCTCTTCTCGCTGACGGTTGATCGCAGATTGTGGAGCGTTCTCTCATGCCCATCTCTTTTCAAGAGCACCGTTTCGTCGTCACCGGCGGGGCCGGGTTCCTCGGCTCGTTTCTCTGCGAGAAGCTCCGGGCCCGCGGGGTGAGTGCTGACCGGCTGTTCGTCCCGCTGATCGGCGACTACGACCTCACCCGCGAGGCCGACGTCGAGCGGCTCTACGCGACCGCCCGGCCCGACGTGGTCATCCACCTGGCCGCCCAGGTAGGCGGGATCGGGGCCAATCGGGCCAACCCCGGACGCTACTTCTATGCCAACATGGCCATGGGCCTGCACCTGATCGAGCAGGCCCGCCGCAACGGTCTCAAGAAGTTCGTGCAGGTCGGGACCATCTGCGCCTACCCCAAGTTCACGCCGCTGCCGTTCCGCGAGGAGGAGCTCTGGAACGGCTACCCCGAGGAGACCAACGCACCCTACGGCGTGGCCAAGAAGGCCCTGCTGGTCATGTGCCAGGCCTACCGCCAGCAGTATGGGCTCAACGCGATCTACCTGCTGCCGGTGAATCTCTACGGCCCGCGGGACAACTTCGACCTGGAGACCTCCCACGTGATCCCCGCCCTGATCCGCAAGTGCATCGAGGCGCGAGATGCCAACGCCGAGAAAGTGGTGTGCTGGGGCGACGGCTCGCCCACCCGCGAGTTCCTCTATGTCGAGGATGCGGCCGAGGGACTGGTCCTGGCGACAGAACGGTACGAGCAGCCGGATCCGGTCAATCTCGGCTCCGGCCGGGAGATCAGTATCCGCAACCTCACCGAGCTGGTTGCTCGGCTGACAAAGTTCACCGGCCGGATCGAATGGGATACCACCCAGCCCAACGGCCAGCCGCGGCGCTGCCTGGATACGTCACGGGCTCGCGAGCGGTTCGGGTTCACGGCCGGCACTGATTTCGAACAGGGCCTGAGACGGACCATCGACTGGTACGAGCAGCATCGTCAAAGCTGACCGCTGAAAGCTGATCGCCGACCGCTGAATGCTGATGGCTATAGCGATAGGATCACCGAGGATTGCGCCGTCGCCTTTCGGTCGACGCCCGGGTACAATACAGATGCTATGGCCCGAGTGTATCTTGAGACCAGTTTCTTCAGCGCGTGCGTCTCGGATCGCGCAGATCCGAAGAGCATCGTTCGGCAGGATGAAAGCCGCCAGTGGTGGGTTCAGCAACGGCAGTGGCATCGGCTTTTCATATCCCCGGAGGTGATGAGGGAGCTTTCCGTCCCCAGCTATCCACGCCGCGATGAGGCCCTGGCCCTGACGGGGGAGACAGAGATGCTCATCATCGACGAGGAGGCTCGCGGCCTGGCGAAGATCCTCGTGCGCGAGAAAGCAATGCCCGGTCCCGAAGAATCGGGTGACGCTCTCCACTTGGCTGTGGCGACGGTGCAACGGATGGATGTTGTGTTGTCGTGGAACGTCAAGCATCTGGCGAACCGGAACAAGATGGCCCACGTGCGGGAGGTATGTCGGCGGGTGGGGTACGTGCCGCCGGAGATTGTGACCCCCGACACGTTCTGGGAAACGGAAGGCGAGTGAGACCATGGACAAACCACAGCAACCGGACATGCCGAACACCGGTGATGCCCTGATCGACGAGGTCAGGCGGCTCCGGCGCGAGGTCTGCAGTCAGTTTGGCAACGACGTGGACCGGCTGTGCGACCACCTGATGGAGGTCCAGCGGGACTATGCGGCTCGCCGCGGTCCGTTCGCGGTTGTGACCCGGGAGGCGGCCGCAGCCGTCGCCGCGAGTTGGGGCGAGCAGGCCGCCCGCCGGGAAGAACCGCCGGAATCGGGTCAACCCGCAGCCGGCCCCAGCCGAGCCAAGCCCGACTGATTGCCTCGGGAGTGGGCGGCCGCACAACCCGGATCATCAATCAGCGGACATGGGATGCCATCTGCAACGAGACGGAGCCATGAAGGCCAAGAAGCCGAAGGACATCACCGCGATCTTCCGCGAAGGGACGCTGATTGACCGCGCCCTGGCCGCCGGCGTCCGGGAGGCCATCCGTCGCCACAAGCAGGCCGGGGTGCCGATGGCCATCTGGCGCAACGGGAAAACGGTGTGGGTGGACGCCGCCACGCTTGAACCCAAGCCTCGAAACCGCCGGTCCAAGCCCCGCCCCTGACCGTGAGCTCGTCGGCGCGCACCGTCTGGAGCCGGCGCATCTGGGCGTAGGCGAGCAGGGCCTGAGACGGACCATCGACTGGTACGAGCAGAACCGCCGAAGCTGATCGCTGACTGCCGAAAGCTGCTTTCGAACCTGAACTCAGACCCCGCGTATCTAGACTCGGCATTCACCGTCGGGTGTTCCTTCGCTGATCACTGAAAGCTGCTCTTAACGGAAGCAACTCATGTCTCGCAAAGCACTGATTACCGGTATTACCGGCCAGGACGGCAGCTATCTGGCCGAATTCCTGCTGGCCAAGGGCTACGAGGTCCACGGCATTATCCGCCGCTCCAGCTCGTTCAACACCGAGCGGATCGACCACCTGTATAAAGACCCCCACGAGCACGACACCCGCCTGTTCCTGCACTTTGGCGACCTGACCGACGGCACCGGCGTGCGCGAAGTGCTCACCCGGGTGCAGCCCGATGAAGTCTATAACCTGGGCGCCCAGTCGCATGTCCGGGTCAGCTTCGACCAACCGGTCTATACCACTCAGGTGGTGGCCGTGGGGACGATGCGGCTGCTGGAGGCCATCCGTGACACCGGCATGGCCTGCCGCTTCTATCAGGCCTCATCCAGTGAGATGTACGGCAAGGTGGTCGAGACCCCCCAGACCGAGAGGACACCCTTTTACCCACGAAGCCCTTACGCCTGCGCGAAGCTCTGCGGGTACTGGCAGACGGTGAATTACCGCGAGAGCTACGGCATGTTCGCCTGCAACGGGATCCTGTTCAACCACGAGTCCCCGCGGCGAGGGGAGACGTTTGTGACCCGCAAGATCACCCGGGCCGCCACCCGCATCGCCGAAGGCCTGCAGAAGAAGCTCTACCTGGGCAACCTGGACGCCAAGCGCGACTGGGGGTTCGCCGGCGACTACGTGGAGGCCATGTGGCTCATGCTCCAGCAGGAGAAGCCGGATGACTATGTGGTCGCTACCGGCGAGACGCACTCGGTGCGCGAGTTCCTGGAGCTGGCATTCCAGCGTGTTGGGCTCGATTGGCAGGAATGCGTCGCCTGCGACCCGCGCTACCTGCGCCCGGCCGAAGTGGACCTGCTGCTGGGCGATGCTTCCAAGGCCCGGCGGGTCCTCGGCTGGAAGCCCCGTGTGAGTTTCGCCGGCCTGGTCGAGATGATGGTTGACGCCGACCGGGAACTGGCTCGCCGGGAACGCGTCCTGGCCGACCACGGCCTGCTCAAGGAGAATCGACCCGCACGCAAATGCCACCGGCGGTCTTGAGGGCGCTGCTGGCTCAGGCTGAGAGCTGGGCCGAAATGGACTGCGAAGCCGATGCGGCATCCATGCCCATGCCGCCCTCGAAGGACCACCGCGTCATCGCTATGTGCACGAAGCGAAATCGGCTGCGCGCCGTCCAGACCAAACGCCTCGGTGCCATGACCCACAGCATGCCGTGTCTGGCTGGCGGCCAACGTCGGGGCCTTGCCCATCGATTTCGCCCGCCTGACCTGGAACGAGCTGATCCTGGATGGCGATCTGTCCCTGTACAAGGAGGACCGGACCAAGCCGGCCCATCTGCTGGGCAGCGACATCCCACGATGCGGTCCGCTGTTATGATTGCCTGTGCGCTCCGCCGTTCCGAGCACCTGGACCTGCATCTACAAGCGGCTTATCGCCAAGGCCCTCCGGGGTACCAGCGCATTCCGAAGCCATGTCCACGGATGGCTGCGTCGGCGGGCGGCATCATGAAATCTCGCAGGAATGCGACAAGTTCTGCGAAGGGGGGCGGGCTCTCGATGAACCGGCCGCGAGAGATGAACGCTCTCCACTGGGTCTGCTTCATGTGATCAGAAATGAACTCGTCGGTCAGGGCGGATGGAGTTTGGCTGGGGAGCGGCGTGCCCCGGCGTGCGAAGGTGGAGCCAATCGCGTGTGATAAGGTCGGGCCCTCGAACTTGAACAATCGAGCCAGCAGCCACACGTCATAGAAGTCCTTCAAGCGGCTGTTCACTGCTCCCAGTGCAACCATCGCCTGGAATTTCTCCGCGACGACGGTCTCGCGAGGGTAGGCTTTCATCTCCGGGGCCGGCAGATCCAGGAGGGTCGGATACGCCAGGGCCTGAGGTGCAGGTACCACCGAATCGCCAAACCCGATGTCCACCTGGAGCACAATTCGCGCCTTGCCCAGCGCTGCGACAAGCATAACCCGCACGCCTTCATACTCCTGGTCTTCACGGATGGGCGCGCCCTGGACAGAAGCCCCGTCGAAAGCCAAGCCATCGTTCTCGACGCTCAACTGGCACAAGTCTCGAAAGATTGACTCCATACCCGCGACTGAACTGTCTCCGCGGCCAGACAAGTTTAGATCTCGCGTGGGCCGGTATGGCTGAGAGGTCCAGACGGCCATCAGCATCGCGCCCTTGAGGAGAAACCGATCAGCATGCGGGGAGCGACTGAGCCGGTACAACAACCGCTCGATAG
Organism: Planctomycetota bacterium; assembly: GCA_022711465.1. Classification (GTDB taxonomy): domain Bacteria; phylum Planctomycetota; class Phycisphaerae; order UBA1845; family PWPN01; genus JAGNEZ01. Next base: position 4,056 of record JAKLEZ010000063.1, on the reverse strand, counting down.
CATAATGAGTCAGCACAATCTGGAAATCATCCCCGCGCTCTCGGGCCAGATTCAGCAATCGGCGGTGAATGGAGGCGGCGATATTCCTGGGGCTCTTTTCCTTCACGCCATCGCCTCCAGGTAGGGCCGAATCACGTTGGTTACGCGACAGACTTTGGCACTGGCCCACAGGCTGTCGATGGTGGCCTTTCGCTGTCGCAGGCAATCGCGCAGCCCCTCGATGGCCACATCGAGACCGATTTTGTTGCGGTATTTGAAGCAGTCCGCCACTGTTTTGGCGGCAGAGTAAACCTGAACCATGACGCCCTCGATGGAGTGCGCTTCCATTCCGCTGGTCAGCGCAGGATCGGAGAACCTGACGATCCGAAGAGGTGGATAGTCAACCCTGGGCCGTCGTGCCTTGATGCCGATCGCAAGCCAGACCTCCGATGGCGCCTGAGTTGTCAGACCGTGGAATCGCAATGCGGAAAGGAGGCAGACGACCCCGCGTGGTACGCGTTTGGCTGCCTCAACCAAGCTGTGGTGCTCGGAGATATCCGCGTCCGGCAAGCTGTAGAGCCCGCGGCCGATCCGCTCGACCAAGCCGCGCCTGACCAGAAGGCCCAAGTATTCCCGCGAGACTCCCTGCCGGGCAAGCTCACGTGGCCGGGCGATCCCCAACCTGCGGACGAGTTCAACCGCTTGGCCTTGCCGCGTGAGGCTTTCCTTCGAAGACTCATTTCGCATAACGTCGCTAATTATCGTCATATACCAACCTATTGTCAAACGCTCCGCGCTGAGGCAACCTGAATGATGCCTGCGACCCGCGCTACCTGCGCCCGGCCGAAGTGGACCTGCTGCTGGGCGATGCTTCCAAGGCACGGCGGGTCCTCGGCTGGAAGCCCCGTGTGAGTTTCGCCGGCTTGGTCGAGATGATGGTCGATGCCGATCATGAACTGGCCCGGCGGGAACGCGTCCTGGCCGACCACGGCCTGCTCAAGGAGAATCGACCCGCACGCAAATGACCTAAACTGAGCAACACAGAACAACGCGCCGCGCTGAAGCGGCTGCGACAATGAAGAGAGCGGCAGGGCTCGCCAGGGCTTTGCCGCGCTCTTTCGTTTTACTCAACAGTGCTCAGTCAGTTGTTCGCGGGCGACACTCAGGAGCATTCCGGCACTCATCAGCCGATGTAGAACCCGTTTGAATCTCGGAGAAAAAGCCAATTGCGTCTTTCACGTACTGCCGTCCATTACCTGAGAAGTACTCATACGGCGAGACTTCTGTATCAAATGGCATCCGCCGTTGGGAAGCTCTGGCTTACAACATCATAGACAGGTATGTCCGGGAGGGAAGGCGTCCAAGTCCGACCTGTGCTCTCGCGGTCCAATGATCCAAGCATCGTAGGCGGTGCCGCTGGCAGGCTGCGTCCAGGGCGGCACCGGCCGTGGGCTCTCCGTCACCTTGGATTGTCATGTCCTCTGGCCAATCGTTCACCGGCGGCAGCGAGCAGTGCTCCGTGGCAGGGGTCACGGCAGGTCTACTCCGCCCCGGACCAAGCTCAAGAGAATGGCGGGAGATGGCCGTTGTACTCCATTTCTGGCTAATACCTTGACAGAGTATTTATGAGAAATACAATACCGACGTGAAAACGAAGCTGGGACTACTGGAGACGCGATTTCTTGCCTACGCCCAGATGCGTCGGCTGCAAACGGTGCGCCCCGGCCAACTGACGGAGCCGCTGCGACTTTCAGCACAGCAGGAACGGCGGCTGCTGAGCCGGCTATCCCAAGCGGGGATGATTGCACGGGTGCGGCGCGGCCTGTACCTGGTACCACCGCGACTGCCACTGGGGGGCATGTGGAGCCCCGGGGAGATCCTCGCTCTCAACACGTTGATGCTGGACCGGCAAGCCCGTCACCAGATCTGCGGTCCAAACGCGTTCAGCCGCTACGGTTTCGACGAGCAGGTGCCGACGCGGGTGTACGTCTACAACAACCGCCTCTCGGGAGATCGCAGGATTGGAGCGGCGACGCTTACGCTGATCAGGGTGGCAGACGAGCGACTCGGCAGTACGGAGGAGTTTCCGGCCGAAGAGGGGCTGACCGCGGTGTACTCATCGCGCGTGCGGACGCTGGTGGATGCGGTCTATGACTGGTCGAGGTTTGACAGCCTGCCGCGGGCATATGGGTGGATCGGCCGGGAGCTTGCGGCTGGTCGTGTCGGCGCCGCCGAAATCGTGAGCGTGACGATCCGCTATGGCAACCAGGGAACCATACGGCGGATCGGGGCTCTCCTGGAGCGCGAGGGCATATCCGGTCGGTTGCTCGCCAGATTGCAGCGGGTGCTGAAGCCGTCCCAAAGCCTGATCCCCTGGATTCCCACGCGGCCTAAGCGGGGCAAAATGGATCAGCGATGGGGGATCGTTCTCAATGGCTGAGAATCAACTACCCATCATTGGCGTGCATGACGACCCCGATCTCTTCCGGGAAACCCTGAACTTCACCGCGACCCAGACGTCCTTTCCCGCGAGATTGATTGAGAAGGACTACTTCTGCACTGTGCTCTTGGCATATCTCGGCTCAATTGGCGGGCAATCAGTGTTTAAAGGCGGAACCTGCCTGGCCAAGGTGCATGGCAGCTTCTACCGGCTCAGCGAGGACCTCGACTTCGCCATCCCGATGCCTGCGACCGCATCACGGTCGGAACGAGGAAGGCGGGTGAGAGCCCTGAAGAATGCTTTGAACAAGCTGGCCGAGAGCATTCCTTGCTTTCGGGTGACGGCGCCGTTGGTCGGCGCCAACGACTCCGCGCAATACATCGGGGCTGTCAGCTACGCCTCATCTGTGACCCGACAGGACGAGCCTGTCTCGATCGAGATCAGTCTCCGTGAGCCACTCTTGATGCCCACAGTGGATGGCCCCGTGCACACGATGCTACTGGATCCGGTTTCCGGTCAGGAGATAGTGCGTCCTGTTGGCTTCCCATGTATCGCGAAGATAGAGGCTTTCGCCGAAAAGTACCGAGCCGCCCTGACACGGCGAGAAGTCGCAATCCGCGATTTCTACGATCTGGATTACGCCGTCCGAAAACTGGAAATACGGCCGGAGGATGTCGATCTGGTTGAGTTGGTCGAGCTCAAACTCGCCGTGCCTGGGAATGACCCCATCAACATCGGTCCAAGCCGGCTGGCACAGCTGCGCGGACAACTGGATGCCCGACTCAAACCAGTGTTGCGTGACGCCGATTTGGCGGCGTTCGATCTGGATCGCGCCTTCAACCTGGTTTCCGAAATGGCCGGCCGATTGTCGGAGTCAAGATGAAAGACACGGAATCGGAGGGCACGAGGATTACAGGAGAGCATCAGGAAACGCTCAGAAACACCTTACTTTGCGGGACGACACTGCGGTGATGTGAGAACCATGGTCGTCGGTGCCAGGGCCTGGATCCCTATGCCCCGTCAAGCGGCCGCTCCCAACGCCCACACGCTGTCGAAAAGCACCAGGCAGTCTCAAGATGGTGGGTTTAAGCCGACTGTGAGGGGCTCTTTGTGCTCGCCAGCGCCAGGGCAATAGCGCGGTTGCCTGCATGGACAAAATGTGGTTGCATCTCGGCACCCAGATAAGGACAGCCGCTGCGCACCGCCGCCACACCCGCGGCGCCGCTGCCCGCGAAGGCGTCATACACCAGACCGCCCGGCGTCCCCATCGAGAACAGGGTTTCGAACAGCTCCACTGGCTTCTAATACGGATGCTTCTCCTCCCCGGTGGCTATTTCGTACGCGTGATTGGGGGCAGGCAGCAGATTGCTGACCGAGGTAGTGAAGGCGACGGGTGAGAGGTCGAATCCCTGGGGGACGAAGGGCTGGATGGGCAGGTGCCGGATGGCCAGGAAACTGTTCTTACTTCGGTAGCCTGCCACCGTGTGGACGGCGACGAACTCAGATCACTGTGTCTTTTCGGCAAGCCTGCATAGCGTGATTTTTTTGGCGTGGTCAGCTGGAGTGGGTGGGCGTGAGGCTTTCCCGGTAGTTCCAGGGCATCCACTGCCTGGGATTGGCGCCCAGTTCGCTCGCGT
>JAKLEZ010000062.1 GCA_022711465.1 Planctomycetota bacterium | reverse complement strand
CTTGCCCGCGACGATGAAGAAGGAAAGCCAGGATGCCAACGGTGAGAGCAATGGTGATGGCGCTCTGGATCATGCCCTTGTCGGCGTACCAGTCGAGTCCCAGGGTCCAGCCGACCAGGAGGCTGGCGCCTATGGCAATGCCGGCACCTGCCCAGGAACCGCCGATACCTCGCACCGACTGGTAGATCACCCCGGCCAGCACGATGACCGCGAAGCCGGCGGCGATCGGGCCGAGGTTGCGGATGGATACTCCCTTGGAGTATTCCCACCAGACCAGGCCGACGGCCAAAGCCATGCCCAGGGCCGCGGACATGGCTACCGCCGGCCGCTGCTCGCCGAAGCGCCGGCTGAGCACGGCGTAGGTAATGGCAGTGAAGAACGCGAAGGCCAGGACGAAGTCCGGCAGCACGGTGTCGAAGAGCTCGCCGAAGGCGAACGATGAAAAAGGGTTTGCGAAGGCCATGAGGAGAGGGCGGGGCCGGGAGTATATAAATGTTTGGTCGGATCACGAGATGCTGGGCACGACTGCCGTATGTGTGATCCGATTGTGGTGGGAAGGGGTCCGATCACGTGCCCGGGATTGCAGGTCGCTTTGCGGCATGGGATTACGATTCCATGCCCGCGTTTCTGACGGTCCGAAAACGCTCTGAAACAGGTGGTTTTCGGACGATTGGGTCAACACTTGGGTCACTCTGGATGCGACTCACGCTCGCATCACCTCCTCCGGCATGCGACATATGTCAAAGCCGCAAAGCGAAGGGCGACCGCGAGACCAAGCCCCGCGATCGCCCTGATTGTCGCCTCTCTCTCGCTCCACACAAGACGTTCGGGATTCAAGCTGATATCTGACAGTATTCCTCGCGATTCCAGCACAAAATGACTTCCCCGGACACACGGTCCATCATGCGAGAGTGACTCGCGGGAATCAGTTCGAGCAGTCCGGATCGGCCGGTTTCCCTGGCCCGCTGTAGCACCGCTGGAAGATGCCGAAGTCGGACTGGTCCACGTCGGCGTCAGAATCGGCATCCGCCGCGACGAATCTCTCCTCTGAACAGTCTGATGCGGGCGGTCTCGTGATGCTCGGGCCACTTACGCAGGATCCGAACACATCGAGATCATCTCTGTCCACGTCGTCATCAGCGTCGTAGTCGAAGCGGACAGGATCGCCGATTCTCACTCTGCCACTCTGGAAGCTGGTCGGCAGCGTATTGGCCATCGCGTCGACGAGTTCACACAGCACCGGCTGATCGCAGAAAGCCACCTTTGCCATGATTCCGGTGGTGCCGACGGCCTGGAACTGGATTTCAAGAAGACAGGTAGTCCCGGCGACAAACACCTGTCCAGGAGGGGTCCCCAGCAAGATGCCGACACGCCCCTGCACCGGCTCGGGATTAACTATCAAGGTCAGACCGGAATCGTCGCCGCACAGCCGGGCCGCGGTGAACGTCAGCCGAGCTGGATCGAAGCACAGACTGAAGCCAAGGGTGTTTTCATCGCCCAGGGCGTCCATCGCGATCTTCACGCAACCCGTCTGGCCGCTCCGGATTACCGCGCTCACCACGCGTACCGCCCTGGACTCCGAGCTGTGGCCGTCGGTCTGCAGCCGGGTCGGCGATGAGCCTGACCCTGGTTGGCTGGGTCCACAGGCAGGGCTCACGGAGAGGTCCAGCCCGGCCACATACCGGCCTGCCTGGGTCCAGTCCGCCGGGGTCAAGCCCCCATTTCCACAGGAGCGCGGCGCACAGTCCGCTTTCTGGAACTCGCAGCCGGGATTCGCGGTGTCCAGACCGGCCACGAAGCGACCCACCTGCGTCCAGTCGGCGGGGCTCAGGGTGCTGCTGCCAGTGCTCGCTCGCGGTGCCACGTCGCCTTCTGGTCCCGAGCAGCAGAAGATACTACAAGGCTGCCAGGCAGAGACGGTCAAGGGGTTGGCCAGTGCGTCCGTCACCTCTCTGATGATTGGCTGGTCACCGAAGGAGACGTCCGTAGATGGACCAGAGCAACCAGCCAGGGAGAACGTCACCACGGCAACCTGACGACTGCCCTCCTGGAATGTCTGACCGAAAGGCATGCCGACAAGAAGTCCGAGCCGGCCCGGCTGAGAGGGATTCGGGATGAGTGTCGTTCCCTGTGGCGTATCAGGGCCTGCAACAACCGAGACATACGTGAGCACTGCGCTGTCGTAGTTGATGCTGAATCCCAGGACGTTTTCGTTTCCCCCCGAGGCGAGCACAACAGTCACGTTTACGGTTGCGGTCGGGGCGCCGCAGACTAGGCTGACGGTACGGTCCCCCGGGACATTGACAGTCAGGGTCCAGGTTTCGTCATCGTATCCGGCGGAGTTGGTAGCTCGGATCGTTATCGTGAATGGGCTGCCTGTGGCAGTGGGTGTGGGCCAACTGACCACGCCAGTCGACGCGTTGATGGTCATACCGGTCGGGCCGGACACCAGCGACCAAATCACTGGGGTCGTACCCTGGGTAAGTGTTGGTGTCGGACCGGTGTAGGCAGTGCCGGCAGCGTGCGCGCCGTTGGGCACATCGGCGATAACGGGGCATACCAGAATCGCTACAAAACCCGCTTGCGCGGTACCATTCCCGTCGTGCAATTGTGGATGCTGATTGGGGTTAGCCGCTGTTACGCATAGCGAAATAGAGGGTTGAGCTTCCTCGATCGAAAGCTCGCCATTGGAGTTCGTGTCGAGACTCGCCGAGCTCATGGCGTTTAGTAGACAATGGGTATAGAGCCCGTGTTGCCAGATCGGGCTCTCGACCGATAGCTCATCGTCATCGCAGGCGGTCGAGACCACGATCCTGGACGTACAGTCATTGAGATCCCTTGTGCGGAGCACCAGATCAGTGGCAAAACCGTCACCCGGCAAGGGAACCGGTCCGGCGGGGTTGATGGTTCTCAGACCGGGTGAGGCCATTCTGATCGCTCCGCCGCTGAAACAAGAATCCAGAAACACGGCGAAAACACCCGCGCAGGTCCAGCAGGTCCAGCTGGACAGTTCGTCGTCGGTGATGTCGCCATCATAAACACAGAGAGTCTCATCGAGGTTGTCGGCCTCATCCAGCGGTACGGCGTCTGTTACCGTGCGGCCATGACCTGCGTAATAGAAGACGCAGACGTCGTCCGCGTCCGCCGCGGCCAGTATCGACTGGAGGGCAGATTGGATGGCGGCCCGCGTCGCCTGCGAGTTGGTTAGCAGGGCCATGTTACTGCTGCTCCAGCGCGTATCGAGCATGAGCTGGGTGCGGAAATCCTGAGCGTCCTTGGCTGCGTAGTCTAGATCGTTGGCAGTGCCAGGGTAGTCGGAAATGCCAACGACGACCGCGCGGCAGGTGACAACACCGTCTGGTGAACCGGCGCCTAACGTCAAAGTCGCACAGTGGGAGGTGGTGGAGCCACAGCTATTGGTTACCACCACTTGGTATCCCTTCCCGCTGTCACCCAGGGCTGCCGTGAAGCAGTATTGAGCACTGGTCGCACCGGAGATATTGCTGAACGTCCCCGTACAACTTGCGGCCGACTGCCACTGGTACGAGGTCGCGCCCGTAGCGGTCACGCTGAAGCACACCTCTTCACCCACACAGCCAGTCTGATTCGCCGGCTGCTGAGTGATGACCGGGGACGTGGGAGATACCCACTCGGCGATTCTGCCCGCGCTGATCGGGTTTGCGGAGCCGGCGTCAGCAGACGTGAACTCCCCCCCCACGTAAAGGGCCGGCCCCGAGCCAGCATCAAATGAGGCGATGGCCCAAGCATTGTTATCCAGACCGCCGCCCAAAGGAACCCAAGTGCTGCCATTCCACTGTGCCACATGGTTGGTACTGACGCCGCTGGCTTCCGTGAAGAGACCACCGGCGTATAACCTCGGGATCGTGCCGTCCCGGAAGATTGCCAACGCCTCGCCGGTTGCGTTGAAGCCGGTGTCGAGGGCTGACCACTCTTGGCCGTTCCATCGCGCTACATAGTTGGCGGTGACTTTGGTCTGGTTGTAGACCTCGGTGAACACGCCAGTCGCATAGAGTGCCGGGCCGGAGCCATCATCAAAGACGCGCAGATCATGGACGCCGTCATTGGTGCCGCCGAGAAGGGGCGACCACGCACTGCCGTTCCACCGCGCGATGTTGTTCGCCGGTTTCCCGCCTGCTTGTGTGAAAACCCCCGCCGCGTACAGCGAACCGTTGAAGGGCTCCAGAGCGTAAACGGTATTAGTCAGCCCCGATCCGTCCCCAAGCGGCAGCCAGGAGGAACCACTCCACTTGGCAATCCGGTTGAGAGTTCCGTAAAAGGCGCCTGCCGCGTACAAGGCGGGACCAGATCCGTCGTCAAAGATTGCCAGATCATAGACTGGATAACCTCCCGCGCCCAGGCCATCGCCCAATCTGCTCCATGTGGAGCCATCCCACTTGGCCACGTGGTTTGCACTGACGTTCGTCGGGCCTATTGTCGTGAAGAAACCACCGGCGTACAGTGCAGGGGCATTTGGCCCCACCCCGTCGTCGTCGAGGATTTCCAATGCCTGAACGCTACCGTTGGCGCCGCCCAGGGAAGCCCAGGATTGGCCGTTCCATCGGACAATGTTCTTGGCACTGATGGTGCCGGCCCTGGTAAACAAGCCACCAACGTAGAGGGACGGTGCAACGGGCCCTGTTCCGTCAGGGTCGAAAGATGCGAGTGCCCTGACAGGGCCGTCTAGGCCGTTGTCCGGCAGTGTGAAACGATCCGTCCATGCCGGCGAACATGTCTGGGCATCGGAGGCCGCAGCCGCGAGACCGATGGATACCATGGCAAAGACTAAGGCGGGGCTAGCTTTCATCTGAGTTCTCCTTGGCGTGTTCGCAGATGTCTGTTTGTTCCGGTGCTTCGAACGCGTGCGTTTATTGGCTGCTGAAGGTGAATACTCATAGCGAACACCGCGTTCCGTCGCGGGATAGATGGTTCGCTTTCGGTACGGCCGTTCCACTGGCGCGTGTGAGGTTGGCCAGCACGTTTCTGGAGCGAGCGCAAAGGCGTAGGGAACTACTCCGAGTTCAAGGCGAGCCGAAAACCAAGGTGGTTGATCCGGACCTCTGCACTGCTGCCGCTGCGGCATGCTACTCTGCAGAAGTAGGGAGCGCTACTCCAGCTTCCCCCACGAACAACACGAAACTCACCACTTACTGGTCCATGGGGGTCGTTGAGCGGGCTGGTGCTGTAGTACGTGCCGCCCCACCAATCGTTACACCACTCGGACACGTTACCGGCCACGTCGTGCAGCCCGTAGCCATTCACAGTGAAGCTACCCACTGGGCCGATCCAGGGAAAACTGCCTGTGCTGAACGTCGGGTGGAAACCACGCGTCGGACTCGTGTCATACGAATAAGTGGAGAAGCTAAGGTAGTTTGCCCGGGCGTGCTGGATGTCGTCCGAATCCGACCATGGAAACCGATGGCCTGCTACATCTCCACGGGCGGCCTTCTCCCATTCCGCCTCCGTCGGGAGACGATAGCCGCGGCCGAAACTGCACTCCCACGTGGAAAGATCGTAGCACAACGGCTTACCTTCCATGCCACTTCGCCAATTCGCGTAGGCCACTGCCCCATACCAGCTTACGCGCAGCATTGGATAGCCCTCCTTACCCGAGGCCACGCCGAACGTGCTCCCGTTCCAGGTGATCCCGCTCTCGTAGCTACTCTTGGTGGTGTCGCAAAACGGGAAACCGGTCCCGCTTCCGGCCTTGTAGACCACGTCGTCTGTGACCGTGATCCATCCCCCCTCGCCCCAGGCCCAGTTCAGGGCATCGGCATATTGCTGGTTGGTCACCTCGTACTTGTCCATGCAGAAGGCATCTGTGTAAACCGCATGCACAGGCAGTTCGCTCGAGTGTCCCTCGGTGGGGTCTAAAGAGTTGCCCATCTGAAACTCATCAGCGGGAATAGGGACCATGCCGGGCGGAATGACGGACGCATTCACCGTCAGACTCACCACACGCGTCGTGTCTCCGTTGGCGTTTGTGGTGTTGGCGAAGGTCAAAGTGTCGCTGTAGCTGCCGGAAGCCAAGTCATTCGCCTCGGCGTTGATCGAGACCTCCACCGTGTCCGAGGCTCCTGCGGCAAGTGTGCCGCCGGTCTTGGAGACGGTGATCCACGCCTGGGTCTCGGCGGCCGTCCAGGTGATCGGCAAGCCACCGGTGTTGGCCAGGAGATAGGTCTTGCTGGATGGCGTGAATGGGCCGCCCTCGTAGCCGGTACTGGCCAAGCCGTCAGGCTCTGCAATCGAAAGTACCCCCGGCGGTAGGGGCGGGCAGATGACGGTCTGCTTGCCGAGGTTCTTGCGGACGACGGTCATATCCAGCGTGTTGATCCGACCATCTCCGTTCACGTCACAGCGGAAGTTTGCCGGAGTCAAAGATACGCCGGTGTTATTCCTGATTCGCGTCATGTCCAGCACGTTCACTCTGCCGTCGCCGTTCACGTCGCCGGTCGAGAGGACCACGCACAGCTCGGTCGAGCCATCCAGCGGGCGGCCATCCGTATCGACCAGTCCGTTGAGCTTGACCTGCAAGCACATCGCATCCGTGAGCTCGGAGACTTCGATGGTGAGCTCGGCCCCGTCGATACTGGTCAGGGCCCACCCGGCCGAGAGCGTGATCTCATTGTCCAACTCCCCGTCGGCTGGTACCACAGGCTTCGAGAAAGTCACTACCAGCACAAGGGGGGTGCCCAGCCGGCACTCAGTGACCGTGCTCGTACAGCCCAGCGGCAAAGGAATATCGAAGCTACCAGAAGCCGCGTGCCAGGAGCGGGAGACGGCGGATGTAGTGAACAGACCGTCGCATGCATCGCCTATACCGTCACCGTCGGTATCTGTCTGATCAGCATTGGCCGTGGTCGGGCAGTTGTCGCAGGCATCACCCACCCCGTCGCCGTCTGCGTCTTCCTGGCGTGAGTTAGGCTTGGCGGGGCAATTATCGCAAGGGTCAATCAGACCGTCCTGGTCCAAATCGGCCTCGCATTCATCGGGAACGCCATTCGAGTTGCAGTCTAGGCTTACGGCAACGCCTCCTTGTTCCAGAGTACTTTGGATCTCTTCCGCGCTCAGTGCACGCGAATACCACTGGATCTCGTCCAGCTCGCCACTAAAGGCATAGCCGCCGCATCCCGCACATGGCCCCTTTCCCAGGTGGCAGTGTGCATCATTGTCGATGACCGTGACTTCTGGGGTGGTTTGTACCACATCCAGCACCCCATCCACAAATACCCTTACTGTCGTCCCTTGTCGCGTGATGCCAATCAAGTGTCGCTGGCCGTCGCTAACCGACTGATTGGTATACAAGTGGATGTAGTTCGTACCAGCGCTGTCCTGGTCGAGTTCAACGGATAGCCGACCGTCAGCAATCCGGCGAATATCAAAGAAGTTTCCGTGGTCACAGGCGCTACGTTTTCCCAGGATGTCCTCCAGGCGGCTAGCCTCGGTACGAATCCAGAAGAGGATGCTGAAGTCATCCGAACCGAAATTCCCGATCTCCGGGCCCAAGTCAACTAGACCAGTTGAACCATCAAAAGCAAAGGCTTGTCCTGCCTTACCGGAAACGAACATAACGCCTCCGGAAAGCAAGGCATTCACACCTCCCGCGATGTCGTGGGCGTTTCCCTCGGCAGGCCACCAGTGGGTCAGACCAGCAGGAGGGCGGACGTCGGTGTCGCATCCGTCCGGCACGCCGTTACCGTTGCAGTCCAGGCTGGAGCCGTCGGCGATGGCACAAACATCGCCCTTGCCATCATGGTCACAGTCAGACTGATCGGGGTTGGCAACGTTTGGGCAATTGTCTGAGGTATCGGGGATGCCATCGCCATCGATGTCGAGATCACCGGGCCCTGGCGGAACAAACTCATACGCGCCCATGTCGACAATCGGGGCCGTGCCACACGTTTCCGGGGCGTAGAGGCAGTCTGCGGTTGCCGGGTCATCGATGAAACGAGCTTGTCCGCTGATATCGACCGTCACACCGCTTGGAAGAGCCGCGTTCTTGCCAGCGTCGATACATGGTGACCCTTGACGTACACGCAGGTCGCCGCCACCCACGGAGAGCAGCAACGGATCGGCGCTGGTGTTCCCCTGGCCGGGCCAGCCATCTTGAATGCAGCTATGGCTGACCGCGAATTCTCCAGTCAGTTGAGGAGCGCCGTTACCCCACACGATGCAGTTGATCAGCGATGGGTTGCCAGAGGAGGTATAGATCCCGTCACCGCTTTCATCAGCTGAGTTCCCACTTAACGTGCAGTTGACTAGCGTGGGACGGCCAAAGCCGTTGGCCATCCCACCGCCGAGCCGCCCTGCGTGGTTCCCGCTGAACGCGCAGTTGATCAGCGTTGGACTGTCCCAAATGACATTCAACCCGCCACCGCTGGTAACTGCGGCGTTCTCTATGAACGCGCAATTCACCAGGGTGGGACTACCTTCCCAGCCGATCACCAAACCGCCGCCTGCCCAGCCGAAGTTGCCCCTGAACGTGCAATTGACCAGCGTGGAACTGCCATTCGAGATGTACATGCCGCCACCCGTGTAGCCACCCGAAATGGCCAGGGTGTTGCCTCCCGTAACCGTGACTCCGTCCAGGACAGAGCTGGAATCGAGGAAATCGCCGGTCACAACGCAGTAGCTGTTCTCATCGTTATCCGCGAAATTCGCCCCGTCGTTCTCGTTGAGATCACCGCTTAGAGTGGTCGGGTACGTGCTGACATCACGATCCGAGAGGTTCATCTCCGCACCGGAGAAGCCACCGTACATCCTGATGCCGCTCTTCAGTTCGAACGTAGCGGCCGGGTCCCCATTGCCAGGGACATGCGTTCCGCCTGGAGGGGTCCTGCCCCCGTCCGGCATGTACTTCCCCTGTGCTACCCAGATTTCGTCACCCGCCTGGGCATCGACCAGAGCGCTGGCTAGGTGCACGTATGCGTTCGGCCAGTCGCCTCCGGTATTCGCACCGCCGGATACGGATGCGTTCACGTAGACGATCTTGCCGTGCGCAATCCCGCTTCCGAAAAGCACCGTACAGATGAGAACGATGAGGTGTATCCTCGATATCCTTCGCATGACGAAATCCTCCCAAACAAGGTCAGCAGTTGAAAACAGACGTCCGTACCATGGCTTCCAACGGACTTTCGGTCACTCGAGCCGGCCCTGACACGAATTCTCAGCTTCCCTGGCAGAATAAATCCCTTGACACGGCTGCAGGAGAAATCAGCAGAGGCGATTTCGGCGAAGGAGCAGACCCATCATCGCCCATCCCGTCACGGTGACGTGCTGCATGATGAGCATGGTGAGGGGAAGACCGAGCAGGAAGAGGTAGTCGTATCTCCAACTCGCCGCTAGGCTTGAGTGTGTTGACAGGTCGACGGAGAGGAGAAACGCGAGGCAGTGGAGGCCGACAGCAACGAGGGCAGCGCCGACGAGGATGAGTATCCACATGTATGCGCTCACCAGCAGGTATGCGCCGAGGCATCTCCAGATGGTGCTGAGGACGCGGAAGGGGTTCCACCAGCCGTAGGCCCCGGCCACCCCGAATGCCATTGGGCCATAAAACAACATCCATAGGAGCGATAGCAGCAGCCGCAGCACGCTGAAGCCCTGAGCCTGTTGATCACCCGGGGCTCCGAGATTCGTGAAGGCCAAGTACACCAGATGCACTGGACCAATCGTAAACAGCAAGACGGCAGGTGTGTCGAAGAAGTTCTGTCGGGCACGCCGGCGTCCTTCCTTCGAAGAGGGCCCTTGCTCGTACTCCGCGACCAAGTTCAAGTACCTGCCACTGAGCCAGAAAGCCAGCCAGATGCCGCCGCCGAAGTGCCAGCACGTCGCGAGAGGCGTGGCACCGCAAAACGCTAGGAGTCTCGTCAGAATGTGGACACCGAGACCAAGTAGGAGATAGTAGAAGGTGAGAACCATCGCTCGGCCGGCGGTATCGGGCAGGAAGGGCACCTGCAGGATTTCCCGCCACGAAGGCGGATAGGCAGGGATGGGTGGACAGACCTTCGTGGATTGTGCCAGTGCGGCATGACTCTCTGGCCAGCTTACGCCGCGTTTGCCGCAATAGGGCCGTTGAGGATCTTCCGACTCCGACATCAGGTCATAGCAGCCGGAATCGAAAGGCTGGCCGATGGTGAGTGGCTCTGCCAGCACCATGGCAATCTCCTCAGCGGTGATCGCCATTCGCGAGTTGGTGCATGCTGCCACTGTGCTGGGCTTCAATGATTGACGGTGGCATCGCGAATCTGTCCGGGCTATACTTGGTTCTTCGGTCGGGATCCTGAGCTTCCGATGGCAGGCCTGGCATCGCCCGCTCCTACCCGCCAACCGATTAGGAACCCTGATGCGATGCCCGCATTCACATCTACATTCAATAGCCATGGCGAGAATCTCCAAGGTCCTCTCTGGCCCTGTCGGATCGGCCGTACCACGGGCTCCGACTGACTTTCGGCAACTCGAACCGGCCCTGACACGAGTCTTCCAGTTCTTGCGTGAGATTGCCGGTAAACCGCGCGGAACCACTGACCCATGGCGGGAGGTTGGGGCAAGACCGGTCCGGTGATGTCAGATCGGCTCCTAGTTCTCGAATGTCTGAGGAGGGAGACGGTGCGCGAGTTCCCGGCCAGGGAATGATGAGTTCGGGGGGTTCAACGTCCGGAGATGCGTTCCGGGCTCCAGACAAAGGTCATACGGTGCAACGATAGCGTGCGTTCGCTCCTCCGGGAAAAACGGGATCGACTATCCCACCCAGAGGGCTTTTTTGGGGGAGGGGTAGGGGCTTATAGCGATGTGTGGGAACCGGATGCCGCCGCACAACGGCTTTGAGGCTTGGTCGTGGCAGCCAAGGGGGGCCCGGAGAACGAGGCCGTAGGCATGGCGTCTTCGTCTTCCAGGCCCGCTCATGAACCGCCAAGCCGCCGCCGGTTGCCGCGGAAAGCCCGGATAGTCCTTTACTTTGGGGACGGTCATGTGGACAATGGTGAATTGGGGCTGGTATCTCCGTAGGATCGGCTTAGGGCGGTTGATGAGGAGCGGCCGCGTGTCGAGCATCACAACCACCACCATCTCTCTGCTCGAGGGGCTGCACGACCGGGCCGACGACCTCCACTGGACGGAGTTCTGTCGTCGGTATCTCCCGCCTCTGACTGCGTTTATACGCCGGATGGGGATCCGCCCGCACGACGCGGAAGAGGTTGCCCAGGAGACGCTGGTCGCGTTTGCCGAGGGCTATCGGGCTGGGCGGTACGATCCAGCCAAAGGCCGGCTACGTACCTATCTCATGGGTGTGGCCAAGAACAAGATTGCAGACGTCAACCGGCGTCGTCGCAAGGAAGCCGCCGCCCTTGGGGGAACCGGCGGCATGGATTGCCTGCTCCAGGCTCTCGACGAACGCAGCGCGGAGCAGGCCTGGGAGGAGGAATGGCGTGATGCCTTGCTTCGTGCCTGTCTCGAAGAGGTCAGGAAGGAGGTCGAACCCAAGACCATGAGGATCTTCGAGCTCTACGCGCTGGAAGGTCGTAAACCGGCTGAGATCGCCGAGGAACTGGGTGTTTCCCGCGACCTCGTGTACCAGGTCAAGACTCGCGTGATCTATCGCATGTCGGAGCTTCGGCGAATACTGGACGACTGCTGGTAGCGGATGGGCCATGGCTCCTTGTCTTTCCGATGACGAGATCGAGGAACTGGCCAAGGGGACACACTTCTCGGCAACCTGGCCGGTCCCGGTCGCGGATCACATCAAGGCCTGTGACGCTTGCCACCAGAGACTCAAGGCGCGCCAGAAGGAAGTGGGCTTCCTTGAGGACCTCCGGCGGGCATGCGCACGCCCGTCCGCCTTGTTGCCCGACGAGGTCGACTCGAGCGTTCCGTCCGGCTACATGCCAGACTACGAGATCCAGAGCGAACTGCACCGAGGTGGCCAAGGCGTAGTCTACGAGGCGATTCAGCTCTCCACCCGCCGCAAGGTCGCGGTCAAAGTCATTCTCGAGGGGCCGTTTGCAGGCCAACATTCTCGGTGGAGGTTCGAGCGGGAAGTCCGACTGGCGGCCGCCCTGCGTCACCCCCACATCGTGACCATCCACGACAGCGGTATCGCCCATGGTCGATACTTCTTCGCGATGGACTACGTGGACGGTCAGCCTCTCGATGCCTACGCCCGTCTCGCGAAGCCGAGCATTCGTCAGCTTGTGGAGCTTGTCTGCCAGGTGTGCGACGCGATCGCCTATGCGCACCGCCATGGTGTCATTCATCGCGACCTGAAGCCCACCAACATTCTGGTGGACGAGGAAGGCAAGCCCTATGTCGTGGACTTCGGTCTGGCCAAGGCCATCGGGGAAGACTCACACGAATCGCGCCCCGACCTGGTTACCATGCCGGGCGGAGTGATGGGCACGCTGGCATACATGTCGCCGGAACAGACCCAGGGCGATCCAGATCAGGTTGACGCACGGACAGATCTGTACTCGCTGGGCGTGATGCTCTACGAGTTGCTCACCGGTTCTGCGCCCTACAAGACGAACTGCGACATGGCCGAAGCGCTGAACAACATCCGTCAGACGGATCCACCCCGGCCATCCAAGATCTCGCGAGCATTGAACTCGGAGCTTGATGCCATCATCCTTCGGGCGATGGCCAAGGAGCCTGATCGACGCTACGGGTCGGTGAGCGAGTTGCAGGCGGACCTGGAGGCGTGGCTGGACGGCAAGCCCGTGGCGGCCAAGTCGGACAGCTCACTGTACATGCTGCGGAAACTGGCCCTCAAGCACTACTTCCATACGTCGGTGATCGCCACGCTGATCGTCGCCTTGATCGGATTTGGTGCGATCAGCACCGGATTCTACCGCAAGGAGCAGGATGCTGTCCGCGAGCTTGATGTGGTCAATCGCGGCATCGTGTCTGCGAACCAGCAGCTTGATGCCCGCCTGGCCGAGGCGGACCGTACGCTTCACCGTCACCGGTTAGGTTGGTTCCTCAGGGAATGGGAGTCAGGCCGGATGGACACTGCACGGCTGTTCGTGAACACGACCACGGCTTCAGCTCCAGCGTCGGGTGAATCCAATAGAGGACCAGCATCCCGAGTTCCTGAGGACATCGCCATCCAGTTTCTGCTGGATCCCTCTTACCCGCTCGAAAGCCTCCTGCGTGATCTGCCCTCGGAGCCGGCGCTGGCGTACCTGGCCGCTGGCGAGCGGGAGCTGGAGGCGGGCCGCGTGGACGAGGCGGTCCGCCTCTTCAGGTTGAGTGTGGAGACCCGGCCTTCGTACTGGCCGCCGGTCGCCGATGCCCGACTGAGGCAACTGCTGCCGAGTCCGACTGCGACGACGCAGCGTGCAGAGGCTGACCAGTCCAAAAAGGGGGGGCAGTGATGGTCGCCCGCCGTGAGACGTTGGGCACCGAGCCCCCCGGCTGGAGGCGCGCCAGGCTGCTGCCGGGTTTCACCCTGCTTGAACTGCTGGTGGTCGTCGGCATCATCGCCCTGTTGGCGGCGATTCTCCTGCCCGCCTTGCATCAGGCCCGGCAGCAGGCTAAGCAGGTGCAATGCCAGTCGAACCTACGGCACATCGCCTCAGGCTGGCAGGCCTACCTGAACGACTCGAAGGGTAGGTTTCTGAAATCGGTCAAGGCCAGAGACAACTACGAGATCAACTACGGCGGCAAGCAGGGCCGCACGTCCGCCTACCGCGGCAAGAAACCGCTCAATCCATATCTGGGCCTGCCGAAAGTGGTAGGAAAGGCCGAGCCTTTCCATTGCCCATTTGACTGTGGCAGCCCACCCTTGCGCATCAGCCCCACGTGCCACGAAGATTTTGGTAACAGCTACCTGATGAACCATCTGCTCGTCGGCCCGCCAGAAGTAACGGCAAGTCCGGATGAACCATGTCGGGACCTCGTAGCACGGGTCAGCGAGCGCACCGGGAGCGTTTCGATCTCGGATCTGAAGAACACCGCAAAGCTCCTGCTGGTCGCGGACTACGGCTGGTACAATACCTGGTGGCGTGAACTCACGCCGGAATCACATATCGAATGGCACAGCCGGTCGGGTTACCACAACGTGGCGTTCGCCGACGGGCACGTGGGGTTCATCCGGATACGAAAAGGCATTTACACTTCGGAGCAGTATACCGTGATTCCCTTCTTTGACCTGGAAACCGAAAGTCACCGCTGCCAACAAGAGTGCGAGTAGATGAGGCGGCGAGGAGGAAGTGGCATGCCTCTGCCCTGCAGGCATCAAGGTGTATGGATCCGGAGCTGTGCTATCCTGGGCCTTGTATGGGGCCTGGCGGAGGTGCCCGCTCATGCTGCCGTGCACTACGTGCGAGCGAATGCCGGTGGGGCCAGCAACGGCACAAGCTGGGCCGATGCGTGGACGGATCTGCAATCTGCATTGACTGCGGCGGCGGTTGGCGACAAGGTCTGGGTGGCTGCAGGTACCTACCGGCCCTCTATTCGGACTTTTGAGCACTATCCACGTTCGGTGACGTTCCAATTGGTCAGTGGCGTCGAAGTGTACGGTGGCTTCCCGGCGGCGGGTGGCACGTGGGCCGAGCGTAACCCGCAAGCCCACGAGACCATTCTGAGCGGGGACCTGAACGGGGACGATCAGCCGGACTTCGTCAATATTGCGGAGAACGCGTATCACGTGGTGACCGGCAGCGGGGTGGATGCCTCGGCGGTGCTGGACGGCTTCACCATCGCCGCCGGAAACGCTGATGGATCCTTCGACCCGGCCTACAAGGGCGGGGGGATGTACAACCAGGCGGGCCATCCGACGATTCGGAACTGCTTGTTCATCGGCAATACTGGGTCCGGCGGCACTGGCATTTACAACGGGGCCAGCCATCCGACGTTGACAAACTGCGTGTTCCGCAACAACAGGGCAACTAGCGGTGGTGGTGCCGGGTCACGGGGAGGGGGCATCTGGAACGACGCCGGAAGCTGCCCGTTGGTGGTGAACTGCCTGTTCGAAGGCAACATCGCTTCTAATGGCGGCGGGATGGCTAATTTCAGCGGCAGCGCACCGCGAGTGATCAACTGCGTGTTCCGGGGTAACAGTGACGGGATGAGCGGGGGTTCTTTAGGGGGCGGTATCTGCAATGCCGACGGCGCCAGTTGCATGCTGGTGAACTGCTTGTTGGTGGGCAATTCGGTGAGTTACTTTGGCGGGGCGATCGATGGCTCCGGGTGGAGCGGTCTGAACCGTTTCACGCTGGTCAATTGCACGGTGGTGGGGAACTACGTTCGGGAGGGATGGCCGCAACCTATGGCTGCGGGTTTGCAGGGGGTGGTTATTGAACTGATCAACTGCATTGTGTGGGGGAATCGCAGGTGTAAAGCTCCCGAGGCGTTCTGTGTCTTTGATGAGGGTGAAGTGGAGCAGGTGAGCGGAAACACGATCGTGGTGAACCACAGCTGTGTCCGGGGTTGGACGGGGAGCCTTGGGGGTGTGGGTAACACGGGGGCGGATCCGCTGTTCGTTCGGCCGCCGGACATCGGCCCGGACGGGATACCGGCGACGGCCGACGACGACTACGGCGACCTGCGGTTG
>JAKLEZ010000061.1 GCA_022711465.1 Planctomycetota bacterium | reverse complement strand
CCGAGGCCGCTCTCTCTCGCCTCCGCAACCCGAAAACCCCATTGCGAACCTGCCTCACAACCTGTCCGAATGTAAATCCTTGATCAGCCACGCCCACGAGCGATACTTGCGGAATCGCTGGGTGACGGTCAGCGAGGATTGATCGCCGGCGCCTCCCCCGCTATAGTGCCCGGCTGCCGCATGGACCCGCCACCGCTGAGTAGGACGGCATCCGCATGGCCAGTAAGCGCAAGAAACGCAAATACAGCATCATTCGCTTCCTCATCGGTTCCTTCTACACTTTGGCGGTGGTGGTGCTGATCACCGGTGCCGGCCTCGGAGCCTACCTCGTCCTTCGTGCCCGGGCCCTGATCGACGGCGTCCTCGTCGGCGGCCCGCTGTCCGGCCTGCTTCATCAATACAACTCCAACCAGCTCTATCTGGGCGCTGCCGCCGTGGCCAGCATCGGGCTGGTCGGATGCCTGGTCTTCGGGTCCGTGGGGCAGATCCTGGCCATGCATCGCGACCGGGCAATGAACGCCTCGCTCCAGGTCCAGCTTCTGGAGGACATTCTCGAACTTAACGAGGAAGTCGCCAAGGCCTCACACAAGGGAAGAGTGGATTTGTGCGATGGCTGCGGGCGGCTAGGCTCGCTCCAACAGATCGAGTCGAGCCAGTGGATTTGTCGCGAATGCCGCCGACAGCTGCGGGCGGGGTAACGGAGCGCACAAGACAAAACGAGGGATCAGGGTGATGCACAGCGGTCATGGGGCGGCCCCGGAATGGGTCCATGCAATCGATGTCACGCAGGTTCCTCCAGGGAGCACCATACGCGTCCAGGTGAGGGGGCAATCCTACGCGATCTGCAACGACGCCGGACGATTCGTGGTGGTGGGCAATCTGTGTCCCCACGCCCAGGGTTCACTGGGCAGGGGCGAAGTCGCCAACGGATGCGTCATCTGTCCCGTCCATCGCTGGCCCTGGAACCTGAGGACCGGCCTGACCGATCCGGACTACCCGCACATGCGACTTACGTTCTATCGCCACGAAATTCGCGAGGGCAAGGTGTACGTCGACGTCTCCACCCCGGTCGCACCGGAGCACCTGGGCTGGGGAGAAGGTCCAGCCGCTTCCGCCCCCTAGATCAGACATTCACCCGCTTGTTCGAAAGGGCGCTCTTCTTCTCGGCCAGGGCTAAGGCCACGGCATCCCGGCTCTCCTGCGGCGTGCTCGTCTTCGGCGTCTGACCGCGTTCAATGCACTCGACGAAATACGCGATCTCGCCAAAGTAACCGTCTCCGCCGGCAGGCATCGCCGGCGTCTCCGGTGCACATCCCGAACGGAAGACCGCCAGAGGTTTGCCTGTGGCCAGATCCCAGGTGATTGCCGCCTGTTCGAACACGGCTGTGAATCCCATGTTGAAACCGAAACCGGCCGGCAGATCCCAGCAGCCCTCGAGACTCACGACAAGGCCCGGACCATAGTGCCAGAAGGCGTGGATGTGGTCCAGCGAGCCTTGCGGCGAGGGATAGCCCTGCGCTGTCACCGCTTGCGGTTTGCCCAGCAGATGGATCGCAAAGTCAACGTCATGCACATGAAGGTCAAGAACCGCCCCGCCACTCAACTCAGGCTTGAGGACCCAGCTGTTCAGCGAGTACGTCGGAGCCTCAGCCTGCCGACGGAGCGAGAGCGCCTTCAGCAAACCGTACTTCTTCTGATCAAACACCGACTTCAGAAACACGTATTCCGGCCAAAACCGGATGCACTGCGCGATCATGAACTTGCCCGGGGCATCACGCCCGGCGGCCAGCATCAGATCACAGTCCGCAACGCTCAGGGCCATGGGTTTCTCGCACAGAACGTGCTTGCCGGCCTTGAGAGCGGCAATCGATATCTCACAGTGGGCGGTCGTGGGCACGCAGATGTCGACCAGATCGACGTTGGCATCGGCCAGGAGATCCTGCCAGTTCGTGTAGGGCTTGATCGCTCCCAGATCACGCTTGGTCCCCTGGGTGTCAGCCAGATTGCCACCAACCTTGGACCAGTCGCCGGCCCGGCGGTCGGCCTCCCGGTCACACAAGGCCACGACTGAAGCCCGGCCGCGCAACTTCTCGTACTGATTGAAGTGGTTCCGGCCAACGAATCCCGCACCGATCAGACCCACACGAATCATGTCTTCCTCCTGCGATGACGCTCGCCAAGGTGCGCATCTTATCCCAACGGCGTGGCTTGCGAAAGGGGGAGGGCGGCGTATCATTCTCGTATGATCAAGCCGCTCTTGTTACTCTCGTTCACCGGATGGATCACCATGGCCGCTGCCGCTGAAGTCCCCTGGCCGGAGCATCCCCGACCCGATTTCAAACGGGAGCCGTGGGTCAACCTGAACGGACCCTGGAGCTTCGCCTTCGACGCCGAGGACCTGGGCGAGAAGGAGCAGTGGTTTGCCCCGGGCAAACACGCATTCAACCGCAAGATCATCGTGCCGTTTCCGTGGGAGAGCCGCCTGAGCGGCGTCACCGACACGGAGTACAAGGGCGTGGCCTGGTATGCGCGGGAGATCGAGCTGCCCACGGGAGGCGCGTGGAAAGACCGCGACGTCTGGCTGGTGGTCGGGGCCTGCGACTGGGAAGCAAGAATCTGGGTGAACGGCCGGCTGGCGTCGGAACACGTCGGCGGGTACGTGCCTTTCGACGTCAACCTGTCACGTTTCGACCAGGCCGGTCGGAAGGTGACCGTGGTCATCCGCGTCGTGGACAAGACCGATCCGCAGCAGCCGACAGGTAAACAGATCAACTGGTACACCCGAACGAGCGGAATCTGGCAGACCGTCTACCTGGAGGGGCGGGGACGCAGCTATATTCGCTCGGTCCGGGCAGAACCACGAATCGCGACCGGCCAGGTCAAGTACACGATACGCCTCGACGGTGAGCCCGCCCGCCAGACGCTGATCGTTCGCAGCCCGGACAACGCGTTTGAGGCGGTCTCCGTGCCGCTGGACGGGAGCAAGAACGCCGTCGAAGCGACTCTCCGGGTTCGCGCCCCCCAACTCTGGTCGCCTGATTCGCCCACGCTGTATCCGGTCACCCTGACACTGGGCGATCCCGACCGGCCGGCGGAGCCATCCGATTCCGTGGAAACCTACTTCGGCTTGCGCGAAATCTCGGTCGCCGCCGCCCCGGGACGCGACTACCAGTACATCTTCCTCAATGGCAAGCCCATTTACCTCCGAGGCGCCCTGCATCAGTCATTCCATCCGGACGCCATCCACCAATACCCCAATGACGGCGTCATGCAGAGCGACTACGACCTGTGCAAGCGGATCGGGCTCAACTTCCTTCGAATTCACATCAAGATACCCGTCCCCCGCGAGTTGTTCTGGGCGGACAAGACCGGCATCCTCATCATGCAGGACATGCCCAGCTACTGGCGACATACCCCACAGGCCCAGGCCTTCTGGCAGGAGATGTTCGCGGCGGCCGTCGAACGGGACTTCAACCACCCCGCCGTCTTCTCCTGGTGCCTCTTCAACGAAACCTGGGGAATCGGCGACAAAGGGTATTCGGAAGACCGCCAGCAGTGGGTGGCCCAGATGTTCGATCTCGCCAAGCGAACCGACCCGACCCGGCTGATTGAGGACAACTCCCCGTGCCTCTATGATCACGTCATCAGCGATATCAACTCCTGGCACTTCTACATCAATGATCACGAGAGGGCCCGCACCCACATCCAGGAAGTCGTGAGACAAACCTACCCCGGCTCGGCATTCAACTACGCCCGTGGCCACCGGCAGGGCAACGCCCCGCTGATGAACAGCGAATACGGCGGCATTGGATCAAGCCAGGGCGACCAGGACGTCAGTTGGTGCTTCAAGTACCTGACCAACGAGCTGCGGCTGCACGACAAGATCTGCGGTTACGTATACACCGAATTGTCGGACATCGAGTGGGAACACAACGGCTTCGTCAACTACGACCGTACCCCCAAGGACTTCGGCTACGAGCAGTGGCACCCCGGCTTCTCCCTCAAGGACTTGAACGGTCCGGACTTCGTGGCCCTCGACGCTCCCCCGGTCGTGGAGCTCAAGCCGGGCCAGACCCGCGAAATCCCCGTCAAGATCAGCCACTGGTCAGAACGGACTGGCGATTCCTTGACTCTGCGATGGCGCGTGGACTGGTTCGATCGCTTCGCGTCGCGCGTCGACGGGCGATGGCAGAGCCGGCCGGCTACCTGGCAACCTTATCGGGTCGTGGACCAGCAGGCTGTAGGGGCGACAGCCGACGGCGACGGCGTCCTCGGCGCCCTGCTCGTCGAGCTTCTGGATGGCCAGACGCTCGTGGCTCGAAACTACATCAATCTGCTCGTCGACCGCGGCCCCTCCCCGCGCGTCGAGGCCATGACCGCGACAACCCTCGCCGTCCGATGGTCGCCGGCAGACGTGGCGGAATGGACCTTCGCCGAGGGCGTACCTGCTCCCGAAGGGGTCGCCGCACATAAGGTCCATGGCCGAGGCGACGGCGCGGCGGAGTACCGTCTTCGCATTCCCGCCAACGTACCGCTCGACGCACTCAGCGAGCTGACCGTGATGGCCGAGCTGTCAAGCAAGGCTGGGCCCGAAAAACTGGATTGGCCGGCACGCAGCAATCCGCTGGACTACCCGCAGAGCGACGTCAAGACCTGGGCAACGGACGTCAGCCTGCTTCTCAACGGCCAGAAGGTGCTTCCCGCCGTGGAAACGCTTGACGATGACCCGGCCGATGCGCGGGGGGTCTTATCCCACTTCCGTCAATACGCACCAGGCTCGTACGGATACCTCACTCGCGCCACCTTGCAGGGGGAAAGCCTCCGGAAGCTGGTATCCCGCGTCGGCCAGGACCGCATCCTCCACGTACGCTTCGAAGTAGCGCCCGACGCAACCCACAAGGGGGGTCTGGCCGTGTTCGGAGAGGGCCTGGGCGCCTACCCGCTCGAGCCAACCTGCCTGATGACATTCGAGAAGCCCCACGGTCTCAAGGCCGGGTTTACCTCAACGGAGAGCGTGGCGGTCGGCCGGATGGCCGCAAACTGGGGCACGGTCCTGCCCACCGCAGAACAGGGTGGCGCGGAATGGGGCTACACGACCACGAAGCCGGTCGGGAAGTGGATGGCGACCGACTATGATACCAAGTCCTGGAAAACGGGCCTCGGCGGCTTTGGCACCAGGCAGACACCGGGCGCGATCGTAAACACCGTCTGGGACACGCCAGACATCTGGCTGCGCACCCGGGTCACGATCGACGCTCCCGCCAACCTGCGCGGCGCCCTCTGGCGGATCCACCACGATGAAGACGTCGATATCTACCTCAACGGCCACAGAGTCCTCCAGCGCCGGGGGCATGAGAAGGCCTACATCAGCCTGCCCTGCAACGAGCAGACCTTGAGCCTCTTCAAACCGGGCGTGAACCTGATCGCGGTCCACTGCAGGCAGACGAATGGCGGACAGAACATCGACGTCGGATTGAAGGTGTTCGGTACGGCCCCGCCGACAGCGAGGCAGCCAGGCAAGTGATTCTCCCTGGCCGATCGGACCCAGATCGCGTACTGCGAGTGTGACGGCCCTCGATCCGGCGTCACTGCTCCAGACGCGTCACCGTCACTCGGACAAACGTGACGGTGATCGTGGCCTGGTCGTCGTCGAGAGGCAGGCTGCTGGCCATCGTCCAGACCGGCACGCCGCTGACCGCCATCAGGCTTCCGCTCGTAGAGAGATTGGCGAGAACCGGGGGCTTGACGCCCGGAGCGGTTTCGACGGTCCCGACTGCTATGCTGGAAAGCTCCAGCTTGAAGGAGAGATCGGCGCGATCGGGCTTGTCCTCCCGCCAACGGCCGCGGATATCCGTGGTCAGACCGATGTTCTCGTAGCTGACACTCTGCGCAGCCTTACCTTCTTTGTCCACGGCAACCTCCCGCACCACGGGCACCTTCTGATTCTGCATCAGCACGGAGGAAACGGCCAAATCCATGGTGCTGTCCGCACGGAGCAGTAGGCGCGCTTTGCCCATCTTAACGAGGCGGATGAGCATCTCAGAGGGAACAGGGTTCTTGGCGGTGATGCTGTCCAGGTGCAGGGCGGCAAGCATCTCACTGGTGCAGGCCAGTTCGAAGACGTCGATCTGGAGCCGCGTGGGTTGAGACGATGCGCTCGAAGCCGGAGGGCCGGGCGAACGTCGGCTCTGAGCGGGTTGCCCCGGCGACACGGCCGTGGCACGAATCACCGGGGCGTCGGAACGCGACCGGCTCTCCCGGGGAGGGTCGGCTTGCACCGGCCGCTCCTGGGCATCAAGAGCCAAGACCATGGCGCCGGTCAGGATCGTGCACAAGACCAGGAGGACGAGCGTTCGACAGGACATGATGGGCTCCTTTGAGCAAGGGTGGTCTGTCGTGCGGCCGGGATGCCTACAAGCTGATACCGACCATCCAGGGCTTGGTTGCGGAAAGGCTCTCGAAACGCGATCCAGGACGGGCTATATTACCACCTGCGAGCCGCCTCCTCGCCCCTCGAGCTGACCAGCTGGATACCAGCCCGCGAGGGACTGAGGATGGGCTCAGACTCCCGGCAGTCGAGAAAGGAACAGCCATGCGCAGTGATCTGGTCAAGAGGGGAATCGAGCGGGCGCCGCACCGAAGCCTGCTGAAGGGCACAGGCAATTTCACCGATGCGGACATCGACAAGCCGTTCATCGCGATCGTCAACTCGTTTGTTGAGATCATTCCCGGCCACGCCCACTTGGACAAGGTCGGCTACTTCATCAAGGAAGCCGTCCGCGAGGCAGGCGGCGTGCCGTTCATCTTCAACACCATCGGAATCGACGACGGCATCGCGATGGGGCACCTGGGAATGAAGTTCTCGCTGCCCAGCCGGGAACTCATCGCCGACAGCGTGGAATCCATGATCGAGGCTCACCGGTTCGATGCGATGATCTGCATCCCCAACTGCGACAAGATCGTGCCCGGCATGATGATGGCCGCCGCACGGTGCAATATCCCGGCCATCTTCGTCAGTGGCGGCCCGATGGAAGCGGGACGCACGTCCGATGGCAAGAAGGTCGATCTGATCAGCGCCTTCTACGCGGTCAGCCAGCACACCGCAGGGCTGATGAGCGAGGACCAGGTCCGCGACATTGAAAACAACGCCTGCCCGACCTGCGGCAGCTGCTCTGGGATGTTCACCGCGAACAGCATGAACTGCCTGGCCGAGGCCCTGGGCATAGCCCTGCCCGGCAACGGCACTACTCTGGCAACCAGTGAAGATCGCCAGACGCTCTACCGGGAGGCGGCCAGGCGGATCGTCGAGATGGCCAGAACCGGCGGACCGCTGCCCAGGGAGATCATGACCCGCCAGGCGTTCGAAAACGCGATGATCCTGGATATGGCCATGGGCGGCTCGACCAACACCGTCCTGCATATCCTGGCCGTGGCCCAGGAAGCGGGCGTCGCGTTCGCCCTGAAAGACATCGACAGCGTCTCCCGCCAGACGCCGAACCTGTGCAAGCTGGCCCCTTCGTCGGGTGATAACGGGCGCTTGTACCACATCGAGGACTGCCACGCTTCCGGCGGCATCATGACCATTCTCGGCGAACTGGTGCGGGGCAAGAGCGGCCTGGTCAACGAGAAGTGCATCACCGTCACGGGAAAGACCATCGGGGAGAACATCCGGGCGCATGATATCCGCTTCAGGGGTGAGACGGTGCGCCTGGACGGCATCAGTACCGCCACCCGAAGCAAACTGAGCAAGTTCACCGACCATGCCGGCAAGGGCGGTGCGGGGGTGCTGACCACACTCGCGGCCAAGCAGTTCGAGCCCACCGATTGCATCCGAACCGTGACAACGGCCTATTCGCAGGAAGGCGGCCTGAGCGTCCTGTACGGCAACATCGCCTTGGAGGGGGCGGTGGTCAAGACCGCCGGCGTAGACAAGGAGATGCTCGTGCATAGCGGCCCGGCGGTGATCTTCGAAAGCCAGGAAGAGGCGTGCGCGGGCATCCTGGCCGGCAAAGTGAAACCGGGCAACGTGGTGGTGATCCGCTACGAAGGCCCCAAGGGTGGGCCGGGAATGCAGGAGATGCTCGCCCCGACCAGCTACATCAAGGGTAACCCCGAGCTGGCGAAATCGGTGGCGCTTATCACCGACGGACGCTTCAGCGGAGGTACGGCCGGTGCATGCATCGGCCACATCAGTCCGGAGGCGGCTCGAGGCGGAGCGATTGCCCTGCTGCAGAACGGCGACATCATCGAAATCGATATTCCCGACCGAAAGCTCAACGCCAGGCTCTCGCAGACGGACCTCGCCAAGCGAAGGAAGGACTGGAAGGCCCCCGAGCCACGATACAAGAGCGGTTACCTCGCGAAGTACACTGCCATGGCGACCAGCGCCAGCACCGGCGCAGTTCTCAAATGGGATCGAACCTGAATCCCCTTCACGAAGACTCCGGGGCGGAAGCCAGGGCGACGCCTCGCGTCCTCGCCGATGCTCGGACCACACCAGGAACACCATGAAGCGTTTTCGCGGGCCCTTGCCTTGGACATCGAGCGGACAACCGCGGCGTGCAGACCGCCTCGGACCCTCTCTGCCCCCGTGCCGGCGGCGCCCGCGATCGCGAGCCCGGGCCGCTTCACATCGCTCGATCGTCGGCAACGGGTTTCAGTCCCACTTGTCCGCAAGGCCGTTAGCGGGTAAGGTATCGTCTGGGTCCGGGTCAGTTTCCGCCGGGTAGGACGCCATGTACACCAAGCAGTTGTGCGTGTTTATCGAGAACCGGAAGGGCAGGTTGGCCGAGGTAACCCGCCTGCTGGCCGAGCACAAGATCAACATCCGAGCCATGTCCCTGGCCGACATGCCCGACCTCGGGGTGCTGCGGCTTATTGTCGATGATCGCGTCCGTTGCCTCCAGGCACTCCGGGACCACGGTTTCGCCGTGCAGGAAGCCGACGTGATTGCGGTGGAAATCCAGGATGAACCCGGGGGCCTGCATCGCATCATCGAGGTCTTCGATCGTGACAACGTCAATATCGAGTACATGTACACGTTCTTCCGGAAGAACGTGGATACGGCCATCGTGGTCCTGAAGATCGACAATGCGGCCCAGGCCGCGGAAACCATGAGGAAGAACGCTATCTCTATTCTTCCGGAGGACGCTATTCAGAACTTGTGATGCCCTTAGCTCAGAAAGGACGGCTTCCATGAACAGACGACTTGTCGCACTACTGGGGTTGGTTGCATGCTTTGCGCTCTGCCTGACCGGCTGCAAGGAGCCGGGCAGTTCATCATCGAGCGCCTCCGCGCCGGCGGGAGCCAAGCCGACCGAGGGCGGTTCCATCAAGGTCGGAGCCATCTTCGCGATCAGCGGCCCGGCGTCCTTCCTGGGGATTCCCGAGGAACGAACCGCAACCATGCTGGTCGACAAGATGAACGCCGCGGGAGGTGTCAACGGCCACAAGATCCAGCTCATCGTCAAGGACTCCGGAAGCAAACCTGAGAATGCCCTGTCCCTCGCCAAGCAGCTGATCGACGAGGAGAAGGTCCTGGCAATCATCGGGCCGTCGACCAGCGGCGAAACCCTGGCCATCAAGAACCTCTGCCAGGAAGCCAAGACCATCCTGATTTCCTGTGCCGCGGCCGAGACCATCGCCAAACCGGTCGCCAGCTACGTTTTCAAGGTCGCACCTCAGGACAGCGACGCCGCACGACTCATCTATAAGACGATGAAGGCCAAGGGAATCTCGAAAATCGGCGCGATCGCCAGTAATGACGGTTTTGGAATGGCCGGCAAGGCCCAGTTGGAGAAGCTGGCCGGCGACTTCGACATCACCGTGGTGATCTCGGAAGCCTACGACAAACAGGAAACGGATCTCACCAACGTCCTGACCAAGCTGAAAGGCCAGCAGGTCCAGGCCGTGGTCAACTGGTCAATCGTTCCTGCCCAGAGCCTCGTCGCCAAGAACATGAAGCAGATCGGCTTCGACGTTCCGCTGTACCAGAGCCACGGCTTCGGTAACATCAAGTACGCCCAGGCCGGCGGTGAGGCCGTCAACGGCACGCTCCTGCCGTGCGGCCGGATCCTGGTGGCCGACGTCCTGCCCGCCGACCACCCGCAGAAGGCCCTCCTGATGGCCTACAAAACGGATTACGAAGGCAAGTTCAAGGAGGACGTGAGCACGTTCGGCGGCCATCCCTACGATGCCCTGCTCATCCTGACCGAGGCCATCAAGAAGGCGGGAAGTACGGATGGCGAGAAGGTTCGCGACGCCATCGAGAGCCTCAAGGGCATCGTCGGAACGGCCGGAATCTTCAACTTCTCGGCCGAGGACCATAGCGGCCTGACTATCGATGCGTTCGAGATGCTGACCGTCAAGGACGGCAAATTCGCGCTCGCAACAAATTGACTTTCGTGAAGAGGCCACCCGCCGCCGGAGACGGAAAGGGCCGCTTTGCGTTCCCCAGCCTCGGCTGGGACAATCAAGAAAGGGAGATGATCTATGAACACAGGGACCCCGGGGATTCTACGCGTCGCGCTGGCCATGGGACTCAGCATGGGCATCGCGCATTCTGCCTCTGCGGCCGACGCCCCACCCATCAGAGTGGGAGCGGTCTTCTCCGTAACCGGCCCCGCATCCTTCCTGGGGGCACCGGAGGCCAAGACGGCCGAGATGTTCGTACAGAAGATCAACGACGCGGGCGGAATCAATGGCCGAAAGATCCAACTCATCATCAAGGACACCGGCGGCAAGCCCGAAAGCGCCATCTCGATGACCAAGCAGCTCATCGAGGAAGAGAAGGTCCTGGCCATCATCGGGCCGTCGACCAGCGGCGAAACCATGGCCATCAAGAACATCTGCCAGGAAGGCGAGACGATCCTCCTGTCCTGCGCCGCCGCCGAGACAATCGTCAACCCCGTCGCCAGTTACGTCTTCAAAACCCCTCAAAAGGACAGCGACGCCGCCAGGTGGATCTACAAGACCATGAAGGAAAAAGGGCTCAACAAGGTGGGCGTGATCACCAGCAACGATGGTTTCGGGATGGCCGGCAAGGCCCAGCTCGAGAAACTCGCAGGTGACTTCGGCATCACCGTGGTCATCTCGGAAGCCTATGACAAGCAGGAAACGGACCTCACCGGCGTCCTGACCAAGCTCAAGGGCCGCCAAGTCCAGGGCGTGATCAATTGGTCCATCGTTCCTGCACAAGGGCTGGTGGCCAAGAACATGAAGCAGATCGGTCTCGACGTGCCGCTGTTCCAGAGCCATGGCTTCGGCAACATCAAGTACGCCCAGGCCAGCGGAGAGGCCGCCAACGGAACCCTCTTCCCCGCGGGCCGGTTGCTGGTCGCCGACACGCTTCCCGACAAGCATCCCCAGAAGAAAGTCCTCATGACCTACAAGAAGGACTACGAGGGCAAGTACAAGGAAGATGCGAGCACTTTCGGCGGCCACGCCTATGACGCTATGCTTCTGCTCACAGAGGCGGTCAAGAAGGCCGGGAGTGCCGATCACAAGAAGGTCCGCGACGCACTCGAGACGCTGAAGGACGTGGTCGGCACGGCTGGCGTGTTCAAGATGTCGGCCGAGGACCACAACGGCCTCGGAATGGATGCCTTCGAGCTGCTGACCATCAAGGACGGCAAATTCGCCACCTACAGGAAGTAGCCGCCCAGGACGCGGAATAGAGGAGTGGACCGCAGGTGGACTTCACCCAGGTGCTGCAGTATTGCCTCGCCGGAATCACGGTCGGCAGCGTCTATGCCATCGTTGCCATCGGGTTCAATATCATCTACAGCGCGACAGGCATCATCAACTTCGCCCAGGGCGAGTTCCTCATCGTCGGGGCCATGACCGCGGTTAGCCTTCACCACTACATGCCTCTGCCGATGGCCGTCCTTCTTGCGGTGGCGATCACGGCCGTCCTGGGCGGCCTAGTTGAACTGGTGTTCATCCGGCGGGTCCGCGATGCTTCCGTGCTTCGCCTGATCGTGATCACCATCGGCGTCTCCATCCTGCTCCGCGAGGGCATGCTGCACGTCTGGGATGAGCAGGTGCGCGGCTTGCCCTACTTCACGGGAACGTCGCTGTCCACCATCGGCCTGATGGGCGCGAGGATCTCGCCGCAGGTGCTGTGGGTACTCGGCGTGTGCACCGTGATCGTCACCGCCCTGACGCTGTTCTTCAAGCTCACCCTGACCGGACGAGCCATGCGGGCCTGTGCCGACGACCGAATGGCCGCCCGGCTCTGCGGTATCAAGGACTCGCGGATGGTCACCTTGTCGTTCATGCTCAGCGCGGCCATCGGGGCCCTCGCCGGCTGCGTGATCTCGCCACTCACCCAGACACAGTACGACATGGGCGCTCCCCTGGCCATCAAGGGCTTCACCGTGGCCATACTCGGGGGGCTGGGCAACAGCATGGCCGCTGTCGTGGCCGGCCTGCTGCTCGGCCTGCTCGAGACACTGGCGGTCAGCCAGCTTCCGGTCGCCTACAAGGAGGTCGTGTCCATTGTGGTTCTCCTGCTGGTTCTGATCTTCAGACCCAGTGGCCTTTTCGCCCGGCGAGAGACGAGTGCCCTGCGAGCATGAACAAGCACCTCCGCATGTACGGGCCTGTCATCGCCGCCGCCGTGGCCGTGGTTGTCCTGCAGCTCGCGCTGTCCGCGAGCCACGCGCCTTACTACATGACCCAGGTCACGATGTCGGTCTATTACGCCCTCGTGGTCCTCGGGCTCTGCCTGCTGATGGGCTACGCGGGGCAAGCCTCGCTGGGGCATGCCGGTTTCTTCGCCGTCGGCGGCTACACCGCCGCCGTCATGACCACCTGTAACCTCAACGCTTACCGCGATGCCGCTCTGATCGGCTGGTGCCGGTCGGTCGGACTCCTGATCGAGAAGCAGGATCTCTACGGCCACCCCATGCTGTGCTTCTCGCCCTGGCCGGCATGCATCACCGCATTGGTGCTGACCGGCTTGGTGGCCCTCCTGATCGGCGTGCCCGTCATCCGCCTGAAAGGGCACTACCTGGCCATGGCCACCCTCGGCTTCGGCCTCATCATCCACCGCATCGTCCAAGGGGCACAGGTCTTCGGCCAGGCCGACGGCATCTCCAACGTGCCGCCTTTCCAGCTCTTCGGGGACCTGGAGGTCAACGGGCGGGCGGCATTCCGCGTCCAGAACTATTACATCGCCTGGACCGTCGCCCTGGTCGCCCTCGTGCTGGCCATCAACCTGGTCCACTCGCGGGTTGGCCGGGCGCTCCGCTCAATCCACGAGAACGAGGAGGCCGCGCATTCGCTCGGCGTCAATACCTACCGCTACAAGCTGGCCACCTTCGTGCTGAGCGCCCTGTTCGCCGCCATGGGCGGTATCCTCCTCACCCACTATAACGGAAGCATCGGACCCTCCGAGGTCTCGGTCATGAAGTCCGTGCGCTACGTGGCCATCGTGGCCGTCGGCGGAATGGCCAACCTGTGGGGCGCGATGCTGATGGGCGTGCTGCTCAGCTTCCTCTCCCTGAGAGGCGTGTTCGGCACCTACGACGACCTGGTCTTCGGCGCTATCCTGATCGTCATGATGCTCTTCGCCTCCGAAGGCCTTCTGCGCATGCCGAACTGGCGGGCTCTTCGTGCTCGGCTCCAGGGGAAGCCCCATGGCTGAGACACTCCTCGAAACACGAAACCTCAACCGCTACTTCGGCGGCCTTCATGCCGTTAAGAACGTGAGCTTTGCAGTCACCCGAGGAATGATCAAGGCAGTGATCGGACCCAACGGCGCAGGCAAGACCACGCTGTTTAACCTCGTCGCCGGCTCCATCCCTCCCAACGGCGGCCAGGTCCTCTTTCGCGGGCGCTCGATCACCGCCTGGAAACCGCACGCCGTGGCCGCACAAGGCATTGCTCGGACCTTCCAGACCACCAAGCTGTTCCCCCACATGACCGTCCTCGAGAACGTCATGATGGGACGCCATCCGCGAACCCGGTCCGGCTTCATCGCCGGAATGCTCAACTTGCCCCACACCTGGCGCGAGGAACGCCAGGTGCGGAGCAAGGCCATGGAGATCCTGGCCGACCTTAATCTCACCGAATACGCCCGGGAAACGGCCGCCAACCTCTCCTTCGGCCGCCAACGATTGGTCGAGTTCGCCAGAGCACTGGCCACCGAGCCGCAAATCCTGCTTCTCGATGAGCCGGCGGCCGGCCTGAACATCTACGAAACGCAGGCCCTCTCCCGATTGATCCTCAGGATTCGGGATCGGGGCATCACGTGTCTTGTCGTTGAGCACGACATGTCCCTGGTGATGAGCATCTCGGACGACGTCGTGGTTCTCGATCAGGGAGCCAAGATCGCGGAGGGACCTCCCCGGGCCATTCAGCGCGACCCGGAGGTGATCCGCGTCTATCTGGGTGACGATCATGCTGCGGCTGGCAAATCTTGAAGCCGGATACGGCCCGCTCAGGGTCCTGAAGGGCGTCTCCCTGCACGTGTCGCAGGGCGAGGCGGTCGCCATCATCGGGGCCAACGGCGCCGGCAAGACCACCCTCCTCAAGACGGTCGCGGGCGTGATCAGACCGCGAGCGGGAAAGGTGTCGTTCGATAAGCACGAAATCCAGGGCCGTGCCCCGGAAAGCGTCGTCGAGTCCGGCTGCTCGCTGGTTCCCGAGGGCCGCCACGTGTTTCCCACCCTCACCGTCAAAGACAACCTCATCCTCGGTGCCTACGCCCTCCGCCGGAGGAAGCGATCCGCCGCCGAGGTGACGGCGAGCCTCGAGGAGGTCCACTCCCTGTTCCCGATCCTCCAGGAACGCCACAGCCAGATCGCCGGAACCCTCTCCGGCGGACAGCAGCAGATGCTCGCCATCGGCCGAGCCCTGATGTCCAGGCCAAAACTCCTGATGATGGATGAACCCTCGCTGGGCGTCGCACCCATGGTGGTCCGCGACATCTACCAGGCCGTCGCCCGCCTGAAACGCAACGGACTGACGATTCTACTGGTCGAACAGAACGCCCGGGCCGCCCTGGCCGTGGCCGACCGCGGCTACGTCATCGAGACCGGCCAGATTGTCCTCGAAGGAACCACCCAGGAACTGGCCGACAACCAGGAGGTCCAGCGCGCGTATTTGGGCAAGGAATACGAGCGAATCGACGAGTGAGGTGAGGCTATGAGCCATGCACGACTCCACAATCCGGGCTGCGAGACCCTGGGCCGCGATGAACTGGAACAACTCCAGATCGAGCGGCTTCAGTCGACCCTGAACCGGGTGTACCGCAACGTCGCCTTCTACCGCAACGCGTTCGACACCCACTGCGTCAACCTGGAGCGAATCCGAGACCTTCCGGCCCTGGCAGGTCTCCCGTTCACCACGCCCGAGGACCTGCGCAAGAGCTATCCCTACGACATGTTCGCCGTTCCACTGCGGGACATCGTCCGCATCCATTCCGGGGCGGCGGCGAGCGGCACCCCCATCGTCGTCGGCTACACCAGAAACGATCTGCGGAATTGGACCGAATGCAGCGCCCGCGTCCTGGCCGCGGCCGGCATCACCGAGCACGATGTGGTCCAGATCGCCCTCGACTACGGCCTGTTCCCCGGCGGTTTCGGCTTCCAGCAAGGCGCCGAACAGATCGGGGCCTCGGTGATCCCCGCGTCCTCGATAGCCAGCGTCGAGAAGCAGATCGCGGTGATGAAGGACTTCAAGACCACGGCCCTGATTACCATGCCAAGCCACGCCCTCCGTATCGCCTCGGGCCTCGAGCAGATGGGGCTTCACCCCGAACGGCTCTGCCTCAAGCTGGGCCTCTTCGGCGGCGAGCGCTGGAGCGACCAGCTTCAACACCAGATCGAGGAACGCCTCCACATCGTCGCAACCGACACCTACGGGCTGACCGCCCTCATGGGACCAGGCGTGGCCGGAGAGTGCCACGGGCGGCAGGGCATGCACATCAATGAGGACCACTTTATCGTCGAGGTCATCGATCCCAAGACGCTTCAGCCCCTCGGCCCCGGCCAGAAAGGTGAGCTCGTCCTGACCACCATCACCAAGGAAGGCTTCCCCCTCATCCGCTACCGCACCGGTGATCTGACCTCCATCGATCCCCAGCCTTGCGCCTGCGGCCGGACCTTCGTCCGAATGGCCCGCGTATCCGGCCGCACCGACGACCTCGTGGTCTTCCGCGGCGTGGCCTTCACGCCGTCCCAGATCGAGCAGGTCCTGGCCCAGGTCGAGGGCGCAAGTCCGCACTACCAGATCATTCTCGATCGGGTCGGCGGGGCGGACACGCTCGAGATTAAGGTGGAAGTGTGTGAGGCCTTTCCCTCCCTGGATGAGGTCCGAACGCTCGAAACCCTCCGCCGCGGCATCAGCGATCGGCTGATGAGCGTCCTCAACCTCGACGCCCGGGTCTCCTTCGCCGAACCCCAGTCCCTGCGCCGGGAAACCGGCCCGCCCACCCCCGTCGTGGACCGCAGAGGCACCCCCTGAAAAAGGTGTCAGGATGATTTATTGGCCGTCCAAACAAAGGTGTCAGGTTGGTTTTTCAGCCGTCCATGGCTCCTCTGTCTGTGCATGATCTGCGGCCCGCGTCTCCTCAGCTAGGGGAGCTACGCCTTTCCTCTACCTGACCGTTTCTGATCGCCGATCGCTTCTCCGGGCCCGCGACGGGCGCTCACCCGCGCCGGCAAGTCCAGAAAGCCCCGGTCGCTAGAAGCAGCAGGATCAGCGAGCTTGGCTCGGGTGTCAGCGTGAACCCATTCAGACGAGCCCGATTGCTGTCGGTCGGATCCGTGACTGTGGCCAAATCGTCCTCCCGGAAAACAATCTCCTTAACCTGCCCGACAGCCGTCACATCGAACGTGAAAGACGCAGGCTCCTCTCCGAACGGGCGCTGATCCACGAGGATAACGGTCGATGACGAATCACCCCGATTGCGGGCTTCGATCTGGATGTAGTTCTCGCCGCTGACTTCGGAATCGTAATGCCAACTCTGCATCGCGTAGGTGCCGACGTCCAGGCCGGTGATTCTAAGCGCCACCGCCCGGCCGGAGGCGCCTTCGTTGTAGACAAAATCGGCGAGAAGGGCATCGTAGGAACCACCACCCCCACCGTTCGCGCGGCCACGGCTCTGGTTGTCGGCCGAGAAGCCGAACAGCTCGAGCTTCACGTCACCGAATGTCAGCGACGGATCGGGCGTGCGAACAAACGTGGTCATGTCCCACGATGTAAAACCACTCTGGGTGACGAAGGTGCCGGAGGTGTCCGATCCGGACCGGCGGGCGCTGTCGATATCGACGGCCACATGGATACCAGCCGCCAAAGCCGCCCCCGAGCACATCAGGGCCAGCAAGGATGCCGCGCACAAAAGACGCCGTTTCATGATCTTCCTCCTCTCCTCAGACATGGTCCGAGAAAATGCCACCGTCAAGCTAGTAGCATACCGTCAGCTCAAAGAACAGGCAAGTCCCCAATAATAACGCCCAGCGATTCCGCAAGTATCGCTCGTGGGCGTGGCTGATCAAGGATTTACATTCGGACAGGTTGTGAGGCAGGTTCGCAATGGGGTTTTCGGGTTGCGGAGGCGAGAGAGAGCGGCCTCGGGGT
>JAKLEZ010000060.1 GCA_022711465.1 Planctomycetota bacterium | reverse complement strand
GGTGAGGAGCGAGGGACGAGGGGTGAGGCGCGACAAGGAGACGTACCGCTCTTGGGGAGACCGTGCAGCCGTCCTCGTTCAAGATCTTCAGGCCACCCCGAGATCCGACGACGCCCGGCTCACACATACGGCAGTCGTGCCACCAGCCCCTCAGCACGCCCGATTAGCGGCCCAAGTCGGCAGAAATGCAGCCTGACAAAATGCCTTACGCCCACGCTTCCACCCAACCAATGTGAGGCAGGAGGGACGTCTGCCGACCGCACCGGCGGGCGCCGTGGCCGTCCTCGCCAGCCCCGATGAACCGTTAACCTTAAATACTCCCGGCCCCGCACTCCCTTCATGGCCTTCGGAAACCCCTTTTCATTGTTCGCCTTTGGCGAGATCTTCGACACCGTGCTGCCGGACTTCGTCCTGGCCTTCGCGTTCTTCACTGCCATTACCTACGCCGTGCTCAGCCGGCGCTTTGGCGAGCAGCGGCCGGCGGTAGCCATGTCTGCGGCCCTGGGCATGGCCTTGGCCGTAGGCCTGGTCTGGTGGGAGTACTCCAAGGGAGTATCGATCCGCAACCTCGGTCCCATAGCCGCCGGCTTTGCGGTCATCGTACTGGCCGGGGTGATCTATCAGTCAGTGCGGGGTATCGGCGGTTCCTGGGCAGGCGCCGGCATTGCCATAGGCGCCAGCCTCCTGGTCGGCTGGACCCTGGGGCTCGACTGGTACGCCGACAAGGGCATGATCCAGAGCGCCATCACCATTGCTCTGACTGTCGGCATCCTGGCATTCCTTCTTCATCGTCGCGGGCAAGTCGCGCGCCTGCCCTCCGGCATCGGCTGGTCCGAAGCCGCCGACGTCCGCCACGACATGACCGACCTGTATCAGGATGAACGCGTCTCCAGGGGACTTGCACGCAGCTTGAAGCAGATGCGCCGCGAGGCCCGCGAAGTCCGGAAGGATCCGGAGAACCACCGGGCCGAGGTGGCGGATATCATACTCCAGCTTCAGCGGATCCTGCCCGCAGAAGGCTATCTCACCGAGCGCATGGCCCGGCTCCGAGAGCGGGCCCACCAGGTTCGCCAGGGAGAAGCAGCCAGCCTTCACACTGACGGAACAGAACGGAGTAGTCGTCGAGTACGCTGGCGGGCCCGAGAATGCCGCGGCCATCAAACAGAGAGCATCGGTCTACCGAGCCAACGGAATGAATGCGCTGGTCGTATACCCGGCGGATTTGGTCGGTTTGGCGTGGGAGGAACGACTCTATGAGCGGATTGAGAAGGCGGCAGAACAAGCGCGGCCATCCATGCCTCCTACACCCCGTCTATTCACTTTCGTCATCGCACCCTTCAAACCGTCACTGCTGTACCTATCAAACCGTCGTGACCGCACGCATCGAGCGGTCGCATCCCTACCCATCGAACACCGGCATGCCCCGGTATCCATGCTCTCTGAACCGGCCGCCTGCGAGGTATTATCAAGCGGCCATCATCCCGCTGTTCCTGCTATCGAACCATCAACTTACCGTTGACGATCCGAGGGCGTGTCCCCGGAAAACGGGGCACGCCTGAAGGACTCCCAGTCCCAAGCCAGCCGCCCTGCGGCCATACGTCAAGGCGGCGACATCACGAGAAGCCATCAACCATGAACTCCCTCGTGGCCGAGCGTGGCCTCAAAACACCGGCCACGCCTTATCGCTTCGCACCCTTCGGCCGCAGCACCTTCTCCAGATGGATGACCTTGTCCCGAAGCTTCTCAGAAAGCCGGTCAGCCTTGTACCTGGCCTTGTCGAGCTCCGGTACCCGGCGTTGAAAGTCCACGGTCCCGAACGCGTCTATCTGGACGCCGAGGTCGTTGTCGATGGTCGGCTTGATCCAGCCTCTCTTCGTTCTGACCGGCAAGGCGAGAATCGGTCCCCATGCCTGGAGCAGCACCTGTCGTTCCAGCTCCTCGACGTCGGCCAGCTCCTCGTCATCCAGGCCCGGAACGCTGCCGTAGGGGTTCCCGCGGCCCTCGGCCAGAAGCGGCGACACAGGAACGCCTTCGACCTCGCATTCCTCAAGTTGTGGTTGTCTCATGGTATGTACCTCCGGTACGGCCAGCTCTTGTGGCGGGTCGCCCACACCTGAGCGACCCGCCTCTCGAACCGTTGAATCCTCGCCCTCCTGCGGGACCACCTTTTATGCCTTTCGGCAAGCACTATGGATCCTAGCCAAGGCCTTGGCCACAAGACTCTTGCCGACAGGCTTAAATGGTGGGATCGTGCGGTGAGGACTGGACCCATGCGTCGGCCCTCATCGATGCCGTCCTCGAGCACTTCAACGCCTTGTGGGAGGGGCGGCTGTGCCAGTCCTGCCGTCGCCACGAGGTATGCCCTGTTCCCCTCGAAGAGCCGCGCCTGGGTTGAGCGTGCTCACGCCTGTTCAGGAGGTTAGAATCCCATCTATGTCGATCAGGAGCCCCCACATGGCACGAAAGAAAGCTGCGAAGTTACGTTGTTCCAAGTGCGGTAAGACGTTCAAGATGGCCATGCACCTCGGCCGGCACATGAAGACCATCCACGGCCAGGCCAAGCGGTTGAAGGCCAAGAAGGGCCGCAAGGCTGCTGCTCGGAGAGGTCGGCCCGCCGCTTCGATAGCAGGCCTGCAGAACCTGTCACTTGACCAGTTGGTCGGGCTGATTGCCGCCGCCAAGGCAGAAGCAGGCCGCCGGATGACGGAGCTCCAAAAGGCGATCAAGTAGCCGCCGGTAGGTCGGCCCGCGCCACGATCCGTTTGACACCTTGGCGACGCTGACCGCCGACCGAATCCGATGCTGCCGGGCAAGGCTTCCCCGGTTGCTCCGGATTTCCGAGGGGCCCAAGCTCGTCTTCCCGGGTGCCTGTGGAATGCGAGGCCCCGGCGCCGGAACCGAAAACAAGGACACCCAGTGATGAGCGATTCATCCGTAGAAGCGCAATCCACCCAGGCCTTGGCCGTTCGGCTGCGGCTGAAGCGCAAGTTCCTTATTGCCCTCATCGTTTCGCTGGCCGCAAGCGCCGCGATTGCCACCGGCGTATTCCTATTCGGCAAGTTCGACGAGACGGCGTTTCGGATCCTGGGCTCGCTGGCCGCCCTCGCGGTGCATAGCCTGATCGCCATGGTGCTCGCCATCTCCGTCGAGAAACGCCGCGGGCTGGTGCTGCACAGCACCGGACTGGCGTTGTTTGCCGTCAACTTCTTCCTGCAGCTCGCATGTATCTGGTGGCCGGTCCTCACCGGGTCGACGTACCGTTCGGTGCCGCCGCCGGTCCGCGGCACGCTCACGACACTGGTGTTGATCGGCTATTACATCCTGACCCTGCCCGGAGCGGCTTTGTGGGAGAAACGCCGCTGGCAGCCTTTGCCACAGACGACGGTGCTCGCCTGCATCGTTGGACTGGGGATGGTGCTGGTGTGCATCTGGTCGGACTGGAACCGGAGCTACGAAGTGTTCAGTAAGGCCACTGCGATCGCCGCGATCGTGGCCTTCTCGCTGGCTCACACGAGCCTGCTGGGGCGGCTGCCGGTGTCAACCGCTCGCCATTGGCTCCTTGGGGCCACGATCCTCTGCATTTGGGGCGTCGCCGCGACGTTTTCGTTCATGATCGTGGCGGATTCCTCGGATGAGTTCATCATCCGTGTGCTTGGTACCCTTGGCGTGCTGGATTTCGCTGGGACGCTGGTCCTGCTGATCCTCGTCAAGCTCAGACAGGTCACCGGTGTTGAGCAGCTGGAGTCGGTCACTGCAAGGGTGGAGATCCGCTGCCCACGTTGCTCGGAGGCGCAGACCGTGGATGCCGGAGCCTCAAAGTGCCGGGCGTGCGGGCTCAAGTTCCGAATCGAGATCGAGGAGCCGCGCTGCGCGAAGTGTGGCTACCTACTGTGGCAATTGCCTGAACGCCGATGTCCCGAGTGCGGCTTGGCGTTCTGAATTGAGATACGGCCCATCTTCCAGCTGGCCCGACGGCGATCAGCCTGGCTCACCCTCCACCAGCACCCGCCTCAAGCCCAGCCTGTCGAAGACCTTGTCGGAGCTGATCAGCCGGTCCTCGTGCCGACAGAAGGCTGCGTGCAGAGAATCCAAGGCACCGGCATTGTGCTCGTTCATGAGCTTCGCTGCTTCGAGGAACACTACCGGATTGCCGCCCTTCAACAGAGCCAGGAGAAACCGGTATCAGCGTGGACCAGGCATGCTTACCTCCTTCTCGGCCCCCTCCACACCCCGTGCGCGCGGCTCGGCGTCGTTACATAGACCGGGTTGCAGTTGGCAGCGCCTTCAGCGCCTGGCTCTCAGGCTGGGGATCGGTATTCTGACCACCTTGCTGGTGGCATGTTTACTGGCCGGGGCAACAGAGCTGTCCACCCGGGTCTCAGCCACATCGGAAACCCTGTCCTCGCACCTCGCAAGTCCAGGGTACCCCACCTCGATGACCTTGCACGCCGAGACCAGCCAGCGCCTCAGGAACATACAGACTCAACTCCGCGAGTTGCATAAGGATGTGCAAACCTCGGCTCGTGAGTTGGCTTCTAAAGGGGTGATCAAATGACGACACTCATGAAAGCGGTAATGGGCGTGATCTGCGTGCCACTTCCATTGGTTGGGTTCGCCCTCTTGCCTGGGTGCGGGGTGGAAGGTATTCACAGTGCCAACCCCGTCACCAGGATTTCCGGGACCCACGGCGGGGTGTCTGTCTCCAACACCGAGGATGTGGACTTCGACTTGGCGGAGGCCAATTACCACCCATCTACCAAGGCCTTCAGCATGAAGGGTCTCAAGATAGTGTGTAATGCCTCTAGTGTACGTAAAGTGAACGTCAACCAGATCGATGCAGTGACCCGGCAGGCCGGTGTCATTGGGGCGGCATGGACTAACGGATTCACGGCTGCCGCCCAGATGTTGGGGGCCTTGAGTCCGGTCAGTGGTGGGTTAAAGATCTAGAGACCCTTCGGAGGTTCCTTCGTTTTGAACCCCAGAAGTCAGGTGGTCGTCCCGGTCGCACCCAGTGTCACGGTTCCGGTCACTCAACCATCCACGAGCCCCGCCACCGAGTAGGCATGACTCGGTTACTTGTCCGGGAGGTGATCCGTGAAACGCATTCTTTACGCCCTGGTGGTGGGTACCCGAGGCCAGGCCTGAGGTGATCAGCAGACTCCGGCCGCTCTTGACCTGCGGGTTTTCCACCACGTGGGCGATGAAGATCTCGCTTCCCATCTGGCCAACCAGTTCCGTGCCCAGCGGCCACCAGTCGTGCTTCTCCCGTTCGCGGCCGACACAGGCGGTCGAGGTCTTCGACTCCCGGGTCCGCTGACGCTCGTATTCGCCCGCCGATAGCCGGGGTGAGGAGGCGGTAGTACGCCTGCAGCCAACCACTGGTGGGGATTGCGGCGTCGGCGCAGCAGCACCACGCCC
The DNA here is from genome assembly GCA_022711465.1 of Planctomycetota bacterium. Classification (GTDB taxonomy): domain Bacteria; phylum Planctomycetota; class Phycisphaerae; order UBA1845; family PWPN01; genus JAGNEZ01. The sequence goes on along the minus strand of JAKLEZ010000060.1, from coordinate 13,001 downwards.
GCCAGCGCGAGCAGCGCCAAGCTGGCCGGCTCGGGTACGACGAAGAATTGCTCGCCAGCGAAGTTGTTCAGGTTGATCTGGCCGACCGTTCCATTGAAGCCGCCCGTGCCGTCGCCGCCGAGATTGCCCTGCGGCGGTGTCAGCCCGCCCAGGAACTGGTTCGACAGGTAGTCGTGGTTGCTGCCGTTGATCATCGCCGAGATGGTAAACGCGCCGACCGGGCTGCCGATCACCGACAGCGGGATCGACAGCTCAATGCCGGTCATAACGGCCGCCGCGGCGGACTGGTCAGCGGCCCCAGTACCCCCGGTGACGCCGCCGGTGTTCGAGCGATCGTGTGCGACGCCGATGCCGTTTGGCAGGGCGTTGGCGTTCGAGCCGGTCAGTGAGCCGCCGAACACGTTCGTGGCGGCCTGGAACGCACCGACGCCGCCGCCGATTGTGGCGAAGTCGATCTCGAAACGGTCGCCCCCGAAGTTGCCGTTCCGCAGGATCAGCATGTAGTCGGCCTCGAAACCCGTGTCGAACGTGAAGCCGGCATGCTTGCCCGCCCAGCCGTCGTTCTCGGGGTTGTCGCCGCCGTTAGAGGCGCTGTTTTGCAGGATGTTCTGGCCGCCGGCCTGCGAGTCGAAGAAGAGGTTGAGCTTGTTGAAGTTGTTCTCGAGGTTGCCGGTCAGCATCAGGTACAGGGTACCACCTTCGATGCGGGCGTAGGCCGCGTCGAGCTCGCTGCCGCCGTTAGGGTTCGCGTCGCCGAAGTGGGTCTGCACGATCTGCACCGCCTTCGGGGCGCCGTAAGCCGCATCACGCACGCCGTCAAGGGTTGGAGCGGCCAGTGCCGCCGAGGCCAGCGCACCGCACCCCGTCGCCCCTATCAGAAGCCTACGCATTCACTCTCTCCTGTTTAAGAGAATCGTCAGCCCCTACGAGGCCAACTCAAACCATGACCTACTGTAGGCCAGCTGACTGCCCGCAGCCAAGTGAATCTGCCAATCGGGGCATCGGGGGAAGGTGCGGTGCGACTGTGTCCGTGGGCGGTTCGCGATACCCCGGGGTCCAATTTATCTTGGCCGGGAGCTCTTGCGACGCAGGCGTGTCCGGGCACGACCCTAGAATCCAGCCGGACGCAGCCCTGCGTGCTCTTGGCTGCAATGCCCGCTCTGTGTTCGAGATCATCGGCAGAGATCCGAAGGATCCGGCGATATACAAGCTGGCAAGACAAGTCGGGGCCAGAGTTCTCTGCAGGCACAGAGGGAACCCCAACCGCTCGCTGAGTTGACGGCCCCAGATAAAAGGTCGCAAGCCATCGTGCATGATAGAGGTGTCGTGAGTCGGGCTGATACGTCGCTGGTTTGACCCCTCAGTGTCCCCAGCGGATGATGCGACGCGAAGGAGTCTTTCTGGCGACGGATGATTCGAGGGTAGCCATACCACGTCAGCAGGCTAACCGGTGCGCCTGACCCTGTGGCTCGGCAAACGTCTGGGGCAGTGCCATCATCGCCTGCTGAACCGGCTTCGTCGTTTTGCTGGTCGGCTCCAGTTCCGACGGGACCACGATGCACTTCGGCTGGTAACCGGCGGAACGCCATGACCACGATAGAACGGTTAGAAGCGGGATGAACACGCCGGTATCGTCCGGCACCACATTCCGTCAGCAAGCCGTCCGGATCGTACCGATCGGAAGTCCATGGCTACGGCCCACGGACAGATAGCCGCCGATGTTCACCTCCCGCATCTTGTCGGCGGCCTGCGCCGGCGTTGCGATGACGCTCGCCGCGGACACGTAAATGCCAAACGTGAATTCCGGACCTATCTCCTCAGGTGAGGTACCGAAGCCCGCTGTCAACCTGCCCTTCTGTTCGATGACATCAGACCAGCCATCGCCGGCGCAGCCGACCGACGAAATCCAAACCCTCTCGCACACGCGCGGTGTGCCGTCGGCATTACGCATCTCCTTGAGGATCGGCGCGGTTTCTGGATCATCGGCCATCTGTATCCGCACTCGACATGGCGCTTTCACCATGAGCCGATATGCCCCTCAGAAGGGCTCCCGTTGCGATGCTCCCAGGAAACGCCCTGCGCCAACGCCAGGAAACGAGGCCGAAAAGTCACCCTGGCATACATGGGGGACACCGTCTCAGCACGTAGGACCGGACCAAACTCGAAACCAGGGTGGGTGCAACGGGGAAGGACGCTGGTACAATGGTAGAACACCGCCCGGCGGCGTAGCCGGGCGAGATCAAGAGGGAGATGCCGGGTAGGTCCACCGAGCGTGCTTGAGGCCTCGTCCCGTTCAGTGCGCTCCTGGTCTTCTTCCGCCCGATAGGACCTGGCTTCCAGTTCACTGTCGTGCCGGCGTAGCACAGTGGCAACCATGGGTATATGAGTGACGTCGCGGTTCAAGCGGAGAATCTCCACAAGAGTTACTTGCTCGGCGCCACCGCCGTAGGCGCCTTGCGTGGCGTGGACCTGACCATTCACCGCGGAGAATTCGTCGCTTTGATGGGACCTTCCGGTTGTGGCAAGACCACGCTGCTGAATCTCATTGGTGCCATCGATATCCCTTCACGCGGCACTCTCCGAATCGAGAATGTTGCCTTGGAGAAGCTCTCGGAAGACCAGTTGGCGGACCTGCGCCGCGACCGGATTGGAGTTGTTTTTCAGTTCTACAATCTCCTGCCCACTTTGTCGGCTCGGGAAAACGTCGAGCTGCCCATGCAGTTCAGAGGCACGGATCGCCGCCTGCGGCAGGAGCGCGCCGTGTCCTTGCTCGAGCGGGTGGGGCTGAAGGATCGTGCCGATCACAAGCCGGCGGAACTCTCGGGCGGAGAGCAACAGCGAGTCTCCATCGCCCGCGCCTTGGCCAACCAACCCGCCCTGGTTCTTCTCGACGAACCCACCGGCGACCTGGACAGCGTCACGGGCAAGGAGATCATGGCATTGCTGCGCGACATCAACCAAGAGGAGAATGTGACGTTGCTCGTGGCAACACATGACGCACTCATCGCCCAAGCCAGTTCGCGCATCATCCGCTTGCGCGACGGACGGATTGAAAGCGACTCAAAAGTGCCATGAACGCGGCCTTCGCCTACATCTGCCGCAACCTGGCGCGTCGCCGAACGCGGACCGTCGTCGGCACGCTGGGCATCTTTCTGACCATCGCCTTGCTGACCGCCATTCACGTTGGGCTGGATTCGGTTTCCACCTCCTACATCGATCTGGTCGCACTCCAGGCCGGGAAGGCCGACCTGCTTATCTCCAAAGCCGGCTCCGACCCGTTCAATCCGGCCGCGTTCGACGCGTTGGAGGTCGGCTCCCGCTTAGGAAACGACGCCCGGCTGCGCGGCCTTTCACCCCGCTGGTTCGGTATTGTTGAGGTGCAGTGCCGCGGTGAAGAACACTACGCCGTGCTGATCGGCCTGGATCCCCAGAAGGAACGAGAGCTGGACATTTCCGGGCTCAGCCCGGAACCGATGCTCCAGGGCGAGGCGTGCGGGCTGTCAAGACCGCTGGCCGAGAAGCTCAAGGCTAAGGCCGGCGGCAAGGTGGCTGTTCGCTCCGTCAAGACAGGCTCCGAGCTTGACTTGGGGGTGGAGAACATCCTCGATCGGCAGCTTCTCCTGCCGCAGGAGGTGCGGGATTATGTGGTGGTGAATCACGCCGTGGTGCAGTCCATTCTCGGGGAGACAAACCGGGCACATGTGTTGGCCGGAGCGTTTCGGGAGTCGCGTGGTTACTATGACGCCCGGGATCTTCACGCCAGCGTGTTGCGGTCGAAAGCGGCCGGGGCGTCCATTGCCGCCAGCCTGGGTCTGGAATACGACGTCCGGCTGCCGAAGGCGAGCGCCATCACGGCGTTCCAGGATTTCACCTCGCCGCTGAGGGCGGTTTTCGGCGTGTTCGCGCTGCTGGCACTCACGATCACTGGGCTGTTGATCTATTCCTTGATTTCGGTGGCCGTGGAGGAGCGTGTGCGGGAATACGCCATTCTCCGCACGCTGGGGGCAAAGCAGCGCGACATCTTCCGCCTGGTCCTGAGCGAGTCATTCCTGCTCTGTTTCCTGGGGGTGGTCCCGGGGGCCTTCGCCGGGCTTCTCTTTGCCAGAATCATCGTCACAACGGTCGGGCTGGCGATGGGTGCCCAAGGAGTGAGCATCCCGCTGGAACTCGGCTCAGGAACTCTGTGGTTTGCAATTCTGGGAGGCATCGCCTTGTCGATCGGCAGCGCGCTGATTCCCGCCTTGCACGCCACACGCTGGCGCATCGTGGATGCGCTGGATCCTCTGCGCCGCGGCCAAGTGGAGCCCGCCGTGGCCGGAAGCGTGCGCCGGCCGGTGGTCGTGACCGGCCTCATGCTATCCGCGCTTTCGGTGGTGGTCTTCTTCGTACTGCCGACCGCGCTGCTTTCGGGAGACCCTTCGCTCATCGGCACCGTAGTGTTGTGCTTGCTGGTTTCGATTCTACTGGGTCTCACACTCTCCTTCATTGGAGTGCTACCACTGATCCAGCGCCTGCTCCTCCGGGCCTTCGGCTGGATTCTTGGCCCCACGGCTGAACTCGTGGGGCGCAATCTGGAGCGCCATCAGCGCCGTCACACCACGACCGCTCTGCTGTTCACCCTGTCGGTTTCCATGGTGGTTTTCATTGCCAGCCTGGTGGCCCTGGCCAGTCGAACCGCACTTTCCCTGGTCGAGCACACACACGGGGCGGATCTTCGGATCCACGCTTACCGCACCGGCGAGGAGAGCCTCAAGAGTGAGCTGGCCCGGATTGAGGGCGTCAAGCGGGTGTCGCAGGTCCGGTTCCTGCACAGCCGGTCGGACACGGGCGTCGCCTACGACGCGGTCATGAGCGATCTGGTGGGAATGAAGAGCCTGTGGATCGTTCCTTTCGGCGCGGATGCGGATCTCGGCGAGGTTGTTTATGGCGATCAGATCGTGTATGAAGCCGGCCCCACATCAGCTCTCTCCGACCTGGGAACGCAGCCGGTCAGCCAGGCGCCCACCACGCCTGCGGCGGCCTTGCCCACCGTGATCTTGAGTTCGGCGGTGGCTCGTTTCCTGGACGTGCAGGTCGGGGACGAAGTCCAACTCTCTTTTCGGCTGGGCTCCGACCGTACCGACGCCCGCTTCTGCATTGCCGCCATCTGCAGCACCATGCCGGGGCTGGAGAACTTCCGTGCCCGCGTTGCCCGTGCAGTAGGCGCCGGCATCTTGATGTCGCTGGAGAACTTCAATCGGATGACGCGGTCGGCACCGGCGGAGGCCTTTCAGTCGCTCTACTTCGTTCGTGCCGGCGGGGCCGATGTCCAGAAAGGAGCCGCACGGCGCATACGCGAGCAATTTGACGTGCGCTATCGCTTCGGAGTGCAATGTGCCGCCGAACAGAAGGAGCAGGCACGACTGCTGTATTGGGCGACGCAAATCCTCTTCGGGCTGCTGCTGGGGGTGGCTGTCGTCATTGCCGTGTTTGCCTTGATCGCCTCAATGGCCACTACGGTCATGGAGCGTCGCCGCGAGATTGGCGTGCTCAAGGCGCTCGGCTTGCGCCGTCGCCAGCTCTTCCGTCTGTTCCTGGGGGAAGCCGTGGTTCTCACGCTGTCCGCCGGGATCGCGGGAGGCGCCGTCGGCTTTACCCTCGCCTGGCTGTTCGCGCTGCAAGCCTCCCTCCTCATGGAACTTGCGGTCGCCTTCACGATGCCCTACGTGACCTTCCTGGCGACCCTGGCCATCAGCATACTCGCGGGAGCGCTCGCCGCCCACCTCCCCACCCGCCGGCTGCTTCGCAATTCAGCCGCGGAGATTCTTAGGGGATAGCAGTAAGACCGTCGCTTGGTGAAGTTGTGCGGAAGTAGTAAGGGTACCATCGCGAAGTACCCCCTGGGATGGAGCATCTCAGGCCCCTCGATCCCGTTGGTCCCGGGCGTGCACCGACCCAACATGCGATCGGGTAGAGGATCCCTGCGCTTAGGCAATCAGGGTGAGATTCCAGGCTTGACCTGATTTCGCTTCTGTGATAAGCTGATCACCACTGCTGGAGTTCGTCGCCTGCCGAGGGGAAGCCTGACATTCAGGGGGAAAGGAGCTTCGTGCCATGTCCTTCAAGCCGGCAACCCCCGCGCACTTCCTTGCAGCAGTGGCTCTCCAGGCGGCTCTCGCGCTGCCGGCCGCCGGGCAGATCATCGGCTTCAACGACGGCTTCGGCTGGAGCCGCAACGGCTGGGCCTGGGTTGACAAGCAGAACCTCTATCTCACCAACAGCCTCTTCAACCAGGCCAGCAGCGCCTTTTTCGTGATCCCGCAGCCGGTGACCAAGCCGTTCACCGTCGGCTTCTTCTACATGGCCGGCAACTTCGACCCGTTTTACGGCGGGGCCGATGGTTTCACCTTCTGCCTTCAGAATGAGGGTCCCACGGCCGTGGGCGGCAGCGGCAGCAACCTTGGCTATCTGCGTAGCGGGGCCCAGGGCATTGCCCCTTCCGTCGCCGTGGCCTTCAACATCTACGGCGGCTCCCGGCTGGGCATCCTCGAAAACGGCCGGATGACCTACTATTTGCCCACCAGCCTCTGCCTGCGTTGCGGCCACCCGATCGGCATTATCATGCGCTTCGGCGACAATATCAGCGGCAATCCGCCTGACGTTGACACCCTCGCCTGGATGATGCAGGACACTGTCAATGGCGACCGGGTGGATTGGGCTCGTCTAGACTTGCCGATCCCGACTTTGGTCGGCGGGAATACCGCCTACATCGGTTTCACCGGCTCAACGGGACTCGGCTTCTCGACGCAAAAGATATACAACTTCTTCTACGTCCCCGGCGCAGCCGTCGATATCAGTGGCGTCAACCTCGGCCCCGCGCAGACACAGCAGTATTCAGGCTCACTCATGAACACCGGAACCTCCACCCACCACGGCACCGTTGTGCTCATCGGCCCCACGGTGCTCTACGGCTGGGGCTGGTGGTACATGATGAAAGGTATGCTCATAGACGATTACGGCGCCGATTTCACCAACGAATCCAACGTGTCCGGCTACGGCACCGTGAACGTGCCGGTGATCAATAACGAAACCTTCATCATTACCGGGGGGCCGCTCATCAGCGGCCCCGATACCCCCAACTATACGAACAATGGCAGCACGACCATCGACACTGGTGTGGCCATGACCGGCTTCCCGTATACGCAGGCGGCCGGCACCACCACGGTGAACGGCACCCTCGAAACCGGGAGTGGCTACGTCAGCGGCGGAACGATGGACATCGGCCCCACGGGGACCATCGACATGAGCGTCGCGGCTGCGTCGGGCAAGGGGCCTCCCCCAGGGCCGGGGCTCAATTCCGCCTCCGCTCCTCCGCTGACCATCCACTCCGGCGCAGTGAACGATGACGGCTCGATCCGCGGCGATGTGGTCATCGACTCGGCCGCCGGCCAGCTCGCCGGCCGCGGCACCATCACCGGTAACCTGACCAATAGCGGACTGGTTTCCCCCGGCCACAACCTGGGCACGTTGACCCTCAGCGGCAACCTCAGTCAGACCGCCGCCGGCACGCTGCGAGCGATCGTCGCGGGGCCGGCCGCTGGCCAATTCGGACAGCTCGCAGTCGGTGGAACCGCCGTCCTGGACGGCACCCTGACGATCGTATCCCCCATCAGGCCCCGGCCGGCTCAGGAGTTCGTGATCCTCACCGCACCCACCGTCACCGGCGTCTTCGCTCAGGTCACTGGCTCAAAGGACTTCGAGGTGGTCTACACGCCCGACTCAGTGAAGCTGATCTCCACCACCACCTCCGCCGGTTTTGCTCGCGCCGACTTCAACCACGACTACGGCGTGGATCAGCTGGACGTGCAGGCTCTTGAGGCCTGCCGCAGCGGCCCGGCGATTCAGTACAGTGACGACTGCGGTGACAAGGACCTCGATGGCGACGGCGACGTGGATCAGAATGACTTCGGCGTCCTCCAGCGCTGCTACAGCGGACCGGGAATGGCCGACCCGAACTGCGCGAACTGAAGCAGCAGCGTCCTGATGGATGTCATGGTGTCCCTCCCCCGACCGATGGTGGCCAGGCCTCGTGGGAGAGGGCTGGACGCCGACCAGGAGGACTTCGGCGCGTTCTGGCGGCACCGCGAGGTTTGTTAGCCGCTGTCCCGGACCGTATCCAGCGGCGGCGCGTCCTGCCCGGCTCGGCACCGTCATCATGACTCGACAGCCCCTCAGAGCATCTCCCGCTGCGATCGTCCATGGGGATGCCGTGCGCCGATCCCAGGCAATGAGGTCGAAGAGTTGCGCAAGCACACAGGGGAGAGGCCGTTTCACCCCACAGGGCCGGAAAAACCTCGAAAACGGGGTAGTCGCAACGGGGGGGGGCGCTGGTACAATAGGAAACCACCGCTCGGTGGCGTGGCGGGCGCGGCCGGGCGAGGTCAAATAGGAGATGTCGGATGAAGAGGCAGCAAGTCCTTTTACGTACGTGTACGGGTTTCAACCGTGGGCAACGATCGGGCTGGCTCTGCCTGACGGTTCTGGTCGGAAGCTGGGCGAGCGTCCTGGCCGCGCCGGCCGTAGCGGGCGGCCCGACGCCGTCGGGGATGATCTCGTGGTGGCCGGGTGACCAGAACACAGTGGACATCATCAACACCATGAATGGCGCGTTCAATGGCGGCGTCTACCACCCCGGCAGCTACCTGCCCGGGCTGGTATCGTGGGCTTTCAACTTCGACGCCAACACGTATTTGCTGGCCCCGCCGGTAGGCAACAATTTTCTTGAAGGCACCGTGGAGATGTGGTTCCAGGTGCGCGACTGGAACTGGGATGCGGCTCCCAATGGCATGTTTCTGTGGTCGCTGTCGAGCTGCGTGCCCGATCTGGGGTGCAGTTGGGACGTGATGAACCTGGGCACGCACCGCGGCTACACCGACACCGGCGACCTCATGTTCGGGATGTTCTCCTACCTGGACTGGGACTGGCACTGGGCTCGCAGCGCCGTCGTGCCCCAACCAGACGTTTGGTATCACATTGCGGGCACGTGGGGGCCGGCAGGCATCAAGATCTACCTGAACGGGCGGCTGATGGGCACAAATCACTACACCGGCCCCTGGGCCGTGGACGCGGTGTGCAGCGAGTTCGGCCGGTCATCTTGGGCCGATTCGAACATGAACGGGTTGATCGATGAACCCTCGGTCTACTGGCGCGCGCTGACCGCCGGCGAGATCTACGGTATTTACGCCGCGGGAGCCACAGGCAAGACGCGCCCGTACTACTGGAGCGGCGGCCAGGGCAACTGGAGCGACCCGAACATGTGGTCCAACGGGGTTCCTTTGCCCGATGCCATGGTGATCATACCCGCCGCTTCGGCAGTGGATGTGGACTTACCCAATGCTGAGACCGGCGACCTGATCCTCCGGGAAGACAGCACGTTACACGTCCTGCCCGAAGCCGCGATGAACCTCAATGGGTACGCCATGAACCATGGCACGATGACCCTCTCCGGCAACGTGACCAGCTATACGTCCGGGGACGCGTTCACCCAGAGCGGCAGATTGATCATCGAGCCGGGCGTAGCGATGAGGGGCTTCGGCGGCGGCGGCAGCGACTTCGTCTTCGTGCAGACCGGCGGATGGACCAGCGTGGATGGGACGCTGGATTTCGGCGACGGCTACATCCAGATGCGTGACGGCACACTGGACATCAACGAAGGCGCGGCGATGAGAGGCTTCGACATCGGCGGCAAGGACTTCGCTTTCGTGCAGACCGGCGGATGGGTGGGTATAGCCGGGACGGCGGAGACCTGGCGCCCGCAGGTGAACGGCGGCGAGCTGTACGTTTCGCCGACCGGGGTGCTCGACCCTGCGTTCCGGCCGGCCGCCACTGAGGGGGAGGGGCCCCGGCCGGGGCCTGAAAACGCCGAGGAGGGCCCGGCGGTGCTGACGGTCAGCGCCGGTTACGCGCACATCATGGGTCTGCTTCTAGGCGGGGTCGTGGTCGAGCCCGAGGGCCAGCTCGATGGGCGCGGCACGATCCAGGGCGACGCAATGGTCCAGGGGTCCTTCAACGTGGGGCGGGTGGGTAACGTGACCATGAGCCCCACGGGGAAGCTGCTCTTCAAGTACTGGGGGCCGACCGCGAACGACGAATACGAGCACATCGCCTCGAGCGGGCGGGTGAGCCTGACCGGCGAACTGCGGATCCTGCGAGAACGAATGTACGTGCCCGCCGTGGGCCAGCAGTTCGTCATCCTGACGGCGGCTGAAGTGGTCGGGGAGTTCGACAAGATCACCGGGCCGGGCATCTACGACTTGACCTACGAGGCCGACCGCGTGGTCATGACCGTGGTGGAGCCACCGTGCGCCGCGTTCGTGGACGCCGATCTGGACAGCGACTGTTACGTGAAGGGCGAGGACGTCGGTTGGTTCGTCTGGTGCCTCTCAGGGCCGAACGTTCCGCTGCACGTACCGGATTGGTGCGGGCACGTGGACTTCGACAAGGACTGGGACGTGGACCAGGATGATTTCGGTGCCTTCCAGCGGTGCTACAACGGGAACCGCCAACAGCTGAATCCCCACTGCGCGGAGTGAATGATAGCGGTGCGTCAGTGGGCAGACCCGAACTGCGCGAACTGACGCAGCAGCGTCCTGACGGATGTCATGGTATTCCCTCCCCCAGCCAAAGGCCACCAGGCCTCGTGAAGCGGGACTGGACGCCGCCAGCACGAGGGATTTGGCCCCAAAGGCCTTGGGCATGCCCGGGAGAGCCCCCCTTCAGCCCCGAGCATCGAAAACACCTCGAAAACGCGGTACTCGCACGGGGGCGCTGGTATAATGCTGGAGCACGGCCCAGGTTGCGTAGCCGAGCGAGGGCGAATGAAGAACTGTCAGGATACAATCCAACCGGGCAGAGGAGGAGTCGGCATGCCCTCATTCTTGCAGCGATGTTGCGTGGCTGGCCTCGCGACACTGGCCGGCTGCGCCACGGTCAGCATCGTTCCGTTCGAGGAATGCTCAACTCGGGATCTTCTGGTGGAGCTACCGGCCGATCGCCTCGGCTCTACCGTGCTCGAGCAGCAGTATCACGCGACGGCCGGCTGCACGATCACGTTTGAGGTGCGGCGTAGCAACCCGTTGGCCTCCGGCCCCGACGCGCACCTCTGGGACCCGCTCAGCGGCGTGAACTACGAGCTGCGCGTCGAACCGGAAGGGCCGCTCGGCCGGCTCGAGCGGGGCGCCCTTCCCGAGGATGGTCGTGTGATCGTGGCGACCGTGGAAGGCAATACTTCCGTCCAACTGACGATCTTCCCGCCGGGCATTTGGGCAAAGGAGACGGCGTTGGTGCTGCTCGATCAGTAATCTGGGGCCGACGGCACCGACGCGACCTCGCAGACCGTAACGACCGCCACGGCCGACTTCGACCGCGACGGCGACGTCGACCTTGACGACTTCGCGGTGTTCCATGCGTGTTTCTCAGGTCCGGCCGTGGCTTACTCGGGCGTCTGCGCCAAGGCCGACTTCGACCGCGACGGCGACGTCGACCTTGACGACTTCGCGGTGTTCCATGCGTGTTTCTCAGGTCCGGCCGTGGCTTACTCGGGCGTCTGCGCCAAGGCCGACTTCGACGCGGACAACGACGTCGACCAGTCCGACTTCGGCATCTTCCAGCGGTGCTACAGCGGAGCCGGGAAGCCGGCCGACCCGAACTGCACGAATTGAGCGCAGGTTGCCTTGCTCGGCCTTTGCGGCCATACCCGGTGAAACCGGGCTGGACAACGACGCGATGGCGCGGGCCGCCTCGTCCTCCCTCACCTCCGCCTTCTCAGCCAGCGATCCAACGGCGACTCCGTCAGCGATCGCAGAACCGCCGCTTTCCGCCGCTCCCAATCCGCATTGAGCTTCTGCATCACTGCAGCCGCCCGCTCTGATTCGCCTCCTTCAGCCATGCTTCTCAACCTCCGTGCCAAGGGCACTGCTCACTTCTGAGCAGTGCCCGCCGGCCTCACCTGCCCTTCCCTGTTCCCCGAACTCCAGTATCGGCCATTTTCTCCGATGATCACGAAGTCGATGATCGGGATGCCGAGGATCTCGCCGGCCTGCTTCACTTTGCCATTGACCTTCTCGTCTTGGGCACTCGGCAGCGGACATCCGTCGGGGTGATTGTGGACGGCTATCCTGGCGTGCGTGTTGATGGTGCAAGTGTGCACGTTGAGGAGAGTCTGCATGCCTCGTTCAACGGATTCCGGGAAGCTGGCGTTGTGGCAGGAGCGGTTCGAGCGGTTCTCGCGTGGCCAGATGGCCGTCGGGCCGTTCTGTGCGCGGGAGCATGTTTCGGTAGCTTCGTTCTATTACTGGCGTGAGAAGGTCGGGGCGTGCGGGCCTCGAGACGAGGGCCGGCCACAGACGGATCGGCGGAGCGTTTTCCAGCCGGTCACGGTGGTTCCGGCGGCATCGGCGGTCCGCATCGAGCTGCCCTGCGGCACGCGGATCGAGGTGGGGACTGAGGATCTGGAGGTGGTGCGTGCGGTGGTGGGTGTCGTGGCCCGATCGGACGATGGCCGTCATGGGAGCGTTGGAACATGTTGAGCATCCCACCGGCCGTACCGATCTTCCTGTACACGCGGCCGGCGGACTTGCGCAAGGGGTTCGATGGATTGTCCGGTCTGGTGCGTTGCGAGTTCGCGGCCGATCCGCTGGACGGCAGCCTCTTTCTTTTCATCAACCGCCGGCGCGACAGGCTCAAGATCCTGCACTGGGACGGGGCGGGTTATTGGCTTTACTATCGGCTGCTGGAGGCGGGCACGTTCGAGACGATCCCCTCGAACGGTCCTTGTGCCCAACTCGATTCGACGCAACTGGCCATGCTGCTGGGGGGTGTGTCGCTGGCTGCGGCGAAGCGGCGCAAGCGTTATCGCCGGGCATCATAGAAGTGCCACGAAAAGGCACTAAAATGTTCACTTCTTTTCAATTGTCTTGTTGCTCATCGTTGCTTGTGGAGTATACTTGTCCTGTGAGCGATGA
>JAKLEZ010000006.1 GCA_022711465.1 Planctomycetota bacterium | reverse complement strand
CTCCAGCCGGGAAGGAACATCACGCGCGGTGCCGGTGCTCATCATCTGTCCTCCATGGAACCTTGTGGTGACAGATGACCATACCAGACGACTCAGCACGGTTCATGCAGGCTTACCGGAAGGACACCGAGGTAGTGAAGGCGACGGGTGAGAGGTCGAATCCCTGGGGGACGAAGGGCTGGATGGGCAGGTGCCGGATGGCCAGGAAACTGTTCTTACTTCGGTAGCCTGCCACCGTGTGGACGGCGACGAACTCAGATCACTTGATGAGGGATGTAGACTTCAGCGTAGAGTTGGGGCAAGACGTCGATAGCCTCAACCAGGATGAGGTAGTTGAGCGGCGAAGTGTCCGAAACGACAATCACGTGGCTCTGCTTCGCTTCTGGGACTGGAGTTGCTCGTTGAGCTCTTCAAGGGTGATGAGGTCCTCAGTGACACCGTGCCTCTTGAGGAGGCCGTCCGTCTGGTAGCGGGACAAATCCAGAGCCCGCGAAAGCTCCGGCCGCGAAATCCGCTCCTGACGATAGAGCTCAACCAGAGCGGCCTCCTTCGCAGCCTGGTTCAGATTCCCAAGCTGCCGGGCTAGGCTCTCTTCAAGATCCGGCGGAATATCGAAGATGATGGCCATGGCTTCACCTCGGGGACTTATTATATCACAAGGTGGGACTGCCTGGCCATCCCGTTTGTCCGCCTCCAAGGTTAGGCGGGTGCTCGGCTGGAAACCCGAAGTCAGTGTCGCTGGTCTGGTCGAGATGATGGTTGACGCCGACCGCGAACTGGCTCGCCGGGAACGCGTCCTGGCCGACCACGGCATGCTGGGCGGTCATTCCGGGATGCCGCGCTCCCGCTAATCACAAGCTCGTGGATCGGAAGCCTGGTTCTCCCATCTTCGCCTGGCTTTCTCCGCGAACGTCAACGAACGCGGTGTGGATCCAGCCGCCGCGATCTGCTCAAACCCGGCCATGAATCCAGACTTCCGCCGGTGGTCTCGCCGTAACTGCTCCACCAGGGACTGCCACCGCTCCGCCTGCCCGTGCACCTCGTAAAGCCGCCGGGCTTTGCTGAGGTGCTCCAGGGCGTACCCGTAATACTTGCTCTTGGCACTCTTGACGATTCGCATGCCCAGGGCGCGATGGACCTTGGCGGCAGTCAGGGGGAATCCCTTCGCCAAACCCTCGGCGGCCGGCTCATTCACGAAGTGGCTGATGTCTTCCAGTTCTTCGTCGTCAGCGGCATTTACTCGCTCGGCGAGCAGGCCCCACTCTTTCGTGTGGGTGCAGATCTCAAGGAATGCCGAAAGCGGCGCCCGGCGGGTTACCTGCATGGCCTTCTCATGCCAAGTGTGGACATTCTTCTTGGGCACGTACCGCATCAACTCGTCATAGCCGAAATGCGAGGGACGCTGCTCGAAGCTTGACCAGGCCGCGTCAATGGCCTCCTGACGCCTGCCGAGGTGAACCAGCAGATCCTGCCTCAGCTTATCGAGGCCGAAAGCGGGTTCATGACGCCAGCGGTCGTCGTCTTTCAACGCGAGCCCCTTCTCGACCCAGGGTAAGGCGTCGGCAAAGCGCTTCCTGGCCTTCAACATGCCCGCGATGTTCCCACAATCCTTGGGACTCGGGTCGATCCTGTGGCAGAGAGCGAGGTAGGCGCGCAGGTCGCCTCGCGCATGGTAGATCTCCTTGAGCTTCAGCATGAGCCCGTATGCCCGGGTGGAATAGGGCCGCTGGTCGGGTGTTTGGGTGTTCTCCTGCGTGGCAAAAGCTTCCCTCAGGAGATTCTCGAAATGTGACCGGAACAGCCGGTATCCCGTGGCATTGAGTGCCTTGGCAACGGGACCGTGGATGCGGTAGCAGAGGCCGTAATCGTCGTTGTGCATCCAGCTCAGGATGGATCGGACGGTCTCTTCAGGCGGGCAACCGGCTTTCTGGCGGGCCTGGATCCACGAGATGAACAGGTCCTCGAAGAACATGCTCAGGTTGGCACCGGAGTCATCCACCTCCCCGGCCTTGTCGTAGCAGCCAGAGAGGAAGACCTCGTACAAGTCGACCGCACGTTGAGACTGCCCCTGTTTGACGAGGGCGTCGACCTGGTTCTTGGCTAAATCCAGTCCTTCGGCGAAGTGAAACATCTGCCCGTAAGGGATGAACTGCCCGGGAAAGAGGGCGTGTTCGATAGCCGTCATCAGCGGGTCTGGTTTCTTCGCCTTGGCCATGGTCCTGCTCGGCTCAAATCCTACCTGGTTCGGTCCTGAGAGTGTATCCTGGTGATGTTCAAGGGCAAGCGGTTTTGGCGTGCCTGGGTTCTCGGATACGAGTACGACTTCGGCGACGGATGGGAGCACGCGTTGGACGTGGAGGACATCAAGCCGGTGCCGGAAGGTCATGCGGCATGCGTGGCGTGCCTGGCGGGCAAGCGCAGTTGTCCCCCTGAGGACGTAGGCGGCATGGACGGCTTCCGGGAGTTCCTCGCCGCAATCGTCCAGCCCGAGCATCCCCGGCACAAGCGAAACCGCAGATGGGTCGGTCGCAAATTCGATCCGGAGGCCTTCCATCTCAACGCGATCAACCTGGAGCTGGCCAAGTATGCCCGCTGGTCACGGCCGAGACTGGTGAATCAGGGGCTGGTCGTAGGAGAGTTCTGAATTCGGGCAGGCTACCGCAGACTCTCGGCTCGCCGGCTTCAGAATGCTACGCGAGCCATCCGTGGGCGGGATAACGTCCTGCCTTCCCATGCCGATGCGGCCGGTGGCACTGACCGCACCCCTACGGGCGATGCCCAGCCGGACTACCTGCTGCCCTTGGGCAAGGTCATCGGGCAGAAGTACTTCTCCACGCCTGAGGCAGAGTGATGCCACGGCAAACCAAGGAGTCGTCCTTCCTGGAGCGATGGCGCATCACCGATATGGAAATGTGGGGCCAGGATTACATGGACATGGAGGTGAAGGCGTTCATCGAGTTCGAACCGGGCGACATAGGTCATTTCCAGTTCGGCCTCGTTCAGGGATACATGGATTGTCGATTCGGCGAACGTGACGGCAAGAGCACAGCCGTCAGGCACCTGATCAGCAGGCTCATCCGGCAGCAGGAGGCAGACACCGGCGATCCAATCCATGCCCGGGGCGTCGGCGCGATCGGGCGAGCCTGGTTCACGGCGCCGCCTTCATCTTGTGGTGGTCAGGCGCCGCTCGGGTCGACGGCGCGAGCGGCTTGCTGGTGATCAGCCCAATGCCGCGGCCTCGGCTGCCGCAGGCGCAATAGTAGAGGTAGAACGTCTCGTTCTTCGGGTTGTACACCAGCGAAATCTTGTGGGCGTATTGCCTGTCCAGCCCGCTGGGGTTACCTCCTGCTTTGTAGAGGGGCTCAGGATGCGACGTCCAATGCACCAGGTCGCGTGAGCAGGCCGCCATGATATGTGCGCCGCCATGGCCCACGCCGAAGTAGAACATGATCCAGTGGTCGCCATCGCGGAACACCTTGGGATCGGACGCGAACTGGGCGTCGTAGCCATCGTGGCGATTGCGAATCACCGGATTGGCGGGATACCGCATCCAGTGCAGCAGATCGGTGGAGAAGGCCAGGCCGGTCTGCTCGGTACCGCCTTGAGCCGCGTTGTAGAAGTTGAAGAACCGGCCGCGGTGCTCGACCAACCACGGTTGGTAGATACAGTCCTTCTCCCACATCCCGCAGTCAGGATCCTGGACGGTCAGAATCGGCGCGTTCCTGGCCCTTCGCCAGACCAGGCCGTCGTTGCTGCAGGCCGCGCCCTCCTGGCCGGGGCGCAGTTCGTAGCCGCCCTGGCGCGGGTAACAGCCGTAGAGGGTCCAGTACTTGCCGTCACGTTGCTTGAGCAGGCGCGGCGCGTTGATGTCGTAGGATTCATAGAGGAACGCGCCGATGACGCACCCGCCGAAATCGAATTCGTTCGCGGGCCCGAAGCCCATCGCCAGCCGTGGGTGGCTCCACTCGATCAGGTCCGTGCTCTCGGCGACGAAGGAATGGTAGCCCCGGCCATTGAAGGCGATGAAGCTCATGAACCACTTGTCTGGCTGACCGGGTAGTTGATAGACACACGGGACATCAGTGCTGTGGAAGGCCTCGTAACCGGGAATACGCGGCTGGGCCGAAATGACGTGCTCGGGCTGGTAGTACCAGCCGCGATAGGGTCTCGACCACGTGTCCAGGCTCTCCCGATCAATGTCCGGAGTCGCGGCCGGCTCGGCAGCCGCCAGCGCGGCCAGCGGAGTCAGCATCAAGACGGACGGAAGCACAGTAGCGTTCATCCACGGTCGCCTGCTCATTTCACTTCATCCTCTGCCAGATTCCCGGGTTGGCCATGCGTCAGTCGATCGGCAGGAGTGAGGCGATCGGGAGCCAGGGCTACTCCGGTTGCGCCCCGATATGTGCGGCCTGGCCCGGGCTGCTCTGCTCCTTCTGGGAATCCTGCCGCTCCTCGAGGTTGTGGGCGGTGCCCAGGCAGGGGGAATCCTCCCTGAGCCGGAAGTCCTGCCGGGCCACATCTTTGAGCCGCGGATCGGCAGCCATCGAGTGCGGCTCCAGCTGCAGCCTGGCCTGGTACTCCGCGAAATCCGCTATCCGGTACTTCTGCCCGGCCACAGCCATCATCACCCCTTTCGGCTGGTACCAGCAGTTGTAGTCCATATCCAGGGCCTTCACCGCAGCCTCCGGCCAGCCTGGCGCGTAGAAGGCGTTACCCTCGGCGAGAAAGAAGATGTTGTTTCGGATCCGAATGCGCTCGGCGGGGGCCGGACTCGAGTAGAAGCACAAATGGCGGCCGCTGGGGTCCGGACGCTGGGCATGACCCCAGCCGGCGCCGGCGTTGACGCACGTGTTGTGCTCGAAAACGATGTCCTTCGTACGCGACGAGTCTGGCCGGTTCCAGTACTCGAAGGAGTACTCGCAGTTCCAGATCAGGTTGTGGCGGTAAGTGATATTGGCCTGGACAGCATTCGCTCCGTCGTTCTGGTTGGTCAGGGCGGCATCGTAGACTTCCCAGAGCCGGCATCGCTCGACCAGGTGATCGTGGGCGCCCGCCCAGAACTCGATGCCGTTGCCGAAGCGGACCTTTCGCCCGTCGCCGTGCTGGTCAGCCCCGCCAATGAAAGAGAAGTCGCAGTCGCGCACGACGATGTGGTGAGTCGAGGCACCGCCGATGCCGTGGGCGCCGCCGTATTTCAAGGCCAGGTTCTCATACACCACCCAGCTGACGTTCGATTGGTCAATGATGTGCGGGCGCAATGCACACTCGATGGTGCGATACTGTGAGGCCGGCGGGGCCGCCGAGTACATCTTGACGCGGCACTGCTCCCGGTCGTACCAGTAGTCGCCCTGGGCCTTCAAATCAGCCTCTTGCCAGACCTTCCTGCCACACGAACCCCCCCCGTCGAAGATGATGTTGCCCACGTCGCTCCGCAGGGCGCCCGTCCCGTCAACCTCAACAAAACTGAATCGGTCGAGCAAGAGCGTGGCGCCTGCGGGAAGAACCCCGCCCAGGAAGAACGTCAACCGTCCGTCGGTCGCGTTCTGCGAGGCCACGTAGTAGTGGCGAACGGCGAGCCAGGAATCGCCGATTTGAGCGGTCCCGCGGTCGCGGTCACTGCCATAGCTGGCCCACGGCGGGCCTTGCTGCATCAGTGCCGGTGCGGCCAGCCCGAGCGGCCGCGTGCTGCGGGCCCGGAAGCGCAGCAGGTACATTGACCCGCGACGGAGCGGGATCGGGCAAGTGTAGAGCTGAATGTCCGACGCCTTCTGGCCGGGCTTGGAGCATTGGATTCGGAAGGCGGTCCCCGGTCCATCGCCGGACGTCCCGCCTTCAATCGCCGCTCCGCCTTCGGTATGAGTATGCCAGGCGGGGGCCGGGTCTCGAGCGGCTCCCGTGGCCAGGAGTTCCGGCCCTGTCGTCGCCGGGTCCGTGGTCACCCAGATGTGTTCGCTCTGCTTGTGCCAGTCAGACTGACTGCTCTTGCTGGCCGAGCCCATGAGCACGGGCTTGGCCCCGGTGCCGTACGCGCCGTAGAGGACGCGGGCGGAGGGATTGCCGCTGCGCGGACGCAACTGGCCGCGCCATGAGTCGCCGCGGCGGAAGAGGACCCGATCACCGGCTCTGAGTGCGGCCGCATTGACCTGTTCCAGCGTCCGCCATGCGGTCGTCTCCGAGCGCCCGTCGGCCGAGTCCGAGCCGTCGCCTGCGACGAAGTAGGTCACCCCGCCACCGGCGGAAGCCGTCCACAACAGCAGGCAGGCTGATCCCAGCAACGAGCGGCGCAGCGTCGTCATGGCGAATCCTCGCATCACCGACCAGTCCATCGTGGTCAACACGTCATTCCCCTCTGGGCGTTGCCAGGGTTCCTGCCCCGGGAGCCAGACGCCGCCGCGGTATGCAGCGGTGTCGCTTCTGCCAGGCGGGGTCAGTAGCTGAAGGCGGCCGTCGCCTGGCTGCCGTAGCCGTCCCGGGCCACATAGTACTTGAGGATCTTGTGGAGTTCGACCCGCCCGTCTCCGTAGCCGACGTTGGTGTCGATGAAGCGGTTCCAGTAGGCGTCCATCCGCGGTGCCGGTTCGGGATTCTTGGCGTGAAACGTGCGGTAGGGGTTCAGCGGCGTTCCTCTCTCCGCGGCCGGCCAGGCTTCGTTGACATCGGTGACGATGACGTCCTGGGGATGGCCGGCCTCGCGTGGCTCATGACCCTGGTCAGCGGCCGACGGCAGGATCTTGGATGCGCCGTAGTTGCCCGACTTGCCCCAGAGGAAGGTGATCGGGTTGTGGCTCCGATCGGGTTGCATGCCGGCCAGCAGGTTGTAGCCCATCATGTAGCTGACCGGTCGGGGATTGCCGAAGTCGCACACGAAGAACACCTTGGACCATAGGTTGCGGTCTTCCTCGTCCATGAGCTCCTGGTAGCCGAATTTCGGTTGCAGGTAGTAGTCGCTGGACAGCAGCGGGCACCACAGCACGTCGGCCTGCTTGCTGGCCGCCGTGTAGTACAGGAATCGTCGCATGTCCGGCCTGGCCGTGCGATTCATCTGGATGAAGTTCGCGTCGATCACCTTCCGGCTCGGGTACAGGCCGCGGTTCTCGGCCGCGTAGATCGACAACCCCCGGCAGATCTGAGAGACTCGGCTCGCACAAACCGCGACTTTGGCCCTCCGTCGGGCCGCATTCAGCGATGGCAGGAGAACGGCAATCAGCAACGCCAGGATCGCCACAACCACCAGGACTTCAATGAGCGTGAAAGCGTAGAACCTGCAAGCAGCTTCTGCCAGCGCGAGTCTTGGCTTCGTTGATGGGGCCGGCGCGTCGGCAACCACGAGTGCGTCCTCCGTCCTCGGCAGATTGCGGAAACCACCTCCGGGTGGTCGCTCATCTCCGGCTCCCGCCAGGTCCCACCGCCCGACGTGATTGTACGGTAGATCGCCGATATCATCGTACACCTGCGTCCTTCTGTGTCAAGCCTTTTGGCCGGCATGCCATGCTGCCTGGGAACCGGCCGGGCCGGCGCCCAGGTGGGCGGATGTGGTCAACTCGGAACCGGTTTCCCATGGTCGCCCACCCGAAGATCGGAAGCTCGGTCGGCCGTCAATTACGTTTAAATACTTTCAAATAATTAACTTAAAGCAGTACCTGGTGGGCCAGGCAGGCTGTAGAGAGCCCGTGCGGGGCTTCTCCGCCTGGCGGGGCCGGAGGCTCAGCATGGTCCGAAAACCGTTCGCCACCGACACGCTCGATCCGTATTCGTCTTGACCGCAGGGAAGCCGAGGTTATATTGAAGTGTGTCGCCAGGAGTCGATTGGGAAGGACACCTTGTGATGCGGGCCGAGGCACAGGGCGGGCATCTCCCAGGCCGTCTGTGCCATCCGGCGGCGGGAAAGGACCATGGTCAGCGAAACACGAGAGGTCGGGGCTCTGGCCGCCAGGTTGGTGCGGCAAGTACGCCGCCAAGTGCTTAGCGGACGCCTGGCAGGGGGGACCGAGTTGCCGTCGGTGCGGAAGCTGGCCAGCCTCAGCGGGATTGGGAAGGACACGGCCAGCCAGGTGCTGCGCTGCATCGAGAAGGAGGGGTGGGCCAAGCGGGAGTCAGGCTACTCGCTTCGGATCACCGACGATGCGGTGGCTGTGGCCAGGAAACACTCCGAACTTGAACCTCCCACGGTCATCGTCATGTTGGCGGGCAAATCGATCCGCGGTTTCGACCCCGGCATGGTGGATTTGCTGATCGAGGGCATCTCCCAGGTCTTCCACTCGGCATCCTTCCGCAGCATCTACTTTGACCTGAGCCGGTGGATGGGCGTTGTTCGGCAGTGCCTGGAGGAGGGCAAGCAGTTGTCCTGCGAGGTCGGGTACGTGCTGCGCAGCTTGCCGTCGGAGGTCTACCAGTTCTTTGCCAGCAGCCGCGTACCTTGTGTCGTGCTGGGCCATTGTGATCCAAGTCTCAGTCTTCCTTCGGCGGTCATGGACATGGTCGAGGTCGGCCGTCTGGTGGGAAATGCCCTGTGTCCCGCCGGACGGCTGGTGGCCTTGTGCCAGGATAACCTGGTGGGCTCGGAAATCCAGATCATCGAAGGTGTCCGGGAAGTGGCCGCCTCACTGGGCTGCCGGGTACCCGCGCCGGCGGATTTCCATTACCACCTGCCCACGGACTTCAGCGGCGCCGTCGCGGGGATCGACCGGCTCCTGGCAGGGCGAGACCGTCCCGCGGGTCTGCTGGCCCTTCGGCCGGACTTCGCCCTGGCCGCCCTGAAGGTGGCGGCTCGGCGGGGGATCCGCATCCCTGACGAACTCCAACTCATCGGTCTGAATCACCACCCGGTCTTCCGTTACGTGCATCCGGCGATCACTTCGGTGGGCGACTCCTGGGTGGAAGTGGGTCGGCAGTGTGCGATGTTTCTGGGTGACGCCCTCGCCCACCTCCCGACGACCGCCTCGAGATACGTGGCCGCGACGACCATGGAGCGGCAGGAATCGACCCAGGCGTGAGACACGGGAATCGACCGCGGCGCGAAGGAGATCGGGATGGTGAAACGTGCTCGGAACGGGCTTTGCAGGTTGAACCGGCCATGGCGTGGTGCAAACGATTCGCACCCGTGGCCTCAACGAGTACAGAGGAGGAACACGAGATGACAAGAGGCGATTCCATCAGGCATTGGAGCGCGATGGCGGCGTTTCTGATCAGCTGGGCGCTGGTCGGTCAGGTTCACGCGCTGGTACTGATCAGCCACCAGGGCCAAGCCGATCCTGTCGGCGAGGGTTGGACGGCGAGCGCGGGCGGCAGCCCGGCGACCAACGCTGGAGGCAACGACGGGGAGGACTACTGGGGCATGCAAGTGCCGTCGGCCTCGCGGCTCGGCTACACGGTGAACATCAGCAGCGACAACCTCGGCCATCCCGCCGGCTGGACGGCGACCGTACGCGTGAAGCTGGTTTCGGGAGGTGACATAGCCAGCCAGGCGGCATTGCAGGTCATCGACGGAAAGGACCGCTTTGACATCTATCTCGCGGATGGCACTGGATCCGTCGCTCAGGGAGCGTGGATCAGGGGTGCAGCGGGCGATGCTCAGATCAGCACGCTCGATCCATGTGCCGCCTACCACACTTACCAGATTGTCTTCGATCCCGCCGGAAACGGAGGCGGCGGGACCGCTTCTTTCTACATCGACGGTACACTGCTCGCGACCCAAACGCGCGACGACGCGGTGAACAACACGCAGTACCGGCGGATCCTCTGGGGTGACAACAATTCGGGCGGCAGCAGCAGCGAGTCACGATGGGCTCTCGCCCGGTTCGAGTTGGGCCAGCGCCCGCTGGGTGTGTCCAACGACATGTGTGTCCACGCTCTGGTCATCACCGACGGCAGCTATGCCACGGACACCACCGCTGCCACCAATGACGGCATCGCCTCCTGCGGCACGTCATCGACCAGTCCGGATGTGTGGTACGTCTTCACGGCTTCCTGCAATGGCAAAGTGCATGTCGACACATGCAATGCGGCGTATGACAGCGTGGTGTCCGCCTATCGGGTCACCGGCTCGCTTTGCCCGGCTGAGTCAACCGACGAGGCGGGCTGCAGCGATGATTGCGGCGGGGCCCCGTGCGGCGGGCCGGGCTCCTGTCTGATTCTGCCGGCGCTCATCGGAGACCGGCTGCTGATTCGTGTATCCGGGGCCAACGGAGCGTCCGGAACTGCGACCTTGAACGTCGCCTGCGTGGCCGATCCTCCTCCGCCCAATGATGCCTGCTCGGCGGCCGAAGTGATCGCGGAAGGGACGGTCACCGGATCGACGCTGACGGCTATCCCCGACGGCGACGCGACCTGCGGTTCGTCGGGAGGTACTCCCGATGTCTGGTATTCGTTTACCCCAACCAAGTCAGGTACGCTTCGGATCCTCAACGCGGCGGGGTCGGCGATTTCGACCGTAGTCTCGGTTCACAGCACCTGCCCGGGAGGCCTGGAGAACCAGAAGGCCTGCGCGGCCAATGCCGTCTTGCTGACCAGCGTGACTGCGGACGTCACCTACCTGATCCGGGTGGCCGGCCTGAGCGGGGCCACGGGTACCTTCGCCCTTGAGCTGTCCGTCGAGGAGTTGCCGGTCGTCATCGCCCACCAAGGGCTGAACGATCCCCGGACGGAGGGCTGGTCGGTTGAGGACATTGGGACGGGAGATGCGGCCACCGTCGGTCCCGGTCATGACGGTGAGGACTACTGGGGCGTCCAGGTCCCCGACTCGCGGCGGGTGGGTTACACCGTCAACGTGAACGCCGCGGATTTCGAGAATCCCAGCGGGTGGACGGTGACCATGCGGGCCAAGGCACCGTATGCAACTGATCAGAGTCAGGCGCAGCTCCAGGTGATTGACGGCAAGGACGTGTGGGCCTTGGACCTCATCGACGGCAGGGGCACTTTCCCACGCGGCGTCTATGCTCGAGTGACCGCCAGTGCGGGTATCGAGCTGCTCGCAGACGTCGACCCGACCGTGGTCTTCCACACCTATCAGATGGTCTATGATCCCGCCGGGGACAGCGGCCAGGGCAGCGTCTCCTATTACCTCGATGGCTTGTGGATCGGCTCGCGCACGCGTGCACTGGTGCCGAATAACACCACGTACTCGCGCGTGCTGTTCGGCGACAATACCGCCCAGACGCGGGGCTACGCCACCGAATCGCACTGGGCGATGGTTCAGCTGGAGCTCGGTCAGCGGCTGGTGGTGATGTGCCACGATCCCTTCGCAGATTCCGACGGCGACGGCGATGTGGATCAGGTCGATTTTGGCGCGATCCAGCTCTGCTACACCGGAGCAGCGAGCACGGTGACCAGCCCTTGCGTGTGCTACGATCACGACCAGAACGCCTTCGTCGACGCCCAGGACCTGGAAGCGTTCTTCCGCTGCGTGAGCGGGCCGGCGGTCCTGGCCGACAAGGACTGCGACTGACGACCGGAGACGGTGCCGCAAAAGAGAGGCAGGAATTGAGCAAGCGACGAGCGACTGGCAGGTTGTGGATGATGCTGTTTGCCGCCGCATGTGCTCTTGGTACAGCGGCATTGCCGGAAGTCCGGGCCGTCTGGCTCATGGACGTCCGCAAGGTCTGGGACCAGGCACCGCACAACGCGTTCACCGACCTCATCCGCTTCCAGGGCCGGTGGTTTCTCTGCTTTCGGGAAGGTCCGATTCATGGTGTACCCCCGCTGGGTACGCCGGGCGGCAAGCTGCGCATCCTGCGTTCCGACGACGGCGAGAGTTGGACATCGACCGCACTGCTGGATGACGGTGCGGACCAGGACCTGCGGGACCCCAAGTTGAGCATCGCGCCCGACGGCCGGTTGCTGCTCATCGCCGCTGCGGCTCCCGAGGCCACGCCGGACGAACGGCAGTCGCTGGGCTGGTTTTCAGCCGACGGCACGGTGTGGACAGGCCCCTTTGAGACTGTCGCCCACAACCTGTGGTTGTGGCGCGTCACTTGGCACAACGACATCGCCTACGGCTTCGCCTACAGCCGGCAAAGCGACTCGTTCCTTCGCTTCTTCAAGAGCGTGGACGGCGCAGGGTACGAGACGGTGATCGAGAGGCTGCTGGCCGGCCAGGATTACCCCGGCGAAACCACGATTCGGTTCCTCGCCGATGATACGGCCTACGCCCTGATTCGTCGGGGAACGGGCACAAAGACCGGCCTGCTGGCCACGGCCCGGCCACCGTACACCAACTGGACGTTCAAGGACCTCGGCGTACAGCTTGGCGGTCCCAACCTGATTCGACTCCCGGATGGGCGGTTTGTAGCCGGTACACGTCTGTACGACGGGAGCACGCGTACTTCACTCTGCTGGCTCGATCCGCAGGCCGGCACGCTCACGGAATTCCTGACCCTCCCCTCGAGCGGCGATACGAGCTATCCGGGCTTCGTATGGCATGAGGGCATTCTCTGGGTCAGCTACTACTCTTCGCACGAGGGGAGGGCGTCAATCTACCTGGCCCGGGTAGACTTCGATCGCGATCCGCCTCCGTTCGCTATTCGCCATCTCGGCTGCACCGATCCGCAAACGGAAGGGTTCTCCGTTTCCGTCGTCGGCGAACCCGCGACGCTGGGCGGCGGCAACGATGCCGAGGATCACTGGTCGATCGCCGCGCCTGCGTCAAGCCGGCACGGTTACACGGTCAGTCTCGATCCCCAGGTCCTCGCACACCCTTCCGGCTGGACAGCCACTGCACGGCTCAGAGTTGTGGCCGCCGCGGCCCCAAGCCAGGTCCAGCTCCAGGTGATCGACGGCCGAGATATCTGGGCGCTGAGTTTCATCGACGGCCAAGGGGACTGGGCCTGCGGCGTGTACAGCCGGACCACAGCTGCCAGCGGCAACGACTTGCTGAGCGATATCGACCCCACTTCGGATTACCACACGGCTCAGATCGTCTTCGATCCTGCGGGCGATGGCGGAAATGGCATGGCTTCGTTCTACCTGGACGCCCAGATTCTCGGCTCCCTCACTCGGGCCGAGGTGCCCGACAACACGACTTATCGCCGCATCCTCTGGGGTGACAACACCAGCGCCGGGCCACCCACCGAATCACGATGGTCATACGCCCGGTTTGAAACCGGCCGGCAAGCCCCCAAGCTGTGCGGCGCCCTCTTCGCGGATGCGGACGGCGATGGTGATGTAGACCAGTCCGACTTCGGCATGCTCCAGCGGTGTTACACCGGGCCTGGGGCCTCCGAAAAGGCCGCCACTGTCGCGTGCAGCTGTTTCGACCGCGACTTCCACGGCCTCGGGGACGGTGATATCGATACGGATGACCTGTCCGCGTTCATAGTGTGTTACCGGGGGCCGATGTTGCCCATACCCCCCGATGGTGACCATCGTCCGTGATCGGCCGGTACTGAAGCCGAAGGCGACGGATGCCGGGGCTTCAGGGGCGGGCAAGGACTCCTTCGGCCGACCACTGGCTCAGCGGAGCGGCGGCATCCAGTGAATCAAGCGGACGTTCGCGAACGGAGAACAGCACGGCGACGCGAGTGCGGGGAGCAGCAGTCTTGACGCGAACCATGAGCTTGCGGGTGTTCTTGATCGGCTCCTGAGGCTTCTCCAGTCGGACCTCCTGCACCTGCCAGGCTGCGTTCTTCGGCTCGAGCACGTCGGCGTACAGGTTCTTGTTCCCGAGGGTCAGGATGGATCGGCGGCCGTCGGTGACGACGGCGGCATGGGTGTGCATGGCCCAGTCGGCCTCGACTGGAGTGGCGGCCTCGATCTCATCTTCGAGTAGCACGCGGTCATCGCCGATCAGGGCGACGCCGCGACGAACCTGTTGAGCGTGTTTGGTGTAAGCGGCCGTCAGGTCGGCCACCGCAAACGAACCGCCGCCCGCGATCTTCGGCTCGAAAGCGACCAGCGGCGCCTTGGCCGCGGGATTCTGGTTGTCGCCGTTCAGTACGAGTGTATTCTGGCCTTCGCTGCGCAGGCGGTAATAGGTCCATCGCTGCTTGCCGAAGTAGCCGGGCATGTTGTAGTTGTCGCCCCCCAGGTCGATCGCCCAGCGCTGTCCGAGGGCATCGAGCACGAACGTGCCGAGGTCCAGGTGGCTGTGATTGGCCTTGTTGTCGCCGCCTTTGAACGCGATGAACAGGGCCTGCGGGTCATTCCACTTGCTCCGCAGATAGGCCGAATGGATGCCGCGGAACTGGGCCGCGGTCGGCAGTCGTTCAGTATCCGCCGCACTACCGCGCGGGTCGTACCACAGCAGGTCGAAGATCTCCGATCCGCCGAGTTGTCGCTCGTTCACCGCGTACGCCGGCCGGTCAAACCGACGGGCGAAGTACATCATCTGGGCCGCCGTGCCCGGCTTTGAACCGCCGTCGGCATAGTTGAAGGTCAGGCCCGACGGGCCGATGGAGTGGATGCGATACAGTCCCGTTTCGGCGAAGCCGGGCATGGCCTGCAGACCGAAGTCGGTGCCCAGGGCCGTGTTCAAGGCGGCCCAGTAGAACGCGGTATAGCGCATCGCGTAGTTCCAGTAGCCCGGCCCCTCCGCCCACCCGCCGTCGGGCGCCAGGCTTTCCATTGCTCGTGGAATCGACCGGCGGGCGTGCGAAATCACCTCCGCGGCCAGGGAGGGCTCCTCGTCGGCGATGGCCAGTGCCCCGACGGTCATGCCACCGTTGCACACCTGGTTCCAGTTGTGCCGCGCGACCGCCCACCAGCGGCTCTTACGATACACGTCCAGCCCGGGTTTGAGCCCTTTCTCGGCGATGGCCGTGCGGATGGTCTTGCGGCTCTCCGCCGAAAGCTGGTCATGCAGCCAGTCGTAGCCGATGCCCAGGGCATTGCTCATCTCCGCGGTGTCCAGGAAGTGCGAGGGGTTCCAGTCGGCGAAGGCGGCCGCGGTCAGCATCTCCTTCTCCGCCCGTTCGGCGAACCGTCGGTCGCCCTCCAGCCGGTACATTCCCGCCAGTGTGGCCACACGGCGCAGGCAGGTGCGACTCTGGCTGAGCAGGCGCGGCCCCTCCAGCTTGTGCTCGACGGCAGGCTCGTTGAGAGTGTTGACCGCCTGGTCGCGAAGCCGATCGCAGAGCTTGCGGATTTCCGGGTTCGTCTTGGCCAACTCGCGTACACGGGCGAGATCATCCTCCAGTACCAATAGCCGCGGGTGGGCCGGACGTAGCGTGCCCAGAACCTTGGTGTCCGCCGGAGCGGTTGCCGGCTGGGCAGAGGCCAAGGACGCGAAGATCATCGATTCGATGAACGGTATGGCGATGCGCATGTTGTTGCCCCAAAACGATTCGCGGAAGAGGGTTCCTGCGAGCGAGCTCGAGCAAACTCGATCCGCATTTCCCAGACAGTATCACCTGGTTCGCCGCCAGGTAGTGGTCGGCCATTGTACAACGTTTCAGGACTCAGAGGATACTGAACCCGTGGTAGTCCGCCCATCCTCGGGCACAAAGTTGATGGGCCGCCGCCTTGTCGTCGGATCGTGAAGCCCATCCTGCACGGGCGCCTGTCTCAGTATCTTGCCTTGAGTCGCTGGAATCAGAATGGATGCCCTTGGGCTACGAAGGGCATCTGCTGGGGAGGGAAAGCCGATGCCGTCCTCCGCTTTGCGTCTGCCTGTTCACGTTTTGGCTGCGAGCGCAAGAAACAGGACCCGGATCTGATCCGGGCCCTGTTGCGGTTGTACACCAAACCGACCTCAAACCGGTTGATCTGCCGGTTCAATCAGAGTTATGCCACGACGTTGTGACGCACACGTTCCGCTTGGACCCTGACCGGCAAGATGCCGGTGCTATCCCTGCTGAGACGGCGCCTCAGCTCCGACGACGGCGGGCCCCGAGGAGGCAACCACCGATGGCCAGGAGCAGGACGGTCGTCGGCTCAGGCACGACACCGAAGACCATCATCGTGTTGGCCGTGTTGCTGTTCGCGTCGGTATCCCCGATAACCAGATACCGGCCGTCCGGGGTGAACGCTATGGAGTAGTTGAAGTTCGGGAGACCTTGCCCCTGGGTCGTGTTCCCGGCCTCCACGTCAAAGTCGATCTCCAGCGTGGCCACGAACGTGACCGGGTCGATCCGGTAGAGGGCGTCGTCCGGCACGTAGGTGGCTGACGGGTAGTTGTCATCGTCCACCACCCAGATCGAACCGTCCAGCGGATTGACGGCCATGCCCTGAACGTTGTCCAGCAGGTCACCGGTCAAGCTGGGCAGCGTGATTTCGTGGGCGGTGAGCACTCCTTCGGGGCTCAGCGTGAAAATCTGCGTCAGCGGCTTACCATCAACCGTGCTGGTCATTTGGACCGGTGCCATGTACACGACGCCGTTCTTCTGGTCGGCGGCCATATTCTCCGGACTGGGGTCAGCCATCGTGCAGTTCGGCAGCGTGGTCCAGGTCGCCATTGTCTTGTAGCCGGACCCATCCGGGGTGACGGACTCGATCGCGTTCGTTTCGTTCTTGTCGAGGCCCTTGTCGTTCAGCAGGATGTCGCCGGGTTTCGCCATGCTTCCGTTGAAGCTGGGGGGGGCGATCTCAGCGCCAAAGGGGTCATCGTCGCCGGTGCCGCCCATGAACGCATTGCCGGCAAACACCACACTGGCGGTAGCGGCCCCCATCGGGTCGGTGATCTTCCGCAGGCCTGCAGTGTAATCGTAGGGTATGTAGAGATCACCGTTGGCATCGACCACGACGTCGGAGGGGTTGCTGTCACCCAGGTCGCCCAGGCCTATCGACTTCGTGGTTCCCGACATGAAATCGGGGGCGAAAATGAGGGCCCGTACATCGTCGGTCGTCTCGCTGACGTAGTACAGGACTTGACCCGAGGCATCGAACGCCGCTCCGGTTGCCGCGCCACCGACCGGGACGGAGGCCTTGAAGCCACTAATGTAGCTGCCGAAGCCGCCGAACTCGACCGCTTGGGCGAGCCCCGCTCCCAGCAGCAGCGTGGCTACCAGACAGAGAGTACTTATTGCACATCTGGTTGATCGCATTCCTTCTCCTCCAAAAACACGTCCTAAAAGCGAATTGACGAAAGGACACCAGCTTCCCGTAATCTACTCGGGAGACGACTCAACGTCAATAGCGACTCGCCAGATGGGGGGAAACGCGAAGCCATGTCGGATGGCGGCATAGCCCTGGGAGGGGATTGTTCCGGAAGGAAGGCGTGTGCGGTTTGTTCATAAACTCTTTTGTGAAATAAGGTTATGTGGACGAGATGGCTCCCGCAGGCACGACGAGGAGGGCCGCGGAGCAGGGGGAGGTCTCCCCTCCGGGCGACACTGCAAACCGATCCCGGAGGTTCTTCGCCTATCCGTCGGGGCTACAGGCGTGATCGCCCTCACCTTAATCCGTCGGCCCAAATCACGCGGGCAAAGAAGACGCTGCCGTCGGCACCGCGCGGATCTGGTTGGCTGGCCAGCGTGTACTCGGCGTCCGTGACCCACGATTCCCTGTCCGTGATGGGCGTCGCTCCGAAGTTACCCAGCATGGCCCCCCGTTCCGGAATCAGGACACGCTCCGTGGCTCGCAGAACGCGCAATCCGCCCGGGTCCACCTGGGCGATGAAAAGAGGGGCCCGGTGGCGGGGAATGTGATCGTTACCTGCTCCTCGGCGGGTGTAGCACAGGAACAGGCCCTGGTTCGTCGACAGCCAGTGCTGTTGCGTGTTGTAGCTGCCCAGCTCGTTGCCGTCGTCGAACAGCCACGGACTCACCGGAGCGTAGTGCAGCCCGTCCTGACTGACCGTCACGTACCCTCGCTTGTCGCTTCGGATGGTCAGATACCAGTGGCCGCGGTGATGCACGATGGATGGTTCACTGAAGCCTCGGTCGATACTCAGGGCGAGTTCATCGCCGCGCTCGAGGCACTTGAGCTCCCGGCCATCGAACGAGCAGCGGAAGACGGTGACCGACGTCGGCGCACTTGCAGACTTCGCGTGATGGAAAGGAATGAGCAGCGTGCCGCCAGGTTCGACCGCCCACTGAGAGCAAGCGCTTCGGAAGAAGTTGAACGCCTCTCCCGCGGGCGGCTGCAAGACCTGCCAGCCGGACCATGTGTCGCGCTCCGGATCGTAGACGGCGTACGCGGTCTGGTGCGAGCGCGGCCGGTCGTCGAGCTGCCTGCCGTCGGGGTCGTAGCGGACTTGGGCTCCGATGGCGATCACCCGCTTCGTCGGCTGGTGCCAGCCCGGGGTCACGTCGGCGACGGCGATGGTCGCACCCTCCGGCTCCTTTCGCCAGGCGAGTTCGGGCACCTCCGTCGGGCCGGTCCACGTCCCGCCCAGGTCGTCGGTGCGCATCATGTACAGACCGGAGTAGTGATCTGATACCCGTAGATGCTTCTGAAGGGTCATGATCACGGCGGGCCTGCCGTCACGTCCCGCGGCGGGCACGGCCGCGACCCGGGGATGGAACCAGCAGAAGTCCGGTGAAAGCTCTTTCTTGGCCACGTCGAGCCGCACGTCTCTGGTCAGATGGGTCGGGAGCCTGGCGTCGAGCGCCTTGGCCATGGCCTCGATCATGAGGTTGTCCATCATGGGCGGCACCCAGCAGTAGTTGTCGTCGTAGCCATCTCGCCAACACTGGTCCGTGGGCATGTACCCGGGAGCACCGTCGCCAAAGCCGGCCACAACGACAAACGAATCCGGACGCAACCGCTGGGCGGTGAGCTGGTAGGCTACGAAGCTCTCCGCCGGCATGATCATGAACTGAGCGGCGTCGTCGCCCAGCACCAGGCAGGGGACGTCGATGGGATGTCGGGCGTCCACGCGTTGCCGCCAGCTCAATCCGAGCGCGGCAGAGACCCTCTGCCAGCGACCGGCTCGAGCGTCGGCGAGCGTCGTCCTCATGGCATCCAAAGCAAACGCGCCGGTGTCGCGGGCAGGCAGGGCCAGCTTTGCAGCGCGGAACTGGATGCGGCCCAGGGGGTGTTTCTCGGTTGCCTTCCAGGCCGCAAGCAGGGCCTGGTACAACCGGTCGGCGAGGATCGGCCGGTTTTCCGCCGCACCGGTGTTGTATTTGCCGGCCGTTGTGTCACCCGCGCACCCGGTGAAGTAGATCTGGAGGCACCCGGCACTGTCTTTCTGTCGCCGAGCTCGGGCCATTCCCGGGAAATCCGCCGAGACGAATCCGCGCCCGTAATGGCTCATCGGATGGACCGCGTAGCAACTCCATGCGACCACCGGCCGATCACCGTCCCACAGGCTGATCGTCTTGAGCCAGGGATCGATTTCGCCCTCGGGGGCGCCGTACATGTCGCCGCTGGCACTTCCCCGCCCCCAGTGGATCTTGCCATCCGGGGTTATCACCCGGCGGTTGGACGCGATCCGCTCAACTTGGGCCTGGCCGATTCCGAAGTGGGTCACGGGACGAGGAGACGCCAGGGCCTCACGCAAGGCCCGGGCCGTCCTTTGCACGGCGGTCTCATGGAATTCAAGATCGCAGTTCCAGCCCTTCAGTCCTTGTTCGTTCAGCAGCTTCTGCGCCGTCAGATCGCAGATGGGCGCGTCATGCTGGTGCACGGTGGCGAGCATGACCCGCTCCCGGCTTGTACCGGCCGCCTCGGCCAGGGCTTCCCGCCATCGGTCGTACGAGTCGTTGTTGCACTGGCACCAGTCCAGCGCGATGACCACCACCGGCTCGCCGGGGCCCAGCAGCACACATCCCTTGGCGTAGAGCGGATCGACGATCTCCTTGGCGTCAGCCACACCGCCGCCCATGCACGCATGGCCGATGGGGACGGTCACGTCGGCGGAGAAGACGGCGACGCGGTAGGGGGGCTCGGAGCCAGGAGGAACGTCCGCCGCCCCCAGGGGCGCGGTCGCGAAGAATGAAGAAGCGACTACACTGGCAAGCAACCGGGTCACGGCGAGACCTCCGTTTCAGCAATCGCGACCGCGGGCTTCATCCGGCTGGCCCAGGAACGGGCAACGCGGATTGCGGCCGCAGGGCACCTGGGGTATCCGAGTCCTCAGGAAAGGAGTGTGCGGATAGCCGATTCTAGAACCTGTTCTGTCTCGGGTGCGACGCACGATGCGGGACCTGTCTCGTAGCCTCCCTGGGCGTAGGCGATCTTCGTGCCAATGTACTGCGGGCCGCAATCGCCGTACGCGGCCATACAGAGGAAAGCATCCGGGCGCATCGCGGCCGCCGCGAGCTGGTACTCAACAAACAGCTCGCCAGGCATGTGCAGCACGTAGGCAGTGCCCATCCGCAAACAGGTCAGGTCGATCGACTCTCCCCGGGCGCAGCGGCGCACCCAGATCAGCCCACCGGCTGCGTTGGCTCGCTCCCGCAGCGCCTGGTTGGGGTCATCCAGGACCTTCAGGCATGCTTCCTCCGTAAGTTCCTTGCGGACCGGGAGTTTGACCGGCAGCACTCGCCAGCCCAGATCCGCCGCGCGGAGCGGTTCTTTCTTGACGCTCTCCCAGGCGCGAGTCATTCCGTCCGCCAACCGGCCGGCCAGTTCGAACCGGCGCCCGGGGCTGCCGTCGTTGTACTTGCCGGCGGCGACGTTTCCACCGGCTCCGTTGAAATGCACATGGAAGACCTCGGGCTCGGCCGCCTCGCGCAGACTCCTGGCCAGACCGACGAAGTCGGCGCTCACCGCCCCGCGTCCATAGAAGCTCTGGGGGTGGGTGGCATAGTAGGTCATGGCCGCCAGCGGCGTGTCCCCGTCCCAGAAGCTGACCAGCTTGACGTCAGGGTCAATCGTCCCCTCGGGGTGGGCCGCGACCGCGGGATCCTTGCAGCTACTCATCCTGCCGTGCAGGATCTTGCCGTCGGGACCGATGATTCGCCGATTGGATGCGACTCGATCGACTCTTGCCTGCCCCAAGCCCAGATGCGTCACCCGCCGCGGC
Source organism: Planctomycetota bacterium (assembly GCA_022711465.1). Taxonomy (GTDB): domain Bacteria; phylum Planctomycetota; class Phycisphaerae; order UBA1845; family PWPN01; genus JAGNEZ01. The sequence goes on along the minus strand of JAKLEZ010000006.1, from coordinate 260,859 downwards.
TGCTCCAGGCTCTGCGTCAGGGCCCGCACCACCCGCTCCAGGGCCGCCCGCGCCGATGGCCCATCACAGACCCTGCCGCCCAGTCCGCGAGGGATGAGCAGCTCGTCGATGTCAAAGTCCACGCTGGGGGCATCATGCTGATGGACCGCGTGGACGGCGACTCGCTCCGGGGTCGTGCCGGCCGCCTTGGCCAGGGCCTCGCGCCAAACCCGGTAGCCGCCGTTCTGAACGGACGTCCAGTCCAGGGCGCACAGCACGATGGGGCGCTCGTCCGCAAGCAGTACCAGACCCCGGGCGGACAGCGGGTCGATGATCTTCCTGGCCGGCCTGACCAGCGCCCTGCAGAGCGGGCTGCCCAGCGGCGGAGTCACGTCGGCCTGAAAGACGGCGATCTTCAGTTCCCCACCGGCCGGAACCGGCCCGTTCGATCGGCCCGTCGCGGTTGTCTCGCCCTCGGTCTCACGGTACGTTGCCGTCTCCGCGGCGAGCGACGGAGACGCGTGGGCCAGTGTGACCGCCGCCGCGCCGGCGGCTGCGAGGAATTGCCTCCGCGTCGCCTGGTTCGGATCGCAGGTGCCATCACCGCTCATGAGAGACTCCTCCGGCCGGTCATGCGACATCAAAGACGTGCCCGCGGCTTCGTGTCCAGGCCAACGACCTCATGCCAGTATCGATGCAGGCCTATCCGACCTTGGCGAGCATCTCGCGATGGGCCCAGACTTTCTCGAATGCCTTGACATACTGATCGATCAACTCGGGCGCCGCGTTGGTGAAGATCGGTATGGAAATGGCGCGACGGTTCGCCTCATCGCTGCCCGTCAAGTCGCCCGGGTCCGCCGGGACGTGGTGCCACCATTGGGCTTCCCGGAAGAACGGGTACTTGTGCAGCACGTTCCAGCTGAACGTGCTCACGCTGACTCCCTCGGCTTTCAGTGCTTTGACGATCGCATCGCGCGGCAGGCCGGCTTTCCTCTCGTCGATCAGCAGGATGTTGTCGCGGTAGTACACGCGCTGCATGTCGGGCCGGGCATACTGTGCCGCCAGGCCGGGCAGCTGCTCCAGGCGCTTGTTCAGCCCGTCGTTCAGAGCGACGATCCGCTTGTTGTGCTCGTCCAGCTTCTTGAGCTGGCAATGGCCGAGCGCCGCCGACATCGGATGGATGCGGAGCTTCCCCCCGAAAGCGGTCTGATCATACTTGCGGTACGGACTGTCCTCGGGGAAGGTCTTCGGGAGATCGTAGTTGCCGTAGGTTACCGCTCGTTCAAAGTCGCTGCGCTCGTAGTACATGGCCATGCCGCCCTCGATCGCGGGAAGCGGCTTGCCCATCTGGAGGCTGAATGCCGACATCCGGCCCCAGGTGCCGATCAGCTTGCCTTGGACCGATGCGCCATGGGCATGGCTGCAGTCCTCGAGCAGGATAAGGCCTTTCTCCCTGGCGAAGTCCGCCAGGGCGTCCATCTCGCACGGGACACCAAACCAGTCAACCGCCAGGATGCCCTTCACGTCCTTGGTCAGCCTCTTTCGGCAATCTTCGACGCTGATGTTGAGCGTGCGGGGATCGATGTCGACGAACCGTGGCACAATGCCGAACATGCGAGGGCCGGCCCACGGGAACCAGGTGGTGTAGCTGGCCACGAGGATCTCGCTGCCCGCCGGCAGGTCCAGCGCAAACAGCATCGAGGTGAGGGCACTCGTGCCGTTGGTGTGTGCCTTCACGAACGGCATCTTGAAGTACTCAGCCCAAGCTTTCTCGAACGGCGCGATGGTGCCGTAGTTCGGATTGCGCACCAGTTCGAGCACGGCCATCTCCTCATCCCGGCCGTACTGTGGCCATTTCATCGCGTCGCCAACGGGAGCGGTCACGGCCTTCGGGCCGCCCTTTAATGCCAGCACCTCCGCTTTGCCTGCAGCCCGGGCCTGTCCGGCAAGAGACAGCCCGGCCGCGGCCGCTCCACCCGCTTTCAGGAAGGTGCGACGCGTTGTTTCTCGTTCTTCTCTGTTGATCATGATCGAACCTCCGCTGGCCAGCGTTTGTCAATTGGACACGTGATGTGCCGAAGCACGCACAACCAGGCAACCTGGCACGATCAGGTCGCCGGTCCTCGTTGACTTATTGTACACCGCGCTCCTTGAGACACCAATGCACCTGGCGCTTTGGCGGTCACTTCCGGGACGGTCGGGGTACCCTCGCAGGACGATGGACGGTCTCGAGTTCCAGGGCGCCGACCCATCGGCGCCGGGGGCCGCCTGCATCCTGGTCCTCTCGAGCCGTCACCCCTCGAGCCGCCGGTCGATCATGCCAGCTGCTTGCGGTGCGCCCAGATCTTCTCGAAGGCCTTGACGTACTGCTCAACCACCTCCGGGACCGGTCGGGTGAAGTACGGAAGCCAGATGGCCGTGGCGTTCGCCTTCTCAGATCCGGGCAACTCCGGAATCGCCGGCTTGTGGTGCCACCATTTCTCCTCCGCGTACAGGGCGCATTTGTGCTGGAGACGGTAGACGAAGCGTGAGGCCGCCACGCCTTCCGCACGCAGGGCCTGGACCAGCCGGTCACGGGAAATACCTGCTTCGGCCTCTTCAACGAAAAGGACGTTTGCGTCATAGTACAGCCGCTGGGCATCCGGCCGGGCGCGCTGATCATACAGCCCGGGGAGCTGAAGCAGTCGATCGTTGAGTGAACGAACCTGCTGGACCCCGCTCACGTTGCGCTCGCGGAGCTTCGGGAACTGGGCGCGGATCAGAACGGCGGCCACCGGGTGCATCCGCAGCTTGAGACCCAGGCCGGTGCCTTCATAGCGGGCATACGCGCTGTCCTGGCCGAAGGTCTTGGGCACGTCGTAGTGCCCGAAGGACACGGCTCGCTCATAGGAAGAGCGATCGCGGTACATGCCCATGCCGCCTTCAATGCCGGGCAGCGGCTTGGTGGTCTGGAAGCTGAAAATGGACATCTCTCCCCAAGTACCCATGAGCTTGCCCTTGAGCGAGGTGCCATGGGCGTGGGCACAGTCTTCCAGGACGATCAGGCCCTTCTCCTTGGCGAAGTCACAGAATCCGTCCATGTCCGCCGGGTTGCCGAACCAGTGAACCGGAAGGATGGCCCGGGTGCCCTTGGTGAGGCGGCGACGGGCGTCCTCCAGATCCATGTTGAGCGTGCGGGGATTGATGTCGACGAACACCGGCACCAGACCGAACAGGCGCATGGGCACAATCGTGGCGAAGAAGGTGTAGCTGGGCACCATGATCTCGCTGCCGGGGGGCAGATCCAGGGCGAAGAACATGGCCGCCAAAGCGCTGGTTCCGTTGCAGTACGTCTTGGCATAGGGCACGTTGTAGTAGGCCTTCCAGTCATTCTCCAACTCATCATTCGGGCCATAGGTGGGGTGGCGCAGCATCTGCAGCACCACCTTCTCTTCGGCCTCGCCGTAGAGAGGCCAGGTGTCTGCTCCTTGGGTCCGGGCGGTGACGGCTTTGTCGCCGCCCAGCAGCGCCGGCTTCTCGGTCGATGCGGCCGAGGCTGGTGACGACTGGGCCAGCGTCAGCCCGGCTGCTGCCAGGCCGGTCTTGCTGAGGAAAGCACGACGCGTACTTGCCGTTTTCTTTCGTGTCATCTTGCTTGCTCCTGAGAAGTGAGGAGTGATCTCTCGATATCAGCATCATCACCGGCAGCCGTGAGCACCACGATCCGCGGCGACTGCCCGGACGGGAGTGAGATGGACGGTGTCAGCATGTGGTCCTCTCCTGCCACGCCGACGGTGCCACAAGTCTGCAGACAGGCCTTCATCCGGCGGCGGACCACCTCTTCTACTTTCTACCGCCTGCAGGCGGTGACGTCAACCGGGCGGATGGGCCGCCGGGACGGCCGGACGGCCTGGCGCTCTCCCGCGGGCGGCCTGCGAGGTCGGGGACAGCAGGGTGTCGGAGAGCGCCGGCCCAGTGGGTTCAGGTTCGGATTGTCCCTGCCCTTTGGCGTCCCCTTGTTTGGCTCGCGGCGCACGGCTATGTTGGGTGGGTGAACCACCCGGCCGGTCGCGATCTGCGGCTCGATGGACGGTCCCGGCACTGCCTCGCCGCGAAACGCCGCCCGCACATTCCGACGGCCGAGCCGTCTGTGTCGAGGAGAACCCATGCCCAGGGAGCCCATCGATGCGCCCATTGAGTCTCAGCGGCGGCAAGCTCACTTGGCTCGCAGGCTCGTCCACAATGTGCGCGTGTCGCCTGGGCTCGCGGCCGGCTGTGCGGCGGCCGTGATCCTGCTCCTCGGCAGCGGCTGCGCCAAATCCCCGGCAGAGAAGCGGGCGATCGCGCCCCGCCCCGAACCGGTCAACGCGCTCGTCTGCCGCCTCGCGAGCTACGGCAGATTCCAGGACATCGCGTGGACGCACCTGCCCTCGATCGGCGTGCGGTACGTGTTCATGAATGTCCCGCCACCAGATCAGATCGAGGCGGTGAAGAAACGGCTCGCGACCCACGGTCTGGCCGCGATGGTCCTTCGTGGCGAGACGGATTTGTCCAAGCCGGACTCAGTCGGCGAACTGGCCGTGCAGTTGGAGACTTGCCGAGAACTGGGTGTCAGGTACATGTTCCTCTCGCCCAAGCGACGCGGCGCGACCAAGGAGACGATCTGCCAACGCCTTCGCGAGGCAGGCGACGTCGCCGAGCGGTATGGGGTCACGATCACGCTCGAGACGCATCCCGATCTGGGCACCAACGGCGATGTCCACGCCGAAACGATGAAGCGGATCAACCATCCGAACATTCGCGTCAACTTCGATACGGGCAATATCACCTACTACAACAAGGGCGCGAACGCTCTGGCTGAACTCAGGAAGTGCATGGACTTTGTCGGTACGGTCGAGTTGAAGGATCACAGCGGCAATCTCGAGGAATGGAGTTTCCCAAGCCTCGGCAAGGGTGCGGTCGATCTGGCGGGTGTCGTCCGAATGCTCAAGCAGCATGGTTACGCCGGTCCGATCACCCTGGAGATCGAGGGGGTCAAAGGTATCGACATGACCGAGGCCGAAACGAGGAAGATGATCGAGGACTCGGTGGCGTACGTGCGCTCGCTGGGCCAGTTCCGTTGAACACTTGACGAGGCGCGAGGCATGAGAACGGCTACGACTTGTCGCTTGGCGTTTACCGCAGCGTTCATTCTGCTGTGCCCGTGGTGGGCACAAGGTGAGAGCCGAAAGGAGGCGGCTCCGTCGGGTGCCCGACGGAAGCTGGTTGCCCAGACCTACAACTCCGGCTTCGAGTTGGCCCACGATACCTACAACGGGATGGGCACCGGCAGCGACGGCAGGATCTACTACGTGCTCTGCAGCGAGTCGATCGACGTCGGGGCCCAGATGTATGTGTTCGACCCGGCGACTCGCCGCATCGCGCATTGCGGTGACCTGACCGAGGCCTGCGGTGAGAAGGGCTCGAAATCGATCGTCCAGGGCAAGAGCCATGTCAATTTCGTCGAGTGCGGGGGCAAGCTCTACTTCTCCACGCACACCGGTTACTACACCATCATCGACGACATGGAGAAGATGGGCGTCCCGCCGCCGGGCTACAGGCCCTATCCTGGAGGCCATCTCCTGGCCTATGACATGGCCGCAGCCAAGTTTGAGGACCTCGGGATCGCGCCTCAGCGCGAGGGCGTCCTGACGATGAACATGGATACCCGGCGCGGGCGGATCTACGCCCTGACCTGGCCCACGGGCTGCTTCTTCCGCTACGACCTCGCGAAAAGAGAGATGAAGGACTTGGGTTCGTTCAACGAGAAGGGTGAGAACGGCAAGGGATCCACCTATCGCACGATCTGCCGCTCGATCGCGATCGACCCGACCGATGGATCAGCATACTTCACCACCGGGAGCGGTGATATCCTCCGCTACCGCTTCGACCGCGATGCCGTTGAACGGGTCGCCGGCGACAATATGAAGAAGGATTACTTCGGCCTCTATGACCCCACCTCGCCGGGCCACATGGGTTACAACTGGCGACAGACGGCCTGGCACCCGATCGAGGAAGTCGTCTATGGCGTACACGGCAACTCCGGCTACCTGTTCCGCTTCGACCCGCGAGCGGTCCGAGTGGACGTTCTCGGTCGCATCACCTCCGAGCCATCGAAACGGAGCGGTATGTACGACCAGTTCAGCTACGGCTACCTCGGTTTCGCCCTGGGGCCGGATCAGCGAACGCTCTACTATCTGACCGGCGGTCCGGTGTACGTCGACGGGAAGCGGATCGTGGGAAAGGACACCACGGGCAAGGGCGAGTCCAAGGGGATCGAGAACCTGCACCTGATCACCTACGACATCCCTGCCGCGACGTACAGCGACCACGGAGCGATCTTCTTCGCAAACGGCGACCGGCCGGCATACGTCAACTCGATCGCCGTCGGCAAGGACGGGACAGTGTATTCCGTGTCGCGAATCACGGAGAACGGCCGCACCCGGACGGATCTTTTCAGTGTGGCCCCGGTGGTGAAACCCATCGCCGGGTCTCCGCCGCAGGGCCGGTAGTCGGTCGCACGGCGCGCGTCCGCGGGCCGCAGGGCCCGCTTGTTCGCCGCAGAGCGGATAGGGGATACGTGCCCTGCCTGAACGGCAGGCAGGCGCAGCAAGCGGGGGGCATGATTACAATAGCGGAGCACCGCCCGGCGGCGTAGTCGGCGGAGTTCGCTGGCAAGTCTCGGACAGAAGAGGTCAGGAATGATGCGTTCCGCGAAGGGACACAACGGTCCGTGCAGGAGGGGGGAGATCCGGATGAGACTCATCGCCCGGTCCCGGTTGGGCCTGAGAGCCGTCGCTCTGACCACCGGCCTCGCGATTTCGGGAACCTCCGCTCTGCCGGTCTTCTCGCAGGATGTGCAGTCGGCGGCCGTCGTCGTGCGCGGCGACCAGCCCGGGGCGGTGATCAACCGCAACATCTACGGCCATTTCGCCGAGCATCTCGGCCGCTGCATCTACGAGGGCATCTGGGTCGGGGAGGATTCCTCGATCCCCAACACCCGCGGTATCCGCAACGATGTGCTGGCCGCGCTCAAGGAACTGAACGTTCCGGTGCTCCGCTGGCCCGGCGGATGCTTCGCCGACGAGTATCACTGGAAGGACGGCATCGGCCCGCGCCAGAAACGCCCCAAGATCATCAACACGCATTGGGGAGGCGTGGTCGAGAATAACCACTTCGGTACCCACGAGTTCCTCGACCTCTGCGAGCTGCTGGGTGCCGAGCCCTATATCTGCGGCAACGTCGGGAGTGGCAGCGTCCAGGAGATGATGGAGTGGGTCGAGTACATGACCTCTGATGCCGACTCTCCCCTGGCGAACCTCCGGCGACAGAACGGCCGGGAAAAGCCCTGGCGTGTGGGGTTCTTCGGTGTCGGCAACGAAAGCTGGGGCTGCGGCGGCAACATGCGGCCGGAGTACTACGCCGACCAGTTCCGCCGCTACAACACTTTCGTCAAGAACTACTCCGGCAACCGCGTCTACCGCATTGCCTGCGGCTCCAACGGCGACGACCTGAACTGGACTGAAGTCCTGATGCGACAAGCTGGCCGCCAGATGAACGGCCTCTCGCTTCATTACTACACCCTCCCCACCGGCCAATGGAACAGGAAGGGCTCCGCCACCGACTTCGACGAGAGCCAGTGGCATTCCACCCTTCGCCACACACTGAGAATGGACGAGCTCATCACCAAGCACGCCGAGATCATGGACCGCCACGACCCGCGCAAACGCGTCGGCCTGGTGGTGGACGAGTGGGGCACCTGGTACGACGTGGAGCCCGGTACGAACCCCGGCTTCCTCTACCAGCAGAACACCTTGCGCGATGCCCTCGTCGCCGCCCTGAACTTCCACATCTTCCAGCGCCACGCCGACCGCGTCGTCATGGCCAACATCGCCCAGACGATCAACGTGCTCCAGGCCATGGTACTCACCGACAAGGAGAAAATGCTCCGCACGCCCACCTACCACGTTTTCGAAATGTTCAAGATGCACCAGGGCGCTGTCTCACTGCCCGTGGAAGTGCAGGCACCTGCCTATGCACTCGACGGCCAGCAGATCCCCGCCGTCAGTGCATCCGCATCCCGGCAGGCTTCCGGTGACGTCAGCCTGTCCCTGGTCAACACCCATCCTCAGCACGCCGCACGGATCGCCTGCAAGCTGACCGGCCTGACGCCCAAGTCGGTGAGCGGCCGCGTGTTGACCGCTCCGGAGATCAACGCCCACAATACATTCGCCGCCCCCGAAAGCGTCCAGCCTCGGCCGTTTGAAGGCCCTCGTCTGTCGGACGACGGCCTCCAGGCCGAACTGCCGCCCAGGTCGGTCGTGATGCTGGAATTGCGCTGACATCCGTCGGGTTTTGGGGTAAGGACTCTTCCACCGCTACCGGGGACTTGCCATGGAGACTTACGAGAAACTCGGGGCTTTTTATCTCGGTCGCACGTATGACCTGCAGAAGCACAAGCCCACCGAAGAACTGGTGCTGTATGACAGTCGCGATCTGGTGACGCACGCCGTTGTTGTGGGCATGACCGGCAGCGGCAAGACCGGCTTGTGCGTCACGCTTCTGGAAGAGGCGGCCATCGACGGGATTCCCGCGATTGTCATCGACCCGAAGGGCGATCTGACCAACCTGCTGCTGACCTTCCCCGAACTGCGGCCCCAGGATTTCCGCCCCTGGGTCAACGAGGAGGACGCCCGCCGCCAGGGGCTTGATCCGGATGCCTACGCCGGTCAGCAGGCCAAACTCTGGCAGCGGGGTCTGGCCGACTGGGGCCAGGACGGTACGCGTATTCATCGCCTGCGGGACGCGGCCGAGTTTGTTGTCTACACGCCGGGCAGCGATGCGGGCTTGCCCGTGGCGATGTTGAAGTCGTTTGCCGCTCCGCCGTCGCAGGTCGTGGAGGACAGCGAGGCCATGCGGGAACGCGTATCAGGGACAACCGCGGGCCTGCTCGGGCTGATGGGCATCGAGGCCGACCCGCTGCAGAGCCGCGAGCACATCCTCGTCAGTACGATCCTGAATCAGTCCTGGAGCCAGGGGCGGGATCTCGATCTGCCCGCCCTGATCAGTGCCATCCAGAATCCGCCGTTCACTCGGTTGGGCGTGATGGAAGTGGAGAGCTTCTACCCGGCCGCGGATCGCTTCGCCCTGGCCGTGCGCTTGAACAACCTGATCGCCTCACCGGACTTCCATCGCTGGCTGGAGGGTCAACCGCTGGATATCGGCGCGATGCTGTACACCCCGGCCGCCAAGCCGCGGGTGGCTATCTTCTCCATTGCCCACCTGAATGACGCCGAACGGATGTTCTTCGTCTCGCTGCTGCTCAGCACCACCCTGGGCTGGGTGCGCGGCCAGTCCGGCACCAGCAGCCTGCGGGCATTGCTGTACATGGACGAGATCGCCGGTTACTTCCCTCCGGTATCCAACCCCCCCTCGAAGGCCCCACTGCTGACCCTGATGAAACAGGCCCGGGCCTTCGGCTTCGGCCTGGTGTTGGCCACTCAGAACCCGGTGGATCTGGACTACAAGGGCTTGGCGAACGCAGGGACCTGGTTCATTGGGCGGTTGCAGACCCAGCGCGACAAGGACCGGGTGCTGGACGGCCTCGAAGGGGCGGCGGCCAGCGCCTCGGGTGCCTTGGATCGGGCCGCCATCGACAAGACCCTTTCCCAGCTGGACAACCGCGTCTTCCTGATGAACAACGTGCACGAGGATGCGCCCGCCGTCATCCACACCCGATGGGCGATGTCCTATCTTCGTGGGCCGCTCACCCGGCAGCAGATTCGAACGCTGATCGAACCCCATCGCCGGACCGGGACGGAGGAAACCGGGGCACAGAGACCTCAACGCGCCGGCCCATTGGCTGCCAAGGCCGTTTCCGTCTCCACCGCGGAAGCCCCGCTCGAGGGCGGCTCCAGGCCAGTGCTCCCACCCGGTGTTCGACAGGCGTTCATCCCTGCGCGCTCGCTGCCGACCGGGGCCGGCGCCGTCTATCGCCCCGTGCTGTTCGCCAGCGGCACACTCCGCTACACCGATGCCAAGCTGAACGTTGATCAGGAGCAGCGCGTGGCTTACCTGGTGCCGCTTGCTGTGCGGACCGGCTCCCCGGTGGACTGGGCGTCCGCCCGGGCGACGGATCTCGGCGAGGATGACTTCGACGCCGAGCCTGCGGCCGGCGCCGCGTTCGCCCCGATACCTCCAGACGCCTCTAATGACCGATCGTATCAGGGCTGGAAGAAGGACTTCGGGGACATGCTCTTTCGGGAGTGCGCTCTGGAGCTTCTGCGGGCGGCGAGTCTCGAAGTCGTCAGCCGACCAGGGGAGGGCGAGCGCGAGTTTCAACTCCGGATCGCCCAAGCCACTCGCGAACGCCGCGATGCCGAGGTCGGCCGGCTGAGGGAGAAGTACGCCTCTCGACTGAACGTCCTGCAGGACCGCCTGCGCCGGGCCCGGCAGGCGGTGGAGGTGCAGCAGGAACAGTCGCGGGCCTCGAAGATCTCCACCGCCGTCTCGTTCGGCGGTGCGATACTGTCGGCCCTTTTCGGCAGGAAGAGGGCCAGTGTTCTGAGTGTCGGTCGCGCGGGCAGCGCCGTTCGCGGGGTGGGACGGTCCATGAAGGAAGTCGGTGATGTCCGACGGGCGGAGGAATCGGTCGAGGCGGTGCAGCAGGAAATCGCCGATCTCGAAGCCCAGCTGCAGGCCAGCATCGACGCCCTTGGACAGGAGAACCGCGAGGAACTGGAGCGCGTCGCGGTCCGTCCCAAGAGGTCGAGCATCAGCGTCCAGTCGATGCTGCTTGTATGGGAACCGTGCTGGGAGAATCCATGACTCCCACGCCAAGTCGCCGGGAATCGCGCCGGGTGATCTTCGCTCTGGTGCTGGCGGCTCTGGTCGGTGCCTGCCGCACCGCTGCCGTCGCCGGGCATCGTCCGCTCAATGTGATCCTGATTGTGACCGACGATCAGGGGATCGGCGACCTGAGCGTGACGGGCAATCCGGTGCTCAGGACACCCAACCTGGACCGGCTGGCAGCCGGCGGGGCGAGGATGACGCGTTTCTATGTCAGCCCGGTCTGCACACCGACGCGGGCGTGCCTGATGACCGGACGCTACAACTACCGCACCCGGGCCATCGATACCTACGTCGGCCGGGCGATGATGGACCCTGCCGAGGTCACCGTCGCGGAGGTCCTTCGCGACGCCGGATACGCCACCGGGATCTTCGGCAAGTGGCACCTGGGGGACAATTACCCCGTGCGGGCCATGGACCAGGGTTTCACGGAATCGCTGGTCATTCGCGGCGGGGGGATCGGACAACCCTCCGATCCGCCCGGCGGAGAGGGCAGGTACACCGATCCGATCCTGTTTCACAACGGGCGGCAGGTCCAGGCCAGAGGGTACTGCACGGACGTGTTCTTCGACGCGGCGGCAGAGTGGATCGAGAAGAACAACAGGCAGGGGCGGAGCTTCTTCGCGTACATCGCGACCAACGCGCCCCACGAGCCGCTCAACGACGTACCCAAGGATTGGTACGAGCATTACAGGAAGATGGACTTGGGCCCCGTGCTCGCCGGGTCCAAGGGCCGAGAGAGGCCCGAGCAGGAGCTGGAGAAGCTGGCACGCATCTTCGCGATGATCGCCAACATCGACGACAACGTCGGAAAGCTGATCCGCAGGCTCGAGACCCTCGGTCTCCTCGATAACACGATGGTGATCTTCCTCACGGACAACGGACCAGGTACTCGCCGATACGTTGGCAACCTGCGGGGAATGAAGAGCGAGGTGTATGAGGGCGGGATTCGCGCTGCGTTCCTGGTGCATGGGCCGAGGATGGTCAAGGCCGGGGCGCTGAGCGACATCCCGGCTGCCCACATCGACGTGATGCCAACCATCCTGGAGGCATGCGGAGTCGCAGCCCCCGAAGGGCTCAGATTCGACGGCCGGAGCATCCTGCCGCTGCTCGAGGGCCGCGGCGTCAACTGGCCTGACCGCACGATCTTCATTCAGTCACACCGCGGTGACGTGCCGGTACCGTACCATCACTTTGCCGCGATCGGTCCGCGCTGGAAGCTCCTTCATGCCTCCGGATTCGGCAAGGAGACCCTGGCGGGTCCGCCGAAGTTCGCCCTCTATGACATCGTCGCCGACCCCGCCGAGCAGCACGATCTGGCCAAGCAGCAGCCGGAGATCGTCGGTCGGCTGAAGCAGTCCTACAAAGCCTGGTTTGAGGACGTCGGCGGGACACGGCCGGACAACTACGCGCCGCCCCGCATCGAAGTCGGCACAGCGTACGAGAATCCGGTTGTGCTGACGCGCCAGAACTGGCGGCGCGAACCGGGCGAGCAGCTGCACTACGGATCAAATGGCACGTGGCTGCTGCAGGTTGCCAAGGAGGGAAGCTACAGCATCCGGTTGCGCTTCCCGGCCAGCGACTCGGACGGGAAGGCAGACATCAGGATTCAGGATGGCCAGCACACCGCACCGGTCGCTGCGGGTGCGGCCGAATCGAGCTTCCAGGGCGTCATGCTCAAGCCGGGCCCTGCGGAATTGCGGGCGACGCTCATGTTGGGCGACCAGGTTGGCGGACCATGGCAGGCAGACATCAGCGGGCCATGACCGGGTGGACCGGAACGGCGGCCTTGTCCTGCCCGGGGGGCACGTTGCCTGCCTCGGGTGATCGGAAACCTCCACCACGGCAAGGGGTGATTCGATGAAACAGGACGCGATCCGAATGACGCCATCGGCGATCTGCCCCGTCATGCTCCAGCTTCTCGTCGCTCATTGTGCGTTCGCCGCTGGGGCCGTCATCGGCCACCGCCCGAACATCCTCGTCATCATGTCCGACGAACACAACGCGAGCGTCCTGGGCTGCTACGGCAACAGGATCGTCCGGACGCCGAACCTGGATCGTCTGGCAGCCGGCGGTGTTGTCTTCGGGGCCGCTTACACCAACTCGCCGCTGTGCGTGCCGTGCCGTCTATCCTTCACGTCAGGCAAGTATATCAGTCGCGTCGGGGCCTGGAACAACAACTGCTGGCTGCCCAGTGCCGACTATCCCTCCATCGCCCGAATCATGAACGCCGCCGGCTACGAGTCCTTCCTCTGCGGCAAGATGCACTATGACCGCACTCGACGGTACGGCTTCACTGAAATCGGCGGGAACATGAACAATGCCTTCAAGAGTGGCAAGGGAAACCGCCGCCGCCCGGACGATCTGGTGTCCCGTGGGCTGAGTGACCGGTTCCGGGATTTCCGCGCGGGCGATGACTCCAACGTACTCGACCACGACCGCCGCGTGACCGCCGGGGCCGTCGAGTTCCTGACTCGCCGCCAGGCCACCGACAAGCCCTTCTTCCTGCTTGTCGGCTACCTCGCACCTCACTTCCCGCTCATTGTGCCCGAGCCCTACTGGAACCGCTACAAGGGAAAAGTGCCTGCCCCTGAAATCCCGGCCGGGCTGCTGGATTCCCTGCCGCTCAACTACAAGCACCTTCGGGCCGGCTTCGATGTCCTCAACGTGCCCCCGGATACGGTCAGAAAAGGCCGCGAACTCTACTACGGACTGACCGAGTGGGTGGACAACGAGATCGGCAAGACCCTCGAGGCCCTCACCAACAGCGGCCTCGCTGACCATACCATCGTCATCTACACCGCCGACCACGGCGAGAACATGGGCGAGCACGGCTTGTGGTGGAAGAATGCGGTATACGATTCCGCCGCCCGTGTCCCGCTGATGATCTCATGGCCCAAGAGATGGCCCGGCGGGCAACGGAGAGACAGCGTCTGCTCGCTGGTTGATGTCGTCCGGACGATTGCCGACCTCGGCTGCGCCAAGGTGCCCGCCGACTGGAACGGCTCGTCACTCTGCGGAGTCTTGGATGATCCCAAGGCGGCCTGGAAGGACCTGGCGATCAGCGAGTACTACGCCCACCACATCGCCAGCGGATATGTCATGTGCCGCAAGGGGCCGTTCAAGTACGTGTACCACACGCCGCCCGACCAGAAACACCCGGCGGAGCGAGAACTGTACGACCTGCGCAGCGATCCCGGCGAATGGCACAACCTCGCTGCCGATCCCGCCCAGAAAGACCGCCTCGAGCCAATGCACGCCGCACTCGTGAAGGAACTGGGTGAACACCCCGACAAGGCCGAACTGCGTTGCCGGGCCGATGGTGCCAAGGGTTACGACCGGGCCGAAAGCCCCACGACCCGCAGGCAGCGGGCCCGCGCAGCCCAGTGACGATCGCGGATCATGGGCGGGACACAAAAGCAGAACCGTCGGGCGATCTAGCCCCCACGCTCGATCGTGACGTTTTGCTGCTTGGCCAGATGGCCCTGTCGCGTCCGGACGTGATAGGTCAGCTCCGTCTTCTTGCCCGCCGGGCAGCTCGCGGTCAGCTGGACCGTCTGGTAGTCATGCCGGGCCGGCTCCAGCTTGCTGATGAACGCCACATCACCGGGGAAGGTCCGCCGAAGCTCCACCTCGATCGGCCTGGGCCGATAGTTGCGGATCCGCTCTGCGTAGCCCACGTGGTCCTCCCAGCCGACCACCACGTCATTGATCTCGAGCTTGGTGCCGCCGCCGTACTCCTTGTACACGTTCAGGCCCTGACGCTGAAACCAGATATGCTCGCGCCAGGTCTTGAGCTTGACCCATTCGTGGACCACTTCGGGGTCCGGTCCGAGATTCAGCTCGATCTTGTCCCCGATGGGCACGTACTTGATCTGCTGCTGCACCCGGAAGCCTAGACCGTCCTTGCCGTTGTCCCGATACACCCGGACGATCCCGTCCGGCAGCGGCGTTGTACCCAGCTTCGACTCCGCGTCGTTTCTCAGCAGGAACATGCGCACCAGCTGATCGCCGTACTCCGCCGGCCGGTAGCGATACTGGATCTTGAACGGGATCTGGCGACCGTCGAACGACCGCAATCGCTTGCTCCAGCCGTTCTGAATCGTCTCCGTCCCCTCGACCGTGTAGATGAAGTACTCGCCCAGGCCTTCCTTTTCGATCTTCTTGGGCACACCAGCAGACGTGGCCGCGGGCGCCAGCGCGTTCGCCACTTCCGCCACCTTGTCCTTGGCAGCCAGTTTCCGAACCGCCCCCGCGACTCCCTCTTCGAGCTGCTCGATGCCCTTACCGTACTGCCGTTGAGCCAACTCAGCGATCTTCTCGACCAGGTTGATCGTGCCGACCACCAGCCGCACCTGGGCGTTCTCGTATTCCTCGCCCGAGTGGTTAAACACCCGCACAAAGCCGGTAACGTCCATCACCGTCTCGCCTGGATCGGTGATGCACACGTAGTCCGCCGACCAGGTGATCCCGCTGGTGAAGTAGCTGATCTCTGCCACCGCCTCCATGTCTCCCCCGGCCTCCACGTTCCAGTAGAGCATCTGCGGCTTGTCCAGTGGATAGGTGGTGTCCAATACCTCGAGCTGGGCCGCCTGCTTCGGGAACCGCAGCGTCACCGAAGTCGGGTCGATCAGGGTGTTGGCCCAGGAAAACTGGAGCGGGTTGACCCCTTTCTTGAACGTCACGTGCCGTGTCTCGCGCACCAGGGTCAGATCCTCGGCGTTGTAGATCGTCAGCTGGACCGTGTCCCGTGACGGTACGGTGGACAGATCAATGTTCCTTGCCCAGGCTGGGGCGGTTGCGAGCAGGATGATTGCCAATGTCTTCATATCCGTTGTCCGTTTGTCGTTGAACTCTCTGGTCCCCAACCCCTCGGTTCGGTTTCCCCCGTCTCACCATTCGTTCTTGATCATCAGGTGCAGCTTGTGCACGACCTTCTCGGCGGCGCCGTCAGCCGCACGGGGCTTCAACGGAATGTGGAAAACCAGCCGGTCGAACGTGCTTTTCTCCGCGTCAAGGCCGCCGGCGAATGTCGTTTCGGAACCGAGCTCCCACTCGACATCTCGCTTGGTGTCGCCGCGGGTTTCATGACGAACGGCCCGGGCCTGTTCGATCACGTCAAGCGTGACCGGCGAGTCCTTGAAGTTCTCGATTTCGTACTGGATCACCACCTCCTGGTTGGCGAGATTGCCGGCCAGGATCTTGTGGTCATTCCGCGCGATCACGCGGCGGACGACGATATCCTTGGCCACGCCGAGATAGAGCTTCATCTCGTCATCCATGGGCGTGAACTTGCCCCAGTCTTCGCCCACGAAGGCCTCACCGCCCTTGCCGTCATCCTGAAAGATGCGGGCTTTGCCGGGCATGAGCGGGAATCTCCCCAGCTTGTGTTCCTTGTCGTTCTTCAACACGTAGTGCATGGGAATCCGCAGCTTTTTCTGCGGTTCGTCCAGGTAGGCGAACTCCGCCAGGCTTGCGGTGTAGGTCTTCTGGATCGGAACGTCCGCGAAGCGGGCGGACAGGATCTGCTTGGTCTCGTTGATTCCGATCGGCCGGAGAAAGTGATCGCCGAAACCGGCCCAGAGTCCAGCCTCGCCAAAGTCCTCGTTGGCCAGGTTCTGCAGCTTCACGTATTGCGAGAGCAGCAGGCTTCTCTCGTCATGGGCGGCCGTGGCCCGGTATTCAAAGCTCTTGTTGAGCTGCCCGATGATGTAACTGATCCGCACCCGGGCCGGGCCGGACTGGCCGGCCGATACCTGCCAGACCAGGGCATTCTCATTGGGCGGGTAACTGACCGACAGCACCTTGATCCCCTCCGGGTCAGCCAGAGGTCGAAACTGGATGCTGTCCTTGTCAATGGCCGTGTTGGCCCAGGAGAAGTCGACCTGATTCACGCCTTTCAGCAGCGGAACGACTCGCTCCTCCTCGACCAGGGTGACGTTCGGCTGGTCAAGCTGGATCTCGACCCGTTCACGTCTGGGCAACGTGATCAGCTTGATGCGGGCCAAGGCCGGCGAAACCACCACAGCCAGGACAGTGAGCACGATTGGGGCCGACTTGAATCGAGGCATGCCGAAAGCCCTTCGGATGATCCCCCGGGAAGGGTCTCCGCTCGCCTTGAACGGGCTCCCCGGCGGGTGCGTTTCATGAATAGAAGCCGTTCCTTCGCCGCGGTTCCCTGAATTCGATGCCGACTGAGCCCGGCCGGAGTGGTGCAAACCGCTCCACCGATCGGCGCGCGGCCAGCTGCCGAAAGGCAGGTGGCGTCATGACATGGGGGAGGTCCCGACGGATATTCCGGCAAGAACGGGCAGGCGAGGGGCCTCGTGGGCGCAGGAGAGAGATGACCAGAGTGGAGAGAGCGTATGCGTGTCGACGCGGGTGTGATGAGAAGGACCTTGCGTGGGCGTTCGCTTGCGGGTGTACTATCGCCTCTTCGCCATTCTCCCAACTCAGCCGGACGACGGCGAACGGAGGATGATCCATGTTGGCGGCGTCGGGAGGCCCGCCGGGTGGTCCGGAGGATGACGCGCAGGGACAGGGGATGGCCCTGCTTATCGGACTGTTCGTGTTCCTGGATCGACGGAGGACCCGCCCGAACGAGGGTAGGCCGTTTCCGCCAGTGAGGATCCATGGGTATTCAAGGTGCCATTTTCGATCTGGACGGCACGCTGGCCAATACGTTGCCGGATTTGACCGAGGCGATGAATCACGCCCTGGGCACGCTGGGAAGGTCTCCATGTTCGCAGGAGGAAGTCCGCCGGTGGGTTGGTGAAGGGCTGCCAACACTGTGTCGGCGAGCCTTGTCGAGGAGCTCTCCGGGCGGCTTCGATGTTCCCGACGACGCGATGGCAATCCGGATGGCTCAGGTGTTCACGGCCTACTACAGCGATCATCGGTTGGGTAAGACCCGACCCTACGAGGGCATCCCGGAACTGCTCGACGAGCTCGCCCGCCGAGGCATTCCCATGGCTGTCCTGTCCAACAAGCCGCACGAGCACACCCGTCCGATGGTCGAGGCGCTGTTCAGCCGATGGTTATGGGTGGCGGTTGAGGGTTACCGGGCGGAGGAATACCGCAAGCCGGATCCGCGGACCGCCCTGGAGATCATTGCCCGGATGGGCGGCCAAGCCTCACGGATCATGCTGGTGGGCGATTCAGCCACCGATATCCAGACCGGCCGGAACGCGGGCGTGGTCACCGTTGGGGCGGCGTGGGGGTTCCGCGATCGCCCTGAGCTGGTCGACGCCGGTGCCGACCTCGTGATCGACCACCCGCTCGACTTGGTCAGGTACCTGTAACGGGCGGGGGATCCCCTGTTCTCGAGGCTGTTATCGCGATTAACTGCCGCGTCGGTGGGACGTTCAGAGGCCTTGACCCCCTTCGTGGGCGACGGGTATAATCTGATGAAGTACTCACCGTCATTGTGCCGGCGGTACACGACCCGCGTGGTCTCGTGAACCGGAGAGCGTCGTTGCAGTTGTTCGTTCGCGTGACAGGTTTGTTCGCGATCGCGCTGGGTGTGTCGTCCGTCGCGTTGGGGATGATCCAAGCGGGGACCCCCGTTGCCGCGAACATCGGCGGTCCGTGGACGTATCCAGCGGCCGCGAAGCCGGGCACGTCTGAGCTCGCCTGGTCAACCCAGATCAACGAACCGGCGGCCACCTACATCGCCATTCACTTCGTGGACTTCGATCTGGCTCCCGGCGATTACCTCTTGGTGTCGGATGCCCAGGGAGGACAGACCTACACACTTGAAGGCAAGGGCAAGATGGGCCGCGGGACCTTCTGGTCCCAGCACATCAAGGGCGGGGCGGTCCTTCTCCAGTTGATGGTATCCAGCGCGACCGGCGGACAAGGCTTCCGAATCGACCAGTATGTGACCGGTTTCCTCGACCTGGGCCCGGCCCCTGGGACGGCCGGCTCTGCAGCCGAGGGCTCAGCCTCAGCGGACACGACCATCGGGGAGGCTGCCACCATGGGTCGGTCCGTCCAGGCCCTGTGCGGTATCGACGACAAACGCAACGCCGCCTGTTTCAGGGATTCTCATCCTCTGGTGTACGATCGCTCGCGGCCGGTCGCTCGTCTGCTGATCAATGGTTCTTCGCTCTGCACCGGTTGGCTGGTCTCGCCGCAGAACCACCTGTTGACCAACGAGCACTGCATCAGTTCGGAACTCGATGCCGTCAACACCGACTATGAGTTTATGGCAGAAGCTCCGAACTGCGAGGACATCAACTCTCCACTCGGTTTTCGCGGTACCGTCGTTTCGGGCGCGACCTTCATCCAGAGCAATCTCGATCTGGACTACGCCCTTCTGCAATTCACCGCAGCTTCCCCGGTGGACACGTACGGGTATCTCCAGGTCGACAATCGAACCACCGCGGTCGGAGAGCAGGTGTTCATCCCACAGCATCCCGGCGGCCGGGCCAAGGAGCTGGCTCTGTTCAGCACCGATCCTCACGATCCAGACGGCTTTTGCCGGGTGACCTCGGTCAGTGAGCCGGCCTGCACCGGCAGCGGCGGCAATCTGGATCTGGGCTACTACGCGGACACCGAGGGCGGGTCCTCGGGCTCGCCGGTGATCTCGATGTCCTCGTACAAGGTCATCGCCTTGCACCATTGTGCGGTCTGTCCTAATCGAGCCGTACCCATCAACCTGATCTGCCAGGATATGCCTTCAGGCATCTGCCTCGATTCGAGTGGTTTCGTGAGCCTGTCGCGCAATTCCTACGGCTGCCAGGACGTGGTTTCGATCACCGCCGGGGACACGGATTTGATGGGAAGCGGCACCGTCACGGTCGCGATTTCATCCAGTGTGAGCGGCGATCACGAGACCGTTGTCCTCCAGGAGAACACGGCGGGCTCGGGCGTGTTTGTGGGCACGATCGGCCTGATGAGCGCTGGCTCTGTCGCCGAGAACGGATCGCTCGAGGTGAGCCTCGCCGACGTGGTCACCGCCGCATTTCAAGATGCGAGCGACAACGCAGGCCAGCCGGCCTTGGCGACCGATTCCGCCCAGGTGGATTGCGCTCCGCCGGTCGTCTCCGACGTCCAGATCGTTGAGCTGGGGCCTTTCCTGGCGACGATCTCCTTCCGGACCGACGAGCCGGCAACCTGCGCGCTGGACTACGGCCCGGATTGTGGTTCGCCGGCCGGCGAGGCGGCCGGGTCGGCGTGGCAGACGTTGCATGTCATCCAGCTCAACGATCTTGCCCAGCAGACGCGATACCACTTCTCGATCAGAGCCCTGGATGCGGCGGGCAACGTGCTCACGGCCGACAACGGCGGCAGCTGTTTCTCCTTCGACACGCCGGGGCAACCCGACGAATACTATACGGAGATGTTCGTCAACCGGGCCATCGATCTGCAGTACAAGTCTATCCTCTTTATTCCCGACGGTTCTCCCAACTTCTATCGGGCGTGCGTCCAGCCCATTACCGCCCTCCCCACCGATCCCACCGGCGGCATCCCCTTGTCCCCGGGTGACGACGATCCCGCCGAGGTGTTTCTCCCGGGGTCGCTGTACGGCGTCAGCTACGATGAGTTCTTCGTCGGGGGAAATGGCTACATCACCTTCTCGATGAGCGACAAGGCGTTTGTGGAGTCGCTCGAGGGCCATTTCAATCTGCCGCGAATCTCCGCCTTCTTCGATGACCTCAATCCGACTGCCGGTGGCACGGTGAGCCTGAAGCAATTGCCCGACCGCGTGACCGTGACCTGGCTGGATGTTCCAGAGTACAAAGCAACTACAAAGAATACTTTCCAGGTCGAGCTGTTCGCCGACGGCCGCATCCAGCTCAGCTACCTGGATATCGCATCCACCGACGGCCTGGTGGGCCTGTCCGCCGGGTTCGGGGTGCCGGGCAACTTCGTGGTCAGCGATCTGAGCGGTGAAGTGTGTACCGCGGCTCCGGCCATCACCTCGGCGGTGTCGAGGAAGACCCACGCCGGCAAGGTCATGGACCTTGATCTGCTGACACCGGCCACCGGGGGCTGCGGCATCGTGGTGGAAAGCCGGCAGGGTGGTCCGACCGAAATCGTGGTCACGTTCGATCTTCCCGTGCAGGAGGCCGGCATCAGCGGCGGCGACGTGGAAGTGTCCAGCGGCGCCATCAGTGAACTGTCCATCATGAATCAGCAGCTCACCGTGAAACTGGTCGGCGTGCGGAACGGCGAACAACTGGTGATGAGATTCCCGGGTATCCTGGGTCCGGTGAATACGCCCGTGGCCGCCAGCCTGTGCCTGGCCGTCTTGGCGGGCGACGTCAATGGCGACTGTGCCGTCAACGTGCTCGATCTGACCCGGGTCCGGCTCAACATGAGCCTGCCGGTGACGACCAGCAACTACTTGTGTGACATCAACACCGACGGCAGGATGAACGTCCTTGATCTTGCCAAGATCCGCATCAACATGGGTCAGTCCTTCGCCCAGACATCCTGCCCCTGAGGACGCCATGACCCCGTCCGAGCGATCTCGCCACGTTCTCGATCTGGCCCTCGATGCCGGATTCGATCTGGCAGCCATTGCCCCGGTCGAATCCATCAGGCGAGCCCAATACTACATCGAGTGGCTGGAAGCGGGGCGCCACGGTGAAATGGAGTACCTGCGGCGCACACGCGACGTGCGGGTCAACCCCGCCAGACTGCTGGACGGCGCCCGTGCGGTGATCGTTCTGGCTGACAGTTACTGGCAGAAGGCTTCGCCGCACCCAAGCAGCAAAGACGCCGGCGAACCCCGCGGCCGGATTGCCCGCTACGCCTGGGGACGCGACTACCACCGCGTGATGCGTAAGAAGCTCGACCGACTGGCCGAGGCCATGCGGGCCACGATCGCCGAGCCGCTCCAGGTTCGATGCTGCGTGGACACCGCGCCGATCATCGAACGCGAGGCCGCCGCGGCCGCCGGGCTCGGATGGATTGGAAAGAACACCCTCGTCGTCCACCCTCGCCTGGGCTCGTTTTTCTTCCTGGGCGCCGTGGTCACGACCCTGGATCTGGAGCCCGGCCAGCCGATGACCGACCACTGCGGAACCTGCCGGCGATGCCTGGACGCATGCCCGACGGGTGCCCTTACCGCCCCGTATCAAATGGATGCCCGCCGGTGTGTTTCCTACCTGACCATCGAACACCGCAGCGATATTCCCGGCGACCTCGCTGCACGAATGGGCGACTGGGTCTACGGCTGCGATGTCTGCCAGGAGGTCTGCCCGCGCAACCGCAGTATACCTGTAACCCGGGAGCCGGCGTACGAGGTACAGGATCCCGATGCCCTGGCCCCCTGGCCGGTTCTGACCGAAGTGGCCCACTGGTCGGAGGCGCAGCGCCAGCTGCGACTGGCCGGCAGCGCGATGAAACGGGCTTCCCTGGCCATGTGGCATCGAAACGCCGCCCTCGCCGCCCGAAACAAGGCCTCGACTGCTGCCACACTTTAATGCCGGGCCCTCCGGCCGATGGCCGGTCATTTGGTGTAAGAAGCTCCCGGGAACGTCAATATAGGTAGATTCGGGCGGTGCTTGAGGTCGCCAGCCCGCTGTATGCGTAGCTTGGAGCGTGGTATCATGCGTCGGCGGTGCACGGTATCGCCGATCGCGGGTGAGGACAAAACCATGACCGAGTTGCAGCGTCCTGTCCGGCAAGCCAGACGCCGGCTTTGGGTGATGCGGTGGATGGGTGCTCTGGCCTGGACACTGGCCGGCTCCACCGTCCTCTTCATGGTCACCGTGATGGTCGAGCGGTCCTTTGGTCTGTTCGCTCAGAGCGGGCCCTTCCTACTGGCGACGGCGGCCGGTCTGGCCGGTGCCGCCGTGCTGGCGGCCGCGATCTGGACCTTGGCGACCCGCGAGAGCATGATGACTGCAGCCGCACGGTTGGATGAAGCCGCGGGGCTGCGCGAGCGGGTGGGGAGCGGATTGTACTGTGCCTCGTCCTCGGATCCCTTTGCCCAGGCAGTGGTCAGTGATGCCCGACAGGCCGTGCGCGGCTTGGCCGTTGGTCACCACCTGCCTATCGCGGCCCCACGAGGTACCCCCTATACCCTGGGCACACTGCTGATGGCTCTGCTGGTTCTGTGGCTCTTCCCACCCTTGGATCTGGCCGGAACGCGAACTGAAAAAGAACAGAAAAAACAGAATGAACAAATGGTCAAGCGATCGCAGGCCCAGATCATACCCATCGTGAAGAAGACGATGGACGAGATTCGCCAGAAAAACCCTGCGATCAAGGACGAGATCGACAAGCTCGAGCCGATGGAGGCGGACGCGCTCCAGACCCCGCTCGACGTTCGCCGACAGGGTCTCAAGCAGGTGGAAAAGCTGGGCCAGAAGCTCGAGGACCGCAAGAACAGCGAGGAAATCGGTAAGGTCAACGAGTTCGCCAAGATGATGCGTCATCTGGCAGCGGAGAGCAAGAGCCAGTCACCGGTGGGCAAGCTCGCCGAATCCATGTCCAAGGGGGATTTCAAGGCCGCCCAGGAGGCGATGGCCCAGATTCAGGCGAAACTGTCCGCCACGCCCAAGACGGAAGCCGAGAAGAAACAGGCCGAGGAACTGAAAGCCCAGCTCGCCAAGATCTCGGCCAAGATCGATCAGATCGCCAAGGACGACAAGAACATGCGCGACAAGCTCAGCAATGCCGGGCTGAGCGACAAGGAGATCAAGCAGGCGCTGCAGAATCTGAACGACAAGAAACTCGACGCCGTCGCCAAACAGTTGGCGGAAAAGGGCATGTCGCAGCCGCAGATCAGCCAGCTCATGCAGCAACTGGCCAAGCGCGGGGCAGCGTGCGACGCGGCCAAGCAAATGGCCAAGAACATGGCCTCGGCCTGCAAGTCCGGGCAGCCGGGCCAGCAGGGCCAGCAAGGCCAACAGGGTGCCGACGGGGGCCAGCCGGACGACCTGTCCGGCCTGACCGCAGCGGCTCAGCAGCTCTCCGAGATGGAGTCGCTTCAGCAGGAGATGAACCAGATCGCCGCGGCCATGGCCGATGTGAGCGCCGCAAAGGACAGCCTCGGAAACGCTTGCCAGGCGTGCAACGGCACGGGCATGGTCAATGGCAAGCCCTGCTCCGCCTGCAATGGCAGTGGCATGAACCCCGGCAACGCGATGGGCCAGGGACAGGGCCACGGGCCAGGCATGGGTCCTAATCCGGGCCAGGGGCAGGGCGGCGTCGCCCCCTCCGCTCAGACCGCTTTCAGGGCGGTTGAACGGCGGAGCTCCGTGATCACCAGGCCGGGCAGCATCATCTCCCAGAAGTTCATCAACGGTGAACAGATCAAGGGTGATGTCTCGACGCCGTTCAAGGAGGCCATGATCTCGGCCGAGCGCGACGTGACCGACGCCATCGAGCGCGAGCAGATTCCGCGGCAGTACCAGTCCAGCGTGAAGAACTACTTCACACGAGCCCGTGAAACGGCGCCACCGGCCAAGGACGAACCGCCCACGCCCGAGAAGAAGTGAGGAAATGGGGCGTCGGTGCGAGGTCTGGGCACAGCGTCAGCATCAGCGAGCCGCCGGGTCCCACCCGGCGGTTTGGTATGGGAAACGAACGGAGGTGAGTCGGGACCACCTCCGCCAGGGAGATCATGGGACCATGGCTTGTCGCCCTACAGTTCATTGCCTGGCCGTCAAGCTCCACTTGCGGCAGAGCCTTGCTGTCCTCGCACCCCCCATCATCCTGGCGATCGGGTGTCTTGCCGGGTGTGACTCCAAACCCGCGGCACCCAGCATCATACTCTACAGCAGCGTGGATGAGCCGATCGCCCTCCAGGTCGTCGACGCTTTCACGAAGAAGACCGGCATTCAGGTTCAGCTCAAGCTGGATACCGAGGCAGGCAAGACCACCGGTTTGGTCCGCCGTATCCGGGCGGAGAAGGATCGCCCCCGGGCAGACGTGTTCTGGTCCAGCGAGCTTTTCAATACCATCAAGCTGGCCCGCGAGGGACTCCTGGCCGAGTATCGCCCACCAGCGGCCGACATTCCCGATCGATATCGAGATCCCGATGGCCGCTGGACCGCATTCGCATCGCGGGCTCGGGTGCTCATCTTCAATACCGACCGCGTCAAGAGAGAGGAAATCCCGGCCAGCTGGAGAGAAGTGGCCGATGACCGCTGGCGCGGCCGCCTGGCCGTGGCCAATCCTCAGTTCGGCACCACCGGCGGGCAGTTCGCGGCCATGTATGTCCTCTGGGGCGAGCCGGTCTACATCCACTACCTCCAGAAACTCAAGGGGATACTCTCCGGGCCGATGCTCGACGGCAATGCTACTGTCGCCCGCCAGGTGGGCAGCGGAAACCTGGCCATGGGGATGACCGATACCGACGACGTGTATGCCCGCCAGGAACGCAGAGAACCGGTCGACCTGACGTACCCCGATTTGGGCGACGGCGGCACGCTGCTGATTCCCAATTCGGTGGGCTTGATCACTGGGGCACCTCATGGCGGTGATGGCAAGAAGCTGGTGGATTTCCTTGCCTCCGAGGAGACCGAGCGGATCCTGGCCAGGAGCGACTCGCGCAACATCCCGGTTCGTTCGAAGCTCCGCGATGAAGTCGGGATGCGGCTGCCGCCGGAAACCAAGGTCTCCTTTGCGGAGGTTGCAGATGCCATGGAGCCGGCCATACGGCTGGCGAGCGAGCACCTGGCACAGTGACCGCCGGCGCGGCGGATCGGGAGTCACCGGTGGCGGATAGTCAAAATGGCGAGAGTGGCAACCGCGGTCCTGTGCATCGTCGGCAGCCTGGCGCTGCTCGCGGCGGTGGTCCTTCCGTTCATCGGCATCGGCATGGCGTCCCTGGATCGTGGATCGCCGGTCAACGATCCGCGCATCATCCTGCCGTCCTCGGTCCTGCTGACGCGGAGCGTTACCCTAAGCACTGCGGCCAGTGTCGGGGCGCTGGTCCTCGGCCTCTGGCCGGCAGCGGTGCTCGGCTCGACGAGACGTCAAGCGTGGCCGCTGGCGCTGGGGTTGACGCTGACGCCGCTGCTGGTGCCTCCTCAAGTCTACGCCTATGCCTGGGGTCTGTTGCCGGGCGTCGGCGGCGTGCTCGGATCATTCGTTCCCGCGGGGCCGTCGGCTCCGGCATCGGGACTTGGCGCAGCGGCGAAAGCCGGGGTCATCTCCGCAGGGTGGCTCTGGCCGGTCGTGGCCTTGATCGTCGCGGTCGGCTGGCGCGCCGCCGGGCGATCGGCATACGCGCTGGCGGTTCTCGACACGACGCCGGCACGGGCCTGGTGGTTCGCGGTCCTGCCCAGCCTCCGTCCGTACATGCTGGCCGCCGGGTGCGCTGTCTTTGCCGTGACATTGACCGACTATGCGATTCCGCATTTCGCCCTGGCCAGGGTGTACGCCACGGAACTGATGGCCCTGGTCGATATCGCCGCGGCTCCCGGCGAGGTCGTTCGCATGGCCGCCCAGCCGGTCATGGTCATGGCCGTTCTGGGCCTGCTGGTGGGCCGGAGCCTGCAGGCCATGCGCGACTGGCATCTCTCCGAAGCAGGCGAAGACGATCTCGGTGGCGGGCGCAACGCATGGATGGGAGGCCCGGGCTCCGGGCTGCGAGCGGCCGCGGGCGCCAGCTTGGTCTGGATGCTGACTCTGGGCATGCCGGTGGCGGCCATGTTCCTCGCCCTGCGCAGGTGGGACGTGTGGGGCGAGGCGTTCTCGGTGTTCAGCCGGCAATGGCGGGCTTCATTGCAGGTCGCCGCCCTGGTCGCGGCCGTGTCGGTGTTGATTGCGATCGCGACCGTCCTGCTCTGGCGGGCGTCGAGACGGCATGGTTTGCAGTGGCCGGCCCTGGCCGTCTTGGTCACCGCGCTCATGCCGCCCGCGGCCATGGGCATCGGCCTCATCATGGTGTTCAATCGCCCTGGTGCATGGGGCTATCTGTACGACAAGACACTCGTCGTGTGGTGCCTCGGCCTGATCGGGCGGTATTCGGCCATTGTGGTACTGGTGGCTTGGCTGGCCACCAGCCGACAGGACATGGCCGCGGTCGAGCAGGCTCGCAGCGACGGAGCGGACGGCACGAGTGTCCTGGCCCATGTGCTGCTGCCTGCGGCGTGGCCGGCGTTGCTGGCGGGAGGGCTGATCGTCGGCATGCTCTCCCTGTTCGAGATCGTCATGACCCAGGTGGTCGGGCCGGTGGGATATCCCAGTCTGGCCGTGACCATCCTGAACCACATGCACTATGGACGCGATGACATGGTGATCGCCACCAGTCTGGCCGTGCTGTCTGCAGGTGTGGTGGTGACACTTGTGGCCGGTTGGCTCTTTGGGCGGGGCAGGAGTTGAAAGCGGGCCCGGCGGGCGATGACGATGAGCAAGCGAGGCAAGATGATCCTGGCGACCCTGCTGCCAGCCGCGCTGAACGGTTGTGGCGGAGACGGCGACTTGTCCCCGCGGCCACCGGAGAAGACCTTCGGTGATCACGGCCTCGGTCCCGGACAGTTTGTCTATCCACGAGCCCTGACAGTTGCCCCCGACGGCGCTGTCTTTGCCGTGGACAAGTACGCTCGTATACAACGATTCAAGCCGGATGGCACCTTCGAGATCTGCTGGCAGATGCCGGAGTGGCTTTCAGGGAAACCAACCGGTCTGGGCGTCGATGCGAGCGGGCGGCTTTTCGTGGCCGACACTCACTATCACCGGGTCATGGTCTTCGACCGAGACGGCAAGGAACTCGCCCGATTCGGCTCCATGGGCGAGGAGATGGGGCAGTTCATCTTCCCTACCGACGTGGCCTCGGACGGAGACGGCAACATCTACGTGGCGGAGTACGGCGGCAACGATCGCATCACCCGGTTTACGCCGGACTTCAAGCCGGTCGCCAGCTTCGGCGGCCAGAAGACCGGCGAGGCCGAGTTGCTACGCCCGCAGTCGATCGCGTTCGATGCCCAATGGGATCTGTGGGTGGCGGACGCCTGCCATCACCGCATCTGCCGGTTCAGTCGAGAGGGTCGGCTTCTAAGCCGGTTTGGCGCCATGGGCACTGCCCCCGGGCAGCTGCAATACCCGTACGGCGTCGCGGTGCGTCCGGACGGCACGCTGCTGGTGTGCGAGTTCGGAAACGCACGGCTGCAGCACTTTGACCGCAACGGCAAGAGTCTGGGCTGCTGGGGCTCGCCCGGGCGAGAACCCGGGCAGCTCTGTGCGCCCTGGGCGGTGGGAATCGGCGGGAACGGGTTTGTTTATGTTCTGGACTCAGGCAACAACAGAGTGCAGATGATCAAGATGTGATGTTGGCGTTGAGCTTCCCCATCTCGTTCGAGCGGCCGGAATGGCTCTGGCTGATGGCGGCGATCCCGGTGATCGCGGTCATCTCGGTGCGTTCCCTGGCCGGGCTGGACCGCTGGCGGCGAATCCTGGCGGTGGTCATGCGCTCGCTGGTGATCATCGCCCTCGCCATCGCCTTGGCGGAGATCCAGTACGTCAGGCGCAACGACCATGTGGCGGTGATGTTCGTGCTCGACCGCTCCAAGAGCATCCCCGACGATCGCCGCGAGGCCGCCCAGAACTACGTCAAGGAGTTGTCCTCCAAGGCCCACCCGGACGACCGCATCGGCGTGATCGGCTTCGACGGCCAGACCGGCGTCGACCTGATCAACAGCCGCGGCGGGGCCGCCATCTTCGGCTTCGGCACCGCCCTCGAGCCAGATCGAACGGACATCGCCGGGGCTTTGCGGATGGCCATGGCGTCGTTTCCCGAAGGCTTCTCGCGGCGCGTCGTGCTCGTGACCGACGGAAATGAGAACCTCGGTAGCCTGAACGAGGAAATCGAGGTCGCCGCGGCCAACAAGGTCGCGGTCGACGTCATTCCCATCGAGTACCAGCTCCGAAACGAGGTTCTGTTCGATCGGATCGTCGTTCCCCCCCACGCCAACAAGGACACCAAGATCCCGCTTCGCCTGCTCCTCAAGAGCCGCGAGAACACCAAGGTCCAGCTGACGCTGTACGACAACGACCGCAAGATCGAGTTGAAGGACACAGTTCTGCCGCTGGTCGGCGGGATGCAGCCCAACCCCTTCACCATTCCGATCGAGGTGCAGGGGGGCGGCGTGCACCGCTTCCAGGCCCAGGTGACCCCGCTCATGGCGAGCGACGACACCATTCCGGAAAACAACCGGGCCACAGCATTCACGTTCGTCGTCGATCAGGGCAAGGTGCTGATCGTCAGCCTGCCGCAGTCGATCGAGGGGCAGGTCCGCCGGGATACCGATGATGTGCTGGTTGAGGCCCTTGGCCGCGAGCGAATCGAGGTCGAAGTGGCCAATGACGTCAAGGACCTCGACCTGCTCAAGCTCCAGGAATACGCCGCCGTGGTGCTGGCCAACACCTCGGCGGGCGAGTTCACCGACGATCAGCACAAGGCCCTGGCCAGCTACGTGCGGGACTTCGGCGGCGGTCTCATCATGACCGGTGGCGACGAGAGCTTCGGGGCGGGCGGCTGGATCGGCAAGCCGCTCGAGGAAACTAGCCCGGTCAGCTTCGAGATCAAACAGAAGCAGGTCATGCCCCGGGGCGGCCTGGCCATCATCATGCACTCCTGCGAGATCCCGCGCGGCAACTACTGGGGCGAGCAGGTGGCCCTCAAGAGCCTCGAGACGATCAGCTCACTCGACTACTTCGGCGTGGTCTGCTACTCCTATCGCATGAACGGCTACAACTGGGATGTCCCCCTCGCGCCGGCCCTCGACAAACCTCTAATCAAGAAGAAAATCACCAGCATGCAGATCGGGGACATGCCCGATTTCGCCCAGACCATGACCATGGCGGTCGACGGCTTGATGAGCAAGAAGGACGCATCCCAACGGCACGTCATCATCATCAGCGACGGCGACCCCACCCCTCCGTCCGCCAGCACGATCGACTACATGAAGAAACACCAGATTACCTGCTCGACCGTGGGCATCGGTTACGGCGTGCATGTGCAGGAAGCGAACCTCCGCCAGATCGCCAGGGACACGGGCGGCCGATTCTACGACGTGAAGGATCCCACCAAGTTGCCCCAGATCTTCATGAAGGAGGCCAAAGTCGTCCGCAAGCCGCTGATCGACGACCGCGTCTTCTCGCCGCGGCTGGTGTTCGACTTCGCCCAGATCACCCAGGGAATCAGCGATCGGGACTTGCCCAGGCTGGGGGGCCTGGTGCTCACCGAGCCCAAGCCGGACTGCATCATGCCCATTGTCCGCCGGAGCCAGGACGGCAACGACCCCGTGCTGGCCCACTGGAACTACGAGATGGGCAAGATGGCCGTCTTCACCAGTGGCTGGTGGCCGAAATGGGGCACCGAGTGGAGCAACTGGGCCAAGTACGGCAAGTTCTGGGCCCAACTGCTCCGCTGGGCCATGCGTCAGGAGGAGTCCGCCGACTTCGATGTCATGGCCCGCATCGACGGCAACAAAGGACACATCAGCATCGAGGCTCTGAACAAGGACGCAACCTATCTCAACTTCCTGAGATTCGCCGGCCGTCTGACCACCCCCAGCATGGAGACGAAAACCCTCGCCGTGACTCAGACCGGGCCGGGCCGCTACGAGGCGGCGTTCGACGTCGACGAACACGGCAACTACCTCATCAACCTGACGTACCGCGACGACAAGGGGATGCACCAGATCCGCACCGGCGTGAGCATGCCCTATTCCCCGGAGTTCCGCGAGATGGGGACGAATCTGAGCCTGCTCAACCGCGTGGTCGAACGGACCGGCGGACGCATGTTGCTGATGGATCCGCTTCGGGACAAGGTCTTTGACCGGCATCTGCCGCCGGCCATCTCGCGCCAGCCGGTGTGGCGTTGGATCGTGACTTGGCTGCTGTTGCCCCTGTTCCTGCTCGACGTCGCCACTCGGCGGCTGGCCTCGAACCTGGCCATGTCCATCTACGTCGAGGTGGCGGTATTCGTGGTCTCCTGTGCCGTGCTCTATACCGCCAGTGCTCCGCGGTTCGGGTACGTCGGGGCCCTGGTCCTGGCCGAGGTCATCGGCTGGACGATCCGTTACAACTACCTGGTGCCAACCATCCAGTTCTTTACCGCCAGCGTGACCGCCCTGGCTCGCGTCGGGCAGCGCAGCACCGCCTCGCTGTCCCAGCTCAAGGACGTCAGCGGCAAGGTTCGTGAAGGCCTCGACGCCCGGGTGGCCGAGAAGCGCGAACAGAGGACCATCGAACTGGAACCGACGCCGGCAGCCAGCGCCAAGACCAGGTTCGACGTCGGCGACAAGGCCGCCGCCAAGCCTGCGGCGGACCTGAGCCAGACACTCGGCAAGGCCGCCGCCAAGGCGGGCGAGCCGGGCTACACCGAGCCCAGGCGCAAACCGGGAACCAAGGACGCGGGTGATCTGACCTCCAGGTTGCTGAGGGCCAAGCGCCGCGCCAAGGAAGACATGGATGGAAGGGCGAAGGATAAGCAGTAGGTGATGGGGCGCGCTGAGCTGAGCGCCCTGAGTGTCAAGTGATGTACCCCTCGGGTCCCCTCACTGGAGGGGCCAAAGGGGTGGCGGACTGTGAATGATCGATCGCTGATCGCTGCGAGCCATCAGCCGACAAGGAGCCACCAATCATGGCCGAGACCATTGATCCCAGAGTCGAGAAAGCAACCCGTGAATTCTGCGCCAAATTCAAGCGCCTGCGGGCCGAAATCGGCAAGGCGATCGTCGGACAGGACGAGATCGTGGACGGCGTTCTGACCTGCCTGTTCGTCGGAGGCCACGCCCTGCTCGAGGGCGTGCCGGGCCTGGGCAAGACCTACCTGATTCGCACCCTGGCCCAGGCCCTGAGCCTCGATTTCAGCCGGATCCAGTTTACCCCCGACCTCATGCCCGCCGACATCATCGGCACCAACATCGTGATGGACGATCCGGCCACCGGACACCGCGAGTTCCGCTTCCAGCATGGGCCCCTGTTCGCCCAGATCGTGCTGGCGGACGAAATCAACCGGGCCACTCCCAAGACACAATCGGCCCTGCTCGAGGCCATGCAGGAGCACACCGTGACCGTCGGCGGCACACGGTATACCCTCAAGGAGCCGTTCTTCGTCATGGCCACACAGAACCCGATCGAGCAGGAAGGCACCTACCCCCTGCCCGAGGCCCAACTCGACCGCTTCTTCTACAAGCTCATTGTCGAGTACTCTTCGCGCGATGAATTGAAGACCATCCTCGACCGGACGACGACCGGGTTCGTGGCCGACATCCAGCCGATCATGACCCAGGAGGAGATCCTTGGCGCCCAGAAACTGGTCAAGCGGGTGATCCTCGCCCCCCACGTGCAGGATTACGTGGTTCGACTCACCATGGCCACACACCCGGAAGGCGAGTTCGCCACCGACATGACCAACAAGTACGTCCGCTGGGGCTCGAGCCCGCGTGGTGCCCAGGCCCTGACCCTGGCGTCCAAGGTGCGGGCCTTGCTGGAAGGGCGGTTCAACGTCAGCTTCGAGGACGTGAAGGAGGCCGCCTTGCCCGCCCTGCGCCACCGCGTGCTGCTCAACTTCGAGGGCGAAGCGGAGAACATGAGCACAGACACGGTGATCGAGGACCTGATCGAGAAGACCCCGACCTTGACGGAGAAAGCAGCCTGAACCTGCGCCGCGGGAAGTCAATATGGAGGAATGAGAAAGGCGATGACAGGGTGAAAACCGCAACCTGACGCCAGGCCTCGTGTGACCGCTTGGCGTTTCGGCTCTCGAAACTATGGCTTCTGCAACCACATACAGCGAACTGCTCGATCCCGAGTTCATGAACCGCCTCGAACGGCTGGACATCGTCTCGCGCAAGATCTTCGCCGGGCGGATGAAGGGCGAGCGGCGGTCAAAGCGCAAGGGGCAATCGGTCGAGTTCGCCGACTACCGCAACTACGTGGTCGGCGACGACCTGCGCTTCCTGGACTGGAACATCTACGGGAGGCTCGAGAAGCTGTTCATCAAGCTGTTCTTCGAGGAGGAGGATCTCCATGTCAGCATCCTGCTCGACTGCAGCAAGTCGATGGACTTCGGTAGCCCGGCCAAGGCCCTGTACGCCAAGCGGGTCGCGGCCGCTCTCGCCTACGTCGGGCTGGTCAACTACAACCGGGTCACACTCTGCGGCTACTCCGACCAGTTCGGTCCCGAGCAGGCCGGAGTCCGAGGCCGTCACCTGATCTCCAAAGTACTCGGCTACCTGGTCAATCTGGAGCCGGCCGGCGCGGGTAACATGACCGCTGCCTGCCGCCATTTCGCGATCCGCCACCCCCAGCGCGGCATCGTGATCGTGTTGAGCGATTTCATGGACAAGGGCGGCTACGAGGAGGGCTTGCGCTACCTGCTCGGACGGCACTACGACCTGTATGCCATCCAGATGCTCAGCCCGCAGGAAATCCAGCCTGACCTGGTCGGCGACCTCCGGCTGCGCGACGTCGAGGATGACGACCTCGCCGAGGTCACCATCAGCCGGGCCTTGCTTAACCGCTACAAGCAGAATCTCAACGCGTACTGCGGACAGCTGCAGGAATACTGCTCGCGGCGGGGCATCACGTACTTGTTCACGAGCACCGAGGTCCCGTTCGACCAGCTGGTGCTCACCTATCTCCGGAGACGAGGGTTGCTGCGGTGAACTTCCTCGCGCCCTGGTACATTCCGGTCCTGGCGGCGGCGGCCACCATTCCGCCGCTGGTCCTGCTCTACTTCCTCAAGCTGAAACGCCGCGAGCTGCCCATCGCCTCGACCTTGCTGTGGCGCCGCTCGGTCGAGGACCTGCAGGTCAATTCGCCGTTCCAGAAGCTGCGCAGCAACTTGCTGCTGATCCTGCAGCTCCTCATCCTGATCCTGGCAGCCCTGGCAATCGGCGAGCCGGTCCGCAGGGGCTCTGCTGACGTCGAGCAATCCATGACCCTGCTCATCGATCAGTCCGCCTCGATGGGCGCTGACGAAGGCGACGGGCAGACCCGCCTGAGCATCGCCAAGGAGGAGGCCCTCAAGGTCGTCGACGGCATGACCACTACCCAGCGGGCCATGGTCATCACCTTCGCCGACCGGGCCAACGTGCTGACCTCGTTCACCGGCGACAAGGTGCTGCTGCGGCGGGCGATCAACTCCATCACCCAGACCGACGAACCGGGACGACTGGCCGAGGCGATCCAACTGGCCGAAGCCCACTCCACGCCGATCGGCGAGGACGTCGGCTGGGGATCCAACAGGGTGCCCCAGTCTCACCATCTCCTGTTCACTGACGGCCGGCTGTCCGACGCCGAGAAGGTGGCTGTGCAGCGCGGGCAGATGGAGGTCGTTTCCATCGGCAAGGCGATCGAAAACACCGGGATCGTCGATGTCGACGTGCGGCGAAACTACGAGAGGCCGGAGATGCTCAGCATCGTCGCCCGGGTGCGCCATTTCGGCGGCGCACCGGCGAATCGGGATGTCTCGCTCTTCGTGGACGGCGAGATGAAGGAAGTACGCTCGGTCGAGGGTCTCATGCCTCTCGGCGACGCGAAACAGCTTGGAAACACCGGCCTGCCCAGCATGCCCAAGGACGGCAACGAGGCCACCGTCACCTTCGACCTGCTCCTGGATCGCGGAGCGGACATCGAGTTGCGGCTGTCCGGCAAGGACGCCCTCCCCGCCGACGACCGGGTCTTCGCCGTGGCGACGCCGCCCCGGCCGATCACCGCCCTCCTGGTCACGCCCGGCAACCGCTATCTGCGCGACCTCATGTCCGCCATGCCCCTGGCCAAGTATGAGGTCTGGACTCCCGACGAGTACGAGAAGAACCTCGATGAGAAACTCATCGACGTCGGCCGGTCGCGCTACGATGTGATCGTGATCGACGCCCATTCAACCCAGCGTCTTCCGCCAGGCAGCTACATGTTCTTTGGCGGAATACCGCTGATCGAGGATGTCCAAAGAGGCGAACTGATCGAGCGGGAGCTCTTCCTCGACTGGGATGACACCCATCCGGTCCTCCGGCACGTGGCCATCAACTCGATCAGCGTCTTCAGCTGGCGCAAGCTCGATCTGCCTCCACAGGCAACTACCCTGATCGAGTCGTCCAGCGGGCCGGTGCTCGCCCTGCTCAACGAGGAGCGGCACCAGTTCCTGCTCTGCGCGTTTAGCTTCTTCGACGACAAACGGGAGCTGCTCAATACCGACTGGGTCTTCCAGGAGGGCCTGGTCGTCTTCATGCACAACGCCCTCCGGTACCTGGCCGGCGCATCCACCCTCGGCCAACATCCCCCCGCCAAGCCGGGCGAGGCCATCACCGTCGCCGCCAAGCCCGGCCGCTCGACCGTGGCCGTCCACCGGCCGGACGGACGCACCGAGGATGTCTCCGTTCGCTCCTCCGGACTGGTCAGCTACGGCCAGACCGACCGCGTCGGGCTCTATCGCCTCGAGACCGGTATTCCCGATCAGAGCGAGCGGGCCGTGAACCTCACCGATGACTACGAGAGCTTCATCGCCCCCAATCAGCAGTTCCGTATCGCCAGCGGTCAGGTCGCCGCCGGATCGGGAAGCGAGAATCTCCGCAAACCACTGTGGCAGTACCTCCTCCTGGCCTTGGGAGCCGTCCTGCTCTTCGAGTGGTTCATCTACAACAAGCGGGTGTTCATCTGAAATGGAGTCTACGGCCCCGCCGGCTCGCTCGCGGGCGGGTTGAGCGATCCCACGTCCTCAGGAACGGCCAGAACGACCTCCAGATCGACTTCCTGTGCTCCCCGACGGACGCGCACCTTCACCCACTGCCCCGCGCATCGGGATCGCATCAGTCGGGTGAGATCGGAATAGGCCGTGACCGGCTTCCCGTCGATCGCCACAATCGCGTCGCCAGCCTTCAGGCCGGCTCGGAGAGCGGGCGAGCGGTCCGCCAGCAGTCGGATCGTGGGGGGAGCATTGCCTTTCGCGTCCAGAACCACACCGAGCATGCCACGGCGAAGGCTGTGCCCGGTGGAGAGGTCGGTACCACTCGCCCGAACCTGCCACGCGGGAATCGCGAAGCCAATGCCCGAATCATACCACTCGACGCCGGAAAGCAGGTCGTTGCCCATGCCGAATGGAACGCAAAGGCCGATCACCCGGCCGTCAAGGTCAATCAGCGGCCCGCCGAAGCTGGCCGGCGAGAGCCGGGCGTCAGTCTGGATGGCCAGACCGCTCATCCGGTTCAGGCCGCTGACGATGCCTGCAGTGATCGAGCAGAACGGCCCGCCAAAGCCCCGACCCAGGGCCAGAACCCGCTGGCCCACGCGAACCTCGCCCTCGTCGCCAACCCACTGCGGCACCGGCAACCCGGTGGCCGGAACGCGAACCATGGCTAGCCGTCGCACCTCGTCACGGGCGATCAGTTCACCCACGAACCTCCGACGATCGGAGAGAACCACCGTGATCAGCGATGGGTCGCGAACGAAGTTGAACGCGCTGGTGAGAATGAGCCCGTCGGCCGACCAGATCAGCCCGGTGGTGGGGCCGTCGGCCACAATGAACCCTGGAGGCGCCGCCTCCCGCCCGCCGAAGGCCGGGCCGCTCGTCGGCTGCCTGCGGCCCGGTTGTGTGCCACCGATCGTCTCGATCGTGACCACGCACGGAGCCACTCGGGCCACGGCACGGCGAAAGGCATCCTGCTCGGCCCGCAGGGCGTCCGCAGGATCCGTGGCCGGATTGCCCGGCAGTGCCATCATCGCCAGTCCGGTCAGCAGGGCGGCAAGGGTGGTCACTCGGGATCCTCCGTGAGCACGAAACGGACCGGGATCAGCTCCTCGCCGCGTTTGACGATCAGCGAAAGCTCCTCCCCGGGAAGCAGCCGCTCGCAGAGTTCCGTGAACACGCGACCTTGCGGAACCGCCGTCCGGTTAGCGCTGATAATCAAATCGTCGGCGCGCACGCCGGCCGCCTTGGCCGGCGATCCGTCGGCCACGCTCTTCACGAAGGGCAGTTGGCGGTGGTAGGCGATGGTGGAGAGGCGGATACCGTGGTAACCGGGCTTGGCCGACCGGCTGACGGGGCGAGACGCCGCCGCGCGAGGCCGACTCGCTGCCTCGTCGACGGCGGCGTCGCGCAGAAAGGCCTTGATCTCCTCCACAGGGTACGCGTAGCTGAGCTCGGTATTGGTCAGCTGGGAAGCTACTACCTCTCCTACCACTCCAACCCAATGCCCGTCCAGATCGACGACCGCGCTGCCCGGCGAACCCGGGTTGCTGGTCACGGTGTCGAGCAGAAGAACATCGCCGCGATAGGGGAATGCCTCCGATCCCTGGACCGCGTCGAGCCGGGTCCGACCCGAGAGGATCCCCCGGGTCACCGAAACAGCCTCCGCTCCGTCGGCCACCTTGCACGGGTTCCCGACGGCCAGAATCCAGTCCCCGGGCTGAGCCGCGGTCGGGTCGGCCATCGGCAGCGGCTCCCATCTCGGCGGAGTCATCTGGTCGCGAAGCGGAGCGGCGGTGTCGGCATTCTCACTCTTGCGCCTCATCCGCAGCAGGGCCAGCTGCCGGTACTCGTCGCGGCAGATCACCAAGCACGGGTAAGCGTGCCCGTCGTGGGTCACCGCCCTGAGCTCGCTGCCTTCGACAAGGACCGACAGCGTCGTGAGTACATCACCTTGCGGCGAGACGATCACCCCGGAGCCATAGCCCACGGCTGAGCCGAGTCGACCGCCGTAGAGCTTGACCGTGGAGCGAATCGCGGACTCGATGGCCGGCGCCAGGACGTTGGCTTCAACCGGCGCCGAGGGGGACGCAGGTGCGGCCGACAGGGACTCCGCTGCCGCTCGGGTGACGCTCACGTCAACCCGATAAGCCCCCTTGAGCTCGTCCGGAATCCTCACGGTCAGGGGATCGAGCTCGATCACCCTCGAGGTCAGCCGACCCTCGTGTTGCCAGGTGATCGAGACCGGCCAGCCCGCCGGGTAGCTGCCCAACAGGCTGGTGAAGTGGTTGGCATCACGGATCTTGTGGTCTGCGAAGCCTACCAGCCGGTCGCCCGGTTTGATCCCTGCGGCGGCCGCCGCGGCCCGATCCATGACTCGGTCGAAGACCACCTGTCGGTAGCCGGCGTCGACCGCCGTGGCTCCGAGCGAACCATGCTCGACCAGCAAGCCGGCTTTCAAACCGGGAATGAATCGCTTGAACTGGTTGATCGAAATCGCATAGGCCAGGCCCACGTTGACCCGCCCACGACGCTCGAACGACGCCCGGCCGTTGATCCCGATGAGCCGCCCGGCGGCGTCGAACAACGGCCCGCCAGAGTTGCCCGGATTGATCGAGGCATCGACCTGGATGCAGTCCGCATAGACCAGCGACCGGGCATCCTGGCCGTACTGATAGCGGTGCACCCCGCTGACAATCCCCGCAGTGATGGTCGGTGTGGAGTCCTCGGCCAACATGAAGGGATTGCCGGCCGCGAAGACCTCATCACCCACCCGGACAGCCTCCGAATCGCCGAACTCGGCGCATTCGAAACGTTCCTTGCCGGTCAGGCGGAACATGGCCATGTCACCGGTCGGGTCAATCCCGAGCACTTCCAGGGGGTATTGCTTCCCGTCGGACAGGCCGCCGAACGCCCGCCGCGTCTTGAGTGTGCCTGCAATGACGTGGAAATTGGTCAGCCCGTAGCCGTCGGGGCATATCACCACCCCCGAGCCGGCTTCGCCTTCATCCAGGAAGATGCAGACCGCGCTCCGGCTTGCCCGGGCAATGGTCTCGATTCGACGCT
The DNA here is from genome assembly GCA_022711465.1 of Planctomycetota bacterium. Taxonomy (GTDB): domain Bacteria; phylum Planctomycetota; class Phycisphaerae; order UBA1845; family PWPN01; genus JAGNEZ01. Next base: position 222,347 of record JAKLEZ010000006.1, on the reverse strand, counting down.
GCTCCGCCGCTCGAACGACTGGAGAGACCTCGGCGGATACCGGCGGGTGCACGAATGCGAACGCGAGGAGCACGAGCGGCAACAGAATCAGGTGAGATGGAAAACGGCGGGCAGAGAATCGGGAGAAGGCAACGTCCCGATCGGCGACTACCTTCCTCGATTTGCCATTCCCCATTCGGTGCCTTCCCGCGTGGCGGGAGTCAGGCCATGGCGGCCTCGTACATCGCCACGATGTTCTCCGGCGGCACGTCCGCCAGAATGTTGTGTACCTGGCAGAAGACGAATCCGCCACCCGGAGCGAAGATGTCGATATTGCGCCGGACGTGGTCCTTCACCTCCTGAGGTGTGCCCCGCGGCAGGACCTTCTGCGTGTCGCATCCGCCACCCCAGAAGGTCAGGGCGGAACCGAACTCTCTCTTCAGAACGGCTGGATCCATGTTCCGCGCGGCGATCTGGACCGGGTTAATGACCTCGATCCCGGCCTCGATCAGATCAGGAAGCAGCGGTCGGATCGAACCACAGCAGTGCAGGAAGATCCTGAGGCGGGGACAGCGCTTCCTGATGTGCTTCACGATGGCGGTGTACCGCGGCTTGAACACCGAACGGAACAGCGCCGGGGAGAAGAAAGGCCCAGCCTCCATGCCCAGGTCATCACCCAGTTGGATCAGATCAACGTGGTCGCCAACCACCGGAAGCAGTCGATCCAGCCCCGCCAGGTGCAGCTCTACGAGCTTGTCCAGGAGGGCCACCGCCTTGGCCTGCTCGCCCGCCAGGTCCAGGAGGAAGTTGTCCATCCGCCGTAGATAGGAACCCCACTCGAAAAGATTCGCCCCATAGGCAATCATGATTGCCCGATCGCTCCGCTCGCGGAGCTGCCGGACGTGTTCGCCGATGCGGACCAGGTTCTCGTCGCTCAGGCCGCCGGCATAGAGCGGCTCAGGCAGCGCCGACCAGCAGACCGAGTCCATCGCCCGGCCGAGATCCTCGAGTCCGGCTGTCCAGTCCTCGCGATGGAGCGGGTGGATCGTCTGGCTGAAGTACGTGCAGCCCTCGATCATGCGCGCGACTACCTCGCCCACGTCGTTGAACGCCAGCCAGTCATGTCCTTCGCGCTGAAAACGGATGTGGGCGGGAATCTGGCAAGCCGAGCCGTCCGGAAGGATCCACTCCTTCCAGTCCTTGGGGGCAAACTCCCAGCCGGCATTGACCGCGTCGACCCTGAACCGATCGAGGTAGAAAGGCTCCGGTTCGGCCAATTGCTGAACAACGTCGAACACCCTCGTTCGCCCTTGCCAGATGCCCAGATGAACCTTGAGCTTGTGATAGGCGATGGCCTGGATGCCTGTGGAGCGCATGGCCCCACAGTCGATGGGCAAACGGTCGGGTTCACGGTGGTTGATGCTCGCCAGGATGCGCTCGCGGGATGTCATCGTCGTGGCTCCTGTGGCGGCTGTGGCCCTGATCCAACAGCGGGACCATTATAGCTTGGATGGACAGCCGGGTGGAGACCGCCGTCTGCCCCACTCTGGCTGCGCCAGGCGTGGGGTGCGCTCATGGTTGGATGAGGAGGGGGACTCTATCGCCGCCGATCGACCACCGCCTCGGCGTCGATCTCGAACAGCAATTCCTCGCGACACACGTCGGCTTCCACCCAGACGGCCGGAAGCCGCTCGAGTCCAAGTTCGGCCAAGACCTCGCGTGCGGCCTCCGCGTCGTGGCCGCGTTTCAGAAACACCGTCGCCGCGCAGATGTCCCCGAGCGACGCTCCTACCGGCTTGATGAGGGCCGCGATCTTGTCCAGCGTGCACCGGACCTGGGCCCGGAGGTCGCCCGGGTAGACGCTTCGGCCATGTTCGTCAATCGCCGCCGTGCCCGAAATCTCCACCAGGTCCTCGGCGGAACCGCGGACGACGGCGCAGCGCGAGAAGGCCGAACCGTAGCGGAAGGCCTCCTGCTGCCGCGGGTTCCGCAGAAACTCAACTGCGGCCGGGCCCGAGCCGTCCACCGCCAGAACATCGAGGGTACAAGCGGCCCCGCCGGTGGAGTCGGCAAGGATGCCCGTGCTGGCCGGAAACCGCCAGCTTTCGTCCCCGGGCTCGGGGAAGATGCCGAACTCACGATACTTGGCGCTCCGTGTCTGATTGAACTCGGCGTACCAGGCCAGGATATTGGAGAGGTAGAACCAGGTTCTGGCGGTGTCACGGTAGCTCAGGCCGTTGGCTTTCAGAATACGGTCCACCCGCTCCATGGCCCGGCGGGCCTGCTCGGCGGGCCTGCCATCCTCGCCCCGCGTCTCCGGCAGCCCCTGCATGCTCTGCAGAATCACGAATGTGCCGTCGTCGGCCTGCCAGACGCGCCCGCAAGGAATACCTCGGTCGTGAAGGGTGTGAACCCGGTCGGCTTCGGCCGCACGCACGATGACGCCGCCCAGTCCCCGTCCCCAGGTCGGTCGACCCTGGATGTAGCTCAGGGGGCCATCATCGCGGATGCCCCGGGCTTGCAGGGCCGTCGCCCTGGCGGCCTTGACCGCCGATTCAACGTCCAGGCACCCGAAGACCCGCTCCTGGACAATCTCCAGACGCGATGCCCGGAGAACGTCGCCGATGCGTGCATATATTGCCGCCGCCTCCGCGGCCGGGTCACCGTTCGGCGAAGCGGCGGCTACCACAAAGACGCCGTTGGATGCGGTGCGATGGATGGACGGTTCGACGGACGGACTCGTTGATGACATAAGGTGATTCGATAGCCCCTTCGGTTACTTCGCCACGATCTCGTACGGCACGGCCGGGAGCAGGCCCACCGGTACACGCCGTTGGGTGGCCTGTGCCCCCTTGGCGGTCTTGATCTCCCGGTCGGCGAACGCGGTGATGATCAGGTTCCCCTTCGAGCCGGGCTTGTTCTTGGCGGCGTCGCTCTGCAGCACAAGCTCAACACCCGTGTTGTTCGGCACCACCTTCTTGAGCATGATCCCGTCGGGCGGATTGCTCAGTTCCAGCTGCACCTTCCCCCGGAACGCGGTGCCGCCGGCACCAACCTGGACCCGAACCGTTCCGCCGGTCGGGATCTTCACCGGCATGGCACTCAGAATCTTCACCGCGTTGCTGCGCAGCCATCGCCCGGATGTCGTGAGCAACAACTCCTTCGCCGGAACCAGGTGTCGATACGCAAAAGCCTGCATCATATCCTCTGCGGGTACGACCGGCCGCACTAGCCTCCGGTCCTCCACCACCGCACGACCCTCCAGAGCCAGGCGGACCGGGCCTTCCAGTCGCGTCGGCGGCACGGTCAACGTGATCCGCACCTGGTCCTGGTTCGCGGGTACGCGGCCACCGCCCAGCTTGAAGCCTGTCGGCCCATCCTTCAGGACCAGCTCGATCTCGCCCGAAAAGCCATCCTTGCGGAGAGCATACACGGTAAGGGCGGCGTTGGCACCTCCGCGAACATTGAGGCTCGACGGTACCGCCCGCAGCTCGAAATCCGGCCGCGGAGCACTGATACGCAAACGGTACGCGTGCTCCGGCCCGCCCTTGTCCTGCGTGTCGGCCAGCTGGACGTCGTAAGTCCCATCCACCGGCAGCGTGATCCGCAGCCAGGAATCGGCATGGTGCGTGTTCAGGCCCGTGCTCTTGTCCTCGTAATCGTCGTTGACGGCCAACTGCTTGCCGGCGGCATCGGTGACTCTGAGGATGGCGTCCAGTGGCGAGCCAAGTCGCCGGGCGCAGACCTCGGCCACAACCTCCTGGCCGGACCGACCCTCAAACCGAAACACGTCTCGGTCTCCGCGGCCATCGATGCGTCCATTGACAATGATCGGCAGCTTGACGGACTGGGCCGCGTCCGGACGGTCGTTCGGTTCGTTCTCCAGGCATTCCGGCAGCGTGTCCACGGCGAAGAGCACGCGGTTGGAGACCAGCGGACCTCGTTTCACCGAGAGTGCACGCACCCCGGCTTCCTGGGCCTCAACGTCCATCGTCTTCTTCTCGCCTGGCAGATTCCAGCCGGTCAGCTCGGCGCTGATCGGAGTGTGCTCCCGCCCGCCCAAGGGAAAGACACTGGTCACGAAGGGGAACTCACCAAGCGCGATGCGATAGACGAAGTCCTCCCGGCCGCGGTAGATGGAATCCTTGATTTCGACCACGTACTCGCCGTCCCGAGGAACCTGGAACAGGAGAACAGGGTCGGGATGGAAACGATAATCGTCTTCGTACCCCAACTCTTTGCCCGCGGCATCGCGGATCGCCAGCGTGGCCTGAAACCACCCCGGCACGCCGTCAGCCAGGTAGGGGATCAGATCCCGGGCGGCGACGGCGGCGACCAGCCGAGTCCCCTTGCGGGCCTTGAACCGGAAGCGGTCCACATCGCCAGGCATGATCTGGCCGTTTACGACGGCCGGCAGGGTGACGGTCATCTCCTCTTCGAGGGTTGAGCCCGGCGCATCGCGCTCGGCCTTGAGGCCTCTTCGGGGGTTGAGCGGATTGCCGGCCTTGGGCGTTCTTCCACCGGGCGGCTCGCGATTCGGCTTCTCTTCCGGCTCGGAGAACTCGGGCAGCTGGCCAACGCAGAAGACGATCGGATTCGTCAGGCCGCCTTGTGCCTCCAGGCGGAGCTCGCGCTCGCCCGGCTCGGCCCCGACCCCAACCGTCACTTCGACCAGAGCAGCTTCGGCAATCGCGGGATTCGCCTGCCTGTTCGGCGGGTTGGCCAGCTTCTTGCGGAGTCCGGCAACCGCCTTCTCGTCCTCGTCGGTCCACGCGGGTCGGGTCGCCGATCGGCTCTTCTGAGCCGCAGCCTTCTTGTCCATCAGCTCCTTCAGCTTCTCTCGGAGCAGGCTGAACTGGAGCTGTGTCAGCGGCTTGCGGTGCTCCATGACCACGCCTTCAACGCCCTCACCGGTGACATGGACGCTGTTGACCCCGTCCAGATTCTGACCACCGACGACCACCTGAAAGGTCGAACCCTGTCTGCCGCCGGCCGGGTAGACGTACCCGATGCGCGGGCCCACTTGCCGATTCTGCTGGGCCGTGGACACGGGGCCCATCGACAGCACGACCAGCACGGCCAGGAACGCGGACGATCGAGATGCGTACAGCGAGGCTTCCACGAGCTACATGATCTCCTTCAACCGACCACCCATGCTCACTCCTTCGGCGGCCGAAGGGGTGATGCGAACAGTCTTGCCCTCCGGATGTGGCAGGGTCCCGTCCGGATCAATGCCCAGCAACTCGTACAGGCTCCCGATGAGGTCGCAAGGATACACCGGCCGCGTGGCGACCTTCTCTCCCTTCCCGTCCGACGCGCCGACCACCTGGCCTCCCTTGAATCCACCGCCGGCGACGACCGCGGAAAACACGGCACCGAAATGCCCGCGCCCCCCATTCCAGGGCGGTTCCCACTGAACCTTCGGCGTGCGCCCGAACTCGCCGCTCCACCAGACGATCGTTGTGTCCAGCAGGCCTCGCTCGGACAAATCCTGCAGCAGGGTCGCCATGGCCTTGTCCATTTCCGGCAGCCTGCGCCGCATGGTCTGGAAATGCTGCTTGTGTGTGTCCCAGCCTTTGGAGTTGATGGTGACGTAAGGCACGCCACGCTCGACCAGACGCCGGGCCGCCAGGCAAGACTGCCCGAAGGTGTTGCGACCATAGCGCTCTCTCAGCTCATCCTTCTCCTGAGAGAGATCGAACACCTTGCCCGCATCGCCGAGAATGAGATCGTAGGCCTGCTTCTCGCACTGCTCCGACGCCAGCAGCTGAGCATCGCCGGCCATGACGTGTTCCAACGTGTTGAGCTTGTGGAGCAGGTCTCGACGGTCCCGCTGCCGCTGGTCAGAGATGCCCTGGGCAACAACGCCCTCCACGGCGAAGCGGCTCTGGGCCGGATCACCGCCCGTGGCGAACGGCTTGCAGCGCGAACCCAGGAAACCGCACTCCGAGAAACGGCCCTGCAGCTCAGTCAATACGATGTAGGGGGGGATCAAACCCTGATACCCGGCCTCATGGCCTTTGAACAGGGACACCACCGCCCCAACCGACGGATAGACCATGCCGTCGCCCGGGCTCCTCCCGGTCTGGACCAGGTAGGCCGCCGTCTCGTGCCCGTTCTGGCCGTGGGTCATGCTCCGAATGATCGAGTACTTGTCGGCCTGCTTGGCCAGGAGGGGCAGGAGTTCTCCGATCATGATGCCGTCGACGTTGGTGGCGATCGGCTTGGTGAGCGGGCCACAGTAGTCGTTGCCCGCGTCCGGCTTGGGATCGAAAGTGTCCAGGTGCGCCGGTCCGCCCCACATCCAGATCTGGATGACCGCCTTGGCCTTGCCCTTCCGCCTGGTCGCACCCGCACCGGCGGGTTGGCTCGCCGGCCCTGCCAGGCCCAGGCGATTGGCCATCAGCAAGCCTGTTGCACCCCACAGACCCCGGCACACAACCTCGCGTCTGGAGAGCCGGCCGGCTCCGCCCGCGTCCCTGCCCGCGCCGGCCCGCTGGCATGTCAGGTCTCGTTCTGCAGTCATATCCGGTCCCGCCATCAGGTACTCATCAATGCCGATATAAAAACTCGGCGCTGTTCACCAGCGCCCAGGTCAGATCCACCAGGGGCTCACGGCCCTTGGCGCCGCCGGTTTGCGAATGCACCCGGATCGTCTCGAGCTCCTCGTCCGTGGGGTAACGCGAGAGCACGGTCAGGTAGATTCGCTCGATCATGTCGCGCGGCCGAACGCCGCCCAGGCTCCCGGGGCGAAGCAGCGGCGCCTGCTCGATCTTGCGCTGAATGTGGCTCGAGTTGAGGAGGTGCAGCCGTTGGGCAGCGGTCGCCCGGTTGTTGCGTTCCCCTTCCAGGCCGCTGTCCCGGGGCGGCCGGCCGAACAACTCCAGAAAGGAGCTGGTGATGCTGCCGTCGGCCAGGGCGATTGACCGCTGATCCTCCGGAATGAAGGTGAAAGGCTCTGGAATGGGACTGGAGTACTTCTCCGTCGTGCCCGTGATCTGGCACAGGGCGTCGATCAGCACCTCCGCTTCCAGCCGCCGGAGCGGGTAGTGTGAGAAGTTGGCGGAACCCTCTTGATGGTCCGTTCTGGGGATGGAGGACAGCTGATAGGTCTTCGACGTCAGAATCAGCCGGTAGAGATGCTTGAGGTCGTGGCGAGCCGAGACCAGCTCCCGCTCAAGCAGGGTGAGCAACTCGGGGTTCACAGGGGGATTGTCGGGCCGGATATCGTCGGGCTCGTGGATGATGCCGCGACCGAGCAGCCAGGACCAGACGCGGTTGACGATGGCACGCGTGAACCAGGAATTCTTGGGATCGACCAGCCAGTCGGCGAAGACCGCCCGAGGGTCTCGGTCCGGCGATAGCCGGATGCCGGTACCGTCGGGAAAAACAGCCTTCGGCGGATCGGCGGAGGCCTTGCCGCGATCCCAAAAGACGATCTCCTCCTTCCATTCGGCCGTGGATTTGTAGCCGATCTGGGAGAAGAAAACGGCCATGCCCGCCAGCCTCTCCGCCGGCCAGTTCTCCGCCCGCGTACCCAGGAAAGTCAAGGCCACCGCCCGAGCGATATCCTTGGGATCGCGACCCTGGACGGCACGATAGAAATTGACCTCCGGTACGCGAAAATTGCTCCCGCTGGCGGTCAGCATCGCACGAACAAACTGGTCGTACGGCTTGTTCTCCTTCACGCTGCTACGGATCCAGTGGTGGTAGGCTTGGACGGCGTTCGGCCACAGGTTGATGGGAAACTCGGCTTTGACTCGTAACAGATCGCTCCATTTCATCGCCCAGTAGTCTGCAAACTCATCCCGGGAGAACAAACGATGGATCAAGGCGGCTCGTTTTCCCGAAGCTCGGTCCTGCAGGAACTCCACGACCTCCGGGGCGGTGGGAAGTGTGCCAATCATGTCCAGGTGAACCCGGCGGACAAAGACGGCGTCCGAACAGAGATGCCCCGGCTTGATCCCCAACCGTCGAAGCTTGGCAAAAACCAGCCCGTCGATCGGGCTCCCGGGGGCCGGCTCGCCTGGACTTTCGAATGGGTTCGTTCTGACGCCCGCCATCTGACCCTCCTCCACGGCCACCGCTCAGCACCCCCCCACAGCGGCCGCGGGGCGTCTCAGAAGTCTCGCAGTCCACACATCCCCATATGGAATCGGTACTTACGAACTCGCGGGTTGAGCGAATCTCGCCGCCCGGCCCACGAGTTCTGAGGTGAACTCGATCCCCGACTCGGCGCCGTTAGAGCACCGCAGTGCCGAGCCGCCGCAGGCATCCCCACAAGCCATAACGGCCTCGGAAGCAGGATATTGCGTGCCTGGGAATGGCGATGGACGAGCGACCGAAGTAGGCCCTGATCGGATTCGAAACGACCTGCGAACCGCGCGGGGCATGCCACCGGCCGGCGAGAGTAACCCGCGACCGGCGGACCACCGAAACCGTGGATTCCTGCTCACCGTCCGACAACTACACCCGCCTTCAGCAGATGCTCGTTGACACAGTTTCTCGGGGCTTCGCCGGAGAGAACCCGGGCTACCTCTTGGGCTGCCTTCTCACGCATCTCCACCAAGCCCGCTTCGGAGTAGAATGCGGTGTGAGGCGTCAGCACCAGATTGACCGGCCGTTCGCAGGCCTGCCGCCACATCTTGACCAGAGGCTCACTCCCGTCGGGAGGCTCGGTGGGAAGCACATCGATGCCCGCGCCTCCGATGCGCCCCTGCTCCAGCGCGGCGGCCAGGGCACCGGTGTCCACGACCGCCCCTCGGGACGTGTTCAGCAGAATGGCGTGCGGCTTCATCTTGCCCAGAGCTACGCCGTCAATCATGTTCCGGGTCTCGTCGGTCAGCGGCACGTGTAGCGAGATCACGTCGCTCTCGGCCAGCAAGGTGTTGAGGTCCACCAGCGTCACCCCTACCGCCTTGTCCAGGCCCGAACGCAGGTATGGATCGCAAGCCACCACCCGCATCTTGAGCCCCTTCGCCCGCATGGCCGTGGCCGTTCCAATCCGCCCCAGCCCGATGATGCCCAGTGTCGCGCCCGAGAGCCGGAAAATGGTCTGTACCGCATGGTAGTTCCACGGGGCAAGCGTCTGACGAAGCCCACGCTCGGCCTGCAGAAGTCGCCGGTTGCAGGCCAGCATCAGGGCAATCGCGTGATCCGCAACCTCATCGACACCGTAGTCCGGCACATTGCAGACCGGAACCCCTCGCTCCGCCGCGGCGGACAGGTCGATCTGATCGTATCCCGTGCCGCAGCGGACGATCACGCGACAGCGCGTCAGCCTCTCGATGATCGCCCGCGGCAGGGTGACTTCATGGAAGACGATCAGGGCGTCAGCAGCGTCCGCGCGGCCGGCCAACTCCTTGGCCGCTTTGGCTTCGAGGCACTCCACCTTGGCCAGACCCGACAACAGCCGCTGCTCAATCGTCGGCGGAGGAGCCAGATAGTCGGTGATCAATACTTGAAACATCAGGTTCTGTCGCTTTCTCCAGTCGTCGCGTCTCAGGTCCAGAGCCAGGCACCTCGGGTGACGTCCAGACGACGGAAACCACCGCGAGATCGTGCCGGGAATCGTTACCGTAGAGTGTTGTATCCCATAATCTTAAGGTAGTACAATGCTCCCTCGACCTCATCGCGGCGGGGCGGACCCTTGACGGTCGGGGTTCGCCAACATAAGATGTCAGACGTCTTATGAATTATTATACCCGCCGGTTGGCGGCGTGCAAGGATTCGGGTCATGAAAACCAGACTTCGTCCCCTGGATCGCGTTCCCCTCGTGGAGGCGGTGGCCGGACGGCTCCGTTCCCTGATCGTGGAGGGAGGATACTCGGCTGGCGATCGCCTCCCGAGCGAACTGGAACTGATGAAGCGCTGGCAGGTCAGCCGGCCGGTGTTGCGCGAGGCGGTCAACCGGCTCGCGGCCGTCGGACTGCTGACCGTTCGCCACGGGAGTGGCACGTTCGTCGCCCAGCGCGAGTGGCTGTCCAGCTGCGTGAAGCTGGTCGGCAGCTCTATGGCGATCGGTCCCAGGGAGTTGATGCAGTTCGTCGAGTTTCGACGCGTCCTGGAGGGCTACGCGGCGCGAAAGGCCGCCATGGTTGCCGAGCCGGAACAAGTCGCGGCCCTCGGTCAGGCACTTGAAGAAGCGCTCGGCGTGGTTGCCCGGCGGAGCCCGCAGGCCATGGAAGCCGATTTCCGCTTTCACTGCATGCTCGTGGAGATCGGCGGCAATCCTCTGATGCGCAACCTGCTGGAGCTGCTCCACGAGTTCAGCATGGCGGGAATGAGACGCACTCAGCCGGCCGCGATGAGCGATCCTCAGGGCGCCGAAATCCACCGGGCCATCGTGAGAGCGATACGCGACCGCTCTCCTGGGGCGGCCGAACGGGCGGTCCACGCCCACATGGACTTGTTGATCACGCGATTGGAGGCCGACTCCGCCGAGGATTCGTCGCCGGAGAAGCGCGACCCACGCTCGGAGTCGCAGGACAGTTGACACAACCACAGGAGAATGCTGTATGCCGCAGACGCGTCGCATGATGGGCTGGGGGCTTGTGTTCGCCTTGTCGGCCGTCACCGTGGCCCGGGGAGTCGTCGTGACGCCGGGGGAGATGGCGGAGGCGAGACAATGGGTCTCCGCCAAGTTCGAGGGAATGGTCAAGACCGAGGAGCCGAAGGCCGGATTGCACGTGCTGGCCAACAACGATCCCGTGCAGCTCAACGCCCGGGCCGGTCGTCCGATGAAGCTCGCGGATAAGGCATACAGCCGCGGCCTCTATTGTCACGCCGTGAGCAAGGTCGTCGTTCGCCTGCCGGGACCCGGCAAGACCTTCACCGCCGTCGTCGGCGTGGACAGCAACGAGCAGACCAGCGGCGGACGGGGCAGTGTGGCATTTTCGGTGAGTGTGGCCGGAGATGAGGCGTATCGCTCGCCGGTGCTGCGCGAAGGGATGCCCGGTGTTCCCGTGCAATTGGATCTTAAAGGAGCTATAGAGTTCACTCTCGAGGTTAGCGACGGCGGCGACGGCATCGCCTGTGACCAGGCCGACTGGGCAGACGCGCGTGTCGTATTGGCCGATGGCCAGAGCCTCTGGCTCGGCGAGTGGCCGATTCTCGATGGATCGCGGCCGCCGTACACCACCGAACCTCCGTTTTCGTTCGTCTATGATGGCCGCCCGTCGTCGGAGTTGCTGGCCGGCTGGGAGGTCAAGCGCGAGAAGAAGAGGCTGGATGAGCGGCGGACCGAGCATGCCCTGACCTGGACCGATCCGAAGACCGCCCTGGTGGTGAAGTGCATCGGCGTCGAGTACGGCGACTTCCCGACTGTCGAGTGGACGATCTACTTCAAGAACACCGGTAACGCCGATACGCCGATCATCGAGAAGATCCAGGCGATTGACACGGTCTTCGGCGGCCCGGCTCAGGGTGAGTTCGTGCTCCGGTCTCACACCGGCGACCTGTGCACGAAGGACAGCTTCCAGCCGCACGTCGACGTGCTGGCGGCCAAGAGCGAGAAGCGAATCGCCAACAGCGGCGGGCGGCCAACCCAGTCGGCGTTCCCGTACTTCAATGTCACCTGGCCGGGCGACGGGGCGATTGTGGTATTGAGCTGGGCCGGTCAGTGGGCGACCACCTTCTCGCGCGGCCAGGCCAGCGGCCTCCGCGTGAGCGGCGGACAGGAACTCACTCACTTCAGGCTGCATGCCGGTGAACACGTACGCGGCCCGATGGTGGTCGTGCAGTTCTACAAGGGCGACTGGCTCCGGGCTCAGAATGTCTGGCGCAAGTGGATGCTCGCCCACAGCATGCCCCGGCCGGGCGGGAAACTGCCGCCGCAGCAGTTGGCCGCGTGCAGCTCACACCAGTTCGGCGAGATGATCAATGCCGACACCAAGAGCCAGATCTTCTTCGTGGATCGATATCTCGAGGAAGGCCTGAAGCTCGACTACTGGTGGATGGACGCGGGCTGGTACTGGAACAAGAGCGGATGGTGGAACACCGGCACCTGGGAAGTCGATACCAACCGGTTCCCGAAAGGCCTGCGCGAGGTCAGCGATCACGCCCACGCCAAGGACGTTCGCATCATCGTCTGGTTCGAGCCGGAACGGGTGACGCCCGGTACCTGGCTGTACGACAAGCACCCGGAGTGGCTTCTGGGCAAGGACGGCGAGGTGAAGCTGCTCAATATGGGTAACCCCGAAGCAGTGAAATGGGTCACCGATCACGTCAATAAACTCATCGATGACCAGGGCATCGATCTCTACCGTCAGGACTACAACATCGACCCGCTGCCCTATTGGCGAGCCGCGGACACCGAGGGCCGCCAGGGCATCACCGAGATCCGCTACGTCGAGGGGTACTTCGCCTACTGGGACGGCCTGCTCGCCAAGCATCCCAACATGCTGATCGACTCCTGCGCCAGCGGCGGGCGGCGGAATGACCTGGAAACGCTGCGCCGCGCGGTTCCGCTGCTCCGCAGCGACTACATCATCGAGCCGGTCGGCAACCAGGGGCATACCTATGCACTGTCCTTGTGGTTCCCGTATTTCGGCACCGGCACCGGGGCGATGGATGCCTATGGGCTTCGCAGCGTGATGTGCCCGCACTTCACCGCCTGCTTCGACATGCGGCGCAAGGATCTCAACTACGAGAACGCTCGCCAGCTGCTGGGCCAGTGGCGCAAGATCGGACCGTGTTTCTTCGGTGACTACTATCCGCTTACGCCGTACAGTCTGACCGACAACGACTGGATCGGCTGGCAGTTCAATCGCCCGGAGCAAGGCGACGGATTCGTGCAGGTCTTCCGTCGAGCGGGAAGCGTCTATCGGGCCGCAGATCTGAAGATGCACGGACTCGATCCGGAGAAGAAGTACGCGGTGACCAATCTGGACACGGACAAGGCAATCGTTGCCTCGGGAGGAGATCTCATGGGCCAAGGCCTGCCCGCCGAGATCACCACGCGCCCCGGTGCGGGTCTGTATTCGTACAAAGTCGTGCCCGAGTGATCGGCTCCGCCGGTCGCCTCGCTGTCTGGTCTTACTTTTGCGATAGGAGCAGATGGATGCACCCCTTGCCTGGCCCGTTCAAGTATGCAGTGGCTGTCGCCCTGATGGCCTGTCCCGTTGCCCGCGGCGTGACCGTCTCGCCCGAGGAACTCAAAGAGGCCCGGCAGTGGGTGACGGCCAGGTTCGGCGAGACCCCCCAGACCCAATTGCCGTTCTCGTTCAGCTATGACGGGAAGCCGTTCAAGGAACTCGTTGCGGCCGGGAAGCTGAGCCGCGAGAGCCGCAAGCTCGACGAGCGGCGAAGCGAGCACGTTCTGATCTGGACCGACCCGAAGGCCAACCTGACCGTGCGATGCGTGGCAGTCGAGTACCACGGTTTCCCCACCGTCGAGTGGACGCTCTACTTCAAGAATACCGGCACGGCCGACACGCCGATCATCGAGAACATCCAAGCTCTGGATGCGGGTGATGGACGCCGAGGCAAGGACGAGTTCCTGCTGCACCACGCAGTGGGCTCGCCTGCCGACGGGTCGGACTACAGCCCTCTGGAAACACCGCTGGGGCCGAACGCCAGGAAGCGGATCTCCGCGGCCGGTGGGCGTCCAACCAACAGCGACCTGTGCTATTTCAACGTGCAGCAGGGGGGACGAGGCACGATCATCGCGGTGGGCTGGCCGGGCCAGTGGGCGGCCGAGTTCACCCGCGGTGGCGGCGAGAGCCTCCACATCACGATCGGCCAGGAGCTCACCCGCTTCAAGCTGCTGCCCGGCGAGGAGGTCCGTTCGCCGCTGATTGCCCTCCAGTTCTGGATCGGCGACTACATCCGTTCGCAGAATGTCTGGCGCCGGTGGATGATCGCCCACAATCTGCCCCGACCGGGCGGCAAACTGCCGACGCCGCTGTTCTTCGGATGCAGCTCGCGGGCTTACGAGGAGATGATCAAGGCTGACGAAGAGAAACAGGTGATGTTCATCAATCGTTACCTGGAGGAAGGCCTGAAGATTGACTACTGGTGGATGGACGCCGGCTGGTACGTGAACCAGTCAGGCTGGCCCAACGTGGGTACGTGGGAGGTTGACCTGAAGCGCTTCCCACGGGGCCTCCGGGCGATCAGCGATCATGCCCATGCCAAGGGCGTGAAAACCCTGGTGTGGTTCGAGCCGGAACGGGTCACGCCCGGCACCTGGCTCTACGAGAAGCATCCCGAGTGGCTGCTGGGCAAGGACGGCGAGCAGAAGCTGCTCAACCTGGGCAACCCCGATGCCTGCAAGTGGTTGACCGACCACATCGACAAACTGCTCACCGAACAGGGAATCGACCTGTACCGCCAGGATTTCAACATTGATCCCCTCCGCTACTGGCGGGATAGCGACGCACCCGATCGCCAGGGCATCACCGAAATCAAGCATGTGACCGGATACCTGGCTTACTGGGACGGGCTCCGCAAACGCCATCCGGATATGTTGATCGACTCCTGTGCCAGCGGCGGGCGGCGAAATGACCTGGAGACCCTTCGGCGAGCCGTGCCCTTGTGGCGGAGCGATCATCCCTTCGTGCCCAACAGCCAGCAGAGCATGACCTACGGCCTGTCGCTTTGGATTCCCTATCACGGGACGGGCACGGTGGCCTGCGAGAATGTCGGCTACTACGGCGGAGGATTCACACCGGTCGAGCCGTACACTTTCTGGAGCAATGTCGTCCCCGGCCTCGGGTGCGGTATTGACCTGCGGGTGAAGGAGATCGACTACGCCGCTCTCCGCAAGTTACTGGGCCAGTGGCGCACGATCAGTGCCTACTACTACGGCGATTTTTACCCGCTGACTTCGTGCAACCGCCACAACGGAAGCTGGATGGCCTGGCAGTTCGATATGCCGGACAAGGGCGAGGGCATGATCCAGGTCTTCCGGCGGAAGGAGTCCATGTTCCGTGGCGCCGACTTTAAGCTCGGCGGGCTCGACCCTGCAAAGGACTACGCGTTCACAAATCTGGACACGGATAAGTCGTCCGTGTTTAAAGGACGCGATCTGATGGAGGCCGGGCTGCCCGTCGACATCGCTGCACGGCCCGGCGCCGCCGTTCTGGTCTACAAGGTCGCACAATGAGGACTTCCTGATGACGTTGTCTCTCTGCCGTTCATTGTGTCCCGCCACGCTGGCGGCGATGGTGATGACCGCACCGGCCATGGGTCTCCTCCCCGCCCAAGAGGAGGTGGCTCGTACCCATGCCTGGGTACAGGCGAAGTTCATGGGCACCGCACCGACCCCGCCGGCTGGCCCGGGCCTCTTCGTTGTTCACAACTACGGCCCCGTGCACCGGAATGCTCGCGGCGACAAGCCCCTGCGCATCGGCGAGGTGCAGTTCACGCACGGCCTGTATTGTCACGCCAATAGCCGTATTCGTGTCGCCCTGTCTGGCCCTGCCAAGTCCTTCACGGCTCAGGTCGGTATTGACACCAACGGCACCTGGTCCGGCGGCACGGTGGTCTTCTCGGTGCTCGCCGGCGGCAAGGAGGTCTGCAAATCCGAAGTATGCGCTCGCGGCCAGGCTCCTCGGGCCCTGAAGGCGGATCTGAGCGAGGCTTCGGAAATCACCCTCGTGGTGGGCGACGCGGGCGATAACATCAACAGCGATCAGGCCGACTGGGCCGACGCCGTGGTCACCCTGGTCGACGGCAAGGAGATCCGCATCGGAGATCTGCCCTTGTTCTGCGCCGGAGGCGTGGAGTTGGGCGTCGAACCGCCGTTCTCGTTCACCTACGGCGGCCGGTCGTTCGCTGAGGCGGCGAAGACCTGGAGAACCGAACGCCAATCCCGCAAGCTGGACGACGCCCGCATCGAGCACGTCACCACCTGGACGGATCCCGCGACTGGACTGTCCGTGCGCTGCGCCGCAATCGAGTACACAGACTTTCCAACGGCCGAGTGGGCGCTGTACTTCAAGAACACCGGTACCGCCGACACGCCGATCATCGAAGCGATCAACGCCATCGATACGTCGTTCAGCGGCCCGGTCGACGGCGGTTGCACCCTGCGGTACAACACCGGCGATCTGTGCACTCCGGACAGTTACGCACCGCATGCCGACCCCCTGGCTCCGGGCGAGGAAAAGCGGATCGCCAACACCGGCGGGCGGCCAAC
Source organism: Planctomycetota bacterium (assembly GCA_022711465.1). Classification (GTDB taxonomy): domain Bacteria; phylum Planctomycetota; class Phycisphaerae; order UBA1845; family PWPN01; genus JAGNEZ01. The sequence goes on along the minus strand of JAKLEZ010000006.1, from coordinate 206,227 downwards.
CCAGTCCGTCATGCCGTACTTCAACCTGGTCTGGCCGGGCAAGGGCGCCATCGTTGTGCTCAGTTGGGCGGGCCAGTGGAATATGCTGTTTCAGGGCCAGCAGCCGCCGGACATGCGTGTTCGCGGCGGCCAGGAGCTCACCCGTTTCAAGCTCCATCCCGGCGAGGAAGTTCGAAGCCCTCTGGTGGTCGTGCAGTTCTACAACGGCGACTGGCTGCGCGGGCAGAACATCTGGCGGCAGTGGATGGTCGATCACAATCTGCCCCGGCCGGGCGGCAAGCTCGTCCAGCCAATGGCCTCGATCTGTACGGGCAATTTCTATCCCGGGCTGATGACCGAGGCAAAGCAGGAGCTGTCCTTCCTTCGCGAGCACATCGAACGCGGTATCCGATTCGACGCTTGGTGGCAGGACGCCGGCTGGTATCCATGTGACGGCGTGGGCTGGCCCAAGACCGGTACCTGGGAAGTCGATAAGGGCCGATTCCCCAAGGGCCTGCGCGAGATCAGCGACTACGTCCACTCCCAAGGGGCCAAGTCAATCCTCTGGTTCGAGCCCGAGCGCGTCCACCCCGGCACGTGGCTGGCCGACCAGCATCCCGAGTGGATTCACGGCGGAGGCAATGGCGGTCTGCTCAAACTTGGTGATCCGGATTGCCGCAAATGGCTGATCGATCACATCGATCGCTTCCTCACCGAGCAGGGCATCGACATCTACCGCCAGGATTTTAACATCGACCCCTTGCCGTACTGGCGAGCCGCGGACAGCGAAGATCGTCAGGGTATCACCGAGATTCGCCACGTGGAAGGCTACTTCGACTATTGGGATCAGCTCCTTCGACGCCACCCGGGCATGTTCGTCGATTCCTGTGCCTCCGGCGGGCGGCGCAACGACCTGGAAACGCTGCGGCGGGCCGTGCCCCTGCTGCGCAGCGATTGGTACGCCGCTCCCGACGGCCAGCAGTGCCACACCTGCGGGCTGTCCTTGTGGCTGCCGTACCACGGCACGTCCGGCTACCTCTACAACATGCAGAACGGCAAGTACTGGATCCGCAGCCAGATGGTTGCCGAGTATACCTTCGGTCCCGACGCCACCGGGCTCAAGAACCTCGATTGGCAACTGCTCAAGACAACAATGGACGAGTGGCGCCGGATCAACGACTGCTTCTATGGCGACTTCTATCCGCTCCTGCCGTACTCACTGGCCGCCGACGTCTGGATGGCCTGGCAGTATGACCGGCCGGCGATAGGCAAGGGCGCGGTTCAGGTCTTCCGCCGCGGAGAGAGCCTTTATGAGGCGGTGCGGCTGCCACTCCGCGGCCTGGATCCGGCGGCGTTCTACGAGATTGCCAGCTTCGATTCAAGCGAGACCATCCGGTTGAACGGCGAGGAACTGATGAAGAGCGGCCTGCCGGTTTCACTGAAAGACAAGCCCGGCTCCGCGATCTTTACCTACCGCCTGATCAAGAAGTAGTATCAGAGAGGGCTTCCCGGTGACAACGGGAGATGCGAGGGTGTCGATGCCGAACAGGAAGAAACCACGTGTGGTCGTCGTGGGCAGCTTGGTCTTCGATTGCGTGGCCCTCGCCGACCGCATTCCCCGCAAGGGCGAGACTGTTCTGGGGCAGAGCTTCGGCACCTTCTCCGGAGGCAAGGGCGCCAATCAGGCGGTGGCCGCCGCCCGACTGGGAGCCGAGGTCTTCATGGTCGGCCGCGTCGGCCAGGACGACCGGGCCAGATTCCTGCTGGCCAACCTCAACACCAGCGGTGTCAACACGGAGTTCGTCAAGGCCGATCCGGTCGCCGGCACCGGGGCTTGCTGCATTCACGTCGATGCTGCGGGCGAAAACACGATCATCATTGTGCCGCAGGCGAACCTGGCCTGCGCGCCGGAGGACGTGGATGCCGCCCGCAAGGTGATTGCCTCCGCCGACGCGGTGGTATGCCAGTTGGAGATCGCGATGCCCGCCGTGGTGCGAGCCGTCGATCTGGCCAATGAGCTGGGCGTGCGGGTGATACTGAATCCCGCGCCCGCAGGCTCGTTTCCCGCAGGATTGTTCGCCAAGGCAACCTACCTCACCCCCAATGAGACCGAAGCCGAGTTCTTCACCGGAGTTGCCCTCCCCCCGTGCGGCTCGGGCGTGGGGCGGGACAACGACTGGGAAGCCAGAGCCTCAGCCAGGCTGCTGGACATGGGACCCGGCAAGGTCATCATTACCCTGGGGCAGCGCGGTGCATACCTGGCGACCAGGAACACGCGGCAACTGATCCCCAGCTACCCGGTGAAAGCCGTGGACACCACTGCCGCGGGGGACGCCTTCAGCGGCGCCCTGGCGCTCGCATTGGCCGAAGGGCGGAGCGACGAGCAGGCGATCGCTTTCGCGAACGGTGCCGGAGCCCTGGCCGCCACTCGGGCAGGCTCTCAGCCTTCGCTGCCGACTCGACAGGAACTGGACGACTTCCTTCGTTGCGCAAAGCCGTGCCGATGTTGAGCGCCACCCATGGTCGAAAGGAGAAGTGACTACATGACTGTCCCGAATGTCGCCAAGTACATCGATCACACGCTGCTGCGGCAGGACGCATCCCCCGACGAGATCGTCACCCTGTGCCAGCAGGCCAAGCAGCACGAGTTCACCGCGGTGTGTGTCAACCCGTCCTGGGTGGCCCTCGCCGCCCGCGAGCTCGAGGGCACGCCGATCAAGGTGTGTACGGTCATTGGCTTCCCCCTGGGTGCGACCACCACGCAAACCAAGGCCTTTGAGACGCGGGAGGCCATCGCCAACGGAGCCAGCGAAGTCGACATGGTAATCAATCTCGGAGCCCTTAAGTCGGGCAACAAGGACCTCGTGGTCCGGGATATCGCCGAAGTCGTGGCCGCGGCCGGAGGCGCAATAGTCAAGGTCATCATCGAGACCGGCCTGCTCACCCGCGACCAGAAGATACTGGCCTGTCAACTCGTCAAGCGGGCCGGAGCCCACTTCGTGAAAACCTGCACCGGCTTTGCCGAAGGCTTCGCGACCGTCGAGGATATCCGACTGCTGCGCGAGACCGTGGGGCCGAGCTTCGGCGTCAAGGCTTCCGGAAAGGTCCGCGACTATGCCAACGCCCGGGCCCTCCTCGCCGCGGGAGCAACTCGCATCGGGGCCGGCTACGGAGTCAAGATCGTTGAGGGAGAAGCGGCTGCCCGCTGACACCGCTTGGAACGCGTTCCCGGCAACCCTTGGCCCCGGCGTCTCGCCGGTAGCACCTTCGGGTTTCGGGACGTATCCTCGGCCGCCGCACGGGATGGTTGACATTGTGCGACCTGTCAATGGAGGTGACCGATGAGTGCAAATGGCAGACTGGCCGGCAAGCGGGCCCTGGTAACCGGTTCCGGGACCGGCATCGGACGCGAGATCGCCGCGGAGTTCGCCCGCCAAGGCGCCGACGTCGTCCTCCATTACTCGCACAGCGACGCCGGGGCACGCAGCGCAGTGAAGGAGATCAAGGCCCTCGGACGCCGGGCGACCGCGGTCAAGGCGAACTTCGACTCCGTAGACGAGGCCATCGGTCTGGGCGAGCAGGCCATCGGCTTCCTCGGCGGAATCGACTGCCTGGTCAATAACGCGGGCATCACCATGAACAAGCCGTTCCTCGAGGTCACCCGCGAGCAATTCGACGTCCTCTACCACGTGAACATCCGGGCCCAGTTCTTCCTCACCCAGACCGTGGCCAAGGACATGCTCAAGCACGGCGGCGGAGCAGTCTGCAACATCACCTCGATCCATGGTTTCCAGGGCGCGCCGGAACACTCGGTCTACGCCGGAACCAAGGGGGCGATCATCGCCTACACCCGAACACTCTCCGTCGAGCTGGCCTGCCAGGGAATCCGGGTGAACGCCATCGCCCCCGGTTGGGTCACGGTGGACAACTACTACAAGGCCATCCCCGGCTTCAACGAGAAGGACGCCTGTGAGTCCGCCAGGAACGCTGTGCCGGTCGCCCGTGCCGGTCGGCCGCTGGATATCGCCCAGTTGGCCGTGTTCCTCTGTTCCGACGAGGCCGGCTACATCGTCGGCCAGACCATCATTGCGGACGGCGGCACGACCGCCCTGATGTCGCTGATCTCGGATTTCCGAACCCGGTCGACGGCCAGGTTCGGCACGGGTTACGTCCCGGGCGTGTAGACGAATCGAGCTACCTCTTGCGAAAGGGTACGTTGGCATGGAAACGCTTTTGGGCGCTGGTGTGGTCGGCATCGCCGGACTGCTCACCGGGAGCGGGGCCTGGCCTTTCAAGCTCATGCGCAAGTACCAATTCGAGCACTGGTGGCTGATCGCCATGCTCATCGCACTCATCATCATTCCCTGGAGCATCACCCTGTTCGCCTGCCCCGACCCGATCGAGGGTTTGCGCGCCGTTCCGCTTCGCACCCTGATCAAGGCCAACCTTTTCGCGGCCGGCTGGGGTATCGCTAACGTGTTGTGCGGCCTGTGCTTCGTGCGCATCGGCATGGCCTTGACCGGGGCCATCCTCGCCGGGCTGGGCGTGTGCGTGGGCACCATCGTTCCCCTCGTCTTCAAAGGCACCGGCCTGTTCAAGGATGCGCCCGATCTGGACTCGCCAGCCGGCATGGCCGTGCTGGCCGGCGTGGGCGTCATGCTCATCGGCGTGTTGTTTGCCACGTTCGCTGGCTTCGGCCGCGACCGCCAGCTCACGTCCCTGCAAGCCGACAACAAAAAGGGATCCGCTCAGTCCGGTAGCTTCCTCGGTGGTCTGATCATGACCGCCGTCGCCGGGGTGCTCTCGGCAGGGCTGTCTCTTGCGTTCGTGTACAGCCAGGGACCGATCATCGCGAATCTCTGCCTCGTCCAGCCCAACACCGAGATCAAGGTGAGGGTCAACGCCGAGGGCCAGGACGAGCTTGCCCGCAAGCTCTCCAGGACCTACAGCGTGAGTGCCGAGGGGACGATGGAAGTGGAAGGCGTCGGCACGATCGCCGTCGGCGGGCAGAAGGCCGTACATGCCGCCGAGCGGATCCGCGAACGGCTCGCCAGCGCTGTGCCGGGCGGTCAACGCGAGGTCGGCGTGGACACCGGCGCTATCCTCGCGGTGTTCGGCGTCTGGGCGGCGGGCCTGTTCGCCGGCTCCGCCCTCAACGTTGCCTACGCCCTGTATCTGCTGACTCGGAACAAGTCCTGGCACGTGTTCGGCGAGAGCTGGAAGGACGCCGGCCTGGCCGTCATCATGGGCGTAACCTCTATCATCGCGGTCGGACTGCAGGGCAAGGGGATGCTCATGCTCGGAGCCCTGGGGGCGTCGATCGGATTCGGAATCCAGCAGGCGATGCAGATGACCGGCAGCCAGGGAGTGGGATTCATCAGCGGCGAATGGCGTGGAGTCAAGGGGAAGCCGAGGTACCAGATGTACGTCGCCATTGGCGTGCTGATCGTGGCCGCCATCATCATGGCCTACGGGAACACACTGGCCAAGTCGTGAACCACGCGGGTCGGCAAGCCCGACCGAAAGGAACGCGATCATGAACGAAGCTCTGGTCAAGAGCCTGCGTGAGGCAGGCAAGCTGACGGAACCACTCCGTAGCCCGGATGGAACCGAGGTGCTCGTTCTCCAGCACGGTGGGCGAGTGCTCGGCCTGTTCGCGCCCAACAGCGGCGAGAACTTCTTCTGGACCCATGATGCCCTGAAGACCCCTGCCTCGGCCAAGGCCTTCTATGCCAGCAACGAATGGCACAATTCCGGCGGCGACCGGACGTGGCTGGCCCCTGAGCTCGACTTGTTCTTCCCCGACTACCCCAGCCTGGAGCGCTACTTCCAGCCGCGGCAACTGGATCCGGGCAACTACCAGGTCACCAGAACCGCCGAGGGCGTGCGCCTGGTGAATCAGCTGACCGTCACACTGGCCCGCTCCCGAAAGACCGTCGAGCTGGAGATGGGCAAGTCGCTGTCCTGGGCACCCAATCCGCTACGCTGCGAGCCCGCCGCGGCAAGCCTGCTCGAGCTCGAATACGCAGGTTACACCCAGCACACCTCGCTGGCCATCACCGGCCCGCCGGTCGGCCGGGTGGGGGCGTGGAACTTGATTCAGATGCCCCACGGCGGCGATCTGCTCGTCCCCGTGCACGCCAGAACGCAGCCCAAGATCTACTTCGGCTCCGTCTCCCCCGAAGACCTGATCGCGGGCGACCGCATGGTGCGATACCGAATGCGAACCCACGACTGTCACAAGATCGGCATCCGCGCCGTCGCTGCTACCGGCCGGGTCGGATACTTGTACCAGACCGGCGGCCGCTTCGCCCTGGTCGTCCGCAGCTTCTTCGTCAATCCCTCCGGCGACTACGTGGACGTACCCTGGACCGATAGGGACGACCTCGGCTATGCGGTTCAGTCCTGCAACGTCGTCCACGAAAGCCTCGGAGCATTCAGCGAACTGGAATATCACATCCCGGCCATCGGCGAGGGCACGGGACGCACCCGCTGCGACGACTGGTCGGCAGTCTGGGCGTTCCGTGGCCCGTCGGAACAGGTTCACGCCGTGGCCCGGATCTTGTTGTCCCCTGAGGTATAGGTGAGATCATGAAGGTCGATTTGTCAGACAAGGTCGCGTTGGTCACCGGCTCCGGAAACGGAATCGGTCTGGCGATCGCTGATTCGTTCGCCAGGAATGGCGCCCAGGTGATCTACACGGATATCGACGTCCCGGCGGTCAAGAAGGAAGCCGCCAAGTTCCCTTCCTGCAGGGGCTGTGAGATGGACGTCCGCAAGGAGGATCAGGTCAAAGACGTCGTCAGGAAGATCATGGACGAATTCGGGCGCATCGATATCCTGGTCAACAACGCAGGCGTCAACACGGTCAAGCATCGCGTGACTTTCGACGAGTTCCCCAAGGACGAATGGGACTGGATCATCGAGACCGATCTGAACGGCGTCGTCATCGTCAGCCGAGTCGTTTCGCCACTCATGGTCGCCCAGCAATCCGGGCGGATCATCCACATTTCGTCCATTTGCGGCCTTGTCGCCTTGCGGCTGCAGAGCGCCTACATCGCGGCCAAGCATGCGATCGTCGGTCTGACCCGGGCCATGGCCATCGAACTCGCCCCCAAGGGCGTCCTCGTCAATGCGATCGCTCCAGGCTCGACAGTGAGCGAGGGAACCAAGAAGCTCTTCTATGGCCCCGACGGGAAATTCGTCGACCGCATCCAGCGGATTCTCGACCACATCCCGCTCGGCCGGCCGGCCAAAGCCGAGGAAATCGCCCACGGCGCCCTGTTCCTGGCCGCCCCCGAGAGCGCCTACATTACCGGGACCGTACTGACCATCGACGGCGGCTGGACTGCCGGAGGATACGCAAGGGACTTCTAAAGCAGATGGAGAATGGGGAATTGAGAATGAAGAAGAGGAGTTGAGAGAATTGCCTGCCCTCCGACCTTTCTCCATCCTCAATTCCGGTGAAGCAAGCATCGCTGGTTTGCGTATAACCTGATTCAGAAGAAGGGAAGTGAGTGCTATGGCAGAAATCAGAGTCCATCAGGGCTATAAATCCGATCGCCCGCCTTTGATTCCCAAACCGGACAAGGCACCCGATCCAATGATCGTGACCGTTCAGGAGGGCGTGCCCATCGTCTACCCGGGCTGTTACGGCAACGCCGTTCGCGTGGTCCATCCGGTCAACCCGAATGCGCCCGCCAAAAACCTCGGCTTGGTGATGTTCTACCTCGCTCCACATGTCGTGCTCCAGCCCGGCCAGCACGAGACCGAGGAAACCTACGTGATCATGGAGGGCCGCGGCACCATGACCTTCGCCAACTACAAACGCGAGGTCAAAAAGGGCGACTTCGTCTACCTGCCGCCCTGGTGCATCCACGGCATTGAAAACACCGGAACCGAGACGCTCGTGGTGATGATCGTGACCTCCCCGCCCAATCCATGAGGACCGTAACATGGCCGTCCTGAGCATGAAACAACTTCGGCAGTACCAGGTACCCCAAGGTTCGCTCACCCTGTGGTGGCTGGGGCAGGCTGGCTTCATCGTGAAGAGCCCCGGCGGCAAGATCGTGGCCATCGATCCGTACCTGTCCAACTCGTGCAAAACCATCGGCGACCAGTACGGCTTCGACATGGACCGGCTGGTCGCCCCGCCCCTCCCGCCCGCCGATTTGGTCGGAATCGATGCCTACGCCATGACGCACAGTCACCAGGATCACCTCGATCCTGAAACGCTCCATCCCTACCGGGCGGCGGGTGGAGCCGGACCGTTCGTCGCCCCACCCGAGACGATCGAGAAGCTGGTGACCATGGGCGTGCCTCAGAGTCAGACGGCCATGATCTGGCCAAACAAGAGCGTCACGTTCGGCGACCTCACGCTGCGGGCAACCTTCGCCATCCCCTTCGCCGGCGACGATCTCACCCACGTGGGCTACCTGGTCTGCATCAAGGACGGACCGAAGCTCTACGTGACCGGCGACACCGGATACCACGAAATCCTGGCCGACAGCATGGCCGCCCACAAGCCGGATATCCTCGCAGCCGTGATCAACCCGGCGTTCCACAACATGAGCCCGGCCGAGGCCGCTACCCTGGCCCGCAAAGTGGACGCCAAGGTGGTCATCCCGTGCCACTACGACCTGTTCCCGGCCAACTCCCTGCCCCCCGAGCTGCTTCGCACGAACCTGAGGATGCTCGGCATCGGCGACCGCTACCAGCTCGTCGAGCACGGCAAGCCCTTGACGTACAAGAAACCAGCGGCGTGATCCTCGGAACGACCGGAGGTGCCCAGCCGCCCGGGTCCCTCCAGCGGTATCCAGACATTCGAAGGTGCCCACCCGCACCCGGACGCAAACGATGACTGACCTGACCCAAGTCACTTACTGCGGGCTTTATTGCGGGCTGTGCTCGCAATCCAATCGCGTTCCCAAACAGGCCAACGCCTTGCGCGAAACCATGCGCAAAGACGGCTGGGAGCACTGGGGGCGGCAAATCCCTCGGTTCGAGGAGTTCTGGCAGTTCCTCGGCGGGCTCGTGGGCAACGAGGGCAAGTGCAGTTGCCGAGGCGGCAAGTGCGGTCCGCCGTTCTGTGCTATTCGCAAGTGCGCGGCCAGCAAGGGTGTGCACGCCTGCCCATTCTGCGACGAGTACCCCTGCCATCGGATCGAAGGACTCGCCAAGGGATATGTGAACCTCATTCCCGACGGCATGCGCATGAAGGAGATCGGCCTGGACCGGTGGATCGAAGAGCAGGAGGCCAGGAAGGCTACCGGCTTCTGCTACGTCGATATCCGCTGCAATCCATACGAAGTGCCCAGCGAGTAACGGGCGGCCGACACGCTGGGGCACGCGTTTGTCGCTACTCGGATTGCGGCCGACCCCGCGGAGCGGGCAGTAGCTCCAGAACCGCCAGAACCGGGCGGTGATCCGATGCCCGCGACTCATTGACCACTTCCGCGGAAACCACTCGCCAGAGCCGCGCTGGCCGGGCAAAGATGAAGTCGATGCGCAGGTTCGGTCGATCACTGGGAAACGATGGCTCCGGAGCGGCCGGGGTCGTGTCCAGCCAGCCCGTACCCAACCCCGCCAAAGGGACACTGCCCGGCTCCGCGTTCAAGTCACCGGCCAGAATGACCGGCACCGCGGGCTCCGTCGCCGCCAGTTCCGCCACCGCCTTCGCCTGCAGGACACGATCAACGTGATCGTTGAGGTGGTCCCAGTGCGTGGAAATGAACCGCACCGACCAGAACCCCGCCCGTCGGCCACCGCCCGGCTCGCCGCGCGGCGGTTCGTTGACCGGCACGCTCACGTGAACCTCCAGAGCCTGCCGCGGCTCGCGGTCCTTGGAGTGCGGCAGGGCATGGGCGACCGCACGTTCGATCGGAAACCGCGAGAGGACCGCATCCCCGTACTGCCCGCCGTCGAAGTCCATGGCCTTGCCGAACGCGGTGTGCATCCCGGTGAGTCCGCCAAGCTCCGCCGCCTCGTCCACTCCGCCCGATCGCTTGGTCCCGTTATCCACCTCCTGAAGAGCTACAAGGTCCGGACTCAGCCTCCTGATCACCTCGGCCGTCCGGCCTAGATCCAACTTCTTGTCCGGCCCGGCCCCATGCAGGATGTTGTAGGTCAGCACCCGAAGCTGGACGGACCCTGCGTCCTGCCGCCCGCGCTGCGGTCCGGCCGGATCTCCACAACCGGCTGCCAGCACCGCCAAGGCGGCCATCATCATTTGAACGGTACGACGACGACTGATGCGTGATGCCATGGAGACTCCAGGACAGAATCCTTGTCACAGCTTCGGCACGGTTCGACCATGCCTCAGTCGAAACTGCTACCGCTCGGTCACCGCCGTGTCAAGCACGCCACCTCCTGTTGTGCCAGCATCGTTCAAGATGTATACAATGCCGGCGTGAACGCGTTCCGCCTCCTGACTTGGACCGTTCCCGCCGCCCTGGCGGCCGCTTTCGCCGGATGCGGCGAACCGGGGCCGGTGCGCATCCGCCTGAACGACGACGTGGTTCGCCCGCCACGATCCGTACTCGTCTTCTTCCCCGACGGCCTTCATCGCGCCCGGTTCGACGAGCTGGTCGCGGCCGGCCAACTGCCCCACATCACCCGCCGCTTCGTCCAGGGTGGAATCCGTGTCGACCGGGCGGTGGACAGCTTGCCCACCGTCACCTACGCCAACTGCTCGTCCTTGGTGACCGGCTTGTTCCCAGGTCATCACGGAATCCCCGGCAATGTCTGGCTTGACCGTCAGTCGCTGGAAAGCTGCTCCTACATGACTCTGGACACCTACCGCGTGGTCAACGAGCACCTCACCGTCCCTACGCTCTACAGCATCCTCGGCGACCACTTCACGCTTAACATCCAGCTTCACACCTATCGCGGCGTGACTCGTTCGATCGATGGCTACCATACATTTCGCCGCAATTGGATCTTGGGCTTCCATGGAGCAGTGGATCGGAGTGTGCCGGATCGGCTGCCTGCTGTCGCCGCCCTCGCCAACCGCGAGAAGCGGTGGCCCAGCGTGATCATGACCTACTTTCCCGCGGTCGACGAAGTCGGTCACCGTTTCGGACCCAACTCACCGCAATATGACCAAGCGGTGAGAGATCTCGACACCGCCGTGGGACGAATGACCGACGCCATCGACCGGGCCGGCTTGGGTGATCGTACATACTACGTGCTGGTGAGCGACCATGGCATGCCGGCAGTCGAGCCGGATCGGCACCTGGACCTCTCCAAATGGCTCGAGGTTCGACGAGCCCTGAACTGTCGTGAAACGCCGCTGCAAGGTCACGGCCGCGCCGCCTTCCGCGCGGCATTGGAGAGGTACGATGCCTTCCTGGTCATCGGTGCCGACCGGATGGCCGCGATTCATCTACGCGGTCGCCAGGGGTGGGACACGACCCCAACCTGCGCTGAAGTGGCATCGTTCATCGAGTCCGAACCTCATCTCGCGGAACTGCCGGCCGTCGACTGTGTTCTGGCCCGTGACGGAACAGACCGCGTCCGGCTTTGGTCCAGCCGCGGAGCGGCCGCTGTCGAGCGATCTCGCGACGGCGGCCAGGTCCGGTACCGGCTGCTCGTCGACCGCGGCGACCCGCTGGGCTACGCCCAACCGGCGGAACTGGCCGCCTTCGTCCAGGCAGGTTGGCACACCTCGCGCGACTGGCTGCGGGCGACGAGCGGCTCGACGCATCCCGACTTCGTTCCCCAGACGGTCGAGATGTTCGACTCGCCACGGGCCGGCGATGTAATCCTCTTCGCCGCCCAGGGCTGGGACTTCAGCTTGTCACAGAAAGCCGGTCACGGGTCGTGCCTCGCCGGCGATATGCTCATCCCCCTCCATTTCGCGGGCCCCGGCCTTGCTCCCGGGGGGACCATTCCCTGCGGCCGTCTGGTCGATGTGGCCCCTACCCTCATCGGTTTGCTGGGCGACGGTGAACGGCTGAGGCAGTATACTCTGGACGGTGTGGATCTCTCGGGTGAGCTGAGGGCCGCAACAAGCGCAAGATGAGGCGGACAGCGATTGACTGTCTGGTGCGACGAGTCTCCCTTCTTGCGATGCTGCTTCCCACCCGCTCAAATGACGGCATCACGAACCGGCATGGAGTGCTGATCATTCGTCTTCGCCGATTACCGCCGACCCCTCGGGTGTTTGATGGAGGCTTGTACCTGTCCCCGCCGGTGGAGGTGGGCAAGCATGAGCCCATCCGGGAGTTCCCCTGCCCCGCCCGGCTCACCGTGCCCATGATCCAGCACGCCGGCCCGGCGTGCGAACCGCTCGTCCAGGTCGGACAGGCGGTGGCCGAGGGACAGCTGATCGGTCGAGCTCTTCGGCCGGGCGCAGTGCCGGTCCATTCCCCGCGCACCGGCCGGGTCGTAGCCCTCTCCCGCGCACGCACCGCCTGGTCGCCGGATGTGCCGGCCGTCACCATCGAAACCGGACCTGCCGAGGAGTACACGCTCACGCCCGCCCTCGAATCCTCCATGGGCTCCTCGCCCGACTTCTCCAGCCGCCCGGGCCTCGAACGCCTCGCCGAGTTGGCCGATCGGGCGGGGATTCTCGTCGGGCGCGAGCCGGCCATCGGACTGGGTGATCAGCTTCGCCATGCCGCCGACGCCGGGATCCAGGACTTCATCATCAATGGGCTCGCCCGCGACCCCTTGCTCGAAAACCGGTCCGTTTGCATGGCTCAGGATCTCGAGTCGGTGGTACGAGCGGGCCTATGGGTAAGACAGGCCCTTGGCTCGGAGAGAGCTTGCCTGGTCGTTGACCGGACCGACCGTCGACTCCTGATGCGCGCCAGAAAGGCAACGGCCCACACGCCGTTCCGGATCGTTCAACTCGGGAATAAGTACCCCCAGGCGGCCCCGGTTCTGCTCACCTGGTGCATCACCGGCCGAGAGACACCCTGCGGAAAAACGACCGAGGACGTGCACGCCCTCGTGATGGAGCCCGAGGCCTTGTCCTCGCTGGCCAACGCGGTGCTCAACGGGAAGACAATCACCGATTCGGTCGTGGTCGTCACCGGCCCCGGCGTCCGTCAACCAGGGGAATACCGGATCCCCGTTGGTTCGAGCTTCGCCGATGTCCTGAATCACGTGGGCGTCGTGGGTACGACCGTCCGGCTCGTGGACGGTCCCCCGATGACCGGGCGGGCCATCGAGTGCCTCGACGCGGTGGTGACCCGGCGAACGACCGCTATCCTGGTCATGAACCGCGACCACGATCGGGTGCCCGATCCCGGCTTGTGCCTTCGCTGCGGATGGTGCCAGGACGACTGCCCGGTCGGGCTCGACCCGATGGCACTGCTCGACTGTGATGAACGCGGCGACTGGACCGCGGCCGCCAGCCTACACCCGCACGCGTGCCTGGGTTGCGGCCTGTGCAGCTGCATCTGCCCGGCCGAACTGCCGTTGTCCGAGTCCATCAGCCGCCTGAAGGAGCGGGTACCTCTCGATGCGCTGTGAATCGGTCTGCTCAGGCAGGTGTGGCCCCGGCGAGAAGGCCTTGTTCGAGCTCCCTCCACCCTCCCCGATCACCGTCTTGCCGGTGAGGGCTCAAATGGGACGCCGGGCTCACTCGGTCATGAGGCTCAATGTGGTGCGGAAAGTGAGCGACAAGTGCTGAGCGACGCGCAGTTGCCACCGCCTGGAACCTTGCGACTTGTGGATCCGCCGCATTGGCGGGGCGTGACCGGCCCTGCCCCGATGACCCTGACGCTGATGCTGGCGGTAGCCATCCTCTGCGCCGCAGGACTCGCCCTGTTCGGCTGGCACACGATTCGCGTCCTGGCGATCGCCGTGGCGGTGGCCCTACTGGTCGAGGCGGCGTTCAACGCCCTGACCTGGCGCGGGCGATCGTGGTCCGAGAGCTACACGCTCCTCGTGGGCATGCTGGTCGCCTGCACCTTGCCGCCCACGGTGGGTTGGGAGGTCGTGGTCACAACCTCCGCACTGGCCGTGCTGGCCGGCCAGATGATCCAGGGGGGGATCGGCAACTACGTCTGGCACCCAGTGGCCCTCGGACGGGTCATCGCCCAACTCCTCTTCGAAACGCAACTCAGCCCCGCGCGCTGGCCAGTGCTGGCTTCTGAACGCTTGGGTTCAGGTAACCTCTACCTGGCGAGAGATCTGTCCCCCCTGGCCCAGTGGAGCAGCCAGCCGCTGCCGCCCGGCATCGAGGCCTGGAGCGTGAACCGGCCGGTCGACCAGCTTCGCTCGGTACTCCCGGTCGATGCCACTGGATCGCCCGCCGAGGCCGTCGCTCGGCTGGTGAGCGATGCCATGCCCCCTTGGCCCGATACCCTCTTCGGTGTGGCCGGCGGCTCGCTCGGCGAGGCGCCTGTCCTGGCAATCCTGCTGGCCGGTCTGTTGCTGACCTGGCGTGGCTTCCTGCGATGGTCCACCCTGCTGGCCGGCCTGGCGGCGGCCACGACCGTCGCCCTGATCGCCCCCGTGCAGTTCCAGCCGCAGGGTCAGCCTGTCCAGAGTCAGTGGTTCCCGGGACTTCTCTTCAACGAAGGCCTGCCCGTGGGCCTGGCCTATGTCGCCTACCAGCTCACCGCCGGAGCGTTCCCCCTGGTCCTGTTCATCCTGGCGGCCGATCCGACCAGTTCCCCCCTCACCGCCCGCGGCCATCTGCTGTTCGGCCTGATTATCGGCGGAACAGCCATGATCCTCAGAACCGTCGTGGGACTCCCCGCAGAGGCCTACTGGGCGCTGCTCCTGGCTAACACTTGCGTCCCGGCCATCAACCGCCTCACCCGCCGCCGTACGTTCGGCGTCACACTCTTGGCCTGAAACCCCGACATGGACCGGGCCTCCCGGGATCGAAGGGTCCTGTCATTCAGAACCATATTCAGATCCAGGGACTTGCGCCCGTGCGCTTGTCCGCACAGCTGTTCGCCTAGCGACTTCAACCTCCTCTCGCTCACCCCGAAAATGGAGGAGAATTGACTTCTCCGATCGAGGACCCCATACTGATCTATGGCTGGATACAGCCGTCAAGGCCTCAAGAACGAATGGGTTTCCTGACTCTGGAGGGATAAGATGAAAGCGCGCAAAGCGGGCACGATCAGTGTCGTCGCGGGGGTGCTACTCTTCTCCCAGCCTTCTTTGGCTGCTGTGTTGGCGGTCTGGGATTTCGGCGATAGTAGCGCGTACTACACCGAAAAGCCGGCTTACTTCAATACCGTCACCCCGCCGACCCTGGTACTGTACGGCAGCGGCGTTGACACCAACGGCAAGAACGGCATCGCCTACACCGACGCCGCCGGCGTTGCCCACATCGCTGGCCAGGCGGCGGCATGGGATGACATCAACAAGTCCGGATCGGAAAACGATGCCGCGGCGATCATCACCCTCAATACCGCCGGCTTCAGCGCCTTGAAGGTCCGTTGGGACTACAAGTCCGAGCTGGCGGTCAGCTTCGACTTCGCCTACCGCACGACCAGCGACGGGGCGTGGACTCAGGTCGCCGACAACCGGGCCATCACCCCTGGCTGGTCGACCGACACCTGGGGTACTGTTGTGCTCGATCTGGCCGGCACCACCGCGCTCAACAATCGCCCGTTCGTCCAGCTTCGGCTGGATGACCTGGTCGAAGGCCCCGGCAACGACAAGTTCGCCTTCGACAATCTCGAGATCACCGGCGTCCCCGAGCCTACCATGCTCCTCCTGCTCGGACTCGGCGTAACACTCCTTCGGCGGAAAAGGTGTCAGGTTGATTTTTAGGCCGTCCGTGTCGCCGGCCCCAAAAAGGTGTCAGGATGCTTTTTTAGGTCGTCCGCGTCGCCGTTGTCTGGTCATGTTCAACTCCTCGCGTCTCCTCCTCTTGGCGATTCAACCTCTTTTCTCTTGCTGATCGCTTGGAGCTGAACGCCCACCGCGACTCACCGACCGCTTCTCGGCACTTCGCGACAGCTCCCCCCGGCGGTCACCCCGCCCACCCCTTGCTCACTTCTCAACTCTCGCTTCGCACTTCCGGCCATCCGGTCCGCAACGCCGGGATAGGCAGTCCGTGAAGCCGGGATATAATGGTCACCCGTTGTGTTCTCTCAGCAGTGAGGATGTGCATGGGACCCTGGCAACGCCTCTGTACCGTCTTGGCTTCGTTTGGCGCAGTCAGCCTGTTCGCCTCAGCCACGTGGGCGGCGTCCAATACACCACTGCTCTTGACGCCCGGTGGATCGACCGCCGAATCCGAAGAGGGCACCGTGGCCAGGGTCCGGCTCCTGGCCGACAAGACCGCCGTGGCGCCCGGCCAGAAGATCGGATTGGCCTTGGCATTCGCGATCAAGTCCGATTGGCACATCTACTGGCGGAACCGGGGCGAGGGCGGACTGGAGCCGTCGTTCACATGGCAACTGCCCCCAGGTTTCAGCGTCGGGCCCGTACGATTCCCTCCGCCTACTCGGCACATCGACGCCGTCGGCGACCACACCTTCATCATGTCCGATGACCCGATCCTGCTCACCACCCTCGCCGTGCCCGAGAACCTTGCCGCGGGAGGAAAGGTCACGATCTCCGTCAAGGCTAAGTGGCTGGTGTGTAAAGAGTTATGTAAACAGGAGAGCCAGGACCTGTCCGTCGAACTGCCCGCGGTCTCCGCGCCAAACGAAGCCAAACCGGCCAACACGGACCTCTTCAGCCGTGCCCAGGACGTTTTGCCCCTGCCCATGGACCAGGCCAGGAACCTCAAAAAACTCTGGGTCGCAGCCAGTGTGGACAAAATCAAGCCCGGCTCCAGGTTCCAGGTGGCCGTCGTTCTGGAGATCGAGGACCATCAGCACCTCAACTCGAACAAGCCGACGATCGAGGGGCTCATCCCCACCGAGGTCTTCAACGACGCCACCGAGGGGCTGATCATCGGCCGGCCCGTCTTCCCGCCGGCGACCGTCAAGAAGAGCGAGATCGGCGAGATGTCCCTGTACACCGGCCGCGCGGTGGTGCTCCTGCCCGTGGAAGCGGATAAGCGAATCGATGCTGAGGAACTCCGCATCAGCGGCGTGGCCACATACCAGGCCTGCGACGACAAGACCTTGTCCTGTCAGAGGCCAACCGCCGCCGAGTGGGAACTGACTCTCCCGGTCGCCCGACCCGACGAGGAAGTGACCCCCGCTCATACGGATCTGTTTGGAGCCGCACCGACTTCAACCTCGAACACCCTGCCGGTAGAAGCCAAAGCAGGCCAGGGGGGCCCCGCTGAGCCCGATCAGTCCTGGCTGCAGCGCCTGCAGGCCTCTCTCGCCCGGTTGGGCCTCCTGGGTTACCTGATCATGGCCTTCCTGGGAGGGCTCATCCTCAATCTCATGCCCTGCGTGCTCCCGGTGATCTCGATCAAGATCCTCTCCTTCGTGCAGCAAGCCAAGGAAAGCCGAATCCGGGTCTTCACTCTCGGCCTCGCCTTCTCCGCAGGCATCTTGGTCTCGTTCGCGGTGCTGGGCGTTCTGATCGTCGGCTTGGGTCAGCAGTGGGGCGGCTTGTTCCAGCGGCCGCAAGTCACCATCGGCCTGGCCGCGGTCGTGACCGCCTTCGCCATGAGCCTGTTCGGTGTCTTCGCCATCTACCCACCGCGGGTGGTGAACGAGCTCGGTGACAAGGTCCAACAGGAAGGCCACCTCAGCGCCTTCGGCATGGGCCTGCTGGCCACGCTGCTGGGTACGGCCTGCACCGCGCCTTTCCTCAGTGTCGCGATCGCCTTCGCGGTTCAGCAGACTCCATTTGCTGGCGTGATGATCTTCATGGTCGCAGGCCTGGGTATGGCCCTGCCTTACGCGATCCTGGCGGCCAAGCCGGCTTGGCTGAAAGTCGTGCCCAAGGCCGGGCCGTGGATGAAGACTTTCGAACACGTCATGGCGTTCTGCCTGCTGGGCACGGTGGTCTTTCTGCTGAATCCGTTGTCCACCCAACTCGGCGGGCGAGGCTTGATTCAGACCTTGGCCTTCCTGCTCTGCGTCGCAGCGGCTGCCTGGCTGTACGGTCACGTGCGCTTCGGCGATCCACGGACAACAAGAGCGATGTCCTACGCGGCCTGCGGTGCCGTGCTCGTCGGCGGTTGGCTGGTGTGCTTCCGCTACTGGAACACGATCCCGGACCTCCTCGCGACCCAGGACAGGTTGCGGCTCGGGAGTATGGCCGGAGAGCGCGGCGCACTCGACTGGTCCGGCGACGAAATCCCCTGGTTGCCCTACACCCGAGCGAAAGCCCTGGCAGAGGTGAACGCGGGCCGAACCGTCCTGATCGACTACACCGCCGAATGGTGCGTCAACTGCAAGGCCAACGAGAAGCTGGTTCTCAACACCGCGGCGGTCAGACAGGCAATACGGGAGGGCGGCGTCCTTCCATTCAGGGCCGACTACACCTCGTTCAACCCCGAGATCAAGGAGGATCTCGACCGCTTCAAACGCTCGGGAGTGCCGATGTACGTCATCATTCCGGCCCATCAGCCCGACGACCCGATCCTGCTCGACGAGATACTGACCCAACGCGCGGTGCTCGACGCACTTCGCCGCGCCGGCCCGAGCCGCAAGGAACAAGCTCCAGCGGAGCGCTCCGAGCGCCCTCCAATCAGTTGACCGTGAGCACCCGTTCCGGTATTGCTGGTGGCTGACAGCGAAAGACTGACAGCGACTTCTGGAGCCCCCATGCTCTTCGAAATGCTGTATCGACGTCTGCTCATCCTGACCGAAGGATCACTGGGCATCTTCGAGTCCAAGACCGGTTCGTCGGTGATGCGCTACCGCCCACAGGATTGTGTGGCCGTGCTCGACTCGGTCAATGCAGGCAAGCCGCTCGGCGATTTCATCCCCGGCCTCCCCGACCTGCCGATCGTCGCCAGCGTGGCCGACACCCTGCCGCTCCAGCCGGATGCACTGCTCATCGGGATCGCTCCCACCGGCGGCGGTCTGCCCGATCGAATGCGCCGCCACCTGCTGGACGCCCTCAAGGCCGGACTGAGCATCATCAGCGGCCTGCACGTCATGCTCCGCGACGATCCCGAGCTGGCCGAGCTGGCTGAAGCCAACAACGCCAAGCTCCACGATGTCCGCGACGCCGGCCAGATCCGACACATCGCCCGAGGCAGGGCCCGCTACACCCGGGCCAAACGCGTCCTCACCATCGGCATCGATTGCGACGTCGGCAAAATGGTCACCGCCCTCGAGCTGCGCAAGGAAGCCGTTCGCCAGGGACTGAACGCCGCTTTCGTGGCCACCGGCCAGACCGGCATCATGATCGAAGGCTGGGGCATCGCCATCGACCACGTGATCTCCGATTTCACCGCCGGAGCAACCGAACTGCTCGTCGAGCATGTGGCCGACAAGGACATGTGCTTCGTCGAGGGCCAGGGCTCCATTGAGCATCCAGGCTACTCGGCCGTGACACTCGGCTTGCTCCACGGCTCGTGCCCGGACGCCATGGTCATCGTCTGTCGCCCGGACCGGTTGCTGCATAACGACTGGCCCGACTGTCCGGTGGCTCCCATCAGGCAGCAGATCGCGATCAACGAGGCCCTGCTGGCTCCACTCCACCCCGGCAAGGTCGTGGCCGTCGCGGTCAACACCGCCCGGATGACCGCTGAGGATGCCGAGGCCGCAGTCCGCAAGATCGCCGGTGACGCCGGCTTGCCCGCCGCCGATCCCGTCCGCCACGGCTGCAAGGACCTGATCGCGGCCATTCGCCGGCAGGTGGGGATTTGACCCGGAGGACTCACCCGCTCCTCAGGGCGCCGCGCGCGTGGCCGTGCCTGCGGGCCCGCATTCGTACAGCCGACAGCTAGGTCCTTGGTACAGCCGAAGCAGCATCGGGGCGACCTCGCCCCACGGCGATGGCGGCAACCGCCCGTCATTCCTCCTCGGTTCGATCGGCATCCACTCAGCGCGAGGAACCTCCCGGCCATGCTCCCGAACCCAGGCCGCAATCGCGTCGTGGTGATCGACAGGTCTGCCGGGACGCGGCTCTGAGGAGAGGAGGGCGAACCGCAATTCCCCCTCCCTGACCATCTCCGAGAACTGTGTCACGCTCAGAATGGGGTCGGTGCCGGAGAAGCCGCCGTAGGCCATCACCCTGGCGCCGGAGTCGATGATGAGCGGCGATGCGGCGTGGATGTCCGGCACGGCCAGCAAGTATCGCTCCTTCCCTCGGCGATGATCGAGGTACGCGGCGAGCACCCGCGCTGCCCGCCAACCCTCAGCGGAGTCAAATGTGAAGTGGCGTTCGAGAAGAACCGGATCGGCCACAGGGACCATGCGCCCCCCCGGGGCCAGAACGGGCGTGGCCGACCATGCCACCGGACAGAAGAGAAGGGCCGCCAGCCCCAGGACCATGCCGGCTACCCCGAGGTGGCGAGTAGTCGTAGGAGACCAGCATCTGCCGCCCGACATCAACAGCAGGACCGCTCCAAGCCCCGTACCCGACAGGACCATCGGGGCGAGCCATCGTCCCCATGCCGGATAGGAGGCGGCTGTCCATATCTGCCAGCCGGCCGTGGCGAGCAGCGCGAGGGCCAGGAGTGAGGAGCGGTTTCCGCTGAGTTCGCGGGTATCCCACAGCACCTTCGCCGCAAGGCCGGTGAGGACGGCCGCCGGCGCGGCGATCAAGGTCAGATAGTACGGATGAATGGGACTGTCCGAGAGACTGAACGCAACGCCATAGGTCACGAACCAACCACCCCAGAGGAGGACGTTCTGGTGCATCGGCGACAAGGGTCGCGAACGCGGCAATACCGACACGATGCAAGCCGCTCCGATCGTCGCGAACGGAACCAGCCAGGTGATGTGTCCCCCCAGGTCGCGGTTGGCCAACCGCAGGGGGCCGGGATGCCCGCCGTGGCCGGTGAACGCCTCCTCGCCGGTTCCGGGCCCCCGGGCGAACGGCGGGCCGGGCATCCGCGGGCCCGGTTGAGTCGGGTCGGCTTCGGGCGGGCTCGACGGCGCGGAACCCGGCGGCGGGCGGTTTCCGACCATCCGCTGCAGGCCCTGAAGATGAAACGCCAAGCCGAGTGCCGAGTTGGTCCGGGTGTCACCGACGTACGGTCGGGCATCGGCGGGGCTCAGATCGACGAACAGCGGCCACGAGAGCGACATCACCACCAACACCACCGTGGCGGCGGCCAGATGGGCGACCCGCGTCCCTCGGGCGGCGGGCGCTCCCAGCCAGTACACCAGATAGAAGCTCGGCAGCACCAGATACGCGGCGGTCAGCTTGACGTTGAAGCCCAGTCCGACCATCGCCGTGGCCGCCAGCAACCAGCCCCACCGGGCCCGCTCCGTGGCTCGAAGCAGCACCGCCCCGGCCACCAGCAGCACCAGCAGCAGGCAACTGTCGGGCAGATTGCTGCGGTCGATCGCCACGCTGGCCGGCGTCACCGCCATCACCAGCCCGGCCAGCAGACCACCCCAATCCCCGACCAGACGCCGCGCGACCAGGTACACCATCAGTACCGCGATAGAACCTTCAAGAGCCTGTGGGAGGTGGAGGGCGAACCCGGAGTACCCCAGGACCTTGACGCTGAGAACCTGAAGCCAGAAGGCGACCGGAGGCTTGTCCAGGGAAAGAAAACCCGCCGGATCGAACGAGGCGTACAGGAAGTTGTGCCAGCTCGCGGCCATGCTCCGAACCGCGGCCGCGTAGTAGAGGTTGCCGAACTCGTTGGCCTCGAGGTTCCAGAACCGCAAGACCACGGCGATCAGGAGAACCACCAGAAGGCCTGTCCGCGTGATCCAACACCGCCGCCGTGCGGTGGCGGCCGAGATCGGGTCGAGATCTTCCGGGACGGTACTCGTGCTCATCATGTCGCCACCATCAAAGCCATTCCATCGCGCATCGACCTGCCCAGAGGGCTGATCCCAGTCTACCAGCCGCTAGCTGAAGACAATATGAAGAACCGAGACCGCGTTCTACCCATTCCCGCCGGTTTGGCTTATAACCATGTTGGCTGTACGGGCTTGGATTCATGAAGGGTGTGGTCCCCGGAACCATCCCGGGCTGACAAGGGCAACTGAAACATGGACGCATCGATCGCATCGGCGGTCAAGAGCTGGCTGGACGAGCCGGCCATCGCGGAAGCCGACAAGAAGGAGATTCGCGAGCTGCAGGCCGCAGGCAGCGAGAGGGAGCTGACCGACCGGTTCTATCGCGAGCTGGAGTTCGGAACCGCCGGCCTGCGCGGCATCATCGGGGCCGGGCTCAACCGGATGAACATCTACACCGTCGGTGCCGCCGCCCAGGGGCTGGCCAACTACATCGCCCAGCAGGGTGAGGCCGCCAGACGGGCCGGCGTCGCCATTGCCTGCGACAGCCGCCGCAAGAGTGACGTCTTCGCGGAACGTACCGCCGCGGTCCTGGCCGGCAACGGGATCACCGCCTATCTGTTCGAAGCCTTGCGGCCGACACCGGAGCTGTCCTACGCCGTCCGGCACCTGAATTGCACGGCCGGCGTCGTCGTGACCGCCAGCCACAACCCGCCCGCCTACAACGGCTTCAAGGTCTACTGGACGGGCGGGGTGCCCATCGTGCCCCCGCACGACAAGCGGATCAGCGAGGAGGTCCGCCGGGTGGGGGGCTTCGGCAACATCAAGGTCATGCCGGTGGCCGAGGCGAAAGCCAAGGGCCTGATCCGCGTCATCGGCCGCGAGGTGGATGAAGCCTTTCTGGCCGAGGTCCACGCCTCGTGCCTGTCGCCGGAGATCTCCCGCCAGCAGGGCAAGAACCTCAAGATCGTCTACACCCCGCTGCATGGCACGGGCATCACCCTGGTCCCCGAGGCTCTCAAGCGGCGCGGCTTCGAGAAGGTCATCGTCGTCCCCGAGCAGGGCAAGCCGGACGGCGAGTTCCCCACCGTCGAGTACCCCAATCCCGAGGAGGGCGCGGCTCTGACGCTCGGAATCGAACTGGCCAAGAGGGAGGGCGCCGACCTGGTCATCGGTACCGACCCCGACGCCGACCGCGTGGGTGTGGCCGTGCGTGGCCCGGGCAACCAGTTCGAACTCATCACCGGCAACCAGATCGCCGCCATGCTCACCTGGCACATCTGCGAGACGCTGACCCGCTCCGGCCGATTCCCCAAGAACGCCGCCATGATCACCACCATCGTCTCGGGCGACATGATGAAGGACATCGCCCGCTCCTACGGGGCGGAGGTCATCGAGGTTCTGACCGGCTTCAAGTGGATCGGCGACCAGGTGATGCAGTTTGACGCCGCCGGCTCGCCGGGCAAGCCGAGCAAGACCTACATCTTTGGGGCCGAGGAGAGCTATGGCTACATGCCCTGCACCTACACGCGGGACAAGGACGCGGTGACCAGCACGGCCTACGTCGCCGACCTGGCCGCCGTGGCCGCCGCCCAGGGCAAGACGCTCTACGATCTGCTGCTCGATCTTTACAGGCGGTACGGCTACTACCAGGAAGGAGCCAAGAGCTTGACCCTGCCGGGCAAGGACGGCGCCGATCGGATCAAGGCCATGATGCAGAAGCTGCGAACCCGCCCGCCGGAGCGCGTGGCGGGTGTACCCGTCAGGACCGTGGCCGACCTTGCCACCGGCGAGATCAGGGACGCTCGCACCGGCAAGGTGGTCGGCCAGTACAACCTGCCGCCCAGCGACGTCGTGTTCCTGACCCTCGATGACGGGACCAAAGCCATCGCTCGCCCGAGCGGCACCGAGCCGAAGATCAAGTTCTATGTGCTGACCAAGGGGCCCGGGGACAACATCGCGCAGGCCCGCGAGAACGCGACCGCCAAGATCCAGGCGGTGATCGCCGACGTGGCCAAGTAGTGAGCTTCTGATATGGCCGACCAACCCGTCGCCGACCCGCAGACCCCGGTCGAACCGCCGCAGCCGGCTCTGGCCAAGAGCAGCCGCCTTCTTTCGCTCGACGCCTTTCGCGGCATCACCATCGCCGGGATGATCATGGTCAACAACCCCGGCGACTGGGGCAAGATCTACGCTCCGCTCGGCCACGCCACGTGGAACGGCTGGACGCCGACCGATCTGGTCTTCCCCTCGTTTTTGTTCATCGTCGGCGTGGCCATGACCTATTCCTTCGACCGGAGGCTGAGCGAGGGAGCCAGTAGGCTGCGGTTGTTCGAGCATGTCGTTCGCCGCACGATCATCCTGTTCCTCCTCGGGCTCATCCTGTTCAGCTTCCCCATCTGGCGGCTCATGGCCCCGTACATCCTGGCGTTAGGAGGTCTGTTCTGCCTGTTTCGCCACGAGCCGCCGCTGGCATGGCCCCTGGACCGAGCCGCCCGGCGATGGAAGATCGCCGCCTGCTCGCTGATCGGCCTGGCCTTGCTCTGGTTCGTCGTCGATTTCGGTTACTTCCAGTCGCCCCATCCGCCCGCAGTGAAGACCGGAGCGTTGCGCGTGCCGGGCGTGCTCCAGCGGATCGCGCTGTGCTACTTCTTCGCCTCGGTCGTGATGATGTTCCTCGGTGTTCGCGGACGGGTGTTGGCGACGATCGTCGTCGTGGTCGGATACTGGTGGCTGGTCAAGCATCCCTGGTCCGTTGTCCCGCCGGACGCCTATCCCGCATCGACCCGGCCCGAGGGCAGCCTCCACGCTTGGCTCGACGCCAGGCTGCTCGGAGGCCACGTCCACTCCGAGCTGCCCGACCCCGAGGGCATTCTGGGCACCATCGGCGGCGTGGGCACCTGCCTGCTCGGCGTGCTGACCGGCGGCTGGCTTCGCGGCCGGCGCGACGACCGCGACAAACTCATCGGTCTCTTCTTCGCCGCCAACCTGCTGATCGTCGCCGGCCTGTGGATGGGCCACAGCGTTCCGATCAACAAGAAGATCTGGACCAGCTCCTACGTTCTTCTGGCCGGCGGAATCGCCATGCACATGCTGGCCATGTGCCACTGGTTGATCGAGGTCAAGGGCTGGCGGCGGTGGTCCTGGCCGTTCCTGGTGTTCGGGACCAACGCCATCCTGGTCTTCTTCGCCTCGGGCATCCTTGGCCGCATCCTGGGGTTCTTCAGCTTCGGCCTCGACGCCCCCTCTATGAAGGCGTGGATCTACCAGCACTGGTTTGCGGCGCACTTCCCGGCGACCGGTAGTGGGCCATACACGGCTTCCCTGGCCTTCGCCCTGGCGTATGGCGCGTTGTGGCTCGTCCTCATGATCCCTCTGTACCGCAAGAGGCTTTTCCTGAAGGTGTGACCATACCGTTGCGTGCGCTCCCTCCGGTTCAGCCGGACCCTCGCGAGATCGTGCGGCCGAGTCGCGAACAGCCATGCGGGATTCGCCAGCTTGGTCCTGCCCGATGTCCCGCCGAGTCGGTCATGCCTCAGGTGGGTGCTCTGAAGCGGTTGACGCAAAGAGGATGCGCTCGTAGCCTCGTCCATGTCCACCCGGGTGAGGATGTACGGAGGTCTCCCATGTATGGTTTTGCTCTTTCGGCAGCAATCGTCTCGGTGCTCTTCTCGGCCGTTGCCCGCGTCTGGGCGGGCGACTTCGCCGTCCGCGACGGTGACACGGTTGTCTTCCTTGGCGACAGCATCACCGCCGCGGGTCTCTACGGACGGTACGTCGAGAATTACACCCTGCTGCGTTTCCCGAACCACAAGGTACAGTTCATCAATGCCGGCTGGGGCGGCGACACGGCCGAGGGCGCCTTGCGGCGGCTGGGGCGCGACGTCTTCGATCGCGGAGCTACCCTGCTCACCGTCGCCTACGGGATCAACGATATCGGGTGGGGTACGAGGGCCGACGATGAGCATATCCGCCGTCATCTCGAGGCCATTCGCGGCATCGTGGAACAGTGCAGGAAGCACAAGGTCCGGGTGTTTATCTGCTCTGCGGCCATCACCGCGGAGGATCCCGCGACCGCCGAGACGGGAACGCTGCAAAAGATGGGTGATCAGGCGATGGCCATCTCCCGGGAACTGGGCGAGGGGGCCATCGACGTCCAGCGGACGATGCGCCGCATTCAGAAACGGATTCTCGAGGCCAACGCCCAGGCCAAGACGGACAAGGACAAGGTGACACTGCACGCCGAAGATGGCGTCCACCTCAACGACCTCGGCCAGTTGGCCATGGCATTCGCGATTCTGAAGGGACTGGGAGCACCGTCCGAGGTCTCCTCAGTTGACGTCGACTGCCAGGGTCCCAGACTGCTCGACGCCCGAGGCTGCCGGGTCGAGGCACTCGCAGGCGGATCGACTCAGGTGGAGTTCACCCGAATCGACGACGGCTACCCGTTGAACTGGGCGCCCTTCTGGCCGCTGGCGTCGTATCGATGGATCCCCATTACCGAGGAACTCAACAAGTACATGCTGAGCGTTCGCGGCTTGTCCGCAGGGCGCTACGAGGTTCTGGCTGATGACCGCCCCCTGGGGTTTTTTCCCGAAAGAGAGCTCGAGCGAGGTGTCAATCTCTGCTCTGCCACGGCCGACGGTTGGCACCCCGGCGGTCCATGGGACGCGCGGGCCGGCTTGCTCAAAGCGGCCACAGCCGCTCGATGGGAACTGTTCCTGGCTCA
This sequence comes from Planctomycetota bacterium, assembly GCA_022711465.1. Taxonomy (GTDB): domain Bacteria; phylum Planctomycetota; class Phycisphaerae; order UBA1845; family PWPN01; genus JAGNEZ01. The sequence goes on along the minus strand of JAKLEZ010000006.1, from coordinate 179,758 downwards.
GCGCGGGGCGAACACCTACTTGGCTACCGCCCCGGACCTGCCCGCCCTGCGAACTCAACTCGATCGTACCATGTCCGAACTCATATCCCTTCAACGGCTTATGGTGCAGCCGCATGCGATTCGGTTTACCGTTCGTCCAATGCCGCCGGAGAAGCCCAAGTGAGCGTATCGGGAAGGCTTCTGGCGCCCTCAGGTGCCGGTCTCAGTCCTGTTGGATGATCCTGAAAGGTAGAGAAAGAGATGTCGCATTCGGCGTGCTCGTTGACGTGAACTCGCCATGCCGAGCCTTCGAAAAGCGATTGGCGCGGTTTAGCGAGGGGTGCCCTCTGTCGGCTTGCGCCCTGAAACAGGCCGGTTTTCACCTGTTCTGACGTTGACTCTGTGTCCGATTGTGATAGGATAGGGGTTGGCTGGGACACAACCGTGCCCATCGCGGAGTCTGGAAGATCGGCGGGCGAAGCGCACGTGCTTGCCTCACGTTTGGCCGATCGGGTGTTGGGATTGTCGCATTTGACTGTTCCAGCCTGCTCTTCGGGTTGCGGGAGTGTGTGTAATAAGCAGTCTTTGCCCCTAAGGGGTGGCGACCGAGGGTTCGTCGTAGAACCTGGGGCGATGATGGATGCCTGCGCATCTGGGCGATGAGTCAGTCGGCGCTGCGGTAGGGCAGAATCAGATCCATGACACCTGAAACGAAACGAAATGCTGTGATCGCCGTGACGGTCGTTGCCGTGGCAGTGGCCGCCTGGATGACCTGGGGCTATCTCGGTCGAGCCGGTGCCAGCGGGGTCGAGGGGCGAATCGAGCTCAAGGTCTTCTGCGATCAGTGCAAGTACACGGCCGATGCCGAGCTGTCCGAGTTGACACCGCCGGCCGGCGGCAAGGCGGCTCGCGCTCCGATCTTCGGGCCCGGATACAAGTGCCCGAAGTGCGGCAAGGAGACCCTGTACGCCAATCCGTATGTGTGTACCAAGTGCCAGACGCTGTTCTTGATGAGCAAGGGGGCCTCGGGAGCCCCTGAACGCAAGTGTCCCAAGTGCGGCGAGGTTCAGTAACCGCACCCTGGATGGAAGGTGGATGTTGTATGTCGAACCGTTACGATCGTCGCGGTTTCACGCTGATCGAAGTGCTGGTTGTGGTCGCCATCATTGCCTTGCTGATCTCCGTCCTGATCCCGTCTCTGAGCCGTTCGCGAGATCAGGCTCAGGCCGTGGTCTGCAAGACGCGGCTGAGGGAACTTTATAGCGGGCATAACTTCTATGCCCAGGATAACAAGAGTCGCTTCCCGCACTGGGATTGGTGGCTCTGGGACGGCATCAGCGGGGGCAACGCCGCCTATCTCGGCGATCCCTACAGGAAATTCGGCGGCACGCGCCCGACAGATTCCGGCCTCTGGGTGACTTTTGGGCAGATCTACAAGTTTGTGCGCAACAAAGAGGTGTACTTCTGCCCCAAGGACACCAAGCGACGATTCGCCGCTGCGGTCGGCTCGGGGGAAAGCGGCCGGGGAAACAGGGCCATTCACAGCTACGTTCGTTTCATCGAGCCGCACAATGCCATCGACCAGCATCGAAACAACGGGAGCAGCAGCAGCGGCCTGGCGTCCGCGGATTTCCTGAGCCCCGATGAGCTGAAGCCAGGCATCTTCTCGAAATCCAGCGTGGACTACGCCGGCAAGTTCTACTCCACCCCGAACAAGGTCGGCATGCTGTTCGAGGAGTATCCCGGTTTCGACGACACGACCTTGTCGCCCAATGCCTCGAATGCAGGCAGCGCACTCAACGATGGCTACAGCGGGTACTACGATTTTGTCGACTGGATGGCCGGCCGTCATTTCGCCAAGGGGACGGTCCTCTACTGGGATGGCCACACCGACATGGTCGAAACCAAGAAGTTCAACACCTCCGACAAGTACGCCAGCTACATGGTCCTGGGAGGCCCCAAGCCCTGACCGGGGAACGGGGAAACGAACTCCTGTCCGGTTGAACAATAGGCTCGGGCAAGGTCCCAGGCCTGAGCAGCTTGCAGGCGGCTCGGTCTGGGCCGCCGCGCTTCTCCCCTCCGGAACACCCTGCCGATATCGCCCGCGTTGATGGGGATCCCTCTCTCCGACGATGATGGCTACGGCCCTCGCGGGATCCTCGCCTTGTGGCAGGCCTTGTGTCGGCCTCGCTGCTGGGGTCGCCGTCCGCCTCGTCGCCGGATACCGAGTGGTGATCGCCCAATACATCGCAAGTAATGTGCAAGGCTTGGTTTGCGCGAATCGTGGCCCCTGCCTGGCCCGCAGCTTGGCGCGGATTTGACTTTTCTCCAAGTTTGGTTTATGTTAGGTATATGCGGAGGCCGATAGGAATGTTCGTGGAGGAGAGAGAAGCATGTCCGAGACGCTGGACAACGAGATCGTGGGGGGAGAGTCTATCCTGACCGACGAGCAGTCGGATCTGGTGACCCGGAATCTTGGACTGATCGGCGTGCACTTGGTCCGGCACGTGCGTACGCCCCGGTGCGCGAAGCGTGAGCGAGAGCGTGACGATCTGTTCCAGGAGGGCGCCTTGGCCCTGGTGCGGGCGGCGTTGACCTACGAGGCTGACCAGCATGGCGCGTTCGCCCCGTATGCCCTGTTTCGGATCCGCGGTGCGATCTACCGCGCCCTGCACGAGTATTTCACGACCATCCGCGTCCCGACCCGGGTGCTCAAGCTGACCCAGCAGGCCAGCGATGAGCCCCGGTCGGCGATTCCTCGGGTACAGGAGCTACCCTACGCTGTGGCCGTCAAAATCGAGGCTCGGCCCGCAATTAGCGCGGGCGATGAGACGATTCGTCATCGCGTCCGGCGTCGGTTCGAGCGAGCCGTGCGAGCGGCGTTGGCGGAGCTCGGACGGCGGACTTGGCGGCACCGCAATCCCTGTTCGATCATGGAGCGGCTGGCGGCCGAGCGCATGCTCATCGCCGTCGAGGCCGAACGCACGCCCCTGCGGCAAATCGCCCGCGAATCGTGCATTTCCACCGGCCGGGCCTGCGCCTATGAGAACCTGCTCCATGAGACTGTCCGTCGCCACTTCGTCGAGGATCCTCAACTGCCCCTGTTGGTGAGTATGGCCGGCCACGGGGATCAGGGTTTCGATACCCTCCTGGACGCGTCGCAGCAGACCCTTCTGGTTCGTGTTGAACTTGACGCCTTCAGAAGCCGGTTTCTGGGCTTGAGCCGAACAGACCAGGCCGAGGCCATTCTCGCCCTGATCGAGCGAGCGGGCGGATCGATGACCGAGATCGCGTGCAATCTGTACCGACTGGCTGCCGGCCAGGATGGGATTTGCGCGGTCGCCTGATGGTCGTGCGGGTATCTGGAATATTTTGGTGGCGCCGGGTCTGATTCTGCGCGTCCCCCATCTCGCGGAAGTTGGGCTGGATTCGAGTGATCGACCGGGTCACCGTTCGCCGTTTCCGGCGGCGCCGATGACGTGGCCCGCAGGCGTCGACGCCCCTCTCGAACGCTCGACGTCTTCTACAGGTTCTGCCCCGCGCGCCGTCTTCCACCACCGTCGCCGGGCGCACCTTCCGGCCGCCCGAAGACCATGCGGCCGGCGCTGGTCTGGAGCACGGAGGTGACCATGATGGGCACGGTCTGGCCGATGCGATCGCGGGCGGCTTCGACGACCACCATGGTGCCGTCTTCGAGGTACCCGACGCCCTGGCCGGCCTCCTCGCCGGGCTTGATGATCTTCACCTGCATGGCCTCGCCGGGCAGGAATACCGGCTTGAGGGCGTTGGCCAGGTCATTGATGTTGATGACGTCCACCCCGCGGAGTTTGGCGACCTTGTTGAGGTTGTAGTCATTGGTGACCACTCGGCCGTCGATCTTGCGGGCCAGGGTGACCAGCCGCTGGTCGACCGGTTCGCTGGCTTCCTCGCGGGTCATGCGGCTGTCGTAGAACTGGATGTCGAGCTTCTCGTTGGACTGGAGCTTGTTGAGAATGTCCAGTCCGCGCCGGCCGCGGTTCCGTTTGAGTTTGTCACTACTGTCGGCGACCGCCTGGAGTTCATGGAGTACGAACCGGGGCACGATGACCGGGGCATCCACGATCCAGGAGTTCATGATGTCCACAATCCGCCCGTCAATGATGACCGAGGTGTCCAGGATGATCGGGTGCTGGCCCTTGCGCTGCTTGGCGAATTCGACGTAGGGGATCACGAAACGGACATCGTCCTTGGTCTGGAGAATGAAACTGACGGCCAGATAGCATGTGACGATGCCGATCAGTACCTTGGTGGTACTCACCAGCGGGCCGCCGGCGAGCGTGGGTTGATAGGCGTCTACCAGCAGGTCGATGATCAGGCCCGCGCCGAACGCGATCAGCAGCCCGACCACCAGTCCGAAGAACAGGCCGGATATCGCCAGCAAGGACTTCTGCGGTATGAAGACGTCGAGTCCGATGACCATCGCGGCCGCCCCCAGGGCGACGATGAGAACCGGCAGGGCCAGGGCGCTGCCTTCCTGCTCGACGTAGTTCATCGCCACGCCGGCCACGATCAGGACGAACAGTGCTCTCAGGATGGCGAGCAGCATTGGGCCACTCCTCGAACCCGGGATGAGATGGATCGAACCGTCCCGGCAATCGCGGGACGCCTCCGGCGGCATCCATGCCCCGGTGATGATGACGGGAGTATAGCGGTAACCGGGTTGCCCACCAAGGGCCCGAAAGCCGTTGCGGTGCAGTGTGGGTCTTCCGCCTGTCGGCTGCCCGGCAGGATGCTCGTCCCGCCCTCGGTGGGGCGGGCGCCTAGAGCAGTTCCGCCTGATCAGCCCGGATCCAGCCGCTCTTGCCGTCGGGCAGCTCGATACACCACCAGTCGCGGCGCTGCTCGAGCAGGACGAACTCCAGGCCCTCGCAGAGGGGTTGCTTGAACTGCGGGTCGAACCGCTCGCCGTTGCCTTTTCGCACCACGACGTTGTCGACCAGGATAACGCCCTCGGCCCGCTGAGGGCTAAGCAAATCGGCGCCGACGGAGACACCCAGGACCAGCCAGATGGCGGCGACAGGCACCAGGGCATACCGCCAGGGCAATCCGGTCAGGTAGGGACGAGCCAGCACCATGAGCCAGAAGAGGACGTAGAATGCCAGGCCGACCCGGTAGCGCGAGCCGAGCGACGAACCGTAATGCCAGAAGAACAGGGTCTGCAGAAAGGCGCGCTGGCCGGCGACCTCGATCTGGTTCCGCCGGAGCGAGCGGGCATACTGGAGGTTGTGTTCGAGTCGCCCGTCGCCGGGGATGAGCTTCTTCGCCCGACGGTAGTTCAGAATCGCTCGACCGATCTGCCCGCTCTCGAAGCAGGCGTTGCCGAGGTTGTAGTAGAGTCTGCCGTTGCGCACGCCAGCATCGACCAGGAGCTGGAAGCGAACAGCCGCCTCGCGAAAGGCCGCGGTCGCATCCGCAGAGTTCGAGCCACGGACCTCGGCGCCGCGGTCGAACGCCCGGGTGGCTTCGTCCAGGATCTCGGCCTGCTGGGCCCGGGTCAGCTCGCCGGCCGTCACCGGAGCTGCGGCCAGAATCGTCAGAACGTACATCGTCTTCAGTATCGCAGGCGCTGGCCCGCGTTTGAGCGGTCCGCCCTCCCAGACTGTTCGGCGATGCCTCATCCGAACCGCTCCCCCTCCAGCCGCTCGATGGCCGCCATGGCTGCCTGCACCAGCCCATCCCGGCAGGCCCCGCCGGCGGCCGCATAGCGAAGACCCTCGCATTGCTCGAGCAAACGATCGACCTCCTCGACTACCGCCGCCGGCACCCGCCGATCGGTCAAGTGCTCGGTGACCGCCGAACGGGTCAGACCGCCCGTGGGCAGGTTGCATCGGTCGGCCACATACCCGCCGATCGCCGTCGAAACGGCTGCCGCCAGCTCGGCTTCGGTCATCTGGGAAGCGGCATGGATCGTGTTCTGAGCCTTCTTGCGGGCCGAGCGACGGCGAGCGAATCCGACGTCGGTTCTCAATCGATGCCGCCGCCGATGTACCAGCCAGTTGACCAGGGCGGCAACGGGCGGAAGCCCCATCGCCATCGCCGCCGGCCAGCCGGGCGAGAACGCCTGTTGGCCGAGGATCTCATCGGCTCCATTGTAGTTCGCCAGGATGCCGCTGGAGACTTCGGTCAGCGAACGCGTCGTGCGTACCTGGCCGGTCGCTGAATCCACCACTTGCGCGGCCGACAGCTTCTCTGTCGCCTTGACGCTCAGCGGGATCGGCCTCGTGTTCACCGTCACGAACTTCTCGGCCCGCGGATCGAAGTAAGAGAAGGGGATCGGCGGAATTACCTTGACCTGGTCGGTCTTGGCCCGGATGCTCTGGGTGAATGTCTTGGCGTCCTGTTGCACGGTGCCGGTGAGCGGATCGTTAGGCACCTTGAAATCGCGGGCCAGTTCCTCGATCTCGGGGAGCGGCGGAGGCGGCACGACTTCCATCCGGCCGTTGCCGCTGATGGTGAGATTCAGCGTGATCGGCTCGCCGACGGTGACCTCGGTCGGCTTGGCTGCGGCCTGGATGGTGAACTGTCCGACAGCGCCCCGGTAGTATCGCGGTTGGCCCTCGGTGGGAACCGGTTTGACTTCGATCGGGGCGACGGTTGGCTTGGCCGAGAGCGGGCGGGATTGCCCGATCCTCAGCTCGCCCATGGAAAACAGACTCTGGTCCCTGCCCAGGCGAACGGGATAGGATACCACCACGTTGACGTCGTCGAGCGCGAGCTTGCCGGGTCGGTCGGGGCATATCGTCGTGGTCAATTCGTAGAGGTAGTACGACCTCGAGCTGCCCGCTGTGTCCGTCCGCAGAACCTCCCGTCCGGCAGGTCGCTGGCGGGTGCGCAGCATCTGCTGGAGAGGCTCGAGGAACGGCCCCCATCGGCTGGCGTTGTCGATCAGGCCCCACATGTTGGCCTCGCTCAGCTTCACCGAGAAGTTGCGATCGTGATACGGCCTGATCCAGATCTGCAGCGTGATGTCCACTGACTCGCCGAGGTAGATCTTGTCGCGGCCGCCCTTGACATCCGCAAAAAGCAGATCTCCGGTCTCCGATTTCGTGACCACCACGGTCTGCGGCTCGGTCCTGAACTTGCGGCCATCAACCTCGATCTGGAGGGAAGGAATCGTGAAGCTGCCGTCCGCGGTAGGAACGAGCTGGTAGTCATAGGTCAGCGAGACCTGCTGGTTCATCCTCCCGTTGATGACCGTCATTCGCGAGCTGCGCGAGGGAATCCCGTCGGAGCGGATCTCGACGCCGGTGATCTCCGGGAACACCGGCGCCGGCGGTTCATGTTTGCAGTCGCTGATCGTGATCCGCACCACAACGGGAACGCCCACATGGGTCTCTTTGGCGGAGACTTCAATGCCGACCTGGGCACCAGGTGCCGAGCCGGCCGCCAGCGTCCAGCCCGTCAAAGCCGTGAAGACCAGCGCGAGAACGCGAGTACTCATTCTGGATCCTTCGGGGGGCAGGCTCCCCGGGCCAACCTTCAGAAGCCCGCTGCCTCGCCAGGCTTGCTGTTTCAGCCCGCCGCTGTCGCTCACCAGTCCTTCTCCACCGGCTGCATCGGCCCTTGCGATTGCCGCTCCAACGCCTCCATGCGCTGCCGCTGCTTGTCGCGGATCAGCTGAAGCAGTCGCTGGGCCTCTTCCTTACTCATGGCCTGTTGAGTCGCGGGTAGCGCCCGGGCCTGTTCCTGCTTCTCTTCATTCTGGTTGCCGTCCTTCTTGTCTGCCTGGGCCTGTTGAGCATCCTTCTTCTTTCCCTCCTCCTCCTGACCGCCTTGCTGCGCCTCTCCGTTTCTGTCCTCTCCCTGCTGTTGCTGGCCCTGCTTCTGGCCCTGTTCTTCCTGGTCCTGCTGGGAAGGCTGGCTTTCCGGCCGGCTGGCGGGTTGCGACTGGGGTTGACTCTGCGGTCGGCTGGTCGGCTGCGAGGACGGTTGACTCTGCGGCTGGCTCTCCGGCGGCTTCTGTTCCTTCAATTGCCTGATGAGCAGTTGGGCTCGCTCCAGGTTGCCCCGGGCGTCCTTGTCGTCCGGGTGGCTTTCCAGGACATCCTGGAAGAAGTCGCTGGCCTTCTTGAGCTTCTCGATCGCCTCCTCGGGCTTGTCCTTCACCTTGAGAGCCGAAGCGTACGCACAGTTGCCGAGATTGAACCGAGCGCGGGCATCCAGCCCGGCGTCCGAAGTGGACAGCGCCTTGCTGAATCGCTCCGCAGCCTTGTCGTAGTCGCTCCCGCGATAGTAGACCACGCCCTGGTTGTAGGCGATCTCCGGGGAGTCCTGGGCCTGGGCCGCGGCCTTGTCGTAAAGCTCCATCGCCTTGGCGCCGTCGCCATCGGCCAGGGCCTTGTTGCCTTCCGCAACCAGTTCGTGCGGGGGCGGGTCGGCGGCCAGTACGGCCTGAGCGAGGCCCATCGACACCCCCAGGGCCAGCAGTGTGGGCGCGCACCAGACCCGCCGGCCGCCGGCGGCCCGGAGACGTCGCCCGCCTGTCACTGCCCACCTACGCAACTGAATCCGCCTCCACCACTCTGCGGTCCGTCATGAACGTCTCGATCAGCAACAGCAGCAGAGCGAGGCCCGCGAACCATTGGAACTGGACTTTCCGCTGCTCGATCCGACTGGTCTCGAACTCGCGCTGCTCCGCCTTGGCGATACGCTCCTCGTAGAGCACCTGGCCGAGATCGATACTCTTGGTGCCCGCGGGAATGTATGCCCCGCCGCCCTTCATGGCCATCTCTCGCAGAACCGCCGGATTCATCTTCGACCAGACCTCGCGGCCGTCATACTGCATGAAGACGCCCGCCTGAGCCTCTTTGGCCGGCACGCGGGCACCCTCGCCCTCGTCGCCCAGCCCGACCGTGAAGACCTGGATCCCGCTCTCGGCGTAGGCCTCTTCCGCGGCTTTGACCGGGTAGCTCTCCTGGTCATCACCGTCGGTGAGAACCACGATGGCCTTGTGTTTCTTCATCGGATCGACGAACGACTTGGCCGCCAGCCGGACGGCATCGCCAATCAGTGTGCCGCCGCGCGGCGAACTGCGTACCCCGACTTCGTCGAGGAGCATGCGGAAGGCTCCGTAATTGACCGTCAGCGGACACTTCAGAACGGGTGTCCCGGCGAAGGTGACCAGCCCCACCCGGTCGCCGACGGCCGCATCCAGCACATCGCCGATGCTCTGCTTGGCTCGTTCCAGGCGACTGGGGGGCAGATCGCTGGCCAGCATAGACCGGGAAACGTCGAGAACGAAGATGATGTCGATCCCCCGTCGGGGCAAGTCCTCGTAATAAACCCCCCACCGAGGATCACTGATGGCCGGCACCAGGGTGGCCATGGCGGCCAGGACCAGTCCCGCTTTGGCCCATTGCCGCTTGCGGCTGACTTGCCCGGCCAGACTCGCCAGCAGATGCGGAGTGGCCAGCCGCCGCAGCAATCGGTTCTTTCGCGCGAAACCGTAGGCGACCACGCCCCCCAGGGCGAGGACGACCCAGAACAGGTGCAAGTACCCCAGGCTATTGAACTTGACGTCTGTCATGGCCTGCCAAGTATACACTACGGGAGTCCCGGCGCGGAGGTTCGCGGCAGCCGGGCCCCCAGCCCCAGCAGGGCCGGCAGCTCGCCCAGGCGGCGGATCACATGGTTCGCCTGGTCGGCGTAGTCAGGTACTGCGGCGTCCCCGATCATCAGGGCGGTGGTCGCCCCGGCCGCTTGGCCACTCTGGATGTCGAACAGGTAGTCACCCACGACCCAGACCGCGACCGGGGCCACCCCTAACTGCGCGCATAGGGCCAAGACCGGCTCGGGGGACGGCTTGACCGGTCCATCTTCTCGGGTATGGACCCGGTCCAACTTCAGCCCGTGCTTGGCAATGACCGTCTCGGCCGACACCCGGCTGTTCCGGGTCATGAGCCCCAGAATCAGGCCGGCCGTTCGGAGGGCGGCCAGAACCGCATGGGCATCGTCCCAGAGCTCGCTGGCCAAGGCCGCCTCCCGTTCGCGCCGCAGGAGGATCTCCTCGGCCTGCTTGCGCTGGAGCGGCTCCATTAACTCAATGGACTCCAGGATGGGCAACCGAGACTCGGGCGCCAGACCGATCTCCGCCCGGATGGCGGCAAAGTCGAAATAGGGCCGGGTCAGCGTCCCGTCCAGATCGAACAGCACCGCTGCCGCCCGCGGCGTAGAGCCGGAACTCGTCCGGGTGGCTTCGTTTGGCATGCGGCCATGTGTAGTACGGCCGGAGCGAATGGTCAACACCGATGGCAACGTCCAGGGCCTGACGCAGGCCTGTCAGTTCATGTACGGTTCTCGCATCAGCCGTTCCAGCCACCTTGGTGCGGCGATATCGCCCCGTTTCCGAGACCGCTCCGCCGCCGCTGGCGGGAGTCTTGGCGTCACCGCTTCGCGCGGGTAATGTTCCGCCATGGATGCCCAACAGATCATGGTCTTGTTCTTGGGCCTGGGCACGCTTCTGGCGACAGCCCTGGTCCTGGGTGAGCTGGCCCGGCGGCTCAACCAGCCGGCGGTCCTGGGCGAGATCCTGGCTGGCGTGCTCCTGGGACCGACGGTGCTGGGCTGGCTGGCTCCGTCGTTCACCGCGTTCTTGTTCCCCTCGACCGGCAGCGGCGCCGTGGCGTTGAACGGCCTGACCACTCTGGCCATCACCCTGTTTCTCCTGGTCGCGGGCATCGAAGTGGATCTCTCGACCGTCTGGCGACAGGGCAGAGCCGTCTTGTGGGTGGGCACCGCCGGGACGGTCGTCCCGTTCGCCCTGGGTCTGATCGCTGCGTGGTGCCTGCCGAGTTGGCTGGGCAGGGGAGAGCACGGCGACGGGCGGATCTTCGCCCTCTTCTTCGCGACGGCCCTGTCCATCTCCGCCCTGCCGGTCATCGCCCGCACGCTCATGGATCTCAGTCTCTACCGCAGCGACCTGGGCATGGTCATCGTCGCCGCCGCCGTGCTCAACGATTTGGTTGGCTGGGTGGTGTTCGCGGTTATTCTCAGCCTGCTGGGTACGCCCACCGGCCATGGGCTCGGTGTCGGCTATACGATCGCATTGACCCTGGGGTTCACCGCCCTGATGCTGACTGCCGGGCGCGCCCTCATCCACCGTTCCCTGCCCTGGATCCAGGCTCACACCTCCTGGCCGGGTGGCGTCCTGGGTTTCGCCTTGGCCATTGCCTTGTTCAGCGCGGCGTTCACCGAGTGGATCGGTGTTCACGCGGTCTTCGGGGCGTTCCTGGCAGGGGTGGCTATCGGCGACTCGCCTCATCTTCGCGAGCATACCCGAACGATCATCAGTGATTTCGTCTCATTCATCTTCGCGCCGCTGTTCTTCGCGAGCATCGGCCTGAACATCAACTTCGTTGCCCGCTTCGACGTCGTCTTGGTACTCCTTGTCCTGGTCCTGGCCTGCGTGGGGAAGATCGCCGGCTGCGGGCTGGGCGGATGGCTGTGCGGCATGTCGTCGCGCGAATCATGGGCCCTGGGTTTCGGCATGAACGCTCGCGGGGCCATGCAGCTTGTGCTCGGATTACTCGCCCGCCAGTATGGCGTCATCGATGAGCGGATGTTCGTTGCCCTGGTGGTGATGGCCCTGGTGACAACGATGATGACCGGTCCGGCCATGCAACGGCTGCTCAAACTGAAGAAACCGCGGCGCCTGGCGGGCTTCATGCACGCGAGGATGTTCCTCAATCCCATTCCCGCCCGCGGTCGCGAGGAGGCGATCCGGGTGCTGACCCAGGCGGCCTCTTCACTGTACGGCTTGGCCCAGGACCAGATCGAGCAGGCGGTCCTCGATCGGGAGCGCACCATGCCAACCGGCATGGGGAGCGGCGTCGCCGTTCCCCACGCCCGCATCGAGCAGCTGGCCGCGCCGCTCGTGGCCGCCGGAATCTCGAGAGATGGAATCGACTTCAATGCCCCGGACGGCGAACCCGCCCAGTTCATCTTCCTGATCCTCACCCCCCAGCACGACGACGGAGCCCAACTTGAAATCCTGGCCGACATCGCCGGCATGTTCCGCGACGTTCACATGCGCGACAAGGTCCTCAATGTGAAGGGCTATACCGAGTTGTTGGCTCTGATGAAGGCAAACACGAGGCAGACGTCAAGCTGAGAACCCCAAGCCGAGAATGGAGAATCACGATGCCCAAGCCATCCAGGAACAAGATCACCGTCGGCCACGTGGCCGACGCCATGGACCACATCGCTCCGCCGCATTTGGCTCAGTCGTGGGACAATGTCGGCCTCCTGGCCGGCGACCCGGCCGCACCGTGTCGGTCGATCCTCCTCTGCATCGATCTCACGCCCCCGGTCCTGCAGGAGGCGGCTGCAGCCAAGTGCGGGCTGGTGCTCGCCTATCATCCGCCGCTCTTCCGCCCGGTCAGCCGGCTGCGGGCGGACAGCGCCGGCGCCGACGCCGTCGTCCATCGAGCCATCGCTGCTGGTATCGCTATCTATTCGCCACACACGGCTTTGGATGCTGCTCCGGGAGGAACAAACGACGTGATGGCCGATCTGTGCGGGCTGAGCGACGTCGAGCCGTTTGAGTACACCACGCCCGCCGGAACACAGTCCAAGGTGGTCACCTTCGTGCCTGCCAGGGACGTGGACCATGTGGCCGCGGCCATGTCGGCCGCCGGCGCAGGTCGGATCGGCGACTATGTGATGTGCAGTTACCGCATCCCGGGCGAAGGCACGTTCTATGGCACCGAGACCACCTCGCCCAGGGTCGGTCGGCGCGGTCGGCTGGAAAAGGTCCCCGAGGTGCGCATTGAGATGGTCGCCCCGAACCACCGCCTGCCCGAGGTCGTCGACGCCCTCCTCCGCAGCCACCCCTACGAAGAACCGGCCTATGACATCTACCCGCTGGCCCCGGCACCGTCGTTCGGCATCGGCCGGGTCGGACAGCTCCCTTCACGCACCACCCCGGCGACCCTGGCCCGCAAGCTCAAGAAGGCTACGGGATCCAGAATCGGCACGATCGTCGGCCCCTCAAACGCCGTGGTCGCCCGAGCCGCCGTGTGTGTCGGATCCGCCGGCATGCTGCCGTTCGAAAAGACCCGCTCGGCCGACTGCGATATCATCGTGACCGGTGAGATCCGCCACCACGACGCGCTGATGATCTTGCGCATGGGCAAGTCGGCCATCGCCTTGGGTCATTGGGAGAGCGAACGGCCGGTGCTCGCCTCGCTGGCCGAGCGGCTGACCAGGATGATGCCCGGGCTTCCGGTCCGCACAAGTCGAGACTGTCGGCCACCCTTCGAACTGATCTGAGGAACAGCCAAAGGAGCCTCTCGGCACCTGATCACGCTCCGCGAGTCCTGATCCTGCTCCGCCTTGCGTCCGGGTCGGGCGAAGCGGGGGCGGAGCCAGGGGACCGCCTGAGGCTCCAGTGCCGGTGAACGCCAGCCTGCACAAGCAAGGCAGCCTTCAGTGGTAGCCTGGTCTCCGACCGGCGGGGCAACCACGGCCACCGATGCGTGGAAGACGAATGCTGGTTACGCTGAGAGACTGCTCGGGCGGCCATCACCGCTGAGAGGGGGTCGATAGCTCAGCCGTTTGACGGCTGGTCTACCATTCCAGGTGGTCGCCTTCTGTTGCCCGTCCTATAATGGCACAGATGCCGGCAGCTCCGCGCGCTGCGAGGGTCGCCGAGGAGAAGAGGGATTGCCATGACCATCAAGCGAGGCAAACAGGTCACCTTCGTATACTCACCACGGAATCATTGCGAACGCGTCGAAGTCGCCGGGTCGTTCAACGAATGGCGTCCTCACGAGGGCCGGATGACGCGCCAGAAAGACGGTACCTACCGCAAGAGGCTGCAGTTGGCCCCCGGCGAGTATCGCTACAAGTACCTCGTCGATGGTCAGTGGGAACTGGACAACGAGGCGGAAGGCCAAGTCCCCAACACCTTCGGATCGCTGGATTCACTGGTCAGAATCGACTGATTCTTGAAAAACCACCCCTCCGGCGGTATTCTGTCCTCTTCGATAGCCCTGGCGATGCCGCTGCGCGGTTTCTCCGGGCATCCCGACGGTGAGTGTAGCTCAGTTGGTTAGAGCACCAGGTTGTGGTCCTGGGAGTCGGGGGTTCGAATCCCCTCACTCACCCTTCCGTAAACAACCTTGAAAGCAAGGCTTATGGCATCTCTGCCTTGCTGGCTGCCGCGATCCTATCCCAGAATCCTCGGTCGCTCGCTTCAGCCGCGGGTGGCGAGCCTGACCCGCTTGTCTGGCTCCGCCCCGATTCCTCTTCTGCCCGGTCCGCAAGACGCCTCCGGTGCCGCTCAGGTCCACGACCCGCCTTGGCCCCCGCCCCCCGGCTTGACGGCTCTCACTCACGAGATGGGGCCGGCTCCATCCGCACCGCCCGATGTCGTCGGCGCCCCCGTCGCCTTCCCCCGCAACGCTTCGGCAACCTGCCCCGGGCAGGGATCCTACTCTTCGTCCGTGATCCGCAGCACATCGCGGTAGCCGGTGATCTCGCGGTCGTCGTCGACAGTGATGTCGAAATCGAGCTTGCGGTCAAACGCCTGCTGGATGGCCGCGTGGGCTCGCCGCATGAGCCGCCGATACCTGGCCGAGGCTTCGTTCTTGCCTTCCGCGTCCATCACCCGCACCCACCAGAGGTTGTCCACCGACAGAAAGTAGCCGTACGGTATCACGATCGCCAGGTCGCGTGCCGGCGGGGGACCGAAGATCGACGGCCGGGGATGCTCGAGCCGGTGCTTCCTGAGCGTTCGGGCCAGCTCGAGCTGCTCGGGCCACGGGACGTGGTGGTCGTGGTCCGAGGTCCAGAACCACACGTAGCGGGCCCCCATGTCGTAAGCCAGGGTCATGGCTCGAGGGGCGATCGCGGGGTCGCACTGCCCGTAGATGGCCGTGCCCCAATGCTTGCCGAACGGCCGCGATCCGCCTCGGAGAAAGGCATAGTGATACCGGAGAACTTCCTCCGGCGTGTGCCGACGCGGCTCAGCCGTCCACTTGGCGACGGCCTTGTCGAAGTCGGCCACCCGGTAGCGGCCTTCGTGCACAATCCCGGTCAGGCCGCCGGCCATCTGATAGTAGGTCGTGTCATAGAGCGTTTCCCACGAGGGATAATCGTACTGCATCAGCCGCATGTCCCCGAAGCTGACGCCCTGCCGGACGAGGGCCTTCTCCAGGTCGAACGCCCCGTCGTTCCCGCCTGACTCGTAGCCTGCCCGGACGCGTTTCTCGATCACCGCCGCGGCGTCGGAGAAGTACTTGAGCGTCTTGTGGATCCGGACATCGCCCACCATGATGATCGACGGCTCGTCCATGAACATCTGCGAACCGACGTAGTTGCTGCGATACAGGTCGGCCGGATACCGCAGCGGCTTGTCCTTGCCCGCCCCGCGCAGATAGAACACCGGCTCGTCGCGGACGTACTTCTCCTGCTCGGGCGACACGATGAACAGGTTGATTCCCGCCTCGAGCATGACCGGATAGTCGGCTTCGACGAACGGGGTGTACTGGTAGTTCTGCTTCTGTGGCGTCTGGGGCAGGCGGCGGCCTTCGGTGTCCTTGAAGTTGCGCGACGTGCTGACCAGCAGCTCGGGGTCCAGCTCGAGGACCTTGGGCTTCAGCGGCGTCCAGGGCACGTTGCGGCCGACATGACGCAGTGTGAGCACGTGTCCGAGATACTCGCAGGTCTCGGGGGCTCCGTCGGTAAGACCGCTGCCCTTGGCCCGCTGAGGCAGGAAGTACCGCGCGAAATCGAACCAGGGCGGCAGCAGCGGCTCACCGCCGTGCACCTTGCGGTACTCCAGGACCTCGGAGGTCTCCGGGATGCGGAGCAGGTAGCGGCGAAACTGCAGCGCTTCGGGCGAGCGGATCAGCGGATCACGCGTTGTGCAGGCCTGGAGCTGGAACAAGGGCTGGGCCTGAGCGTCATCCTCGGCCCGGGCCTCGATCTGCCACCAGACGCAGGCCTGACCCGCGATAGGCTCCATCGGCCCGTAGACGAAATCCACCGAGGCAAAGGGGGCGGCCGCGTCTCTCGTGCAGGTGAGAGCCGCGTAGTGAGCATGCATGCCCGGTTCCGGACCCCCGCCGAGAAGCGTGCCTTGAATCAGCATCGCCACCCATGATCCAGCAAGCATGGTCGTTTCTCCGTCTGTCTTCGTGGGACGCCCGTTTCTTCTGAACGCCGCTGAGCGATGATCTTGTCGCAAGGTTCCGAGAAGTGCAAGCCCTTCTCGCATCGAATGTTGCGCGCCCTCGCATTGACCTCGCGGAGCAGGGGAGGTACACTCGTATTTGCCAATCGAGATTGCGGCGAGCCAAACGAACCGTTCAAGATGGTCCGGAGGAGGCGGAATGGTGCACAGCCCGTGGAAGCGGAGTGCGGCATCGGTCATCACCGTCCTGGTGGCCTCGGCCGCCCTGGAGGCCGCCGATCTCACCGTCTATGGCGACTCCCTCGCGTCCGGCTGGGCCAACTGGTCGTGGGATACGACCGCCGGCTTCAGCACCTCGAGTCCCATCAAGGGCAGCTCCGGAAAGTCCATCTCCGTCGTGTACCGCAAGGCGTGGGCCGGGCTGTTCCTGCACACCAACACCACGCTGACCGCGTCGGACTACACCGGGCTGCGTTTCTCGATTCATGGAGGGACGACCGGCGGCCATCGGGTGAAAGTCATGGCCTACGACGCCTCCTCGTCCCCAGGTACCGGCGTGGCCCTGTCTCTGACCATCGCGGGAACATGGTCCGACATCGAAATCCCGATCAGCTCCCTGGGTGTGTCCTCGATCAGTGGGCTCGTGTGGCAGGACAACAGTGGCGCGGCCCAGCCGGCCTTCTATCTGGACGAGATCGTGCTTGTGGGCGGAGTCATTGTACCCCCGGACCCGCCGACGCTGACCATTGACGCCGCGGCCAGCCGCCATGCCATCAGCCACCACATCTACGGCATGAACTTCGCGGACGCTGATCTCGCCGCCGATGTCCGCCTGCCCGTTCGACGGTTCGGCGGTAACGCCACGACACGCTACAATTGGCAGAACGACACCTCGAACCGGGCCAGCGATTGGTATTTCGAGAACATCCCCGAGACCAACTCGAGCCCCGGCACATTGCCCAACGGCTCAGTGACCGATCGATTCGTCGGGCAGGACATGGCCACCGGAACCGAAACGATCATGACCGTGCCGCTCATCGGCTGGACACCGAAGGACCGGGCCCGGGCCTGCGGCTTCAGCGTGGCCAAGTACGGCCCGCAGGAGAAAACTGACCCGTGGGCGCCGGACTGCGGCAACGGCGTCCGGCCTGACGGCACACTGATCACCGGCAACGATCCGCTCGACACCAGCACGGTCATCGGGCCGTCCTTCGTGCAGAACTGGATAGCCCACCTGGCGGGCCGCTTTGGCAGTGCCTCCTCCGGCGGCGTCCGCTTTTACAACCTCGACAACGAGCCGATGCTCTGGAACAGCACCCACCGCGATGTCCACCCGGCCGGGACCAGTTACGACGAGATGCGCGACCGGACCTACGAGTATGCCGCCGCGGTCAAGGCCGCCGACCCGGAAGCCCTGACCCTCGGACCGGTTCTCTGGGGCTGGACAGCCTACTTCTACTCCGCGGCCGACGCCGCCGGCGGCGGAAGCTGGTGGAACACCCGGCCCGACCGCAAGGCCCACGGCGACATGCCCTTCGTCGAATGGTACCTCCAACAGATGCGGATCTATGAGCAGACCACCGGCCTGCGGATCCTCGACTACCTCGACTTGCACTATTACCCGCAGTCCGGCGTGGCCCTCTCCGACGCAGGCGATGCGGCCACACAGGCCAAGCGGTTACGATCGACTCGCTCGCTGTGGGATCCAACCTATTTCGACGAGAGCTGGATCGGCGAGGCCGTCCGGCTCATCCCGCGCATGAAAGCCTGGGTGGCCGCCCATTATCCCGGCACCCGGCTGGCCGTCACCGAGTACAACTTCGGGGCACTCAACCACATCAACGGGGCCCTGGCCCAGGCCGACGTGCTCGGCATCTTCGGTCGCGAGGGTCTGGATCTGGCGACGCTGTGGGATCCGCCCTCGTTCGACGAGCCGGGCGCATTCGCGTTCCGCATCTATCGCAACTATGACGGCGCTGGAAGAGGATTCGGAGAGACCGCCGTCTCCGCCGTCAGCAGCGATCAGAGCCTCGTCTCGGTCTACGCCGCCGAGCGCGGTGATGGCGCATTGACCGTCGTCTTCATCAACAAGACCTTGGATGCCCTTGCCGTGACGCCGACGATCCGCCACTTTGCTGCGGGTCTACGCGGTCAGCTCTATCGCTACAGCTCGGCTGATCTCACCCGGATTGTACGCGACGCGGATGTCGCCTTGACCGGCACGATCACGATTGAGCTGCCGGCCTCGTCGGTTGCCCTGCTCGTCATGCCAAGCGCATTGTTGCGTGCCGACATTGACCGCGACGGCGACGTGGATATGGACGATTTCGCCCGCCTGCAGAGCTGCCTGACCGGCCCAACCACGCCGCAAACGGAGGACGCCTGCCAGAGCGCTCGCCTGGATGATGATGCCGACGTTGATGTGCGGGATATCGACGTGCTCCGGGGCTGCATGAGCGGGCCGGGCCTCGCAGCGGCGCCCGACTGCGTGGATTGACCGCGATGCCGGCCGTCGCGCCACGCTCGAATATCAGAACTCCATCCCGCGCAGGTCGATCTCACCCTCCGGCCAGGGGATGCCCGCCAGCGGGGCGGCCATGGCCTTGGGCATGAGCTTGGTCACCCACTGCCTGGTTCGGAAGTCGAACTGATGGAAGGGATTGTTGATCGGGATGTAGCCGCTTGACGAGTAGGCATCGACGGCCGCGAAGAGAAGGCTGAAGCTCATACCCTGCTGCTTCATCCATTGCAGGGCCTCGGTCAGCAGCAGGCGAACGTAGCCCTTCCGCCGGTGGTCCGGGTGCGTGCATACCAGTCCCACCCCGCCGATCCGCAGATCACCGATGGGCGAACCGATGACCTTGTCGTGAACCGCGATCTGCGAGATGATCGCGCCGGTCGGGCCGCGCATCCACCAGCGATGCTGCGGAGGCTCCTGCCAGTACCGCCGGGTCGGGAACATCCAGTCGTCCGGCCCCTGGTAGCAGGTACTCAGCACCTCGCGGAGCAGACGATCCTCATTCTCCGTGATGGCCTCTTCCGGCCAGTGCTCGATCTTGGGATTCCGCTCGCCCATGTTCACCATCCTCGCCTCCGGGCCGCCTGATGAAGTTGTCTGCATCCGCTCAATCGACGCAGCAACCTCCGTCAACGTTCGATCGGCTCGATCGCGTCCAACAGGGTGATGGTCGTTGGATCTTCCCGCCCCAGGCAATCTGCCTTGAGAGGGGCGGTGGCAAGTGCTCCCGTTGCCAGTTACAGGGCAACTGCACTATCATGACTCGCCATGGTGTCTGAAGAGTTACTGCCAGGAGTGATGGTTGTCAAGCCGGCGACAGCGTGGGTACCGGGAGTCTGGAAGTGATTGAAGGTCTAAGCCAGCATCGCGACACCCAGGACGCGGACCAGGTCGCAGATCTCAGCGCGGGTGACGGCTCGGAGACGCAGGGCGAGCTGATTCTCAAGCGTTCCGGATACAAGTGGCTGTGTGAAGTGCTCTTCCTGGGGGGAATGCTCCTCTGCGCTGTCATCGATGTATTGTCTCTGGGAGAAGGTGAACGTCTCTGTCGAGTTGTCGGTGCCATCACTGGCGGAGTGACCTCCCTGGCTTGGGGCGTGATTGATGCGAGAGAGCAGGGACGGCGACTCAGTCTGGCTGCTCGCATCCTTGTCTTGCTTACAGGTCCCCTTGGGCTTGTTCTCTACTTGAGCCTGCGGCGAAGGTGGAAGCCCTTGCTCAGAATCCTGGCTGTGTATGTCGTCACGATGGTCGCCTGTTTGGCGGTGTATTCCTCAGTTGAACTGCCGGAAGGGTGATCCCAGAGGGGGCGTTGGCTGGTGGCAATGCTCCCGAGTCTCATTCACCGCAGCAATCCCCGCCAGCGTTCGATCAGCTTGAGTGCGTCCAGCGGGGTCATGTTGTTCGGATCGGCCTTGCGGATCTCCTCGATCACGTCGTCGGCCGGGTCGGTCACCGCGAACAGCATGAGCTGGTTGTCCTTCGGCTTGGGCTTGGTGCGCACGGCTGTGCGGATCGGGGCCCGGCGGACGGCCGAGAAGTTCGACTCCAGCTCGGCCAGCAACTGCCGGCTGCGCTCGATGACCCTTGGCGGGATGCCCGCCAGCTTGGCGACGTGCGAGCCGTAACTGCGGTCCGTACCGCCCCGGACGATGCGATGCAGGAAGATGATCTGGTCCTCCCACTCGCGAACCGCAACGTTGCAGTTGACCGCCCCGACGAGGTTGTCTTCCAGTTGCGTCAGCTCGTGGTAGTGGGTCGCGAACAGCGTGCGGCAGTGGATTCTGGTCACCAGCTGCTCGGCAATCGCCCAGGCCAGCGACAGACCGTCGAACGTGCTCGTGCCCCGGCCGAGTTCGTCGATGATCACCAGGCTCTCCTCGGTGGCGTTGTTGAGGATGTTGGCCGCCTCGGTCATCTCGACCATGAACGTCGATTGCCCGCGGCTGATCTCATCGGACGCCCCGACGCGGGCGAAGATCCGATCGACCGGGCCGAACCGCATCGAGCCGGCGGGGACGTAACTGCCCGCCTGGGCAAGCAATGTCAGCAGGGCAACCTGGCGGATGTACGTGCTCTTGCCGGCCATGTTCGGACCGGTGAGTACCACCAGCGTCTGGCGATCTTTGCCTTCACCGGCGGTCAGGCCCAGCTCGCAGTCGTTGGGCACGAACTTCTCGGCCAGGGTCTGGTCCAGCACCGGATGCCGCCCGTCGCGGATTTCCAGCAGCGGCTCGGTGGTCAGCTCCGGCCGGGCGTAGCGCCGTTCGTCGGCCAGGTGGGCCAGTCCGGCGGCCACGTCGATCTCGGCCACGGCCGTCGCCAGTGTCTGCAGGGCCCGGATGTGCTCGATCGCATGCTGGCGGATGATCTCGAAGAGGGCGATCTCCCGTTGAATCGCCTGGTCGTGAGCGGTCAGCACCTCGGTCTCGTACTTCTTCAGCTCGTCGGTGATGTAGCGCTCCGCGTTCTTGAGCGTCTGCTTGCGGACGTAGTCGGCTGGAATGCGCTCGCGGTGGGTGTTGGTGACCTCGATGTAGTAGCCGAACACCTGGTTGTAACCGACCTTGAGGCTGGGGATGCCGCTCCGCTCGATCTCGCGGGCCTGGTAGTCGGCCAGCCACTGGCGCCCGTCACTGCCGATCGAGCGCAGCCGGTCAAGTTCGGCGTCGTGCCCATTGGCGATCACGCCGCCCTCGCTGACGATGAGCGGCGCGTCGGGGTGCAGGGCGGTCGTCAGATACTCGGCCAGGTCACGCTGTCCGCGCAGGGCCACCGATCGCTCGGCCAGGAACGGTGCCTGCCGGGTCGTCGCTTCGGGGTGCGGCACTTCCGTGTGCGGCCGTCCCGGGTTTGGCACCGGCGTCCCGCCGGTGTCAAGGGTGCCGGACTCGTCCCGCCAGGTTTCCCCCGGCGACACGCCTGGGCCACATGAAAGCGGTGTCTCATAGCTCCCACTTGTCTTCCGGCCTCTCTCGTCGAGCAGATCGGCCACCTTCTCCACGGCCAGCAGCGTCCGGCCCAGGGCGAGCAGATCGCGCGGCGATGCCCGCCCCACACCGAGTCGCGAGGTGATCCGTTCGATGTCGGCCAGCTGCCCCAGCTCGGTCCGGATGGCCTCCAGCTGATGCACGTCGGCCAGCAAGTCCGCGATCGCTTCCTGCCGGGCGATGATCGCCCCGGCCGTCCGCAGCGGCGCCGCCAGCCACCGTCGCAGGCAGCGCCCGCCCATGGCCGTCGAGGTGCGATCCACCGCCCAGACCAGCGATCCGGACGCCGCCCCGCTCCGAAGCGTCCGCTCCACTTCGAGCGATCGCCACGTGGCCTCGTCAATCAGCACGTAGTCGCTCGAACACCGTCGCGACAGCTTGACGATGTGGTTGAGCGAGGTCTTCTGCGTCTCGGCGAGGTAATCGACGATGACTGCGGCCGCGCAGAGCGACGCATCCATGCCGGTGAATCCAAACCCTTCAAGCGTGACCACGCCGAAATGCTTGCGAAGCGTCTCCTGGGCCTGGTAAGGATCGAACAGGTGCCCGGGCCGGTTGGTGATGGTCAATTCGGGCAACGCCTGCCCCGCCCCGGTGAGCTTGCGGAGCGCGGCCACCAGCGGGTCCTGGGCGTCGATCCGCCGTTCAGGCACAAGCAGCTCCGCCGGCTGCAGCCGGACCAGTTCATCGACCAGCAACCGCTCGGCCAGCGTCTGCACCCGGAACGCCCCGGTGGACAGTTCGACGAACGCCAGCCCGTACTCGTCTTTGAGCCGGCAGACGCAGGCCAGATAGTTGTCCGCCCGCTGCTCCAGGAGCGCGTCTTCGGTGAGCGTACCGGGCGTGACGATCCGCACGATCTCGCGCTTGACCACGCCCTTGGCCTGGCGCGGGTCCTCGACCTGCTCGCTGATCGCCACCTTGTAGCCGGCGTGGACGAGCTTGGACAGGTATGACTGCAGGGCGTGGTAGGGCAGCCCGGCGAGCGGGATGGCCGTCCCGCCCTTGTCCTTGCCCCGGCTGGTTAGGGTCAGGCCCAGCACCCGCGAGGCGGTCACCGCGTCTTCGTAGAACAGCTCGTAGAAATCGCCCATGCGGAACAGCAGGAGCGCGTCCGGCGCAGCCGCCTTCTGCTCGATGTACTGGCGCATAGCCGGCGTGAGCAGGTCGGCGGCGTCGCCGCCTGACAGGTTGTTCGTCTTCCCGGTCATTCGTGGGGCCACTTTACGGCATTGGCGAGCACTTCTCAACGATCCGCTCGTGTCGTGACTCGTGCCGTCCGCATCGCCTGGTGCGGCCTCCGGTGTGGTATCGGCGCGTACGCCTTGGTCGGGATCCCTCTTCGGTCGCCGCTCACCGCCTTGCCGATCTCGGATTGCCCGCGTCGGCCGGCCGGATGATCGCGTCGCCGGCCCGACCGCAACGTCGAACGCCGGGGCATTGGCTACAGGCGGCTGGTGGATGCCGGCAGGGGCAGCCCTCCTTGGCCCTTCTACTTGTCCCCGGAACCCACCGCCCTCTTCGACGTCAATGCGGCGAAAGCCTGCTCCGTGATCGGGAACATCGAGACCCGGAACCTGGTGCAACCGTAAGGAACCAGGCTGATTTCCTCACTGGGCCCGCCGTTTGCCACCGGCCGTTCGGGCAGGTGCGTCACGACCATGTTCGGCTGAAAAGCCGACGCTTCGCCCGGGGCGACCGGCTCGGTCGGCAGGGCCTTGCGTATCACCGCCGGCCAGTCGAAACGCCGGGCGCGGACCTTGAGCTTGAGCGGACTATCGAGCGGCCAGCCCCAGCGGTCCGGCATCGGCCGGCGCTCGACCTTGATGTCCGCAGCTGGCTTCTCGCCCTGAACATCCAGCGCATAATTCCAGCTAAAGGTCTCATCGGGGGTGTTGGGGTCCCGCGTGTCGGGAATCCCCAGTGCAAACAGCAGCGGTCCGTACGACACGGCTGCGTAGGGCGTGTCCGCTGCACCGTTGTCGTGACCCGTCCTGATGTGCACGGCCATCGGGAAGCGCAGATGGATGCGGTCGCCCGGCTTCCAGAGCCGCTCGATGCGCACGAACCCGTTCGCCCCGGCCGCGGCGGGGTGGGCCGAACCGTTCAGCGTGATCTCCGCGTTGGGACACCATCCGGGGATGCGGAACGAAAGCGGGAAGGTCGCTTCGCGAGCCGGGTTGACGTCAACATCGATGAAGTCGTTGAACGGGTAGTCGGTTCGACAGGTCAGTTCCACCGGTACATGATCGCCCGCGAGGGCGGATACTTTGCAGGGACCGTAGTGCGCGGCCGCCAGGCCGTTGTCATACGTCGCCATCCACATGTGGACAAGGTAGTTCGGCAGAAAGCGATTGAGGGCCGCGGTACAGCACAGGGGCATGTGTGTTCTGTGGTACGCGAACGCGGGATGGTCGATGAGCGTTCGATTGACCCGGTTCGGCGTCTGATGATACACGTGGGCGTTGAAGTCCCCAGTCACCGCCCCCGCCCCGGCGTTGAACAGCGCCCGCTCCACCCTGTCCGCCATGATCCCCTGCCCGCCCACCCTGAGCAGCGTGATCTGGCTCCAGATGTAACCCGACACATTGCAGGTCTCCGAGCCGCGCAGGGAACCCGTGGGTCCGGAGTTCTCATCCCAGACCGGCACGCCGTGCGGCTGCATGCCCTCGTCACCTCGTTCGATGATGTCATACCAACGGCAGGGGGCCTTGAGGTACTCGGCCCGGCCGGTCCAAAGGTAGCCGACCGCCCACGAGATGGTGCTTTCGTTGAAATGCACGCCGTGATCAGGCTGTCGATACCACGGGAGCCCCTCGTTGGGCATGCAGTTGTACCAGGACACATAGAGGGGCGTTTTCCTCGGCGACGTCTCGATCCCGTACTTGGCAAACAGCCGGCTCAGCGACTCCTTGATGCTCCGATTCCCCGTCCAGGTGTAGGTCTCAAACACGGGCCAGAAATGCGTCGCCGCCCATCCTTCCTTCAGCCAGCAGCGGTCATCGCTGTACGCCGTCTCGAGGGCCTTCAGGATTCGCGGGTCGCCCGAACCGGCGTAGTAGGCCGTCAACGCACGGCCCAGCAGGCTGTTCGCCCAGATAGGCCACGCCTGGGCTTCTCCGCCGGCCATCTTGCCCGCGGCGGCCATGTGGTCCGGATTGTCCCTGTCCAGCCACCACATGAACAGGAGACTCCTCTCGTTCATGTTGTTGACCACCACGTCCAGCCGGGCCTTCGCTCCCTTCAGCAGCGACTCGTCGTGCAGGGCATAGCCCAGCTTGATCATGCCGTCGAACCAGTATCCCCCGCCTTCGTACGGCCACGCCCCGCGATCCCAGTAGGACAGTTGGTCGCCGGTCATCCTGTAGTCCGCGGCCCAGGCCTGCCGGAAGGCGTCGTGAACCTCGTTCATGTGCCCGGTGTATCCGTCCCGCGCCCTCATCGCCCAATCCCGAAGCCAGCCGGCCGGTTCCACCGCACCGGGCGGCAAGGGAATCAACGCCGGGCGAGTCGGCGGCTCGAAGGGTCGCCCGTAATTCAGCCCGGACGGCTTGGCCTCCGATTCCTCAGCCGCCGCCGGCGACTGCAGGCCGGATCCGCTCACCGTCCATGAGGCCATCATTGCGACAAGAACGGCTTGTCTCGTCGGTTGACGCAACAGAGAGATGCTCATGACCACCTCCCATGAACGCAGGAATCCGATCCACCGGGGCAGTTCTCGCCACCACGCTCACGGCAGCCGTGCCGAGAGGGCGATGGACCGGACGGCGATCTCCGCCCCCGGGCGTGGTTCGGCGCTCGGCTCGAAGGCCAACCCGGTGATGAGACCGCAATACTCGGATGACGAGGCAAGGTCGAGACGATAGTGGTGGAACTCACCGTCGGGGTTCAGTTCGAGCGGCAGGGACTTCTTGCCGTCGTACCTGTCGTCATCGAGCCGCTTCCAGAAGAGCCGCACCTTCGTCGCCGGGCCCCGGTAGGCGATTTCGAGGTGCGCCAGCGGGGCCTCATCCGCACGCCAGCACTGCAACGGGCCTTCGAGGCGCGGCGTCTTGTCGCCGAACTTGATTCGCCATTCGCCTTTCATCGGGAAGCCCTGATCGGTGGCGTCGCGCAGTGTCCAGTGCTGTCGGTCCTGCACGAATCGCCAGGCGGGTGGCGTCCGCGTCGCCATGTCATTGAAACGCCGGCGAATGTCGTCGAGTCTGCCGACCATGAACTCCGTGCGGTGCTCGTAGACGATGTTGTGGTCGAAGTTTTCCCTGTGAACAGGGGCAAGATACGCGGTCGAGCCATGCCTGGGATCGTCGGACCGGCCGTCGCCGTAAGTCCCGCCGTGGAACTCGCCGCCGTCGTCCTTGAAGACGCCCAGGCCCCAGCCGCCGTCGTCCACCAGGGCCGCCCATCGTTCCGTGGCCGTGAACCGCGTCCACGGCCAGGGTCGGCGCCAGTCATTGGCGACATGCCCGAGCTTGTCATGGGTGAACGGCTTGTCACCGGTGTAGGACATCAGCCGCCATAGCCTGGAGATGGTGTAGACCGCCGGCAACTCCTGCGGGCAGGGGCGATACGGCGTTTGGTCGGCGCGGCCATTGGTGCACCGGTAGCGCATGTGGATGACTGGCCCGTCCAGCGTGGTCCAGGTCTCGAACACGCAGTCGCCCGGAACGTTGTCGAGCGGCCACTGCATCGGAATGCACTTGATGTAGATCTCCTTGCCATTGTTGCGGTGTTCGAGCACCTTCGACGCGTTCCCGTAGCAGTCGCCGGTCTGGATCGGGTTCCAGCCCAGCCCGGCCCACGCCGGGTTCGGTTTCTTGCCCCCGACTTCGAACGGCCACGGTCCCGAGTAGTGCGACATCTGAATCTGCCGCCCGAGATCAGCACTGTTGATGATGTTGCCCGGGTGATCCGTGCCCGAAAGAAAGGTGACCGCACCCCCGAGGTTCAGATCCATGCCGATGCGCACCCGGCCGTTGTCCAGGAACGTCATCCTGCCCCCGGCGCCCGCCGGCTCGGCGCCGAAAGCGGTCAACTGACCGAAGAGAACCACGAGGCATGTGGATCGCTGAGTCTTCAATTACCTGGTCTCCCAAACCAGCTTGTTCAGCCGTTCCGTTCGGTCCCTTAGCATCTTCCTGCCCGTTGCACCTGCCTAGGCGTCGCGATGCCGCCGGTCTCGCCTGGGTTCGTGAGCCGGCGCCGGATACCTCTCAAAGCTGCCTCGGCGGCCCATTCCGCCGCAGGCCGGCCCACAGGTCAGGGGTTCACGACTGGTACGCCGCTCATGATCACTCCATCTCCTTTGGTACACCCACCCGCAACCAGTCATCCGTCACCGTCGCCAGGGCCGCGGGCACGTCCCCATCCCAGCCCTGCAGAACGCCGTGCATTCTGCCCTGTGAATCGCGCCAGACCGCCAGATCGGCCCGGCTTGGCAGATCCAGCTTGAACTCACCCGCCTTGATGTGCTTGAGCCCGCCCGCCGCCAGGGCCTCGAGCTGCCAGTCTGGACCGAATCGCACCGCGGCCAAACCCACCGCGTCCACGGTCACACTCCGGCCCTTGATCGTGAACGTCGTCTGGATCGGGTCGCCGCCCGCCGACTTCACCCCTGATACCACGACGTGGGTCCCGTCGATCAGTCGTATGCGTCCCGCCACGGGCGACGCCATGCTACGACAATCCGCAAATCCCGCGACCCGATCCGCCCCCGCCTGGGGCTCGACACCGAGCTCCTTCATCCGGGCGACAATCATCGCGGTGACCGACGGCACGTCCGCGGCCACGATCATGCCCTTTGGCAGCGCCGTCGCCCCATCGAACGGCTTGCCGTCAAAACCCCGCTTCCAGTCGCCGATCCGATAGAGGCTGGTTTGGCCCCCGGCCGCCTTGCCGACGAATGCCGCGTAATCACGCGAAATCGCACCTTGGGCGAGCGTCTCGTCGCCAATCACCTTGTGGAAGAATTCCGCGGTCACCGGCTTGTCCAGGTCCGGACGATAGAGGACCACCGCACGGTATTTCTGGCAGCCATATTGCACCTGGCCATCGCGGCCTGCGCGCAGCGAACCGGACTCGATCTCGCTCGTCGGAATGAGGTCCGCCGGATAGCCCGCCTGCCACAAGGCGTCCGTCAGCCCGATCCCGACATCGTCGTACCCGCTCCCTGCCCAGTTCATCGCCCCGGGGTGTCCGAAGACCACCGCCACCGGGCAATCGAGCGGCGCCGTCGTGATGAAGCTCAGCAGTCGCACCCGGCATTCGCCGCGCATCAGCTCCCCGCGAAGCAGTGCCTTGCACCCTCCATCGAAGCCCTGCCCAGCATCAACCGGCCACAGCGGGTGATAGTTGATTCGTCCCCCGGCCAGAGCCGCCGACCACAGCTCCGCTCGGTAGTCGTCCACCTTGGGCGAGTAGTACATGTTGTACCAGATCGGGCTGCCCCATCTCTTGGCCAGCGCGGTCCGCACGCAGAACGGCGTCGCCTCATCCGTCTGGGCAATGTCCCGCGTGGCCGACCACCAGTCCAGACCGTTCTTCTTGAACTCCCGCCGATCCGGGTACGGCCACCAGGTCGGATGGGTGGCTACAAGCGCCTGTGGTCCGAACACCGTCTTGACCGACCGGTGAAACAGCATCTCAACGCCCGCGTGACGCTCACGGCACATCTGCGTGAACTGGTTGATGGCCGCGATTCGCTCCGCCTCGCGCCCACGCGCGCCGAACGCCATCAGCAGGCAATCGCCCACCAACTCCCGTCCACCGGTCCGACTCCCATAGGCCTCGGCCTCGAAACGGGAGTACCAGAAGTCGTTGTGTGCCGGGCAGCCGTCATAGCAGGGCGGAAAACCCCACTCATCCTTGCAGGCTCCGGCCAGGCCGGCATCACGGTAGCGCTCCAGGATCTTGCGCTGGAACGTATCGAGATGCGGCGCGAACACCGCCGGGGTCAAATGGGTGAAACAGACCACCACGCACGCTGTACGCCCCTTGGCCTCAGAATCACAAGGCAACGACACCGCAACTTCCTTGGCCGTCTCCGTTCGGACGCGGCACCGCTGAGTGACATCCTGCACCGTCTCCGGCTCAATGCCTTGCGGGCCGCGAACGTAGGAGTAGACGCGAACCAGGCGGCCGGCCAACGCCACATAGGGTGTGGTGCCATACGTGTAGTGGTCCGCAGGCTCCTCGCTGGTGATGCTCGAGTCGACCTCGCCCGACCCGCCGAGCGGAATCTCACGAAGCCGGAGCATGCCCTCCATCTCGTCGGGGTATTCCTTCCGGAAGGCCTCCCGGGCCAGCCGCACGTCCAGGTCCATGGCTATTCGGATGCCCAACCCTCTGGCATATTCTGCCGCCGCCTTGATCTGGTCGTGGACCGCGGGTTCGGTGACCTCATGACCGGCCACGCGCAGCGTGGTCGTGAGCAGGTTGATATGCGAATGCCGGGCGGTCATGTCCAGGTATGGCTTGTAGCCGCCCGGTTGGAACTCGCGATCATGCCAGAACCAGGCCGCCATCGTCGGTGGCAGGTGCTCAGGCCATCGGCAAGCCCGTGCCCCTTCGTCTGCCGTGACGGGTGGCTCCGCCGTTACCGTCGATGAGGCGGCGAGAACGCAACCGGCCAACAGAGTGATCCGAGCGCGGGTAGCCAGCATGGTGGTCTCCTTGTGTTCCGGGCCAGGCGTCGAGTATAGCGCCAGGTCGCATCGGTTCGCAAATGCCTGGTGGTACGGCCGTTGGGTACAGGTATCTCGAAACCGGGCCTCCGCGATTATCGGACGCTTGCCCCGGCCCGCAGGTCCGCTAACTCAACTGGTCATCCCGCCCTTCCGACAGATACATAACGCTGGAGCCATGCCGGATGGTCTTCAACAGCCTGACTTTCGCGGCGTTCTTCGTCGTGGTCTACGGACTCTACGTCCTCTCGGCCCGGCGTCTGCGCCTCCAGAATGCGCTGTTGCTGGCGGCGAGCTGCTTTTTCTATGGTTACTGGGATTGGCGCTTCCTTGGACTGATCTGGCTCTCCACCGGCATCGACTACCTGTGCGCGCGGTTGCTCGACCGCCGGATCGGCGAGGATCCCGACACCGGCCTGGATCCTTCGAATGCCCCGTACCTCTACTCGGCCAAGGCTCGGCGGGCGATCCTGGTCGCGTCGATTGTCTCCAACCTGGGAATACTCGGCTTCTTCAAGTACTTCGACTTCTTCGCCGACGGATGTGCGAATCTGCTCCGGATGCTCGGCTTGCCATTCGAACCCCGGCTGCTCAACCTGATCCTCCCGGTAGGCATTTCCTTCTACACGTTCCAGAGCCTGAGCTACACGATCGATGTCTACCGGGGTGACTTGCGGGCGGTTCGCAGCCTCATGCGGTTCGGGGTGTTTGTCGCGTTCTTCCCCCAACTCGTCGCCGGGCCGATCCTGCGGGCCCGCGAGTTTCTGCCGCAGGTCTGTCGGCCGCGACGTCTGCATGGGGGGGAGATCTGCACCGGCGGCTACCTCGTACTCTGGGGCCTGTTCAAGAAAGCGGTGATTGCCGACAACCTGGCCCTGCTGGTTGACCACGTCTATCGCCTCGACGCCCCGGGTGCGGATGGGGCCGCCATCGTGGTGGCCACGTATGCCTTCGCGGTGCAGATCTACTGCGACTTCTCGGGTTACACCGACATCGCCCGCGGCTGCGCCCGGATGATGGGTTTCCACTTCGGCCTGAACTTCGACCTTCCTTACCTCTCGAGCAATCCGGTCGAGTTCTGGCGGCGTTGGCATATCAGCCTCTCCTCCTGGTTGCGCGACTACCTCTATATCCCACTTGGGGGCAATCGCCGGGGCGCGCGGCGCACCTGCATCAACCTCATGCTGACCATGGTCCTGGGCGGCCTGTGGCATGGTGCGGCCTGGACCTTCGTGCTCTGGGGCGCGTACCAGGGATGCCTGCTGGTCGGTTACCGGATGCTCCGACCGGTGATCGAGGACCTGTTTGCCCGCCTGGGCCCGCCCGCCCACCGGGTGATCTCGTGGTTGGCCGTGCTGGGCTTCTTCCAGCTGGTCTGTCTCGGCTGGATGATTTTCCGCTGTCAGTCGGTCGGCCAACTCGGTCGATTCCTGGACACCATCTGGTCGCCCTGGCCGTGGTGGATCCTGCAGGGCGCGAACTCGATCTCGCAGACCGGGGTGGTGAGCCTGCTGGTGTTGACCCTGCCGCTGCTGGTGATGGAGGCGATCCAGCGGTTCAAAGGCGATCTGGAGTTCCTGCCACGCTGCCCGGTCTGGGTTCGAGGCGTGGCCTACGCGGCGATGTTCTACGGACTGATTCTGGTCGGAGCCACGGATGGCAAGCCGTTCATCTACTTCCAGTTCTGAGAGCATGTGCTCCGTGCTCGACACCGGGCTGCGGCCCTCCGGGTGGTCATGGCCGGCCGGTGTCGTGATCCGCCGTCGGCTGGGTCTTTCGCGAGCTCGAATGGCACGGCTGGCTGATCGGCTTCCCCTGGGTGCCCTGGCTGCCGGCCTGGTGGTGGGCCTGATTCATGTCCTCGCCGGCCTGGCCTATCCGGAACCGATTGCCCGGGACAGCCTGCGGGACAAGGTTCGGGTGCTGACGGCCGGCGGACGGCCCAGCCTGCTGGTGGCGGGTGATTCGCGGGCCGCGAGCCAGGTGATCCCGGAGGTCCTGGCTGGCGTGCTGGGTGTCGCGGGGTCGCAAGTGGTCAATATCGGGACACCGGCGGGCGAGCCGGCGGCGGCGGTCGCGGCCTATCGCGAGTTCGCTCCGCGGTTCTCCGATCGGCCGATCATGCTCCTGAGCGTTGGAATCTGGTCGGTGAACGATTGCCTCCATGAGGGGGTATTCCTTGGCAACGAGACGCTCTGGTACCTGGGTTTCATCGATCGCTGGCGACTGACCTCCGGTGCCCATGCCATCCGGGCGATCTTCCTCCCGGAGAGAGCCTGGGCCGCCGGACTGATCCGGCGATGCTGGCCCGATGAGCCGCCGGACCCGGTGACGAGGCAGATCGTCTCGGGGGTGATGCCCGGCGGGATGGTGTTCGGCAGGGCACCCGCGTCGGTGGGCGACGGGGGGTACGTCGGGGTCACCGAGGATGTGACCGCGGATCCGGAGGGCTTCGCCAGAACCACGCGCGGGGTAGCCAATCTCTGGTATATAGGGGCACGGCTGGACGGGATTCGATGGCGGCTCTTCGAGGCCAACCTGGATCGCCTCCTGGCCGACGGCGTGCAGGTCGTACTCCTGGACACGCCGCAGCATCCGGCCGTCCTGGCGGCACTGGAGGGAACCTCGGGCGCCGAGGCCGCGGACCGGTTCCATCGCCAGCTGGTTGAGGTCTGTGAGCGCAAAGGGGCGCTGCTGCTGAGCTACGATGGGCGGGTGTTTGAAGGGCGCTGCCCGGACCGGTTGTTCAGCGATGCCTCACACGTCAACGCCGCCGGGGCAACCCTCCTCTCGGAGCGAATCGGCCGCGACCTGCGGGCCCTGATCGACGCGGGCAAGCTGCGACTGCGGCCGTAGCCCCGCCGGTCGGCGAGCAGCGTCTCGGTTTGATGCACGATGAAGCCGTGGTCGTGCAGGCCTCAATGGGATGGGGTCTCCACGACTCGCCGGCGCGTGCCCGGATACAACTCGTACTTGAGCAGCCGGCACTCGATCCGGGCGTTGAAGAAGGGAATCCGCCGGCTCGCCCGGAGCCCGACCTTCTTGGCCAGCTCCATGTTGCCGGTGAAGACGTAGCCCGTCCAGCCCGGGCAGCGCTGCTTGAAGAAGTCTCCGATCCGTTTGTAGGTGACCTCCAGCTCCGACATCTTGCCGAGCCGCTCCCCGTACTCGGGGTTCAGCATCACCATACCGGTTTCCTCCGGCAGGGGGGTATCGGCGAAGTCGCAAACGTGGAACTCGATGAGTTGATCGACGCCTGCGGTGGCCGCATTGCGTCGGGCGGCATCCACGGCCTGGGGATCGATATCCGAGGCGATGATCCGGCCGGGTGGCGATTCGGCCCGGACCTTGCGGGCCTCGCGGCGGATGACCTGCCACGCCTGGTCGTCGAAACCCAGTGCGTGCATGAACCCGTAGTTGCTGCGCAGCAGTCCCGGCGGCCGGCCGGTGGCCATTAGTGCTGCCTCGATCGCCAACGTCCCGCTTCCGCACATCGGGTTGACCAGCGGCATCCGCCCGTCGTAGCCGGCGGCCATGAGTACGCCCGCCGCCAGCGTTTCCACCATGGGGGCGGAGTGGGGGATCTTTCGGTAGCCCCGGTTGGACAGCTTCGCGCCCGAGGTGTTGAAGTACAGCCAGCAGCGGTCCTTGAACCAGAACAGGTTGACCACGAACCGGTCGCGGCCGGGTCCCGAGTTCGGTCGCCGGCCGGCCTTGTCCTGGATGCGATCCACAATCGCGTCCTTCACCTTCTTGTTGGCGAAAGTCTCGTTGTTGACCGAGGGGGTATCCACCCGCGACACCACGGACAAGTACCCGTCCGGATCCAGCCAGTGCTCCCAGTCGATAAAGCCGACTTCGCGGTACAGATCCTCGACGGTCGAGCAGGGGAACTCGCGCAGGAAGTACAGCACGTTCATCGCGGTTCGCAGGTAGAGGTTGAGCCGCATGGCGTCGCCCAGCGTGCCGGTCAGGTCCACGCCGGTGTCGTACTGCCCGGTGGCGCTGTAACCCAGGGCCTCGATCTCCTTGGCCAGGTATTCGGCCAAGGCGGGGGCGCAGCTCACGCGGATGGTGTTGGCGACGTCGAGGTTCATGGGTCGCTCAGAACGTGCGCTTCGAATCCAACAGGATGCAGATTGGCCCGTCGTTGAGGCAGCTCACGTGCATGTGGGCCCGGAACACTCCCTTCTCGACGACCAGCCCGGCGGCGTTCAACTCTCGGCAGAGCTGCTCGTAGAGGGCATTCGCCTTCTCCGGCGGCGCCGCCGCGTCGAACGACGGCCGTCGTCCCTTGCGGGCATCGGCCTGCACAGCGAATGCGCTGATGACCAGCACCCGCCCGCCGATGTCTTTCACGCTGAGGTTCATCTTCCCGTCGGGGTCGGTGAAGATCCGCAGGTGGGGGATCTTGTCCGCCATGTACCTGACGTCTTCCTCCCCGTCGTCGGCCGCCACGCCCACATAGACCAGCAGTCCGGCCTGGATGGCCCCGACCACCTTCTCATCGACCGTCACCTGAGCCGAATTCACGCGTTCCACGATCGCTCGCATGGCCGGATTGTACCGGCAGGCGGTTCGCTTGGCACGGCTGGGCGCGTCGTGGTGTCTGGTGGACGCGGCGCCGGTCAGCGACGATAGGCTTGAAGCGAGGCTCAGTCCGGGGCCGGGCATGGCCTGTGGGCGGGTTCGCCGGGCATGCGGATCGCATTCGACATGGACGACGCCGTTACTTCTGACTTCTCCGCACTTACTTCTCCGGCGTTGCCGCATGCAACACCGGGGCTTTGCATCTTGCACTGGGCCCGCGGGTCGGTTATCCATACGTCGTTCAATCCGGCCCCCGTTCGGGTGGCCGAATGTCATCGGGGTCCTTTTGGGTGGAGGTAGCGGAACGTGAACCAGCTGATTCAACGCGCCAACCCGCGCCGCTGGCAGCGGGCGGTTCTCATCGTGACGATTGGTGTTCTGGCGGCGGCCCTTCACGGGCAGGGTCAGCCTCCTCCCTGGACGAGTGGCATTGCCTGGCCGGAGCCGAAGGTGGTCGATCCCGGTCCGGCGGGTGGTCCGCCCTCCGATGCCGTCGTTCTGTTCGACGGCAAGGACCTCTCCAAGTGGCACAACGCCGACGGGTGGAAGATCGAGAACGGCTACGCCGTCTGTGGGAGCAATCTGACCACCAAGCAAGCCTTTGGCGACTGCCAGCTGCATGTCGAGTGGGCTGCGCCGGCGGAGGTCAAGGGTTCCGGGCAGGGGCGCGGCAACAGCGGCGTCTACCTCATGGGCCAGTACGAGATCCAGGTTCTCGATTCGCACAAGAACAAGACCTACTTTGACGGCCAGGCCGGAGCCATCTACAAGCAGCGGCCGCCGCTGGTCAACGCCTGCCGCAAGCCGGGCGAATGGCAGAGCTACGACATCATCTTCGAGGCCCCGCGTTTTAACCCCGACGGCGAGCTGACCCGGCCGGCCTACGTCACCATCCTCCAGAACGGCGTGCTCATCCAGAATCACTTTGAGATCATGGGTGAGACCGAGTATCGTCGTCAGCCGCGCTACAAGGCTCACGCTCCGAAGTTGCCGCTCACGCTGCAGTATCACGGCCACCCGGTGCGGTACCGCAACATCTGGATTCGCGAGCTGGGTGACGATCACGAGGAGTTGACCGCCGAGCTGCGGGCGAAGCTGAAGGCCGGTCTTCCTGCCGGGGCGGCGACCCGCGACGGCGGCTGACCGATCACCTGGCGGAGTATCTGAATGCGAAGCGGCCGTCGGGAGCCGTATCGCCGCTGACCAGGAAGTCGAGGATGTCGCCGGGTTTCTGGACATTGTCCGCCCACTTGAAGTCGATGGCCAGGGCGGTGGTGTCCTCGGGCAGGCCGAGTGCCGCGCGGGGCGCCGCCAGTTGGAGTTCGCATCCCTGGGCCGCGAAGCGGATCTTTGCCACCTTTTCCCAGTTCCAGCCTCCTCTGTTTCTTTCCAGCCAGGTTGTGTCGCCGGTCGCGACGGTGCGGTTGGCGATGAAGTCATAGCCTTCCCAGCCGGTTGTGGCGTTCTGGTCGGCGTTGATGAGCAGCCACATCCAGTGGGGGTCGGTGGAGGGGGTGATTGGTTCGCGGGTGCGTACGTAGAAGTAGACGTTCTGGGGGTCGCGGGCGACCTTGGCGGCGGCCAGGTCATTGCGGCCGGTGTGGTTGGTGTAGCGCAGGCCGGCGGCGCCTTGGCCATCGCGGGGGGTGGTTTCGCCGAGGTGATCGGGGAATTCGGGCTCGACTCCTTGCCAGGACTGGAAATGGTCGTCGAGGCGGATGGATGCGGGGGGCGAGCTGTTCGGGAGGGGTGGGGTGCCCTTGAATCGCCGAACATTGGCCACGAGCTGCCAGTAGTAGTGGTCGATATGGCCGCCTCTCATGGGTTCGATGTCGCGGCTGTACTCCTGGTTGAACTGGTCGACGAATTCGATTGCTCCGCCGGGCTGGCCCCATCGTCCCGCGATCCACTCGTTCCAGCCGGTGACCATCACGAAGGGCGGGTTCAGTTCGATGGCCCGCTTCCACTGTTCTGCCGCGTTGTATCCCTGGTTGACGGCGCCGGGCGTTGGGTCCATTTTGCCGTTGTGGAAGCTGCGTCCCCGGGCGTCGCCGCGGCTCATGTTGGTCACCTTGCCGTCGCTGGCCCGCAGATTCTGGGCCACCGCAACGTTGACCTGTTCCGGTCTGGTCGGATCATCGGTGTAGCCGTAGACCTGCGGATAGGTGCTCTCCCAGTGCCACGCGTAGGGTGTGTTGACCAGTTCGAAGGGCCAATGGGCCTTTCGGAGGGTGAAGAATCGTTGCAGTTCGGCCCTGGCCTCCTTGGGGTCGCAGATCATCAACGGCTTGCCCTGCCACTGGAACCAGAGTTCGCGGTACAGCCCGGGCTGGTAGAGCTCCTGGTAGATCTTTTCAGCGGTTCTGCCCGCCTGGGTATTGAGCATGAATGCGATCTGAGGCGTGCGGCCGCCTTCCTTGCGGACCTGGCCGAACACTTCGCAGAGCCGCATGTAGACTTCCGGGTAGGTCAGCGCGTTGGTGGTGTCGAAGATGAGGGTGTCGATTCCGGCGTCGGCCAGGGCGTGGGCATGGCGGCGGAGCACCCAGGGGTCGGTGCTGAGGTAGTAGCCGTAGAGCGGCTCGCCCCAGTAGTGGGATGTTCCGATCGGCCCCCAGAGTGGCGAGTCGGGTTTTTTCAGGGCGTCGGGGTCTTTGGCCAGGATGCGGGCTACATCGAACGGGCCGTCTCCGTGGGGGCTCTTGTTGTGTCGTTCGTTGAGCCACAGGAAGTAGAAGATGCCCACGAACCGGTCCGCTCGTGGCGGGCCGACCTCGTCGGACAGGGGCAGCTTTCGTCCCAGCCCATCGGTTGCCGGCCAGGGAGTGCCGGTGTTGCCCGTCCCGGCCTGGCCGAATGAGCGGGCGGCCAGGGTTCCGCCGACAGCCGCGCACAAGCTCAGCGTGACCCAGTAATTACGGTCTGATCTCATAGGCACCTCATTGGATTGGCTCGATCTGTTCGACGGCGACGGTCTTGACTTCCCCGTTGACGCGGACCTTGACCGAGCCCTCGCGGGGCGAGGTGATGCGGAAGGTGGTGGTCTTGCCGTTTCTCCAGTCGATGTCCACGGTGTAGCCGCCGCGGGCGCGCAGGCCCTTGACCGAGCCGTTGGCCCATGCCTTGGGCAGTGTGGGGAGGATCTCGATTTCCCCGGTATGCGACTGGAGGAGCATCTCGGCGATGCCGGACGTGCCGCCGAAGTTGCCGTCGATCTGGAAGGGTGGATGAGCGTCGAAGAGGTTGGGGTAGGTGCGTGCCGGGTCGAGCAGCATTCTGATCATCGTGTAAGCGTGTTCGGCGTCCTGGAGGCGGGCCCACAGGTTGATTTTCCAGCCGAGGCTCCAGCCGGTGGCCATGTCGCCGCGTAGCTCGAGGGACTTGCGTACGGCCGCGGCCAGTTCGGGCGTGCCGCGGGGTGTAATCTGGCTGCTGGGGAACAGGCCGTACAGGTGGGACACGTGTCGATGCTGGAGTTCGGGGGCGTTCAGATCCCAATCCTCGAGCCATTCCTGGAGTTGGCCGGCCTTGCCGATCTGGTGGGGTGGCAGGCGGTCTCGGGCCTTGGTGCACTCGGTGGCCAGTTCGGCGTCTATGCCGAGGATTTCTGCTGCCCGGATAAACTGGGTGAACGTGTCGCGGACGATCTGGTTGTCCATGGTTGGCCCGGCGCAGGCGTAGGCCTGCTTGGCGTGCCGGTTCTCGGGCGAGGCGGCGGGGCAGGTGACCAGCCACTGGTGGGTTGGCTCTTCGATCAGGTAGTCGAGGAAGAACTCGGCCGCGCCCTTGAGGGCCGGATAGACGTCGGCGAGATGGTTTTTATCGCCGCTGAACAGGTAGTGGTCCCACAGGTGGGTGCTGAGCCAGGCGCCGCAGGTTGGCGTGAATGCCCATGGCCCGTCGATTGGCGCGGTCGCCCGCCACAGGTCGGTGTTGTGGAAGCAGCACCAGCCGCGGGCGTTGAACATGGTTTTGGCGGTTCGGGTTCCCGACTCGCTCAGTTCCTTGACCATGCGGCTGAGCGGCTCGAGGCACTCGCCCAGGTTGCAGGTATCTGCCGGCCAGTAGTTCATTTCGGTATTGATGTTGATGGTGTACTTGCTGTCCCACGGCGGGCTGGGGCTCTCGTTCCAGATGCCCTGGAGGGTAGCGGGCTGGGTTCCCGGGCGTGAGCTGCTGATCAAGAGGTAGCGGCCGAACTGGAAGTAGAGCGCCGCCAATTGGGGGTCGACGGCGCCGCGGGCGAAGGCCTTCAGGCGGTCGTCGGTGGGTTGTTGGGCGGCGTCGGTGGTGGTGAGATCGAGCAGAACGCGGCGGAAGAGCCGCTGGTGTTCCTTGACATGCCGGGCGAGCAGTCCGTCGAAGCGGGCGGTTGCGGCCTTGGCGATCTGCTCGCGGGTCACGGTCGTCGGGTCGCCGCTGATGTCCTTCCAGTTCCGGTAGCTGGTCGCCGCGGCGATGAAGATGAGGGCCGAATCGGCGGCGGTCACGGACAAGCTGTTTTCGGTTGCGGTCAGCTGTCCTCCCGCGGGCAGGACGCGCGCGCGGCACTCGAACCTGAGTGCTCCCGTGACCCCCCGGTAGTCCGGCCCGGTGCCGGCGAGAACGAGGGTGTCGCCGTTCTGGACGTTGATGGCGGCCTTCTGCGGCGTCTTGAATCTGGCGTTGAAGGCCACCTGGCCGGGCCTATCGGCGGCGAGGCGCAGGACGATGACCTGGTCCACCGGTGACGAGAAGACTTCGCGAAGGAAGCGAACGCCTGCCCGCGTATAGCTGACCCGTGCGACCGCCTGATCGAGATCGAGTTCGCGGCGGTAGTCCCTGACGGCGGGTTCGCCGGGGGATTCGAGCCACAGGTCGCCGATCGGCTGGAAGGAGAGCTGGCCGCTGGGCTGGCCGAGGAGTTTGGCGTTGATGAGCCGATCGGCCTCGCCGTACTTGTTCTCGAAGATGAGTTTGCGGGCCTGTTGGAGGTGGGGGAGGGCGTCGGCGCGGGCCGGATCGTAGGGGCCGCCGGACCAGAAGGTATCCTCGTTGAGCTGGAGCCGTTCGTGGTCGATGCCGCCAAAGACCATGGCTCCGAGGCGTCCGTTGCCGATGGCCAGGGCCTCGGTCCAGGGGCCGGCGGGCCGGCGGTACCACAGGCTCAGGGGCTGCTTTGGGGCGGGGGCCTGGCCCTGGAGCTGGCCGTCGAATTCGGTATCGGTGCCGTTGGCTCGGTGCAGGACGAGTGAGCCGGCCACGGGGGCGATGCTTCGTGTGCGGCCCTCCTGGAACTTCCACTCGCCGAGGACGCCGTGGAGCGACGTCGGGTCGGTGCTCGCGGCCCGGTTGGCGATTTCCTCGCTGGTCAGGGCCCGGCCGTAGATTGCCGCGCGGAGGATTCGCCCCTTGAACCGATTCCCTCCGGTGGGGTCGGCGCCCACGCACAGTGGCACGGGGCTGAGCCGCATGGGCACGAAGTCGCGGCTCTCGATCTTCGCGACTTCCTTGCCGTTCACGAAGAGCTTCATGATCCGTTTGGAGGAGCTGAACACGCCGGCGACGTGGGTCCATTTCCTGGCCGGCAGTTGGGCCTCGAAGCGGCACATTCCCTGGGCGTTGAGGAGGCGCAGGGAATTGCCGGGATGGGTATCGAGCATGTACCCATCCTGGGTACCGGGCACGCTCTTATCCAGGATGCGTCCACCGGCGGTGGACATCCTGTCGGCCTGCACCCAGGCCTCGAGGGTGAGCTCGTCGGTGAGGTCGAGTGCCTCGCCGGGCTCGACCTGATAGACGGATCCGCCCTCGCCGATCTTGAGGCCGGTCTGGGCTGCGGCGGACGTTGGGCTGGGTGCCGACCAGGAGGTGCAAACGAATGCCAGGATGATCGGGCGGAGCCTGATGTGTCCCATGGTAATCTCCTTGGCCTTGTGGGCCGATTTCGCCTCTACGTCTCCCGGCACGCCCTTGGCTGGGGCTATCGATCTTTCTGTTCGACGCCCATGCCCCTGCGATCAGGATCGGCGGGTACCTGCGGGGGGATGTAAGGACGTTCCTTGATTGCGGTGAGCATGAGCTGAATGGCGTAATCGAGTTGCGGATCACCGTCGGCGGTCATTTTGGCGGGATCATCGACCACCTCGATGTCGGGATCGACGCCGTGGCCCTCGATGCCCCAGGTGCCGTTGGTCTTGTAGAAGCCGAAGGTTGGCACGGTGACGTGGGCGCCGTCGATGAGTCCGGGGTTGCCGCTCATGCCGACCAAGCCGCCCCAGGTTCGCATGCCGATGAGCTTGCCGAGCCCGGCCTGGCGGAAGTAGTAGGGGAAGGCGTCGCCGCCCGATCCGGCCATGCCGTTGATGAGCATGCATTTGGGGCCCTGGTGGCTGTCGGGTGGCCAGCGCCAGTCCTTGCCATCGCGGCGATGCCAGTAGTTGGTGACCGGGCGGTTGAGCAGCTCGATGAAGCGGGTGGGAATCTGGCCGCCGCCGTTCCAGCGTTCGTCGATGATGAGGGCGGCCTTCTCGCGCTGGCCGAAGAACTGGCGGAACAGCTCGTTCTGGCCGTTGACGCCGGTGTCGGGGACGTGGATGTATCCGACTTTGCCGCCGGAGGCGGACTCCACGTGGGCGCGGTGGCGTTCGACCCAGGCGCGGTAGCGTAGCCCGCCCTCTCCGCCCATCAGGGTGACGACCACGTCGCGCTGGCCGGTCAGCGGTTCAGGCTTGTCCTCCTCGTCTTTGCGGTTGTCCTTGGGATCCTTGGCGTCCTTCTTCTCATCCTTCTTAGCGTCCTTTTCGTCCTTCTTGGTGTCCTTGTCGTCCTTCTTCTCTTCGTCCTTGTCGTCCTTGGTTGTGGCCAGTGGGGCGGTAAGGTCGAGGTTCGGCTTATCGCTGACGGTGAGGGTGACGGTCTTGCCCGCCAGGCCGAGGAATGCTGCCCATGGGTCTTTGCCGGTATCGACGGGTACGCCGTTGACTGCGAGGAGGTAGTCTCCTTGCTTGACCTTGACGCCGGGCTGGCTCAGCGGGCCGCGGGCGTCGAGGTCGAAGGTGCCACCCTGGATGATGCGTTGGATGCGATAGGCGTCGTTGGCGAGCTCGAAGTCGGCGCCGAGCATACCGACGGCCACGGACGGTTCCGGACCGGTATCGCCCCCGCTCATGTAGTAGGCGTGGCCGACGTTGAGTTCGGAGATGAGCTCACGGATGAGGAAGCCGACGTCATCGCGGGAGACGCAGTCGTCGAGCAGCCGGGTGTACCGATCGCGCAATGCCGGCCAGTCGACGCCGTGCATATTCGGCACGTAGAAGTAGTCGCGTTCGATTCGCCAGGCTTCGAGGAGGATCTGCTGCCATTCCTGGCGCGGATCGATCTGTGCGACCATGCCTTCGAAGGAGAGTCGCTTTTCCACTTTCTGGTTCGGGGCAGCGTCGATGAAGGCGTGGCCGCCCTTGTTGACCAGGAGCTTCTTGCCATCGGCGGTCATGGCGTAGCCGCCGACGTCGTCGAGCACGGTTTTTTCCTCTTTCTGCTCGTCTTTGACATCGAAGATCTTGATCGCGGTCCCGCCGCCGCGTCGACGGCTTTCGGAGCGCAGGTAGATGAGCTTTCCTTCGTGGTTGACCGACAGGCCGCCGAAGCCGCCGGTGCCGACGGGCAGGAGCACGGCCCGCTGCTCGAAGCCGGCCAGGTCGATTTCCAGCGGCTTGTCCTTCTTCTTGTCCTTGGCGTCACCGGTCTGATCTGCCGGCTTGCTGGCCGGCGCGGTGGCGGGTTTCGAGCCGGCCTTGGCGGAGTCGCCGGGGCTGGTCGTGGCGGCCGGCTTGGACCCGGCGTCGTGGGTTTTGTCCTCTCCCTTCTTGCCCTCGTCCTTCTTTTCCCGGTCCTTGTCGGCCTTGTCCTTCTCCTTGTCCTTGGACTCGTCTTTCCAGGTTTCCTCGTCGCTCTTGGGCAGCCATGGAGAGCCGACCTTGGCCCGGAGGGGTACGACGGCCAGCTCGGCGGTGCCCCGGTAGACGAAGGTGCTGCCGATGTCCTCGTACATTGGGTCGTCGAAGTGGCGCTGCGTCGCGAAGTAGAGGTAGTCTCCCTTGCGGTCGAACGCGGGCGAGGAATCGTTGAACATGCCGCTGGTGACCTGGGTCCGCTTGCCGGTCACGAGCGAGTAGAGCCAGATTGAGGAGTGGGTATTGTCTCCGCCGCGGGTGTAGGCGATCCAGTTCGAGTCGTGGGACCAGCTGGCCTGGGGCTGGTTGGACCAGGGTTCGGTATCGACCAGGAGGGTTTTGCCGGGCAGGGCGACACCGAGCTTCTTGACCTCGGTCTCGTCGGCGGGGGCGGTCGCGGGTGACGGGTCATCGCCGGCCTTGTCGGCGGTTTCCTTTTCCGGTTGGGGCCGGGTGGCCGGCGCGGAGGTCGGCGGCACGGGTGCGAGGGTATGGAGGTACATGCGGCCGGCCTTGTCGGTGAATCCGATGTACTTCGAGTCCGGCGACCAGGCGATGCCGATGCGGAAGCAGGCGGGCAGCTGCTCGAGCACGGTACCTGGCGCAATGTCCTTCATTTCCCTGGGCACGGACCAGGTCAATCGTCGGGGTTGGCCGCGTCCGTCGCTCTGGCGGAGGTACAATTCGTACTCGCCGGTCTGGTCGGAGAAGTAGGCGATCCAGCGGCCGTCGGGGCTCCAGGCCGGGGAGCGCTCGGCGACGCCGGCAGTCCGGGTGAGATTGCGTGGCGAGCCCTTGCTGGCGGGTACGGTCCAGATATCGCCGCGGGCCCCAAATGCGGCCCGCTTGCCGGTGGGTGACGCGTCCATATCCTGGAGGTATTGAGCGGCATCGACGCGCTGGGGGCGGATCGTCGGCCGATCGCCGGGGACGGTGACTTCCACGGTGCGGCTCTGCCGGGTCTTGAGGTCGAGGAGGTGGAGTGCGGAGCCGTTCTGGAACACGATTTCGCCGTCGCCGCCGGTTCCCGGGCCGATCGCCGGCCACTTGACGTCGAACTCCTCGAACCGGGTGATCTGCTCGCGGAGGCCGGTTCTGGTGTCATATGACCAGATGTTCATCTTGTGGCTCGGGCCGTCGTCGCAGATGTAGAAGATCCTGTCGCCGTGCCACATTGGCTGGCTGTCGGTGCCTTCCCAGCCGGTGATCTTCTTCGAGGTGTGGTCGCGGAGGTTGAAGATCCAGATATCGGTGGCCATTCCTCCGCGATAGCGCTTCCAGGTGCGGGCGTCGACGGTGTGCGGCGTGTAAGCCAGCCAGGTGCCGTCCGGACTGATCGCCCCGTTGGCTCCGTAGGGGACGGGCTGCTTAGTGGGCAAGCCTCCGTTGGCCGGTACAACGAAGAGCTGGGTCTGGCGGCCCAGGTCCTGGTAGCCGGCGAAGAACAGGAGGCCTTTCCCGTCAGGGGTCCAGTCGCAGAGGGTCTCCGCGGCCGGGTGGTGGGTGACCCGCAGGGGTGCTCCGCCCGCGGTGGGGATGGTGTAGATGTCGCGGTTGCCGTCGTAGTTGCCGATGAAGGCGACGTTCTGGCCGTCGGGGCTGAAGCGTGGGAAGGCTTCACCTCCCGGGGGGCTGGCCAGAGGTTGGGCCAGGCCGCCCGCGCGTGGGACGAGCCACAGCTGGTTGGCGTAGACGAAGACGATGTGCGTCGCGCTGACGTCCGGGTAGCGCAGCATGGCCGCCTGCGGCTTGCGGTCGGCCAGTGCGGGCAAGGACGAGAGGATCGTGGCCGTGAATGTCGTGCAGAGCCATGCAAGGGTTTTTCGGGAAGTCATGGGGCGGGTTCCTTTCTTGACAGCATCCACATTCTGGCAGTCGGCGACTGCAGGATTCGGAAGAGAAGGCGGCCCGGCGAACGCGAGCCGGATGCCGTCCATCAAACCCCCGATCACACCTTGGCGGTGCGTCAGGAAGGGAGTTTAACCTCCACGGGTAGGTGCTCGCAACCGCCGCCGCTTGATGTCGCGTCCGCCAGTAGCGATGTAAAGTACTTTGAAGAAAAGATTTATAATCGGTGGCGAGTAACCGCCCGGTGTTCGTGTTCGAGGTCGCTGCTTTCCAGGCGGAATCCGGCAGGGGGGCGGGTTTGGCCGGGGCTCAGCCCGGCTGAGTTCCAGGACTCTCCTGGCGGCTGGTATTGCACTTCCAGCAGATGTCGAAACCCGCGGGGACCGACTCGGCACAGGTCGGACAAGTCCACGTGGAATCGGCTTCGGTTGACGCTGGCTCGGCGGCGGCCAAGGCATGTAACGCATCGAAGAAGAACTCTCTGGGTATTAGGAGTCGTTCTTCCGCCAGCGGGCTGATGCCGGTGTAGATGGCGCTCAGGCCGGAACCGCTCACCATGTACGGAATCTCATCGTGATAGAGAACCGCTTTCGCCATCGGCCGGAGCGGACCGGTGATGAAACGCCCCAGATTGATCCAATCCCCGCGCGGGATGATTCTCTGGAGGTGGAACGGGCATGTGCAAGCCGGGCACGCATCAGCCGGTGCTCCGGCCAGCGGTCCCCCGCAGTCGTCGCAGAACAGGCCGAAATTCGGCAAGGGGCGTTCAGCACCGGCGAATCTTGGCTCCCGTTTCTTGAGGTG
Source organism: Planctomycetota bacterium (assembly GCA_022711465.1). Taxonomy (GTDB): domain Bacteria; phylum Planctomycetota; class Phycisphaerae; order UBA1845; family PWPN01; genus JAGNEZ01. The sequence continues at coordinate 135,239 of JAKLEZ010000006.1, read as the reverse complement.
ATGGTCGGTCGGGTCGGCGTCTCGTGAGAGCCAGTCGTTGCTGAATTCGATTGGCTCCTGGATCTCGAGCATATCCCGAATCGAGAACTTCGCCCCGCATTCGGGGCAGCGGTCGCCGGGCAGGCCATTCAGCGAGTAGTCACAGGCCTCGCAGTGCAGATCGAGGCTGGGTACCGGGCGCTTGAGGTCCAGCAGTCGGCGGATGTCGAATCGCCGGCCGCACCGTCTGCAGCAGTGTTCGGGCATTCCGGCCAGGGCGGCCCCGCAGGCCGGGCAGCGCAGGTCCCAGTCGGGGATGGGCAGCTGATCGATATTGAGCATGCTCTTATTATACCTCGTTGTGGTCTGCCGCGATGGTGGGAGTTGAGAATAGCGTACCGGCAGGGAGGCTTGGGGTCGGAATGGGCGGGGCGCGGGATGGGGGGCCGGCCTGGCGAGTGCTTTGATCAGGTTGCACGGGATTCTCTTCTGGATCACAATGCTGGCCGGCCGGCTGTTGTGCCAAGGAGGATCGTGTCATGGCCGAGTGGTACTACCTGAAGAACAACCAGCAGTGCGGTCCGGTCGCGGGGCCGGAGCTGAAGAAGATGGCCGATGCCGGCGGGCTGGTCCCGACCGATCTGGTCTGGCGTGAGGGGATGGAGCAATGGGCGCCGGCCGGTCGCGTGGGGGGATTGTTCTCGGTTGCGGAGGTTGGAGCGCCTCCTCCGCCCCCGGCGGGTGGAGCCATCGCCGTGCGGCCGAGAGCGATGCACTGCCATGAGATCACCTATGAGATCTTCGGTGACGACATGCAGGTTGTGGAAGTCGAGCTGGATCCGGGCGAGACGGTGATCGCCGAGGCGGGCGGCATGAACTACATGGAGGAGGATATCGCCTTCGAAGCCAAGATGGGTGACGGTTCCCAACCGGACGCCACCTTCTTCGGCAAGCTGCTTCAGGGGGCCAAGCGGGTGGTCACCGGTGAATCGCTGTTCATGACCCACTTCACCAATTCGGGTGGCCGAGTTCCGCGGCGGGTGGCGTTCGCGGCCCCGTACCCCGGCAAGATCATCGCCCTGAACCTGGCCGAGGTCGGTGGTGAGCTGACCTGCCAGAAGGACTCGTTCCTCTGTGCCGCGCTGGGCACCGAGGTGGGTATCGCGTTCGCCAAGCGGCTGGGCACCGGACTGTTCGGCGGCGAAGGGTTCATTCTCCAGAGGCTGCGCGGCGACGGCATGGCCTTTCTGCACGCGGGCGGGACGATCATTCGCAAACAGCTCAACGGGCAGACGCTCCGGGTGGATACGGGCTGTCTGGTGGCATTCACGCCGGGCATCGATTACGACATTCAGCGGTCTGGCGGACTGAAGTCCATGGTGTTTGGAGGTGAGGGCCTGTTCCTGGCGACACTTCGCGGGCATGGGACCGTCTGGCTGCAGACCTTGCCCTTCTCGCGACTGGCTGACCGCATCATCTCCAGTTCTCCGAAGGCTGGTGGCTCGGGCAAGGAGCAGGGTTCGGTTCTGGGCGGGCTGGGCAATCTGTTCGGAGACTGAGCCGTCTGCCGGGTCGGGCCGACGTGGGGGTCGGATGCAGGTGGAGAGAGGTTGGAGTTGATGCTCCGCTGTCCGGGTTCCCGTGCCGATGGCGGTGTCCGTGAGGAAGCCTGGGAAGGCATGAGCGGTTTGTGGCACGAGCGGTTGCGATCGAATCGCCGGCGGGTGGCTGCGACCTGTCTGGCGCTGCTGGCCGTCTACCCTGGAAGCGGCGGCTTGGCCGGCGAGCTGGTCATCGACTTCTCGCGGACCAGCGGCCGGATCCGCCCGCTGCACGGCGTGAACCTGGGCCCGCTCTGCTACCGGGGCATGGTGGACCTGTCGGCCCATCACCGTGAGATTGGCGTTCCCTTCACGCGGCTGCACGATGTCGTCTGGCTCAACGCCGAGGCGGTGGACGTCCATACCATTTTCCGCGATTTCCGCAACGACCCGGAGAAACCCGAAAGCTACTCTTTCGCCGCTACCGACGACTACATCCAGGCGATCATCGATGTCGGCTCGGGGGTGATTTACCGACTCGGCGAGAGTATTGAGCACACCCGGCGTCAGTACTTCGTGCAGCCGCCGCCGGATCATCGCCGATGGGCGGCGGTGTGTGCCGGCATCATCCGGCACTACAACGAGGGATGGGCCGACGGCTTTCAGCATGGGATCCGCTACTGGGAGATCTGGAACGAGCCGGATGTGCGGCCGCAGATGTGGACGGGGACGGACGAGGAGTTCCTGACGCTCTTCGAGGTGACCGCCAAGACGATCAAGGCCCGGTTCCCGGATGTTCGGGTGGGAGGGCCGGGGATGGGTCACTCCGGCGACTTGGTCGGGGACGATTTCAGGCCGACGCCGTTCACGGCCAAGTTCCTGGACTTCTGCCGGGACCGCCAGGTACCGTTGGACTTCTACTCCTGGCACCGATACACGGCCGATCCGTGGGACATTTCGCGGCGGGCTCAAGGCATTCGCCGGCTGCTCGACAGCCGCGGCTTGACCAGGACGGAGAGCCATTTCAATGAGTGGAACTACCTGCCTCGGGACGACTGGTCGCCGATGGCGGTGTCGGGGGCGGGGGAGAAGCGCGAGCAGTGGTTTGCGGAGATGGGCGGACCGCGCGGTGCCGCCTTCGCAGCCGCAGTACTCATGTCGCTCCAGGATTGCCCGGTGGAGGTGGCCAACTACTACACCGGCGAGATTCAGGGGTTCGGGCTGTTCACCTTCCACGGCACGCCGCGCAAGACGTATTACGCCTTCAAGGCATTCCGGCAGTTGCTCAGTTGTCCCGTGCGTGTGGCCACGCCGGAGGGAGGCCCGGGCCGATGGATACTCTGTGCCGGGCGAAGCGAAGACCGCACGGCCGCCGCGATCCTGGCCAGCAATTTCGATGCCCCAGGAAGCCGCCTTGCCGTCACCCCGACCGGGCTGCCTTGGGCTGGTGCCAGCCGCCTGGAGGTGCTGAAGCTGGACCGTGAGACCGATCTCCTGCCGTGCCAAAGCGGCTCGCTCGAGGAGGGCCAATCCCTCAAGCTGGACGGAGTCGAGGCCCCGGTTGTGCTGCTCATCAAGCTGCAGCCGGGGTTGGGTCTGCCCCGCGAACCGATGAAGCCGTGAGCCTGCGGCCGAATGGTCGCGATTCTTCGGATGTGCCCGCCGCCCTGTCCGCCCGTGAGGTGGACCTCGATGGTTGGCAGGCCGGGGGGCTCGCCTTATCATAACCCCCCTGGCGGCTGGCCGATCGAGGTCCTTCGGTCCATCCCGTCGTGCGAGGTTTGGTCAAGATCGCCGGGTGGCCTATCATGGCTCTCTGGATGGCTGCTCTATCATGGGTAGGTAACGGCCATGCTGACGTTGACCTTTCTGGGCGTGGGTTCGGCCTTCGCCAAGCGGAACTACAATTCGAATCTGCTGATCGAAGCCTGGCACCACGGCCCCGGCACCCAGTCAGGGCCTGACGACACCCTCCTGGTCGATTTCGGAAGTACCGGCCCGTTGGCGCTGTATCAGCTCATGCAGAAGCCGGGTTTCACCTACCTCGAACACAACGGGATCATCAACTATCCGGCCATCCACAAGGTCTTCGTGACCCACCAGCACGCCGACCACATTGGCGGCCTGGAGGAGATGGCCCTGATGAACGCCTACGTCTACCGCGATCCCGCGCGCGACAAGGCGTTCAAGCCGCAGATCATCAGTTCGCTCAGCATCCTCATGAATTTATGGGATCACTCGCTCAAGGGTGGGCTGAGCGTGATGGCCGGCCGGTATGCGCTCCTGCAGGACTATTTCTTCATCCTGGCGCTCAACCATCAGGAGGCCGGCAAGGACGGTTTCAGCATGCTGAAGCGCTACCGCTTCACGCTGTTCCCGACCGACCACATTCAGGTTCAGCACAAGTTCGACTGGCCCTCGTTCGGGTTGTTCATCGAGGACGTGCAGACCGGTGAGTCGGCGTTCTACTCCGGCGACACCCGGTATGACTACCCGGCTTACGCCCGGATGATGGAGCGGGCCCGGATCTGCTTTCATGAGGTCCAGCTGGTTGGCGAACCGGCCCCGGTCCACACCCTGCTCAGCGAACTGAGGACACTGCCGGAGGCCGTTCGCCGCAAGACGCATCTTTATCATTTCACGGATGACTGGGACACCGGCCCGTTCGACTCGGTCCGCGAGGAGTTTGCCGGGTTTGCGGTGCCTCAGCAGCGCTATACAATCCTGGATTGATGCCGATCGCTCACAGGACCCCGGCCTTGTGCCGGCAGGTGGAGAGCCTATTCCGATGCGTAGAAAACACGTCGCCTGTTCCGTCATGATCCTTCTGGCTGGCCACATTGCCCTGGCCGCTCCGGCGGGTGAGGTCAAGTTCAAGATGCACACCATCAATGCCGAGTCGAAGTTCGAGGCGGCAGGCGTGCTGGACGTGGACAAGGACGGCCAGCTGGACATCTTCTGCGGCGGGTTCTGGTACAAGGCCCCCAGGTGGGAGAAGGTTTTCGTCCGCGAGTTGAAGGAGCTGGACGAGTACTTCGTGGACTTCGCCAACCTGCCGGCCGACGTAGACGGCGACGGCTGGACCGACATTGTCAACGCCGCCTGGCACAACAAGGCCATCTTCTGGGTGCGGAACCCGGGCAAGGCCGGCGGGCCGTGGGACGTTCACATCGTCGACGAGTTGGGCAACATCGAGACCGCGCTGGCGGTGGACATCAACGGCGACAAGCAGCTCGACTACCTGCCCAACTGCGTGACCGATGCGGCCTGGTACGAGTACAAGAAGGACCCGTCCGCCAAGCTCGGTGTCAAGTGGATCAAGCACGTCCTGCCCAAGGAGGCGGCCGGCCACGGCATCGGTGCGGGTGACGTCAACGGCGACGGCCGGATCGACATCGTTGCCCCGCGCGGCTGGGTTGAGCAGCCGGCCAAGGCGGACGGCCCGTGGGAATGGCGTCAGGAGTTCGATTTCGGCGTAACCAGTATTCCCATTCTGGTCCACGACGTGGAGGGCGACGGCGACGCCGACCTGATCTATGGTCTGGGCCACGATTACGGCCTGTTCTGGGTCGAGCAGGGGAAGGGCGGGGCCGGCAAACGGACCTGGACCCGCCACGAGATCGACAAGTCCTGGTCGCAGCCGCATTTCATGCTCATGGTGGACTTGGACAACTGCGGGAAGGCCGAACTGCTCACCGGCAAGCGCTACCGGGCCCACAACGGGCACGATCCCGGAGGGAACGATCCTCGGTGCATCTATTACTACCAGTTCGACGCAGCCAAGGGGCAGTGGATGCGGCACACGGTGAGCGAGAAAGGCCCGGCCGCATTTGGCATCCAGAACCAGGTGATCGATATCGACGGTGACGGTGATCTGGATTTTGTCGCCCCGGGCAAGAGCGGGCTGTACCTTTTCGAGAACCTGCTGAGGAAGAACTGAGAGCTGAGAATGGAGCAGGCTCGCCCATGTGGTGCGATGGCGGCGCATGCGCCAGCTTCCTCCAATCTCAACTCTCCATTCTCGACTCTCCTCATACTCCGGCGAACGCGTTGAAGCCGCCGTCGACGGGGACGGTGATGCCGGTGACGAACTTGGACGCGTCGGAGAGCAGCCAGATGACGGTTCCGGTCAGGTCGGCGGCCTCGCCGAATCGCCTCATCGGGGTGTGAGCGATGATCGACTGGCCGCGGGGGGTGAGTTCGCCGGTCTTCTCGTCGGTGAGCAGGAAGCGATTCTGATGGGTGAGCATGAAGCCCGGGGCGATGCCATTGACCCGGATCTTCGGTGAGTATTCCTGGGCCATGTGCACGGCCAGCCATTCGGTGAAGTTTTTGACTCCGCTCTTGGCCGCCGAGTACGCCGCGATGCGGGTGAGCGGCTTGAAGGCGTTCATGCTCGCGATGTTGAGGATGGTCCCCTCGCCGCGTTCGGCCATGGTCTTGCCGAAGACCATGGAGGGCAGCACAGTTCCGATGATGTTCAGGTCCATGACCTTCTCGAAGGCATCGATGGGCAGATCGAAAAACTTCTTGTCCGGTCCGGTCGTGGCCATGGGATGGTTGCCGCCGGCCCCATTGATGAGCACGTCCACCTGTCCGAAGGCCTCGAGGCACGCCGCCAGGGCCTGCTCCATACTTTTGCGATCGAGCACGTTGGCGGCCACGGCGATGGCCTTGCCGCCCTTCTTGGCAATCGACGCGACCACCGCCTCGGCCGCCTCGACCTTCAGGTCCATGACCGCGATGTGCATTCCGCGTTCGGCCAGGCACTCGGCCAGCCCGCCGCACAGCACGCCCCCGCCCCCGGTCATGGCCACGCTCTTGCCGCTCAAGTCGAACAGGTTGTTCATGGGTCACCTCCGCCGCAGAATAAATCCGGTCGTCGCCCGACGCAACGGGGGGGGGGGAAATGACAGGCAAGAAGTGAGGCGGCGTGGTTGTTGCCGGCCGGCCTGAAAAACACAGCCGCTTGCAGGTCGCCCCGCAAGCGGCTGAGATTCGCTCTGTCCATGGCCGACAGCTGACCGCTGAACGCCAACTGCTGACTGCTACTTCAGCAGATCCGCTTCCGGTGTTGCGTTGGACGCGACGTCGAACCACTCTTTTTTGAACTCGACGCGTTTGCCCAGCTTCATCGCGATGTTGGAGGCCAGGGTCACCACGGCGTCGCCCATGGCCACCCGGCCGTTGCACCGCGGCTTCTGCTCACAGTCGACTCCGCCGTTGCGAATGATCCAGCAGAGGTGTTCCTGCTGCTCGCGGTAGCCGCGGCTGGTCAGGGTATCGGCGGCGCCGATGCCGCTACCCCAGGCGGCGGTTGAGGTCGACTCGGCGGCCGGCCGGCTCATGCGGTTCTCGGCCCAGGTCATGCGTGTATCCTTCTCGGCATTGGTGACCATCTTCTCGATGGCTTCGCCGGTCAGGCGGTCGTCTTTCAGACCCGGCTCCTTGAACAGGTAGGCGTCGCGCTCCTGGTCGATGATCAGGGTTCCCTTGGGGCCCAGGACGGTCTCGCCGTAGCCGTCGAGCGTGTTGGTGCCGATGGACGAGTAGGTCAGCACGACATCCTTGGGGAATTCGTAGATCAGATAGACATGGTCATACACCTGGCGGCCGTCCTTGAAGTACGCGTTCACGCCGACGCCCTGGACGCTCTTGGGGTGTTCCTTGTCGAGGAAGATGCTGGCCGCGTCGAGCTGGTGGCTGCCGAGTTCGACCATCAGGCCGCCGCCGGTCTTCTCGTTGATTCGCCAGCGGAGCAGGTGTTCGAGGTTCTCGTAGCCGGACTCCTTGAGGATCTCCGGGGCGATGCTCTTGTCTTCCTCGGCCACCTGGCGGGCCAGCGACCAGCTGTCGTACTTGCCGGTGGTGCCGTCCGGGGCCCCGCCGCCGGTCTGATTGCGGTGCCACAAGGCGCGGATGTGCTTGATGTCGCCGAGGATGCCCTGCTGGATGATCGAGAGGGCGTTGGCGTAGAGGTAGCTGTAATGCCGCTGGTGGCCGATGGCCAGGAGCCGCTTGTTGTCATCGGCGGCCTGGACCATTTTCTTGCATTCGTCGACGGTTTTGGCCATGAGTTTCTCGCAGAGGACGTGTTTGCCCTTTTTGAGGGCCTCGATGGTGACGGGGGCGTGCAAGTGGAGAGGCAGGGCGATGACGACGAGCTCGATGTCGGGATTATCCAGCAGTTCCTGGTACTTCTCGTAGAACTTGACCTGGTTCGCCTCCTTGCCGTACATATCCTGCAGCGTTTTCCAGGTTCGTTTCACGCTCGACGGGCGGATGTCGGAGAAGGCGATGAACCGGATGAACTCCGGGTTGCTCTGCGACAGGTGGGCGTAGTTGCCCTGGTCGCCGGTGCCGATGATACCGGCCTTGACCGGGTTGCCCTCCAGGTGTTTGTAGCCGAAGTACATGGCCGCGGCCGTCGGCACGAGGCCCGCGGTGGCCAGGAACTGGCGCCGGGTCACCTGGACGGCGTCGTTGAAGTTGTCCTTGCCGATCTGGCGCTGCTTGCTGTTCAGTACCATGGATTCGTCCCTTCTCTCTATACTTTCAGGCTCTACAGGTTCGTCCCTTGGTTGGTCGGTTACGTCATTGACACTTAGGCTGCCGGGTTTTTCCCTGTCCTCGACTTGCGGAAGAACGCGCTGATGAAGGCATCGAGTCCCGCCCACCGGCCGGCCCCGCTGGCAGCGATGACCAGCAAGGCGGCGGCCTCGACAAGGTTCTTGTTGACGATGTAGTAGTGGCCCTCGGTCGCCGGGCTTTCCGGCAGGCCCGGCCACGGCGGCATGCAGAAGTAGTACATGATCAGCAGGCCGATCGCGCCCAGGGCTGCCAGCCGGGTGAACAGCCCGATCATCAGGCATACGCCTATGGCGGTCAGGGCGAGCATGTTGGCCCAATCGCTGAACCGGCTCTGGCTTTTTTCCCTGGGGGGTGCGCCCTTGGCCATCTGTTCGGGTCTGAGCTTGGAGAGGGTGTTGGCTTCCATGGCCTTGAGCGGGGCCTCGGCCCGGGCCAGCAGGGCCTGGCGAGCGGCGGCCTTCTTGCCGTAGTTGAACATCAGCCGCTCTTTGTTGTAGTCGGTTCGAGGTTGGGGTTCGGCGTTTGGCTTGGTTTCCACCTTCTGCAAGTACTTGTCATACTGGTACTGGGCCTTCTCCTGTGCGCCGACCTCCAGCAGGAAGTCCTTGTAGTTGGTCAAGTCCGCCTGGAAGTCGGGATCGGCGAAGACGGTCTTGACGTTCACCGGGTCGAACGGCTTGCCTTCTTCCCCGGGGTCGCCGGTCTTCTTGCGTTGGGCATACTTCTTGCACTCGGCCCGCTGGTTGTCGTCCAGGCCGTAGAACTTGTCGAGGATGGCGAACCGCTCATCGATCCGCTGGTTGACCGATGCCTCGGTCAGCCGCTCGAGTCCGTCGGGGTCTTCGACGAACTTGAGGAACACCGGCCGCAGCGGCCCGATCGACTGGGTCAGGTAACCGGTTGCCCGCCAGTCATCCTGTACCAGCTTCCAGGCTCCTTCGTAGGCGAAGTGCCAGCCGATGACGATTCGGAGCAGGACCAGGAAGAGGATGGTCCAGCCGGTGACCGTGCGAACGGACGGTTGATTCGATGCCAGAACAGGTGTGTCCGCCATGATGATCTGCTATGACCTCGCGTTGTTCATGAGTCCAGTGACAAAAACGGTCACCCTCAGCTTTGCCCGACGGTAAGATCCTCCGTGGGCACGTTGAAAGTGACCACCTGCGGCACGGCGGCCTTCCAGGCCGGGTCCTGTGGTTTGATGACCAGCAGAGCCCCGATCTCCGGGTGATTCTGACAGAAAGCCTTCGTTTTGTCGAGTCCCATCACGAAGAACGCCGTTGCCAGGGCATCGGCGGTTGCCGCGTCGGGGGCCACGGCGGATGCGCTCGCCAGCAGGTCGGCGGGGAATCCGGTTCGCGGATCGAGCAGATGGCCGTAACGTCGCCCGTGCTCTTCGAAAAACTGATTGGCCGTCCCCGACGTTCCCAGGGCCTGGTCCTTCAGCCGCAAGGTCGCGGCCGGTTGGCTCGAATTAAAGGGGTTCTGGATACTGACCAGCCACCCTCGCCCGTCGCCGGATGGGGAGCCCGCGCCGTAGATACTGCTCTGTCCGCCGATCATGAGGGCGCACTGTATCCGGAAATCGTCCCGCAGCCGTTGAATCGCCCGGTCGATCGCGTAGCCCTTGCCCACGCTCCCCAGGTTGATCTCAACTCCTTGTACACGGAACCGTAGGGTCAGGTTGTCCGAATTCAGTTCCACATGCCGCATTCCGCTGCGGGCCAAGGCGGCCTGTCGTTCCCCCTCGCCGGGCACGCGTCTGGGGCCGCGGAGGAAGCCCCAGGTCTTGACCAGGGCCCCGGCGGCGATGTCGAACGCGCCGTCGGTTTGGGCGTGGAGCTCGGCCGACCGCCGGACCACCTCGAACAGCCGGTTGTCCACGCGTACCGGGCCGGGGAAGGCGTTCCGGTTGACGTGGCTCATTTCGCTGGTGTCGGAGTAGACGGTGAGAAGCTCTTCCAGTTGCTCGATTTCGGACAGGGCGACGTCGGCGGCGGCCATGGCGTTGGGGTAGTAGTAGGGGATTCGGATGCCGAACTCGCAGCCCATCGCGCGTCGGGCGAAAGCCAGGGTGCTGAGGTTCTGCTCTTGGCGGGTGAGGGCTCTTGGCGGATCTGGGATAAGGCTGCCGGCCGCGCCGCCCAAGGCCGCGCCGAGCCCCCGGGCCGACAGGAAGTTCCGCCGTGACCAGCCGTTGTCCGCACTCACAGACGGCCATTATCCCCAAGCGGCTGATGGGCTGCAAATTTGACCTTTCCCGGCGGTACGGCGAAGATCACCGGGGAGACAATCCGTAACCGGCGGCCGTCCGAGACGGAGGCCAGAATAAGGGAATCCTCATGAAGCGATGGCTGATTGGCGGTATGGTGGCGGCCTGGGTCTGTATCGGGCAGGGTGTTTCGCTGGGGGCTGACGAGCCCCGGCAGTCGGTGGTCAAGATTTTCGCTTCGCAGTCTCCGCCGAACATGCTCCGCCCGTGGGAAATCACCCCGGCGTCGGAGGTCACCGGCTCCGGCGTGGTCATCGAGGGGGGCCGGATTCTGACCAACGCCCACGTGGTCAGCTACGCCCAGCAGATCTACGTGCAACCCCACGAGAGCTCGGACAAGCTCGATGCGACCGTGGAGTTCATCTCCGTGGAGTGCGATCTGGCCACGCTCAAGCTTGATGCGGCCGACGCCATGGAGAAGCTGAAGCCTCTACCGATGGCCGACAAGCTGCCGACCCCGAAGACCAAGGTCAACGTGCTCGGCTACCCCACGGGCGGCGATACCCTTTCGGTCACCGAAGGGGTGATCTCGCGCATCGAGTGCGCCCAGTACTACTCCTATGCGGCGCTGCTGCGCATCCAGGTGGACGCGGCGATCAACCCGGGCAACAGCGGCGGCCCGGGCATTGTCGACGGCAACATCATCGGAGTCGTGTTCAGCAGGTTCCCTGAAGGGCAGAATATCGGCTACATCATTCCGGTCGAGGTCATCCGTCACTTCCTCGCCGACTGCCAGGCTGACGGCAAGTACGACGGTTTCCCGGTCCTGGACATCAACAGCGCCACGGTGGAGAATCCTGCCCTGCGCGACTACCTCAAGCTCGACAAAGACATGACCGGGGTGGTGGTGCACCGGGTCGACAACAAGGCACTTGCCGAGCTGCTCAAGCCGTGGGATGTGGTCACGGCCTGCGACGGCGTCGCCATCGACAACCTGGGCATGGTCCCGATTGCCGAGGACATCCCGCGGGTGCATTGGAGCTGGTTGTCGGCCCGCAAGCCGCCGGGCAGCAAGGTCAAGCTCTCCGTGGTCCGCGAGGGCAAGGCCATGGAGGTCGAAATCCCCACGGCGACTCAGGTCGACACCGTCATCCAGAGAATGAAAACCGACCGACCCACCTACTTCATCTTCGGCACCCTGGTTTTCTCACCCGCCACCATGGAGCTGATCTCTCGAGGAGCGTCAAGCTGGCTCGGGGCCATGGCGATCCGGGGCCGTCTTATACCGCAGTACATCGCGGCCTATCGCGAGGATCCGGAGAACGAACTCGTGGTCACCTGTTGCCCGATGCTGTCGCACAAGCTGACCAAGGGTTATGGCATCACCCCGGTGTCGGTCCTGACCCACGTCAACGACCAGAAGGTGCGCAACCTCAAGCACCTGATCCAGCTCATCAAGGACAACAAGGAAGAGTACATCGTCTTCCGGTTCGAAAACGAGAACGAGGAGAAGATCGTCCTGAAGCCCAAGGACGTGGCCAAGTTCCAGCCGGAGATTCTGCGGAACAACAACATTCCGTCGGCCTGTTCCGACGATCTCAAGGCCCTGTGGCCGTGATCGCCTGAGGCCGGCATCATGCCGTACCCGGCGTTGAGCAGACGAAGCCGCGGAGAGAGGCAGCCGCCGGGCTTGCGCTCTCCGTTGGTCTGTTCCGCGTTCGGAGTCGTTCACTTCGAGCCGGTGAAGGTTCGCTGGAAGGCGCCGAAGTCATCCTGATCCACGTCGCGGTCGTCATCGAAGTCCGCCGAGCGGCATCCGGAGATGACCGGGCCGAGCACCGGACCGGTGACGCAGGTCCTGAAGATCGCCAGATCGGTGCCGTCCACATCGCCGTCCTGGTCAAGATCCCCCGGAGGGACAAAGCCGTAGGTGGTGAAGGTTGCCGTGCCTTCGAGGCTGGAGTACACATGGATCAGCCGGATGTTCCGGTCGCGGAGTTGCTGCGGGATAGACGGCGACAAATCCGGCTCGAGCCCGGGCTCGAAGATGAAATGCTCGCCGAAGTTGTGGTGTTCCGGCTTGTAGGTCTGGGCGTAGAACCCGTGGAGCACGATCGGGGTGGTGGTGTAGCCGGCGATCTGGGTCTCGACGAAGCGGGCGAGCGGAGCGGTATAGCCGGCGGCAATCCCTCCCGGCGGGACTGGCCAGTAGTATTGAGTGGTTGCGGAAACGCCTTTCGGGCCGATCAGCTTCCGGGTGATCAGCTCGTCGCCCGGTTGAGGCTCGAACGGCGGGATCAGGCGGGCGTGGTCCGTGCTGGTGGTGCCGGCTCCGGACCAGGTCCAGCTGGGCACCGGCCGGTCGTGGTCCACCTGGAGTTCCAGCACGCCGGCTCCGAAACCGGATTGCAGACCGAGATCCCGGATGGTCAGCAGGGGGCATTGCGACGGCGCGACCAGATCGCCTGCGCCGCTGACCCGCAGGGTGTACCGGCGCGGGTTGCCCATGTCGGCCAGGGACCAACTGTCGACCACGGCATTGTCCGCGTAGTCGTGAGATGCCTCGGGCCAATCTGACGGCAGGCCGGTGAGTGTCCGGAGGTCGCCTTCGCTGTCGACACACTCCATCGCCACGTCGGCGTAGAGTCCCGCGGCGAGATTGGCCTCGGTCAGCCACATGCTCCGGGTCGTCACGGTCCATTCCGACTTGAGCCGGTGGTTGGCGAAGACGTCGGCATACTCGCCCTGGAAGAGGGTGAATGGCGCGGGCTCGCCGATCAGAAACGGCGTGATGCTGGCCGTCGTACTGGCCTGCGGAAGCTCGCGAACCTGCTTGACCCACAGCGTGCCGTCGGGCAGCACCTTCTTGTACTCGAAGTCGAGGGTGAAGCGACTCTTGCCGGAGGCGGCGGCAAACGCGTTGCCCGCCGCCAGCAGCAGGCCGCTCAGGTTGCGATACTCCGTCTCCCAGCTGAGCACCGTTGCCCCGAGCGGCACGAGGTTCGAGTAGCCCACCAGTGTCAGGAAGCTGCCGAAGGAATAGACCTGGACCTGGACTTCCTCGGGGATCGAGCCGTCGCCGGGATTGGTCACCGACACCGCGCCTTTCTGGGTCACCAGGGCGATCTGGTTCTGGCTGGGACCGTTTCGGACCAGCGTCGCCACGCCGTTGGCCAGCTCGAACTGGTCGGGCGTCGAGTGATGCACCAGCAAGGCCATGCCCACCTGGTTCTCGTCCAGGCCGTAGCGCAGCCGTGCCAGGAAGGCGTTGTCGTTGTAGAAGCTGGCGAAGACTTTGCGGATCGCCCGGAACACGCCGCGCTCGTCGGGCTCGGACGCGTCGCATCGGCTCGGTCCGAGCTCGTCGTCGTCGAGATCGTCCGCGAGGCAGCCGCTGAAGCTGTCGTACAGGCCCGCGCCGGTGAACTGCTCGCTGTCCTCGACGTTGGTGGAGCTGCGGAAGCGGATGTTGCGGTCCGGCTCAAAGCGGTACTGGGGATCCTGCAGGATGGCGATGATCTCGCGCTGCGCGGCCGGGCTGAAGCTCGTGGCCGATCTCCTCTTGAACAGGTCCTCGCGAATGCTCTCCAGGGTGGCCGACAGGGCGGACATATTCGCTGGAGGATAGGTCACTCCCGCGAGGCGCTGGTCGATCTCCGCCCGGAGCGTCCGGCCGTTGGGCAGTGTCTGGCCCAGGAAATCGTTCCACAGGTCGAAGGACAGGGCGGTCGCGACCGGGCTGTTGGCGGGGATGGACCGCCGGATCAGCCCGAAGTTGGCGGCCTTGCCCCCGAAGTAACGGATGTCGGCCGGCCAGAGCCCGTCGGCCGGAGCACTGTAGGCGCCGAAGGGGCTCACCGGGCTGATCTCCAGGGGTGCGGGCACCTTGAGGGCCAGGATCTCTTCGATCTGCTGGGGGGTGAGGGTGTCCTGCACATCGATCAGCCGGGCGTCGCAGTCGTTGGTGGGCCCGTAAGCCCGCAAGGCGATCTGGCGGCCGACAAGCTGTTCCGCCCGGGCGGCGTCGTCCGGCAGTGCCAGGTACACGAAGGGGATGCCGTAGGTGTTGGCCAGGATGGCGACGTGCGAGCTGGGCGTGGCGGGTGCCAGGGTGGCGATTCCGGCCACGATCGGTACCTCCGCGGGTATGCCGTCGGTCAGGAGAATATCGTCCGGGGCCAGCAGGCCCGAGCGATAGGCGTCGCCGATGCCGGCCGCTGGAAACTTCTTCAGGGTTCCGAGAGCCCAGCCGCGGGCGTAGGCGACGTTGCCCTTGGCCCAGCGGCTCGTTGAGCTGACCTCCACGCCGTGATCCGCGAGGTACTGGCGGTCCTCCTCGGCGGAAGGGATCTGCTCGTAGCTGGGGAAGTAGTAGGCCTGGACACCGGCCGCGGCGACCACCTTGGATTGGACCAGGTTGAAGAGGGTCACGACCTGGGCGGGATCGTAGGCATCCTGCCGGACGAGCTGGATGCCGTACTCCTGGATCTGCTCGGCCGCCGGTTGATACGATGTCCAATAGGGGAGAATCACCGAACCGAGGATTGCCTTCTGGCCCTGGGCGTACAGGGTGATGTGGTCAAACTGCTCCGCGGTCATCCCGATGTACTCGGAGACGAGGGCGGTGGCGAAGTCGTAGTGGAAGCGGTACTGCTTGCTGTCCTGGAAGTAGACCTTGGTCGGGTCGCTGGTGAAGATGAGGAACTTGATCCAGCCGGGGTCGCCGGATTCCGAGGCCGCGGCCCGGAAGGCGTCGCTGGGGAAGGTCACGGTGTTGCGCCAGTAGATAGAGGGCAGGACCGTCTCCGCCGCCGCCCGGACAGCCGGCAGCATTACCGGAATCAGAACCAGGGCCACCATCCATTCCGCACGGTGCAGGCCTTCCGAACACCGCGACATGGCTGATTCTCCTTCGCGCTATCCCCCTTTGATCCTGCCGATCAAGGCGAACCCGTGAAGTTGCGCTGGAACACGCCGTAATCGTTCTGATCGACGTCGCCGTCCCCGTCGCTGTCGCACTCCTCGCATCCGGCAGCTCGCGGAACGGAGGGCCCCGAGAGACAGGCCGCGAAAGTGTCGAAATCATCCTGATCGACATCCCGGTCGCCGTCGAAGTCGAAGGCATTGAGTACGTACGGCTGGGTGATCAGGAAGGCGTTGGCGAACACGCCGTGGTCGGAGCCCAATCCGTCCGCGGCGGCGCCGATCGCCAGGGTCAGGTACCGGGCCTTCGCCGGAACGACGACGTCGAAGACATACGCATCGTCATACTGATACTTGGCCCCGCTCCGCTGGGCGGAGAGCACCGAGGTATCATCTGAGAAGATGACGAAACCCTCGACCGAGCCGGGAGCTTCCGCATGCACGCCGCACTTGCCCACGAACCGGAGCACCTCGACGTTGGCGTAGGTCGCGATCGCGCCGAGATCGAAAGTGATCCCGGCCGAGGAGTGGATCCCCAAGCCGGCGGTGTATTCAACCGTCTGGCCGTTCTCACGAAGCCGCAACGGGCGGGCATCGCCCGGCTCCGTGTTGTTCAGGATGAAATCCCAGGAGCCATAGCCGAAGGGGTCGATCGGGTTGGTCCAATTCGCCGTACCCCACCGGACCCCCGCCTGATTGATGGCCACGTCGCTGTGCAGAATGAACACCGAATCGACCAGGTCGAAGTTTGAGCCCGGCGGGGCGGGGACCGGCTGCGGCAGGGTGCTGCCGTCGCCCACTCCTCCGTTGTAGTGGGTTGGCTCGAACTGTCCGTCGATCATGTTGATGCCGGCGTAGGGGTGCAGATCGGAGGAGATGCCGTCGCCGCCCCCAACGATCAAGCCGAGATCGATGCTGGTCGTGGGAACGATGGCCAGGGTCACGGTCTTGGTCGCGGTCCGGAGCCCGGTGGCGTCGGTCACCGTGGCGATAATGTCGAGCGTGGGCGGCGGATTGGCGGTCCGGATCATCACTTGGCCGTCGCTGATCGTCGCGATGTCCGGCTGGCTGGTGGACCACGTGGTGCAGGCCCCCACATCGACGGCCACGGTGGCGCCTTCCTTGACGGCGTGGGCCTGGTACCGTGTGGTGCGGTTGACGATGGCCACATCGGGGCCCTCGACGGTGAACCCGGAGAGCGTCCCGTCGACCACGGCCGGATCGCCCCTGCAGATCGGGATGACCACGTTGGCGTTGAGCCAGTCGTGGCGGGCCTGGATGTGGTTCTTGATGCCCGACGGGTCGACGCCGCGTTCGGCGGCCAGGGCCTCGACGATCGAGTTCATCACCTCCGGCGGGTAGACCTCGTTATTGAGGTACAGCATCATGGTGGTGAATTCGGCCTCGTAGGCCAGGAAGAACGAGTCCTTGATGTAGTTCCACCAGCCACTGCGGTTGCCGACGTCGCTGCGATTGGCCCCGCGCAGCCAGTGGGCATTGTATTCGCCGTAGGCGCCCCCCAGGGTATTGTCCATGTCCCACGGGAGCATGCACCACTTGCCATCGTCGGCCTTGCGGTACAGGAAGTGGTTCTGGAACATGTCGTCGAACGTGCCGACGTAGTTGATGGTGGCGATGTAGCGCAGGGTCAGCTCCACGTCGAAGGTCTGGGTCAGGAACTCGCGCAGGGCCGCCGTGCCCTGGGCCCGGGCGGCGTTCAGGCCCTCGATCAGCCCCTCGACCATGTCCGACTTGCCGTCGCCGGGGCGACCCTTCCAGCTCAGGGTGGTGCGATCGTAAGTGTATTCGTAGCGCTGCTCCTCGGTGTAGCCGTTGAGCGAGCCGGTGATCAGCCGCTCGTCGCCCCAGCTGAACGGTCCCTCGTCGCCGGTGAACCCCTGGGACTTGAACAGGTCGCCCACCGTCCCGAACCAGCGCTGCATGAGGTCGGCCGCCGGCCGCTCGATCAGATAGGCGTACTCGTTGTAGAGGCAGCCGTTGATGTGCAGGCTGGCCCAGTCGGTGATCGGGGCGGGCACGCCGGCCAGCTCGAACATCTTGAAGCTGACCCGCTGCGGCCAGCCTGACTGCTTCTGCAGGGCGATCGTGTCCAGCTTGTTGTACTTCCGGTAGGAGGGGAACTTGATGCGCCAGCTCAGGACCTGGACCTGGCCGGTGGTCGAGTAGGACGGGCACGAGAAGTTGATCGTGCCCCCGCCGAGGCGGTTCCAGCGGCTGCCCTGGAACCGAACGGTGACATCATACACCACGCCGTCGGCGACGAACGTGGCGGGCACCTGGGCGTCCCAGTTCGGATTCAGGGTCGAGCCGATCACCCGGCCGGGCGAGCAGTTGGTGTACAGCAGCTGCCAGTTGACCTTGGAGATGAACAGGTGGAACTGCGGCTCCGGCGAGGACATCTGTGGATCGACGAAGTAGGCGTTCCATTCGTAGGCGTCGCCTGCCGGCCGGGGCGAGAACCGGGTGTAACCGGCCCCGGTGTTCAGCCAGATCTGGTACCGCACCACGCTGTTGGCGACCTGGGCCGGCAGCGTGGCCGTCCAGGTGCCGTTGCCCCCGTTGGCCATGATCGCCGTGGAGACGGTCTCACTGGTCTTCTCGATGTCATCCACGAAGTATCGGACCTGGGCTCCGGCCACCGTAGCGTAAGGCTCGATCGTGGCGGCGATGGTCGGGGTGCTGGCGGCCGTGACCGGCGACGGGGTGACGCTCAGGGCGGCCACCGTCGGAGGCAGCGTGCACGTGGTGTTGCTGTTGGCCACCCCGGGCGTGGCCCCGTCGGCGGGCGACGCCTCCCAGTTGGCCAGCGATGCCGAGGGCGCCGTCATGCATCGCCGCTCGAGCGAATAGCCTCGACCCTCGACCGCGCCATAGCCGTCCGGCAGGCTCGGCCAGGGGAAATCGTCGGAGTAGGTGACGGCGTCGACGACCCGGCCGTCCTCGCCGATCAGCCACACGTCGCCGTTGCCGTTGGGCAGTTCGGGCGCGTACGGGCCGAGCGTGTTGGCGTCGGAAAGATGGGTGTAGACCCGGTACAGTCCGCCCTCGCCGGCACGACCGGCGGCATCGTCCGATGAAAGGACCAGGTAGCCTCCGGCCGGCATCGAGTAGTCGTCCGGGAACGCGAACTGGATGTCACCGCCCAGGCCCCAGTGCGTCAGGTTCACCGCGGCGCCGGAGTTGTTGTAGATCTCGATGAACTCGGTTTTCGCGTCATCGTGCAGATCGGCGAAGGGATGCTGCATGATCTCATTGATCACCACCGCCGGCGCGGGCGGAACCGTGCAGTCCGACATCCGGTTGGGACCGCCCGGCGTGGGAGCACCGACCACCGAGCCGACCCAGTCCGAGGGCTGCTCAAAGCTGTCACTGACGCAGCGGCGTTCGAGCGAGGCGCCGGCGCCGTCCGGGGTCACCGGCCAGGGCGGCTCGTCGGTGTAGGTCACGCAGTCCACGACCAGATCGTTCTCGTCCAGCAGAACGACCTTCTCGCCGCCGCGGGCCAGGTTGCCGTGGTAATTGCCGTACAGCGTGCCGTAGACCAGCCCGTAGGCCGCCGAGGCCACCGTCCGGTCGTCGCAGACCACCGCATAGCCGCCGGGCGGGAGCGTCTTGTTGTCGCCGAACCGGTAGCCGATGCCGTCGAACTCCCAACCGGAGATGTTCACCATGGTCGTGCCGGTGTTGTACAGCTCGACATAACCGGCATCATCGCCCAGCAGGGGATGGTACATGAGCTCGCTGATGACCACCTGGCGGAGCCGATGGCGGCTGTTGAACGTCTCCGGCGACGGGGTGTCCATCGGGTACCAGTCGTCGCCGCCGTCCGGATAACGGCCGATACTCCATCCGGTGCGTTGCGTGCCGAAACAGTAGCCGGTCAGCACGTAGGCCTGCGACGGCGCCGTGAGGAAGATCTGGCCGCTGGTCGTGGTGGTCCGAATACTGAAGGTGCTGTAATCCACGCCTTGCTGAAGCAGCAGGAAACCCTTGGCTGGCACCGTGGTCCCGGAGGGCAGGGCCTGCATCGCCAGGTTGTCCTCGCTGTTGCTCAGCCACACCCCGTCCAGGGCCACCGCCTGATCGGTCGGGTTGTAGAGCTCGAACCACTCGGTTCCGAAACCGTCGGCGAAGATCTCGTTGACCAGCAGCTGGCGGGCGGGATCGTCCGAGCCGGACGGCGGCTCGATGACTGCGGTCAGCCGGGGGATCAGCGACAGGTCGCTGCTGTTCCTTGGGTAGTTGTGTCCCTGGAGAGCCAGCACGTTGGGCCCAGCCTGGAGCAGACCGATCTTGGACGTCAGATCCTTCGTCTGCGTGGTCGGTTCGATGCTGAAGGCTGCCCGCTGGTTGTGCGCCGGCGGCGTGCCGTTCACGTTGGCCCGATCGATCGGATCACTATCCCCGTTGAGGTAAGCGACGAAGCCGTCATCGTAGCGGACCTCCAATGTCAGGGATGTCATGTTGGCGATCTGATCGGCGGTCAGCTCGAAACCGACCCGGGCATACACGGAGAGGTAGTAGTTGTACATGTCACTGAGCAGGGTGCAATCATCCTCGTCGCCGTAGCCCCATCCGCCGCAGCCGATCAGCCAACTCGAGTCATCGAAGGTGACATCCTTCCAGGTCGCCGGCGGTTCAACGGTGCCCTTGAAGTATCGCTGCCGCGAGCAGTCGGTGGCGCAGCCGTGGCTTTTCAGGTCGGGAGCGTAGACCAAGTGGAGCGTCTGAGGCTCCACCACATCGGCCACACCGGGTGAGCCACCCTTCATCTGGCTGAGACGCCAGTGCCGACCCATATCCGGGTCATCAGAAATATCCTTAAGGATGAGGGAGTGACCCGTCCCATCGCCGGCCGCGGGCCAGTCGCCGCGATCGCTGTAAGCGACGTCTACAACCGTTTCTCCCGCCGCATCCACCAGCGTCAACCGTTCGCCCGAATTCTTGAGATTGCCCCCGTACGGGCCGATGACCCGCGCGACTCTCCGGGCGGTCATGGCCGCCGGCTCTCGAGCCACCACCAAGTACTGTCCCGCCGGCAAGACGGTGCCGTTGGGAATCGTATAGTCCGTTTCCCCGTTGGCCCCGCTGATCCCGCGGGTGAACCGATAACCGCTTAGATCGATCGAGCCCGTCGTCTCATTCAACAACTCGATGTACTCTTCTCCGTGGACGCCCTCGTCCGGATTGTCCCCCAGGGGATGGAACATGAGTTCCGTGACGACGAGGGCCTGCAGCGAGGCTGGGGCCAGCGAAAACACAGCCAGCACGGCCAGCAAACAGCCGACAGACCGGCTGCATATAGACATTGGGGTGCTCACCACGGAACGCCCTCCTCCCATATGATCGTGGGAACGAGACTTGCGACCCTCTATAGTGATAGTCTATGGCAAACCGGGGGGGCGGATCAAGTCCGGGCTGACGATGGGGTATTTACACGGGCCCGCCTGATCGAAGCACGCTTCGCGATTTCCGCGTCCCGGAAGGCTCATCTCGTCACCAACTCCTGCTTGCATGGCCAGAGGTTTCGGCGTATACTGCGTTGTAGCATCGGGGGGTCTGTCGAAGGTGTCTGACCCGGCCCGCATGCACGTCTGCGGATCAGTATTCATGTCGGTTGTCTGGTGTGGCTCCACGACAATTGTCGTGGGAAAGGAGCATTTTCCATGTTGGATTCCTGCCTCTATCGCGGGCGCTCGCGCTATTGGAGTCGCGGGATCGCCGCCCGGTTCTCCGTTCGTCCATTCTGGAGGGCACAGTCGATGTCTCAGCTCGTTACGCGCTCGACGGTGGCGCTAGGACTTATTCTGATCGGCTTTTCCGCGGGCCTGGCACCCGCCCAGTCGATCGGCGTGAACTACGTTCGCACCGGCGACGGTGGCGTCCAGAACGGAACCACCGATGCCTTGGGGGCGGCGGAGTTGGCCGGTGTTCCCGGTTATGCCCAGGTCAATTGGAACAACTTGGGACGATGGGGAAGCGCTGTGGCCCTCAACGACAGTAGCGGAGCGGCCAGCGGCGTGGTCACCACGTGGGACTCCAACAACACGTGGAACGTCGGCGGCACCGGGAACCCCAACCAGAAACTCATGTACGGCTACATCGATGCCACCGGGGCGGTCAACGACGACACCTTGCCCTACAAGTTCTGGGACAACGTGAACAAGCCCCAGGCTTTCTTCAGCGGCGTCAGCGCTTGGTTGGCCGCTCAGCCGGGAGCCATCAGCTATAGTGTGGTCATCTACAGCGACGGCGATGCCACCGAAGGTCGCAAGAGCGAGTACTGGCTCCAGGCCACCGACAGTACGGCCAATCCGCCGGATACCCTGGGCGCTGACCTGACCCCCCACGTCTTCCTGCAGGACTCCGCGAATTTCTCCGGAACGTTCATCCAGGTCCCGAATACGGCCAACACGGTGGATACCGCCGGCATCGGCAATTTCATCGTTTTCACCGGTTTGACCGCTGACCAGTTCATCCTCAGGACCGAGGAGCACACCTTCCGCTCCCAGATCGCCGCCGTCCAGATCGTCGCGGTATACCCTCCCTCCACCGTGAGGATCGAGATGAACGCCCACGCCGCTGAGCCAGCGACCGCGGGCAGCTTCACCGTGACCCGAACCGGCGGCGATACCTCCAAAGCCCTTGACGTGTACTACAACTTCGATGGTACGGCCACGGCCGGCACCGATTTTGCCACCCTGTCCGGCATGGTGACCATCCCTGTCAACGAATCGACCGCAACCATCACGGTGACGCCGATCAATGACGGCGAGGTTGAGGTCGACGAGACGGTCACGATCACGCTGACAACGGCACCTACCTATGAGCTGGGAGAGCCGTCGAATGCCCAGATCAACCTGGTCAGTGACGACACGACCGCGACCATCCTCGTCGAAGCAACCGACGGCAACGTCGCCGAAGTGGCCGGCAATCCCGGCACCTTCACCTTTGCCCGCACCACCGGCGCCACGCCCTTCCCGCTGACGGTGAATTACACCGTGTCCGGAACCACGATCGGCGGAGCGGACTACGCCTTCTTGAGCGGCAAGGTCGTCATCCCGGCCGACCAGATCGAAGCGACCGTGCAGGTCACTCCTTACGAGGACGGCACCACCGAAGGTGCCGAAACGGTCATCGTCACGATCACGTCCAACGATCCGCAGTACGTAGCCGGCGTCGCCAACTCGGCCACGATGTCGATCACCGACAACGGATCCTGGAGCCATTGGACCAAGTCCCTGGACCTGGTCTTCGCCGGGTACACCGGCGCCGAGATCCTGACCGAGTTCCCGGTCCTGGTCGTGCTGACGCCTGAACGCGTCAACAACTACGCCGGCTTCAATGCCGACGGTTCGGACCTCCGCTTCAAGAGTGGCGACCTCAGTCTGCCCTACGAGGTTGAGAAATGGGACCCGGCCGGATCGTCCTACGTCTGGGTGAAGGTCCCGCAGATCGCCGCCCCCACCGATGCTATCACCCTGGTCTGGGGCAATACGAACTCCATCCTGGCTCAGGGCGGCGAGGCGGTCTGGACGCCCGACTACCTGGGTGTCTGGCACCTGAATACCCCCACCGCCGAAGGACTCTACTACGACTCCACCGGCCACGGCAACGACGGCACCAACTACGGGGCCACCCCGGTCGAAGGCGCGATCGGCGGGGCCCTGAGCTTCGATGCCGCCAATTCGAACTACATTGACACCGGCAACACCGAGAACATCACCTACTTCACGGTGATGACCTGCGTGCGCGGAACCGCCGCCGCTTCCGAGGGCGCCACCGCCACCGGCCCGGTCCATCGCGAGAGCAACTACCAGATCAACTGGGGCCACGGCGAGGCGGAGTTCAACGGAGCCATCGCGGTCAACTCGACCGCCGGTGGCTGGCAGGGTGCCACGATGAACCCGCTTGAGGCGAATACCTGGTACTGCCTGGCGGGGACCTATGACGGCGCCGCTGAAGGAGGAGGTTCGCTGAAGGGGTTCCGCGACGGCGTCCTGATCACCCAGAACACCGAGGCCCTGGGCATCCCGGAGCTGGAACCCAGCACCCTCAAGTTCGCCCGCCACGCCGCCGCCGACCAGTACTTCAGCGGCACCATCGATGAGGTTCAGGTTCTCAGCGTGGCCAAGTCGGAAAGCTGGGTCGCCAACCAGGCTGCGTCCATGGTCGACAACCTGATCGCTTTCGGCGGGGTCGTCGCCCAGGTGCAGCTGGTTGCCACCGACGCCGCCGCGACCGAGCTGGGTGACACCGGCACCTTCACCCTCACCCGCTCGGGCGGCAATACCAGCCGACCGCTCACCGTCTACCTGACGATCGGCGGGACGGCCACGCCCGACAAGGACTATACCGCCCTGCCGGTCTCGGTCACCTTTGCGGGCGGCGAGACCCAGGTCAATCTCACGGTCAGCGCCGTGCAAGATTGGCTGCCGCTCGAGGGCGAGGAGACCGTGATCCTGACGCTCCAGGAGCGGGCCATCTACGATGTCGTCGGCGAGGCCGCGGCGGTGGTGGCGATCCAGGACGTCGACGCGATCACCGACTGGAAGAACAGCATGCGGGTTTCGTTCAGCGGATACATGGGAGCCACACCGCTGGCGGAGTTCCCGGTTCTGGTGACCCTTACACCCGACAAGGTCGACAACTACGCCGGCTTTGCGGCCGACGGCTCTGATGTCCGCTTCACCAACAAGGACCAGACCGCCCTCCTGCCGTACGAAATCGAGCGGTGGGATCCGGCCGGCACCTCGCTCATCTGGGTCAAGGTCCCGCAACTTGATCAGACCACCACTGTCTGGATGCACTGGAACAATCCAGGCGTGCCCGCCGGGCAGGATCCGGAAGGCGTGTGGACCGCCGGCTATCTGGCCGTCTACCACTTCGCCGATGAGGCAACGGTGATTGACTCGACGGTCAATGACCACGACGGAACCATCTACAACTCGATCAGTGCCACGGGCCAGCTCGGCCTGGGTCGCGGGTTCAACGGAACCGATGCCTACGTCGACCTCAACGCCAGCTTCCTGAGCAACCTGGCCGAGTTCACGGTCAGCGGCTGGATCGCCCCCGAGGCAGCGGCCTTCGGCGATCGCATGCCCCTCTTCGGGCAGAACGACCTGATCGAGTTCGGGTTCCACGGCGGGGCCAACCTGCAGGCGTGGGTCAGCGCCGGCGGGACTTGGCCGGGTATCAGCGTCCCCTACACCTACAACACCGGCGAATGGCACTACGTGGTCATGACCGGCAACGCCACGAGCCTGGTGATCTACCTGGACGGTGTCGAAGCAGGTCAGGTCGCCCTGGAGAACATCACCAACCAGGGCTCCTCCGGCGACACCGCCAAGATCGGAACCGGCGTCATCGACGCCATTGGTGCCGATACCAACGGGTGGTACAGCGGTCTGGTCGATGAGATCCGGTTCGCCGGCGTCGCTCGCTCGGCCGAGTGGGTCGCCGCGGAGTATGCGGCCATGACCGGCGGGCTCTCCGCCTGTGCCGCCCCGCGACTGGACCTGGACACGGACGGTGACGTCGACCAGGTCGACTTCGGCCTCTTCCAGGCGTGCTTTACGGGCACGGTCGCTCCGCTGACCGGGTCGGTGTGTGCTTGTGCGGACACCAACGGTGACAACTACGTGGCCGCGGAGGATCTCGCCGCCTTCCAGAACTGCTACTCGGGGCCGGCGATCGCGGCGGACGCAGGCTGCCTTGATCTGCCGCAGTAACTCGCTTCCCACCCCGGTGTAGCGGGAAGCGCTGGACATACGGCGGACCTGGTTGCCTCTTGGGCGGCCAGGTCCGCCGTTCGCTTGCGCCCGCGAACCGTCGCCCGCCATCGAGGCGGCAGCCGATCGGCCGCGCCGGAGCCGCTGGCCGGCCCCGCCATGGTGGCGTATACTGGCGTTCTCACAAGGGGACTGCTCAAGCCGCAAGCGCTGCAGCGGCGGTGAGGAACTGGTCATGTCCGGTGAATCCGGGCGACGAACGAGAAGCGGCGGGCCGCGCAGGCGGGGGAGGACGCGGAGCGGCCGCGTGGATTGGCGGCAGCGGTATGAGCTGGCTGCCTTGGCGGCTCGCCAGATCGTCTACGATGGCGAGGTGGCGACCAAGAAGCTGGTCTGGGGTGGGAGCATCGAGCAGATTCTGGGATACACCCCGTCCGAGATGAACGGCGGCTTCGAACAATGGGTGGAACGGATCGATCCCAAAGATCGGGTCGAAGCCCTGCGTGCTTTTGAGGTCGCCCTCCGCGATGGCACGCCTTACGAATGCGAATACGGCTTCCGACACAAGGACGGGCACTACATTGACATGCTGGACCGCGGGCTGCTCGCAGTGGGGCGTGGCGGGCGGCCGGATCGCTTCGTCGGGGTGATGCAGGACATCACCGAACGCAAACATCTCCAGGAAGAGCGAGCCAGGCTGGAGGACTTGCTGCGTCAGACTCACAAGCTGGAGGCTCTGGGTCAGTTGGCCGGCGGCGTGGCTCACGATTTCGGGAACCTTGTCACCGTGATCCTCGGCAATGTGGCCCTTCTTCGCGGCAGCCTGGAGGGGCGGGCGACCGCGAAGGAATCCCTGGACATGATCGAGCAGGCGGCCCAGGATGCGATGGCCCTGGCCAGGTCGATGCTCACCTTCAGCCGGCGGCTGCCGGTGCAGAAGAAGCTGATCGATCTGGCGGTGGACTTTCCGAAATGGTGCCACCTCTGTCGCCGGCTGGTGCCCTCGAGCGTCCGGGTGACCGAACATTTCGGAGTCAGCGCCGGCCTCGTGGTTCACGCGGACGCCACCCAACTGCAGCAGGTCCTGATGAACCTGGTGATGAACGCGAAGGATGCGATGCCGGACGGCGGCCGTCTCGACGTCGTGCTCCGCGCCGCCCAGGCCGAGGATCTGGCCCGTTTCTCCGACCTGGAGGCGAAGCGAACTTACGCGGTCGTCGAAATCCGAGACAGCGGGTGCGGCATCTCCGCGGCGATCGGTGGTCGGATCTTCGAACCCTTCTTCACCACCAAGGAGCGCGGCAAGGGCACCGGGCTCGGTCTGGCGGTCGTGCAGAGCATTGTTCGGGATCACGGCGGGCGGATCGAGTTCAGCTCGACGGAAGGCAGGGGGAGCACGTTCACCTTGGTGTTTCCCTGCCTGGACGCCGACGCCCCGAGCGTCTCCGGGGATCGGGCGTCGCCCCACCGGGGACGAGGGGAGCTGCTGCTGGTCGCGGAGCGCGATCCGCACGTCCGTTCGATTCTTGTGTCGACCCTTGTTGCCGCCGGCTACCGGGTCGTCGAGGCGGGGGACGGTCTCGAACTGCTGACGAAGTTCCAGGAACTCGGCACAGGGGTTCGTCTGCTCGTGGTCGACATGGATCTCGAGAAACGCAGCGGTCTCGAATGCCTGCGGGCCATCCGGAACGGCGGGCGGCAGACTCCGGCCATTCTCATCGCCTCCGGCCCGGCGTCGGGCGTGGAAGCTCCTCTCCCGGCAAGGTCCGCAGTGCTGACCAAGCCCTATCGTATTGAGGACCTGCGCGGCCTGGTCGCCGACCTGCTGGTTGCCTCGGACGAAATGCCGGAGGCCTCATGAGCCGATGGGCCTACCGCAGGCCTTCCGAAACGGCCGGCAGGATCTCCGGCAGGTCGTAGTAGTAGCAGTCCTCGTAGGCGCTGGCCCCGGTGAATGAAACGCTTCCCGACAGCGTGTCGAGACTGCTCAGCCCCGCCGCCTTGACGCCCAGATCGGAGACCGCGTACACGTTCTCGCCGATGAAGAGCCCGCGGGTGGAACCGTAGTAATACCAGTTGCAGCCGTTGGGTGACTGACCTTCGGGCAGGGTCGAAATGGAACCCAGCCTTGAGAAGCCGGTCTGCGGATCCACGCTGTAGACCAGGATGCCGGTGAACTGGTGCGTGCCCCACTCCGCACCGGTAGTGCCCGTGCTGTACAGATCGATCGGGAACGTCAGGTAGCCGAGGCCGGACTCGTCGATCTCGTAGTAGATGAATGCCTTGGGATTGTTGTTGGCCTCGCTGTGGGTGCCGCGGCCGCCGATGATCTCCTTGAACATGAGTTGGGGGTTGGCCAGGTTGCTCACATCGAAGATGGAGAGCTGCACGCCCTGGACCCAGGCGAACGAGCCGGTGTCCTGGGCGTCCTTGCCGATGGCCAGGATGTGGTTCTGGTCCAGCAGCTGAAGATGATCGGAGTAGCCGGGCACCTTGAGCTCGCCGAGGATCCGCGGTTTGGTCGGATTGCTCAGGTCGACGGTGAAGAGCGGGTCAATTCGCTTGAAGGTGACCAGGAAGCCACGCGGGCCGATGAAGCGGGCGGCATAGATCTGCTCGCCGACGGCGATGTCGTCGATCCGGCCGACGATGTCCAGCGTCGTCCCGGTTTCCTTCATGACGTAGATCCCGTTCCTGAGACCGGAGCCGTCTATCGACCACTCGTCCTGATTGGTGGCGATGCGCAGGTAGCCGTCATACTCCCCGAGCGAATACTGGTTGAGCGGTCGGCCGGGCACCATGCCGCTGGCGATGTAGTCGGTTCCGGTCTGGGTGAAGGCCAGCTTGTGGACGATGGTGTCGGTTCGCGAGCCACCCATGTACCAGTCGTACTGAGTGTCGGTGACATACAGGGCGGCCGTACTGGCGTAGATGGTTCCCGCGTCGGCGGTGATGGCCGTCGAGGCGAAGCCGGTGCTCGGGTTATCGACGTCGAGCGTCGCGACGGTCGTGATGTTGTAGCCGTCGCCGACTTCGGGCCGGAAGGCGCCTTCCCAGGCGACCATGTCGCCAATCTGCGTGGGGCCGCCAGTGATGGTGATCTCGTAGTCGGGCAGCCACTCGTCGAGGGTCATGCCCTCCAGCGTCAACGGCACCGGGTTGTTCGGCAGCCGGGGCGTGGTGGTCACGACCAGATACAGGTGGTTGTCGATCATCCGGCTGGAGGCCAGCTGGCCCTCGAACTTGGCCGTGGCGGTGGTCGTCGGGTGGGCCGGGTCGCTGACGTCGATGATGGACACGGTGATCTGGCCGCCGTCGTTCCAACTGCCGCCGACAAGGGAAGATGGATCGGTTGAACTCGTCCCTCCGGGAGCAGGGGCCTCCGCTGCCGTCGCGAAGACACCCCAGCCGTATCGGTAGTAGCCGTACGACCAGCGGCTGGAAAGGGCGATCAGCTGGTGGCCTCGCAGGTAGAGCGACTCGCCGGTTGAGTCCAGCTTCACGGTGGCAAGCTCGGCCAGCTGGGTGGCCGGATACGCTCGGCACACGTGGATCGTGTCCCCGCGGAGCCAGTAGATGTTTTCTTCATCGCACTTGACGACGTCGCTCTCGTCCACGCCCTCTTCCTGGACGTTGGTCGACGAGTGCGACGTGGCGGCTCCCTCCGATCGGCCCCCGGTGTCGGCGTTGCTCAGCTCGGCCGTAGGAGCGGAGGCCATGCCGCTCCACCCGAAGAACAGGTCGAACAAGGGGTCGCCCGTGCCGTAGCTCTGCCCCGTCCCGGAGAGCCGCTCGTTGGCCTGGTTCACCAGGAACTGGCGGAGTTCCTCGGCCGACCCGAAACCCTTCAGCCCGGCAATCCTCGGCTTGGCAGTCCGGGGGTTATACAGCGGACATGAGGCCCCACTCAGAGCGAAGGCCAATCCGACCACTGCGATGATCCAAAGCCGTCGCATCGCATTCCTCCTTCAACTTTGAGGCAAGACACCCGACCGTATCGGTCCATTTGATGCCGAGATTGTACGGGGAGCTACGTGTCTCGCCCAAATTCCAGTATTCTAGGCGCGTCGGTTTTCCGTCTAGGCAGGATTTCGGGGGGGATGAACAAGTTGAGCTCAGGCGACCAGGAGCCTCAGTATACACTTTAGCTGACATAACATTGGTATTGCACGAAAGATCGGTGGCTGCGAAAGCCGTTATGATTCGCTCTTTTAGAATGTTGGGAACTTTTTGGACCAAGCGGGGTATAAGACTCATGGTTGACGACAGAAGCTCCGCTTTTGGAAAGATTTTGTTTGGAACGGGGTTTGCTGTCCGGTAGAATGAGCCCAGACGACGCCTACCTGAGGCCTGCCCGGAGGGGAGTAGCAGCCGTGGCGGGTGGACACCCGAGTCGGGTGATCCTGGAGAAGAAAGAGGCGGGATCAGCAGCAACCGCAAGGCGGTAGGAGGCTTGTACAGCCTGTACCGAAGGGTTTGAGTCTGCATGTGGTTTTGAAGGGAATGACCGTGGAAGTTGGTCAGACATTACAGCGTGTAGCGGATCTGAAGTTCGCGCTATATCGCCGCCCGCTCCATCCAGAGCTGTTCACGATCTACCAGAATCGCCATCTGGAGCAAGCGGCGTACCAGGCAGACATCTGGATCCTGGGACTCTCCCATGTGGTTTCGTTGCAGTCTGCCGGCCGGTGCGTTACCGAAGTCACGACCACTGATGTCGACGTTCTTCCTCAGAACGGCCTGGTAACCTCGTTCCAGTTCCGGGGCGAGCGCGACCACCACGAGAAGTTCGATGACGGCCTGCACTACATTCTGTCCACTCAAGTGGAGAAAATGAACCGGAACCTGTTCCACGCCTCGCATCGCGATCTGCTCAACTACGCGGGTTCCCGGGGCCTGCTGGTGAGGTTCGAGGATTGGACAGACGACGACAATCTGGTACCCTTCTCGTTCGTCGATTGGGAGCTGCGGAACCGCGAACTGCACGTGCAGACGTTCCACGCTTTTCCGGCCGACTATACGATCCTGAAGACCCAGTCGATTGTGGAAGTGGGCACGAAGCCCGCTGCCAAGAAGGCCCGTTAGGCACGGCGCCGCCCCGGCGGTCACCGTCGGGTTGATCTGAAACGACGATCAGGCGGGCGAATCGGCATCCGGCTCGATTCGCCCGCTTCCTTTGCCCCAGCGAAAGGTGAGACCATGGAACAGGTGATCCGCGGCAAGGTCTACGTTCTCGGTGACGACATCGATACGGATCAGATCATCCCAGCCCACTTTCTGGTCTACAATCCGGCCATTGCGGAGGAGCGGAGGCAGTTTGGGCGTCACGCCTTGTGCGGTGTGCCCGCGCCTCAGGCCGGCCTGCCCGGCGGCGGTATCCCCTTTGTGGACCAGAAGGATCCCGCCAACACGCACAGCGATTACTCTATCATCATTGCCGGCAAGAACTTCGGTTGTGGAAGCTCGCGCGAACACGCTCCCCTGGCCCTGGCCGAGGCCGGCGTCGTCGCCGTCATCGCCGAGTTCTATGCCCGGATCTTCTTTCGCAACTCGGTGAACGGCGGCTACCTCGTGCCCTTCGAGACGCAGCGGCGGCTGGTCGAGCAGTTCGAGACCGGCGACCAGGTCGAGATTCACACCGCCGAGCCATGCCTGGTGGGAACCAAGAGCGGGCAGCGATACCCCCTGCGGGCCCTGGGTGACGTGGCCCCGATCATCGAGGCGGGCGGGATCTTCGCCTACGCCAAGTCGAAGGGAATGCTGTAACGGGCCCTACCGCAGCCTGGACCGCCGGTGCCACCCGGGCTGCCGTGGGCCATCGGACCGGTGGGTGTGGTGGACGTTCTCGGGCTGACATTCAAGGAAGTGCTGGAACGCCGCCGGCCGTTGCCGCAGCATGTGAAGACGCTGCGGGCCGAGTATCGCGGGCTTCTGACCTGCCAACCGGTCGAGACGATCGATTGTCCTGACCATTCCATCCCGCCGTTTGAAACCCTCGGCATCGACCTGCTGCCCGTGGCTCGGCACATCCAGGATGGCGAGCTGACCAAGTTCATTCAGCGTACCCATGACGGCCTCGAGATCGAAAGTGTCATGGTTCCCATGCAGCGGTATGGCCGTGAGTGGAAGACGCTCTGCGTCTCCTCTCAGATCGGTTGCGCTCGCGGTTGCCTGTTCTGCGAGACGGGGCAGCTGGGCTTGCTCCGCAACCTGACCGCCGGCGAGATCGTCGGGCAGGTTGTGGCCGCCCGGCGGGAGTTCGGCGTGCGGGTCCGCAACGTGGTCTTCATGGGCATGGGCGAGCCCTTCGATAACTTCGACAGCGTGATCCAGGCGGTCCGGGTGCTGTTGGACCGTTCCGGGCTGTCATTCGCGGCCGAGCGGGTCGCGATTTCCACGGTGGGACGGACCGAGGGCATCCGCAAGCTGGCGTCTCTGGGTTGGCGGCGGGTCAATCTGGCCATTTCGCTCAATGCGCCCAATGACGAGATTCGGCATCAGATCATGCCCGTCAACCGGCTGGAGCCGATGGCCGCGCTTCGCGACGCCCTGCTGGCCTACCCGCTGCGCAAGTGCCAGTTCTTCATGATCGAGTACGTGCTCATCCCCGGCGTCAATGATCGCCAGGAGCATGCCCGCGAGCTGGTCGCGTACCTCCGGCCGGTCAAGTCGGTGGTGAACGTGATCCCGTACAACCCGCGGCGGGACTCCCCGTGGCCCGCGCCGACTGAGGAATCGGTCGTGCGGTTCCTGGGTTGGCTCAAGGAAGCGGGACAGGTCTGCAAGCGGCGGCTGACCAAGGGCCGCGAACACATGGCCGCTTGCGGGCAGCTGGGCAATCGGGAGTTGCGGAGCCGGGGGGAGCGTGAAGCATGAGGGGTGTCTGCCACACGATCCCTCTCTGGTTCACGGCTTGGGTGTGGGCGCTCGCGGGTCGCACGTGTGACCTTCGAGCCGGCGGCAATTGCACCCGGTCTCGGGCTCGGCTACCTTCTGGAGCGTGGACGCCGTACGGCTGCTTCCACGACCTTGTCAAACTCAGTCCAAAGGGAGCGAGAGCATGGGAAGTCGAAGCCTGTCTGCCGCTGGTGCGGTCAAGGTGGCCGGATCACTGCTGGCCTTGGTTTTGTTCGCCGGTACCGCCATGGCCCAGGTGGGGGCGGACATCGAGCGGGGTTTCCTGCACCCGCCGGATTCCGCTCGGCCGTGGGTCTACTGGTTCTGGCTGAATGGCAATATCACCCGGGAAGGGATCACCGCCGATCTCGAGGCCATGAAGCGGGTGGGAATCGGCGGCGTGCTGATTATGGAGGTCGACCAGGGCGCCCCGGTCGGGCCGATCGACTTCATGAGCCCAAAGTGGCGCGAACTGTTCAAGTTCGTGGTAGCCGAGGCCGGGCGACTGGGGCTCGAAGTGAATATGAACGACGACGCGGGGTGGAACGGCAGCGGCGGGCCGTGGATCAAGCCCGAGCAGGCCATGCAGAAAGTGGTCTGGACCGAGGTGGACGTCGAGGGCGGGAAGGTGTTCGAAGGCCCGCTCGCCCAGCCCAAGGCCGTGGCCGGCTACTATCGCGACATCGCCGTGCTCGCGTTCCCGGTCACGGGAGCGTATCGCATCCAGGGCATCCGGGTGAAGGCCGGCTTTGAGGTCGGCGGGGCGGGGCCGGCGGCCGTCAAGGAACTGCCGGCCGAGATGGTCATCGATCGCAGGAAAATCGTCGACCTCACCGGCAAGATGGACAAGGACGGCAAGATCACCTGGGACCTGCCGGCCGGCAAGTGGACGATCGTCCGCTACGGCCACACCTGCACCGGCGTCGAGAATGCACCCGCACCGGCCACCGGGCGCGGCCTGGAATGCGACAAGCTCAGCAAAGAAGGGATCGAGGCTGCGTTCAACGGCATGATGGCCAAGCTGATCGCGGACGTCGGCCCCGCGGCCGGCAAGACCCTGGTCGCCACCCACATCGACAGTTGGGAGAACGGCTCGCAAAACTGGACCGCCCGCATGCGCGAGGAGTTCAAGGCTCGCCGCGGGTACGACATGATGCCGTTCCTGCCGACCTACGGTGGGCGAGTGGTTGACAGCCTGGAGATCTCCGAGCGATTCCTGTGGGATCTGCGGCAGACCATCTCCGACCTCGTCGTCGAGAACTACGCGGACCACATGCGGACGCTCGCCAATAAGCACGGGCTCAAGCTGTCGATCGAGGCTTACGGTGGGCCGACCGACGATATTCCCTACGCGGGGCGGGCGGATGAACCGATGTGCGAGTTCTGGATTGGCGGCGGGGCGTTCAACACGATCAAGGAAATGGCCTCGGCCACCCACATTTACGGCAAGCCGATCCTCGGCGCAGAAGCCTTCACCGCCAACGACAGCGAGCGATGGCAGGAGTGGCCGGGCTCGATCAAGGCCCTGGGCGATCGCGCGTTCTGCGATGGCATCAGCCGGTTCGTGTTCCATCGCTACGCCATGCAGCCCTGGCTCGATCGCGCCCCGGGCATGACCATGGGGCCGTGGGGATTGCACTACGAGCGAACCTCGACCTGGTGGGACTGGACGCCGGCGTGGCACAAGTACCTGGCCCGGTGCCAGTTCCTCCTTCGGCAGGGGCGGTTCGCGGCCGACTTGTGCTACCTGCAGCCGGAGGCGGCGCCGCAGGGACTCGCCGGGCATGCTCCTTCTTTGTATGACTACGACGGCTTCACCGCCGAGGCTGTGCTCACGCGTATGGCCGTCAAGGACGGGCGGATCGTCTTGCCGGATGGGATGAGCTACCGGGCCCTGGTTCTGCCGGACGGGCAGCCGATGACCGTCAAGCTTCTGCGCAAGATCACCGAACTGGTCCAGGCGGGCGCCACCATTGTCGGGTCGCGGCCGCAGAAGACACCGGGTCTGACCGACTACCCGGTATGCGACGGCGAACTGAAGAAACTGGCGGACGAGCTGTGGGGCGACTGCGACGGCAAGGCGGTGAAAGAGCGTCGCGTCGGCAAGGGCCGGGTGGTGTGCGGCATTGCTCCCGACCAAGTACTGGCCTCGGGCGGCGTGATCCCGGATTTCGCGGGCGGACCGGGTATCCGGTACATCCATCGTTCGGCTGGCGAGACGGACATCTACTTCGTTGCCAATTCGTTCCCCCGCGATGTGGCTGTCACCGGCACGTTCCGCGTGAGGGGCAAGGCGCCGGAGCTTTGGTGGCCGGACTCCGGCCGGATCGAACCGGCATCGGTCTTCTCCGAGATCGACGGCGGCACTCGCGTTCTGCTGCCCCTGGGGCCGAGCGGGTCGGTGTTCGTCGTGTTCCGCAAGGCCGCTCAGAAGGGCGATGCCGCGGTGGCCGTCTCGCGAGACGGCAAGCTGGTCGTCTCGCTGGCAACCGCTGCGCCGAAGAAGGTCGTAGTCAAGAGGGCCCAGTATGGGCCGCCCGGTGACGCCGCCCGGACACGCGATGTGACCGCCAAGGCTCAGAAGGTTGTGGACGGCGGCGAAACCAGTTTCGTCGTGGCCCGCATGGCCGAAGGCGACGATCCGGCCTACGGTGTGGTCAAGACGCTGGTTGTCGAGTGTACGGCCGGCGACCAGTCGTACACCGCGACGGGCACCGATCCCCAAGTGATTGATCTGGCTCCGCCCGCTCCGGCTTCACAGAAGATCATCACGCTGGCTGCCGGCGCGGATGGTAGTCTGAAGGCTGAGGCTTGGCAGCCGGGCAAGTACGAGATCAAGACCGCGTCCGGGGCCACGAAGCAGGTGGCGATTCCCGCGCTGCCGGCGGCTCAGGAGATCGCCGGGCCGTGGGAGCTTCGCTTCCCGCCGAAGTGGGGCGCGCCCGAGAAGGTGACCCTCGACCGGCTCGCCTCCTGGACGTCGCACAACGATGCTGGGATCAAGTATTTCTCCGGTACGGCCACCTACGCCAAGACGTTCACCGTCTCGGCCGATCTGCTCGCCAAGGACCGCCGACTGTATCTGGATCTGGGCCAGGTGGCGGTCATGGCCGAGGTCACGTTGAACGGCAAATCGCTCGGTACACTCTGGAAGCCGCCGTATCGGGTGGATATCGCCGAGATCGCGAAGGCCGGGGAGAATGTCCTGGAAGTGAAGGTCGTCAACCTGTGGATCAACCGCATGATCGGCGACGAGCAGCTGCCCGAGGACAGCGAGCGCAATCCGGACGGCACGCTCAAGGCATGGCCCAAGTGGGTCCAGGAGGGCAAGCCGAGCCCGACCGGCCGGTACACCTTCACCAGCTGGCGGTTGTGGAGGAAGGATGAAGCCTTGCGGGAGTCGGGGCTGATCGGGCCGGTGCGGCTGGAAAGTGCGGCCAGCGTTGAGGTGAAGTAGCAGACGGGGATAAAGGGATTCTCGCGGCGTAAGTGTCGTTCATCTGTGTGATCTGCGGGCATGAAGCGGGATGGAGCAAGTCGCTGATCTCCGCGCCAGGAGGGTCATGGCTTGCTGTGAAGACCTGACGTTTGACTGCAGAGGGAATTCAGCAGGGGGTTCGTTTGGTCGGGTGCTCTCGGCTGCGAGACGCCCGGTGGTGGCACATCAGCTCCATGCCTGCCGACGGCGTGTCGGGCGTGGTTGGATTCTCGAGCCTGCCTCGCGTGCCGTGGCATCCCAGGCTTCACTGGCTACCCACCGCCGACGCTGCCGTGATCGCCAGGAGCGCGGGGACGCCGCGTCGTTCTTTGGGATACTCCACGTCGATCGCGGCGATCGCCGCGTCCGGTCGGGGGTTGTTCCACTGCTTGCTGTAGGCGACCGCCCAGAAGGACGAGTTGGGGTATTGCCGGGTCCAGGCGATCTGGGCACCGGGTACGGCCTTGGGACTGCCCTCCTGCTTGTAGTCCTCGACGTCGATCTCGGAGTACACCGGGACCTGCTCCGTCTTGCCGTCCGCGTAGTGGATGACGTACCGGCACAGCTCGAAACGCCTCTTCTCGCGGCGCTCCCGGTCGTTGGTACGCTGGTCGATTCTCGCAGCCTGCAGGAAGAACAGCGCATCGGCCTTGCGGTTGACCGGAATCCCCCGGACCTCCTTCGGCAACTGGTTGGGTACGCCTGGTCCTTCCAGCATGATGACCGTCGGCACCGGCGAGGTGGGGAACTCGTAGAGGTTGAAGAGCACGCCGCCCATGGTCTGCCTGCCGACCGGCAGGTCGCGGAAGGTGAAGTTCTTGTCGCCGAACCAGCCCTTGTCGTCGCGGTACTGCGTTGCCTGCTTGGCCAGATCGATGGGCTGATACTCCAGGCCGGCACCCGCGATGATCGACTTGCCGCCGGCGAACGGGGCCTTGAGATTGCGCAGGATCGTCGCCAGCATGTTCTGCTTCTTGATCGCGTTCGCGGGGACCTCCTCTTTGTCCTGGAACTTGAGGTTGCACAGCACGATGCCGCCTGAGCCCTGGATGTAATGCATCATGCCGCCGATATTGAGCATCGGCTTGACCTTCTCGCGGAATTCGGCCGGGCGCTCGGCCTTGAAGAAGATGTTGTCGATCCCGATCAGCGGCCGCGAGCCGGCCTT
This sequence comes from Planctomycetota bacterium, assembly GCA_022711465.1. Lineage (GTDB taxonomy): Bacteria > Planctomycetota > Phycisphaerae > UBA1845 > PWPN01 > JAGNEZ01. The sequence continues at coordinate 98,698 of JAKLEZ010000006.1, read as the reverse complement.
CTCCTGCCAGCCGGCGATCTGCACGGTGATCTGCTTGGCGGTGCGCGGCGGGTTGACCGGCAGCGTCTGCGGATCGCCGGTCGGCTTCACCTCGTACGAGACCATGCTCGCCTTGTCGCCGTCGAAGATCAGGTTCACCTTGGTCTGCGGGTAGTAGTTGGTGTTCCCGATCCAGGTGAACTCGGCGATGGTCTGGGCCTTGGGCAGTGTGATCGGCACGTCGAACGGCAAGCCGTCCTTGTTCAGTTCGAAGTTGATGATCAGCGGCCAGCCGTCGGCGTTGGTGAAGCCGTTGACAATATTGTCGTAGGCGAAGAACGGCGACTTGCCGAACGGGGCCACCTCGTCGTAATCCACGACGTAGCTGAAGGCGTCGGACACGACGTAGTTGCCCTCCGTCCAGGAGAAAATCCTCTGCGACGAGTACAGGGCCACGTCGCCGGTGGTCAGACCGCTGGTGAGCGGGTCGCGGACGGCCGGAAAGACTACCCGCTCGCGCTTGAATGGGCGAATCATGTGTTCGAATCCGACGATCCTGTTGTAGCTGTCCAGCCCCTCCGGCGTCAGACCGTTGAAAATGATGAAGCCGCCGCTGCCGGTGAACTGCTCCACCGCGGCCAGGTTGTCGGCCAGGGCCTTGAGGTTGGCCGGCGAGGCATCGATGACTGCAATTCCGCCCGGCGTGGTCAGGGCGGCCAGGGGATCCGCCGTCCGGGTGTACTGAAGACCCATGGCGTCGAGTGCCCGACCCAGCTGTGTGCCCTCGGCGACTACCGCGGCAACCGGATGGAAGACCTGCTTGTAGATCGCGCCGTAGGCGAGCAGATTCTCCAGCAGCGTCTGGGCGACGATGTTGTCGGCCAGCTTCTCGCCAATCACCATCTGGCTCAGCAGCAGCAGACCTTTGCCCGCGGGGACCTCGACCAGCCCCGAGTTCGCCAGCAGCTGGCCGCACTGGATGAGGCTCTTGGCTCCGCGGACCGGTTTCATGTAGGCGTTGCGGAAGATGATTTCGTCCGGTGACCAGGTGAAGAAGTCCTGCTGGGCGAGGCCAGCGAAAACCGGGTGGCCGGGGTCCTCCGCGAAGGCCACCCGCCCCTCGTTGGTGGCGGCCTCCATCTCGGCGGGGATGGCCTGGTACTTGAGCGGGTTGTTCTGCTCGAGAGCGATGATAGACCGGCCGGCGGAGGCCCAGGCGGCCAGCAGGCTCGATGTGCTCTCGGTGGGATCAAGGGCGTCCTTCCCAATCAGCAGGACCTTGGCGGAATCGGGCAGCCTCCTGAGGTCCTTGAGCGCGGTGAAGGCGATGCCGCGAGCGCTGAGGAACGCGCCGACCGGTCCCGCAGGGTCGTAGATGCACAGGCCGTTCGCCCCCAACGACGCCACGTCTTTGCTCACCGCAGGTGTTGGCAGTACCGAGGCCGCCTTGCTGTCCGACCACACCTCGATCCCCTTGACGGAGAGCGTGAGCGTGAAACGCCCTTCCTGCCGTGCATCGACCTTGGGCAGCGGCAGGGTCAACTCGAACTCGGCCCGCTTGCCTGGGGTGACGGCGTACTCCTTCTTCTCGCCCGCGATACGCCGACCGGCGATCTCCAGATTCCACACGAACTCGATCGGGGCGGCATCGTGGGTGTCGTTGAAGAGGGCCAAGGTCCGCTTGACCTGCTGTCCGGAGGCAAACGACCAGTCCCACTGCCGGCACAGTGCCACCCGTGGAGCCATGTACTTCCATTGCGAGCCATCCGCGTCGTTCTCGCCGCAGTAGAAGTCCCACGCCCCGAAGTCCGCCCAGCGGTAGCCCTGCTGGAGGATCTGGAGCATGAGCCCGCAGGCCCGGAGCGTGGCGCTCTTGCCGCCGAACGCGACCTCGCCGCCGACGGTCGACAACTCAGGGTGGTTTCCGGTGTAGTAGAAGTCCTCGCCGAGATACCGCGGCCGCTTCTGGTCCCAGGTCCATCGCCCGCGCCCGCCGCCGGTGACGTTGGCCGCATAGGCCAGAGCCGGATAGCGGGTCAGGTCGGCGTCGGCCACGTAATGATCGCCGTGCACGGGCATGCCCTGAGCCTTGCCCGCGCCGCCGCCGTCCACCATGGTCGGACGCGTCGGATCGACCGCCTTCACCGCCTCGGCCGTCTTGTAGGTCTGGGCCTCGAACTGGTCCATCAGCCCGCCGTACAGGTTGATGCAGTTGATGTACAGCCACTCGTTCTCGATCGACCAGATCTGAACCGAGGGGTGATTCCGCTCGCCCTTGACCTGGGCGACCATCTGCTCACGCCACTCGTTCAGCAGGTCCATCTTGATCTCGGAGCTGTGAAGCTGTCGCAGTTCCGGGTCATTTTCGACCGCGAAGTACCCAATAGCCTCGCCGTCCAGCGGGCCGCAGCGGCGGACGACCACACCGTTCTGATCGCACCAGTCGAGAGCCTCGTCCGGGGACATGCCGAAAAACGGGCGATTGCCGCCCTGGGCGGCGCCGGCCATGCGCATCTGTGTCTGGTGCAGCTTGCGGTAGTTCGCCAGGTACTCCTCCTTCGTGGCCCCGGGAATGCCCATGTTCCAGCCGTGCCAAACATATCCGTTGAGCGTGAAGTGCTTGCCGTCCATGCCCCACTCGCGGAAGCCGAACGAGGTCTTGGCCACGTCGGCCGCCGCTTCGCCGATCCTGACGGTCGTGCGCAGCACGTACATCTTGGGCTCGTCCGGCCACCAGAGCTTGGGCTTGTCCCACTTCTCGGTGATCTGCAGTACCTGTTCCTTGCCGGCCGGCGCGTTGAAGGGCACCGGAGCGAAGATCTTGGCCACCGCGCCGGTCTCGGCCTCGACGACTTCGCACACCACCTGGCCGGCGATGTCCCCGGCCGACGGGTTGCTCACCGTGACCTCCAGGGCCAGTTCCATCTTGGCGACCGAGGGCTTGCAGAAAATGTCCGAGACGTAGGCCCGGCCGGCCGAGACCAGCGACGGCGTCACTAAAATGCCCGACTGGAATGCGGCCCAGACCGGATAGGACAAGTCCTGGAAGCCGTTGCGCGAGAACTGCAGTGGCAAATTGAACGCCCGGCGCAGCTTCATCGGGTTCGTCGGGCTGGCGGTGTAGCCATACCACGCATCGCGGATGCCCACCCAGACCTCGTTGATGCCGGTCTTGACGCCTTTGGTGACATCGATCTGGAAGCGGGCATACGGGTGCTTGCCGAAGCCGCAGAGCACTCCGTTGACGTAGACTGTGGTGTTGAGGTTGTTCTGCGGGAAGAGCAGGTAGAATGATCGGCCCTTCTGCGACTCGGGAACGTTGACCCGGGTGCGGTACCAGATGCGGTGGGCGAAGATCATGTCCTCGCGGAGCGAATTCTTGTCGCCGGGAACCTCGATGGCCCGCCAGAACGGGTGGTCGGGCCGCTCCTTGATCGGCTCGGCCACCTTGCCCGGCAGGTCCTCGTCGTGCCGGCAGATCTCCCACAGACCGTGGAGGGCGACAGCCGTCTGCTCCCCGTTCCTGGGAGCCTCGGGCAGCTCGAACACGGTCTGGCCGGCCTTGCGGTCGCGCTCGTCGCGCCATTCCTGGCCCGGCTTGAACTTGCCGTTTGGCGAGAACTCGCCGCGGGTGATGCACAGGGCGTCGAGCCCGAAGAGCACTCGCTGGAGCTCGCCCTTCCCGTTCTTGTGGGACCGGATCCGGATCTCGAGCGTGTGGTTGCCGGCGGCCAGGGCCTGCTGCCCGAACTTGAGCCAGGCGACCTCGGTGAAAAAGCTCAGTTCGGTCAGGTCGGTGGTGACGGTGTCCGGGGCGATCCGATTCCATTCGCCGCCGTCCATCCGCCAGTCGAAGGGCGACCGGGCGAACTCGTAGCCGATGCGTCCCCAGAGGGTGTACGCGGCATGTTGCTCCGCACTGAGTACGTAGGAGAGGAGCGCCCCCTCGGCAGGCAGTTGCTTCTCGATCTCGCCCGGGTCCATGTGTACGGTCAGCCACCGGCCGTCGGAAACGAGCTGCGGCCGCCCGCTCCCGTTGATGTCCGGCTTCAGATTGATCGTGTTGGTCTGCTCGCCCTCGATCCAGATGAAGTCCGCACCGGATGCAGGTGGAGCCCACGAAGCCACGAACAGGAAGGCGGAGATACTGCCTGTCAGAGCACTGCGGGTCTTCATGGAGCGTCCTCTCGAGATTGCCTGGGGTTTGGCCGATGGTTACAGCCAGGGGGCCTTTTCGCCAGCGTTCCCACGAAGGGGGCTGTCGCAGCAAGCCTTGGAAGCCAGTAGAGCGTAGCGTGGAGTGAGCGTCAAGGCACACAAAGATCAGGCTCGCGTCGGCGGGTCAGGCTCGACGGCCCGCCGTTCCCGTCGTAGCATGGTTTCCCACATGATTGGCTCGGCCCGGCAAGTGATCGCAGGGCTCTGGCCGGAACACCTTTGCCGGAAGGAGATGCGAAGCATGGACACCATGTCTCGACGCAGGTTCATCGGGGCGGCATCCGCGGCGGTGGCCTTTCCGACAATCGTCTCTTCTCGTGTCCGGGGAGAGGACGCACCCAGCAACAAGATCACTGTGGGCTTCATCGGGACCGGTTCGCACGGTACGGACCGCAACCTGGTGCACTACCTCAGGCAGCCCGATGCCCGCGTGCTCGTGGTCTGCGACGTCGACTCCAACCGGATGAAGAACGCCAAGGCCATGGTGGACCAGAAGTACGGCAGCAAGGACTGCGCGATGACCGGGGATTTCCGAGAGGTCCTGGCGCGCAAGGACATCGACGCGGTCATGATCTCCACCCCCGATCACTGGCATACGCTGATCAGCGTGATGGCCGTCCGGGCGGGCAAGGACGTGCAGTGCGAGAAGCCGACGCTGACCATCGACGAGGGCAAGATCCTCGTCGACGTGGTCCGCAAGAACAGGAAGGTCTTCCAGACCAGTACCGAGGATCGCTCCCTGGGCGTCTATCGCCGCATGGTGGAGCTGGTCCGCAACGGGCGGATCGGCAAGGTCCAGAAGGTCGAGGTGGTGTTGCCGAGGCAGCCGACCTCGCCCGGTGATCCGACGCCGCAGCCGGTGCCGCCCGAGCTCGACTACGACATGTGGCTCGGCCCGGCCCCTCAGGCCCCGTACAACAAGGACCGCGTCCACTTCAACTTCCGGTGGATCCAGGACTACTCCGGGGGGATCATCTGCGACTGGGGTACCCATCTGTTCGATACCGCTCAGTACGCCCTGGATGTCGAGCGGAGCGGACCGGTGGAGATCGAGGGCAAGGGCACATACTGGGAAGGGGGGCTCTACGACACGGTCAAGGAGTACGACGTCACCTACCGGTACGCCGGCGGCGTGGTCATGACCTGCAAGCCGGGCAATCCAAGCATCCGGTTCATCGGGACCGATGGCTGGGTGGGCAACACCGGCTGGGACGCGCCCCTGGAGGCGAGTTCAGCGGAGATCGCCAGGGCCAAGATCGGCCCGGAGGAGTTTCGCGTGACCGCCAATCCGGCCGGTGAGCACCGCGATTTCCTCGACTGCGTCAAGAGCCGCAAGGACCCGTATTTCCCGGTGGACATCGGCCACCGCGTCTCCTCGGTCTGCCACCTGGCCAACATCGCCATCAAGCTGGGGCGAAAGCTCAAGTGGGATCCAAAGGCGGAGCGATTCGCCGACGACGATCAGGCGAACGCGATGTGCAAGGTCCGGCCGATGCGCAAGCCGTGGTCGTTGACCTGACGGGAATGCTCGCGTTCATGATCTTCGGCGGCCTTGTTTCGGGGTCTCGAAGGCACAGGAGCTCGATGATGCGTGTGATAGCGGTGGTCCTGGCGGGAGGTTTACTGCTTGCCTCGGCCGGCTGCAGCAATGTGCAGATGGTGGGTCACGCGGCGGGAATGGCCTTCCAGGCGGTCAAGGGGGCGGATGCGGATGCGACCCTGATCCGCGGCGATTTCAGCCCTTCGCGGCTGGCGGTCTACGACACGCTGTTGCCTGGTGACGTCACCACCGACGTTCCTCCGATTTGCGACAGCGGCGTGCTTGCGAAGGTACGTCGCGAGTTCACTGAGACGCTTGCGGGTGAGGATCTCCGCAAGGCGTTCCCCGGTGGCGGCAGAGCGCTCAAGATCAACGTCCTGTGCCGGTTCTTCAAGGAGAAGGGCATGATCGGCGGCGAGGGCCGGCTCGACTGGCTGGTCACGCTGGCCGACAATTCCACCGGCGAGGCCGTGGGCGTCGTGTTCGTCGAGGGCGTGAGCGAGTCCCCGATTCAGCACGGGGCCAGCGACATGGCCAAGGCCAACGCGAAAGAGCTGCTCAAGTTCCTGCGCAAGGCCAAGCAGGGCGGCGAGGCGTAGGGGATCGCGGGTCGGGCCGGCGGTGGGGCACTGGTGGGGAAGAAGAGAAGACACCGCGGTCACTTGCAGCTCGAGTCCCAGGAGATGCCCGCGCCGGACATGCATTGGCGCAAGATGGTCGTATCGTTCGCGTCGACGTCCCCGTCGTTGTCGAGATCCGAGCAGATGCACGCCGGGTCGGACTGGGTGACGCCTCTCCCGCTGTAGCACGCCTGCAGCAGGGCAAAGTCCGACTGATCCACGTCGTTGTCGTTGTCAAGATCAGGGCTCTGGGTACACGAGGGAACCAGGAGTCGCTCGACGATTCGCTGCATGACGGCCGTTCGCGTGGCCGCCGAGGTGATCGTCTCGAAGGGAAACCCGAAGGTGACCACCTTGAACGCCCCGTCGTAGAACACCCCGGCAGCCTCGCCGTTGCCGCCAACGTAGGTGAGTACCGCGGTCGCCCCGTTTCGGGGAATGATGACGTCGGGTGACTTGGCGTTGTAGATGCTCGATCCGTTGTCGAAGGCGAACGCTCCGACACTGTCAAGCAGGGATCCGGAGACCGGGGTGACACTGTAGGTTGCGGCGTCGTCGGCCGAGAACGTGGCTCGCAGGTAGTCGTGATAGAACCCAGCCCCGTGATTGCGGGCATCCAGATCCCAGCCGATGTCGGTCCCCGAGGCGAACAGTCGCCCGCCGCCGACCAGGTAGGCCTGAACCAGGGCCTGCTCGGTGGCGTCGAAGGTATGATCGGCCTCGGATTGACGGCCACATCCCCAGATGGTCAGGCGGTAATCGACCAGGGGCACGTCGCCGTCGCGTACCGCCTGGTGGGCGCAGGAGTCAAAGGCGTTCCCGGTGCTCGCCACGGCGGCCGCGAACATGCGGATGTAGCCGAAGTCGTTCATCCGGTCGAGCCGCTCGCGAAGCAGGTCCTTGCCGCTCACCGGATCGCGTTCGACCAGCATCATGGCCCGGTCGAGCCGGTCGAAGCCGTTGACCACCAGGATCGGGGCAGCCCCGTCGGCGGCAACCATGGCCCCGGCGATCGGGCTGGGAAACGACTGGCCGCCGCTGTTCATGGCGATGATCCGGAAGAAGTGGATCGAGTCCGGAGCCAGCCCGGTGAACTCCAGGGTGGTAGAGATGGTCGGGACGCCGTCGTCGAAGCCGAACCCGTCGGTGCTGTGGCAGACCAGGTACCCGGTGGCCGGATCCCCCAGCAGATGGTCGCCGCTGTTGGACGGCGGGGCGTGCCAGCTGACCCGCAGCGCGCCGGGGCCGGTATTGCGGACCGCCAGGTGCGTCGGCGGTTCCGGCAGAAGCGTCTCGACCGCGATCGGCGTGGTCGAAGGCCCGTCGTGGTCGCGGTACCACCAGTGGACGATCCCCTGGTAGATCGCCCGGGACACGAGATCACGAAAGCGAGGATCGGCCAGCGACTGGGCGTCGAGCTGGTTGTCGTGGTAGGCCACCTCGATCAGGCAGGCGGGCATCTCATCGTTGTTGTTCGGATTGACCTCGCCCAACCAGGCACCGAACTTCCGGCCGATCCAGGCGGGATCCCACCCGGCGTGAATGTCAGTGATCACTTCGTCGAGAATGCGCACGGCCAGCGTGTCACTGCCCTGGACGCCGTCGAACAGCTCGAAACTGCCCGAGACCCCGGGCGACTGGCCGGAGGCGTAGACGTAAACGTCCGTGCCGCGCACACTGCCGCCGCCACCGTTACTGTGCCATGAGAGGTATATGGAGTCTTCCCAGTCCTCGCTTTCCCACGCCGCGTAGCGGGGCATGGAATCCACACTGCCTGTGGGTGTGTCCGGCTGGCCCATGAAGACCGGGTAGTACTTGCCCGACTCCTCCCAGCGCGGCTTGCCGCTGATGCCCCCGCCGTCGTCGTAGTTACCCATGCCGCCGCCAAACCGGACCGCGTCGGCCACCACGATCTTGCCGGTATCCGAGCCCTGGTTCGAAATCTCAACCGCTCCGCTGGCCGCGTTCCGCCCGGCATTGAAGTGATAGCTGCCCAGGAAACGCCAGGTATTGCCGTCGCCCTGCATGTTGAGCACATGGGCGCTCACGCCGCCCGTGTGGCGAACCCGGACCTTCGCATCCGTCGAGCGGTTCGATGCCGACGGCGTCCAGAGATAGATCGCGTAATAGCCGGCGCTGGGGATACTCGGGAGGTAGGTGGCTACACCAGTCTCCATCGTGCTCACCGTGCAATACTGGTAGTGGTCACCCTTCCAGGTGCCCGCCCCGGTGCTCGTTGGCCAGGAACCGGTGACGCTGAAGGCCGGGGCCGCGTCCTGGTTGTCGATGACGACCATGTTGGTGTTGAAGTCCCGCTCGCGGCAGGGCCAGACGCTGGCCCCCGCGTTGTGCAGGTAGCGGGCCAGATGGTTCAGAACCGCCTCCCCATTGCTCAGGTCCTCGATCAGGTTGTAGTTGTTGCCCCGCTGCGTCATCCAGGTCTTGTAGGTGGTGTTGTACAGCCAGCCGTGGCCGGGACTCAGGAAGACCGTCTTGCCCGACAAGGCTCCCTGCGGTCGACCGGGATTGTAGCTCGGGAGACCGCCCGCCTCGGCGCGAGGTGCGTCGTCGTCGGCCGCCTTCTCCGAGAATGAGACCGCCGCCCCCGGCTCGGTCGAGCCTGCGTCAGCGACCACCGCCGCCGACTCGGCCTTCCTGACGATCGGCTCGGGGGGCGGCAGGTAGGCGGACAGCGGTCGGTAGTCGGCGTCCACCTTCCCGACCGGTCGAGCGAACAGGGCGACGTCGGTCAGGCCGTCGATCGACCGAAGCAGTCCAATCTCCGCCCGGATCGCCGCCTCGCACTGGGCGGCCGTGAGGCAGAGGAGATACTCGTCGGGTAGTGACAGGTAGGCGATGATCGCCCGCCCCGGGGCCTCCACCCGGTCGAACGATCCGCCGGCCGGCAGGGCGGTCAACGCCCAGTCCGGACAATCGGACGTGCCCTCCGCCTCAGCCGCGTTCACCGCCGCCACCCAGCTTTCGAGCAGGGCTGCGGCCTGCAACGCCGCCGGGTCGCCCCGGCCGTCCGGTAGCTCGCCCCCCGGCAGCGCCAAGACTGCCCATGGGCCGACCAGCACGATGCCGGCACAAGCCAATCGCACCTGCCCCAAGGCTCGTTGCGTCATGGTTGTCTTATCGGTTCTCCGCGACTCCATCTTGCCCTGCCAACCGGAGCTCCGCCCTCCGGCCGACACCCTACTTGTGGGTCATCTCGATCACGCCCCGCCAGTCGCGAGGCGGCTTCCGCTGCAGGGCCAGCGTGTAAACGTACCTCGCCGCCACGTCCTCCTTGACGATGGGGTGAAGCAGATCAAAGGCCTTCTCCCAGTGGCCTTGCTCAAACGCGGCCAGGGCCTCGGCGTGAACGCCGTGCCGCTCCTCGATGGCCCGTCGTGCGGCGGCATCAGCCGGAGTCTCCTCGATCGTGTATAGGTCCACCTCCGTCTGGACCCCGGCCGGCAGAAACCGGGCTACCCGACGGGTCATGACCCGGTCCGGCTCCAACGTTCGAGCCACTTCCTCGGTCACCAGAATGGGCACGCCCACTTCCTTGGTGATGCCCTCCACCCGGGCGGCCTGGTTGACCACCGGCCCAAGGATGTCGTACGCGTAGACCTGTGCCGATCCCAGCGAGCCCGCGACCACATCACCCGCCCCAAGCCCAATGCCGCAGCCCCAGCCTGGCGAGACCTCGTTCATCAGCCCCACCATGCGTATGGCCGCCAGACTGGCCCGCTCGGTGTGGTTCACCAGATCGTAGGGCACGTTCCAGCAGGCCAGGATACCGTCGCCCATGTACCGGATGACCACACCGTCATGGTCGAAGACGCACTGGGTCATGGCCGTCATCACCTGCTTGAGTTCGCTCTGGCATTCGAGGATCCGGGCCAGGTTGCCTTCCGCGATATGCGAGAAGCCGCGAATATCGAAGAACATCACCGTGGCTTGCCGGATGCTCGGAGCGAGTTGGCGGGGGTCCTCCGACTCGAGGATCTTGGACACCAGTTTGCCGGAGAAGAAGTGCCCGAGCTTGGCCTGCCAGTCCTCGAGCTTGTACATGGCCAGGGCCCGCCCAACCGCGTCGGCCACCAGTCCGACCAGACGTGCGGTGTCGCGCAGCCCGAGCGGCGAGCCCAGTCCGGGTTCCGCCCTGCTCATCGAGCCTGCCAGGTAGAACATCACCGGTGTCTCGCCGGGGACCGGCATGGCGCAGCAGACCGCCCAGTCGATTCCTTCACAGACCGTGGCCGCCAGCTCGCCGTGACCGTTCTGCTGCCAGCGGTAGGTCACCGGGCGGGGGGCCTCCGCCAGGGCGAGCTTGACCAGCTCCCGGCTCTGCACGCACGGGGCCACCTGGTCAAGCCCGGCGTCCTCGCAGAGCACGCGCGGGGCATGGTCCTCCACCACCAACACCTGGACCCAGCGGGCCCCGGTGGCCATCCGCAGTGCCCCGCACGCGTAGATGTAGAACTCCTTGCGGCTCCGAGTCCGCAGAATCTCCGGAAGGGTCATGAGGTCCAGCAGGCGGAGCCGGTCGTTGGTGTCGCCGGTGAGCCGCAGCTCCTGAGCCTCGAGCGTGAACTGCTCCTGGGGGCGAAGCTCGGCCCGGTCGTCGCCGGATGCGTCCGCCAGACCGCCCGCATCCAGGTGAAACTCCGTGGTCCCGATCACAAAGTAGTCGCCGTCCGCCATGACGAACCGATCATGCTGACCGCCCTTGAACAACACCGGATTCGCGGAACCACTCAGACGTTCGACCTGGAGATGCCCACCATGAGGGCGAAGAACCACGTGGCGGCGACTCAGATACTTCTCACCGGGGCAGGGGCAGTCGGCCTGGGAGGAGGTCCCCAGGATTAGCTGCCCGCCCTCGGCCAGGTCAAAGCAGGCGACAACTCGCTCGCCCACCCGGGCGGTCAGCCGCAAACGCGCTTGCTGCGAGGGTGCGGACGCCATGCCGGTAGCTTAACGGGACCGGGGATCGATCGCCAAACCGACTCGGCCGTCGCCCGGAAACGCGGACCCCGAACGCCGCCCGCTGGCAACCTCGGCACCGTCATGCCCTGGGTACGCCTACCGACCTCTCGCTCGCACGAACAGGTTGCCCGGCAGTTGCCGAGCCAGACCGCGAAGCTGCAGGGTGATCAGCATGGACGCAATCCGCCCCGCGGGCAGCGAGGTTGCCTCCGCCAGCATCTCGATGGATTGCTCCTGGCGGCCGAGGGCGCTGCACAGGAGCTGCTCCTCCACCTTGAGCCCCACCGCCGCCGGGGCCCTCTCCACCGCTTCGTCGGCGGGTGTGTCGTTCCCGGATGAGAGAGCCTGGCCTACCTCGCCCAGCTCCTCGAGTATGTCCTCCGCGCAGGTCACGCACTTGGCGTGCTGATCGCGGATCAGGGCGTTGGTCCCCTGGGAGTACTCCGAATCGACCCGGCCGGGCAGCGCAAACAGCTCCCGGTTGTACTCGCTGGCCAGTCGCCCCGTGGTCAGCGACCCGCTTCGTCGGGCCGCCTCCACGACCAGAACCCCCAGCGACAGTCCGGCGATCAGCCGGTTCCGCGGGAGAAAGTTGCCGGAGTTCGGGGAGCTGGCCATCGGCAGCTCGCTCAGCACCGCACCCTGGTGAACGATTCGATCGGCCAGGTCCTGGTGCTCCGGCGGGTAAATCATGCTCAGTCCGTTGCCCAGCACCGCCAGGGTTCGCCCGCCGGCCGCGATCGCCCCCTTGTGCGACTCGCCGTCCACGCCCCGGGCCAGACCGGAAACAACGGTGATTCCCTGCGAGGCCAGCTGATAACCAAACCGGTTGGCCTGCTCGCGACCGTACAGGGTGCACCGCCGCGAGCCGACGATCCCGACGGCCACCGCATCCTCCGGCTGAATCTGCCCGCGAACGTACAGGCAGATGGGCGGGTCGGGTATGTGCAGCAGAGCTCGGGGGTACTCTGCGTCGTCCCGGCAGATGATCCGCACCCCGTGCCTGGCGGCCAGCTCGACCTCCGCCTCCACCTCGGCCGCTTCACGCCCCCGCGCGATCTTGTCCGCCGTCGTCGGCCCAATCCCGTCCACCCGTTCCAGCTGAGCGGCCGACGTTCCCAGAGCCTGCTGGGCGGACCCGAAGCACTCGATCAGCCGCCCGAACAGGACCGGTCCCACTTCCGGTGTCAGCGACCAGCGCAAATGCTCGATCGCCGCCGATGACGCAACCGACGATGGGGCGAGAGGATGCTCCGGCATGCAGGATGCCTCCTTCCGGCTGATCGAATCGTTACGGGCAGTCGCCATGATAGAATGCACCGGTATTCGATGGAAGAGGCGGCGGAACCGGCCGCCCGGCTCCCACCGGGCCTGCCCCCGGGTCCGTCCACAGTGTCCGCGATGATCGGCGATCGGCGCCGAACATCGGGCTCCGCGCTTGCCAGCCCGCGTCGAAGTCGAGCGGGCCCGGTCTCGGTCGGTCTTTACATGGCCGGCCATCGTCTCGTACACTGGCGCTCTGGTTGTGTGCGCAATGGGTGTGTCGATGCCCACCCGATCGCTGGTCCCTCCGTAAGGATGCATGATCATGAACAACACCGCTGGCCAATCCGATGTCAACCTCAACCGTCGTGCTCTCCTCAAGAACGCCGCCCTGGCCTCGGCCGGCACGGTCTTCGCCGCTCTGGCGACCGAGGGGTGCGCCGATATGCCCCGGATGAGCGTGGCCGCAACCATTCCCGCCCCGAAAGCCCGCGAGACCATCAGGGTGGGTTTCGTCGGCGTCGGCGGCATGGGCACGGGCCACGTCAACAACCTCCTCAAGATCGAGGGCGTCGAGCTGAAGGCGGTCTGCGACATCGTGCCCGAGAAGGCCGCCCGGGTACAGGAGATGTGCGCCAAAGCGGGCAAGCCCAAGCCAACGGCGTACACCAAGGGACCGGAGGACTTCCGGCGGTTGTGCGCCCAGGAGGAACTCGACCTGGTTTACACCGCCACGCCGTGGGAGTGGCACGTGCCGGTGTGCGTGGCCGCCCTCAAGGCCGGCAAACACGCCGCCACGGAAGTGCCCGCGTCGCTGACCATCGAGGGTTGCTGGGAACTCGTCGAGACCGCGGAGAAAGTGGGCAAGCACGCGGTCATGATGGAAAACTGCTGCTACGACCGCAGCGAGTTGATGATCATGAACATGGTCCGCAAGGGCCTGTTCGGCGAGCTGCTCCACGCCGAGTGCGGCTACATGCACGACTTGAGAGGAATCAAGTTCAGCGGAGGAGGTGAAGGCCTCTGGCGCCGGGTCCACGCCATGAAGACCGATGCCAACCTCTATCCGACCCACGGCCTGGGCCCCGTCGCCCAGTACATGAACATCAACCGCGGCGACCGCTTCGATTTCCTCGTCTCCATGAGCGGGCCCTCCAAGGGACTGCAGGCCTACGCGGCCGAGCACCTCCCGGCCGACGACCCCCGGCGCAAGGAGAAGTACCTTCTCGGCGACGTCAATTCCACCCTGATCAAGACCGTCAAAGGCCTGACCATTCTCCTCCAGCATGACACCAACCTGCCCCGGCCCTACAGCCGGCTGCTCGTCGTCCAGGGCACCAAGGGCATCTTCCGCGGCTTCCCCGACCAGATTCACCTCGAGGGCCGGACCGAGGGCCATGACTGGGAGCCGGCCGACAAGTACCGCGCCGAGTTCGATCATCCACTCTGGAAGACCATGCAGGACCGCTCCAAGGGCGCCGGCCACGGGGGAATGGACTTCATCGAGGACTTCCGCCTCATCCGGGCCCTCCGGACCGGCCAGTACCCCGATCAGGATGTCTACGACGCCGCCGCCTGGAGCGCTCCGGTCGAACTCACCGCCCGCTCGGTCGCCAACCGCTCCCGCCCGGCGGACTTCCCTGATTTCACCCGCGGCCGCTGGAAAACCACCCCGCCCATGGGCATTCTGGAGGCCTGACCTCGCCCGCTCTCCAACCCCTCGCCCGGCCGTCCGGCCCACGTCGACCTCGATCGCTCCGTAAGTCGCAGTTCAGCGACATCTTCCGAAAGTCGGAATCGGCCGATCGGATGCCCGGCGACGGGCACCACGCGCCCGCGGAACACGAAGGACAAGGCCCCGCCTGCCCATCGGCAGCGTTCCACGACCGTCCCCGCCTCACTTGGCCCCCCGAACCGCCCCCATGGTCTGACTGCGGCGAGCCGGACCGGCTCAAACCTGATCTGCAACCAGGGTGGAAACGCGCCTCTTGCCCAGCCTAAAATTCATCAGCGTCCGCGGGGTCGTGGGTGAATCACGTAACGTTGCGAGAGGAGGTGGGCTATGCCTCTCTATCCCTATTACCCCGCTCCCCTGGAGCCCATCGACGCACGGCAGGCGGCCATCATCTTCATGGCGATCGTCCTCTTCGTCGCCATCGCGGGCCTCATCGGCCTGTGGGTGCATCATCGCCGCGGCCATCGGCCGGGACACCAGCATTAGCAGACCGTGCGTCGCCATCCCGGGCCACGTACCACCCGGCCGGGCGTGGCCCCGGTGTGCTCGCCATCCTTGAGTACCTGCACGCCGTTGACCCAGACGTGAACCACGCCCGTGGCATACTGGTGAGGCTGCCGGAAGGTCGCGTGATCCTGGACCGCCGCCGGGTCAAAGACCACTACATCCGCAAAGTAGCCGGGTGCCAGGCGGCCGCGGCCTCGGATACGCAGGTTCTCCGCCGGCAGCGACGTCAGCCGGCGAACGGCCTCCTGCAGCGGAATCAACTTCTCGTCACGAACGTACTTCCCGAGCAGCCGGGCAAACGCGCCGTAGGCCCGCGGATGAGGCTGACTCCTCAGAAAAACCCCCTCCGTGGCCAGCGACCCGGAATCGGAACAGAAACTGACCCACGGCCGGCAAATCTCCTTCCGAATGTTGTCCTCGGACATGCTGAAGAACGACGCCCCAACCCGGCTGTCGTCCTCAATGACCAGGTCCATGGCCGTGTCCTCCGGCGAGCAGCCCCGCGCCGCCGCCACTTCCGCCAGCGTCCGGCCGGCCAGAGGTTTCAGCCGCTCGGAACGGAAACCAACCAGTAAAATGTTCTCCGGAGAACCGGCAGACAGCCAGCCGTTGTCCCACGCGGTGCTGGGGACCCTCATCTCGCGCTTGACACGCTTGCGGATCGCCGGGTCCTTCAGCCGGTCAACCCAGGCCCGGTGACCACCCTCCTGGACCCAGGGGGGCATGATGCTGTCCAGGCCGGTCGAACTGGCGTGGTAAGGGTACATGTCCGCCGTGATCTGCAGACCGCCGGCCCGCGCCGCCTCGATCTTCTCGAAGACCCCCTCGATCTTGTCCCAGTTGGCCCGGCCCGAAGCCTTCAGATGATAGATCTCCGAGCGGGCTCCCGCTTCCTTCGCGATGGTCAGGAACTCGCCCAGGGCCTCCATGATGTTGTCCCCTTCGTTGCGAATGTGCGAGATGTGAAGGCCGTCGTACTCCGCAGCCGCGCCGGCCAGGGCGATCAGTTCGTCAGTCTTGGCGAAGAAGCCCGGCGTGTAAATCAACGCCGAGGCAACTCCCATCGCCCCCTCGGCCATCGCATTGCGGACCAGTCTGCACATCCGCTCCAGTTCCACCGGGCTCGGCGGTCGATCCGCATATCCGAGTTCGTGGACCCGCACCGTGGTCGCCCCGACGAACGAGGCCACGTTGCAGGAAATGCCGCGCCCAACCAGGTAATCGAGGAACTCGCCCAGCGTCGTCCACTCGATGTCGTACTTGATGTCGGCCTGAAGGTCGCGCTCCTCCTTCTTCATCGTGCTGTTCCACGGCCCCATAGAACAGCCTTCGCCCAGCACCTCGAGCGTGACTCCCTGCCGGATGTCACTCTGCGATCGCCCGTCGTGGATGAGCGACTCGTTGGCCCAGCTCAGCATGTTGATGAAGCCGGGCGCCACCGCCAAACCTTCGGCGTCGATCTCCACGCCCGCCTGAATGCCGAGCGACGGCCCCACCGCGGCGATGGTGTCACCTTCGATCGCGATCTCGCCCCGGCCGGGAGCCTGGCCCGAGCCGTCGTAGATCATGGCGTGACGTATCAGCAGGGCACCTTTCGCCGGCATGGATCGTTCCTCACTTCGCGACAGGGCGGTGTCGCACACCCTGTTGTCAGGCAAAGCGATTCGGCTGTCAAATGGTCGGCACGCATCAGGCGGAACCGGTCGGCACGATTGACCGGCGTCGGCATGTGGCAATGACTTGTCCCGGAAGGGGGGAGGGCGACAAGAAGGCCGGGCCAGCCGACTTACTCGACCGACGGACGGTCGTGCCCCAGCAGGGCTTCGAGCTGGTCCCGATAGCGGGCCGCATCCTCGTACCGTTCCTGCTCGATCGCCTTCTTGAGCTTGCGACGCACCACGCGGGTCGGGTCCACCGGAAGCCGGCGCAAGATCTCCCTCCGGAGTGTGCCCAGGACCTCAACCTCACTCGACTCGCGGAAAGCCTTGGGCTGGCGGGCTCGCCGGAAAAAGTCACGAATCGCCCGCATCCCGGCCTCGACGTGCTTCAACGCCGTACGATACGAACCCAGACGCATGGCCCCGAGGGCCTGGCTCTGGCTGTTCATCATGACAATGTACGGCCGGTACGCCTCGAGGGAGTAGCGGTCTTCGTCGTCCCTGGCGTAGGTGCGGCACAAATCCAGAACCTCAATGTTGCGACGCGTGTCCCTCGCGACGGCCTCGTAGTCCTCCAGCACGAAATTGGCCAGGTAACGCTGGTAGTACTGAAATGCCTCTTCGCGCAGGTCGCGACACTCGTCGTTGTCCAGGTTGAAACCCAGATCGTTGCCGTTCGCTCGCCGGGAGGCTTCAAGCCGACCCCGGTGATACTCCAGAAGCGATTCGTGGTCGTACGGGCGACTGCCGTCCGGGCGCCCCACCGTCTCCATCTGGAGAACGCCCAGGTCCACACGCATCTGAATCTTGATGCGGTTGTCCGAGCCGCGGACACGGCGGACGCTGACTTGGCCCGGCACATAGGGCCAGCCGTCAGTCACCCACTTGAGATCCTTGGCTGCCATGGTACACCCTGCCCGTCTTCACACCCGGTAGTACGGCCTGATCCTTCGTCAGGCCCCAGAACTCGCGCTCCTCATCCAATCATAGGCCCGATAGCCGGGGCGTTCAATCGGCGAAACCACGATTCCGCGAACGCTTCAGGCCATCACGCGTCAATAAACACGACAGCAGCCAGCCTTCCGAGTTAGCTCCGTTCCTGGTCGGGAATCCTCCCCGTGACTATAAGCTATCGGACGATGAGTCGACCGATCGCTGACCAGAACGAAAGGAGATCAAACATGAAAAAAGTACGTGTCTACGCACCGCTCGGGATCGCCCTGGCAGCCGCTGCAGCTTTCTCCTGGAGCTTGGCGGCGTCCGCGGGTGAGAACCAGCCCAAATCCGAGGCGGCCAGAACCGCCGAGATCGGAAAGCCGGCGCCGGACTTCAACCTCAAAGATGCCTACGGAAAGGCATTTACCCTATCCGAGTTCAAGGGCAAGATCGTCGTCCTGGAGTGGATGAATCCTGGCTGTCCGGTAAGCCGGGGAAAACAGGTCGACCAGGTGATGCAGAAAACCTACGCCAAGTACGCCGCCAAGGGCGTCGTCTGGCTCGGCGTGGACTCGACCGCCGGCCAGAAGGCGGAGGCCAACCGCGTCTATGCGGCCGAAACCGGACTGAACTACCCCGTGCTCCTGGACCCGGATGGGAAAGTGGGACACGCCTTCGTCGCCACCAAGACGCCCCATCTGTTCGTCATCGACAAGACCGGAAAACTGGTGTATGCCGGAGCGATCGACGACCAGGGCGAGAAGAACTTCGTCGGGGCCGCCGTCGAAGACCTGCTCGCCGGCCGGGAGGTGGCCAAGAGCCGCACCGAAGCCTACGGCTGCACTGTCAAGTACGCCCGGTGAGTCGGTTACCCCCCAGCCCCGGTTTGATGTCCCATATGCAGCCCCACACCCCCGTTTCCGCCAGGCGCGAAGCCCGTTTCTTGCCGCCGGGCCGCTGCCGGGGACCCGACACCCGCGTTCTCGCCGCCCGGAAGACGCCCCCGCCGGGCTAGACCGGCGGCTTGCGTGGCCCGCGATCCATGGCTAAGCTAGTCTCTGGTCATGGCAAGGACTTGAGGGCGCTGCCCCATGCAAGAAAAAACTACGCGCAGCATTTACAACGTCTGGGCCTATTTCTACGACATGCTCTGGCCCGGGATCGTTCATCGCCGCACCACCCGAGCCATCGAACAGATGCATATCCGCCCGGGTGAGAAGGTCCTCGACATCGGCGTGGGCACCGGCCTGGCCCTGCCCTCCTATCCCCGGCATGCCAGGGTGACCGGGATCGATCTCAGCGAGGGCATGCTCCGCCGGGCGAGTCGGCGAATCGAACAGAATAACCTCGATTTCGTCAACCTCTGCCTGGGCAACGCCCTGGTCCTGCCGTTCTCTGACCACACCTTTGACCACGTACTCCTCAGCCACGTCATCACCGTGGTCAGCGATCCGGTGAAACTGATCGAGGAAACCCGGCGCGTCACCCGACCGGGCGGTCAGATGGTGATCATCAACCACTTCCGCTCCAGCAACCGCATCATCGGCTTGATCGAGAAGTGGCTCTGCCCGCTCTGTCAGCACCTCGGATGGCGGAGCGATCTCTGCCTGCAGGAGCTCATCCAGGAGACCGGCCTGGAAGTCGATTTCCGTTACAAGCTGGACCAGGTGGACCTGTTCCAGATCGTATTCATTACCAACCGCCGGGAGTCCCAGCCCTCTCAGCAGATTGTGGCCGCGTAGGCGGACACCCGCACCAACGTCACTCCACAAATGAGAATCCAGATGCCTAGGACCGTCTCCCGTGATCACGGCTCCGCGATCTGTTCACCCATGGCCGCCGCGTTTGCCCGGCTTCGAAGAGTCCTGGCTTGCAGCCTGCTGCTCGCGGCCGGCTGCCAGGACTACCGTTGGCGGTGGGACTATCAAGCCGCCGAAAACCAGGCCCGCGAGCAGGGCAAGGACCTGTTCATCTTCTACAAGTGGTGGATGAACGAGGACTCCAACCGAATGCACGGCGAAGTCGTGGCCGCCCCGGAAGTCGGAGCCCTCCTGCAGGACACCATCAATCTCCTTCTGGAAAAGGACTCCTCCGCGGAGTATGCCCAGTACCTGGGCAAGTACGGCGTCAACAGCACCCCGGCCTTCGTGATCGTCAAGCCGGACGGCAGTTATCGGATGGAGGTCGGCTACATTCCCAAGGATCGTTTCATCGACTTCATCAGGAAGGCGCGGGCCGGCGGCACGCAAAGCACGCCTCGCTCGCCCCCGCGCGCTCCGGCCGCGTCACCAGATCGGCAGCCCTGAGACCGCAATATCCACGATTTTTCGCTGGCATTGTGCCCATCGCTCGGTATAATCCGCGACGTTGCTACGGTGCATCCAACCTTCAACCGCAAGGAGAGGACATGCAGCGGGATATCCGTCGCCAGAGGACCAAGTTCGAGACGGTGGAACCGCTCGGCAAACGAGTCCTGATACGCAAGGACGAAGACAAGAAGGCAACCAAGGGCGGCATCGCCTTGCCGGACAACATCGAGATCCCGACCATCACCGGACGCGTGGTCTCGGTCTCCGCCCAAATTGCGGCGGACGAGAACTTCCCGATTCGCCAGTACGACAAGGTGCTGTTCAACCCCAAGGGCTCCGTGCCCGTGGACTTCGAACCGGGCAACCAACTCTTCGTCGTTCCGATTGACGACGTGGTCGCGGTCTTCCGGCATCGCTCTTGACCCGACAGGCATCCATGTGCGCATTCCCGCGACCGCTTCCCCCTCGAGCGCTGATCGGGATGGTCCATCTGTGCCCCCTCCCGGGCAGTCCTGCGGAATCACCTCCGCTCGACGAGATCGTCCGCCTGGCCGTCGCCGACGCCAAGGCCCTCGCCGATGCGGGCTTCGACGCCCTGATGATCGAAAACTTCGGCGATGCGCCCTTCCGGGCAACCGAGGTCGATCCGCACACCGTGGCGGCCATGACCGTCGTCGCCCGTTGCGTACGCCGCACCGTCAAGCTGCCACTGGGAGTCAACGTGCTTCGCAACGCCGCCCGGGCCGCCCTGGCCGTCGCCGCCGCCGCCGAGGCGGCCTTCGTCCGCGTCAACGTGCACGTCGGCGTGTATGCCACCGACCAGGGCATCATCGAGGGCCGCGCGGATGAAACCCTCCGCTATCGCCGCCGGCTGAACGCCAACGTCGCCATTCTCGCCGATGTCCATGTCAAACACGCCCTGCCCCTGTCCAATCCGAACATCGCCGAGGCGGCGGAAGAGGCCGCCTATCGCGGCATGGCCGACGGCTTGATCGTGAGCGGAACGGCCACCGGCAAACCCACCCGCTTGGATGACCTTCGGGCCGTGCGGCAGGCCGTCCCCGATCGCCCGATCTACGTCGGCAGCGGTGCGTCCCCTGCCAGCATCAGGCAGCTCCTTCAACTTGCGGACGGCGCGATCATCGGTACGGCCGTCAAGCAGGATGGCCGGACCACCGCTCCGGTCGATCCGTCCCGGGCCCGTGCGGTCGTCCAGGCCGCCAGGAGTCGATAGCATGGTCAAGCCCCGTATTCACATCACCGCGGTCGGCAGCCCGGCACCCGATGTCCTGCAGCGCCTGGGCGTCAGGAACGTGGCCGGACTCGCGAAGCTGGCCCAGGCCGGCGCCGGCGACAGGTACAAAGTCACCGCCAGCGCGAAGATGATCCTGGCCAGCGAAGTCGATAACCAGGGCGGTCGTTCGGATGACGATGCCCGGGCCAGGGAAATCGAGTCCGTCCTGGCCGACGATCGGGTCGCCGCCCTGGTCACGATCCGCGGGGGCGCGTGGTTCGCTCGGCTCCTCGATCAGATCGATTGGGACGTGCTCAGACGCCGCCGGAGCATGATCCACATCTTCGGCTTCAGCGAGATGACCACACTGGTGGCCATCGCCAGTCAGTATCCCCGGGCGGTCGGTCTGTACGATCTGGGACCGACCTTCATCTTCGCCGGAATGAAACGCTGGGCCCTCCAGAACATCAGCACCCTGGTCGACCCGGCCAAGATGTCGGCCGACGAGCGGCAGGGATTCGCCGCCGGCTGGGCCACCGCCGAGTTCCCGCGGGAATTCACCGAGTTCTTCGGCGAAGTCGCCGGCGCCGTCGAGGGCAGGGGCGCGCCACGCGTGCCGACCGGGGAATTGCTGGCCGGCTCACTGCCTTCACGCAGCCGCATCACCATCACCGGCGGCAACCTCAGTCTGCTGATGCCCTTGCTCGGTTCGCGATTCGCCGCGGCGATCGATACCCGAGGCAAGTGGCTGGCGATCGAGGATCTGAACGAACCCGCCGATAAGATCGACCGCATGATCGCCGCCCTGAAGCTGGCCGGCCTGTTCGAGCGGGCCCAGGGCGTCATCCTCGGCGATTTCCACAACAAGGACGACGACTTGACCGCCGCCGCCTGCAAGGTGCTGCGATACCATCTGCCTGAACGGCGAACGCCGATCGTGCGAATCAACAACTTCGGCCATATCTGGCCGATCGCCCCCTTGCCCATGAACCGCCCGGTCACGCTGGTCTGCCGACGCCGGCGCCGGGGTAAGCCGTCGGTGAGCATCGAGATCCCCTGGCGCGAATGGGCGAGGTGACGCCCGTGATCGAGTTGAAGCAACAAGGCGGCGACGTGCTCCTTCCGGTCAAGGTGGTGCCTAAGGCGTCACGCGACCGGATCGTCGGCGAGCTTGACGGGGCCCTCAAGATCGCGGTGTCGGCTCCGCCGGAGAAGGGCGCGGCCAATAAGGCGGTCTGCACCCTCGTTGCCAGAACCCTCGGGATCCGCACTCAGCAGGTGATCGTCGACAGCGGCCACGGCTCGCCGCGGAAATCCCTGCGGATCACCGGTGTCACCTCGGCCGACGTCGCCAGGCTGTTCACTTCTGGATGACGATCATCGGGTACCGCCCGACGCGGAGCAACAGCCGCGGGAACAGGTCTTCGATGCGGTAGAGGAGTCTTACGAAGAGCCCCCCGAGCAGATTGTCCGGCACGAATCGTCGCGAGAACGCCGTGCCCATCACGCGCCACGCACGAACCTGCAGCCGCCAGGTCCG
The DNA here is from genome assembly GCA_022711465.1 of Planctomycetota bacterium. GTDB lineage: Bacteria > Planctomycetota > Phycisphaerae > UBA1845 > PWPN01 > JAGNEZ01. Next base: position 76,179 of record JAKLEZ010000006.1, on the reverse strand, counting down.
TGGGAATGACTGCTCAAACCAGCGGTAGGGATAGGCGTGGGCGTAGAGCGGCGGCCGGTCGGTCGCGGTTTGCCCGCCGGCCCGCTCCTTGGCCGGCCGTCGCCTCGACCACCCGTTGTGCAGGCGATAGAAACCCGGGATCGTGGCGCACCACCGCTCCGCGCGAAACAGCCGCTTGATCTTCGCCAGGAGCGGGTATTTCCGTGTGTACAGAATGACGCAGCCACCGTCGCGGGCCGTGGCCCGATGCAGCTCCCGGACCGCACTGGCCTGCTCGGCAGCCGGCACGTGGTAGAGGATGTGGGCCGCCACCACCGCGTCGAAAGCACCGTCCTTGAAAGGCAGGCGAGTGATGTCCGCCTGCACGTAGAACCCACGACCACCGAGCGTCTCGCGGGCCTGCTTCAGGGCCTCGAACGAGAAATCCGCGCACACCCGGCGATCATAGCCCGCGGATTGCTCAAGGTACTCCGGGTGGGGGATCGGCCCCGAGCCGGCATCCAGGAAGAAGCGACCCTTGGCCGGAATGTACCTCTGCACGCGCCGGTTGGTCTGCAGGTAGTACCACTGGACCACTCGCCGGCTGTCCTCGAAGAGCACGACGTCGTTGTAGACACCGGTCGCGTCCCGGCTCCAGCCGAAATGCTCGTAGAACGTCCGGACAATGCTCTTGTCATGGTCCATCGGACACCGTCCCTCGTGATCGCCTCGGAGAACGACGCTCCCCACGTGTTATCGGCACACGGGGCCGCCCGGAACAGATGGCCGCACGGCCGGCGGCAACCTGCTGCCCCTCCGATCGTACGCCGCGAACCCTGGACGATGAGACGGGTGGTCCAAAGGCCCGCCGGGCCCGCCGAGGGACGCCGACGATGCTCCTCTCAGATGCATTGAGAACTCGCAGCGGGTGCGCCCTGCGAAGCCCGCCCCGTCACATGCCGTGAGTCCGATAAAAGAACACTTGGCATTCCAAAAAGAGGGGCTCTGGGAAGGTCTGAGACAATGAGAACAACTTCATTCTGGCCTCATCTGCTCTTCATGCGGTTGGGCTAGAGTCTGAGGGTATCAGGTCACGGTGTACACGATGACGCGATAGGCGGTATCTCGATGCCGGGGAGTCGATGGACCTTCAGAGCTTGACCGTCTGGCTGAAGCGATTGGCGGCTGGGCGGCCGGAGCCCGGCTTGGCACGGCTCCACGTCCGTTGCGGGATGTTGTTTCCCGCCACGCTGGTCGGCCTCTTGTGCCTCGCGGTCAACGGGGCCTCGAGAACCGAGGTGGTCGAGATCCGGAACCACGGCCCGGTCCCCCTGGTCGAGCACACCGTGCTGATCACCCTGACCGCCGAGCAGGTCCACCTTGGGGGTTTTCCTCCTGATTTCGGTAGCGTTCGGTTCTATCAGGGGTTGAATGCAGACACACCGATTCCCTTCTGGATGATGGATGAGCAGCCCGGCGTCTCCGCCACCTTCTGGGTGCGTGTGCCCCGGCTGCCCTCGGATTCCGGCTTCATCACCTACAGTTGGGACCCGCCTGGAGGGCCGCGCTACGAGCCTTCCACGCTGACCGCCCGCCTTCTCGCAAGCGATGGCATACGTCTCTCGCTCCGCACCGACCCGCCGGGCAAGACCACGACCCACCCGACGGTGGTCCCGGCTGAGGGATGGATGTGTCGGTTGTCTCCTGAAACGCCGCCGACGGTGAACCGCGTGCTCGTGGACACCATGTTCCCCCAGGATCCCAGCCCGGCTCTGAGCGCCAACGAACTCGAGAACCCCGAGCTCTGGCTCAGTACCGACGGGGGGCTGACCTGGGATTGGCCGCCGGACGTGGCCACGAATCCCGCATGGAAGTACCACAACAACTGGATTGTCGGGCCGCCCTCGGGTCCCGACGGAGGCAACAACTCGGATCCCGAGGCGATCTTCCTGAGGGCGGGTTCATTGCCCAGCGGCGGGCCTGCAGCAGATACGCTCCGCGTGTACCACCGGACCAACTCGGTCGGGCACGCGGTCTTCTTCGACGACCTGAACTCGACCGACGGAGCCTGGACGGGCGTCCAGATCTCGGCCTTCAACCCGACCAGCCTGGTGGGCCCCTACAACAGCTTCACCAGCCCGACCGTGATTCAGGAACCCGACGGCAGCTTGAAAATGTGGGCGATGAACTTGCTGGGCACGAACACCGCGGTCATGGTCGCCTACAGCTCTCAGGACGGGGTGACCTGGACAACGCTTGGCACGGCCGACATGGGGCTGCCGAAAGGCCTCTGGGGACCCTGGCATTTCGACGTGATCAGAGAGGGCGGGGTCTACTGGCTGATGGGCAGCTTCGGAGCGTTCCGGGAGAACAAGACCAGCAAACGCGACGTCTACATGCTGCGGTCGGAGGACGGCCTTCATTTCAGCCTCCTGCTGCCCACCGTCCTGGAGCCCGCGTCCGGCTGGTTCGGCATAGGAGCCTATCGCCCGTCCATGCTCTACGTGCCCGGCGAGGGCCTGGAAATCTACGTCGGCTGCAACGCTCGCGAGTCCAGCACTCCCGGTGTCGGCGGCACGGGTCGATGGTTCGACGCCGGCTGGAACCCCCATCTGCCCCGGTCCGCACCAGCCATCTCAACCGTGTTCTGGGGCAGCGCCCGGGACTTCGTCTCCGACGCCGCCCACTGGCCCCACCCCTGGTTCAAGATCGACGACAGCCAGAATGCCACCACCCTCCTCGCGGTCGAGAACCTCCTGGCATTCGCATCCCAGTCGCCGGTGATTCCCAGGGCCAGGGTGGACTCCAACTTCCTTCGTCCTCGCGATCACGAGTACCACATGCGCTTCAAGGTCGATCCGGACAGCTACGTGGCCCTTCAGGCTTCCGGCTCCTACGGCCCCTGGATCGATTCGTACCACGGTGGCCTGCCTCCCAAGAGCGGAGTGCAGTTTCGGTGGGGCTCCCGGTATGTGCCCGTCGCCGGGCCGGTCCCGCTGGGCGACATCAACGCTTTCCACACCATGCGGTTCCGGCGAGTCGGGAACGTGGGACATCTCTGGTGGGACGGCGGTGAGCTGCCCCCCGGCCCGTTCGAGGTGCTCGGCGCGGACACCGCCGACGATCTGACCTGGCAGATCGCCCGCACCGATGCCCCAAGCGTGGCCATGTACGTCGATTGGTACTTTTATCGCGATGCCGTCGAACCCGAGCCGACGACCAACATCGGCTGCGACGACCACGATGCCTGCACGGCCGACGGCTACGACCCGCAGAACGGCTGCATCCATATCGCCAAGGACTGCGACGACCATGACGCCTGCACCGACGACAGCTGCGATCCTCAAGTCGGCGAGTGTGTGAACGCGCCCAAGTCCTGTGACGACGGCGATCTGTGCACGATCGACCGCTGCGACCCGCAGTCCGCGTGTCTTCACCAAGCCGTCTACTGCGATGACGGCAATCCCGGAACCGAGGACCGCTGTGACCCGCAGACCGGGCGCTGTGTGCACGCGGCAACCCCCAAGCTGGTCAGCGCCGTCTCGGTGAAGACCCACGGTGCGGCAGGTGATTTCGGCATCGATGTGACCGTCGGAGACGCAATCGAGCCCCGGGCCGGCGGGCCAACCCTGCTCATCGTCTCGTTCGACCGGCCGGTGCAGACGATCAACGGCCTCGATCTGGCCAGCGTGAGCCTCTCCAGCGGCCGGGTGGACGCCCTCGTCGTCGCCGGAACCACGGCCACCATTCTGCTGAGCGGGGTGCGCGACGGCGATAATCTCATGGTGGGATTCCCTGGCGTGGTGAATTCACAGGAGGGAAGCCCGGTATCCGCAACCCTCTGCTTCACGGTCATGTCCGGCGACGTCAACGCGGACCGTCGCGTCAACACCCTGGACATGGGTAGGGTACGCTCCACCCTGGGCGAGCCGGTGAACGCCGCCAACTTCCGATCCGATCTCTCCGCGGACGGGCGAATCAACGTCCTGGACCTCACCCGCGTCCGCCTCAATGTCGGTCAGATCGCTCCCGGCAGCTGCTCGTAGTCATCGCCTTCAACGCCCGGTTGGCGATGGCCCCAATGATCGCCAGAACCGCCAGTCCGACCACCAGGGTGATGAGCCATTGCCCGGTCGACGAGAAACTGCGCGTGCTCAGCTCGGTCACCTGGGCCCCGACATACACCGCGAACACCGTCCGCGGGGCAATGCCCGCCAACGTGCCAAGGGCGTAGACCGGCCAGCTCACCTTGGTGGCGGCCATCAGCAGATTGGTGATCGCAAACGGAGAATTCGGCGGAACACGCAGCAGCGTGACAATCAGCAGCGTCTTCCAGAAACCACCACCAACGAGAGCGGTATACACCACTTTCCACTTCGGCTGCTCCTCGATGAGCCTCACCACCCGCTCGCCCGAGGCCCGGCGGGCAATCACGTAGGCCAGCGTCGCGGCCCCGAGAATCCCCCCCAGGGCGGCCAGCGACCCCGTGAACCGACCGAAGCAGAAGCCCCCCGTGATCGACTGGGCGTAAGTCGGCAACAGGGCAAGACCCGCCAGCAGCGAGTAGCCGACCACGTAGATGACCACCCCCTGGTCGCCTTGGCCACGCAGCCAGTTCCCCGTCCAGCTCAAGGACCCCAGCAGCACGAATCCGCCAAGCGCCGGAAGCGTGGCCGAAATCACCGCCAGCACACCCGCTGGACCTAGATGACGAAGCAGGGCAATGACTTTCCGCACATCCCACGGACCCGAGGCGTCGAACGATTCGGACACGCCGGCTTCCGTCGAGCGCGATCGCTCTTCCGTCGGTCGTGATGCCTGATTCACGGTGCAAGGGTAGGACCGCCCCCCATGCCCGTCAACGTGCCGACGCGCTCCGGCTCGATTCGCCTCGCTCCACTCCCTCAACGCGTCTTCTCCATCAGCCAAAGCAGGTTCTTGGCCAGCTCATCCAGCGTCGTCATCGCTTCCGCATCTCCGGCCACCTCCCCCTCCTTCATGCCCTGGCCCACGTTCCAATACGTGCTGCCCGGGACAATCATGCCGTTGATCAGAAACCACATGTTCAGTTCCGCGAAGGTCAGAAGCTGCCCCGCCCGGCGGGCGGGAACCACCGCCGCCCCAATCTTGCGGTTGAGAAACTTGGTGCTCACCCGGCTGACAAAGCCGACCCGATCCAGGTACGCCTTGATCTGCCCGGTCAGCGAGCCAAAGTAAACCGGCGAGCCCAGCAGGATCACATCCGCGGCCACGGTCCGGGCGATGATCGCGTTGCCGTCGTCATCCCGGCCATGACACTTCCCGTCCCGCTCCCGGGCGCAGGCCATGCATGCCCCGCAGGGTCGCAACGCATACTGCTCCAGGAAAAGGTCGTCGACTTCGTGGCCCGCCTTGACCAGCACCGAGGATACCCGCTTGAGCATGACGCCCGTGTTGCCATCAGGCCGGGGACTGCCGTTGACAGTCAGAATTCGCATGGTCACGCCTCCATTCGACTGTTAACTCAACCCGATAACCCCTCCAACCGATAAACCGGATGGACCAGGGCAAGAGCGCACGGTGAAACCTGCGTGGACCGGCTTCCGGCCGCTCGGTGACCAGGCTTCCCACGACGCACCCTTTGCCCCGGAGCTTGTGGCCCGCCGGTTCGCGGGCACATTATAACCTATTGCCACACGGTGAATTAGACCGGGAGGAACAGTATGAGACTCCGTGCCATGGTTCGCAAACTCGAAATCGCGCTGATGACGATGGGCCTGGGAGCGGCGTTCTCCATCCCAGGTTGCGACCCCGACGTGTCCAACGCCCTGATCAACGGGCTGGGCGAGACCGCCGTGGCCGCCAGCCAGGGCATCACCGAGACGGCTTTCCAGGCCATCCAGGCGATGTTCACCTCCGGAACCCAGCCGGCCAGCACCACCATGGGCGGCGGAACCGTACCATCGGTCTGATAAACAGAGCATTGCCCGCGCGGGCGTAACCACGCAGCGTTTCCATGCTCCTTTCCAGTTGGCAGGGCTCGCCTTGCGGACCACACCCAGGGTCTGCACGACGAGCCCTGTTCGCGTTGCGTGCCCTTTCCGAGGAACTTCGATCACCCTGCAGGTCCACGCCCCGTACCTCCGCTCAACTCCCATCCCACTCGTCTCCCCTTCGCAGCCGGGCGATCGCCTTCCGCCCGTCCCGGCCCGGCAAAGAGGCCGGATCCACCCGCCCTCCATGCATCCGGCCGGAGTGGAAAACCCGGCCTCAAGCGTGCAGACGCACGATCGGGCAACTCGGTAGCCCCATGGCGATGGCCTGGCGAACCAGGTTGAACCAGCGTGTGCACCGGTCGAGGACCACGCTGTCGGCCGTCGCGATCAACGCCTCGCTGGCCGCCAAAACCGCATCCGGATCGGCCACCAACTCCACCTGCCATGACCAGCCGTGGCCCCCCGCGGCCGCGAGCAGCGTCGTCCTGAGCCGGCCGCTGTTCGAGACCGGCCGATCCAGGTACCACACTGCCCCTGCAACCCCAAGGTCCGCCAGCACCCGCCCAATGAGCTCGCTGGCCGGCATCGTCTCCTTCACCTGCCGAAACGTGCCGTGCATGCTGGCCATGTCCCGGTAGCAGCCATCTCGGCCCTCGAGTACCACCCCCCCGGCCAGGGCCGCCTCGATGCTGGTCAGAACGTTATAGCCGTCAATCAACAGCGGCTGGTCTCGAACCTCCACCTCGGCCGCCTCCGTCCGCCGCCGATGTGCCAGGGACGCGTCGCTGCACGCACAGCGCATCACCGCCATACGCTGCCGCTCGTTGAGCTGGAAATGATCACCGACCAGCTTGAGGGCCGACTTCTCCGCGTACCCGCCCGTCAGCAGCCAGGAGAGATCCTCGACCGCGCGGCAGAGCATCGGCCAGGCGGTCGGCGCGAATAAGCGATCATCCTCGGGATGTCGGCCGCGATGGGTTCGCCGGTCAGGCACGAATGGCCTCGCACCAAGTCGTGAAGCGGGTCGGTCGGCACAAGCTTGGCGTGATTCACGTGGCGGTCGCCGCGCGTTGCTGCCTTCGACTTCCTTCGGCTGCCGAAATACAGGCCGCGGAACCGGCGATCGACCGGCTCGTGAAAGACACCAGCCCCCAGCCCAGCCCCTTCAGCCCATTGTGCCACAGAATCTCGCCCGTGCCCGGATCGAGACAGAACACCTCCCCTCGCGCCGAGGCCAGGAGCTGGTTGCCGTCGAGGGCCAGATTGACAAAGTCGCCGCCCTTCAGCGGCGTACGCCAGATCTCCTCGCCCGTCGATCGGTCCAGGGCAAGAACGGTCCCGGCGATGCCGATAAACACCGGTTCCTCGTTGGGGCGTTGCATGACGAGGCCTCCTTCAAAACGCGCGGACAATCCACACCCGCCATCCAGGAGGATAGACGAGGCCTGTCCGGTCTTCTTTCTGGAAAAGGCCCCTTGATCCTACAAACAGGGCCGCAACGATGTCAACGCGACCGGGATCGCCCGCCAAAACGTGCTCCCACCCGCCGCGACAGTCGTCACCCGCTGCCTCTCGGCGCGAATCGCCACGCGGACAGATGCCCTCCAGGCAAACCCGCCCGGCGTACCCTGCTTGTATCGACGGCCAACCAAGTTACACTTGTCTGCATCATGGGCGCCACGCTCCCGGTCTTCACCTTGATCCTGGGTCTGCTCCTCGGTGCCGCCGCCGCATGGCTTGTGCTCCGCGGCCGCATCGCCGACGCCATCCAGCTGGGCCGCGCCGAGTCGGAAGCCCAACGGGCCGCCCTCCAGGAGCGACTCCAGGGCCACGAGCGGCGTCTGGCCGAACTCGCCGCCGAATCACAGCGATTGAACGGCGACATCGACCTCATGCGCGAACAGGCTCAGGCGGAAACAGCCAAACGATCCGCCGCCGAAGAACAGTGCCGCCAGATCCCCAGACTCGAGGCCGTCCTCAAGGAGAAGGAAGCCCAGGTCGCCGGCCTGCAGGAAACCGAGAAGGCCCTCAAGGCAACCCGGGCGGAACTCGAAACCAGACTGGCCGAACAGGCTCGCCTCGCTGAAGAGAAGCTCAAGCTGCTCGAAGAAGCCCGAGTCCGGCTCTCCGACGCCTTCAAGGCCCTGGCGTCGGAAGCTATGGTCAGCAACAACCAGTCCTTTCTCGAACTCGCCCGGGCCTCTTTGGAGAAATTCCAGGAAAGCGCCAAGGGCGACCTCGAGAAGCGACAGGCGGCCATCGGGGAGTTGGTCAAGCCGGTCGCCGAATCACTCAAGGAATTCAACACCCGAATCCAGGGCATCGAGAAGGAGCGAGTCGGAGCCTACGAGTCGCTCCGCAGCCAGGTCCGGTCGCTCATCGATACCCAGAACCAGCTTCGGTCCGAGACGTCAAACCTGGTCAAGGCCCTCCGCTCCCCCGTGGTCCGGGGGCGATGGGGCGAAATTCAGCTCAAACGCGTGGTCGAGATGGCCGGCATGGTCGATCACTGCGACTTCTATGAGCAACAGAACGTCGAGGGCGATGAAGGCCGCCTGCGCCCCGATCTGCTGGTCCGCCTGCCGGGCGAGAAGAGCATCGTGGTCGATGCCAAGGCCCCCCTGGCCGCCTACCTCGAGGCCATCGAGGCCGGCGACGACGAGCAACGCAAGGCGAAAATGGCCGAGCATGCCCGCCAGATCCGCAACCACGTCACCACCCTGGCACGCAAATCCTACTGGGAGCATCTCCAGCCCGCCCCGGAGTTCGTCGTCCTCTTCCTGCCAGGCGAAACCTTCTTCAGCGCCGCCCTCGAGCAGGACCCCGCCCTCATCGAGTTCGGCGTCGATCAACGCGTTATTCTGGCCACTCCGACCACCTTGATCGCCCTGCTCAGGGCGGTCTCCTACGGCTGGCGCCAGGAGAGCCTGGCCCGAAACGCCCAGGACATCAGCGAGTTGGGCAAGGACCTCTACAAGCGGATCTGCACCATGAGCGCCCATCTCGACAAGCTCGGCCGCAACCTCGGAACCGCTGTCGGGGCCTACAACGACGCCGTCGGCTCACTGGAAGCCAAAGTGCTGCCCTGCGCCCGACGGTTCAAGGACCTGCAGGCCGCACCCGCCGGCACCGAAATCAACCTCCTCGAACCCTTGGAAAGAACCCCCCGAACGCTCCAGGCCACGGAAATGCAACCGGAGCTGCCGCCCACGCCAGGCGACGAACCGCCTCCCAATGCCCCGCCCGACAGTTGATCCGCAGCCCGTCCGCAATGCAGGCCCGCACCCCAGCCCAAAACCCGCTGTCGGGAAGGGCGAGTCATCTCCCCAGGAGCCAGCCTGACAGGCCGAAGTAGAAAGTCAGCGTGACAATGTCGGCGGAGGCAAGCACGATCGGACCGGCGGCGATCCGCGGATCACGATTGAACCGGTGAATGGTCGTCGGAATGAGCACCCCCACCAGGCATGCCGTGAGCATGGCCAGGGCAATGCTCGCACCGATGGAGAGCGAAACCAGTCTCGATCCCTTCCAGACGAACGCAACCAGCCCCACCACCGCTCCGCATCCCGCACCCAACATCGCCGCGGTGGCAAACTCCTTACGCAGATTGCCCCACAACCGCAGCCAGTGAATCCGCTGGGACTCCAGCCCCACCAGCGTCAGGGTCATGGATTGCATGCTCACACTCTCGGCCAAGGCCAGCACCACCGGGATGAACAGGGCCAGCACGATCACCGTGTCGAGAAACGCCTCGTAGCACCCGGCAATCAGGGCACAGAGAATCCCGCCAATAATGTTGCACAACAGCCAGGGAAATCGGTCCACAAAGCTGCGCCACGGAGATACCTTGCGCCCAAGGGCCACGTGAACGCCCATGAGCTGGAACACGCGTTCCGCCTGCCGGCGCTCGAAGCCCGTGACCGCCTCGTCGGTGAACAGGCCAATATCGATGGCCCCGGCCAGACGCCCTTCCGAATCAACGACTGGCAGGGCGAGAAACCGGTGCTGGCCGAACGACTCGCATGCCTCCAACACCGTCGCCGTCGCCTCGATCGCAACCACCTGGGTGTCCATGATCGCCCGGACACACTCCGAGGGCGGGCTGATCAGTAGCCGGCGGGTCGAGACCACGCCGACCAGCCGCTGGTCGGCATCGGTGACGTAGAAGTAGACGACCTTATCGCTCAGGTCACGCGCCCGCAGCTCCGTCAACGCCTCGCTCACGTTCATGTCTTGGCGAAGGGCAGTGCTCCAGGCACGCATGTGCAGCGACACCGGGTCGTCCAAATGCTGGGAAGCGATGAATCTGGTCATCGGGGGAAATTATAGAGAACGACCGCATCACCCGAAACCCCGGAGAACCAAACCGGGCCCCTGATCCTTTGGCACCTGTGTCAGTACGTGCGCCGCCGGCGCCTCGCCGGGGCGGATTCAAGCGGCTTGTCCGTCTCACGAAATCTGCTGCGATAGGCTCTGAGGCGGTCGACGGGGCCCGGCGGGCATCAATGAGGGGCGGGACGTCCTGAGGTCGCCTCGGCCACCTTTCCCGCCGAAGACGCATTCCTGCGCCGGTCGCTCAAGACCTGTTCGCCTCTCAGCTTCGCCCGCAGCCTAGCGCTTACGCGGAAACTTCGTCTGCGTCATCCAGGCCGGTCGCGAGCGGCGGATGTCATAAACCACCCAGCCGGCACAGATCGCGGTCACCCCGAAACTGAGCGTGCCGAACATGAAGACCAGGTTGCTCATGTTCTGGGCCGAGGCCCGACGCCGGCTTTCCTCTTGCGACTCCCGTGTGGGTTGGGTCGTCGCCGGCGCGGAACTCGCCGGCAAAGTGGCCGCCGGCGAAGCAGCTTCGGCTTCCTGCGGCGACGGCGCAATCATGAAACTTATAACGATCAGGCCAATGCCCACCAGCAAGGCGGCAATGCCGATCCCGATGACCTTCAGACGACCGTGGCTCTTGTGGGCGTGCTTCATGATTCAAGACTCAACACAACGGCAATTTCGTCACAATTCGCCTGCAGCGGGCAGCGAACACAGTCGGTCCAGACCTTGTGCGGCAGTGTCTCCTTGGGAACCTGAACGAATCCGAGCTTCCCGAAAAAACGATCCTCGCGGGTCAGGGCAAACACCTTGGCCAGTCCCAGCCGGCGACCCTCCGCCACCGCCGCCCGGACCAGGGCCGAGCCGATCCCCCGACCCTGCCAGCCCTCGGCCACGGCCAGGCTCTTGACTTCCGCCAGATCACGCCAGGCTAGCTCCAGTGCCGCACAACCCACTACCCCCTCCACCCCCTCCACGTTCTCCACCGCTACGAAGAAGTCCCGCAAGTGCTCGTACAGATCGGCGTGCGAACGAAACAGCATCCGATTGAACTCGGCATGACCGGTAATCAACCGGTGGATCTCAGGCACATCGACCATGGTCGCAGGACGAATCACCGGCCACTCCCCGCCGCTCCGGGCGGCAAACGGAGGGCTATTCTATGACCCTGGTCCGCAGCCGGCAATTGTCTACCATATGACAGAACCCGCGACAACGGGTGCGGGCTATTGACCACCACCAGACAGGAGCACGCAATCATGAAGGCAATCCGCGTTCACGCCTTCGGCGAACCCGAAGTCATGAAGATCGAAACCGTGGCCGATCCCAAACCCGCGGAAGGCGAGGTGGTCGTCGCCGTCCGGGCCGTCGGCGTCAACCCCGTCGATACCTACATCCGCAGCGGTCAGTACCCGGTCCTGCCCAAGCTGCCCTACACCCCGGGAATCGATGCCGCCGGGATCATCGAAACGGTGGGCCGGGGCGTCACCCGCCTGGGTGTCGGCACCCGCGTCTACGTGGCCGGGGCACGGTCCGGCACCTACGCGGAGAAGGCCCTGTGCCGCGAATCCCAGGTCCACCCGCTGCCCGACCGGCTCTCCTTCGCCCAGGGGGCCGGCGTCTACGTCCCTTATGCGACCGCGTACCGGGCCCTGTTCCAGCGCGCCCAGGGACGACCGGGCGAGTGGCTCCTCGTCCACGGAGCCACCGGCGGCGTCGGACTGGCCGCCCTCCAGTTCGCCTCCAACGCCGGATTCCGGATCATCGCCACCGCCGGCACGGAGCAAGGCCGAAAACTCACCATCGAAAACGGAGCCCAGTTCGTCCTCAACCATCACGCCCCCGACCACTTCGAACAGGCCCTGACCCTGACCAGCGGACACGGCGTGGACGTCATCCTGGAAATGCTGGCCAACGTCAACCTCGACCGCGATCTGCCCCTCCTGGCCAAGAACGGGCGAGTCGTGGTCATCGGCAGCCGCGGCCGAATCGAGATCGACCCCCGCGCCACCATGGGCCGAGACAGCGCCATCCTCGGTATGGCCCTGCTCAATACGCCCGAGGCCGACCAGATCACTCTCCACGCGGCCATCGGGGCCGGATTGGCCAACGGTGCCCTCACGCCCGTGGTCAGCCACCAAATCCCTCTCCCCGAGGCCCCCCAGGCTCACCACCAAATCGTCGAGTCGCGAGCCCACGGAAAGATCGTCCTCCGAACGTGAGTCGCTATCAGCAACCTCCCCCGGCCGGCAAACATCACCCCGGCCAGGACAAAGCCCCGATCCGGCTTCCGACCTTCCCGCGGAACACCCGTCGTGTTCTTCATGGCGAGCGATGCCTGCGGCCTCGGCCGGTAACCAGGCCGTGCCCCAACCGCTCAAAACGTTCTTTGACATCCTCAGAAGCGGACATCCTGCTTCCCAAGGTGTTCTTGAGCTCAACCCCGGGAAGGCAACATTGGCTTCGTTTGGCGCCGGGCTTTTCGTTGATCGCGGCCAGCAACCGCTCTGGCAGCGTCAGCAACGCGGTTCGACGACCGACAACCAGGCCTCAATTGGGTTCGTTCCACCCCAACCCCTGACGCCCATCCGCCCGACAACCGCCCCTCCGACTTGGCCGGCAGGCGCCACGGCAAGGTGAACTGGTCCAGCAACTCTGAAGATATGCGCCCTGTGGCCCCCTGACCCCCCTCGTACAACTCCGGACAGTGCAGCTCCGTTCAGCCGCCCAAGCCGCCGACCGCCGACCCCTTCGCCTCACCTCTGCACGCGCGCCGAACAGCCTTTGGCCAACGCCTCGACCTCGTCGAGCTTCGCCATGGTCACGTCGCCGGGGAACGTGGTCAGCAGGGCACCGTGAGCCCAACCCAGCCGCAGGGCCTCCTCCGGTGAACGGCCGGTCAGCAGACCGTACAGCAGGCCCGCCGCAAAACCGTCGCCGCCCCCGATCCGGTCAATCACGTCAAGCTGGCAGGTGGGGGTCACGTACCGCCGACCGTCCAACCACAGCACCGCCGCCCATTCATGCCGGTTGGTCGAGTGAACCTCCCGCAGCGTGGTCGCCACCATCTTCACGTTCGGGAACTGCTCGACCACCCGCTCGATCATCTTGAAGAACGTGTCCGTATCCAGCTTCGACTTGGAGGCAACCTCAGGTCCCTGGATGCCCAGACCTTTCTGCAAGTCCTCCTCGTTGCCGATCAGGGCGTCCACGTTGCCGACAATCTTCCGCAAGACCTGCTGAGCACGCTGCAGCCCGCCGATCGGGGCCCATAGCTTCGCCCGGTAGTTGAGATCAAACGAGTTCACCGCCCCGGCGGACCTGGCAGCCTGCATCCCCTCGAGGATCAGCTCCGACGTCGTCTCCGACAGGGCCGCGAAAATACCTCCCGAATGAAACCAGCGAACCCCTCCGGCGTGGATCTTCGCCCAGTCGAAATCGCCCCGCTTCAGCAACGCCCCGGCTTCGTTCGAGCGGTTGTAGAACACCACCGGCGGGCGAACGCCCTGGCCGCGGTCACTGTACACCGTCGCGATGTTCGGCCCGCGCACCCCGTCGTGCTCGAACCACTTGTAGAACGGCCTGACCCCCGTCTCCCGCACCCGACCCTGGACCAGCTCGCCAATCCCGTAGTTGACCATCGCCGTCGCAATCCCCGTCCGCAGCCCGAAGCAGTCCGCTAGCCCGGCCGCCACGTTGTATTCGCCCCCGGATACGTGAATGGCCACCGAGCGAGCCTTGCGGAACGGAATCACCCCCGGATCAAGCCGATGAACCACCGCCCCGAGGGCCAGAAAGTCCAGATCACATGCGTCCTGACGTACCTTCAAACCGACCATGGATCCTCCTCGATCGTTCGATCATCAGTCGTGAAATCAAGCACTCGGCGGGTGCTTCGCGTCGCCGGCGAACCATGCTAGCCGGGCAGGGGGGCTTGTCAACCGGCCTCGCGGCCGGCATCCTTGGCGGGCCAGATGCCTCGGGCTATCTCCCAGATAATGTCCAGCCGGGCGGTGAACGTGACCGTGGCATTGTCCTGCTCGTCGAAGCTCGGCCCCTCGGTCTGCTGAATGGTGCTCTCGATGGCCGAGATCGCGTCCGCCGGCCTGCCCAGGTGGGCGAGCAGGCTATCGAGGTTTATGCCACCGGGAAGAGGTAACTGCTCAACCTGAAGCCACAGCTGGCGCCTGGCTTCGATCCCGGCCGCCCCCGCCGCCATCCGCCGCCGAGCCTCGCGACCGGCAACGTTCGCCGGCGGCTGACCCGTGACCTTGACGCTCAGCGTACGCTCCACCCAGACGGGCCGCCCGGCCATCGACTCGACCTCGGCCGCCCCCGGCAGACTGGACGCGATCGCCGGGGCAACCGCGAAACCGTCGAGAATCAGCGGATCCTGGAACTCCGGGTCCACCGCCCGCGTTAGATCCGCCTCGATCGGGTCGCCCGAGTCCTCCGCCCCTCGGATCAGGATCTGGAGCACGTCGGTCCGGCCGATCTCGTCCGACACGCGACAGATGCCCGCCGGTTCATACACCGCCTTGGGCAACGCCACGGCCCGAACCCGCCGCCCGACCGACTGGCGAAACGCCGGAAACCGGCCCCACAACTGCCCCACGGTCTGTGTCGGCGTCAGTCGCCATTGCCCCACACGCTCCAGCAGATGCTGCCGCAGATCGGTCTCGGCCGCCGCTCGAACCAGGGCCAGCTGGCCCTCGTCGCAGTGTCGCCACCCGACGGGCAGCCCGACCACGCTCCGGTCAGCCCTGACTCGACCCACGCCCCCGAGGCTCGGCCGGCCGCGGCTCTCAATCTCCACCACCGACCGGTCCGCCTTCGGAAAGAACCGGGCCGCAATGTCCTGCAGCATCTCCGCCAGCCGCTCCATCGGCAGCGAGACCTCGACCTCGACCAGGTTCCCCGGAAGCGGCCTGGCCCGGTGCTCCACCTTCGATTCTAAAAGGCTCTCTCGTAGTCCGCGATCGGCGTCGGGCACCACGCCGAGCAGGCCCCCCACGGTCCATCCGCCCGCCAGGCGAATGGCCATGACCTCGTCGACCAGCTCCTGGAACGCCTGGTCACTCGCCCTCTGCTCGACGCCGGCCGGCTGGCTGTCCGGCGCCTGAGCCCGGGCCGCAGTGCCGACCATGACCAGGACGGTCGAGCCCAGCAGGCTCAGGGCGACGACTCGCGCCCACCCCCATCGGCCCGCAGCCGCCCGGCTCTGCCGAGAGTCGTCAACCATCGACGGGAAAATCGACATGGTCGCATCATACTCCAGCCGCCGGGGCATGAAAACGCGGGTGCCGGCCGATCGCCAACACCCGCCCCACAACGTCGCTGCCTACGCCTCGACTGCCCGGGTCATTCCACGCGGTCAGGCACCAGAACCTCCCTACCGGGCGACACCATCCTCGGCTCAGTCCGCTCGACGCGGTCGGGCACCAGCGCCTCGGTGCCGGGCGATACCATCCTCGGCTCGGCCTGCTCAATCCGCTCGCTGCTCTGATAGCTCCGGACCTCGCTCCCGCAGCCGGTCAAGGTGGCCAGTGTCCAGGCCGGGACCGCCAACCCCAGGGCGATCGTGAAACACCGCATGTCAGACTCTCCTTCCTGCTCGACCGTCCGTCACGTCTGCCGACTAGCCGCCTTGGCCGGCCCGAATCCGTCCGTCAATCAGCTCCCAAACCTGCATGCCCGGAACGACCACCGTCACCGTGGCCATGTCGCCGTCGAAGGTCGTCCTTTCGACCCGGGAGTTCACGATCACCGCATCGACCGAGCTTCGGATCTCGTCGTGCCGGGCGATGAAGTCCTTGACCACGACGTTCGATTCGATGTGCAGGCCCATCACGTGTTCGGCCAGCTTGCGCTTGGCCTCCAGTTCCGCGGCCCGGGCCGCGAGCAGTCTGCCCTGCGGCGTACCCCGCTTGTCATTCGGAGCCATGCCTTGGCCATCCATCGTGATCCACTCGGTCGCCCACGGAGGATAAGTGGTCTGCAACACGGCCTCCGCCTGCTTCACGTACTGCGGCGGGGGTATACCCATGCCGGAGGCCTCGAAGACCTGGCCCTGGATCTGCTTGGTCACCTCGGTGACGTCTGTTCCCTTGATGCGGTCTCCCTGGATGCTGCGGCTGTGCAGCTCCTTGATCACGTTGATCACCGACTCCATTGGCACCTCGATCGTGACCTCGGCGATCGGTTCGCTGGAATGGAGGTATTCGCGGGTAACTTTGAACCCGACCAACATCTGCTCGGTGACGGCGGTGATCTCGTCCGACTGGGCCACGAAATCGCGAACCAGGGTGTTCGAGGTGACCCGCAGGCCGCCAATCCGTTCGGCGAGATTCCTCAAGGCGACGAGTCGGGCCGTCCGGACGGCCATCATCCGGGCTTGAGGACCCAGCTTCTGCCAGAGCGGCGGAAACGGCGGTGTCGGCGGGGGAGGCGGACCCTTCTCGATCACTTGTTCGACGCCGGCCGGCAGGTTCGGCGGCAGATCCGGGCGCGGGGCGCCGGTGCCTATCACCTTGATGACCTCCGTCCGGACTTGCTGGTTCATGTGCTCGATGTCGTGACCCTTGATCCGGTCACCCTTGTAGTGCCGGGTGTGGACTTCCTTGATCTCCTGGATCACCCGCGAGACGGTCACCTCGGCCGGCACCTCACAGGACTGGTCGCTGAGCCACCTCGGCTGGCCCAGCTTCACGCCTCGGATGAACGTGTCCATGGCCGCCTGGATGGAGTCGCTCTCGGCGACGAAGTCCTTGACGTAGGTGTCGGAAGTGATCTTGAGGCCCTTGATCGCCTCGGCCAGCTTGCGGTAGGCGTCCGCCTGGGCGGCGCGCATGCTCAGCAGCTTGTTCTCGGCCGCAGCGGTGTCGATCTGGGCGAATGCGGGTATGACCGTGCCGCCTGTCATCAATATAGCAATAATTCGTGTGACAGTTCTCATGTTGATCTCCTCGGGGTCATGGTCGCGAGCACGGAGCATGCCTTATTGCATCAGACACGCCCTTGGCGGGCCTGGTTAGGGGCTCTGGACTCATTTGCCTGGCGGCCTTGCTGATTTGCCTGTTGATCCTGTGGATTTGCCTGGTGATCCTGCGGATCTGCCTGGTGATCCTACGGATTTGCCTGGTGATCCTACGGATCTGCCTGGTGATCCTACGGATTTGCCTGGTGATCCTACGGATTTGCCTGGTGGCCTTGAGGACTGGCCTGAAGGTCTTGCGGGTCTGGTCCTTGCGGGCTGGGGCGGGTCAAGGATCGGGGCTGCAGGTTTCCTTGCCGGGCCCGCCCGACATGATCATCGCGATACCTCCGGCCACCATTATCTTCCCCGTCACCGCAGTCGCTCCGGAGCACCTCTCCTTGCGGCTGCGAGTCCGTTTCCGGTGCGTTGAGTCTTCCCTTGGGCGGAGGGGTATTGAGGGGGGGGAAAATGAACGCCGATCATCTGCCCCGCGTGCACTGACCTGGAGCGGACGTCGGCTTGACGGATCTGCGTCACGAGTGTGGATTTGGCTATTGGGAATGAGATGATATAATGCCCAGCCGCTTGCACGGGGTAACCGCGAGGTATGGAATGCAGCCATTCTCGACATGGATTGTAGGCCCGGTTGGGCGACTCTTCGTCGGTGGTATTCTGTGGGTCTGTGGCGGCTGTCAGTTGGCGGTTTATGACGCCGACCGCGAGGTGTACCGCCTGATCGAGAAGCGTCAGCAAGCGGCGTTGGGCAAGGCGCAGGATGCCCGGATCGACCAGGAGCGGTGGCCGGCTTGGAAGCGCCCGCCGGTTGCGGGAGCTGATTCGCCGTACAGGTTCGTGCCGCACCCGGTGGATTCGAAGGTTCCGTCCTCGTTTGACAAGGTGGCGACTCAGCCGGCCGGCGGGCGTTCGGCGGAGGCGGGTCCGGCGGTGCTGGCCGTGCAGCCAGGGCCGGGCTCGGCGGTTGATTTCGGCTCCGCGGCCAGCCGGCCGACCGACATGTTCGGGGCGGTGACTCCTTCGGCGGCATCGGCGGAGACCCGCCCGGTCGCGGCCTCGGGACCGGCATCTCCTGGTGTGGCGATCGGGCCGCTGACGACCGGGCCGGCGGAGAGCCAGCCCGGGGGTGAGCCGGGGCAGGTTCTGTCCCTGGCCGATTCGCTCGGTTATGCCTTCGGGCATGCCCGCGAGCTTCAGAACGCCAAGGAGGACCTCTATTTAGCAGCTCTAGCCCTCTCGTTGGAGCGGCACCTGTGGACGCCCCAGCTGGTGGGTGAGATCAGCAGCCAGTACGCCAATTACGGGCAGATCCGGAACTTCGATCACGCGATGGACATGGTCTCGAGCGTTGCCGTTCAGCAGAAGCTGCCCTACGGAGGTGAAGTGACCGCTCGGGTGCTGGGTACGCTGATGCGCGACCTGACTCACCACCTGACCGCGGGCGAGACCGGCTCGCTGGTTCTGGAGGCCCGGATTCCGCTGCTTCGCGGGGCGGGGCCGGCGGCTTTCGAGTCCCGTTACCAGGCGGAGCGGGATCTGATCTACGCGGTACGGGCCTTTGAGCGGTTCCGCCGGGTGCTGGCGGTCGACATCGCCGGGGACTACTTCAACCTTCAGCAGCTTCGCCAGGAGATCGTCAACGAGGAGGAGAGCATCAAGTCGTTCACCAGTGAAGCCGAGCGGGCCCGGGCGCTGTGGCAAACGGGGCGCATCCTTCAGCTGGAAGTACAGCGTGCCGACCAGGACCGCCTGGTGGCGATCAGCCGCAAGATCGACGCGGTCGAGGCCTTCCAGAGTGCCCTGGCGGACTTCAAGATCCGGATCGGCATGCCCATGGAGCAGCGGATCGATGTTCTCCCGTTGGGGGACCCGAGTGCGGGGGCGGAAGAGGGTGCGGGAGGGATGGAGACCACCTCGCTGGAGCAGGCCCTGCGGATGCCTGATGTGCCCGACGAAGAGGCGGTCCGCGTCGGCCTGAAGTACCGGCTCGATCTGCTGAATGATCTCGATCGGATCGACGACACCCGGCGCGGAGTGGACATTGCGGAGAACAATCTGCTGCCGGACCTGACCGCCCACGGCACGGTGACCATGAACACCGACTCGAGCGAGTTCGGCATGTGGAACTTCAAGACCGACCGAACGACGTCGCGGGGGCAGCTGACGCTCGAGTTGCCGCTGGATCGCTACCGGGAGCGCAACGACCTGCGTACCGCCCTGATTGTCAAGCGCCGTGCGGAGCGGGCGTATCAGCGGTCGCGAGACCTGGTGGAGCTTCAGATTCGCCGGGCCATTCGCCGGGTCAAGCAGCAGCAGGAAGCCCTGCAGATCCAGATGATCAACCGGGACGTGGCTCTGCAGCGCCGCGAGGGAGCCCGCATCCGGTTCAACCAGGGCCGGGTGAGCAACCGCGAAGTAGTGGATGCGGAGAACTTCCTTCTCGACGCGAGAAACAGCCTGGCTCGTGCCCAGGCGCAGGTTCGTCTGGCGATTCTGCAGTTCCGGCGGGACACGGAGACGCTGCGGATCGACGACGAGGGGCACTGGCCGACGTCCTCGCTCCGCGTGGAGGCAGGGACCGGTTCGTCTGAGCCGCGACAGGCGGGCGGCTGACGCCGGGGAGTGCTGAGGCGGGGGACGGCCGGCTTCCACAGGCGTTTGGAGCGAGTTATAATAGACTGTCTGGAGGTTGCGTTTTGAGTACCGCCGAAGTCGATACCCTCAAGTCGCCGGCGATTTCCGGGGTGCGAACCCATCCCCTTGCAGCAGAGGAGATGGCTGCTCCCGCGGAAGCGTCGGAATCCACCTGGGATCATGCCGGCTCTCTGCCCAAATCGAGGCGAATACCCTTCGTGGTGGCCGTGGTGCTGATCGCGGCGGTGGCCGGCTACATCGGCTGGGGAAAATGGGGCAAGGCGAGTCCGCTGGCCTCGATCCAGCTCTATACCGTGCTGCCGAAGAGTTTCCCGGTCATCCTTCAGGAGAAGGGTGAACTGGACGCCTCGAACTCGATCGATATCCGCTGCGAGCTCGAGGGTCACCCGACGATCATCTATCTCATTCCCGAGGGGACGCAGGCCAAGAAAGGGGACGTGCTGGTCGAATTGGCCAGCGACACGATCGTGGACGCGATCCGTGACGGCGAGATCAAGGAAGTGACCGCCAAGGCGGCCTACGAGGCCGCGGTGAAGGGCCTGGAGATCCTTCAGGACGAGAACGCGAGCAAGATCCGCAAGGCGAGTCTCGATTCTGACCTGGCCAAGACCGCCCTCGAGAAGTTCACGCTTGGGGATTCCGTGCAGTCGCGGCAGGTGGCTCAGCTGGCCATGGAGAAAGCCAAGTCGGTGCTCAAGCGAGCCCAGGACACGCTCACGGATTCCAAGGAACTCTTCAGGCAGTCGTTTCTCACCCGCCTGGAACTGGACAAGGACGAGTTCGCGGTTTACGAGGCCAACCAGGACCTGGAGAAGGCCAAGCTGGCCCTGGAGGTGCTCGAGAAGTACAGCATCCCAATGGACCTGGAGAAGGCGAAGTCCGTGGTCACCGAGGCGGAGAAGGAGCTGGCTCGGGCCCAGAAGGCGGCTGCGGCCAGCGAAGCGAAGGCCGTCGCCGAGGTGGAAGCTAAGAAGCGAGAGCTGGGCATTACGCAGGAGAAGCTCGCCAAGCTGCTCGATCAGCGGGACAAGGCGAGGATACTGGCTCCCGCGGACGGCCTGGTGGTCTACGCCCGCGGCGAGAATCCGTGGCGCACAGAGAACATGATCGAGAAAGGAGCCACGGTTCACGAGCGGCAGTCGCTCATCACCCTTCCGGACGTGAGCTCGATGAAAGTGGTCGTCCGCGTGCACGAAGCCCAGACGGAGCGCCTTCAGCTCGGCCTGCCGGCCAGTGTCGAGATAGAAGGTTTCACCGGCCGGAAGTTCAGCGGGCGGATCTCCAAGATTGCGGTCCTGGCCGATTCGCAGAACCGCTGGATGAATCCGAACCTGAAGGAATACGTGACCGAGATCCTGCTCGACGGCGAGTTCACCGAATTGAAGCCGGGCGTGACGGCGCGGGTGGAGATCCTGGTGGCCCAGGTGGAGAACAGCCTGGCCGTGCCGATCCAGTCGGTTTTCGCCAAGGGTGCCGAGTACTATGTCTTTGTGGAGCGGAACGGGTCGGCGGACCCCGTGCCGATCGTGCCTGGCCTGGCCAGCAACGAGTTTGTGGAGGTCAAGAAGGGGCTGGAGGGCGGGCAGAAGGTCTACCTGGCAATCACCGACGAGATGAAGCTGAAGCTGCCGGATGCCGAGGGCGGCATCTCCGCGATGAGTCCCAAGTCGCGGGCCAAGAAGCCGGCGGTCTCTCCGGCGCCTGCCCCCCCGTCCTCCGACCAGGGGGCGCCCGGTTCAGCCAGGGAGACCGACCGAAGCGCCGGTAGAGGTTCTGAGAGGGGCGAGGCCCAGGCGGGTTCGGCCGGGCCGCCGGGTGACCGGAACTCGGTCAAGCCGCAGAGAGGCCCGGGTCGACCGGACAGGAGCGTGGCCCGGCCGGAGTCGAGGCCCGACACGAGCGAGATCCGGAAGTGAGCATGCTCACCGCCACTGGTCATGACAATGCTCCCCTGGCGTCGCTCGAGCAGATCAAGAAGGTCTATCGCAAGCCCGGGACGAGTGTTGAGGTTCATGCTTTGCGGGGGATCAGCCTCACGTTCCACCGGGGGGAGTATGTGGCCATCTGCGGGCACAGTGGCTCGGGCAAGAGCACGCTGATGAATCTGATCGGATGCCTGGATCGGCCCACCAGCGGCCGTTACCTGCTTGGCGGCGACGACGTGGCCAAGCTCGATGACGACACCCTGTCGGAGATTCGTGGCAGCCGGCTGGGCTTTGTCTTCCAGAACTTCAACCTCATTCCCCAGTTGACCATTCTGGAGAACCTTGAGGTTCCCCTGTTCTATCAGCGGGTCCCGGTGCGGGATCGGCGCGAACGGGCCATGTACCTGGTCGAGCGTGTCGGGCTGAGCAGTCGGGCCCACCATCGTCCGATGGAGCTGTCCGGCGGCCAGCAGCAGCGGGCGGCTATCGCCCGGGCGTTGATCAACGACCCGTTGCTCATTCTGGCCGACGAGCCCACCGGCAACCTGGACACCGCGACGGGTGAGATCATCCTGGATCTGTTTGACGAGCTGAACAGCAAGATCGGCAAGACCATTCTCATGGTGACCCACGAACCCGACGTGGCCGCCCGCTGCAAGCGGGTTATTGTCCTTCGCGACGGGCGGATTCTCAGCGATGAGCGCCAAATGCCAGGGCGACCCTCGCCAGGGTCACGGCAGCCAGCAGTAGCTCATTGACGTTCACGTGCTCATCGTTGGCATGGGCCTGCGACAGGTGCCCCGGCCCGAAGGTGACGATCTCCGCGTTGGGGAATTCGCGGGCGAAGATCCGGGCGTCGCAGGAGGCACCCCAGCCGCGGATCGGCTGGTCGGCGTAGATGCCCGTCTGGCGTCCGGCGTGGAGCATGGCCCGCATCGCCGGCCCGTCTGCGGGGCGGGCGAACGCCGCGTTGTGCAGCTTGTCGAAGGTGGTCTGGCATGTGATCGCCCCCTGCGGAAGGCCCTCGCGGATGGTGTAACCCCGCACGCCCTCCTCAACCGCCGCTCTCATTCGTCTGCAGACCTCGTCCAATTCGTGGGTTGGCAGGAAACCCTGACCGCCTTCGAGGGTCAGGGTTCGGAGCGGTCCTCGGTTCTGCAGCGTGACCGTCAAGCCGGCCCAGGCCGGGCCCTGCTCCCGCCGAGCGGTGACCAGCTTGCGGACGATGGCGGCCGCCTTGGTGATCGCGCCGTCGAGCCGATCCACCGAACCCATGTGGCCGGTCAGGCCGAAGACCTCGAGCCGGGCGGATTCGGGGGCGATATCTGTCCAGGCGGTGTGGGCCTTGAGGGTGGCGTCACCCGTGCCCGGCCGGGTCTTGTCGCCGTACCTCGAGCAGTACTCGGCCACGGCTTGGTCTACGAGTAGACGGATTCCGTCGCCCAGGCCGCCGGTCCCTTTCAGGAGCAGGGGGACGTAATCGTTGACTCGGGATGGGTGTTGCCCGTGCGGGCCGATGATTCCGTGGCAGGTTTGCACGGGGCGATGGGGGAACAGGGGGTGGTTGCTCTCGGACTTGATGCCGTCGCCGCATTGGCTCAGCGAGCCGACCGCAAAGGCCATCGCTTCGAGGAGGTGGTCCCGGTCTGCCGGGGGATGACCCGGGGTATCGGTGGCGTCGAGCCGGGCGAAGTACCAGACTGCCCCGCGGTTGGCGGGATGGAATCTCAGCTGGGTGCATTCCAGGACCAGGATGGCGTCGGCGGACGCATGGGTCTTGTCCAAGGCGACCGACAGGCTGCCGTTGCCACCGGTTTCCTCGTCGATGACGAACTCGAGGAGCAGCTCGCAGGCAGGCCGGATCCCGAACCGCTCGGCCAGGGTGTCGAGCAGCCAGGCGGTCAGCATCATGACCACGCACGGTCCCTTGTCGTCCACCGAGCCGCGCCCGTGGACTTGGTCGCCCTCGACTCGTCCGCCGACATGGGGGGCGACGGTATCGATGTGGGCATTGAGTGCCAGGACGGGCAGGTTGGGATTCGGCCATCGGGCGAGCAGGTTACCTCGCTCTCGGTAGGTTCGGCGGACGATGTTGTCTCTGGGTCCGGTCGTCTGCCCGGTGTAGTAGGGCAGGGTGAAATCGGGATGGTCGGCGATGTCCGGGCGGATGGGCACGCGGCGGCTGACCACGCTCGGGGAATGCGTGGTCAGGAACTGTTCGATGGCGTTGAAGGCCTCTTTTTCGGCCCGGGCGCAGGCCTGCGGGGAGGGCTTGGGTGTGGTGTCAATATTGACTAATTGAAGCAGTTGTTCCTTTGCCGTCTGTCGGGTGGTCGGATCGGTGAGCCACGATCGGAGGAAGGCTTCGGCTTGAGGCGGCAGGGTGGGGGCTGGCAAGGGGGGCATTTCCATAGGGGGGTGATTACAGCCCGAGCTTTACGTGACGTCAAGCCTTGATGTTAAGGTAGGCTCGCCAATAGAATAGGGTGTTCTGGCACGGTGGTTGTGCCGGCTGCCTACCGCCTGCCGATCCTGGTAGGCCGTGACTTGGGTATAACCGGCTGGTGGCCAGCCCCGAACTTGTTCCCCGGAATTGTATGGCCCGACGACAGAAGAAACTCGGCGAAATCCTGGTTGATTGGAAGATCATCACCCCCAAGGCGCTGGAGGACGCGCTCACTTATGCGGCCGACCACGATCGCCGGATCGGCGAGGCGTTGGTTGAGCTTGAGCTGTGCAAGGAGGATGACGTCACCAAGGCCTTGGCGACGCAGTTCGACATGGCCTACGTGGACCTGGACAAGTCCACCGACATCCGGGCCAGTCTGCACCTGATCCCGGAGAAGTTCATTCGCGATCATCAGGTTCTTCCGCTGGGTGAGGAGAACGGGCGTCTGAAGGTGATCATCAGCGATCCTCTGGATCTGGAGAAGCTGGACCTGCTGCGTTTCCGGCTGAATCCGAACCTCGAGATCTCGCTTGCCCCGCCATCGAAGATCAAGCGCTTCATTGACACCTTCATGTCGAAGGAGAAGAGCCTGATTGGCGAGACCATGGACAGCATTGATCAGGACATGCCTGACGACGAGGATGCCCTGAGCAAGGTTGCCGGTGACGAAGGTGACGCCCCGATCATCAAGTTGATCAACCAGCTGATCGGCGAGGCGGTTCGGATGAGGGCGAGCGACATTCACGTGGAGCCGATGGCCGACCGGGTTCGTGTCCGGTACCGCGTGGACGGTGTGTGTGCCGAGCGGGAGCGGATTCCCAAGAAGCTCCAGGGCTCGGTGACTGCCCGTTTGAAGCTGATGGCCGGCATCGACCTGTCGGAGAAGCGGATTCCGCAGGACGGCCGCATCAAGCTGAATGTTGGCGGCAAAGACATCGACTTCCGCGTCGCCTCCTGCCCCTCGGTTCACGGCGAGAGCATTGTGATGCGTATTCTGCGGCCCGATTCGGTCCGCGTCGGCATCCAGGCGCTGGGTTTCGAGGAGGACGACTACCAGATGTTCACCAAGATTATCCGCCGGCCGAACGGCATTTTCCTGGTGACTGGTCCGACCGGATCGGGCAAGACGACCACGTTGTATGCCGCGCTCCAGGAGCTCAACCGTCCGGACAAGAAGATCATCACCGCCGAGGACCCGGTCGAGTACAACTTTCCGGGCATGAACCAGTGTCAGGTCAAGGAAGACATTGGGCTGACCTTTGAGAAGATTCTCCGGGCGATGCTGCGTCAGGCTCCGAACATCATTCTGGTCGGTGAAATCCGTGACCTGACGGTGGGTGAGGTTGCCATCCAGGCGGCTCTGACCGGTCACCTGGTGTTCAGCACGCTGCACACCAACGACGCCCCCAGCGCGATCACGCGTCTGATCGATATGGGGGTCAAGCCGTTCCTGGTGGCCAGTTCGATCCAGGCGATCATGGCCCAGCGGCTGGTGCGTATTCTGTGTACCGAGTGCAAGCAGCCGGATCCGTCGCCGGACCCCAGCTATCTGCGTGTCCTGGGCTACACCCAGGCGGAGATCGAGGGCACCAAGTTTTTGCGCGGGGCGGGGTGCAAGCGATGCAATGGAACGGGTTTTCGAGGCCGGATGGGCATCTTTGAGATGATGACCATGAACAATGAGCTGCGTGAGCTGGCCTTCAACCGTGCCGCGACCAGCCAGATACGTCGTGCGGCCAAGGCCTCGGGCATGCGGAATTTGCTCGCCGACGGCAAGCTGAAGATCCAGCGTGGCACGACGACGCTGGAAGAAGTCGCCCGGCATGCCCAGGCGGAAGGTATCATTATCGACGAGTAACGTCTCAACAGATGAGCGCGGAGACACATGGGTACACTGCATATTGACCGTATCCTGGAAACCTGCATCAAACGCGGGGCATCGGACATTCACTTGACCGTGGGGCGACCGCCGGTGCTGCGGTTGCACGGGCACCTGCGGTCGCTGGAGACCAAGGTTCTCGAGCCGGAGGACACGGTCTCGCTGATGAAGGCCATTACTCCGGACCGCAACCAGCAGGAAATCCAGGAGGAAGGCGGCACGGACTTCGGGTTTGCGTTCGGGGATGCCGGCCGCTTCCGGGTGAGTGTCTTCCGCCAGAAGGGCAACCTGGCGGTGGTACTGCGACTGATCCCGAACAGGCTGCTGACCTTCGAGGAGATCGGCCTGCCCAAGATCTCCCAGGCCCTGTGCCGTCGGCCGCGCGGCTTGTTCCTGGTCACCGGTCCGACCGGTTCCGGGAAGACCACCACGCTGGCCACGATGCTCGACTACATCAACACCAACTTCGACCGGCACATTGTGACCGTGGAAGAGCCGATCGAGTACTATCACATGCACAAGAAGTCGCTGATCAACCAGCGTGAAGTCGGGTTGGATGTGCCGAGTTTCTCGGAGGCTCTGCGCCGCGTGCTGCGTCAGGACCCGGACGTCATTCTGGTCGGCGAGCTCCGCGACCTGGAGACGATGGAATCGGCCATCCGTGCGGCCGAGACCGGCCACCTGGTTTTCTCCACCGTTCACACCACCG
The DNA here is from genome assembly GCA_022711465.1 of Planctomycetota bacterium. GTDB lineage: Bacteria > Planctomycetota > Phycisphaerae > UBA1845 > PWPN01 > JAGNEZ01. The sequence goes on along the minus strand of JAKLEZ010000006.1, from coordinate 49,294 downwards.
GGTGTCAGGGCACGGTCAACCGGATCATTGACGCTTTTCCGCACGAGCAGCAGGAGCAGATTCGTGTCCAGCTCTCGACCAACCTGATCGCGGTGCTCTCGCAGGCCCTCTGTCCGAAGCTGGGGAAGGGCATGATTGCGGCCTACGAGTTCATGGTGGTGACGCCGGCCATCTCGAACCTGATCCGCGAGAACAAGACCTTCCGTATTGACTCGAGCATTCAGACGGGCAAGAAGTACGGGATGCAGTTGCTTGACGAGCACCTGCTGCAGCTCTTCAAGGACCACATCATCTCGGCGGAGGAGGCGATGGACAAATCGCGTAACCCCGGTGAGATGCAGGACAAGATCGAGGCCCTGGAGAAGGGCAGTGCGTTGCCCGGGCCGGAGGGTCCCAAGAAGCCCAGGGACGAGGGTGACGATCTGCCCAGAGGACCGAAGGCCTGAGAGGGGTGGCGGAGCGAAGCGGCAAGAGCACGGTCCGGACTCGGGCCGGCAGGTACGAGAGAATGAGCCATGGCTGAGGAAACATCGAAACCACCGGTGGTCCCTGACGGGTCGAAGCCGCCGCCGCGCAAGGGCCTTGGTCGAGACGGTGGCGGCGGCCGGAGGATGCCGCCCATCGGCCAGCTCAAAGGGCGTCCGCTGGGCCGCATCTTGATCAAGATGGGCAAGCTGAGCCGTACCCAGGTCGGCGAGGCCCTTGAGCTGCAGAAGACCAAGCACGGGCCGATCGGGCAGATCCTGGTCGAACTGGGCTATGTCGATGACAATGATGTCCGTCTGGCCCTTGGTGCCCAGGCCGGCATGGAACCGGTGGACATCTCCAAGTTTGACATTCCCACAGAGATCATTTCGCTCGTTCCCTCGCAAGTGGCCACCACCTATCGGGTTGTTCCCCTGGATTACGAGGCGTCCACCAAGCTGCTGACCATCGCTTTGGACGACCCCTCGAACTTCCAGGCTACCGACGATCTCAAGACGTTGATGGGCTTTCAGGTTCGGGCCTGCATTACCACCCCCGACGACATGAGCGCCGCCCAGGCGCGTTACTACCCGGAGGACAAGGCCGAATCGATCACCGACCTGATCACCGAGATTGCCGGCGACGAGGATCTTTCCAAGTTCGAGGGTCGCAACGAGTCGATCGATCTCGATGAGCTCAAGGAACTCGCCGACTCCAACCCGGTCAAGCGGCTGCTCAACCTGGTGCTCCTGCAGGCCATTCGGGACAAGGCCAGCGATATTCACTTCGAGCCGTTCGAGGACGAGTACAAGATGCGGTACCGCATCGACGGGGTGCTTTACGAGATGATGCCGCCGCCCCGGCACATAGCCGTCGCCATTGCCAGCCGTATCAAGGTGATGGCCAACCTGAACATTGCCGAGCGGCGTATGCCCCAGGACGGCCGCATCGAGCTCGCGGTGGCCGGCAACCCGGTGGACCTTCGCGTGGCCGTGCTCCCGACCATGTTCGGCGAGAGTGTGGTCATGCGTGTCCTCGACCGCGGCAACGTCTCGCTGAGCCTCGAGCGTCTTGGGATGCGCGACGAGCAGCTGGGCATCTTCCGCCAGCTGATCAACAAGCCCAACGGCATCATCATCAACACCGGCCCGACCGGGTCCGGCAAGACCACCACCCTGTACGCGGCCCTCAACGATTTGAACACCATCGACACCAAGATCCTCACGGCCGAGGACCCGGTCGAGTACGACATCGATGGACTGATTCAATGTCAGATCAACACTGAGCTGGGCATGACCTTCGGCAAGGCCCTACGGAGCTTCCTGCGTCAGGACCCGGACATCATCCTGGTGGGTGAAATCCGCGATTTGGAGACCGCTCAGATCGCCGTGCAGGCGTCCTTGACCGGACACCTGGTATTCACGACCCTCCATACGAACGACGCGCCCTCCTCCATCGCTCGTCTGGTGGATCTGGGCTTGGAGCCGTTCCTGATTACAGCCACGCTTGAGGCAATCGTGGCACAGCGACTTGTTCGCCGGATTTGTGAGAACTGCAAGGACGAGTTTCATCCGACCGAGGACATGCTCATGGAACTCGACTTGCGGCCGGAAGAGGCGGGCGGCAAGTCATTCATGTACGGGCGCGGCTGCGACTACTGCAACAATACCGGGTACCGCGGTCGTCTGGGCCTGTTTGAAATCATGGTGATGAACGACGAGCTTCGCGATCTGGTCATGAAGCACGCCTCGACGGCTTTGCTGCGTGACTCTGCCAAGAAGGCGGGGCTTCGGTCTCTTCGCGAGAACGGCCTCATGGCGATCTTTGAAGGCCTGACCACGATCGAGGAAGTGGTTCGCGAGACGATCCTCGAGGAAGTGTAGGAGACGAGGAGTGATCCGTTGTTGGTCTTCGGCGGCCGGGTTCGGATGCCCGATGGGTCTTCCGGTGACAGAGCTCTGAGGACTGAGAACGGATCACTCTGCACGGAGCGAGTGTCATGGCGACCTTCCAATATGAAGCGATGAATCAGTCCGGGCAGGAGGTCAAGGACGAGATCGAAGCCCAGACGACAGAAGACGCCCTGGCCAAGATACGCGGCCTGGGTTACTACCCGACGAAGCTCAAACAGAAGGGCGGCAAGAAGGCTGAGAAGGCCGGAGTCGCCGCCGGGGGGGCCAAGAAGAAGAAAGCGGTTGGCGGCATTGGCCGGGTCAAGGTCAAGGAGATCACCCAGTTCACCCGTCAGCTCTCGACGCTGCAGGATGCCGGTCTTCCGATCCTTCGCAGTCTGCGGATTCTCGAGCAGCAGCAGAAGCCGGGGATGATGCGGGCGATTCTCCGCAATGTCGCCGATGACATCGAGGGTGGGGCGACGCTGTCCGAGGCCATGGCCGGCCAGCCCAAGGCGTTCGACCGTCTGTTCTGCAACATGGTGGCTGCGGGCGAGACGGGCGGCGTGCTCGACGTGATTCTCCAGCGTCTGGCTGACTTTCTCGAGCGGGCCCAGCGACTCAAACGCAAGGTCATGGGGGCCATGATCTACCCGGTTGTGGTGATTGCCTTCGCCATGGGCATCGTGGCGGGCATCATGATCGCGGTGGTGCCCAAGTTCGAGGAGATCTTCAAGGACTTCGGCACGCAGTTGCCGGGCATGACCGTGGTGCTGATCAGCATCTCGAAGTGGTTTGTGAAAGGGACGCCGCCGGGTTGGGTGATTCTCTTGTTCACGCCGGTGATCGTCATTCTGCTCTTCAAGTTGCTGCGCATGTCGGAGGCCGGCCGCTACGGTGTCGACCTGGTTCTGATCAAGATTCCGGTGCTGGGCAACATTCTGGCCAAGTCGTCCGTCGCCCGCTTCACCCGGACGCTGGGTACGCTGCTGGCTGCGGGCGTGCCCATTCTCGAGGCCATCAACATCACCAAGGAGACGTCGGGCAACGAGGTGTACGCCCGGGCCCTGAAGAACGTCCACGACGAGATCCGCGAGGGTGAGTCGTTTGCCAACCCCCTGCGAGCGGCCAAGATTTGCGACGGCATTGTGGTCAACATGATTGACGTCGGCGAGGAGACGGGCGATCTCGACAAGATGCTCATCAAGATCGCCGACAACTACGACGAGGAAGTTGAGACCCTGGTCGACGGTCTGGTGAGCTTGCTCGAGCCGGTCATGGTGGTTGTGCTGGGCGGTATCGTCGGCTTCATCGTCATCGCCCTGTTCCTGCCGCTGGTATCGTTGATCAACGCCGTGTCTGGCGGCCAGTGACAGGGGTGTTCGTCTCGCGGGTACGAGAGATCGCCGGCCACGAACGGCGGTCTCTTGGCCATTGGGGTAACAGCCCCATTGGGTTGCGGACTGTGGATCCGCGAGCCTGCCGGGGGCCACGGCGATCGGCGAGCGTCGGGCGGTTCGCCGCGGCAGGCGGATCGCTGCCAGGACTGTGGTGGCTGCACGCGAGGTCGCCAAGGCTTCGCGCGTTTGCCCGGTGAGGGGCCGAAGAGGTGCGAGGGGGGGCGGCTGGGGAGGAGAGGGGATGGGCCGGGATGGGATTCCGGCCTCGCGGAGTGCCGAGATGGCGTATTCTGGAGCGGTCCGGACGTCCGGCGAGGCGGGATTTCCGCCCCGACGTGACTTTCTGCCCTCGGGCATGATAGTATATAAGGGGGAGGTCGGTTCGCGCCGCGCGTGTGACGCCGGTGGTGCCGGTCGCCTGCTCCTTGCCGAATCGGTCGTCGATCGGCATGGCCTTGTTCGATACCTCATACAGGAGTCGCACTCATGTTGACTCGTCGCGTTCACTCGTCTCGTCGATCAGGCTTTACCCTGATCGAGCTCCTCACGGTGGTGGGGATCATTGCCCTGCTGATCGGGATTCTGATGCCTTCGCTGTCCCGGGCCCGGGACCAGGCCAAGCGGACCAAGGTGGCCAAGCAGCTGGACTCCATCGGGACGAACCTGGAGATGTTCCAGAACGACTTCGGGCAGTATCCGGACTCGAGCCTGGCCTCGGATCCGTTGCTCAGCACCGGGCTCTTCCCGGACGGCCGCAACCTGTCCGGAGCCCACTGGCTGGCCCGGGCGATGGTCGGTTACGACACCAAGGGCGTGGATGCCAAGGGTCTGACCCTGGCCCGTTCGGGCACGTGCACGACCGCGAGCTTCAAGGATCGCAAGGGGCCGTACGTGGAGGCCGAGACTTACCGGCGAGACAATGACACGGAGAAGTTCCAGGTTGGCAGCGATTCCGATTTCGTGCCCACCCAGCGGATGGTGCTTTTCGAGGACTCCTACAAGTCGCCGGTTTTGTACTACCGGGCCAAGACTCAGGCGGAGTACCCCTTCACGGCCGGCGACACCTGGACGGGGGTCTACAATCTGAAGGACAACCAGGAGATCACGGGCAGCACGACAGCCGGTCTGAAGGGCTGGAACTTCACCGGCCAGGCTACGATCATCTCGGGCAAGAACGTGCTTCACCGCCTGGGGATCTTCGGTGCGACGAGGAGCGGAACGGTCATGACCCTAACTTCCGAGAGCAGTGAGCCGCAGTCTTTTGCCAGGACCTTGTACAGCGAGAGCTCGATAAAGGTGGCCAATGTTCTGAAGCCGGTGAGGCCGGACTCGTTCGTTCTGATGACCGCGGGCAAGGACGGGATTTTCGGGACGGCCGACGACGTGAGCAACATCAAGGCGGCCAACTGATCGTTTGTTGCGAGCCGGTACAGGATCTCGGTTCGCCGGCTGGGCATTGCACGGCTTTTCGTGGTGAAGTGCGCGACGGAATCTGAGGTGAGTCGGACATGAAAACGGCAACAAGGCATGTGGCGTCCATCGGGCTTCGGCGCGGTCGTCAAGCGGGTTTCACGCTGGTCGAACTCATGGTCGTGATCGGCGTCATCGCCCTGCTCATCGCGATCGTGCTTCCAGCGGTCAACAATGCTCGAATCAAGGCCAAGGCGGCCGCCACGAAAGCCACTGTCAGTGTGCTGGAGAGTGGCACGGAGCAGTACCGGGCGAGCGACCGCCTCGAGGGTGCCTATCCGCCGTCTGCCGCCGTCGCGGCGGTTTCGCCGCACGAGACGGGCAACGCCCTGCGTGCTTTCTATGGAGCCAACCTGATCGCCTGGGCTCTGGTCGGAGCGGACATGCTGGGCACGCCCGGCTTCAGAGATGTCAACAACGTGACGCCCGGCGGACGACCGGGCTGGGCGGACGATACGGGCATCAACCTGGAGGCGGTGAAGTCCATGTCGGGCTTGTACGCCCTCGACGGTGGCAAGCCGGTTCACCAGCGACAAGGGCCGTTTGTGGATGTCAGTAAGCTGGTATTCCCGAAGCGGGAATCCAACGGGACCAAGTTCGAGATTGCGGCATCGAAGACGAAGCTGAACTCGATCTGCTTCCTGGATTCGTTTGGTCAGCCTATCCTCTACTACCGGGCCAAGAGCACCGGGGTGTGGCCGGTCACGAACTCGGCCGCGGTTGACGGCATCTACGACCAGCGAGACAACTCCTGGTTCACCGGCAGTCCTCTGAGCGGCAGCGAGTTCATGAACTTGGGTGCAGGACCGCACCCGATGGCCATACTCCACGGTCCGAATGGCCAGGTGAGCAATCAGGCGATCGATAGTGGAGGCAACAGCTTCGTCCGCACGGTCTGGAATCCGGCGGCGGTGGGTGCGGTGCCTCGTCCCCACAATGCCGACAAGTTCATTCTGATATCGGCCGGGCCGGATGCTCTGTATGGCACTGCCGATGACGTCGCCAACTTCAACGTGAATCAGTAGTCGGCGTCTCCTCTCTTGACGCGTTTCGGCAAGCTCCCCCGGAAGGACGGGGGAGGGGTTCATTCTGCGCCTCTCGACTGCCGTCGGGGGTTTGTCGCGATTCCGCGGGCTCGATGACAATTCCCGCCGTGAAGAAGGAGGGCCGGTCTCGGCTTGATCCCTGGCCGGATTACCGGTAGGCTATGGCACTCGGTCACCCCACGACGGGCGGTGTTTTGATGCAAGGTCTTGTTTCGAAAGAGTTTACGCATGAGTAAGGCGATTGAAGCTCGCGTCATTGAGATGGGCAAGAACGTTGTTCGCATGACCACGGCGGCTGGTTCGGGTCATCCCTCGAGCGCGTTGTCGCTTGGGCACCTGGTGGCCGCTCTGATGTACTCGGAAATGCGCTACGACCCGGCCAATCCGTGGAATCCGGCCAGCGACCGGCTGGTGCTCAGTGAAGGGCACGCGGTGCCGGTGGTATATGCGGCGTATGCGGATCTGGGTGGCGTGGTTGGCCGGTCGCCGGAGCAGAAGCGGGCTCTGACGGTGAACGATCTGCTCACCCTTCGGGAGTGGGACAGCGAGTTGGACGGCCATCCGAACCCTGCGGAGGGTTTTCCCTTCTTCGATTCGGCGACAGGCTCGCTTGGTCAGGGGCTCAGTGCCGGGGCCGGTCTGGGTCTGGCCGCCCGGCTGAACAAGAGCGACAAGCGGATCTTCGTCATTATTGGTGACGGCGAGTCGCGGGAGGGGCAGATCTGGGAGGCCATCGATTTCATTGCCGACCACAAGCTGACCAACGTGGTTCCGATCTTCAACTGCAACGGCCAGGGCCAGGCGGACTATGTTTCGCCGCAGCAGTCGTCCAAGACGACGGCGGCGAAGCTGGAGGCCTACGGGTACAAGGTGGCGGTGATCGACGGGCATGATCTCAAAGAGATCATCAAGGCCCTTCGCAAGGTGGGCAAGGGCAAGAAGCCGCACGCGATCGTGGCGGAGACGGAGAAGGGCTGGGGCGTGAAGTCGCTCAAGGCTCACACCAATCATGGCAAGCCGCTGCCCAAGGCCGAGGTGGAAGCGGCGATGGCGAGTCTGGACAAGGCGGCGGCGAAGCGCGAGGTTCCGGCGGCGGTGAAGGAAGTGCCCCGGCCGCCTAAGCCTGGGACGCTCAAGCTGCCGAACCGCAACGGGCAGATCAAGATCGAGCCGTTCGGCGAGTCGGTCAAGCGAGCCAAGCTCGAGGATGCGTTGGCCAAGGGGAAGCTGTCGACGCGGCGGATGTACGGTGCGGCTCTGGTTTCGCTGGGGGTGGCCGACGAGCGGATCGTGGCGGTTGACGGTGATGTGAGCAACTCCACGTTTGCCGAGCCGTTCGGCAGGATGTTCCCGAAGCGTTTCTTCGAATGCAAGATTGCCGAGCAGAACATGATTACGGTCGCGGTCGGCCTGGCTGCCGGGGGGATGATTCCGTTCGCCAGTTCGTTCGCCAAGTTCCTGGCCCGGGGATACGACCAGATCGAAATGGCGGCGATCACCCGGGCGAAGATCAAGCTTGTCGGCTCGCACGCGGGCATTTCGCTGGGTGCCGACGGGCCGAGCCAGATGAGTCTGCCGGACATGGGTTTCTTCCGGGGCTATGCTTACGCGGACGACGGGCGGGGCAACCCGGCGGCGGTGGTGTTTCACCCGGCCGACGCGGTGGCCGCCTACCGGATGGTCGAGCTGGCCGCGAACACGCCGAGCATGTGTTACCTGCGCACCCATCGGCCGGACGTGGCCCTGATCTACCCGCAGGATGCGATCTTCGAGATCGGTGGCTCGAAGCAGCTGGCGGAGGGGGACAGCGTGACACTGGTTTCCAGCGGCTACATGGTGACGCCTGTGTTGCAGGCGGCGAAGCAGCTCAAGGAGTCGGGCGTGAAGTGCAACGTCTTCGACGCCTACTGCCTGCCGCTGAATACCGCCCCGATTCTGGACGCCGCCCGGAAGGCGAACGGCAAGATCCTGGCTATCGAGGACAATTTCGTAGGCGGCTTCTACAGCGCGATCGCGGAGGCCGCCGCTCAGGCCGGTGATGTTCGGGTTTTCGGCATGACCTGTCCGCGCGTGCCGAAGTCGGGCAAGAGCGGCGACATCATTCTGGGCAAGCTGGGCCTGGGCCCGGATGGCATCGTGGCGAAGGCCAAGAGTCTGGCGTAATCGCCGGGCATGGCTGTGGGCCGTATTCCGCGGCGGGGCGGCCGGGGCTTGAAGGGCGTTGTCGTCCCGGCGGTGATGCTCGGGTCGTGAGAGTGGCAGGGGTGCCTCCTTCCGTATTGTCGGCGAGGCGTCGGGGCCATCTCGCCTGAGGGCCAAGTCATGTATTCACTCGCTCTTGTCGCGGCGGTGATCCTGGCCGTTCCCGGCCGGCAGCCGTCGCCCCGACTGGTGGTCGAAGCTGAGGAAGTCGTCACCTCTTACGTTCCCGCGAACAACGGCGCCGGCCCGTCGTGGTGCTATGGCTCCACGATCGTTGCCCGGCAGGATGACGTTGTCTACGCCTCCATGATCGAGACCGGCAAGGACGTTCCCCCGCTGTGCAATACCCGCTGGCAGTTGTGGCGGCGTGATGCGGCCGGCTGGAAGCTCGTTCAGCACGAAGAGGTTTATCGTCAGCGCGAGCCGTGTCCGATTGGCGTATTTCGGGGCGGTCCGGTGTTCCTCTCGGTCAATCCGTCTACCGAGCCGCCCGGCACGCAGTATGGGGCCTGCCACCCGCTGGTCCTGCAGTTCGACGTTCGGAAACCGGACGCGAAGCCGGTGGAGCTCGAACCGGTGTGGGCGGCGGGCACGCGTTTTACGGACCATTCCTACCGGGGCTTCGCGGCCGACGGCGAGAGCGGGGAACTCCTGCTCCTGAACATCAACGCCGGGAGCGGCGAGCAGTACGTTTCGCATTGTGACCGCAAGGGTGCGTGGCACGCCCGAGGCACGATTCGCTTTCCCATCCGGTCGTGCTATCCCCAGGTGGCTCTGTGCGGCGGGGCTGCCCATGTCCTTGCCATCGGCGACATTGTCGAGCCGAACGAAGAGTGGCGCCGGCTGAAGCTGGAGAAGACCGGCAGCAAGTGGGACTACGTGTTTCGGCGGCTGTTTTACGCTTTCACGCCCGACCTGTCCGCCAAGCCATTTGCCGAGCCGATCGAAGTGGACAGCGTGGAGAAGACCGCTGGCCACATCACCAACCTCGATCTGTACGTGGATTCTGCCGGGGCGGCCCATCTGCTCTATCTGAAGCGGCCGCACCAGTACGCCTTCCTTCGCGACAAGTACTTTCCGGGCCAGCCGATGGTCAATCTGCTCGAATACGCGATCATCCGGGACGGCAAGGTTGTGTTACGGCGAACGTTGGCCGGTACGCATTCCGACGGTGGGAGGGTAGATCCCCTCTATGGGCGGTTTCACGTCGTATCCGCCCGGCGGCTGTGCGTGATCGTGGCGGGTACGGGCAGGGGTGCGGGCGGCAGGCCGGTGTTTGCCAACTGGTGGGGCCCGTTGGGTTCGGGTGACGGCGCGGTCGAGCTGGTGCCGGTGGAGATGACTGCGCCCATGAGGTCTTTTTTCACCGCCACGCCGCGCGGCGGCTCCCGTCCGTCGCGGATCATTGATCTGTTCGGCACGGCCGATGACAGCCTGAGATTCCGTTACGCCCGCGTCGTGGTCGCGGACGAAGGTAGTTAGGCGGCTCCACTCCGAGTGCGGCTCAATTGCCGGAGCGAGCGGGGGGCAGGAAGGGGCGCACCCGCTCGGCCAGCAACCGGTATCCGTCGGTGTTGAAGTGAAGCCGGTCGGCGACGAAGAGCTCGGGGCGGGCCTGCCCATCGGGGGTCAACGACATATCGTAGGTCTCGACGTACTTCAGGTAGTCGTGCTGTCGGGTATAGGCCTTGACCAGGTCGTTGAGGGCCTTGTTCGCGTCCCGTTCAATCCAGCGGGCCGGGGCCGGGCACAGGGCGATGTACGCGATCTGGGTCTGGGGCAGTCGGGCGTGGACCTTGGCGACAAACGCCTTGTATTCCTTGAAGACCTGGCTGGCCGACTTTCCCGCGTGGATGTCGTTTCCGCCGGCCCGGAGGAAGATCATCCGAGGCTGGTATGGAAAGATGATTCGCTCGGCGAAATGCGTGGAGTCAACGATCTGAGAGCCGCCGAAGCCGCGATTGACGACCGCGTGCTCGGGGAAATCCGCGGCGAGCGTTTTCCACATCCGGATCGTTGATGAGCCGATGAACAGGATCCCGCCCTTGGCCGGCGGCCTGATGCGGTCCGCCTGTTCGTAGGCCGAGATCTCCTTCTCCCATCGTGCGAAGTTGTGCGTGAGAGCGGCGGCCGGCGTGGTCGCAGGCGGGGCGGCGCTCCGTGACGGGGACTGGCTTCTCGGCCGCTCGGTGCAGGCGGCCGGCAGCACGAGACCGCACAGTACGATCATTGTGGCAATCCTGCTAATGGGCACGAGGGGCTCCTTTATCGAGAGACGGTTCAGAAACGAGAACTTCCGTGTTCTCACAGGGTTTTCCTCCGCCCGGGGAGGCGGTCAAGCTGCCGGGGCAGCAACCCCGGCGAAGACCTCCGCGGGGTCATCTCGGCGCCGACAATCGCCGCCGATCGATCTCGCGATCGGGTACTTCTGAAGCTGCGGCGAGCTTCCATCATGGTGAGCGGCCGCCGGCACGTCAACCCGGCCATGCCGAGGGCTTTCATCCGCTGTCGTGGCCAGCCTCGGATGCGACGAACTGGAACCTCAGGCGACCAGGAAAGGAAGTGTAAAGAAACGTGTGGAATCCTCTGGATAGTCCATCGATCGTCAGGCAATGAGGTCTTCTCAGGGACTGTGTGAAGGAGCGCACAAAGAGTGCTTTAGATCCAAAAGCCATTTTAGGGGGTATAATGAGGTAAGGAGTCTCGAGTGACCCGATCCCGCGGCATGGTCCACGCGAACGAGCGAACGAAGCTCGGCCGTGCCTCCGCCGGACGATCGCCGGTTGCGGCGCGGGCAAGGGCGTGCAATCGGCGCCGTCTGCTGGTGTGGCGCGTGAGCCGCAAGCCAAGTGTGCCCCGCTCTGCGTCCGAAGTTCGGTATCTCAAGCAGAGCAGGAAGGAGTTGGAGAATGCTGGCCCGAATGACTGGATATTGCCTTTGTCCGAGGCGACAAACGGTGCTCCTCATCCTGGCCCTGGTGGCCGGCGCGTTTCTTGCTGTCGGCACGACCTGTGTCCCGCCGGTGCCGACGGACCCTTGGGGTGGGGCAATGCTGGTGGATCAGGATGGCGATGGGATCGCGGATAGCCGGGACAACTGCCTGTCGGTTGCGAACGCCGGTCAGGCGGACGCGGACGGAGACGGCGTCGGGGACGCCTGTGACGTGTGCCCGGGCGAGCCCTCCGATCTCGGCCGGCCCGGCGGACGGCGGCTGAGGCCAGGTGAGGATGTACCCGGCCGCGCGGGTTGGTCGCCATGGCCGTGACGGCTTTTGGGCGAGCCCGGTGATTGGCGGCGTGTCGATCAAGCACCGGTTCATATACGACTGTTTCTATAGTATATTCATCCTGTAGCAGGTGGGCGGGCATCGGCGTTTTTCGACTGACTGTTGTGGTCAGGGGGGGAAGTGTTCACACGTTGTGGCCCAAGCGGTGACGGTGATTCGGTCGGGATCGACAGGCGACTTGATTGAGCGTTGTGGCGTCGCGGGCTCCTCTCTCGCGTGCGGAAGAGTGAGGCTGGGGCCTGTGGTCTGGGGGAGTGGTGGGGATCCAGGTTGTCGCTCGGTTCACATGGAGTTGAGGATCGCGGGGTTTTGGGGTAGACATGGAGATGTCGGACACCCATCGCCGGTGGCGACCTGGTGTATGAGCATGACGACTTCGTCCAATCGAGACCTTGAGCGTTATTCGCGCCAGATGTTATTTGCCCCGCTGGGCGAGGAAGGGCAGCGTCGGCTGCTCAGTTCGCGGGTGGTACTGATCGGCTGCGGGGCGCTGGGGAGTACGCTGGCTCAGTTGCTGGTACGGGCGGGGGTGGGGCTTCTTCGGATCATCGATCGCGACCTGGTTGAGTTGTCGAATTTGCAGCGGCAGGTTCTCTTTGATGAGGATGATGTTCTTGCCGATCTACCCAAGGCGGAGGCTGCTCGCCGGAAGCTGGTGAAGATCAACGGCGCGGTGACGGTAGAAGCGGTCGTGGACGACGTGAATCACGAGAATATCGAGGACTATTCCGAGGGTGCCGATCTGCTGTTGGACGGGACGGACAACTTCGAGACGCGGTTCCTGATCAACGATCTGGCGGTGAAGACGGGCCGGCCGTGGGTGTACGGGGCGTGTGTAGGTTCGCGGGGCATGTCGCTGCCGATTCTACCGGGGGATGGTCCGTGTCTGCGGTGCGTGGTGGATGAGCCGCCTCCGCGGGAGATGAGTCCGACGTGCGAGACGGCGGGTATTCTCGGTCCGGTGGTGGGGATGGTCGCGAGCCATCAGGCGATGGAAGCGATCAAGATACTGACTGGCCGGATCGAGGCCGTGGATCGCCGGCTACTGGTCTTTGACGCGTGGGCGAATCAGGTATCGCGTCTGGGTGTTCGCAGAGCTTACACGGACGGCGACTGTGCCTGCTGCAAGGGGCGGGAGTTTGCGTATCTGGGTGGACGGCTGGCCGGCCGGACGGTGACGCTTTGCGGGCGAAGCGCGGTTCAGGTTTACCCGGCGCACAGGTCGGCCATCGACTTTGCCGCTCTGGCGGCCAAGCTTCGGCCGATCGCCAGGGGTGAGCCGCGATTCAGCTCGCTGTTGTTGAAGGCGGTGGTGGACGCTTATGAACTGACCGTCTTTCCCGACGGGCGGGCCATGATCAGGGGTGTGGACCGGCCGGAGGATGCCCGGACGGTGTACGCCCGGTACATTGGGTCGTAGCATGGGGTGTGTGTTGCTGCTGCGAGGAGTCGTCGCCATCGACCGGCGGGAGGGTCGCACTGTGACGAGACGACCATCATTTCGCTTCTGGATCTGTGCCCTGGTGTTGTCTCTGCCGTTTTCCGGGGCATGGGCTGACGGTGGCGATGATCAGGAGGATCGCGTCCGGCTGATCAGTGGTGACATGTCGCTGGAATGGGACCTGCGCGTCGGGCAGTTTGATCTCTTTGGCCGAGACGGCGGTCCGCTGCTCAGGAATGCGACCAGCGCGGTGATGTCATCGTCGGGGGCGGTTCTGACTTCTGATGCTCGCTATGCCCGCAGCAGCGCGATTGTGGGGTCCGGCGATCCGGTTGTGGGCGGCCGCTGTCTGGTGGTGACGTGCAGGGATCAGGAGCGGATGCTGGATCTGGAGTTGCGGATCACGCTGCTCGGCGGTCGGCAGGGGGCGGTTCTGGAGTTGCTTTTCACCAACGTGTCGAAGGAAGACGTGCTTGTGCCTTTCTGCGAGCCGCTGCGGGCGGCCACGGATGAGGGGGGTGGGTGTCTGTTTGGTGCCCACGAGGGCGCCAGTCTCGTTGACGCGATGTTGACGAACGGGTGGATCTACTACGATTCGGGTCAGTTGCTCGCGTTCAGTCCGGCGACCTCGGACGAAGAGGTCATCAGCCATTGGAACGCGGCCTTTCACGTCCCGACGACGCAGGCGACCCTGGTGGTCGGATACCTGGACAACAGCCGGGCGGAGGGGGTGATCGCGGCGAGCTGGGTGCCGGCGGGCACGACGGAGGCGGTTCGGGCGGCGTTCAATCTGGCGGCTCGCTCGCTGTACAACGGCTACTTTGTGGTCAAGCCGGGCTTCACGGTGAGTTCGGGTCGATTGCTGTTTCTGGTATCGCCCGATCGGTTCAATGGCTTGGAGACGTACGCGGATCTTGTCAGGCGATTGTATCGTGTGCGGTTGAATCCGGTCATCAACGGCTGGTGTTCCTGGTTTGTGACCTACGGCGATGTGACCGAGAAAGAGGTCCTCAGGCATGCCGAGTGCGTCGCGAGGGAGCTCAAACCGTACGGCATGGAATGGGTGCAGGTCGATGACGGCTATCAGACCGCGTTTGGCAACTGGGAGGGCAACAACAAGTTCCCGCACGGAATGAAATGGCTGGCCGGCAGGATACGCGAGATGGGTCTCAAGCCGGGGATCTGGGTTGCCCCGTACGCCATCTCGGCCGATACCGATGTTGCCAAGAAGCATCCCGAGTGGCTGGTACAAGGTCCGGACGGCGAGCCTCAGCGCATCGTGCCCGAGCATCAGCAGCAGGCTCAGTACATTCTCGACGTGACTCATCCGGGGGCTCGCAAGTGGCTTGAGGGTTTGTTTCACACCCTTGCCCGGGAGTGGGGTTACGACTTCATCAAGACGGACTTCGTGGAATGGACTCTGCTTGCGGCTGAGCGCTATGCTGATCCCACGGTGAGCAAGGCTCAGGCCTATCGCACGGGTTGCCAGATCATGCGCGAGGCGATCGGGCCGGACCGGCACCTGCTGGACTGCGGCCCGGGGCCGGTGGTGGTGGGCCTGATTGACAGCATGCGGATTGAGCTGGACCGGCCGTCGCCGCCGTTCACCGTGTGGGAGCACTATGCGGGCTGGCCGAACAGCGTGATTCCCTCGGTGGCCAAGCGCTACTACCTCCACAATCGGATGTGGATCAACGATGCCGATCACCTTCGCACTCGTGACCTGAGCATCCCGCAGGCCCAGGCGGCGGCGACGAGCATTGCCTTGTCGGGTGGCACGACGATCTCGGGTGATCCAGTGGCCGACCTTGATCCCGAGCGGCTGGCGATTACCAGGAGAATCTTGCCTGCGTACGGCGAGACCGCCCGGCCGCTCGATCTGTTCGACCGGTCCCTGGCGGAGACGTTTGTGCTGACGATCCGTAAGCCGTTTGGGCAGTGGTGGCTGGTCGGGTGCTTCAACGGCGAGACCAGGGCCACGACTCGGGAACTGGATCCGGTCTGGCTGGGCCTGAGCGCGGAGCGGACCTACCTGGTCAGCGAGTTCTGGTCACAGCGGCTGATTTCGGAGACGAAAGGTCCCATCCGGCTCGCTCTGGAGCCGACCTCGGTGCAGCTGTTGTGCATTCGGGAGCGGCAGGGGGTTCCGCAGGTGCTGGGTACGGATCGGCATTTCACCCAGGGAGCGGTAGAGCTGGCCGAGGTGCGCTGGGACACGGCCACCAAGACGCTATCGGGTGTTGCTCTGGGCAAGCCGGGCATGGAGTGGATGCTGTCGGTATACGTTCCCGCGGGGTATTCAATTGATGAGAGCCCGGCGGCGCAATCCGGCCTCTCCGACATCGGTCTGGAGGTTCCGGTCTTGCGGGGCCGCCTGCGTTTCGAAGCGGTGGAGCGCAAGGAGTGGTCGTTGCGGTTCAAGGGATCCTCGACGTGAATTGCCTCATCGCTCCAGGCGAGGTTCGATCCAGACGGCCCAGTCGTTTCCGGGGCCGTCGCCGCCGTCTTCGGTCACAAGTTCCAGCGAGCCGACTCCCGAGACATCCAAGTCCAGGGTGCGCAGGCGCTGGTCCTCGACCAGGGTCGAGCGAAACAGCTCCTTGCCGTCTCCGTTCACAACGAACACAACTGATCCGCCGTGGCCGTCCTGGAGACCATAGCTGCTGCTGAAGCGTGTCCATTTCCTGTCAAGGGCCAGGGCATACCTGGCGGGGGCGTGGGCGAAGAGGCCCGATGGGTGGAACTTGCCGCCCACCTGGAGGAAGCAGGTGGGTCGCACTTCGATGATTACTTCGTCGCGGAGGGGGCGGCCCCAGCCGACGGATGAATGGGAGAACGCCAGCTCGGACACGGCGGCCTGTCTGGCATCCGCCGGGATGGTGGCGAGGTTTCTGGCCGCCGGGGGTTGGCAGAGTCTTCGCAGGTGGGCGGCCTTTCGCCGGACTTCGCTGTCCGCCGGCGCCGCTTCCTCGATCCTGGCGGCCAGGGATTCGGCTCTGCGAGGGTCTCCCGCGGCACGGGTCTTGACCGCCTCGCCGAGCAACCAGGCCTCGCGGAAGGCGGACAGGTCGGGCTTGCCGTCGCCGGCCACCTCATACTCGAAGGACTGAATGCTGCGGCTTCCATTCTGGTGGCAGACGGCCAGTCGCAGTTCCCAGTGTCCTGGGGTCAATTCGCCGATGGCCAGGTGGAAGCGGCCGTCCTTGTCGAGCGGACTGGTTGCCCCGAGGGCGTCATAGTCATCGCGGATTCTCGTCCAGTCGTTGTAGGCGACCACGCCGTAGGCAGGCGGTTTGGCGGCGAGTTGTCCGGCGAGGTGCAGCTTCTGGTCGCGGAAGTCCGCGCGGACGTCGAGCATGGTGGAGGAGGGCGATTCGGACGCGTTCTTGCGGTTGCCGGTGAACAGGGGATGGCCGGCGAGTGGCAAGGCCGACGCGGCACTGAGGAAGGTCCCTCGCCCTTCGCCGCGTTGTTCTTCGCCGTAGGTATGGTTGCCGTTGCCCATCAGCGAGTGGCCGCGCGGATCCTCCTTGGCTTCGCGATCGTGCGGCAGGCCGAGAGCGTGGCCAAGCTCGTGGGCTATACCTCCCAGGTAGTGAGAGTTGAACTCGCCGATCGAGCAAGGCCGGCCGTAGTAGCCGCCCGGCGAGCGGTCGCCCAGCTTCCGTGGATCGATTCGTGTATCGTCGAAGACCCACGCGGTTCCGCTGCGGTGATCTCCGCCGCCGCAGTAGGGTCCCACCTCGATGGCCCTTTCGCCTTGCCAATCGAGCAGGACTTCGAAGATCAAGACGGTCTCGCGGTCGAGATTGACACCCTCCTCGGCCATCGCGACCTTGACCTCGCGGCGCACCTTGTCGGAATCGTCGCGCCCGTATTCGCGCATGGGCAGCGCACCCTGCACGACCTGAATACGCAGGCTTCCGTTCCTATTTCGGTCGGGTGTGAACGTCAGCGGGCCGTGGCCGTTCCGCTCCATTCCCTTGCGGTAGAATTGCTGGACCTCGGTCACGGCCCGGTCGAGGCGTTCGGGGTAGCCTGGGATGGGCGTGCGGTCCTTGGGCACGAAGTAGGCGATGCGAAGCACGGGGCCGTCGGCCGCTCGAGCTGCGGGCGGCAGGTCGGCAGGTGCGGCTTCGGCTGGATCGGCAAGGACAAAGGGGAGCAGAGCGGCCAGCGAGAGCATCGGGTATCGGTGGCGTGCCATGGGGCCTCCTGAGCGGCGGTACGGGTGCGAGATTCGGCGCACGGCGCCGGAGTTCTGGGTTTCGGCGCCTCGGCGGACGCATCCATGTAGTGTAGCTGGTTCCCGGCGGTTTGGAACCCGGTCTTGCGATGGACTGCCGCGGCCGCATCATCCCCGGTGGAGAGCCATGCGTGGGTGCCGCCGAGGGCGAAGTGGCCGCCGACCAGGAATGGAGGAATCAACACGGCCTCGCGGGTCTGGCCCAGGACGCCGGCGGTGTCGCTCTCGATCCGCCGAAGACGGGTGTGGCTGGCGGCGTGCTGGTTCGGCATGGCGGTTAAAGGCTTGGCTGGTCTTTTGCCAAGGCCACCCATCGCTGGTAGAGCTTCTCGACCTGGTCAGCTGGGGTGCGGCCGTCCCAGAGGGCCACGCCGTAGCGGAACATCAGTGGGGCGCCGCGCTTCAGCGTCATGCCTTCATGGTGCAGGCCGGGGGTGATCGTCATGTAGGAGAATGGCTCGTTCATGGTGAACCAAACGGCCGGGTAGCGGGGGTTTGCGGGATGGTCGAACATGGCCACGGTGACGAGTTGGTCGCCGGCCTTGGCGGAGTAGGCGCACCAGCGGCTGGGAACGTTGTTTGTGGCCTTGAAGCCGTTCTTGCCGTCGGCGTTGAAGAAATCGTCGCCCTTGTCCATCGATGGGACGAAGCGCATGCCCAGGCCGTAGTACTCCTTGCCCGACAGCTTGATCTCGGCGCCCAGTTCTCCCGTCCGCAGCCGGCTTTGCCACGTGATCAGGGATGCCTGGAGGTCCGCGCCGCAATAGGCTTCGATGGTTCGATCCTCGAGGACGGAGGGGAGCTTCTCACGGCTGCCTCGGTACATCAGTTTCTGAGTCAGGCGGGTCCGATAGAGGCCGTCGATCCGGTTGGTCCAGGGCGACCGGGTATCGAGCACGATCTGGCGGCCGGACTCGGGGGTTTCCGCCCAGTACTCCACTCCATCCGCGTTGATCGCGTACATGATGCCGTGGTGGTGAAGATGATCGAAAGGCGCATCGCGCAGAATGTTGACGCCCGCCGGGGTGCAAAGCCGCTCGATGTAGGGCTTGCAGGGGACATCGCCGTGCCGATAGGTGAGCAGCGGCCGATCCGTCGCGGAGGACTTGAAGACGACGGAGCTCGGTGACACCGTCCAGCGGTCGCTCGGGTCGGAAACCTGGCATCCGGCCGGGAGCAGGCAGGCGAGGCCCGCGAGGGGAGCGAGCCAACAAGCTGACCGATGACGCCGGCGCTCTGAAATCCGTGGAGATGGAGAGGAACGCATCAGTGTGACTCCTGGTTGGCCGAGCATCTGCCCCGGGGCAGTCGGACCCGGGTCATTGTGTGAAAGAGGACCGGAGATGTCAACCGCGCTCCTGGCGGGGGATGACCTTGGCGAGCCGGACGATGGGCGGATGGCGTTTCGAGCGGTCAGGCGTGCACGTGCCTGGGTTCATGTCGAAACGACTGACACTCACGGGGTGTCTTCCAGGTTCGGATGGATGGCCACGTTGAGCTGGCTTCCGCTGGAACGGTTGCCGAACGCGGTGACCTGCGAGAGCAGCTCCGGGATGTCCTGGCGGAGGAAGAGGTCAGCCAGTTCGGGATCGAACTGGGTTCCCGCGCAGCGACGAATTTCAACGGTGGCGATCTGCAGAGGGCGGGCCTTCCGGTAGGTGCGATTGGTGGTGATGGCGTCGAAGCTGTCCGCCAAGCCGATGATTCTCCCGAGCAGCGGGATCTGGTAGGCTGGCAACCCGGAGGGATAGCCTTTTCCGTCCATGCGTTCGTGGTGGTGCAGCACGCCGGGGATCGTGTCGGCGACGTGGGGCACACCTTGGAGGATGTGGGCTCCGATCTCCGGATGCTTGCGCATTTCCTCGTATTCCTGGGGTGTGAGTCGACCGGTCTTGCAGAGTACGGCCTCGCTGATGCCGATCTTGCCGATGTCGTGGAGCAGGCCGCTGAGGTAGGCTCTCTGGCTTTTTTCTTCGGATTGGCCGCAGAGTCGGGCGATGTGGCGGCTGAGCCAGGCGACGCGCTGTGAATGGCCGCAGGTGTAGGGATCCTTTGCATCGATGCTGCTGACCAAGGCGTGGAGCAGGCCGCTGAACAGGCGTTCGAGGTCGTCGTACAGTCGGAGGCTTTCGAGGAGGGCGGCGCTGCGTTCGGCCAGGGAGTTGATCAGTTGGATCTCGTAGGAATCGAACTCCGAGCCATCGCGGTGGTTGATTGCCAGGATGCCGCCGTAGAGCCGGTTTTTCATGTCCAGCCGATAGAAAGCCAGTTTGCCGATCCGCGGCGCGGCCCAGGCGAGGTCGGGATCGTTGGCCACATCGCTGATGGCCAGGGCCCGACCGGCGTTCGGGGGGCGTTGGCGGACGATCCGGTAGATTCGCACCAACTCGCTGGTGGAGACGGGTGGTGAGCCGGCCTGGACCTGGACCGGTTCAGTCTCGGCATCGGACGACGGCTCCAGTACGACGGTCAGGGCCTGGATGGTCGTGGAGTTGAGCAGTTCCTCGGCGAGCTCTTCGAAATGGGTGGTGGGTTTTCGGGCCACGCTCAGCCCCGAACTGAACCGATACAGCAGGTTCAACTCTTCGTAGGTGTGGGCCAGATGGGTGGAGAGATCGTCGATTTCCCTTTGAGTCATGGAGGCGCCCATGCAACCGCTTGCATGATGGGCGAGAATGCTGGCGTATACCTCGAGCTGGTCGCGGCCGTGGACGGGGAGAGGCGCGGCCAGACGCGAGAAAACCTGCCGATCGACGCCATGGCAGTCGCAGAAACGAGCGAGAGTTTCCTGGTCGAAGAACTCGCCGGTCAATCCGCAGGCGAGGACCACGCCGGTTGTCCGGCGGCGATAGGTCAAGGGTACGGTGATGATCACCAGGCCGCCGAAGGTGTCGAGTTCGTCGAAGGTATTTCCTCCGCGGCTCCGTCGGACGATGTTCTGGAGGCGTTCACGGAATACCGGTGAATGGCGGACCATTGCTCGCCAGAAGGAATCCGCCGGACCGACCTGCTCGACGAGATTGCCGGCCTCGTCCCAGAGCGAGATCCACAGGCCCAGTCGTGACCAGAGCTCGGCCCACTGGGTGAAAACCGAGTGAAGGGGGTATGCGGGTTCTCGGGAGACAAGCGAAGTGGTGGCCATGGGGTTCGATGCTGCTCCTCTAGCCGATGCTGGGCTCCAGGACGACCGGCCCGATGATCTGCTGGACCCGGGCGAGAATCTCGCGTGGACTGAACGGCTTGGTGATGACCTCCTTGATGTTGTCCTTGAGGACCTCGCGCTGGGACATGGAGAAGCCGCGCGCGGTCAGCAGGATGGTCGGCACATCGCGGGTGCCGGGTTCGCAGCGGAGCCGGGTGCAGAGTTCCAGGCCGCTGAGCATGGGCATCTGGTAGTCGGTAATGACCAGGTCGGGATGATGGGTGCAGGCCAGTTCGAAGGCCTCCGCTCCGTCCTGGGCGGTGATCACGGTGTAGCCTGCGTTCTGCAGCTTGAGGCTCAGGACATTGAGAATATGGGTTTCGTCGTCGGCGATGAGAATCGTCTTGGCATTCATGTGTTTACCTCCAGGGGGTGGTTCGGGCGCAGGCATGGGAACCGGAGGACGATGGTGGTTCCGGCTCCGACCTCGCTGGTGATGGAGATCTCGCCGCCATGTGCGGTCTCCACGATGTGTTTGACCAGATTCAGACCCAAGCCGGTGCCCTTGGCCATGCCGCGGCTGCCCTGGGCGCGGTAGAACTTCTCGAAGATGTGCGGGAGGTCCTGGGCCTGGATGCCTACGCCGTCATCCTCGATGCTGATGGCGACATGGCCGGTCTTGCGGTCCGTGCGTGTCGAGATGGTCACCTGTCCCTCGCGCTCGGTGTACTTGACCGCGTTGCTGACCACGTTGAGGATCGCCTGATACAGCAGATCGTGATCGGCCCACACCGGGGGAGCGGGGTCCTCGAGATCACAGGACAGGGAGATGCACTTCTGGGAAGCGTGAGGCTGCATCACCGCGGCCACTTCGCGGATGACGTCATTGGCGGCGATCGGCTCGCGATGAATCTCAACCACGCCGGATTCGATCCGGGAGATGTTGAGCACGTTGCTGATCAAGCGCTGGAGTCGATCGGTCTCCGACTGGATGATGCTGTAGAAGTCTCCCCGTGTCTTCTCGTCCTTGACCTCGCCGTCGACCAGCATTTCCATGTAGGCCTTGATGCTGGAGAGCGGCGTGCGGAGTTCGTGGGAGACGGCGGAGACGAAGTCGCTCTTGATCTGGGCGATTTCTCGCTCGCGGGTGATGTCATGGAAGACCGCCACGCTGCCGCGGCATTCACCGCTGGTGTCGATGACCTTGGAAAGGGTGATATTGAAGGTGTGCGTCTTGCCTTGGCGAAGCGTGCTGTATTCCACCTGTCGTCGAGCGGTACGGTCGCCCATGGCCCGGGCGTTCTTGAGCAGGGCGAGGAGGGTGGAATCCTCGACCACGCGGTCGATCGGGCGATGGCGCCATTCGCTGAAGCGGAACGAGAAGAGCCGCTCCGCCGCGGTGTTGGCCAGGATCAGCTCGCCGAACGAATCGATGACCAGTACCGCGTCAGAAATGCTGAAGATGATGGCCTCGGTGTTCTGGCGTTCGGTTTCGGCGACGCGCATCTGGATATCGAGTTCCTTCTTCTGAAGGTGAAGCCGCTCGAGCCGGTCGTGGACGGTGGCGGCGTAGTTCCACAGGACAGTCATGGCCGGCCGGAGGTCCTCAGGAATCGGACCTCGCGGCGCGGTGAACTGCTCGGTCCGCAGCAGGAGGCGGAGCTGGTCCTCCATGGCCTGGAGCGTCTGCTGGGTGGTCGCGCGGCCGAGGAGCAGTACCACGATGGCGGTGACGACGAGCATGGCACACGCCGCCCAGGCGGTGTACTGGCTTTCGATGGGTGCGTTGCCGGCCAAGGTGTGCAGCGCGTGAGCGGCGATGATTGCGACGGTGAAGAGCAGACCGAGGATCAGCGAGGTGGTTCTCCGCATGGAGAAGTGCCTCGTGGGCGGGTCGTTCAAGGGCCGCACCACGCGTGATGCCGGTGAGGCGGTATATCCAGTCTCGACCATACGTTTACTGACGAAGCTCCAAGGTAACGCGAACCGTTTCCCGGCGGACCGTCACCCGCGCGGGTTCAATACGCTCGACCACAAAGTCATCCACGATGTCGCCTTGTCGAACGACCTGACCGTTGATCGTCGCCGACGGACGGGGTCCTGGCACGGTGTTCTGCAGGACGAGTGCGGCTGCCGCCCTGCGAACCGGCGGGTCACGATCCGGCGTATCGGCGGCGACCTGATTCGATCTCACCGTTTTCGCGAGGTGCGGGGGGGCCGCAACGGGCAATGTGAAGGGATCGCGGCGGATCTCGCGCACCCACGGGCGATTGGATCCGGTTCTGCTGGCCGGTTGCGGGGCGGCTGCGACGTGGGTCGGGGCCGCCGGAGAGGCGAGTGTCGCCATCGTGGTGGCGGTCGCCGGGCTGGGGGCCTTGCGGTTCCAGACCAAGCATGCGCCGGCGATGATCATGATCACGCAGAGCAAGACCAGGATGCCGGCTTTCTTCAAGTCGGCCGCAAGGTGCAGCCGGACTCGCCACCAGAATGGAGTACGATCGTTGATCATGGTTCTTGCGGTTTCATTCCTCTCTAAACCGGGTTGTAGAACACGCGGAACTTCAGCTCCGCAGTGACCATCTCCGCAGAAGGACTCGCTTCGGCCTCCTTGGTCGGCGGCGGAAGCCGATTGGCGCTGAACCGCTCGAAGCGGGTCAGCCGCGACATGCTCTGGATATCCTTGACCAGGGCGAAAACGGCCGGGAAACGTCCCCGGACCCGCATGGTGATCGGCAGGGCGGTCGCCTCCGGGAACACGAGTGGTTCGCCGGGCTGGATCAGGTCCGGTCGAAGCCCGCGCGTATCGGCGAACCGTTCCAGGGTCTGCAGCAGCCGGTCAAGATTCGCCTCGCGGGGAATCTCCTCCTCCAGTGCGGGGTTGTCGAGGGCGAGCTGATCGAGTGTCTGCTGGAGTTGGGCGATCGCCCGGGAGTCGCAGGTCCCGGCGGTGAGGTTGTTCTGTCTGGCTTCGATGACAGCTTTCAGCGCCGCCATCTGCCGTATTTGACCGGCAGTCACGGTACCCAGGAACGCCGCCGTGGCGACGACAATGCCTGCCGCCCAGAGCACGCTTCGCCGGTCGATGAGCAAGGCAATACGTCTCATGGCTGGTCCTCCACGGGTCGAATTGCCAGGCCGATCTCGAACTCCCGCATTTGCCGGCCGCAGAGCTCCGTTTCTCGCGTGTAGTTCATGTGAAGGTCGGTGACTCTCGAGCTGGAGCCCAGGCGACCGTAGAACATGCCGACCTCCATGTCACCGTCGGCGATGCCGGTCATGAGGACCTGGAGCGGGCCGTATCGTGAGGCCGACGATCGGGCCGTATCGCCTGTTTCGGTTCCGGCGCCGGCCACGGACGGGTGAGGGTCGGGGCTGTATGGCGGACGGAGGGGGTATTCCTCCGGTGGGCGGGTGGTGATTTCGATGGCCCGCAGGACCGTGCCGTTGTTCAACATGGCGGTCATCTCGGCGATGACCGCGTCGAGGGGGGCCTTGTCCCGGAGGTCGGCGGCCAATGCCGCCTGTCGGCTGAGCCGGCTCTTGCGTTCGGAGAGCGCGGTCAGTTTGTCGCGGGCGTGTCGGACCGAGCCGATGCCGGCATCGATGGCCTGGAGATCCGCGGTGGCGGTCCGGATTCGTCCCTCGTTGACCTGATGGAGGCCGGCCAGTGAAGCGATCGCGAGCAGAGAAAGGACGAAGTTCTTGCGCCATTCCCGCCGGGTGGCATTGGCCAGGTGATAGCCTGGTGGCAGGAAATCGAGCTCTTTCATGATGCCACCGCCAGTGCCTGCTGAACGGGCTTGAGAGCCAGGCCCAGAGCCATGGCCCATTCAGGCTGTCCTGTCCGGCGATCCGCCCCGTCGCAGCCCCGCTCGATGGTGACATTCCGCATGGGTTTGCCGATGTGAAACGGCACGTTGGCCTGGTCCGAGAGGAGCTGGATCATGTCCGGATTGCAGGCTTCTCCGCCCAGAACGGTGACCGAATCGGATCGCGGTCCTCGGAAAGTGATCGAGCAGTACCGCAGGCAGAGCGACACCTCCTTGGCCAGGTGATCGAGAGCCGGTCGCAAGGCGTCAAGGAGGGTGTGTCTCATTTCATGGCTGATCTGTTCGTCCGGCGGGATCCTGCCGGCCTGCCCGGTGAGTTCGGCGATGTACAGATCCTGGAGGCGGATACGAAGCTGGGCGGCTTCGGCCAGGCCGAGTTCGAGTTTCTCGGCCACGAGTTCGTCAAACCGGCGGCCACCGACGGGTATCGACTTGATGAGGGTCAGTTCCGGGCCGCGGGCGATCACCACGCGCGAGGCGCGGTAACCGATCTCGACGAAAGCGCTGGTCTGTCCGGCATCCTCGTCACGGCGGAGCAGCCGTTCGAAGCCGCGGAACAAGGCGCAGGGGCCGGCATCGACGGCGGCGGGGCGCAGCCCCATGCGAGTCAGCTTTCGAAGATGGGCCTCAACCGCGGGGCGTCTGGCCGCCAGAAGGATGATTTCCTGTCTCAGTTCGGTTCCCTGGCGCACGTCGCCGGCGACCAGAAAGCGAACCTCGGTCTGATTGTGATCCAGGCCGAACCTGTCGGCCGCCTCGAATCGGACGGCGTTCTGGATGCTCTCGTCGGGCATCGATGGAAGACGGACGGTGCGGACGTGGAGATCATCCCAGGGCACGGCGGTGATGACGCTTTTTCCGCGGAAGCCGCCGAAGCGCAGCATCTCTTCGACCGCCTGGACCTGGTGGAGCTCGAGTTCCTCGTCACTGGCTGTGTCGGGGGGTATCTCCCGCTGGGCACAGGCCACGATGCTGACCTGGCCCTTGTGCCGAGTGAGTTGGAGCATGCGAACGACGCGCGTACCGAGATCCAGGCCGATGGGCCCTACCTGTCGTGGAACCCAGGAGAAAGTGTGGCTCACAGACAGAACCCTGCTTCCTGGTGAAGGGCGACCCGTTTCACCGGACGGGACGCCGCGTCTGCTCGCGCGATCCACGGGGCCTCTCGTCGCCCTTCGACCGGGCGTCGCGGCAGCGATCGCGCGGTTGCGAATTCGAGCGGCGCTCAGCGGACCCCGATCTTGGATTTCGAGGCCGGCGGGCGCTCTAACTCCTTATCGGTGCTGGTGACTTTGACCTTAACCGTGCCGGTGCGGAGTTGGTCGAGAATGCGCTCCAGGGTTGCATTGGTCTTGATCTGCTCGGCGATCTGGTCGGCGCGTTGTCGGGCGCTGTCGGGTAGGATCTGGGCGCAGGATTGCGCCTGGAGGGGCGGCATCATGACCGATAACTCGACGGCGATGATGGCCAGCAGGACGACGATAGCGCTCAGAAGGCGCCGCAGCCAACGGGCATCGAGGGATTCGTTCGTCATCGACAATGACTCCTCGTTCGTGTGTCGCCGAAAGGAAAGCGGGTTCGCGCACCCCCCCAGGCCTGACGAACCCGCTGATGATCTTGTGGGAGCGAGGCATCCGGGCGGCGAAGGCCCGTTGCCCGTCCCGGCCTATCGGTGATTTTCCCGGAACTCCCCGGTTGTCTCGTTGTAGTACCATGCGCTGGTCCCCGCGCCGCCGCTGCCCACGCTGTTGGCCCTGCTCGGGTCGCCTGTCCAATAGGGGTTGTCGGGAATCGACTGCAGGTAGGGCCCATGGTCGTTGAGCTTGGTGGTCATCGCGGTGGTGAAGTTGGCCAGGGTCGGGTAAGTGCTCTGCTGGAGCTTGTACAGTTCGACCTGTCCGCGCACGATCTGCAGATTGTTGTGCAGGGCGCTTTCCTTGGCGTTGATGCTTGCGTCAGAGAACTGGGGTACCACGATGGCGGCGAGGATTCCCAGAGTGATGACGACGATGAGGACCTCGACAATGGTGAACGCATGCTGCCTGCTTGGCATACTCGGACACCTCGGGTGCTCCGGATTCCCGCTACCACGAACGGGTGGCATGCAGCCAGAAGCGATTTCTGCTCACGCGCCGCGGCCGCGCGATCGGGTCACAGATGTCATCGGTCAAGGAGGCTCTTCACTTGATCGGGGGGGCAGGTTCCCGGCTTGGCGGGTCTGGCGGGCCGGGCCGCGAGCTGAGGGGTGGCGAGGTCCGGTAATCGCGCGTTTCCTGTATACCGTTCAGCCAGGCGGCAAGGCTCGAGTCTGTTTGCGGAGCGGTCGAGTTCAGCAGTCGTCCCAGACGATCGCGGCGAAGGGAATGCGGGCGTAACCGGATCATCTCTCCGCCCGAGAGGGCGCTGACGGGGGACCAGGGGCCGTCGATATCGCCCGGGGCCGGGGGTGATGCTCCGGGGCGGGCCTGGAGGCGGAGGACTGGCCCATGTTCGGGGATGATGAGCCGCCAGACTGCGGGGGCTGCGGCGGCCTGCTCGAACGTCATGGCGATAATCCGGATGGCGTCTCTGCTGAGTCGGTTCAGCGGCACGTCGAGGATCACCTGTCCGCCGGCGGTGGTGTGGGCGGATAGTGTGGAGAACCACTCAAAGGTGTAGGCGGCGCTCGAATGGTGGGCGACGAGTTCGGGGCCTCGCTGGTAGATCAGGTCGTAGTGCCGGCGGTCCTGTCTCATCGCCCGGAAGGCGCTGTCCGTCGCGAAGCGCACGTGAGCGGCTCCGGCGGCGGCCGACGGCCTGGGGCCGGCGGGGCCCAAGGAGAGGACATCGACTTGGCCGTCGAAGCCGGCCAAGCCCTCGACGAGGGTTCGGGACCCGAGACCGATGAGGCAGATCCGGCGGGTGTGCAGCAGCTGGCCGGGGCTCGAAGGCAGGATGCTCAGTCTCCGCGGGTGGTCGGTTCGCGGCCGCGCGTCCCAGCCCTGGACGCTGATGGGGAAGATGATGATGGCCGCCGAGAGCGATCCGAACACCAAGGCCAGGCGGAGGTAGCGGGTGTGTGTGGGGGCTTCGCGCTCGAAGATCTGGACGAGGCCTCCGAGGCCGAGCATGAGCAGGGCTCCCAGGGCGATCATGCCCATCGGGCCGAGGCTCGGCAGGACGAGGTACTCGGCGAGGATGAGACCGATCGCTCCTCCGGCGGGCAGGGCGGTGACCATTCGGGCGAAGCCGTGGCTCTCGCTGTCCGCTCGAGCGAGCCAGGCCCGCTCGGCATAGTACAGTGCATATCCGGCGGGCAAAGCGATGACCGCGCACGCGAGCAGGCTGGGCGCTTCCGGGGCTTTTCCGAGCAGGGCTGCGGCCGTGCCGGTGCCTGCTCCTGCCGCCCACATGGCCATGCCGCAGCCCGACGCCGATTTTCTTCGCCTGCGGGTGTGGATCGCCGCCACCGCGACTCCGGCGGCGATGATGACGGCGCACAGCCCGGATTCGCCGTTTCCCATTCCCTGCGGGTTGCCCGCCAGGGTGAGGGTTTCCTGGCAGAGTCGCCACCCGGAGGCGGCCATGAGTGTGGCCGCTCCCCACACCACCAGGGATAGCCAGATCCACCCTTCCGGGCGTCCGGCGAATTCGGGCACATTCGTGTCCCCCGGGATGGCACACAGCGGTCGATGCTGGATGCGCTGAGAGCGTACGGCGGCCATGATGGACAGGCCGAACATGGGCAGGACGCCGAGGAGCAATTGCTGCGTGGCCGACAGGCGGGTTTCAACCCAGCGGTTGGTGGTCCACGCCGCTCCCAGGCCGGTCAGCACGCCGACGGCGATTCGCGGAAGATCCCAGGGGACTCCGGCTCGCTGGCCGGCGACCGGAGCCAGGGCTGCGGTGACCAGGCCATTGGCGATCCACGCTGCCCCGATGATCAGGGTCACGCCCAGCCACTCCCATCCGGTGAGCAGGACGCCGGTCCAGAAGAAGTGTTCCATGAGGTAGCCGTGGATGCGGGCCCAGAGTCCGGCGAGCGGCGGGACAAGCAGCGCCAGAGCGCCAGCGGTGGAAGCCAGCACGGAGAGGGAAAGCCAGAGCAGCGGTTCATCCCGCTCGCGGGTCAGGGGCAGGACCCATGGCAAGGTGCCGGTCTCGGGGAGGGGCTGTGTCGTGTGTCCGGTCCGCCGCTTGAGCAAGAGGGCGATCCGGAGGGCCAGGTGTGCGGGTGCCCGAGGGCCCACCGAGGCGGCCAGCAGCGCGACGGCGGCCACGACGGTTACCGTGGAGGAAGACGGATCCAGGATCGAGGACATCAGGGTGCGCGTGCCCGACCATTGCCATCCGGCGGCCAGGCCCACCAGGATGGCCGCGGCATGGAGCCAGCCGCGCTCACCCCGGCGCGTGCCCGGGGCGGGGGGCAGCACGAACGTGGGGGCGGTGGGGGGAAATTCCCCGGGCTTCTTCGGCTCGACGGGTAACGCAGGAGCCGGCTCCGCCGACGCGGGTCGGGGTTCGCCGTCCCGACGTGGAGTGGTCCTCTTTCTTCTTTTTGGAGGGACCGGCACCCCAAGGGTACCGGGTTCCGGCGACGGTTCCCGTCGGTCTCCCGCCGGTGTGCGTGATGACTTGCGCCGTGCCATGCATGTTTACTGCGGGGCGCTCTCCAGGACCGCGCGATAGCGGTCTTCGAAGAGCTTGGACCACTGGCCCTCCAACTCGCCTGCCTGACGCGGATCGTGGGAGCAGAGGCTGGCGTACTGCAGTGCCTGTTCCTTGGCGAACGGCGGAGTCTTGAGCGTCTGAAGCCGTGCAGGTTGACCGGGGGACGCCGCCGCCTGCCGCCAGGCTTTCTGGAGGGCGAGGTGGTTGTTTCCGCATGCCGCGCTGATCAGATGGGGCAGCAAGGCGGTGTACGCCCGCTCGTCCGCCGGATCCACGCGAAGGCCGGCTTGTTCGGAGAACGGGTTGCCCTTGACGACCAGTTGCTCGCCGAACTTCTGATAGACATCTGGGCGAATGGGGTACCGGTAGAGAGCTTCCCCCGGCGGTCCCCCGGCCGTGTCAGCCGGCAGAGCCCACAGGGCCTGCCCCTCGAACGAGAGCACGAACTCGACGAACTGGGCGGCGGCGATCGGCTCTTTTGCCCCTTTGAGGACGGTGACCGGATCGGGAATGATGGCGGTGGCGCCGGGCGGGTTGACATACTCCATGGTTCCCTTTGACGCGGCGATGCTCCTGCGGGCGACGAACTCGGGTTCGAGGCCGGCCAGGGCGATCCCGGCCTCCACCGTGGGTGCTATATTCGCGCTGGCGGAGAGCAGGCCGTTGGAGTTGGCCAGCAGGCCGGACACGATTCCCCAGCCCTCCTCCCAGCCGTGTTTGAGCAGGATGAGGGCCAGGCACTGGGTCGTACTGCCCGACTGGGCGGGATCCGCCGCTGCCACCCATCCGGCGAAGGCGGGCGATGCCAGGTCGACCCACGTGGTCGGGACCGGGACGCCCCTGGCCTTGCAGGCGACGGCGTTGAACAGGATCCCGTAGCCGCCGAGGGCCGTCCCGTACCAGGTGCCGTCCGGGGCCCGCAAGGGCTGGCCGTTCAGGTCCTTGGGAATGGCCGCGAGGATCGCCTCGGGCACCTTGACGGGGTGGGCCAGGCCTTGAGCTGCCAGGGACTGGTGGACTGCCAAGCCGCCGCCGAAGAACACGTCGACGCCGATGCCCGCCTCGCCCGCCTCGTGCTGCTCGCCGAAGCGGTCGAGGATGTACCGCTGGCATTCCAGGGTGCCGTGGCTAATCCACCGCACGGTGATGGGCGGCTCGATGTGGTGAGCGGTCTGCCATCGTCGGAAGCCGTCGGCGAACGCCTCGCGAATCGGCACGGCATGGGGAGTGATGACCACCAAATCGGTGACGTCTTGTGCCGGGGGCGTGGATGCGGCCTGGTCGTTGCAGCCGGCGATGATCTCGGCGATCGCCAGGGTCATCAAGCCGACCGTTTGCGTGAGCCGAACGCCGCTCATGATCTCTCCTTCGGAGTGTTACTCCGTGAATCGGACGGTGGCGA
The DNA here is from genome assembly GCA_022711465.1 of Planctomycetota bacterium. Classification (GTDB taxonomy): domain Bacteria; phylum Planctomycetota; class Phycisphaerae; order UBA1845; family PWPN01; genus JAGNEZ01. The sequence goes on along the minus strand of JAKLEZ010000006.1, from coordinate 18,821 downwards.
TCTGCTTGCCTGTGAGCTGGATTTCTGCGCCCCGGTCACTACTCTTGATTGGCTCGCGGCTTTTTCCTTCCAGATCGGTGAGCTCGCCCGTGTTCCGGCAGTCGTGCAGGGCCATTGCGGTGGTGATGGTGACCGGGGTGGGATTGAACAACCGGATCGAAGCTACTTCCTTGTCGCCGGCGCGCTGGACCGCGGTGACGACCGTCTGGGCGGAGGCGACCTTGAGGAAACCGAGGGCGGGCGGCAGGCTCCGGCTCGACGGGCTTGCGGTCGCGAGGGGTTTGGCATCGTGCCGCTCGATCTGCACGGTGCGGACGCCGGCGGCGAGTTTCTGGCCGAGTCGGCACAAACCCGCCCAATCCGGCCTGCCGGCCAAGGGGACGATCAGAAAGCGGAACTCGTGGCGGCCCTGAATCTCACCCCCCTCGTTTCCGCTGGTGAGTACGGCCTTGATAAACGAGCGCAGCAGGGTGAGGGCGATGGGCCGTTCCGGGAGATCGCGAACCGTGGATTCCGGCAGGCCGGTCGCGACGACCGCCAGGCCGCGGGTGTCGTCGTGGGCCGCGGTCCAGGTCTGCTGCGGCCGGGTTTCGACCTCTAGTTCCTTGTATTTGGCGTTGTCGGCCCGCAAGGCGATCGCCCGCTCCACCACGTCGAAGGCGCTGTCGGCCAAGTAGGTGTCGGTCTTTGCACCTGTCGGGAAGAGAACGCGGACGCGGTGGTCGCGGATGGTGTTCTCGATCTCGGTTCGCACTTCGACGTGGTCACTGCTGTGCCGCAGGGTGACGTGGTGGGTGATCACCAGGGGGGCGATAGCAGTGCCGCGGCGCATCGAGTCGAAATCGAAACGACCCGGCACCTGCAGCGTGACCCGGATCTTCAGCGTCGCCTTGTGGATGCCATCCGCGATGACCGCCACGTCCGCGGCCGAGGCGATTGAGCTGTGGATCTCATCGTTGACCGCCACGCCGTGGTACCAGCCGTCGCCGATATCGGCCCGATCCTCGACGGTCAGCAGGCGCTCGTAGACCTGCCCGGTGCGTGTATCCCTGAGGCTCAGCGTACCGTTGGCGGCGACCGAGACCTGAAGATGCTCGTTCTCGATGGTGTGGTCGTCGATCACCATGGTGCCCAGGTAGCGTGTCGGCCCCTTGACCGGCCGGCAGACCAGGCGAGTGTAGCCGTAAGCGGGCACCTTCAGGGCCGCGGTGATGTCCACCTCGTGGCGGATGTCGGCCTGAGGGAACTTGCCGCGCCGGCGGCGGAAGCCGACGCGCTCGCGCCGCCAGTTGACGTACTGGTACGCGACCTCATTGCCATCGGTGTCGTACAGGCGGAACCCGATCTTGGGTTCGAAGCCGAAGAACTCCTGGTAGATGGTATCGAGGTCCTTGGGAAAACGCAGGGTGAGGTCGACGGGGCCGTCGATGGGGTCGGTGGAGGGGTTGAACACCACGACGGCCATGTCCTGGTCACCCATTTCGGGCAATTCGACGCGAGCGGCGATGGCCTGCAGGGCGTCGCGGGTGAGGTGCGAAGCGATCAGCCGGCTCTGGTCGAAGCGATACTCCATGTCCTTGTGGACCTGGTCGATGCTGCACGCGCAGATCGAGTCGTGGGGATGGTTCTGGAGGAGCCAGCGCCAGGCGACCTGGAGATGGCGAACGGGGTATGGATCGCCGAGCAGAGCGGCGAAGGTGCTGAACGGCTCGGCCCACAGGCACAACTCGGTCTCGCACTGGGCGTTCTGCTGCTTGAGGTGGATGCGGCTGCTGAGCACGCCGGGGATGAGCCAGCCCTCATCGCCGACTTCGCCGATCTCGCGAAGCTCGCCTTGGATAACGCGGGTGATCTGCGACCGCTGTTCGCGCAGGTCCTCGACGAAGCCGTCGAGGTGCGAGTGAATGAGCTCAACGTCGGTGAACGCTTTATTGGCTCGCCGCAGAATTTGCGTAGTCCGCGGTTCGATCTCCATGTGGTCTCCGCCGTCGAAGATCAGGAGTGACGGCGTCGGGCAGCGGTCCATTTCGAAGTCGAGCTGCTCGCGCAGGCCTTTCATCGCCTCGTCGAGGCCGCGGTCGTGGTCGATCTGGTTGCATTTCCGGGAGAGGAAAGCATACGAGCAATAGCCATAGCGAGGGCTGAAGCGGTAGGCGATGACTTCGCTGCCGTCCGGCGACTGCCAGCGGAAAACGGCGCCCCGGGGCTTTTCCAGCACGCCTCGCCACACGAACGCGTTGTCGATCGAGAAGCCGCGGAGGATCTGCGGGAGTTGAGAGGTGTGTCCGAAGATGTCGCAGATGAAGCCGGCCCGCGACGGCGCTCCGAACCGGGCGGCGGTCCTCAGTCCCATCTGGAGATTGCGGACCAGCGACTCGCCGCTGACGATGAACTCGTCGGGCATGACGTACCACGGCCCGATCCGCAGGCGGCCTTCTCGGGCAAGGCTCACCACCTGTTCGCGCCGTTCCGGGCGGATTTCGAGGTAATCGTCCCAGACGATGGACTGGCCGTCGGACTGGAAGTACCGGTACTCGGGATCGGCCGCCATCTGGTCCAACAGTTCGTCCATCAGGCTGACCAGTCGGAACCGGTAGTCCTGGAACGACTCGTACCACTCGCGGTCCCAGTGCGTGCTGGCCACATAATGAGCAGTGCGTTTCGATCTCGGCACGGCGGATCTCCATCAACTCCGAAACGTCCAAACGCCCAAGCACGGCGCCGACCCGACCTGCGAGGCGGACGCCGGACGGCTCATGGCATGCTTTCGGTGGTCCTACTTGTGACTCCACTTCCAATCCGCGGCGTAAGCGTTGTACTGATCGCTCACCTTTCCGTCGACCGCGTTGCCGCGGTGGACCCAGAGCCGGTAGCGTAACCGCAGCGGGTCTTTCGGGGAAATTTCGATCATCTGGAGGCCGGGCCAGGTGACGCACAGCGCGCCATAGTGCCGGGTCAGCCAGGTGGTGGGGGCGTTCGGGTGCTGGGGATGAACGAGGACGGCGGCGCCGCTTCGTCGGGTCAGCGGTTGGCCATCCGGGCTGCGGAAGAAGCCGCTCCAGTCCGCCCACCGGCCCCGCCCGCCGACGATATCCTTCGGGTCGACCTTGCCGTCGAGGGAGATCTCAACCTGCTTGGCCGGTCCGTACCTGAAGGTCATGCCGCCGTAGCCCTTGTTGAGTGTGGTCTGTCCGCCGATTCGCACGCCCTCCTCTAACGCCAGGAGAGCAATCTCCACATCAATAGCACGCCCGTGAGACGAGGCTGGGAAGACTCGGCAGACCACATCCTCCTGTATGAATCGTGCCGGGCTCGGAGCGTTCTTGGCCTGATGGGTCAGCCAGTGGCGGGCCCGGAATTGGCTGAACACCGGGCCGTCGCTGGTCTTCAGGTCACCGGCCTCGCAGGCGATGCCTTTTGGTATCCACCAGTCGCCGATGGGTTCGCCCTTGCGGTCGTATCGCACCCAGGACCAGAACACGCCGCGATGGTGAAGGTGATCAGCGGGCTCCAAGTCAGAGATCGTTTCGCCGTCCAGGCCGAGGATGGGGTGGAGATAGTCGGTGATGGGGTACTTGGTTTTCGGGTCCGGACGGCCATGGCGGAAGGAGAGGACTGGCTTGCCGGCCGGGGTCTGGATGTTGACAAGCGGGTCCCGGAACACCGACTCGTAGGCGATGGGCAAGGAACTCTTGGCCATGGCTGCCAGGGTGACGGTGATCGGTTTGCCGCGGTCGTCCGATTTCGCGGTGAGTAGCAGCCATGCCCGCGCCGGTGTTCCCGCGATGGGGTCGGCCGCCTCGCACTGAGCAAAGGTCTTGGTGCGTTCCTGCCCGTCGATGCTGACCGAGGCCTGCATCGTTTCGGTGCCCTTGACCGGCACGGTCAGCGGCACGGCCAGCGGGGCGCTCTCGTCGATCGGCCACTCAACGGGTACTGTGCCGCGGACGGTGTACGGTGCGGTCTGTGCCCACGCCGCGCCGTGTCCGGCGATCAGGAGCAGACACAAGAGAACGAGCCGCAGGAAAGGGGTGGATGCCATCGCGAGCCTCGCTATTTCGCCATGATCTCATTTCGCCGCATTGGCGGCCTGAGTCGCGCGTTTACGTTCAATGACTCTTCCGACCAGTAGTCCGACCTCGAACAATCCGATCATCGGCAGCAGAAGCAGCATCATGCTGGTGACGTCCGGGGGCGTCACGATGGCCGCCACGATGGCCATGCCGAAGATGACATGGCGGCGGTACTTGGACATCTGCGCGGTCGAGAGGATTCCAAGCGTGGCCAGGAACGCCACGACTACGGGAACCTGGAAACCGATGCCGAAAGCCGCCGAAAGCTGGAGGATGAAGACGACGTAATCGGCGACCCGCATCATCGGGTCGAGCCGGTTCAGTTTGTGCACGTCTTCGAGATGGGCGAGGATGTAGTTGGCGTCCCCGATCCGGATGCGGACATCGCGGCTGGTGCGGTTGATCCAGGGCACGCTTTCCGGGGGGTCGGCGGGGTCATTCTCGTAGGTGGGAATGGGCTGAGTGGCGGGCCACACGTTCTCGGGTGTGGGCTGGTTGACCGGCATCGTTTCCACACGCGTCAGCAGGATCCTGGTCAACGAGTCATAGTTGGGCAGGGTATTCTTGTAGGTTACCAGGAAACTGAGCAGCAGGGGGGCGGCCACCAGGAGCAGGAACAGGGCGCCGGTGAAGAACAGGGCGATCGAGGCCGGGGCGAACATGCGGATCCACTTGCGTTCATGCGGGTAAAGCCCGGCGGCCACGAATCCCCAGATCTGCGTGATGCTGTACGGGGCCGAGAGGATGAAACCGACGATCACCGCCACTTTCAGGAAGGTGATGAAGTTCTCGGCCGGGTTCAGGGCTACCATCCGCGTCTCGATACCGTTCGCCCGGAGCACGGCGAACAGCGGCGAGGTGAGAAAGCCCATGATTTCGTCGATGAAGAACCAGCAGAGCATGGCTCCGACAAAGAGCGCGACCAAGGCCCGAATCAGCCGGCTGCGCAGCTCGTCGAGGTGCTCGCCGAGGGTCATGCGCACTTCATCGGGGTGCTGGTCCTTGGGAATTGATCGGAATATCCGCCCCACGCTCATCGTTCCTCTGACTCGCCAAACGGATACGCTGCGCGACGCAAAGCGTTTGCGTGGGGGGCGATTCTAGGTCCCTATCGGAAGGGGGTCAACGGCACGGATCCGGGGCTCATCGGCATCGTGACGGGCGGGCGTCTGGCCGTGTCGACCTTCCCTACGGCCGGCTCGCGATGGCCAGGGCCAGCGGGTTGACCACCAGCGGTACGACTCGGCGAGTAGCCAGATTGTCGGCGGCCACCGTCAGCCGGGTGAAGGCGTCGGTCAGCGACAGTTGGCGGTCGCCCCCCCAGTACCTGCGGACGGTCAGGTAGACGGTCAGGATCTGGGGTTCGTACTCCCCGGTCCGGACCTCGAAAGTGCTGGTGCGACTCTTGACCTCCAGATAGGCCTGGACGTCACATGCCGCCGAGAGTGAGACGCCCAGGTAGGGCTGGCAATCGAGAACGTGGGTGGCCTCCTCACCCATCATGAAGCCCACCAGCGGATGGTCGTGGAACAGGGTTTCGGCGACCAGTTGATCGTGGTTGCCGCTGTACTCCATGTCGAACGCATAAACGACCTCGAGATGGTCCGTGTCCAGGTCGTTGAGCGACAGAAAGTACGGAGCGTATTCGAGCAGCGACTGGCCGAAGCTCCGCCACGCCTCGTTCGACGGAGGCGCGAAGTAGCCAAACCGCAGGGCCCCGACCTCAAGCCGGAGCCAGCGCCGGGCGATCGAGTCCTGGGGGTCGGTCTCACCTTCCTCCAGGACCAGCGTCCCGTCATGGCGGCGGCGGAAGCGGCTCATGCCCGCGTGTTCGCGGCGAACGCGGTCAAAAAAATGCAGGACCGTCTCCCGATCCAGCGACAAGTCCAGTTTCATGCTCAACCGGCAGCTTGCGGACAAATCGTCGCAATGCGCGCCGAGATGGGATTTCATTGTTACCTCCCTGGTGCCCTCCAACGAATCCGGTCCGACCGGATCCGCCCCTTCTGCTGATATTATCCCATTCTGGGCCGGGGTATACAAGACAGCTCGTTCCGGGCCTTTGTTCACCATGACTGGAAGGTGATTCCTGGCTTGCTTTTTCGACCGGAAGCGGGAATCATATCCCAGCCACGGTGGCTGGAAAAAATGCCGTTGTCCTTCCTCTGACGGAGAAGCGGGTGCTCATGACGATCGAATCGGGCTGTACGCGAGACCGCCGGGTCCGAGTATCCATCTTTTTCCTGATGTGTGCCGTCTTTTCCGCGTATTTCGCCTACGACGGCTACATTGGATACCCCAAGATCAACCTCAAATGGGCCCGGTCCGCCCTGGCCAGCATCAAGGGCATGCCGGAGGCTCGCGATCTCCGGACCAACCCGAAGGTTGTCTTGGAGGAACTCAGGAAACTCGAGATCGACGTGAAACTGGAGAAGGTCACGGTTGAGAGCCTCACCGCGCTGTTCGGCCCGCCCACGTTCCTCGGCGACGAGGATTGCTGCTACATCGGTCCGGCGGCCTACGGGTGGTTCAAGGTCTCCGGCGGCAAGGTCCGCAAGATCGAGGCCATCGCCACCAACACGGAGAAAACCGAGTCCGACATCGCCGGGCAGAAGTGGTTCGCTGTGCTGACCGGTGTTGTTGCCCTGGCCACCCTTGTACATCTGATCCGCATCTGGCGGGCGCGCTGGGTGCTGGATGACGAAGGCTTGACCGCCGCCGGACGGCTGATTCCCTGGGATGCGATGGATTCGTTCGCAACCGAAGACTACCAGCGGAAGGGCTGGCTCGATCTGGTCTATCTTCAGGAGGGACGCAAGGGCAAGGTCCGCCTGGACAGCTTCCACATTGACCGGTTCGACGACATCATCCTGGGGATTTGCGAGCGCAAGGGTTTCCCTTCGCCGCTGAAGCCGGCGGAGGAAGAGCTTCCTTCGGACGGCAGCACCGAATGACCCCGGCTCCCTGAGCGTCCGCGCCGGGCGCAAGCCGCACCTCCGCGCGGTTCACCGGAGACATGGGCGGAAGCGGCCGCGTCTTGGCCGGATCGATTACCAGTTGAAGTGGGAGGACAGGCCGCCGCGCAAGGGCTTTTTGCGCGCCGGTTTGGGTTTGTGTGGCGCCGCAGGTGGCGGCTCCTGGATCTTCGGAGCCGGGCGCAGGGACAGGGAGATACGCTGGGCCTTGGTATCCACCCTGATGACCCGGACCTCGACTTCCTCGCCTTCCTTGACGACGTCGCCGACCGCCTTGACCCGCTTGTCGGACAGCTCCGAGATGTGGATAAGCCCCTCGACGCCGGGCGTGAGTTCGACAAACGCCCCGAACTCCATGATCCTGGAAACCTTGCCCTTGGTCGGGGTGTTAAGCGGGAAGCGGGTTTCCACTGTGCTCCACGGGTCTGGCTCGGTCTGTTTCAGGCCGACCGAGATCCGCTGCTTGGCCGGCTCGACGCGAAGCACGATGACCTCGATTTCATCACCGGGCTTGACCACTTCCGAGGGGTCGTTGACCCGGCGTGACCAGCTCATTTCGCTGAGGGGCAGGAGGGCGTCGATGCCCTCCTCGAGTTCCAGGAACGCCCCGAAGTCGGCCAATCGGGCGACGCGGGACCGAATCCTTGATCCGACCGGGTACTTGATCTCGGCGGTGCTCCACGGATCGGCCTTGAGTTGCTTGATGCTCAGGGAGACCTTCTGTCGCTGGTGGTCAATCCGGGTGATCAGGACCTCGACCTGCTGGCCGACCTGCAGCAGATCTGCCGGATTCCGGACCCGGCCCCAGCTCATGTCGGTGATGTGGACCAGTCCGTCAACGCCGCCGACGTTGACGAAGGCGCCATAGTCGGTGAGGTTTGAGACGGTGCCGGTGTACTTCTGCCCTTCGACCAGGGCATCGACCGCCTTGCGCCGGGCTTCCTTGCGTTCTCGTTCCAGGTATTTTCGGCGGCTGACGATCAGATCCCTGGTGGTCCGGTCCACCTGCGTCACAATGCAGCGGACATGCTCGCCAATCAGGGTGGAGATGTCCTTGATGCGGGTGATGTCGACATGGGAGGAGGGCAGAAACGCCCGGGCTCCGCCGATGTCGATGTCCAGCCCGCCCTTGTTCATGCCCGTCACCACGCCTTCGAGCAGATCGCCCGGCTGAACGGAGTGCCAGAAGAGCATCTCGTCGGCGTGGCGCTTGCTGATCGCCAGCTTGTTCGTGGGCGGGTCGAACTCCTCGACGACGACGGAGATTTCGTCGCCTTCCTTGGGAGTGGGGTGGCCGGCGAACTCGATGAACGGGATCGTGGTCTGGATGCCGGCGACATCGAAGGTTACATCAATCGTGGTGACCTGGGTCACCTTGGCTCTGATGATGGATCCCTGGCGCAGATCAGCGGCGTTGACGGGGGCTGCCTCGACAGTCAACGGAACCACGGGCTGCGGCTCCTGCACCGCGGCCTGTTCCTCCACGGTTTCCGCATGATCGTGACGTGGATGCTGGTCCGGTTCGGCCGCGGTCTCCGCACCGGATGCCGTGCAGGTCAGGGGGGCTGCTGTGGACTCATTCGCCTGGCCGCCGCGGGTCGACGCCTCACCCCCTGCGGCCGGTTCAGCAACCGGGGTGGTGTTCTCCACTTGCTCCTGCTGATCCTTGGGCATCTCGCTCATGCGTGTCTCTTCTTGCGAACCGGTCCGCTCGTGCTGGCTGTGCCGGGTGTTTCTCGAGTCCGCGCCGGCCGCCCGGTCCGGCCGGAAGCGGCGCTACAAACCCTCATCATGTACCGAACGGCCCGTTGGGGTCAACCCCTGTCGGTATCTCGGGTGGGCGCCGCGGTCGCTTGAGGCTTACTTCGGGGATCGCCCGGTCGCCCGGCGGTCTATCGGGCCATTTCGTGGTCGTCCCTTGGTGGGAAAAGCCCGGTCCAGGCGGCGTTTCTGGTGGGCGTGGTCGGAATGCCGTGTGTCGGCCAAGTGGCCGCCGGCTGCTCAAGCCGCAGAAGGAACCGATTGAAGGGCTTGCCCGCAGCGACAATGCAAGGTAATATGTAATTAGCGGAGTCGACAGCGGTTACGTTCTTACGGATGGTCAAGTGGCCGACCGGTTTGGTCGATGCGCTGGTGCGCCAGCCTGGAAGTGGAGCCAAGTGCCGAACGGAAAGGGTGTTATGCCGGTTCGGAGCGTGGGAGTCAAGCGGTCTGCCTTGGCGACTGCGATGTTCTCGGTTATCGGTCTCTGGTCCTCGGCGGTTCTTGGGCTCGAGCAGTTCCGCGCCGTATGGGCGGATGCTTTCCACGAAGGGGCGAAGAGCACGACCCAGATCGACAATCTCGTCAACCGTCTTGCCGCCGGCCACTTCAACGCCGTGGTCGTGCAGGTGCTTCCGTATCACGATCGCGGATCCGCCCACGGCGCCTACTGGAACTCGAGCATTGTCCCGAAGGCGACCGACATCTCCGGCGGTATCGATCCACTGGCTTACCTGTGCACCCGGGCTCACAGCAAGGGGATCGAGGTTCACTGCTGGCTCCTGCCCTTCCGAGCCTGCACGTCCTGGCCGCCGGTCGGGAACTCGATTCTTGCGGCCCATCCCGAGTGGCTTGCCGTGCCCCGAGCCAGCATCGGGGCCGGACCGGCCACGACCAGCGACGGTGGATCGGGTGCGTTCTACATGCTCGATCCCGGCTCGCCGGATGTTCAGGAGTACCTCATCAGCATCGTCCGCGAGTTGACTGCCAACTACCCCATCGACGGCATCAGCTTCGATTACGTCCGCTATACGGTCAGTGACGCCGGCTATCCTGCCAGCACCACCTACGAGAACTCCGGCCTGAAGCGGTTCCAGCGGATCACGTCCTCCGGCGGCACTCCCTCAACGACCGATGCCCAGTGGAACAACTTCCGCCGGCGGGAGATCGACGAGCTGATCCGCCGCTGCCGGGCGGAGATCCCGAGCATCGGCACGAATCCTCGTCAGCCGGTGCGCTTCTCGGCCTCGGTGTTCGCCACCGGTTCGGCGCCGGGCAGTCCCTCCAGTTTCTCGGCCACCGCCGCCTACGCCAAGTTCCAGAACTGGGAATTGTGGATGCGCAGCGGCTGGCTGGATATGGTCCTCCCGATGAACTACAAGGAGGAACACTGCGGGACGGAGCCCACCATGTATCGCAGCTGGGTGAACGCCGCGACCAGTTGGTGGCGGTACAATCGCCACGCCGCGATCGGGCAGGCGACTTACATGAACACCTTCGACAACAGCGTCATCCAGATGCGGTACGCCTATGACGCCGGTGCCAATGGCACGGTGAACTACTCCTACTACGCGACCAAAGCCACCGAGGCGGCCTGCAACGCCGGGTGGGCAAACGACTGGTCCTGGTACACCCGGACGGCGGGAGGGATCTATGCCGACGCCGCCACCACGCCCACGATGACCTGGCGTGATTCCGCCACCGCCACGGAGGGGACGCTCTGGGGGCGGGTGATGAACGGCGACACCGGTCTTCCGTTCGACAACGTTTCGGTCACCGTCGGATCCTCCTCAACCGTCTACACCGACGGCAACGGTTACTACGCGGCCACGCTGCTGCCGGCGGTGGCCGCGGGGACGCCCTACACCGTCACCGCGACCAAGCCGGGAACGTCGGTCACGATCAGCAAGGGTGCCCTGGTCCAGGCGGGGGACGTTGCCCGGTGTGACCTGGACTTCGTCACGCACACGCCTTTCCTCGCGATCAGCCCTACCACCGTCAGCCGAGCTGGCCGCACCGGCCAGACCGTGACAGCCGACACTTTCGAGGTGTGGAACGACTACGCGGGCGAGATGCCATTCACCGTCGTTGAAACTCAATCGTGGCTCGACGTGTCGGCCGGCTCGGGAACCAGTTTCGGGCCAACGGACAGGAAGCCGATCACCATCAGCTATGTTGAAGGTGTGGTTCCCGGCCATTATTCCAGCCAGATCGTCGTCCAGGCGGTCGGTTCGAGCAACGGCCAACAGACGGTGACCGTCAACCTCGATCTGTTCCTTCCGGTGGATTATGACCAGGACGACGACGTCGACATGGTCGACTTCGGAGTTTTTCAGCTCTGCCTGAGTGGATCCGGCGTTGCGCCTGCCGACGGCTGCGTGGGTGCTGATCTCGACGAAGACAACGACGTGGACAACACCGACCTCCGCAAGTTCCTCAACTGCCTGTCGGGCGAGGGCATGCCGGGCGTCGCGGGCTGCGCGGACTGACGTCGGGCAGGCAGGACCCCGTCCGTGAGTCGCGAGCGGCGGCCCTGACCTGCCATCACCGCGAATGTCCATTGACAGGGCCTTGTCTCCGTTCTTTCACGTGATTCACAGCAGGTCTCGGTTCTCCGGGTGCATCACACGCAGATCGCGCGAGCAGGACATGACTTGCCGCGGCGCCGGCGGTCCTCGGTGCTGTGGGGGGCCGGCCGTTCCCGGGTCCGTGCACGGCGCGGCGGGTGCGGAAGACAGCTGCTTGCGATTGAAACGACGGCGGCGACCCGGACTCACGGTTGGACAAGCTCGGCACGCTACTGGATGATGGCTGGGCATGACCACCCCTGCTCAACCGAGCGAGCGAGGAAGGTGTCGACGAAGCGTGGTAGCGGCCTGCGAGCGGGTGCCGCTCGCCTGCTCGGGTGATCTGTGTTCAGCCGAAGAACGGTCGACGAGAGAGGAGATTGTGGTCAGATGAAGCGCCCGCCCTTGGAGTTCGCCGGCCTGGGGTCTGGCCGCGCCGTGACGTGCATGGTCATCGTCAGCCTGCTTCTCGGTCCATGGCTGCCGACGGCTTCGGCGGACAAACGCCGCGGCCTGACGCCCGTTCCGCTTGATGCCGTCACGTTGGAGCCCGGTTTTTGGGCGGCACAGATCGAGAAGGCCCGAACGGTTACGCTCGCCGACGTGCTGATGAAACTCGAAAGCGACGGAGCGATGGTCAATTTCGACCGTGTATGCGAGGGTGGGAAAGGCGACCATCGCGGTCCACCGTGGCTGGACGGTCTGCTCTACGAGACCGTGCGGGCCGCTGCCGATTTCCTGGCCCAGCATCCCGATTCCGCACTCGAGCAGCGTCTGGATGGCTACATTGCCCGCATCGCCACGGCCGCCGCGGTCGATCCTGACGGCTACATCGCAACCTACACCCAACTCGAGCGACCGACGCAGCGTTTCGGCGATCACGGCGGCGACGATACCTGGCAACACGACCTGTACAATGCCGGGGGATTGATCGAGGCGGCCGTACACCACTACCGGGTAACGGGCAAGACCAGCCTGCTCGCCGTGGCCGCCAGGTTCGCGAGCTACCTGTGTTCCTACATCGGCCCGGAGCCGAAGAAGAATCTCATTCCCGGCCACAGTCTTCCCGAGGAGGCTCTGGTCAAGCTCTATCGCCTGTTCCGCGACGAGCCGGCCTTGCGCGACCGGCTGGGCATCCCCGTCGATGAACGGCAGTACCTCCGGCTGGTCGAGTTCTGGGTCGATGTGCGCGGCAACTACGCCGGCCGCAAGCCGCATCCGCAGCCCGAGTACAACCAGGACCACCTGCCGCTGTTGCGGCAGCGGACGGCCGAGGGGCATGCCGTTCGCGCCTGCCTCTGCTACGCCGGGCTGGTCGCCGCGGGCCTGGAAAACGGCCGCGCGGAGTACCTGGCCGCCGCCGAGCGCCTGTGGACGAATTTGCATGAGCGGAAGGCGTACATCACCGGCGGCGTGGGCTCGACGGCGGCGTACGAGGGCTTTGGCCCGGACTACTTCCTGCCTAACGACGGCTACCTGGAGACATGCGGGGCGGTGGCAGCTGGTTTCTTCGACTACTACATGGGACTGGCCTTCGCCGACGGCCGCTATGTCGACGAGTTGGAGCGGGAGCTCTACAACGGCGTACTCACGGGTGTGTCGCTTGGCGGGGACAGCTACTTCTACGAGAACCCTCTGGAGAGCCGAGGCCGGCAGCGATGGAAATGGCATTCCTGCCCCTGCTGTCCACCGATGTTCCTCAAGATCGTTGCGGAATCGCCGAGTTACATCTATGCCTGCGATGCGAGCGATGTGTACGTCAACCTGTACGTGGCCGGCCGGGCGACCGTGCCGGTGGCCGGTACGAAGGTGGAGCTGCAGCAGGCGACCGCCTACCCCTGGGATGGCCGCGTCGATTTGACTGTTCGCCTGCCCAAGTCGGCCCAGTTCGCACTCTATCTTCGGATTCCGGGGTGGTGCGGTCGAGCCAGGCTGGCGATCAATGGTGCGGCCGCGTCCGTGGAGACGACGCGCGGGTACGGCGTGGTTCGTCGTACCTGGCAGGACGGTGATGCGGTGCGGCTGGATCTGCCGATGCCGGTGCAGCGCGTTCGAGCTCATCCTCGCGTGCAGGCCAATATTGGCCGAGTGGCACTACAGCGTGGGCCGCTGATCTACTGTGCCGAGCAGGTGGACAACGAAGTGGATGTGCGACGGCTGGCCTTGCCGCCGGACGCACCTCTCACCACGGAATCGCGGTTGGATCTCCTCGGCGGCGTAACCGTTATCCGCGGAACGGCCCAGTATCTCCCGCTGGCCGAGGCACCCCCGAAGTCTTTGTACGAGCCGGTCCGGCCGGGGGCCGCCCGGGCGGTACCCTTCATCGCGATTCCCTACTACACGAACAGCAACCGCGGGGGTGGATCACTGGCGGTCTGGTTCCCGGTCAACGTCGACCTGCTGCCGGCCCCAGCGATCGCCGAGCGGAGTCGAGTGACGGCGTCGGTCTTCCCGCCGGGCGAGCCGCCGACGGCCGTGCACGACGGCCGCGAGCCGTCGCGCTCGCACGACACGACGATTCCGCGATTCTCCTGGTGGGACCATCGCGGCACCAAGGAGTGGATCCAGTACGATTTCGACGCCCCGCGTCGGGTGCGAGCGGTGTCCGTGTACTGGTACGACGACACGGGCGAGGGTTCGTGCCGACCGCCGAAGAGCTGGACACTGCTGTACAAGGATGGCGACGCCTTTGAGCCGGTGACCCCCTCCGGCCCGTTCGGCACGGAGCGGGACCAATTCAACCGCGTCGAGTTCGCCTCGGTGGAAACCGCCGCTTTGCGGATCGAGGTCCAACTGCAGCCGGATGTCACCGCAGGGCTATTGGAGTGGCAGGTAGAGTAGGCCGGCAAAGAGCGGCTGGCCGCTTGGTCTGCTGTTGGTCCTCTTCAACGACGGGGTTCTCCACACGCGGATTCGATTCCTTCCAGCGTCCGGCTCTTGACGTCCGGGGCGAAGCGCCAGGTGAACAGCAGTTGGGCCAGGGCCATGCGGCCGAGGAACAGGAACGCGGCAGCTTGTCTTACTGCCGAATGGTGTTGACCATCGCCCAGAAGTTCTCCGTGGGTGTGTCGAGTTGGACGTGATGTGTTGGGCCGATGATGAGGCCGCCGCCCTTGCCCAGCGTATCTAAGCGAGTGAGGACCTCCTTTCGCACGTCCGCCGGTGTGCCAAAGGGCAGCGTGTGTTGCTCGTCGATCGACCCCCAGAAGCAGAGTCTGTCCCCATACTCCTGCTTCAGCCATGCCGGGTCCATACAAGCCGGCTGGATCGGGTTCAGCACGTCCAGGCCGATTTCGATCAGATCCGGGATAATTGGCTGAATCACGCCGTCGGAATGATAGGCGATCTTGACATTCGGATTGATGTGCTTGAGCTCGGCGAAGAACTCCGCCATGCGCGGCTTGAAAAAACGCCGCCACATCTTGGGCGAGATCATCATGGCCGACTGTCCACCGACGTCGTCACCGGTCCAGATCATATCCACGCCGAGCTCGACCAGCTTCTTCGCGGCAGTCAGATGGTATCGGTAGGGGATATCGAGGATGGCCTCGGCGAGTTCGGGGTTCTCGACGAGATCGATCATCATCTGTTCCAGCCCGCGCAATGCCCATGCGGTCTCGAAGATGGTGGTCACCGTCGCGCCCACGATGAAGTACTCGCGTCCGTATTCGCGAACGAGTCGCACGCTGTCGCGGTAGAGCTCGGGGCGGTTGGGGTTCGGGGGGCGGTACCCGCTGATGGCGTCGTCATTCGCGAGTGGGTGGCCGTGGATTTCCGTGTAGATGCCCCGGCCGAACGGCGTCTGGTACTCGCAGACTCGCCAACCGACGCCCCATTCGTCCGTGTAGTCGTGGTTGGACTGGTAGTAGGAGTTGGCCCAGCCGACGCTGGTGAGGAGCAGGTCCTCGTCGAGGGCGCGTTCGAGCTGATAGGTATTGCCACCGCCGTGGGGGTTGTGTTCGCCTTGGCCGTCAAGACCCATTTCTTGGCGAAGCCGTCTGGCGAATTCGGGCGTGAAACTGATCTGTATGGGGCAGCGATCGGGCTGCTCGTGGTGGAGTGCGATGTGGACTCGCTCTCGATGGGTCATCATTTTCCCGTCACGGAATGGGCACCGTCAGTGGCGGCACGCGAGGCTCAAGGAGCGAATCCATGACCATTTGGCGCGCCAAGGCGCCTGGAGTCTCGAACCACGGCCGCACTCTATCGCCGTCGGGATTCGAAGTCCAATGGTTCGTCGGTCAGACGAAAAACACCGGGGCGACCGTCTGGCC
Organism: Planctomycetota bacterium; assembly: GCA_022711465.1. Classification (GTDB taxonomy): domain Bacteria; phylum Planctomycetota; class Phycisphaerae; order UBA1845; family PWPN01; genus JAGNEZ01. The sequence goes on along the minus strand of JAKLEZ010000006.1, from coordinate 3,171 downwards.
GCCCCGGTGCGTTATTCAGGACTCAGCGAAGCTGAGGTGGGTTACTTCTTCTTCGTGGCCTTCTTCGCGGGCTTCTTGGCACCCTTGGCGGCCAGCTTGTCGGCGACCGCGGCCTGGGCGGCGGCCAGACGAGCGATGGGTACGCGGTAGGGCGAGCAGCTCACGTAGTTCATGCCGACCTTGTGACAGAACTTCACGCTGTTCAGTTCGCCGCCGTGCTCGCCGCAGATGCCGACCTTGAGGTCCTTGCGGGTGCTGCGGCCCTTTTCGATACCCATCTTGACCAGCAGGCCCACGCCCTCCTGGTCGAGGCTCTGGAACGGATCGGCCTTGAAGATGCCCTTGCCGCCGTCCTTCTCGGTGGCCACATAGACCGGCAGGAACCGGCCGGCGTCATCACGCGACAGGCCCAGGGTCATCTGGGTCAGGTCGTTGGTGCCGAAGCTGAAGAACTCGGCGACCTCCGCGATCTGGTCGGCCAGCAGGGCCGCACGGGGGATCTCGATCATCGTACCGAGCATGTACTTGACGTTCTTGGCCCCGGCGGCCTTGATCAGCCCGTCGGCCAAGGCGCGAGCCTGCTCGGTCTGGATGCGGAGTTCCTTCCTGTCGATAGTCAGCGGAATCATGATTTCCGGGAAGACCTTGACGCCCTTCTTCGCGACGGCGATGGCGGCGCTGATGATGGCCGTCACCTGCATGTCGAGGATTTCGGGGTAGGTGATGCACAGACGGCAGCCGCGGTGTCCGAGCATCGGGTTCGACTCGTGGAGCTGCTCGCAGCGGTGCCGGATCTTGTCCGGGCTGATCCCGGTGACCTGGCTGAGCTTGTTGACGCCGGCGTCATCCTTGGGGGTGAACTCGTGGAGCGGCGGGTCGATCAACCGGATGGTGACCGGCTTGCCGTTCATGGCCGTGAAGATGCCTTCGAAGTCGCTCTGCTGGAACGGCAGAAGTTTGGCCAAGGCGGCCTTGCGGGCCTCCAGCGACTCGGCCACGATCATCTCCTGGATGGCCAGGCGGCGTTCTTCGGTGTCGAAGAACATGTGCTCGGTGCGGCACAGGCCGATGCCCTCGGCGCCCATCTTGATCGCGTTCTCGGCGTCGTAGGGTGTGTCGGCGTTGGTGCGGACCTTGATGGTGCGGAGCTCGTCGCACCACTTCATGAGTGTGTAGAATGCCGGCGGCTGCTCCGGCATCTTGAGCGGCAGCTCGCCCGCGAAGACGTCGCCGCTGTTGCCGTCCAGGGTGAGGAAATCGCCCTGCTTGATGGTCTGGCCGCCGACGGTCAGGCACTTGGCGTCGTAGTTGATGTTCAGGGCCTCGCAGCCGACCACGCAGCACTTACCCCAGCCGCGGGCCACGACGGCTGCGTGACTGGTCTTGCCGCCGGTCGCGGTCAGAATGCCCTGGGCGGCGTGCATGCCGCCGACGTCCTCGGGGCTCGTCTCTTTGCGGACCAGCAGGACCTTCTCGCCCTTGGCGGCCATCGCCTCGGCCTCGGCGGCGTTGAACACGACCTTGCCGCTGGCGGCACCGGGGACGGCGTTGATGCCGCTGGCCAGCTTGGTCGCGCTCTTGGCGGCGGCGGCGTCAAGCTGCGGGTAGAACAACCGCTCGATGTCCTCGGGATTGATGCGGGCGACGGCCTGCTCCTTGGTCAGGAGCCTCTCCTTGACCATGTCCACGGCCATGCGAAACACGGCAGCCGGGGTCCGCTTGCCCGTGCGGCACTGGAGCATGAACAGCTTCTCTTCCTGGACAGTGAACTCCAGGTCCTGCATGTCCTTGTAGTGCTTCTCCAGCTGCACGCGAACCTGGCAGAGCTGTCTGTAGGCCTTGGGCAGACGCTTGCCGAGCTCGGCCAGCCTCAGCGGGGTGCGGATACCGGCCACCACGTCCTCGCCCTGGGCGTTGATCAGGCAGTCGCCATAGAACACGTTTTCGCCGGTGTTGGGGTCGCGGGTGAAGCACACGCCCGTACCCGAGCTCTCGCCCATGTTGCCGAAGACCATCGTCTGGACGTTGACCGCCGTACCCTTCAGGTCGCTGATCTTCTCGACGCGGCGGTAGGTGACGGCCTTGTCGGCCTCCCAACTGTTGAATACCGCCCCGATGGCGCCCCAGAGCTGCTCGTAGGGATCCTGCGGGAAGGCCTGACCTTTCATGTTGTCGGAGTAGAACCTCTTGAACTGCTCGCACAGCTCCTTCAGGCCCTCGGCGGGGATCTCGGGGTCGGTCTTGACGCCGAGCCTGTGCTTCATGGCGTGAAGCATCTCCTCCATCGGCTCCTTGGAGAGCCCCATGGCGGTGGTGGAGTACATCTGGATGAACCGGCGGTAGGCGTCATAGGCGAACCGCGGGTTATTGGTCTTCTTGGCCAGGCCTTCGACCGACTTGTCGTTCAGGCCCAGGTTCAGGATGGTCTCCATCATGCCGGGCATCGAACGGGCGGCACCGGAGCGAACCGAGAAGAGCAGCGGGTCCTTCACGTCCCCGAACTTCTTACCCATGGCTCGCTCGACCTTGGCCATGTTCTCGCGAACCTGCCTCTTGAGGCGGTCGGTCAGCTTGCGCCCGGCCTTGTAGTAGTCTTCACAGTTGGGGATCGAGATGGTGAAGCCGGGAGGAACCGGCAGGCCGGCGGCGGTCATGTCGGCCAGGCCCGCGCCCTTGCCGCCCAGGATCAGGCGACGTTCCTTGTCGGTCGGGGCGGTGGACATGCCCTCGGCCTTGCCGTTGCCGAAGAAGAAGACGCTCTTGGTCGATTTGCCGGCTCCCTTGGCGGGTGCCTTGCGTGCCGCTTTGGCCATGATTCGGATTCTCCTATGACTCCCGTGTATCGAGTAAGACGAAACTGTTCACGATTGCCGTGTCTGCTCGGATGCGGGGAATGACTGCCTTAGCGCTACCGGGCAGGGCGGCCCGGCCACCCCATTCAAGCGTCGTTCGGCCACCTCGCGAGACAGGCTCACGACGGTCAGCCGGTAAGAGGGAGAAGGGTAAGTCAGAGCGGTCGACGTGTCAAATCCGCTTAGCTCGACGGCAGCGATTCCGCAAGTATCGCTCGTGGGCGTGGCTGATCAAGGATTTACATTCGGACAGGTTGTGAGGCAGGTTCGCAATGGGGTTTTCGGGTTGCGGAGGCGAGAGAGAGCGGCCTCGGGGTCA